>JBEKHS010000028.1:0-58713 GCA_050012155.1 Candidatus Sulfotelmatobacter sp. | reverse complement strand
GGTAGAGGCGAAGAAGGACTCTGCGTCCGCGCAGGAGCTTCTAGCTAAGCAAGTAGGCACCTACGACGAGGCCGAGCTTTGCAAACTGCTTCTGGAAATCAGCCTTCTGGATTCAGCTTATCAGCGATCCACCGCCAGCCGCGACGACATTCTGATAGACGCCGCGAAACGCTATCGCGTGGACGCAGAAAAACTCCAGAAAGCCGTGGCCAAGGAGTTCGCTGCGAAACGAGACAAGAAAGCGATCAGGCCGAAGCGCACGTCGGCAACCTAAGTCGATCCATTTTTTATTTTTGGCGGAGTGCTGTTTTGCGCTCCGCCTTTTTTCTGTTGAATCGGAGTTGGGGCTACACTTTCTTGAGTGACGGTTGGTGGAGTCTCATGCGACCATCATCGTCCCATTTGACGACCGCATCATCCTCGTTGGCTTGCTCAACCGTGCCGAATTCTCCTGTCGGCTTACCGAAGTTGCCCAAGCCCTCGACGCGATCTCCGGGATTCAGTTCCTGGCCAGACGCAGACGGCTCCGAAAGCGTTGGCTTTTTGGCTCGGTCCGAGTCAGGTGTTGCGCCGTCGTACGCCAGAGGTGGTTGAGGAGCTTTGCGCAATTTGGGTGCCGGCGTATATGAGGTACGAGTCATATTCCCTTGTTTCTTTCCAAGAGGCCCAAGCCGCAGCTATCTTGAATCTGCCGCTTAGATTTAAAGAGCGAGCCTTCCGACTTAATCCGCTGCAAAACACTTCGCTGAACCTGAAAACTTCTCTTCGCGCTTGGCATCCAGCGCGAGACAAAGCCTTGCAACAAGGATCGTCAGCCTCGCTGGGTCCATTTCTTTGCTAGTCTGTTCTGCAATGGATCGCCAATCTCCGTCTCCAACTTGTTGCGTCATAGTAGTGACTCCTGCAGATGAATCCAAGCTATCTTGGATTTCAAGGCGAATCTGAGCAAGAGTGCTCACCCCGCGACCTCCCTGGAGAGCGCAGTTGCAACGGGAAGTTCTAGTCGTGGAGAATGATGTTGAGAAGTGCACTGTGAACTTGCAAGCCGCTGCCGCCGTCGTAGTCGATGAATCCTAATTTCCTGAACCTGTTCATGAAAAAACTGACCCGCGACCGCGTTGTGCCTATCATCTCTGCGAGGGTCTCCTGACTCATCTTGGGGATTACCGTCTCCTGCTTACCTTCCTTCCCGAAATGAGCCAGCAATAGCAGTACTCGGGCCAGTCTTTTCTCACTGGAATTGAAAAGCTGGTCAACCAAATCCTCTTCGTATCGGACGTTTCGTGCTAGCAAATATCCTACGAACAGATCGGAAAATGCGTGCTCCCGGTGGAGGACTTCATTCATGGACTTCTTGTCGATTTTCATCACGGAACAATCAGTCATTGCGGTTGCGGAGCACAGGCGGAGAGGCTGCCCTGTAAGGCAACCTTCTCCGAAGAAATCGCCCTTGTTCAGGATGCCTATTGTCGCTTCCTTCCCGATCTGCGACACCACAGTGAGTCTTACCTTTCCTTCCTTGATGTAAAAAACAGCATCGGACGAGTCGCCTTGAGCGAAGATCGTCTGCTTTTTGAGAAAAGCCACGATCTTTCTGCCGCCGTTGATGGTCGAAAGGAATGTCTTGGGGTCGAATTCCTTGAGTTTCTTAGACGCTTTCACGAGCGTCATAATTCCCCTCTCAAAGTTTGGAATGCGCGGAAGACACTTCCTGTGTTTAAAGGAAGAATAAATGCGCAAAGAAGTGCGGAGAACAGCGTCAAGTCTGCGACGCAGGGCTGCGACGCCGCTCCAACGGAAACAATGATTTCATGCGTTCTGGCGAAAGTCAATTATCTAGGTTCGAGCAACGGCGCCGCTTAATGTGAATCCAATTTTGTCGGGTGCACAATTAGAAATGCAGTCGATCTCACATTTCGAGAACGGCTTTTCTTCCTGCAAACTCGACGACACCCCGATCCCGTACCGGCCACTCCCGATGGTGCAGAACGTGAAGCCTCGGAAAAAGTGGGTCTCGTCAACCGCAAAGAGCCGCCCGGAGCTAGGCTGCGCTACGACGGGCGGCTCACCCCCTCAGCTTGCTTCCACATTGTAGAGGCTTGCATGGCTTTTCGCCGGTGTAGAGCCACTTGTCCGAAATTCCGGCCACTGTTTTAAGCGTTCTGGCGTTGTGCCTTCCCTGACAATCTCGGGTTTGTCTTTCGATTTCATCGGCTTGCAGTCAACAGATACGGCTGGCTGGTCAGTATTCGGGCCACGATACTTAAATTTCACCACTGAGAGCGCACTTCGCAGTAGGCTCCATCGAGGGTAGACCAAACGGCTGTTGAGACGGGCCACGTTTAGGAGCGGCAGTTATGGAAAAACCGAAGACCGTCCGCGTGGGAAATATCACGGTGACGCAGATAAGCCCGAAGGAACGGAAGATCCTTGCGCAGAAGATAAAAACACGGCATGCTCGGCTACGTAACAGGTATCGAGAGATCCACAAGAAAATAGTTGATTGGGTCAGCCATTCAGTCGAGGACGGTACCGTTTACGTCTGCATCCGGTTCATGGACAAGACCGAGTTTTCCCTGCAGTTCAGCCCCCAAATTCTAACGGACAGCATCGACTTGGCAGACATGAGCACAGGAAATTTCAAAATAATCCGGGAGTACTACAGGAAGACGGATAAATGAACACCGCCCATCCCATCAACTAGGACCGACTGAGGGACCCCATTCTCGGCTCATACAGCAACGGCGCCTGTGTTTCGAATATCGGAGGTGGTAGGGGGCACGCCGGACGCGCGTGATCCGCTAACTAGACCGTCGAGAACGCTCCTAAGAATCAGAACCAGTCTTTCCCAGGCTCAACTTCTTCTCAATCTCTTCTTGAGCCTCAGCGAGTTTCGACGGTTTAATTCCGAGCCCATAGGCGATCCTCACCCATTCGAGGAAACCGGCGTCAGTTCGACCCTGTTCGATCAAAATGATTCTGCGAACCGGAACGTTCGCCCTCTTGCTGACCTGCTCACGAGTCAATCCGACCTTTTCGCGGGCGTTTCTGAGGTTGATGCCGATCACTCTGCGCAAGTGCCCCGGTGGTTCCTTGCGGGATATTTCCTTGTAAACCTTGTCCAGCGTGGTACCCTTCTCTTCACACGCATCCTGTAGCACGGCGTTGATGGACTTCCAGACGACTTCATCCCCTGGATATTGCGGATTCCAGTCTTTCGCCATACGACTTATTCCTAAGCGAACTTGAGATTGAACTGTTTGAGTGCGGGAGTTTGTTTGGCGCATTCCCGGAGCAGCCTACGCGCTTCGCATTTGAGCACGACTAAGAAATCGTCGATGCAACCATCGATGTCGCCGTTATAGAAACCCCGATGACCTTTGGTGTACCGGGCGTGCGGTCCGGCGATGCTGATATGCAAGCTGTCCCACGTCACTGACCGGCACTTCCTGCCCCGGCAATATGGATGACGTTCGAGTGGCTTTTTCCGTTTCGATGCCATGGGAGTTTCCCTTCAGGATTCGTGTGGAGCGAGGCGCTGTGTCCTCAAATCACTCCAATCTGTGAGATCGCCATTCGGTGCGATGCTGCACATCTCAGGTGCTCTTTCGAAAGTGACAGCGGCTCTCAGATCGAACCTGGCGCGAGTGTTATCCTCAAACTCCAAGAAGAGTGCTGTGAACTCATCGTCGTCTTTGAACCACACCCGTCTGACTGTTTTCCCTTTCAACTCCGGGTATTCCACGCCTTTGTGACGCATAGGGCGAATCCTTCCGGCGGAAGGAGACCGTGCTTGGCGCAATCCTGACCGCACAGGACGCTTCAACAACCCCCTCACAAGCACGGTCTCAAAATCCACGTTCCTCTATAGCGGAACACGCCCAAGATAATACCTGCAATCATCCCCGCATGTCAAAAAGAAAAACTGCGTTAAATGTGAGGTTCGGGAAGAGGCTTGGCGAACTACGGAAAGACCGCGGCTGGACGTTCGTCTATCTATCAGAACACTCAGGATTGGCGAAGGGGTTCTTACACGCGATGGAGCAGGGAACACAGGAGCCGTGCCTGAACACGCTCGACATCCTGGCCAAGAGTTTTGAGTTGACGATCAGCGAGTTACTGCGCGGAGTTTAGCGCACATCCGCACGGGATTTCGTTGGTCAGGCAGGATCCCAATTGAGCAGACTTTTCAGCGCTTGCAATGCGACCTCTGGCGTCGGCGAAGAGTGATTCTGCCTGTATGTAAAGATATCGCCTTTTCTTGTTAAATGAAATTGATATGTGCCTACAATTTTCGCCTCAAGATGCTCTGGTAGACCGATAACAGGGATGCCCGTGGGTTTGTTTGTCGCGATACTTACCGCTTCAGGCTTGCCGAGTCCGATCTTTTCGACGTCTTCGCGATTCATGCTGCTTCGTTCCCCCTCTCAAAATGGCGAACTCAACCAATACTTATTGTTATGATCTCGTTTGCTCAGGCCGTTGGCGTCAGGCCGCTTGCAGGTAGAGCACGGTATGCATCGAGATGATCGATCAACTCGCCGATCTGGCTAATTGTGCTACGGCGCTCCTCAAAGTCTCGGTAAGCAGGGAATAGAATCCGGCCGTGCATGACCGCGTCTCGGAAGTCCGTAAAGTTATAAAGTCTTTCATACTCGCTATTGCTGAGGGTCTTGCCCCGTCTCTCGTGCAAGAAGTCACGCCACGGCGAATGCTTTCTAAGCGCGTCATTCACCTGGTGAAAATCCAGTTCATCCACGAAGCGATTGCCTCCCATTTTCTTACGCACAGACTCGAAGCGTTTCCGAACCTTCTCAAGAACCTCGGATGAAAGGTTAAGTCCCTTGTCGCTTGAGAGCCCACAGCCATCTTTTGCTAGCAGATCTCGCGACAGTTCTTCAACCCGACTTAAGCCGGCATACAGCTGAACCCGAAACTCGCGGCTGTTAAAGGCCCAATAGGTGATCAGGCCAGACACTCGATTTCCTCGGAGTGTAAGGTACCATTCGCGAGTGTCAAAAAGATAAAAGGCTTCGGCAAGTGGCGTCGAGTCTGGAATGTGATCCGAGACGGATGTTTCCCGCATTGTCGTAATCGTTCGTGCGCCGTTTACCGGATGCTCGGTACAGAACACTGCCTCAAAGTTCTGTCCGTCTGCGGAGGCGGGCACAACTGAATACCTTTTTTCCGCAACGATCTGATTCGCAGCGTTCCCGTCCCCTGGCGCGACATACTCTATTTGGGCTCTATGAACCATCACGTCGGTTACGACAAATGTCTCACCAAGCTTCCGCATCAACGTGGCGAAGGAATGGAATTCATGCGTGGACGTCGGCGGTGGGCGCTGAATCATTTGTCGCGACTGAAGTTTCGACGATTGTATCAAAGAAGACCTCGTTCTTTGTGGCGAAGAAAAAGCGAATATGCTACGCTTTCACGTGTGGTTCTCCGAACGTGCACAGTTGCGGTAAAGGATATTCGAGACGTTGAGCACTCCATAGAGGTCACCGCAGAGACCCTCTATGAAGCGATCGCTACCGCTCTCGCCGCATTTCAGCAGGACAAGTGGGTAGGAGAGATCGGCCAGGCATTCACAATCGTGACTGTTGTTGTTCAGCAGCCGCCCGTGAAGCACGAAGTAAAAATGAAGGACTTTGTCTCCTGGCTCGGACGCCAAGGACGTTCTCCCGCAGAGGTCGTGCTGAGGCAAAAGCTGGAAAGAATATTGGGCAAGATAAACTACGGAAAGACCTGACCGAAAAGTCTAAGCAAACAGATCAGCAGGCAGAGCGCACCAGCTTACCCAACTCGGTACTGCAATTGAGGTGACGAAAGCTCTGTAATCGCAGAATACTTTTGGCGAACGCCGGGCCCTTCCTTTCTGGCGAATCTCATTTGTCGCGGTTTCGCAGGTATTCTGACAGCGAGTCGCAACCAGCGCGATCTAAGAGGGTGTTAAGGTGAGCATCGCCACGCATCCCGTCAGCGAAATCCTTCCTGTAAGTTTCGCGGAGCGTGTCGATTCGCGTGTTGCCGTTTTTCGCGCGTGTTTGTCCATTCTCATCGCGGTGCCTATCATCAAGACCAGGTTGCTTTGGCATGTCTCTTCTCCTCAACTTGATTTGAATGGAGGTTGCGCGGCTTTATGGGGGATGCTGTTAATTAGAGCAGCTTGCACGTGCCGTCACATTCAGTTTGTGCCAGCAAATTGTCGTTCCATTTGCCGTCTGCATGTGTGCGGAGGAAAGGGTTCCGACCCGTCTCCCTAACGACGGCGATGTACATCTTGTTTCCGGTGGCACGGTCGACAGTGTAGAACGCTTCTTCTTTGGCTTCGATACGGCGGATAGCCTCTTCTCGTGCGAGCCGCCACCTGTTGACAGGATCGTTGGTGATATTGCCGATATGCGTAATGTGCTCATGAGAGCTCATCCGGTTCGGTTTGTTAATGCACGTGACCTGAAATTCCTTCATGGTTGACCTCCGGTTGCAGCAACAATGGACAGTCCGCGGGCGAGGCGCGCCCTTCACTCTTACGTACGCCGTTCGCGAAGTAGCTTCTCGATGTAGCTCAGAATCTCCGCTCGTTGTGAATCGTCAAGCCCTAGCACTCGACGCACAAGAAGCGTTGCTGAATTACCGCGGTCTGGCGATCGTTCCGGTTCGCCCGTCCAGCCAGCCCACTTCGCCAATGTCATGAAGTCGAGCTTGTAAAGTTCAGCGAGTTCCAAAAGGACCACGGGGTCCGGCTGTCGGATGAGCCCGCGCTCGATTTGCGACAAATACGCGCTGGACCTTCCAATCTGGCGTCCGACCTCTCTTAACCCCAGCCCGTGGTGTTCTCGTGCTCGACGGAGCACTCGGCCCACTGGCGGCACGTCGTCGCGCTGAGTTGCTTCTAGGGAAACGACCTTTTTTTTCAGAATGGCTCCAGTTTTCTCTGAGTTGCGCATTAGCACCACCCGGCTGACATGCAATCTGGACGGCTCCGAAAATTTCCAGTTGCGGAGTCAGTTGGCTGCGTAGTATATTACCACAAGTGCAAAGGAGCTTTGCAAATGGACGTCAGCGAGATGGTCAAAACGGCGTGCGACATGCCGAACGCCCGGTACGCGAACCTCTGGGATTCTATCGTCGTTGACAGCTCCATTAAAGACCGGTTGCTTCGCTCAGCGGCACTTAGCTTGCGCCTGCGCGCTGAGTTGCCATTCGAAGCAACTGCCCTCCATGGGCTCGCTTTTCTCTACGGTCCGCCGGGGACTGGGAAGACGACTCTGGCCCGTGGCCTGGCCCACCAATTAGCTCCACTAACGACTCGACGAAAAGCTCGATTCATCGAAATCAATCCTCACGGCCTGATGAGCGCAGAACACGGTCAGAGCCAGCGAAGGGTCACAGAACTCCTAACCGAGCACATCCCCTCGATGGTGGACGATGGCATTCCGACGGTGGTTCTCCTCGACGAAGTCGAATCAATGGTCGTTGCCCGAAGCCAAGCATCGCTCGCCGCAAACCCCGCCGACGTCCATCGGGCCACTGACGCGGTTCTCACCGCCATTGACTCGAACGCCTCCGCTTTGCCGCACCTCATCTTCGTGGCGACGAGCAATTTCACAGGTGCAATCGATGAAGCATTCTTATCGCGTGCCGACGTGGCGATTTATGTGCCGACACCCGATGTGCCCGGAGTGTGGGCAATCTTGAAGACCACTCTTGAAGCAATGTCGGCGGCGTTCCCTCCGCTTGCTCAACTCGCCCGTAAACCGCAACTTGAAAAAGTCGCCAAAGCTCTTGCCGGGATCGATGGTCGTCGTGTTCGGAAGACCGTGAGTGAGGCCATGCTCGGGCGGCTTGATACTGTGATCCAACCCGGCGACCTAACTGTAGAGGATCTAATGTCGGCGGCAGTCCGTATAAAGCAACCCGAACATACGGCACAGTCGAAGGGCGGAGGCAGAAATGGAACGAACTAGACTCATCGCCGCGGCTCCGGTTCGCAGCGCTTCTGAAGCTTGGCGGGTCGTATCCACACTGCTTGCCGACACTCTGGAATGTAGTTCGTCTGTCCCCATCGGCAGTGTCGAGAAGGAGCTCGCGCCGCTGAAGGGGCTCGGACCTGCACTCATTGCGGGTGGGCACCTCGAATCGAAAGGGCTAGTTTTGGTTGATCAGGGCTTACACCTTACCATTCGCGTGATGACGGCCGATGCGGCCCTCGACGTAGAGGAAAACCTAAATCCCGTTCCGGGTGGCGCAAGTGCCACGGACGGATGGACTATCTACTTGCCTTCTGCTGGTCCCCTGGACGGTGCCCTAGACACAGCAGTAAAGAACTCGGCGCATCTCTCGACGGACACGCCGCCGGCATCTGCACCGGCAGAGAAATCTGAGGGCGCTAGTCGGTCCTTGATCGACGTAAATGCACTCCGTAGCCTCGGTAGGAAGCCATGACTTACACTTCGGTCTCGACATACACGCGGACTCACACGGCGACGCACCTCGCCGATGTCATTCTCGGATCGATTGCCGACATCCTTGGCACCCTTGGTATAGACGCGACGCGCGTCTTTGCCGACTGGGACACGGACCAGCGCGCCATTTCCGCATGGATCGAAGAAGGGACATTGGCGTCCGTAGCACTGGAGTGCCATCAACCCGGTGGAGCAGTCGCGCCCATCTTTGAGTTTCCCGTCTCGTACGTAGGTACCGGAGAAGGCGACCGGAAGTTCACCGCAGACCGTGCTGCGCTGGCCCGGTACCTTGCCAAACTGCAAACCGTTCCGACGGGAACCGTGTACCGGCTCTTTTGCAACTACAACGGCTCGCACTCCAACCAGGCGGGATGGGGCCCGGGAACCAGAGCGTCCCTTTCGGGAATGCGTTCGTACAGTTTTGGGACTCTTGCAGCGGGACCGCACGCGAGTGCCGGCCTTCGCTATTTTACGAAATGAGTTGACCTACCATGAGCTACATTGACGACGCATTCGACAAGTTGAAGTCCAACCTTGAAATCACGCAAACCGAGACAGACCTCGCTGTCACTCGACACAACCTGATTCGCGAGCACATCGAGGCGTCTTGGACGCTGTCGGATCATTTTCTTACGGGGAGTTATGCGAGGCAGACAAAAACTAAGAAGCTAAAAGATGTCGACATCTTCGTTGTGATAGATCCGACAGGGCCCCAGGGCCAGCTTGCGAATGGCTCCGGAACGGCGGCGGTTTCCGCTTTGCGCGGCGTTCTGTCCACCCGCTGGAGCGATCTAGAGACAGACGAACATGTTGTGACCATCAACTATCCCGGTGAGGATGTAGCCTCGTATGAGGTCGCTCCGGTATTTCCTCGCAAAGGTGGCGGCTATCTCATGCCGAATGGAGCGGCCTGGATGGCTACCGATCCGACGGAGCACGAGCGTTTGGTCACTGAAAAAAACAAGAAATGCGACAGCAAGTTCGTGCCATTCGTGAAGATGGTGAAGGGCATCAACCGCGAAGCCAACGACGCTATCCAGCCATCATTCCTCCTTGAAGTCCTGGGACTTGGGCTCGTTCTCGAACCCTTCGGACGGTATCGAGACGAGATTCGGTTCTTTCTTGCGTCCGCAGCCGATCGCTTTGCTGATGACTGGCCAGATCCCGCAGGGCTCGGACCCAACGTCAACGCGGGGATTCCAAAGGCGCGACGGGAGACACTGGCACGCACCATGCGGGGTTGGCTCACGCTCGCAGAAGAGGCGCTGCTTCTGGAGAACGACGGAAAAGAGCGTGCCGCGGTTGACAAGTGGCGCAAGCTCTTCGGCTGGCGGATGCCGTTGCCGTAGTATTCATCAGATTGTTCACGTGTTTAAATGAGAATGAATTGGGGGTCAGTTCAACCAAATGGACAACGGCATCACCTCTCGTCAGAATTCCCCTGAGAACATTCGTCTGCTCGCAGCGCAGCGAAGTTTGTACTCGCGTGCGAAGAGGTTAGGTGCTGTCCAGGCCTTCCTAGCGGGACTCACGCCGCTCGTGGGAGCGATTGCCGTCGCACTGAAGCCTAATGCCGATACGTGGGCCGCTTTTGCCGGCATTGTCATCGCCTTTGTTGACACACTTTGGCTCGACCCGAAGCAGAACGGACTTCGAAATCTCGCTGCCAGCGTTCAGGAGTACTTTGACTGCAAGGTGCTTCAGCTGCCATGGAACGCGGCGTTGGCTGGGCGACCTCCGAGCCCTGAAGACATCCACGAGGCCGCTGAGGGTCACACCCCATCTAGCGCAGCTCCGTTGCAAGACTGGTATCCTCACGCGGTGAGTGCGTTGCCGTTGTACCAAGGGCGCCTCATATGTCAGCGAACCAATTGTTGGTGGGATTCGAAACTGCGGCAGCGATACGGCAACTGGATATTGGGTACGGTATTCCTCCTGAGCGCGGGCGTATTTGCCCTCGGATTACTGAACGGGATGTCACTCCAGAAGTTCGTTTTGGCAGTAATGGCGCCGTTATTACCCGCTGCACTATGGGCGGCACGTGAATGGCGGCGCCAGATTGAAACCGGCTTGGAATCTGATCGTCAGAAAGTGGACAGCGAATCACTGTGGGGCCAGGTTGTTAGAGGTGAAGTGGCTGAACCGGAGGTGTCAAGACGTTCACGTGAGCTTCAGGATGCGATTCTGGTCCGACGTCGAGGGAATGCGCCTGTATTTGACTGGGTTTATCGACGCCTACGGAGCAAGCAAGAGGATCAAATGAACGTCGCCGCTGACGCGATGCTGAATGAAATCGGGCATTCCAATGGCACGGCAGCGCAGGGGACCTGACCGAAAAGTCTAAGCAAACAGATCAGCAGGCAGGGATCTCCGAGGTCTCACTGACTCCGGAATCCGAGCCGCCTTGGGGGAGTGCGGGAGTGGCCATCGACCGCTGGCAGCCTCCGAAAAGCTGTAAAATTAGAACGGTTGGGAGCTCTGAAAATGGTTAACCCGGAGAAACTTCGCATCGCGACCCTGAAGTACTTACGAGTAAGAAACGGCGAACAGCTAGGCCTGAATGCGGCCAACTGGGCGGTTCGCTTGGCAACCGAACAAGGACTTGGATACGTCGGTCCGGAGGAAGTCGAGGCAGAGATGAAATGCCTTTGCGCCGAGGGCATCGTGCAGCTTTCAAAGTGGGATGATCGACTCGGCGGTTTGTATCAATACAATTCGACCGATGGCGCTATTATCGAGCGCCAGTTCTTCGGTTTCGGTTGTTTTGATGTTCGGATCACCGATGGAGGCCGTTGGTACCTGAACGTTCCAACCCGTTCAATCGGTTTTCAGCCACAAAAGTAGGGAGGAAATTATTATGCAGACTGCAGCAGCTCACCACGAAATCTATCAAGGCTACGGAGTCGACCTTTCGGTTCGGCGTTCGGAAGATGGCACGTTCAGCGCCTACGGGATGATCAGGCACGCTGTGAAGAGGCTCCCTCCCGGTAGAGATCTACCTTTCGAGTGTTCGTTTGATACGAAGGAGCGCCACCCGACGGAAGAGGCGGCGATGGAATCCGGAATCGCGTGGGCCAAGAATAGGATTTCCATGTCGGCGGAGCAAAACATGTACGCGATGGATGAAGAAGAGCTTGCCGCCTTCGTCGCTCAGCAGGAACACACTGTCGCCAAGCTCAACCACCAAAAACCTGGATCGGGCGAGTACCGCATGGAAAAAAGCATCCTCAAAGACGCGAAACAACTGCTGACGGACAAACGGAAACAGAAGAAGTCGTCCGGTGAAGTAGAGTTTTGAAAGAGGCGTGATGGCCTTTGATGACTATGCAAGGCGCCGGGACGAAGAACGCCAAAGGCGGGAGCGGCTGGCGAATGAGATCAGAAGTCAGTGGGAAATCCTCAAGGGCTTCGTGTCTCAATTCGCATTAGATCGGAGGAGCATCGAGGGACATACGTTTGCGTGGGTTCCCGACCTGGCCGGGCGACCGTTGCTCGTTCTGAACTTTGTCTCTGCAATGCTCTGCGGAGGCGAGCGCGTGGTAGCACAGCCAGACTATCAGATTATCTTCAGCCGCAAGCCTGCTGGCTCCGGCGAAGCCTATCCAGATGATTCTCCCGTTCCCCCAAACACTTGGCAGCTTATGGCGGAAATCGTGAACGACGGTTTCGTGTGGTGCGTGAATAAGGACGGCGGTAGGTCCTCAGCGGAGTTAGCTGACGCAATTGCGGAAAGACTGGCACGGTACCATGTTGAGTACGAAGAGGCGTATGGTCGCGCAAGCTAAAGCAACTCTTTGCCGGGCTGTTTGAGAGCGAGTGAAGGCGACCCTCAATGAACGTTGGTTGGCGTTGGAGTTTTTCCCCACTTTCGGCGCGACCGTTTCCCTGGCAGTTGCCCATAGTGCAGGATCTGCTCTTCAACCGCACGACTTTGGGATAGAACCTGTACTGATCTGAATTCGCTCTGCTACAATTCATTCACAGAGCATGGACAGATGCTCGGCATTGCGATAGCCTGCGGACGGTTTTTGGCAGTTCTTCATACTGTCCATTTACTGTCCATTTGGTACCGAAAATTGGTTATATTCGGTGGAATTGATTGAAGCAGGCGAAACGGTTGACAGTGAGACAAGACAGTAAACATGCGGGTTTGGCGCTAACCGTATGAAAAGCAAGTGGGGACGTAGTTCAGTTGGTTAGAACGCTGCCCTGTCACGGCAGAGGCCGCGGGTTCGAGTCCCGTCGTCCCCGCCATCTTTCAAGCACTTGCAACCCTGGCGTCCGGCAAATCTAGGGGACGTTAGGGGACGGGGAAAAGCACGGGTCGGGTCAGCTTCTTCATGAATGGGGTTCAGGAAGTTAGGCTTCCTTGACTACGGTGAAAGCGGTCGACCGGTTCACAGTTCACTTCTAAATGTTGTTCTGTACGACTAGTTCCTTCCTGCAATCCCTGTACGACTAAAATTTCAGGGCGGTGGTGCGCAGCCGGCGGCTTCGATTGTTTCGTCGTGAGTTTGCCCAGGGCGGGAAGAAGGAAGTATTGCGAGATGATCAATTCTGGTCAGTTTTCCGAAGTCCAAAGTTTGATACTTGCTATTCAAACGAAAGACCATACCGACGGCGAACTCCACTCATTGAAGTCCAGAAGCAGGAATGCGGAGGTTTCCAAATCATGGCCGCAAAACTCGCGACGGTAGACGAACAGATTTTGGCTTGTGCGGAAGGAGCGGGTGCGATTCCGGACGGGAGCATTACTTCCTCCGGGGTCAATGAACCACCACAGGCCGCCGGGATGCAATTCGACTGCGGATACCTCTCACCATTTTTCATCACTGACCCCGAACGCATGGAAGTAGCCTTCGAGAACGTCTACATTCTCGTTTATCCCGGCAAAATCAGTTCCAAGAAAGATCTGCTCCCGCTACTTGAGCAGATCACGAAGAATAGCAAGCCCCTGCTCATCATCGCGGAGGATGTTGAAGGCGAAGCACTGGCTACTCTCGTCGTCAACAAGCTAAGTGGATTCCTGAAAGTTGCGGCCGTCAGCGCACGGGGGTTGGGTGATCGATGCAAGAGTTGGTTGCACGACATCGCTCAGCTGACCGGTGGCAAAGCCGTAATGGAGGGGCTCGACACTCAGCTGAAAAACATACGGATTTCCGACCTCGGACAGGCGAAGAAGGTCATTATCGACAAGAACCGTACGGTGATTGAGAGCAGGGCCATATATCACCAACGTAGTGTCTGACACACATCCGCTTCAACAGGATTCATGGGAGATTGACATGTAGTAAACTCGGGCGTCTGCTAAACGGCTGTTTCTTAGTTCGTGGAGGTTTCAGTGGGTGAACCTCTCGCTAAAAAAGTGCTGCTGATCGGCTGGGACGCGGCTGACTGGAAGCTCATCAATCCTCTCCTGGACCAGGGGCTGATGCCTACCCTGGACGATTTCGTCAATCAGGGTGTAATCGGGAACCTGGCGACCTTGCGTCCCATTCTTTCTCCCATGCTATGGAACTCCATCGCCACTGGGAAGCGGCCGGACAAGCATGGAATTCTCGGGTTCATGGAGCCCGACCCGCAGACCGGCGGAGTTCGTCCTACCACCAGCACTTCCCGCAAGGTCAAAGCGCTTTGGAACATTCTGACTCAGCGCGGATACAAGACTCATGTGCTGGGCTGGTTCGCCGGCCACCCGGCCGAACCCATCAATGGCATTTCCGTATCGGATCTTTTTCCGTACGCAGTCGGGCCGCTCGGGAAAGACTGGCCATTGCCGCCGGGGGCGGTTCATCCCGAAATCATGCGGGAGAAGTTTGCAAGATTGCGCATGCATCCTGCGGAGGTGACCGAGGCGGCGATTCTTCCCTGGATTCCTCGCGCGGCTGAGATCGATCAGGAAAAAGACAAGGGCCTGCAGACGTTTGCAAAAATTCTTTCGGAGAATTGCTCAATCCACAACGCCGCCACTTGGATCCTGCAAAACGAACCGTGGGACTTTCTGGCGGTGTATTACAACGCAATTGATCATTTCTGTCACGGATTCATGCATTACCATCCTCCACGCATGAAAGGAATTCTGGAAGAGAAATTCGAAATCTATAAAGATGTTGTAAACAACGCCTACCGATTCCACGACATGATGCTGCAGACGCTTTTAGATCTGGCGGGACCGGATGTTACCGTGCTGCTCGTCTCCGATCATGGCTTTCATTCCGATCATTTGCGGCCGCGGGGCATTCCAATGGAACCAGCTGGTCCGGCGGTGCAACACCGGCAGTTCGGAATCATCTGCATGAAGGGCGCTCAAATCAGGCAGGACGAAAGAATTTACGGCGCTACGCTTCTGGATGTAACGCCGACAATTCTGACGCTCTTCGGATTGCCGGTCGGCGAAGATATGGACGGACGTGTGCTGGTGCAAGCCTTCGAAAAACCGCCGGCGATCACGCGCATTCTCAGTTGGGAGAATGAAGCCGGCGACTGTGGAATGCATCCGGCAGATTTGCGCATGGACCCTGCCGCGGCACAGGCAGTACTGCAGCAGTTCGTAGCGCTGGGTTACATTCAGCCCCCGAGCGAGAATCAGGCGAAGGCGGTCGAGACCGCAGTGCGAGAACAGCAGTACAACCTGGCCCGCGTTTATCTGGACTCGCGGCGTTACCGGGATGCGTTGCCTATTTTCGAAGAACTGAAAAAGAAGTCGCCGGACCAGGCCCGTTTTGTACAGCATCTCGCCCAGTGCTATCTGGCCCTCGGGCGGCGAAGCGAAGCCAAGGCCCTTCTTGAGCAATTAGTCACGCTTGAATCTAAAGCTGCCGCACCGGCCGGACCTGAGGTGAAAGCGCTCGAACCACCGGCGCAGCAAGACCCGGAAGTATCCAAGCCGGAACCCCAGCCGGAACCCAAGCCGCGGCCTTGGGCGGACTTGCTGATGGGCGTTATTCATTTCGAAGAAGGAGATATGGATGCAGCATTGGTTTCTCTGTTGAAGGCGGAGCAGGCCGACCCGCGCCTGCCCGATCTGCATTTGCGCATCGGCGAAACTTATCTTCGCCAAAGACAAACCGAGAACGCAGAACGCGCATTCCAACGCGCGTTGGAAATCGATGGTGACAGTCCCGAAGCGCACCTGGGGCTGGCCGTGGTCCGACTGCGGCAACGCCGAAATGAAGAGGCGGCCGAACAGGCTTTGCTGGCGGTCGGCCTGCAGCATTTCCTGCCCTTGGGACACTTTTATCTTGGAGTCGCCC
The DNA here is from genome assembly GCA_050012155.1 of Candidatus Sulfotelmatobacter sp. GTDB lineage: Bacteria > Acidobacteriota > Terriglobia > Terriglobales > Acidobacteriaceae > Sulfotelmatobacter. The sequence continues at coordinate 42,989 of JBEKHS010000028.1, read as the reverse complement.
TGGCCCGGCTTGCCCACCGGGAGCGCGCGGCTCTGGCCTTTGAGACTGCTCTCAGCATGGTTCCAGGACTGGTTGCAGCCCATCGCTGGCTCGCAGCTTTGTACATGCAGCCCGGCGGCGATTTGGAAAAGGCAGTAAGGCACCGGGAGATATTCCTTCGCATGAGGCGCCAGCGGCAGATGAAAAGAAATCAACCGTGACCGGCACGAAGCTGCTCGGAGTGTGCCAATAATTTCAACTTGACACGCGAAATGGCAGGTCTACACTTGTAAACCATCGGAGGTAAATATGTCGCGCAAACTCTCCGGGCCCCGCTCTAAGTCAACCCTCTCTGAAACTCTTGATCAGCGTTTGAAAATGTATTCTTTGGCGGCGGCCGCCGCTGGCGTGAGCTTGTTGGCCTTGGCGCAGCCTGCAGGAGGCGAAGTAGTTGTCACTCGGACAAGCCTTCCCGTCACTGGCTACGACGGACCTGTATACATAAAGATGACGGGCGAGGGAGAAGCTAATTTTGAATTCCTGGCCACCACCTGGTTTTCGTACGACGGTGGCATCGGCGGGAATCTTGAGGTAATAACCTTGAATCACGGCGGGGTAATAGGTGGTCCGAGTGGGGGCGGCTCCTATGCGTCCAAACTTAGCCGCGGTGCAACGATTGGTCCTTCGGCGCAGTTCAGTCCCCAGAAGGCCCCTATCATCGAGCGATCCGGCTGGGTGGTATTCTACTGTTGGCCGACGCTAGGGTATGGTGTATGTGAGGGATACCCGGTGTACTACGGCAAATGGGCCGGGACAACCAATGGTTATCTTGGAGTAAGGTTTCTGCTTGATAATCAAATCCATTACGGATGGATTCGCCTGACAGTTGACAGCATCGAACTTGGCAGAGCCCGAATCACCGCCTACGCCTACGAAACCGAACCGGACACCCCGATTGTCACCGGACCGCCCGCATCCGACAACGATGCGGGAACACAGGACGGTGCAACACCGGAAAGTCAAAACGTTGGAAATGTTCCCGTGGTTAGTCCTTCCCTTGGGATGCTGGCGTTGGGTGCTCATGGATTGGCGCTGTGGCGGCGCGAGGAAAATCGAGCTTTCTGAAATGGATGGTGGGGTTAAGTTCACATATTTGCCAGGTAGGTTGCACGGTGTGACGCGCCAACGATTTCATCTTGACAGGAGAGATGGCAGGCCTACACTTGTAAGCCATCGGAGGTTAATATGTCGCGCAAACTCTCCGGGCTCCGCATCAAAGCAAACCTTTCTGAAGTTATTGAGCATCGTCTGAAATCGTATTCGGTTGCCGCGGTGGCCGCCGGCGTCAGCATGTTCGCTTTGGCGCAGCCGGCAGAGGCCGAGGTTCTAATTACCCGGGAAATCATTCCAATCAACGGTCCGGTCACCATCGATCTCAACAACGACGGAATTGCCGATTTTCAATTCTCGTTCCATAGTTCCTTTATCTACCACGAGGCAATTTTTCAAACCTGGAGCGTAAAACCCTTGGCGGGCGGTGCGGTGGTTGGTGACCCCGGCCGCCCCCCGAACTCTTATGCGTCTGCCCTGAACCGGGGTGCAAAGATCGGACCTTCGGCGCACTTCAGTTCCAAAGGGCGTGCCGTCATGGGACGTGTGGTTTGTGGTGCTTCAATCTCGGGCGGCGGAAGCTGCGGGACCTATGGTGACTGGTCCGACGTATCCAATCGTTTTCTTGGCGTGAAGTTTCTGATTGATGGTGAAACTCATTACGGGTGGGTTCGAATGTCGGGGTATGGTCAAATCGACGGCTACGCCTATGAAACCATCCCTAACAAGCCGATCTTCGCGACCCCTCCGGCGAAAGGCCAGTCGACCGACACTGAGTCTGAGCAGACGGGCCGGAGTATCAGTCCGCCTTCCCTCGGAATGCTGGCATTGGGTGTTCGTGGATTGCCGCTGTGGCGGCGTGATGAGACTCTACTTTCTAACGTCCGCTAATCGCGGCGAATACTAGACTCGGTAAGCCCCCGGACGGCTTGGACCGTTCGCCATCGTTCCAATCACATGCCAGACGCATCTTGCCGACCTCTTCGGCAGGTTTCCTTTGGATTTCGGGAGCAATCACCTTACCTCGAACGTCGTACTCGTCCGCAAGCCTCCCGTGATGGCAAAGGTTTCCGCAGAACAATCGGTCGCCGGTAACTAAGTAATGTACGATTCCAACAAAAGAGGGAAGGCTTGTCCCAGGTGAAATTGAGACCAGCGAAAGAATAAACTATAGCGGCCGGTTCGAAGTGCGCCGGTTATGCAACGAATAAGTAATATAAGGAGGCGATTCCACGATGACCAGGAAGAACGTCCCCGCAGTTCTGATCGCGATCACATCCCTTTCTGTCTTGGCTGGCATGGCGCTTGCGGCGCAAGACAAGTCCACGCTCAAGGCGCCAAACGAGATCGCGTTTTCTGAGTTCGAAGGATACGACGCATGGCAGGACGTAGCGGTGAGTGCGACGGATCACGGCATTAAGGCCATTCTAGGCAATCCCGCGATGATCGATGCGTACAAGGCAGGCATTCCCGCCAATGGCAAGCCTTTTCCTGACGGCGTCCAAATTGTAATGATCGAGTGGATAAAAAAACAGAACACTGCCGCGTCTTATGTTGTGGGGGTGCCGGACACCCTAAAATCGGTTTCGTTCATGGAGAAGGATTCCAAGAGATTCCCTGAGACCAGCGGATGGGGATTTGCCCAATTTTTGTATAACTCGGCGTCTCAGACATTCAGCCCGTACGGGACCGACACCTTCGCCAAGAAAATTTGCTATGACTGTCATATGCACGCAAAGGAAACAGACTACATTTTCACGAATTATCCCCCACGCTAAAGAAGTCCTGAACCCCAATGTACTTATTTTGAATCGTACTTGATACAAGGTCGAATCCCGCGAGGTTGAGACACCGACGGTAAAGAATTCATAGGAGAATGTATGGCAACGAGCCGAGCGACGGTTGTACCAACGAAGGTGACGCAGATGAAGGTGGCACAAGTGCCCAAGCCCGGGGCAGATTTCCAGATCGTCGAGCGTGAGATTCCTAAGCCAGATGCAGGACACGTTCGCATCAAGGTGCAGGCCTGTGGCGTTTGCCACAGTGACGTGCTCACCAAAGAGGGCTTGTGGCCCGGCATCGAGTACCCCCGCGTGCCCGGACACGAAGTCGCGGGTATCGTCGATGAAGTGGGTGACGGTGTTTCCGCGTGGAAGAAGGGACAGCGCGTCGGTGTCGGCTGGCACGGCGGCCAGGACAATACTTGTCGCGAGTGCCGTCGTGGGGATTTTCGCAATTGCCAAAACCTGAAAATTTGCGGCATCAGCTACGACGGCGGATATCAGCAATACATGGTAGCTCCGGTTGAGGCACTGGTGGCGATTCCGGAAAGTCTCAGCGATGTTGACGCAGCGCCCTTGCTCTGCGCCGGAATTACCACCTACAACGCGCTGCGGCACAGCGGCGCGCTTCCTGGCGATCTGGTTGCCGTCCAGGGAATTGGCGGTCTCGGTCATCTCGGAATTCAATTCGCAAACAAGTTCGGCTACCGGGTCGTGGCGATTGGGCGCGGCTCCGAAAACGCGCCGCTCGCAAGAAAATTGGGAGCGAGCGTGTACATCGACAGCCAAACGACCAAAGCGGCGGAAGAGCTGCAAAAGCTGGGCGGCGCACGCGTCGTTCTGGCGACGGCCCCAAACTCGAAAGCGATGTCTGAACTGATCGACGGACTGGCGCCGAACGGCGAGCTCATGGTGGTCGGCGCGACACTCGATCCCATCGAGGTCACGCCTTTACAGCTCATCACCGGAAGCAAGACGATTCAAGGTTGGGCCTCGGGAACGCCAGCCGATTCCGAAGACACACTGCGCTTCGCCGAACTCAGCGGCGTGCGTCCCATGATCGAAACCTATCCGCTCGAAAAAGCGGCCGAGGCCTACGCGCGCATGCTGAGCGGCAAAGCAGAGTTCCGCGTCGTTCTGACGATGTGAAGGCCGGCCGGCAACTCAACCGAGAAACTGATTCCAGTTTGCAGCTTATAGGGAACAAGGAGAAGATAATAATTTATGTCACATCATTACTCCGGTGCGGATTTTGGCTTCCCGCATGGGGACGCCCGCCTCGACCTTACTGACCTGTATGCCTTCCCCAAGCCCGGGGACGCCAGCAAGTCGATCCTGATTATGAATGTGCATCCATCCGTCGGTGCGAACCCGGAGGGGCCCACAACAGACGAACCCTTCGCGACCGAAGCTGTGTACGAGCTTAAAATCGACACGAACGGCGATGCTATCGCCGATATCGCATACCGAGTGCGCTTCTCGTCCGACAAGAGCGGGGCCCAGACTGCGACGTTGCGCCGTGTGGAAGGTCCCCAGGCCGCCGGCACCGGTGATGACGGGCAGACGATCCTCGAAAGAGCGCCGGTCTCGACAGGGCTCGAGGCACGAGTGACGGAGGCTGGAGGCTACCGATTCTTCGCCGGCTGGCGCAGCGATCCTTTTTTCTTCGACGGGCAAGGCGCCCTGAACAATATGCAGTTTACAGGTGACGATCAGTTTGGCGACAAAGACGTGTGCAGCATCGTGCTAGAAGTCCCAAACTCTGCCCTGAGCTCGGGAAAACTTGGCCTGTGGCATCGCACCCTGGATGGCGCGAGCGGGAAATGGGTGCAGGCCGACCGCGGCGCGCTACCCACGCAGACTAATTTCCTCACTGGTGACGAGAAAGGCGCATACGTCGCCGCGGAGCCGAAGGACGATGCCCGTTTCGTCCCCGTTTTCGCGCATTCGCTGGAGCACACGGGCGGGTATACGCCTGAGGAAGCCACGCGGGCGGCGCGGACTCTTCTGCCCGACATACTCTCGTATGATCCCAATCATCCGGCGTCTTATCCGCAGAATGGGCGGGCACTCTCTGACGACGCTGTCGATGTCTTCCTTTCCGTCCTCACGAATGGAAAGGTCACGGGAGATAAGGTAGGGCCACACAAGGATCTGCTCGCCGTGTTCCCTTACGTCGGCCCGCCGCACAAGGCCCGGTCTGCGGAACGGGTGGCCGCCTGAATTGAAAGGAGAACATTGCATGAAACAGGTCGCGTGCTTGTTGTTTGCAGTTGTAACGCTGACTGGCGGGGTCGCCTACATGGCCCACGCATCTGGACACGCCGACGCAGAGGCCGCCCCGATCTTCGGAATCAAGATTCCCCCCGGATACCGCGATTGGAAATTGATCTCCGTGGCCCACGAGGCAGGCGATTTCAACGATTTTCGCGCCGTCCTGGGCAACGATGTGGCCATCAAGGCCTATCGGGCAGAAAAGCTGCCGTTCCCGGACGGCACAATCATCGTTCGGCTGGCCTGGAGCTACGTCTCGTCCGAGGAGAACAACAAAGTCTTCGGCCGCGCCCAGTCTTTCGTCGCCGGGCCGCCCACTAACATTCAGTTGATGGTCAAGGACTCAACAAAATATGCCGCGACGGGCGGCTGGGGGTTCGCGCAATTTAAAGACGGCAAACCTGCCGACGAGGCAGTGCACAAAACCTGCTTCCCCTGCCACGAGCCTGGCAAAGCTCGAGACTTTGTTTTTACCCATTACGCGCCTTGATCAATAGAACCCAGGGAAGGGAACATCCTATGTATCCGACTCTTTATCGCACCACACAGGTCGATGGGCTCTCCATCTTCTATCGAGAAGCTGGACCCAACGATGCCCCGGCGATTCTCTTGCTCCACGGACTGCCCTCATCCTCGCGAATGTTCGAGCCGCTCTTCGCCCGGCTTTCCGATCGCTATCACCTGATCGCTCCGGATTATCCGGGCTTCGGACACAGCGACTGGCCGGATCCGAAACAATTCGCGTACACGTTCGATCACTACGCCGAGATCGTGAATCATTTCACCGAGGCCCTCGGGTTCTCGCGCTACACACTTTACATGCAGGATTACGGCGGTCCGGTAGGTTTCCGCATGGCGTTGGCGCATCCAGAGCGGGTCGAAGCTCTCATCGTACAGGACGCAGTCGCACACAACGAAGGCCTGGGGGCGAACTGGAAGACACGGCGCGCCTTTTGGGCCGATCGCGCGGCCAACGAAAGCGCGCTGCGCACAAATCTGTTGTCGCTCGCAACCACACGTACGCGGCACGTCGGAAACGATCCCAACGTAGACCGCTACGATCCTGATCTATGGCGCGATGAATTTTACTTTCTCAGCCAGCCCGGCCAGGCCGAAATTCAGAGCGATCTATTCTACGACTACCGAACCAACGTGGACGCTTATCCGAAGTGGCAAGCGTGGATGCGCGAGACGCAGCCTCGCCTGCTCGTGATCTGGGGCAAGTATGAACTCTCGTTCGACGCCTCGGAGCCGGAGGCGTACCGCCGCGACGTCCCCAAAGCCGAAGTCCACATCGTCGATGGAGGGCATTTTGCGCTGGATACCGCAGCCGATGAGATCGCTGAGTTAGTCACGGCTTTTGTCGGCTCTTCGCGTCGAGACGTGTTGTCGCGACGCGTTGGCTAAGGGCACGATGAAACTCCTCCATTGTGGCTATTGCGATTTCATTGGCGTCCTTGCTCTTCTCTATCTTATACAGGCGGGCGCATTAGAAAATCTCCTCGCAACATCAGCCACTCGATGTACGCTTCCGACGCCATGGGCTGCCGCTTGCAAGGAAGTATCCACTGGGATACAATGGAAAAGCTTTGAATACATTGCTTCGGTCGTCCGATTTTGATGTGTGGCTGTCGCATCTGGCCGACCAAAAAGCGAAGGCCCGGATACTGGCTCGCCTTACTAGCGCGACATTTGGAAACTTTGGCGATTGCGAGCCCGTCGGCGAAGGCGTTTCCGAGATGCGTATTCACGTAGGGGCGGGATATCGAGTCTACTACACGCGAACCGGATCGACCGTCTATGTTTTGCTGGCTGGCGGCGTGAAGGCCTCGCAAACCAAAGACATTGCGAAAGCCAAAATGATGGCTCGCGAGTTTAGAAGCGCAAAATCATGAAGAAGAAAACAACTTACAAGTCATTCGACCCTGCGGCCTATCTCGATAACGATGTGGTCATTGCAGAATATCTTTCGGGGGCTGCCGAAGACCCAAACCCCGACGTATTCATCGCAGCGCTCGGCCACGTCGCGAAAGCCCGAGGTATCGCGCGAATCGCGAAAGACTCAGGGCTGGGTAGGGAGAGCCTATACAAAACCTTAAGCGCCGGGGCACACCCCCGCTTCGAAACGATCAATTCTGTCCTGCACGCCCTCGGTGTGAAGTTCGCGGTGGTTGCCGAACGTGAGTAGGCTGAATCCAGTGTTTCGGAACTCGTCGAGACGCATCCAATTATTGGGGATTTCCTATGCGAGCTGACATCATTCCCGGAGCAATTTTTCCCGACTACGAGCTTTCCGATCACTCCGCAAAACGCCGCAAGCTCTCCGAACTGCAAGGACCACATCCGATGGTTCTCGTCCTCAGCCGCGGAGGTTTCTGTCCCAAGGACCGCCGCCAGGCGGAGTTGCTGGTTCAACTGCATCGTGAGCTGGAGGTCGCATACTGTCGCCTGGTCACGATCAGCACCGACAACATCACCGAGACGAGTGAGTATCGCTCGGGAGTCGGCGCCCACTGGCTGTTTCTGTCTGACCCGGGACGCGTGGTGCAACAGGATCTCGACATCGCCGAATATACCGATCCTTTGCACAACCCTATGATCCCGCACGTGATCGTGCTTGAGCCCTGCCTTGTCGTTTATAAGATCTACAACGGATACTGGTTTTTTGGGCGGCCTACGCTGGAAGATCTCCGCCAGGACTTGCGCGCCGTTACTAGGAAATGCCGGCCGGACTGGGACATCACAACCCCGGAGATGAAAGCGGCCTGGCAGCAAGGCCGTAAGGAACTCTTTTATCCCTACGGGAAAACGTACGTCCAAACTCTCGGCGAACAGGATTAGGGCGCGGGTATATGTCCGACAAGAAAACAGCAATCATCACCGGGGCGTCGGGCGGTATTGGTGCGGGCCTGGTGGGGGCCTTCCTGAAGAGCGATTATAACGTCGTCGCAACGTCTCTCAAGTTCAGCGGATCGTCCATTGCCCCAACCATGACCGCCTCACCAAACTTGGTTCTTGTTGATGGAGACATCAGTAAGCAGGAGACCGCTTCCAAAACTGTTGAAGCAGCCATCACGCATTTCGGAACCATCGATGTCCTGGTGAACACTGCAGGAATCTACCTGACCAAGCCTTTCACGGACTTTACGACCGCGGACTTCAATGCCCTGGTCTCGGTCAACCTGCTGGGATTCCTTTACATGACTCAGCTCGCCGTGAAACAGATGCTGAAGCAGAAATCGGGCAACGTTGTGACCATTTCTGCGGCGCTCGCCGATCAGCCTGTCGCCGGCATAAATGCCTCGGTCTCGATGATTACGAAGGGCGGCTTGAACACTGCGACCCGCAGCCTTGCTATTGAGTATGCGAAAGAAGGTATCCGCTTTAATGCCGTGGCCCCCGGCGTGGTAGAGACGCCGCTCCACAAAGATGGTCCGAAGGATTCTCTCAAGGCGAGGCAGCCGATGGGGAAAATCGCGGAGGTAAAAGACATCGTCGACGCAGTTCTATATCTGGCGCAGGCAGGCCAGGTGACCGGAGAGGTGCTGCATGTCGATGGCGGTGCTCACGCCGGTTGTTGGTAGTTGTCCGACGGGTCAATTCACATGGGAGGCTGGCATAGCGATCGACTCGATCACGCGCGCGCTTTGTCGAGCATCGCTTCCCAAATGCCTTTGGATTTGAGAACGAGCTCAACCACTTCGCGGATCGCGCCGTGGCCTGCATGGGCTCGTGTTGTGTAGTGCGAGGCTTTCTTTACTTCGGGAACGGCATCGCCTACGGCAACCGCTAGTCCAGCGCGGCGCAGGATGGGAATATCGGGAAGGTCGTCGCCGACATAAGCGACGGCAGCATCGCCGACGCCCGCCTTCCGCAGGATTTCTTCATACGCCGGCATCTTTACCGGCTGTTTCATATAGATGAATTCCATTTTCATTTCTTTGGCGCGACGGAGGAGCGCAGCGCTTTCGCGGCCGGTAATGCAGCCTGTACGAAGTCCGGCGGTCTGGGCGAGGGTTAGGCCTTGGCCGTCGTGAGCGTCGAATGTCTTGATTTCAATGGCAGTGCCGTCCGGCTGCGAAAGCAGAGTGACGCTGCCGTCGGTCATGGTCCCGTCGACGTCCATGAGAATTAGCGCGATTTGCCCTGCGCGCTTTTTGAGCGCGGGAGAAAGTTTAAGAGAACGGGCCAAGGAAGCCTCCAGTCGAGAAGAGTCTAACTTACAGCTAAGTAACCAGCTCGATAATTATTTGCATATCATTGTTGCCTCAAGCATCTTTGTACAAGGAGGATTGCAAACCATGAGCACAGTCGCCGCACCGGATTTAACTGCCACCACAACCTGGAACATCGACCCGGTTCACTCCCATGCCCAGTTCAAGGTCAAGCATCTGATGATCTCAAACGTGAAGGGCGAGTTTACCGTCGTCACCGGGAAGCTGGAACTGAATAGCGCCGACATCACGAAATCGAGAATTGAAGCCTCGATCGATGCCGGCACGATTAACACTCGGGAGGCGCAGCGGGACGCGCACCTGAAGAGCGCAGACTTCCTCGACGTGGAGAAGTTTCCGGTTTTGACTTTCAAGTCAACTCGCATTTCGAAAACGGGGACCGATGAACTTGCAGTCGAAGGCGATCTTTCGATCCATGGTGTCACTCGCAGCGTTGTGTTCGACGTTGAAGGGCCCAGTGCTTCCATGAAAGACCCGTGGGGCAACGTTCGAATCGGACTATCGGCCACGACGCGCATCAACCGGAAGGATTTTGGCCTGGTCTGGAACTCAACCCTCGAAACCGGCGGTCTTGTGGTGGGCGACGAAGTGACCATCACGCTCGACGTCGAGTTCGTAAAGGCTTAACTGTTGTCGGCGGGCGAAAGACAACCGCTTGATTCGGCTTCTTCAGACACTTTCGATCTCCCAGGTTTAGCAGAATAAGCTTAGCGAGATAAGTTTTAACGAGATAAGACTGCGGGCACAGCCGACTGACAGACACAACCGAAAACAAACTGAAAACGCGGAGCTCATCGAGCTTATGGCACCCGCTCCGCGTGCCAACCTTTCGCAACTTGCTGGCCGCTGATGTCGTCTCCGACATCGGCACGTTCATGCAGAACGTCGGCGCCGCGTGGTTGATGGTGTCCCTTGGCGCCGGACCGATCTACGTCGCGCTCACGCAAACCGCTTCCTCACTCCCGTATTTTCTGCTGGCCCTTCCCGCAGGTTCCGCCGGCGACATCGTCGACCGTCGCAAGCTGGTTCTCTTCACCGAGTCTTGGATGATGGGCGTAGCGCTGCTTCTCGCCGTGTTAACCGTCGCCGGACTCATGTCGCCCTGGCTGCTGCTGGGGTTGACCTTTGCCCTTTCTGCCGGAGACGCATTTGAAACACCCACGTGGCGTGCAATCCTTCCTGAACTTGTTCCCCAGGAAGACCTTGCTCCCGCATCTGCGCTGAACGGGATCGAATTCAATCTCGCCCGCGCAATCGGGCCCGCGCTCGCCGGCATGGTGATTGCAGCCGCCGGTGTAGCCGCTGCGTTTTTCGTGAACTGTGCGTCGTTTTTAGGTGTGATTGTTGTAGTTGCCAAGTGGAAGCGGCCCATCCGTAAGCGAACCACGCCGCCCGAGACTTTGACGGGGGCTACCGTTGCCGCGATTCGCTACGTCCGCCACTCCCCCGCAATCCTCGGAGTAGTGATTCGAACCGGCCTGGTCATGTTTTTCTCGAGCGCGCTTTTTGCGCTACTGCCGACCGTAGCTCGCAGCGTAGATGAAACCGCGATCGGCTATGGCCTGTTGCTCGGGTGCTTCGGGGCTGGGGCGATTCTCGGAGCCTTCATCATGCAGCCGGCGCGCGCCATGTGGTCGACCGAGTTCGTGGTTTCGGCCGCCGTGGCGATTCTGGGGTTGGTGATCGTGGCGATGAGCGGCTTCCACAGGTTGAGCACTCTTGCCCCCGTGATGCTGATCGGCGGCGCGCAGTGGGTCATTTTTATTTCTGTCATCAGTGCTGCGGTTCAGAGCCTCGCGCCGGACTGGGTGCGAGCCCGCGTGCTGGCGATCTTCATGCTCGTCTATCAAGGCAGCTTCGCTCTCGGCAGCGCGGCATGGGGCGCGGTAGCGCAACGAGCAGGTATCCGCTCTGCGCTTGTGTATGCCGGCGTTGGAACCATTGGAAGCGTGGCATTCGTATTTTTCTCCAAGCTCCCAGATTCGGCGGTCGATCTCAGGCCGTGGGACCACTGGCGTAGGCCAGCCGTCATCAAAGGTGTTGAGCCGGACCTTGACCAGGGACCGGTGCTGGTCACAGTCAAATACTCTCTGATACCCGGCCGGACTGAAGAGTTCGTGGAAACGATCCATCAATATGCTCGCATTCGCCTTCGCGACGGAGCATATGAGTGGGGAATTTTCCGCGATACGGAAGTGGCGGATTGCTATCTGGAAATCTTTCTGGTCAATTCGTGGGCAGAACACTTGCGTCAGCACGAGCGGCAAACCCGGGCCGACCACGAACCGGAGCTGCGTTTATCCACTTTTCTTGCCACGGAGCCTGAGGTTCGTCACTTGATCTATACGCATTCCAAAGAAACGTAGCGGTTGAGAGGTTTCCCGGACCGGTTTTGAATCAAGGGCGCCGGAGTGCTAGACTTCGCGAATGGCCACAAAAAAGAAGAAGTCGACGAAGGCAAAGAAGAGCGCAAGCAGCAAGGCAACGCCGAAGAAGAAGCACGCGCAAAAAGGCAAAGCGGCGAAGAAATCCGCGAAGAAGCTGGCGGCTCCAAACAGCCGGGTGGGAAAGAAATTGGTAGCCAACAAGAAGAGCGCGAAGAAGAAAGCCGCGGCCGTACTTACTCAAAAGAAAACCGGAGGGCGCCGCGAGTTGACGCTTTCCTCCGATATGCTGGGGCCGGACTCGGCCGGGCAGTCCGGAGATCTGCAGGGTTTGTCTAATACTGAAGGCGCGGATTCGGAAAGCGTTGACGAGTTGATCGAGGAAGGGAACGCGTTCGAGGCTGGCATAGTAGCGGGCGTCGAAGAGTCCGGAGAACGCGGCATGAAAGAGGTGCGCACCCGCGAAGTCCCCGAAGACGACGTGCCCGGCGAATATCTGGACGAAGAATAAAGGCCGCGGGCGTGAAGTTCACGCTCGTTCGAAATCCAGAGTCAGAGGTGAAAGGGCTGGTTGTAAGGCTCGACCGGATAGCCCATCGCCTTCCACCCTGCCAATCCACCTTTGAGAAACTTGATTCGTAAGAAGTTCAGCGAGAGCGCGCGACGCAAAATTATTCGGCTGGTTTTGTCGCTGGGGCAGGTGCAGTAAACGATCGAGTCCTGCTCTTTCGGAATGAGCGCAGGATTCTCGATCACATCTTTCGGAGGAATCCTCTTCGCTCCGGGGATGATTTCAGAATTCGCCAGCAGATCAAGCGGCTGGCGAACATCGAACAGAAGTACCTTTTGATTTTGGAGCAATGCGTGAAGCGCCTCCGCCGTGATGCTATGCTCCTCCATGTCACGCTGGCCCGCCGTGCGCTTGATCCATATTGCAATCAACGAGCCGGCCACCGCAGCACAAATGATGATCAAGGTCGCTGCCACGCGCATCCCTCCTCAGCACTTTCCTGATAACAGATTCCGCTGGCCGAGAAAAGATTCCTGGGATCTTCCTCCTGGCTTGTCGCAGCTACCACATTCGGGGTAGATGCAGAACTAATTGAAGTTGTAGCCGAGTTCCCACAAGAACTGATGGTTGCCGTTCGTCACTCCGGCATTGCCGATCTGGTAGCAGCCGTAGAGAGTGATTTTGGAACCGACCTTCACGACTGCGCCTGGATCGAAGTAGCCCGCGGCATGATTGCCGGTGTACCACTCCGCGGCGAGTGTGAGGCGTTTGTTCACCGGCTGTTCGAAGGTAAACTGGCCTCCCGTGCGCTGCCCGGGCGCTACCACGTTCTTCGTGAAATCGTAGCCGCCGAAGCCGATCCGCGTTCCACCGTGGAAGACCTTGGCGAACTCGGCATAAAAGTAATTGCCGGCGTTGTAGTTTGTCTTGCGGACGGGAAAAAATACGTCGTCTCCCGCAAAGAATGACCAACCCGAAGTGCCGCCATCCCACAGCCTCCACTTCACAGTAGGAGCAATGATGTTTTGGCCGGAAGCGGGTTCGCTCAGGCCAATGAAATTCAGGCCAGCCTCGATGCGATGGCCGAGGCCTACAACTACGCGAGGCTCAAAAGTATAAACTGGGTTAACTGGCCGCGCGGTGCCATCGAGTTCGCCATAGATTTTGCCCTTATCGAGGATGTCAGGGCTGGGCACATCGAAGACTGTCTCCTGCGCGAAAAGCGGGAGGGAGACAAATGGAAGCAAGAACAAGAAAAAGGCAAGCACCCTACGCATGATCGGATTCGGCAGAAGCCAGGACAACGAAGCCTATCACGCACAGTAGGGCGAGTGAAATAACACGAGAGTCTCGGTAGTGGCTGAATTTGAATCGCCCCTAAGTTTTCCACAGATGTAAATCCCTAAACACAAAAAGGAGGACAGCAATGACCACAGTACAGGAAACTTTAATAGAGGCAAACATTCTGCTTGACATGTTTGCCTCTATGGCCTACGCTGCTTTCATGGTCGAGCACGCGGAAGTCGTGAAGAGACTCAGGCGGAATCTCAAGAAAGAGATTGATACCGTGGCTACGACTAGCCTGAGACTCAAACAGCTTGAAGAGGTCAGCAAGGAAATCGAGTCCCTTGACGCGCAGTGCGATACCGCCAAAATCCGCGCTATTCGCACAATCAGGATGGTGGGCGATGACGCTACAAAAAAGCGATTGCTCAACATCCCTGAATTTGCAGATTTTCACGGGGAGTTACAGGAGCCCAGTAAATACAGCCGGAGTGAGGCTGTGTCGCTACGTTCTTTCACTTCGGAGTACCTCCGGGCTGCGGGACCGTCCAAGGTCGGGGAAATTGTGGCGTTCTTACAATGGATGGGAGTTAAGTACGCGAAGCGTCAATCCATTGAAGGCGTTATTAAGCGAAACCCTGAGACGTTCCGAGTCACGCGCAAGGGAAGAGAAAAATTCATTGACGTGAAAGCCGATGAGTAGAAAGGAGTATAGCTATGCCACCTCCGCCGTTGACAACCGCAAATAGCAAGGGCCTCTAGAGACGCGAATCTCTAAAGGCCCTTAAACCGACAATCCGGCAAGCCAGAATGCCAGTCCTCAACTTCATTTTGGCTTGCCTTCACCAGAAAGGCAAGGACAAAATGAACGTACTATCGCTTGAAAAGAAGCTCGCTGTAATCTCCGCTTTAGTCGAAGGTAATTCCATCCGCAGTATCAGCCGCATGACCGATGTTGACCGGAACACAATCAATTCTCTCTTGCTGCGCACTGGCGAACGCTGCCAGCAGATCATGGATCAGAGAATGCGGAACCTCGAATGCCGATACCTACAGGTTGATGAGATATGGACGTTCGTTCAAAAGAAGCGCCGTAACGTGCGCTCTGGCGATTCGCCCGAAGTAGGCGACCAGTGGGTGTACGTGGCAATTGATGCGGAAAGCAAATTGATTCCCTGCTTCCGAGTGGGGAAGCGAGTCCGTCCCGATACCTGGGCTTTTCTGTGGGACCTGAATCAGCGCATCGCTAACCGCGTGCAATTGACAACGGACGGATTGAACCACTACACGGTGACCGTTCCTGAGTGCTTCGGGACAGACGTTGACTTCGCGCAGCTCACGAAAATGTTTGGCGACTACGGGCAGTTTGATTCTCCCGACGCGAGGTACTCCCCGCCGCGCATCTCGGGGGTGTTATCCAAGGTGCGGCAAGGTGACCCTGATCCTGACCACATTTCGACCAGTTTTGTTGAGCGGCAGAACCTAACCATGAGAATGGCAATGCGCCGATTCACGCGGTTGACGAACGCTTTTTCAAAGAGACTGGCGAACCTGAAAGCGGCTTGTGCTTTGCACTTCGCGCACTATAATTTTTGCCGCGTGCATTCGTCCTTGCGCGTGACTCCAGCGATGGCAGCAGGCATATCTGACCAAATTTGGCCCCTGACAAATCTACTGTCCTAGGAGGACACATGAAAGCAGTACGTAAGTCGATGGTTCCCGTATGTCCGTTTTGCAAGTCCACGGTAAAGACTCTAAATTTCCGCTCGGGCGAGGGTGTTTTGATTTTCTTTTGTACGGAGTGTAGTTGTGTGCTCGGAGCGACTCTCGAAAACGGGGACGATAAATTATTTGCCAAATGACGAACTCCTGCGCTAGTATGCGCGTGAGTTGGTCACCACAGCCCGGATGCCAGTCCGGGCTTTTTTCTATTTCCGCTTTGACCCAAGACGCCAGAGTGCCCGAAACATGACAAATAGCCCAGCCACTACGATCACAATGAAAATCAAGTGTATCGGCTGAAACAGTCCCTCAAACATTTAGGAGAGCCTCACGGCCTTTAGGCGACTTCGCCCCTGAGTCTGCGAAGTTCTTTCCCTAATTCTTGTATTTGCTTAATTTCGTGCCGAATCGAATCCCCGAGTTCTCGTAGCGTGCCAGCGTCCAATCCCGCGAAGTCCTTGTCCGTGAAATAATTTGTCTTTCCGAGTGTTATCAAGGATTGATCGAACTCCTGGTGCTCGAATACGATGCTGTCAGGATGGCGCAAGGCCGTCGAGAGTCTCTCTGTTACGCTTCCGAGATGTCTCGCCTTCGCCTGCAATGCGGCCAGCCGCTTATCGGCTTCTCTCAACTGGCGGTCAGTCTTTCCGACTTGTGCGTCTATATCGTCTTGCGTCATAACAAGCATTCTTTTTCCGTTGTATCATGCCTGTCAAGGCAATTGGTTTGCCAATCTCAAGAAAAAGTAAGTTCAACTTCAGCCACTACCAGAGTCTCTGCCGCAACGAAGCCAGATTCTCAACTGGCTATGCCAAGCTCAAATTGCTCCTGGTATTGAATGCAGTCAGCCCAGGGAAGAGCCTGCAGCCGTTTCAGGCTGATCGACCCCTCACACGCAGCGCACCCGCCAAAACTGCCATCCTGAATTCGTTCCAGAGCATGCTTCGCGGGCAGACTAACGAAAACCGTAACCCGCAAGGGGTTTGCGTCATCCAAAACCAAACGGCCGAAAACAGCGTCAATGACGTTGGCTACCGTAGTTAGACGCTAACGAAAATGTATCAGGAGCCGATTTCAGATAAGAGTTTCCATCTACCGAGCCGGACTGAGGATCATCCAATGAGCACAAAAAGTGTCGCGCGGCCC
The DNA here is from genome assembly GCA_050012155.1 of Candidatus Sulfotelmatobacter sp. GTDB lineage: Bacteria > Acidobacteriota > Terriglobia > Terriglobales > Acidobacteriaceae > Sulfotelmatobacter. Next base: position 26,563 of record JBEKHS010000028.1, on the reverse strand, counting down.
AATTCCGTAACAGTCGCTCCCATGACCACGAGCCCAGCTAAAGTTCCAGACCTTCTCCAACAATATGGGAGTAGCTCGATTCCGTTTGCCGGGACCGACGGCGCCCTCTACGAACGCCATTTGATTTTTGACCGCGCGATCGACCCAAAGGTGGCCAGCGCCAGGGAACGCTTCGAGGCTTTCTCGCATTCCGTCCGCGACATCCTCGCGCAGCGCTGGGTGCAAACAAAAACAACGTACGAACAAAACAATGCCAAGCGCATTTACTACCTTTCCATGGAGTTTCTCATCGGTCGGTCGCTGGCCAACAACGTTTCCAATCTTCTTCTCGATCCCATGGCGCAACTCGTGGTTCGAGAAAAAGGCATCGACTGGCTCGAGTTACTCGAGCAGGAACCCGATGCCGGACTCGGCAACGGCGGTCTGGGCCGCCTTGCCGCGTGCTTTCTCGACTCGATGGCCACCATGCAGCTCCCCGCAACTGGCTATGGCCTGCGCTATGAATACGGCATGTTCAGGCAAACCATCGTCAACGGCTGGCAGAAGGAAAATCCCGACAATTGGCTGCGCGACAGCGATCCATGGGAAATTGCGCGGCCTCACGAACAAGTCGAAATCAAGCTGAACGTTTCATTCCAGTTACGAGCCGGCAATCTCCACGTCGTTCCCGACCGCCCATCGAGCCTGATCGGCATTCCGTTCGATCGTCCCGTGGTTGGCTATGGCGGCAAGACGATCAACACACTCCGCCTGTGGGCCGCGGCGGCGCCGGAATATTTCGATCTCGAGAAGTTTGACGCCGGCGATTTCGTGGGCGCGCTGGGCGAAACCCTCGAAGCCGAGTCGCTTACTCGCGTGCTTTATCCGGACGACTCTACAACGCAGGGCCAGGGACTGCGCTTCATGCAGGAATATTTTCTGGTCGCATGTTCCATGGCCGACCTGATCCGCCGCTTCCAGCGCCACAACACCGATTGGGAGAAGTTGCCCGAAAAGGTCGCGATTCAACTCAATGACACGCATCCTTCCATGTCGGTCGCCGAACTGATGCGAATTTTGCTGGACGATGTGCACATGGGATGGGACCAGGCTTGGGATCTCACGAAGAAAACCCTGGCGTACACCAATCACACCCTGCTGCCGGAAGCTCTCGAAAAATGGCCCGTTGCGTGGTTTGAGGTGCTTCTTCCCCGGCATCTTCAGATCATTTACGAAATCAACCGGCGGTTGCTCGATGAAGTTCGACTCCGCTTTCCGGGCGACGAAGGGCGAGTGCAGCGCGTAAGCCTGGTGGAAGAAGGCAGTCAACGCAAGATCCGCATGGCCAACCTCGCAATCGTCGGCACGCACAGCACCAACGGAGTGGCTGCCATCCATACCAAACTCTTGCGGACAACGACAGTGAAGGACCTCGCCGAAATGTTCCCCGAGCGCTTCAGCAACAAGACCAACGGCGTCACCCCGCGACGCTGGCTCCTTGAAGCCAATCCTACGTTGGCCAACATTATGACCGAAGTCATCGGCGATCGTTGGATTACCGACCTGAGCCAGCTCAACAAACTCAAGCCCTATGCCACGGATCACAGTTTTCGCGGAATTTTTCTCAAGTCCAAACGCGAGGCGAAAACCCAATTTGCCAATTGGCTGAAGTCGACTTCGGGGAAGATTGTAGATCCCAACACCATCTTCGATTGCCAGATCAAGCGCATCCACGAATACAAAAGGCAACTGCTGAACGCTCTGCGCATCGTCGTGGTTTATAACCGGCTGCGGAAAAATCCCGCCATGGACATGGTCCCGCGCACATTCTTCTTCGCCGGTAAGGCGGCGCCGGCTTACAAGTTGGCCAAGCTGATCATAAAATTCATTAACAACCTGGCCGCTACGATTGATGCCGACCCCGCTGCGCGCGGCCGGCTTAACGTCGTCTTTCTCCCCGAGTACAATGTTTCACTGGCCGAGCGTTTGATTCCAGCCAGCGACGTCTCCAACCAGATTTCGACTGCCGGCTACGAGGCCAGCGGAACGAGTAACATGAAGTTCATGATGAACGGAGCCTTAACCGTGGGCACGCGCGACGGCGCGACCATCGAAATGGCTGAGGAAGCCGGCGAAGAGAATATGTTCCTGTTCGGCCTCACCGTCGAGCAAGTCGAGAACAGCCGACCCTGGTACAACCCGCAGTGGCACTATGACCATGAGCCTGAAACCCGGGCCGCGCTCGATCTCATTTTCTCTGATCACTTCAGCCGCAACGAGCCTGGAATCTTTGCTCCCCTGCACGATACGCTTCTCACTCAGGGCGATCACTACATGAACCTTGCGGATTTGACCTCCTACTGCCAGGCGCAGGATCGTCTTGGCACGCTCTATGCCGATCCCGGCTTGTGGGCGGAGAAGGCAATCCTGAACGTCGCCAGCTCCGGCAAGTTTTCGAGCGACCGCACCATCGCGGAATACAATTCCGGCATCTGGAAGGTGGAACCATGCCCGGTACTTTAGAAACTCAGTCGACCGCGAGTGACACCGGCGCAATGACCATCTCTCCACTCGCCGGCAAGCCCGCACCGAAGGAATTGCTGATTGACGTTGCTCAACTGGAGAAAGATTATTTCGACGGTCGTCCCGACCTGCATGATCCTACGCAGCTAGTCAGCTTCGGCACCAGCGGACACCGCGGCTCGCCGCTGCATGGCACCTTTAACGAAGCGCACATCCTCGCGATTACACAGGCGATTTGTGATTACCGCCGCGGGCAGGGAATCGACGGCCCCCTTTACATGGGCAAGGACACGCACGCCGTTTCCGGTCCCGCGCAGAGCACCGCGCTCGAAGTTCTGGCCGCAAACAATGTTGAGACGATCATCCAGGAAAACGACGGCGTGACTCCCACTCCCGTCGTCTCCCGCGCCATCTTGGTTTACAACCGTGGCCGGAAAGACCATCTCTCTGATGGCATCGTCGTTACGCCATCGCACAACCCGCCCGAAGATGGAGGCTTCAAATACAACCCGCCCAACGGCGGCCCCGCCGATACCGACGTGACGCGCTGGGTCGAGAATCGCGCCAACGATCTGTTACGGGCAGGGAACGCCGGCGTGAAGCGGATTTCGATCGCCAAAGCCATGCAGGCCGCGACCACGCACCAGGAAGACTTTATCCTGCCCTATGTTCGCGATCTCAAGAACGTCGTCGACATGGATGCGATTCGCGGCGCCCGCCTCAAACTCGGCGTCGACCCGCTTGGCGGGGCGTCGCTGCCCTACTGGGAGCCAATCAACTCCACCTACGGGCTCGACATCGTCATCGTCAATCCCATCATCGATCCGACGTTTTCTTTTATGACGGTCGATCACGACGGCAAAATTCGCATGGACTGTTCCAGCCCCTATGCCATGGCCAGGCTGGTCGGCCTGAAAGATCAATACCATGTCGCTTTCGCCAACGATACCGACGCCGACCGGCACGGCATCGTAACTCCGGTTGCGGGGTTGATGAATCCCAACCACTACCTCGCCGTTGCCATTCGATATTTGCTCACGCATCGTCCTCAATGGCGCAAGGAAGTCGCAGTTGGAAAGACGCTCGTCAGCAGCAGCATGATTGATAGAGTCGTCAAAAAGTTGGGACGGGAGCTTCGCGAAGTGCCGGTAGGTTTCAAATGGTTTGTGCCCGGCCTGATCGATGGCTCCTACTGCTTTGGCGGGGAAGAGAGTGCCGGTGCGAGTTTCCTTCGTCTCGACGGTACGGTTTGGACCACCGACAAAGACGGCCCCATCATGGATCTGCTGGCGGCGGAGATTACCGCCCGCACCGGCAAAAATCCCGGAGAGCATTATCGCGAGCTGACGGCGGAGTTCGGCTGCCCCTACTACACCCGCATCGACGCGCCCGCCACGCCCGAGCAGAAAGCCAAATTGCAGAAACTCTCCCCCGAAGCAGTAAAAGAATCAGATCTTGCGGGCGAGCCAATCACCGCCAAGCTGACCAAGGCTCCCGGCAACAATGCCCCCATCGGCGGCTTGAAGGTTGTGACCGAGAGCGGCTGGTTTGCCGCCCGGCCCTCCGGCACCGAGAATATCTACAAGATATACGCTGAGAGTTTCAAGAGCCAGGCGCATCTGAACGCGATTTTGAACGAGGCTCAGAAGATCGTGAACAACGCGCTGGGTTCCTCCGCAAACTCTCCGGACGGAGCGCGGCAGTGAGCGAGCAGCAGGGCGCATGGGGGCAGGGGTTCTCGCCTGTTCCGCCGTTTCCCCTGGGATATCGCGCTTCCGGCTTGCTGCTGCACGTTACGTCTCTGCCTTCGCCGTACGGCATCGGCGATCTAGGGTCGTCTGCTTTCTCGTGGATCGATCGCCTGCACGACGCGGGTCAAGGTTGGTGGCAGTCGCTCCCGCTTGGCCCTACGGGTTACGGAAACTCGCCCTACCAGGCGCTATCGTCGTTCGCCGGCAACGCGCTGCTCATCAGTCCTGACTCCCTTATTTCAGACGGGTTGCTGCAGGCGGGCGATTCGCAATCAGACTTTCCTGCCGACTTCGTCGACTATGATTCCGTGATTCCGTTCAAACAGCGACTACTCGAAAAAGCGTGGGTAAACTTCAAAGCCGGCAAGCACCAAGACACTAACTTCGGGTCTGCTTACGACGAGTTTTGCACCCGCCAGGCCGCTTGGCTCGATGACTACGCTTTATTCGCAGCCCTCAAAGCAAAGTATAACGACGCTTATTATCTCGATTGGCCGGCGGACTTAGTTCAGCGCAAGCCCGAGGCGCTCGCCGATGCGCGCCGGGAATTGGCAACTCACATCGATCAAGTTCGCTTTGCGCAATTCCTGCTCTTCCGCCAGGCCGATCAACTGAAAGCGCACGCTCATGCCAAAGGGGTGGGCCTGATCGGCGACCTCCCATTTTTTGTTTCTCCGGATTCGAGCGATGTTTGGGCGAACCCGGAATTCTTCCTGCTCGACGAACAGCGTCGGCCGCGCTTTGTCGCCGGAGTTCCTCCCGACTACTTCAGCGCTCAGGGACAGTTGTGGGGCAATCCCGTTTACAACTGGGACGCTCTTCGCTCCACCGGTTATCGCTGGTGCATCGAACGCCTGCACGCTCTGCTGAATCACGTCGACGTAATTCGCCTCGATCACTTTCGCGGCTTCGCCGCGGCGTGGTACGTTCAAGCCGGCGCACGAACCGCTCGATCCGGGCAATGGGTGCCGGGTCCGGGCGCAAGCTTTTTTCAAGCGGTGCAAAAAGAACTCGGCCGTCTGCCGTTCATCGCAGAAGACTTGGGCGTAATTACACCCGATGTTTCTGTGTTGCGCGACCAATTTCAAGTGCCAGGGACTCGCGTCCTGCAATTCGCCTTCGACGGACACGCCGATAATCCTTACCTTCCGCGCAACTTTGTGCCCAACACCGTCGTTTACACTGGCACCCATGACAACGCCACGACTCGCGAGTGGTATGAAGAATTGCCAGAGGACCAGCGTCGCAACCTGTGGAGTTATCTGAATCGAACCCTCGGCGATAACGCTGACGCTGCTCCGGAACTGGTGCGCCTTGCCTGGTCGTCGATGGCTGCGCTCGCGATTGCTCCATTGCAGGATCTGCTCAACCTGGACGGCGAAGCTCGTATGAACGTCCCTGGGCGTCCCGACGGCAACTGGCGTTGGCGCGCCCGCGAAGACATGCTGTCGCCGCAAGCTTTTCAATGGCTGCGAGATCTGACAGAGAATTCAAAACGCTCGGTAATTCGTGCGGCACCCGTTGGAATGCAACCACACCCTGAAAACGCGATAAGCTTAAAAGTCTAGAAAGTAACCGCAAGGCCCCGATGATTCAAGCTGCCAAAAGCATTCTTCTGGTCGTAAGCGCGCTGTTTCCGATCGTGGATCCGATCGGCGGCAGTCCCATTTTTCTTTCGCTCACCAGAGATTACGCCACCGAGACGCGGAAAGTTCTTTCCCGCCGCATCGCCGTCAACAGTTTTATTCTGCTGATCGGCTCCTTTGCCATCGGATCGCACGTGCTCTCATTCTTCGGCATCTCTCTCCCGGTCGTGCAGGTAGGCGGCGGGCTGATCGTAATTTCCACGGGCTGGGCCATGCTGAACCAGAAAGATGGAGATGATCGGGGCGCAGTCCGCCGAACCGTCGACTGTGCCGACGCTCTCAGCAGCGCCTTTTACCCGCTGACTCTGCCGCTGACCGTGGGCCCCGGCTCAATCTCGGTTGCGATTACCCTGGGGGCAAACGACACACACCACCTGGGGGCGAATTTGCTCGCGCTTCTCGCGGCGGCAATCGGTTCTGCATTTATCGCGGTGACCATCTACCTCTGCTACGGCTTTTCCGACCGGTTGGCGGGCGTCATGGGCCCGACCGGGATGAACGTAATACTAAGGCTCTCATCGTTCCTGTTGGTGTGCATCGGCGTGCAGATCCTGTGGAACGGCGCCAGCAAGTTGCTCAGCTCGTTGCCTCAGGTTGCCGGTTTCGTCGCCCCGTATTGAGAACAAGGTGCTCAGGGGATTGAAACGAAAAGCGAAACATATGCTGAAACTTAAAATGCGAAAGATGGAACCTTCGTCGATTCGCGAGACTCAAATAAGTGGGTCTTCCCACAAGCGATCGAGAGAGGATAACGGATATGGCAGCCAGCGTTGAAACGATCACGAAGCTCCCCAAAATCAAACCCCAGGCATGGAAAGATTTGCAGGCTCACTATAAGAAGGTCAAGGACCTGCACCTGCGGCAGTTTTTTGCAGAAGACTCCCAGCGCGGTACGCGCCTGACCGCCGAGGCGGTCGGCCTTTTCCTCGACTACTCGAAGAATCGCATCACCAGCGAAACCCTGGATCTGTTGATCCGGCTCGCTGAGGAATCCGGCCTGCGTGCGCGAATCGACGCGATGTTCTCCGGTGAGAAAATCAACCTCACGGAAAAACGCGCGGTCTTGCACGTCGCCCTGCGTGCACCCCGCGACGCATCCATCATAGTCGATGGCGAAAATGTCGTGCCCAAGGTGCATGCCGTCCTCGACCGCATGGCGGATTTCTCCAACCGAATCCGCAGCGGCGAGTGGAAAGGCCACACCGGCAAGCGCATTCGTAACGTGATCAACGTCGGCATCGGTGGCTCCGATCTCGGCCCGGTAATGGCCTATGAAGCCCTGAAGTTCTACTCCGACCGAGCGATGACGTTTCGCTTCGTGTCGAACGTCGACGGCACAGATTTCGCCGAGGCCGTCCGCGACCTCGATCCCTCGGAGACGCTATTCATCATCTCCTCCAAAACATTCACCACCCTGGAAACGATGACGAATGCGCAAACTGCCCGCGCCTGGGCCCTCGCCGGTCTCGGGGGTAACGAAAAGTCAATTGCGAAGCATTTTGTCGCCGTGTCGACCAATGCGGCTGAGGTCGCGAAATTCGGCATCGACACCGCCAACATGTTCGAGTTCTGGGATTGGGTCGGCGGCCGCTATTCCATGGATTCTGCCATCGGCCTCTCCACCATGGTCGCGGTTGGCCCGGAAAATTTCCGCGCCATGTTGAATGGCTTTCATCAGATGGACGAGCACTTCCGCACCACTCCCTTCGAGCGCAATCTGCCCGTGCTTATGGGCCTTCTCTCCATCTGGTATAACGATTTCTTTGGCGCGCAAACCGTGGCCGTGTTGCCCTACGAACAATACCTGAAGCGCTTCCCGGCGTACCTCCAGCAACTTACGATGGAAAGCAACGGCAAGCATGTCACACTCGCGGGCAAAAAAGTGGCCCACGACACCAGTCCAATTTACTGGGGTGAACCCGGAACCAACGGTCAACACTCGTTCTACCAGTTGATTCATCAAGGCACCCGGCTCATTCCCTGCGACTTCATCGCTTTCTCGAAGCCGCTCAATCGCGTAGGACGGCATCATGACATGCTGATTGCCAACGTCTGCGCGCAGACCGAGGCGCTCGCTTTCGGCAAAACTCCCGAGCAGGTTAAGGCCGAAGGCACGCCGAAGTGGCTGGTTCCTCATCGTGTCTTCGAGGGCAATCGTCCGTCGAATACGATCTTCGCAGATCAACTGACACCGGGAACTTTGGGCAAGCTGGTGGCGCTATACGAACACGCCGTCTTTACTCAAGGCACAATCTGGAACATCGATTCTTTCGATCAGTGGGGTGTCGAGTTGGGTAAGGTGTTGGCGCAGCGCATCATTCCTGAACTTGAGAGCAAGGACGAGCCCCAACTTGCGCACGACAGCTCCACCAACAACTTGATCGCGTATTACAGGAAAACCAAAGAGACGGCGTAACCAAGATTTCACTAAGGAGATAGCAATGCAACTCGGCATGATCGGTCTGGGAAGAATGGGAGCCAACATGGTGCGGCGTCTCATCAATAAAGGGCACAGTTGCGTGGTTTTCGACAGGTCGCCACAAGCGGTAAACGATCTGGTCAAGGAAAAGGCAACCGGCAGCGCGTCGCTCGCAGAGTTCGTGAAGAAACTCGAAAAGCCGCGCGCCATCTGGCTGATGGTTCCGGCAGGCGTTGTCGACGGCACTATCGCTGATCTGCTACCCAACCTCGAAGCAGGGGACATCCTGATCGACGGCGGCAACTCTTATTACATCGACGATATCCGGCGCGCAAAAGAACTGGCCCCGAAAATCCATTATGTCGACGTCGGCACCAGCGGAGGAGTCTGGGGACTCGATCGAGGTTACTGCATGATGATTGGCGGCGAGCCCGAAATCGTAAAACGTCTCGACCCAATTTTCTCTGCGCTCGCCCCGGGCATCGGCGACATTCCGCGCACCGCGGGCCGCGATAAAATCAATGGAACCGCCGAACAGGGCTACCTGCACTGCGGGCCCAATGGCGCCGGGCACTTCGTCAAGATGGTTCACAATGGAATGGAGTATGGAATTATGGCGGCCTACGCCGAAGGCCTCGCGGTCCTGCGCAACGCCAACATCGGCAAGCAGGCCCACAGCGCGGCCGACGCCGAAACCACGCCCTTGCGCGATCCGGAACACTATCAGTACGACCTCAACCTGCGTGACATCGCGGAGGTTTGGCGTCGCGGAAGCGTGATCGCCTCCTGGTTGCTCGACCTGACCGCCCACGCTCTTTTGCAAGATCCAAATCTTTCCAAGTTCGCCGGCCGCGTCTCTGATTCCGGAGAAGGGCGCTGGACCATCAAAGCTGCAATCGACGAAGCCGTGCCCGCGCCGGTGCTCACCTGTGCGCTTTACGAGCGCTTCAGCTCGCGCGGCGAAGCCGACTTCGCGAACAAGATTTTGTCTGCGATGCGATACGAGTTCGGCGGACACCTGGAAAAATCCGACGACAAATCGAAGTAGCTTTGACGAGAAGCTCGTGGACAACCCGCATTCCGACGTGCCGGTCTTTTCGGTGCAACCGGCGACTTGGCGTATAAATAAATTTTCCGAGTTTTACGGCCCTGGCAAACTGCTGAAAGAGAAGCCGCGATGAACCTTGAAGTATTTGCCGATGACGAATCCACCGCCGAAGCGGCGGCGAGGTTCATTGCCACTGAAGCACGCGCCGCCATTGCTGCACGCGCCCAGTTTGTAATGGCCGTCAGCGGCGGTCGTACTCCGTGGATCATGCTCCGTGCACTCGCTAGCGAAGATGTTTCCTGGCAGCGCATACACGTCGTGCAAGTGGATGAGCGCGTGGCGCCGGCAGGCGACCCGGATAGAAATCTCACGCATCTTCGCGAAAGCCTGCTCGATCATTCGCCGATTCCCCCTGAGAACATCCATGCCATGCCCGTTGAATCGACCGGCCTGGACGCCGCGGCCGTTGAATATGCCTCGACGCTCGTCAGCCTCGCCGGCTCGCCGCCAACGCTGGACTTGGTGCACCTCGGCCTTGGACCCGATGGCCACACCGCTTCTCTCGTTCCTTCCGATCCGGTGCTAAAAGTCACGAACGCCGATGTGGCTGTGACGGGCATCTACCAGGGAAGGCGGCGGATGACGTTGACTTATCCAGTCATCAATCGTGCCCGGCGCATCCTTTGGCTGGTGACGGGCAAAGAGAAAGTTGCCATGCTGGCTCGACTTCGCGAAGGCGATGCGTCCATTCCTGCGGGACGCGTCCAACAGAATCGCGCCGTGATTTTCGCCGATCATGCGGCGTCAGGAAATTCTTGAAACGAGAATTGCCGAGATCGGCGAGCGCAAATAATGCTTAAAGAGGCGAAGTGAAGACTCCATCCCCCGACGTGCTCGCTACCATGAACCGTCCAGCCGGCGCTGCGCGCCCTGCCGCTACGCCACCGAAACGGCCGACATGGGATCAACTTGAAGGAAGCCCCTTGCCGCTCGGTGTCACGTGGATTGAGGAGCAGCAGGCGTTCAACTTCGCTCTTCACTCCGAGCATGCAGAGAGCGTCACTCTCCTACTCTATTCGGCCACCGATTTGGTGAATCCACTCCTGACGTTCGTCTTCGATTTTCTCCATAACAAGTCAGGACGGATTTGGCATTGCCGCGTTCCCGCCGCAAAGATCGGCGAAGCTCGCTATTACGCATATTCTGTGTCGGGAGAGACCGTTCCTCAACTCCATACCTTTGACCCGCAGAAAATTCTCCTCGATCCCTACGCGAGATGCATTTTCTTTCCCCCGGGTTTTGATCGCAGTTTGGCCATGCGGGAGGGAACCAATGCCGGCCATGCGCCTCTCGCCGTGCTGATGGCTCATCATCCAAAATTTGACTGGGCGGACGACCGCTCACCCCATCACGAGTCCGATGCCATCGTCTACGAACTTCACGTTCGAGGCTTCACCAGGAACGCGAACTCCGGCGTAGATCCATCACGCGCCGGAACCTACGCCGGCCTGGTGGAAAAAATTCCATACCTGAAAGAGCTGGGTATAACCGTGGTCGAGCTGATGCCGGTTTTTCAACGGGATCCGCAAGAGAGTGACTACTGGGGTTACATGCCCCTCAACTTTTTCGCGCCGCATGCGCAGTACGCCAGCAACCCCGATGGAGATGAGCAGCATATTGAATTCAGAAACATGGTGAAGGCATTTCACGACGCCGGAATCGGCATCGTACTCGACGTCGTTTACAACCATACCTGCGAAGGCGACCACCGGGGACCGACCTACAGCTTCAAGGGCATCGACAGTACTAGCTACTACATGCTGTCATCCGATCCCGCGAACCCTTTCGCCAATTACTCGGGCACCGGCAACACGTTGAATTTCGGTGAGGCCCACGTGCGCCAGATGGTGACCGACAGCTTGCGTTACTGGAAACGGGAGATGCATATCGACGGATTCCGCTTTGATCTCGCGTCGGTCTTCAGCCGCAATGCCGATGGATCGCTCAACTGGGGCGAAGCTCCCATCTTCAGTCAAATTTCCGCCGATCCGGAGTTGAGCCGCTTGTGCTTAATCGCAGAACCCTGGGACACCGGCGCCGATCAACTCGGCCGCGGATTCCCCGGCATGACCTGGCTGCAGTGGAATGGAAAGTTTCGCGACGACATTCGCCGTTTCGTGAAGAGCGATCCGGGGATGGTCCCCGATCTGATGCGTCGCCTCTATGGCAGCGACGATCTGTTTCCCGACAGCCGCGCCGACGCCTACCACGCCTATCAGAGCGTGAACTTCGTAACCTCCCACGACGGCTTCACCCTCTACGATCTGGTCGCTTACGACCACAAGCGCAACTGGGCCAATGGCAATAACAACCAGGATGGCACAGACAACAACTACAGTTGGAACTGCGGCCACGAGGGGGACGAAGGCGCTCCCGAGGCCGTGCGCGCTCTGCGTCGCAAGCAGGTGAAGAACTTCTGCTGCTTGCTCTTTCTCTCGAACGGGACTCCCATGTTTCGCGCCGGCGACGAATTCCTGAACACGCAGTTTGGCAACAACAATCCTTACAACCAGGATAACGAAACGGGATGGCTGGACTGGAGCCAGTTGCGCACGAATGCCGATATCTTCCGTTTCTTCAAAGGCATGATCGCCTTCCGGAAAAATCATCCCGCTCTCGGCCGCAGCCGCTTCTGGCGCGAGGATATCTCCTGGTACGGCGCGGGTCTGGCTGTCGATGTCTCCTTTGACTCCCGTAGCCTCGCGTTCTGCCTGCACGGCGCCTCTCAAGGCGATGACGATATCTACGCCATGATCAACGCTTACTGGGAAGAGGTGGAGTTCAACATTCAGGAGGGAACGGCGCAGGAGTGGAAACGCATTGTGGACACCGCATTACCGAGTCCAAACGATTATTCGAGCGAAGGAGTTCTGCTTGAGCAAACGAAATACCGGCTCGCTCCGCGATCGATCGTCGTCTTATGTCGACCCAGGAGGAGCAAGTAAGCGAGCGATGGAAGCTCGTCTGTCGCCCGGCGGCGGCACCCTAAGCGACTTCAGAATCTTGACGACGTATGACAAAATTGGAGCACACAAGGAGAGCATTTTATGGCGACAATCACAACCAAAGACGGCACGACAATCTTCTACAAAGACTGGGGTACGAAGGATGCCCAGCCCATCGTATTCAGCCACGGCTGGCCGCTCACCGCGGACGACTGGGACGGACAGATGATGTACTTCGGCGAGCGCGGCTTTCGCGTCATCGCGGCGGACCGGCGCGGCCATGGCCGTTCCACCCAAACCTGGGATGGTAACGACATGGACACCTACGCCGACGATCTCGCAGCCCTGACCGAAAAGCTCGACCTGAAGAACGCTATTCATGTGGGCCACTCCACCGGCGGCGGCGAAGTCGCGCGCTATATCGGCCGGCACGGCTCCAAGCGCGTCGGCATGGCCGTGCTCATCAGCGCCGTGCCTCCGCTCATGGTGAAGACGGACAAGAATCCCACCGGCGCACCCATTTCGGTTTTCGACGGCCTCCGCACCGCCTATTTGGCAAATCGTGCGCAGTTTTACAGGGACATCACCCTCCCGTTCTATGGCTACAACCGGCCCGGCGCAAAGATTTCCGAAGGCATCCGCGAGCACTGGTGGTTGCAGGGCATGTTGGGAGGCGTAAAAGCGGGCTACGATTGCATCAAGGCTTTCTCCGAGACGGATTTCACAGAAGATCTCAAGAAGTTCGACGTTCCAACTCTTGTCATGCACGGCGAAGACGATCAGATTGTGCCCATCGTCGCTGCCGGCCCGCTGTCCGCCAAGCTCGTGAAGGGTTCAGTGCTGAAGACCTATCCCGGCTTTCCGCACGGCATGCCCACCACCAACGCCGACCAGATCAACGCCGACCTGCTGGCCTTTATCCAGCAGCGCAAGCAAGCCGCCGCATAGCTTCGTCAGGGAACGATTGGTGATGGGTCAGCTTGAATTCGTTTTGAAAGGGCGCGGCTTCAGCCGCGCCGCAAATGCCTCAAAGTTAGTCGCGGCTTTACAGTTTGCTGAAAAACTTACGATTCGTATCAGGGTATACCTTCAGGCATACCGCAGATGCAGCGTTTTCAGTGGCGCCTTCAGGCGCTGCGTTGGCGCTTCCGAGTTTTTCAGCAATCTGTTTAGCCGCTGCGGGATCGTGTTTTTCAAACCGACCCGCTAACGAACGATGTATAGCAGCAAAGAAGAAACATCACGTTCCCGAAAGGGGTACATCATGATTTTCGGCATGTCGCTCGCCACCTACACTTTGTTGCACGTATTGATCAGCCTGATCGGAATCGGCTCAGGGCTAATTGTCATCTTCGGCTTCCTCACCCGAAAGCGGTTGAACGGCATAACTGCGCTCTTTCTGATCACCACCGTCTTGACCAGCGTAAGCGGCTTTGGTTTTCCATTCGATCACCTCCTGCCCTCCCATATCCTCGGCATCATTTCGCTTGTGGTGTTGGCAGTCGCGATTCCGGCGCGCTACGTCTTTCATCTTTCCGGATCGTGGCGTTGGATCTACGTTGTCGGAGCCGCGATGGCGCTCTGGCTCAACGTCTTCGTTCTGGTGGCGCAGCTTTTCATGAAGGTGCCGGCGCTCAAAGCCCTGGCCCCGACCGGCAAAGAGCCGCCATTCCTGGTTGCGCAGCTTGTGGTGATGGCAGCCTTTATTGTTCTGACGATCGCCTCCGCGAAGAGATTCCACATCGAATCGCCGCGTCCCGCCTAAAAAAGCGCTCGACTCGCATCAGGGTATGCGGGCTTTGCGGACGCGTATCAGGGTATGCCTTCAGGCATACCGCAAGCGCCGCTTTCAACAGCGCCTTCAGGCGCTGGCCACTCTCAGTCGGCGGCCATCGATTGCGTCTCTTCAAACTGTCCGCGAAGCTGTTCTTCCAGCGCCGCCAACTGCGCTTCGATCTCGTCGTTCGCTTTGCGCTTCTTGATCACTTCCTCGCGATAGCGCCGCAGGAAGTAATCGATGGTCTCCACGCGAATCCTGATCGAGCCCGTCGGCTTGTTTTCATCCAGATCTTTGAAGCAGAAATACGGCGTTCCCGACTGCTCGATAATGCCTTCGATCACGCCGTAGATCGGAGCGTCGTGTCCACATTTGAAGCTCGAAATTTCGAGCGCCACCAGGTTCGGATGGCGCGCCGTAAACTTCGCCGCCCAGACCTTGTGGTTCGTGCTGCAAGAGTAAGAGTTCTTCCACGCGTCCGTAATATCGAGCGGGTGAGTGATAATTCCGGCCCGAACTTCTTCGCCGAACAACCGCTCCAGCATGTCCTCATCGAGCGGCAAGGTATTCTGCGAGAAAATAGGATAGCCCAGCTTCTGAAACTCCTCCATGATTTCGTGATTCAAGCCGGGATCGTGATGATACGGCCGCCCCAGCATCACGATGCCGATGCGATCTTCGCGTTCCAGTTGATCCAGCACCTCCCGCGCGCGCCTGCGAATGCTCGCCTCATAATCCTCCAGCGCCTTGTAGCCGACTTCGACCGCGCGGTCATTCTCTTCCTGCGACAAACCCATGATGGGCTGCCAAGCCTGCAGCATCTGGTGCGCGAATAGTTTGCGATCGGCAAAGTTCAGCACCGGATCCAGGTATTTAACATTGTGCTCGGCAAATACGTCGTTCTCTTTCGTGAATGCAGCCTTCACCGTCTCCGGCGTCGCCGTAACCGTCGGGCACGCGTTCGCGCCCACGATCTTCACTAGCGGCGAAGTCAGCACATCGTACATGGGAAAGAAAATCACATTCAGCGGCTTCTTCCGGTGCTTCTCCTGGATCAGGTTGTACACGTGCGAAATACCAATCTTTGCCGGGAAGCAGGGATCGATCGCCCCCCGGCTCGCCCCCGCTCGATACAGATCGGAACTCGTGTAGTCGGAATAAATAATGTTCTCCGGCTGCACACCCAGGCTTTCAAGATATCCGTTGAACAGCGGCGCGTAAGTGTAAATGTTAAGCACCCGCGGAATCCCCACGCGCAGCTTCTTGCGACTCTCCATCAGCGGAATGCGCTCTTTCCCCGCCTTGTTCCAGAACTTCGTCACCGGAATCGGGTCGGCCACATTCTTCGCATTCACCGGCCGGAAAACTTCATGCGCGGCAAAGTCAACGAAGTTGGGATACTTGTCCTTGATCTCGTCGATCCCCGCCTTGATGTCCTTCATAT
Source organism: Candidatus Sulfotelmatobacter sp. (assembly GCA_050012155.1). GTDB lineage: Bacteria > Acidobacteriota > Terriglobia > Terriglobales > Acidobacteriaceae > Sulfotelmatobacter. Next base: position 10,971 of record JBEKHS010000028.1, on the reverse strand, counting down.
CGTTGACATCTTCGACCAAACCTTTTTCGCAGGTCGCGATAATGAGGCGCTGCTCGCCATGCATCAGCGGAACCTTGGTGACTTTCTGAATCGGCACGAAAGCCAGATCGTCTTTCGGCGCGGTGCGAATGTCGATGAAAGTGCGCAGGCAATTATTCTTGCAGAAATTGCAGCGCGTACTCTCGTTGCGCGTGGTGCGGTATTCGATCTTGCGCACCGCTTCCAGACCCACGAACGACGTCTGCAATCCATTGCGCCACAAACGCAACGACTCAACCGCAGCTCCAATCGCTCCGGATTCGCCGCAGAACTCGTGCACAATAATCTCCGGCTTCTTGCCCGACGCGCGGAAGCTGTTATTGATGAAGTCCACTTCCGCCTTCACCACCGCCATATTGTTCTGCGTTCCACCTTGCAGAACGAAGCGCGTGCCCAGCGCGGCGAGATTCGGAATGCTGGCCACATAAAGAAACACATTCTTCGGCAACACGGTCGCCAGCCCGGCGAGAATCTCCTCCGCCCGCCATCCTTGCCGCTGGAAGTTCACAATATCCGACTGCATGAACACGGCACAGCCATAGCCGAAAATCGGCATCGAGGTCGCCGAAAAAGCCAGATCGGCATATTGCTCCACGCTCAACCCAAACCCCTCTGCGGTCGATTGCAGAAAATACCCATTGCCCGCCGAGCATTGCGTGTTGAGCTTGAAATCCTTCACGCGCCCGTTATGCAGGATGATGATCTTGATGTCCTGCCCGCCCACATCGACAATGACGTGCGGATCTTCATAAAACTTCAACGCCGATTCCGTGTGAGCCACCGTCTCAACCAGCGCCACATCCGCATGCAGAACGTCTTTCAGAATATCCTTCGCGTAGCCAGTGGTCGCGACCCCCAGAACCTCCAGCTTCGCCTTCTGCGCTTCCACTTGGCCGCGCAGGTTCTCGAACATTTCAATCGTGTCCTGAATCGGATTCCCATTCGAAAGCTGGTATGCCTTGCAAAGAATGTCGCCCTTTTCGTCGAGCAGCACCGCCTTGGTTGAAGTCGACCCGCCATCAATGCCGATGAACCCGCCCACCGTCTGGTTGGTGTGGAAGACCGCCGGCGTGAACTTCTTCTTCCGATAAGAAACCTTGAACTCGTCGAGCTCGCCATCGCTGCTGGTCAACCCCTTCGCGCCCGACTTGGCCTTCTCTTCCTGGCGCCCGTATTCGATGTAATGCACCAGCTTCTCGTATCCCTGGTAGCAACCCACGCAATCTTCTTCGCTCTTGCCGAATTCGATCGCGCCCATGGCGGCAAAATACTGCGCGTTTTGCGGGACCTTAATCAGATCCTCCGGCTTCGCTCCGTCGGGAATCGTGACCTTACGCTCCTGCCACATGCGCGGAATGTTCGCCTGCCATGCCTCGCGCATCCCGCGAATAAAACTGTTAGGACCGCCAAGCAGCAGCACGTGCGGCCGCAGCGTATGGCCGCGCGTGAGCACACTCAGATTTTGCAAAACGATGGCTTCAAACAACGACGCCATCAACTCATCCGGCGGCGTTCCCACCTTCTGCAAGCTGTTTATATCGGTCTCGGCAAACACGCCGCACTTGCCGGCAACTTTATGCAGCTTGATCCCCTGATACCTCTGCTCGCAGAGCTCCAGCGGAGGAATCTTCAATTTTGCGTTGATCTTGTCGATCACCGCGCCCGTTCCGCCCGCGCACTTATCGTTCATCGACGGAATTTTCTTCTTGCGGCCGGTTTCGTCGTCATCTTTAAAAACGATGATCTTCGCATCCTGGCCGCCCAGCTCGATCACCGAATACACTTCCGGATGCATCTTCTCCACCGCCAGCGAAACCGCAGTGACCTCCTGCACAAACTTCGCCCCGATCTGATCGGCGATCGCACCGCCACCCGAGCCTGTCATGAACATGCGCGTGTTATGCCGGTTGATGCCGACCTCAGCTTCGATCCGCCGCAGGAATTCCAGCGTCTTCTCCGGTTGCTTGGTTTCGTGGCGCTGGTAGTCCTGCCAAAGCACCTTATCGGTTGCCGCATCCACCACAGTCGCTTTCACCGTGGTCGAGCCCACATCGAGTCCCACCATGAATTCAGTGTGATGGTCGTGCGGCTTTTGTGGAGGCGCGGGAGCTATAGTCAATAACTGCGGCTTCTTCGCTTGGTCGAGATGGTCGTGCATTGTCTCTCCGATTATGACCAAAAAGTTTTGAAGCGCCCTGGATATGGGCGCCGCCATCTCGCAGACACTGCCAGCAAGATGGCGGCGTCCCCCCTCTATGCGGCGTTGGGCAATGCTATGCCCGGAACGCGCGAGCGCTTCCGCCACAGCGTCGTCTTATCCATGCGATCGCTCACATGCAAAATGAACTGCGCCGCCGTTCCCGCCACGCCTTCGCGATGCGGCACGTGGTAGAAAGGCCTGCGCAACTCGGGATGCTCGGCAATGTAATCCCTGATCTCCTCCAGGCTCTTTCCGGTCGATTTCAGGCACTGCTCGAACTCCGTCTTCGCCTTCACCTTGGCCTCGCCCAGCGCCATTTGCACCCGGCTATGCGCGTTCACTTCGCCTTCTCCGGAAGTTTCAATCGGCAGAAAGATCATGTCTTTGAATTTATTGATCACCGCCGATTGCACTCCATCGGACTGCGAAGAAGGCATGCAGCCGAACGGCTTCAGCGCCAGCACCATGTGGCAAAGCTTATGCACGGTGTAATAAACGTTCTTTCCCACCTCGAGGTGACCTTCACCGCCGCGCGCGAACTGGTTATAGAAAGGATGCGCCATTTCGGCCAAATCCGTTTGCGGCACCAGATGGTGCGTAATGCCGCCCATGTTCTTGATGGTCCGGTGATAGAAGTATTTCCACGCCCCCTCACCAAAGCCAATGCCCCACAGCTTCTTATGCAAGCCGAAATAATTGGCCAGGTTCTTCTTCACTTCATACCACTCCGGGTTCCGGTGCGGACGGTTCACCGGCCACTTCGCAATCGCGTGCGCCTTGGCCTGATACATCAGGTAAGCCACCCACGTTGCGATCGGCTCGACCACTACCTGAGCGCCTTCGCGCTCAAGAAAATCAAACATGTGGAAGTTGCCGTCGCCCTCGGTGATCTGCGCCCAGAACTCGCCCGTAATCTTCACCACCGGCTTCACCTTGGTGCGATCGACTTCGATGCGGTCCATGCGGTCGCGCGCGGTGTGCAGCGCGTCGAGATAGTCTTTGCCCCACATATGCTCGTGCATCTTGCCAAAAACGTTCGCGGTATTTCTCAGAATCTTGTTGCTCTTGAATTTCGGCTTGAGCCAATTCGGCGCCCGCTGCTCAATCTCAAACGAATCGCGATTTCTCAGGTCGTCGCAAAGCCCATCCACCATCTCCCGAAACACCCGATCAGTCTCGCCCTTATTTACTTCGAAAGGACGGATCTGGTAAATCAAATCGTTGATCACGTCGCCGAGATGCATGGCATTCAGCATCCCGAGGCCGAAGTCAATCGTAAACTTCAATCCCGGCTCACCCGACGCCGCCTTAATCCCGTCGCTGTCTTTGAAGAGCAGCACGCGGAAACCATCAAACCCCGCATTCTTCAGCGCGAAACGATACTCTGCTTCGTACATTCCGAAGCGGCATGGCCCGCACGATCCGGCAGTGAAGAAGACATAATTGTTCAGGATATTCTCCCGCGACACGCCCTCCTTCTCCAAAAACTGGAGGTACTGCACGAGATTGCCAACCGTGAAGTAGGTCGGATTGCACTGCCCGTTGTTGCCGAACTCTTTGCCGGTCTGGAAGGCCGCAACATTCGGAACCGGCAGCTTCTCGCAGCGGTACCCGCAGCCCTGAAAGACGGCGCGGATCAGATCCTCGTGCTTCCAGGTAAAGCCGCCAAACAAAATCGTGACGCGGTCACGTTCCTCGGCCTTGAACGCCCTTTCTATCGGGCGATGAAAATGGGTAGGCTGGTCCAGACCAGCGATCTTGCGCAGTTTCCTGCGCTCGGCCTCCAGACGCTGTTTAATTTCCTCATCGTTGTCGATTTGTACGAGATTAGTCGCCATCATCTTCCTCCGGCGTATGCGGTGTTGTGAATTTCGGACGTGAAACTGTGAAGCGCGAAATTGCGGACGAGCGGAACCATGATCCGCTTGGCAGATTCAATGTAGAAACGTGCGATGCAGAAACAAAAAGAATGGAAGGGAACGAAACTTTGAGTTGGAGTCTTTACGCGCAGGTCTCCGCTGGGCCACGGCGGAGCAATCTCTAACCTGCGTTCTAAAGCCACCGGGAAACTCCTAAACCGTGCTACAGGAGGTTCAAGGTTTACGCCAAAGAGAACCGTTCGGCAACGGATCTCAGTGCGCCGGATACGCTACTACCCGCACTGCAAGCCAAATCTGGCTGACTCAACCTGCCCCAACTTGTAAGACCATTGGATAAGGTCTTCACCCGGTCAAGCGAATCTGTCACCGTGTCTTCGAAGCACGGACAGATTTTCTTGAGCACCCACTTACGACGTAAAACCGTTGTAGCAGAAACCGCGCCTGTGATTCAAGATAGAAAAGCAAATCGCGACCATGTCATTTCCGAATCGGCCAAGCCTAACCTGGAACAAATTCCGCGCCTTGCCCTACCCGACCTTAGGCCTCACCATCTCGAACCTTTGACTCGTCCGCGTGTATTGCATCCCGCCCATGCGCCCGATAAGATCCAGAGAATTCCGGTCCAACTTACCTTCTCTCAGATGTGCGTCGTCCACATAAATCGACACGATCCTCCCGATTACCAGACTGCTGCTCGTCGGCTCCGAAGCGAAGTCCAGAATCTGATAATGCCTGCACTCAAAGCTCACCGGAGACTCAGCCACTCTCGGCGGCCGCACCACCGTCGATGCTTCTGGAGTAACCTTCGCCAGCTCAAATTCATTCACCGAAGCGTCATACTCGCCGCTGGTCAAATTCATCGCCTCGGCCAGTTCGTAAGTGACGACGTTCACCACGAATTCCTTGGTCTCACGAATATTGCGCAGCGTGTCCTTCGCCTCGCCCTGACTGGCCTCAGGCTGCTTCGGCCGCCGAAGCCCCGGAGCGAACGCCAGCAATGGAGGATCCACGCAAACCGCATTAAAGAAAGAAAACGGCGCGAGGTTAAGCTGTCCCGATGCGCTCATGGTAGAAACCCACGCAATCGGCCGCGGCGCCACCGAATTGAGCAGAAGACCGTAAAGCTCGTTGTGAGGCAGGTCGGAAGGGCTGACGATCATGCCTCGAGTATATCGTTTGCCGCCGACTCAATCCGCAGCCGTTTGTCATTCCGAGCAAGCGTTCTTTGCGCAGCGAGGAATCTGGGCGAGCCGCGCGAAGCGTCGCGATCTTTGCGACGCAACAATCGCGCGTTTGGCTCGCTTCCTCTTCATTTCGCTCCCGCAAACACTTCCTTCGCCGCAATCACCGTATTGCAGTGGATGGTCACGGTATCTTCCACATTCCGCGCGTAGCCGCCGGCGAAGGTCACCATCACCGGAATATCCCGCGCCCGCGCCACGCGAAATACCAGTTCGTCGCGCTTCTTCAATCCTTCCATTGTCAGCGCCAGCCCGCCCAACTGATCTTCCTTATACGGATCGGCGCCCGCGATATAGCACAACAAATCAGGCTCGAACTGCCGCAGCCCCGAGCTCAGCGCGTTGTCGAGCCACGCCAGGTAATCGTCGTCTCCCATCCCGTCAGGCAGATCAACGTCAATCGACGACGCCGGCTTCCACATCGGATAATTATTGTGCTGATGCAGCGAGATCGTGAACACGTCTCCCGCATGCGCCCCGCGCATCTTGCCCGCAAGCGCCGAACTTCGAGGCGCTGAACTCCGATCCACGGAATCCCGAGCCGCCGAATCCCGCGCCTCCGAGTTTCCGAAAGACGACGGCAGCGGTTCGCCCGCCGTCCGCGTTCCAGCAAAGATCGCCGCCGTGCTATTTCCTTGATGCACGTCGCAATCGACCGTCATCGCCGTGCGAATCTTGTCGTCGCGCTGCAGCCTCCGGATCGCCACCGCCACATCGTGAATCATGCAAAACCCCTCCCCGTGATCGGGAAATGCATGATGAAAGCCTCCGCCAATGCTCACTGCCACGCGGTCGGCCAAAGCCTGCCGCGCCGCCAGAATCGATCCCCCCGCCGCCAGCCAGAACGCCTCCACCAGCTCCCGCGAGTAAGGAACCTCCAGCTCCATCTCCTCGCGCGGGCTCAGCGTGCCGGTCTTGAGTTTCTGCACATACTCAGGTTTGTGCACCAGCAGGATGTCCAGATCGGTAGCCGGTTCAGGTTCGAGAAAATCCTCCGCCTCGGCAACGCCCTGTGCCAGCAGCCGCTCGCGCACCCGCCGGTATTTCTCCGCCGGAAAAACGTGCGCCCCAATCGGCAAGTAATAAGCGTCGCTATAAACCAGCTTAAACGGAAGCATTCCGCCCAGAAGCATAGCACCTGGCCCCGCGCTTCGCTTCGCGCGCGCCCCACAGGACGCTTCGTTTGCATTGCGTTGTCATCCTGAGGAGGGCGTTCTTTGCCCGACGAAGGACCCATGCAGTCTGCTGGCAGCTGCAATCTGTGGATTTTTCTGCGAAATAAAGTTCCTGGCTTGGGCGGTTGATGTCGGTTAGCTTTGCAAACCATCCAAATCTCAGATCAAATTATTTTTCTCGATGCCTCTGAAATCCTTGTCCAGCGCGGGTTCCGCTCAAACGTATCTCGCAAAATCTGGTTTTCAAAGAACTTAGATATGAAAATATAGAGAACAAAGAACTTGGAAGGGCTGATTCGGTCTCTCTGGATCGTCACGGCCTCGACAATGATTACGCGGTTTCGATGGTGGGGCAAGGTTAGATGTCACAGTGCTCTGAGGAAAATGGACCGTTCGATAGAAGTAGTTACTTTGTCGCGCTGGCCAGCTTCACGCCGCGCGAGCCGGCCGCATAACGCGCGATGCCCTTGTACAGCGCTTCGGCGATCTGCTCGCGGTAGCCGTCGCTGCGCAGCTTCTGCTCGTCGGTGGGACTGCTGACGAACGAAACTTCGGCCAGAATTCCGGGCATCGCGGTTTCGGTGAGAACCACGTAGGAGGCTTCTTTCACGCCGCGGTCGCGCAGCCCGGGATTTTCCGCCGCGAGAGTTCCGTACAGCGAGCGCTGCACACTGGCCGCCAGCCGCCGCGACTGCTCGATCTTTTCATGAAGTTCAGCGGCCGAGAGCACCGCAGCAGTCGCGTTCTTACTGTGATCGGGATCGCGAGTTTCCAAGTCTCGCGTTTCCAGGTCTTTGGCGCTCGGCGACGAAAAGAAGTTTGTGTAGTACGTTTCCACGCCGCGCGCCGAAGGCAGGTCGCTGTAATTCGCGTGAACCGAGACGAACAAATCCGCCTGCGCCTGATTCGCCATCCCCGCGCGTTCGTCGAGCGGAATGTAATTGTCGTCGTTGCGCGTGAGAATTACCTGCGCGCCCAGGCGGCTCTCGAGGAGCATGCCCAGCCGTTGCGCAATTTCGAGCACCAGATCTTTTTCCAGCAGGCCGCGCCGGCCCACGGTTCCCAAATCCCAGCCGCCGTGGCCCGCATCCACCACGATGCGGAGTTTCGGCACGCGCGCGCGCAGTTGCAAATCTTCGCCCGTGGGCGGAGGAACGACGATCGCCAGCTTTTCTTTTTCCGCCTCTGCGCCGGGGAAGAGATTTACCTGCGACTTCGTCTCCGCGCCCAGCTTGCGCACCTGCACCACCAGACGGTATGGGTTCGGTTCCAGGCTCACGGAGAAATTCGAGTTGCCTTTCGTCTCCAGCACCACGCGGGTCAGGCCGGCGAACGGCTGCGCCACGCGCACTCGCGCCAGCAGAGCATCGCCAATTTCAATGGTCTTTCCGGCAAGCTCTGGAGCTATCGAAGTATCGTGCAAATCAAAATAAATGCGGTCGGGATGCGCGAGGCGATGCGCTTCGTATTGCACCTGATCTTCGAGATCGAGCACCACCGTGCTGGAATCGGCCGAAGACCAATGGCGAACTCCGGTGATGCGCGGCATCTTCGCGAGTTCCTGCGGAGTGACACTGCTGCTGGTTTCTCCAGTCGCGTCTACGTCTGCCGCATCGGAATCGACCGGCGCAGTGTTTTGCCCTTCCGGGCTTGCGCTCGATGGGATCAGCGAAGATGTTCCCCCGTTGGGTGCAGTGGGAGAAGAAATGACGGAATCTGCCGGCTCCTGCGCGGCCGCCACGGGCTTGGTGATCTTCGCTTCCGGTCTCACCACCACTTCGCCAAGCTGGGCATTTTTCAGCTTCCACCACAAGCCGCCGGCGATCATGGTCGATACTACGATCAGCACCAACACCAGTACGATGCCCGGATGGCGACGGGCGGAAGGCTCAGCGTCCGGCGCGGTTACGGGGCTAAAAGCGTCTTCGGCAACATGCTGGACTTCGGTTCTCAGTTCAGGAGTTGGCGGCAGTACAACGTGCGTTGCTTCGAGTGCCGGTTCAACTGGTGCGGGCGCAGCCTCAAGTTTGTCGCTCACTTGCGGCGCAGGCGCGGGCGCGGACTCAGGCGCTGCAAGAATGTTTCCGGATGAGGAGTCTTCAACCGGAACGATGGGTGTTGTCGTAATCGCGGGTGGTGCGGCCAATTCTGCCTCGGCCACTTGCGCCGATTCGGCGAAGCGGTCTTCGTCCTCGGGCTTGAGCGCTCCGAGAATCAATTCGGCCAGCAGTTCGAGGCTGCCCACGTCGCTGTCGTTGAATCCGAAAGGTTCGGCGGAAAAAGCTTCCAGCAATCCGATCACGCGCCGCCGCCCGCACAGCGGCACCGCTACCATGGAGCGCGCACCGAGTTGGCGGCACGCGTAGAGATTTACGCGCTCATCCGTCTCAGTATCGTCGCAGCGGATAATTTGCGCGGTGCGGAAACATGCTCCCGAAAAAGCCGAGTCGCGCTGAATGCGCTGACCCACGTCGGGTTTGATCGTTCCGGCCGAGGCGCGCAAAACGATTTCGTTATTCTCGGCGAGGGCGATTCCTAATCCGTCGGCGCCGGTGATGGCGATGGCGCGCTCCGCAACCAACTGCAGCACTTCGTCGAGAACGAATTGTTCGTCCGCTTCGAACTCGGTGAGCGGCGCAATCGTCTCAAATCCATTGCGCGACGCGAGCGCTCGCCGCCGCCTCACCTGCTGATGCAGCGCCGAGAATGCCAAAAGCGCCTGCAGCGCATCGCGGCCGGAGGGATGCTGATCGCGAGGTTTATAAGAAGTGTCTTGATAAGGAGTGTTGTAGGCGGGCGCGGCAGCGCCAGGCAGCATGCTCCACGAGGACAGGCGCGCACCGACTATCCCGGCGTTTTCGTCGATTGTCGGTTTGGTGGGCGTGGTTGCCATTTAGATTAACGCTGGCCAATCTCCTTATTCTGAGTGTGGCCATTCAGCGCAACAGCTGTCAATTGACTACTTTGTGTAGCTGGATTACCTCCGCCCGCACGCTCCAGCGTAACTCCTTGCCAGGCCGGTTTTGAGCAGGGTTTAACAGTAAGTTAGCGGGGTTTCATTGGGGTTGCAATGGCACGGACCTGCCCTTATGGCCATGGTCTTTGGTAAGCACCCAAAGCTCCGGGTTTCCAGCTTCCGGATGGCCGATGCTTCATCGGTGGGCTCCGCATCGATCAGTGTAGAATCCTTCGCGCTGCAAAACTCGACCGCAAGGCGGAGGCCAATTATGTCTTCACCCCGCTCTCACGGGCTGCCGAGCCCCACGATTTGTGCCCTGATCGTCATTGCCATGCTCGCGATGATCGTCGTTCCCGCAGCCATCACGCTGCATACGGTTCGCATCCCCGTCCCGCTTATGCCGGTGGATCAGAGCTCCACGCCGCACGGCTACACCTTCAGCCTTCTGCTGTTCATCGTGCCGATCATCGTTATTGCGTTGTGGTTTCTGCCCAGCGAGGAATTGCACATTCCGCGGGGCGCCTTCTGGCGGACGATCGCGATTCTCGTCCCACTCGGTTTCCTGCTCGACTTTGTTTTCGCTCGGTGGTTCTTCGACTATCGCAATACGGGAGCGGTCCTTGGAATCGAAGCGCCTGCGCTCGGCAGGCCTGTTCCAGTGGAAGAGTACGTTTTTTATCTGACTGGCTTTCTTGCGGTTCTTCTTCTGTACGTTTGGCTGGGCGAGTTCTGGCTGGCTGCTTATAACGTGCTCGATTATCCGGGCGAAGCGCGAAGGACGAGCCGCCTGCTGCAATTTCATCTGACGTCTCTGATTCTCGCCGTGGTTTTGATTGGGGCGGCATGGTTTTACAAAAAGCACTGCACTCCGCTTGAAGACCGGGCTGGATTTCCCGGCTACTTCACGGTTTTGGTTATCGGAGGGCTGCTCCCGGCCGTGAGTTTTTTCCCGGCGGCGCGGCGCTTCATCAACTGGCGCGCGCTTAGCCTCACGCTGTTTTTCATCGTGCTGATAAGCCTGGCCTGGGAGGTGACCCTGGCGGTTCCATACAACTGGTGGAACTTCCGGCATCCTCAAATGATTGGTCTCTTCATCGGTGCGTGGTCCGGTCTGCCGATCGAGGAAGTTTTCGTGTGGATCGCCGTTACCTACGCGACGGTGATCGTGTTTGAGGTGATGAAGGTCTTGCTGGCATCGGAGAGGTCGGTGAGGGATACTCTGTTCGGTGAGAGGGGGAGATCGTAAATTCCCTTCGGCTGCGGCGTCCCGAACCACTCCAGTTACTGCCAACGTGCATCCGCCAGAAACTAGAATCGGACGAAACAGGCTCTGTCCGATCGATTCCTGGCGTAGAGTATGCAAGCATCAGCTGTTTCCGCACGGCAAGCCCGCGCTCACTACCGGCATGAACTGCGCACGCTGACGTACGTCATTCTCGATGACGCCAACGGTGGAATCATCCGCAACCTCAACCAG
>JBEKHS010000027.1:0-108909 GCA_050012155.1 Candidatus Sulfotelmatobacter sp. | reverse complement strand
ATCTCTCACCCTGGCTCGAGCATTACAACTTCCACCGCCCGCATGGTAGTCTCGGTTACGCTCCGCCCATCAGCCGGGCTGCTCCACCGGGTACAACGTCTTGATAGATCACAGCTGGCCCACCTTTGCAGGCACGACAACAACCTCGGCTGCCCCAGCTTTGCTGGTTTTGCAAAGCTGGGCACCACCGCCCATGGTATCCACGCTTCGGACGAAACCTGATACCTCAAAATAATCCACAAGGTAATGTGACATCCAACCTTGCGCACAGCCCGCGATTTATCTCATGATTGTCCAAATCTTTACTCGCTCTTTGAAAACCGAAATCGCAGCCCTCGCGCCACCTAAATCCTTTGTCCGAAATATTTTGCGGGCAAGTTTTTTGAATCCAATATTTTAGCCAGATCGACCTGGATCGGATTTCTGGCAACTGTTTCATTCCAGAGATTTTACAGAGTCGATCTGTAATTTTTTTTGATCTGGATTCCAGCCGGGAAATTGGGCCCGAGCGCACCCGCCCGCAAAATAATTTCAAGAGGGGACTGGGCCACCTTTGTCGGCACGATAATTAACCGAGGCTGCCCCAGCTTTGCTGGTTTTGCAAAGCTGGGAACCACCGCCCTCGACCCCGCCGGAACACTTACCGTTCCAGAACATCCTTGTACGCGTTCAAAGCCACTTTCTTCGGCTGCGCCGGCAGCATCAGATCGACGTCTCGGGTGCTGTTACCAATAACCTTCGCCTGCCCCAGACGAATCATGCCTTTGCCAAAGTCGGCAAACACCGGAACCAGCATGGCAAAGTGCTCATCCACTTCGCTCTGCGTAATCGTCATGTGCAGCTTGACCTTCCCGCCCTCCGCCGGAGCGAGTTGGTACTCGAAGTGGTATCGCGGCACCTGTGTCCCGTAAACCCATTCATTAAAGAACCAGTCCAGTCTGCCGTTTCCTTCAATATCCATCAGCTTAGTCATATGTTTCTCGGCGATGGCTTTGAAGGACTCCGTGGTCGCTGGCCTCTCGCGATGGCTCTCCACAAAGTCATGCATCATGGCGATGAATGCCTTGTCCTTATTCTCCGGGTCGTACATGATCGAACGGATCATTTGCAGCACGTACGCCCCTTTCGGATAAGTCACATTCTGGTAGGCGTTTTCCGTACGAGGAGAAACCAGTCGCGTTCCCATCCACAGCGGCCCCGCGTCGTTAGGAGCGATGCCGAAATTATTCTTATCCAGAATCCGCTTGCGCAGCCGCTCCCAGAATTCGATGTAGTCCTTCCGCCAGTCTCCCGCTACTCCCTGCTGCAAAAACAACCCCGCAGAGAACTCCGCAAAACCCTCCGACAACCATTGATCGTGGTAGGACGCCCAGCCCACAGCATGTCCCCACCATTGGTGGGCAACTTCATGCGGCGTCACCTCCTGCACGAAGCCCGTGAACTTGGTGTCGATGTTTCCGAATAGCATCCATCGCTGGGTTGAATCGGTGTAGGCGGAGATCGGAAGGTAAACCAGGTTGGGCCACGATTGCCCAAAGTTAAAATTCGGCTGCTCCGTAATGTAGATCTCGTTATAAGGACTCCTGCCGAAGTAATAGGTGCAGAGCTGCATCTGCGCCCGTGTTTGTTCGAGCGCATATTTGGTCATGCTGCGGGGCGCCATTGATTGCAGCGCGCTGCTCCTGCGCAGGGTATCGGGCAACTCCGTCAGGTAGTACCCGGAAATCTTATAGCCGGTCTGGTCATCCGCCAGATCCAGCCTCTCGTACGCCCCATAGTTGAATCCGGCCACGGCCACGGGAATCGGCGTCACCCAGTGGCTCACGGCAAAGTCCTGCTCAAGCGATTCGCCTTTGAGCTCTCCCACGCTGATGACTTTGTATCGGCGCGGAACCTTGAAGGTGAGATCGTAAAGAGCCTTCTCGCCAAATCCATTCAGATTCGGATACCAGGAGGTGCGGGCTCCCACATAGAAGCTACCCTCCCCGGCTTCCTCCAAAACCCTGTCGCCCGCGTATTCAACATTGATCGATACTTCCTTGCCCAGGGGCGGCGCCTGCGGAAGTATCGCGTAAAACGAACCATCCTCCTTGCGGCTCTCCTGAACGAAATAGAGATCCTGACCGCGTTCGTCCGTCACCCGCGAGACTCGCAGGTTGGGCAACAAGCCGAACTTGAGCACTCTTTCTCCCGCGATCAGCGACTCGAAGCGAATCGTTGCCGCGCTGAACAAATGACCGTTCTTGGCAATCACAGTCTCGATCTTGTAGCCGTGCGTGGCAAACAAGCGGCGGTCCTCCCCCGAGCTTGCCGTGTGTCTGGAATATTCAGACTTTAGGTGATCCAGGTACCAGACCCCATCCTCCATGCCTTCGGGATCGTAGTTGATCAACGCGACTTCCTCCGGCGAATCGAGCTGCGGCAGCGCTCCCACCCGCGTCCTGATGAAAAAACGGAGATCCTTGTGCTTTTGCCCGCGCAAATAGGCGTTGAGGAATTCAGGATGCTTTTCGTTGTAAATGGCGGCGAGAACGTCCGCATCCACGTTATCCATGGTCTCGCCCTGCAACAGATACTGGGTGAATCCCAACGCCCGCTCCTCCCTCTGTCGCATCTTTTCTTTCCAGCGGTTCAGAACAGCGGCTGCCTCGGTCGTGGCTTCAGCTCGTTCCCCCAGTCCAGGCAAAAAGCGCTTGCGAACTTCTCCCGTGCACCGGAAAACCACCTCGGTGAAGTCTTCGTCGACTTCCTCGGCCTTGATACGCCGGCTGATCTCTTGCGCATCCAGCGAGGTGACCGGCTTCAGGTTGAAATGCCCTTCCCCAACAAAGATTGCGCCGGTTACGACTCCATTCACCGGACTCAGGAAGGTCAGCATACCTTTCTGAAAGCGAAAGGTCGCCACATCCACGGCCAATGTGAAATCGTCGAAGCGATACGATTGCCCTAGCCCGATCCCCCGCAACTGCCGGTAAACCGGATCGGAATTCGCAAACGCACCGCTCCTCCCGGGAACCGACACCTTCTCTCGAATTGGTCCAACGTTGAGCGTAAGTTGCAGTACGACCGGTCCGTGCAATTCCACGCTCTTGATCAAAGGCTCGAAACCATCTTTCGTCACTCGCAGCGAATACGTTCCGGCCTTCAGGTTGGGAGATTCAAAATTGCCCAGTCCATCCGACGAAAGAACGACCGGCTGCGCCAGCTCCCCGCCAGTGATCTCAATCCGCGCCCCCGCAACCACAGCCCCCGTGGAATCCTGGACGGTTCCGGAGATAGTTTGGGAAAACAGGAAAGTTGGCGCCATGAACCAGGCTAGAAATAACGCCAGCCTCAAGAGAGAAGAAGAAGGGAAGCGACATCGGTGCGCATCGGCAGGGCTACGCATAATGCGGGAACTATATCAAACATCCAGGCCAGTTACGGCGGTCGCCCTCGATTCACCAAGGGAATTCTTCAGAAACCGTACTCGTCGCTATACAGCCCAGAGATCGACTGTTTGTTGGCAGCTCCCAGCACTCTTGCCATGCAGCGGATGTTTTCCGAAGTGATGTCCAACGTTGCCGCCATGCCGTAGGAAAGTCGCGCCGACAGAACTCCACCTCCGCAATCGGTATGTACGTAGTCTCCGTTGACTTCTCCTTTACTCAATGCCAACGGATCGCTGGCGTGCTTGTTGTGCGCCCATTCGTGAAAGATCAGGTTCGCCAGGGCCACGCCTCGTGTATCGCTGTAAGACCTCTTGAGGGCCATCAACCCGCCCGTCCAATAGACCTCGGAGAGCACTCGTCCGTCCGGCATCTGCTTCGTCCCCCCACCTCCATGAGCCGAGGGTAGCTGATGTTGAACGTCGGGTTCAAATACTTTATCCATTAGGCGGAGAATAGAACTGGATTGCGTAATATATACCACGAGGTCGCCATCAGCCACCTCCGCAGAATGAGGAGAAACCTTAAATATAGCGCCCGAGAATTTGCGCGGATTCATGGCCAGGCATATTGAATCGAAGTAGCGCTTGAGGCGCTTTCCCGCGGCGTCAAGAACTTCGTCCGGAACGTCGACCTGGGGCGAGAGGAACAGTTTAAGAACCGCCATCGGATTCGCTTCATTTCTCAGGCGCAGCTACGATGGCTGAGGTCGCCGCCAAGACCGTTCGGGCGCAGGCACGATACTCGGCTCGTGCGGAACGAATCTTTGCCTGCAGGTTCATTGGTGCGAAAGGGGGGACTCGAACCCCCACGGTTTTACCCGCCAGATCCTAAGTCTGGTGCGTCTGCCAATTCCGCCACTTTCGCATGCCTATATTCAATCGCCCAGCCGACACAGGTGCACGCATCGTTCGGAAGTTGTTACAGGTGTATGCTCCCCGACTTTCGTATTGTAAACGCATCTGCTCCCCCCCGCCAAGATCAGTGATTGCGGCGTTGGAACAAAGCACAGCATCTCAGGGCGTTCAATCTCGTCGCGTCTTCAGCAGACTGACTGGAAGCTGCGCGTGGGAACTCGGTTCGGTGCCACGAATCGCAAAC
Source organism: Candidatus Sulfotelmatobacter sp. (assembly GCA_050012155.1). Lineage (GTDB taxonomy): Bacteria > Acidobacteriota > Terriglobia > Terriglobales > Acidobacteriaceae > Sulfotelmatobacter. The sequence continues at coordinate 104,380 of JBEKHS010000027.1, read as the reverse complement.
TCGAGTATCAAACTAACAGCATATCAAGGTCGTACACGGTGCTGCGGGATCGCCCTAGCTCGGTGCGAGTGTGGGGAAACAACGACATCAGTCACGCCACCTGATTCAGAAAAGTGATGCTGTGAGAGTCGCTCCTCCGCCAGCGCCAATTATTGCACATCGCATATAACCTATGTTACAAAGAAGCTCGCTCAATTGGTGTTGGTGTATAGGTGTCGGATAACGTTAATAACACAAAGTAAGTGGCGCTACGGCGGTGCCGAGTATTCCTATGAGTAAGCTTTACTTATTAGCAGTAAAACGCTGCGACTTCGAGCGCCATGCATGAGCGCCCAGCCAAAGATTATTGTGCTTCGAAGTAAGGCTTTCTCTCGATACCCGCTTTCATCACTTCTAGCATGGGGTTTCGCCGCACTGCTGGTAGCCTCGGCGGTTAGTGCCTTGAAACCGCCAAAGCCAGTTGCAGCGTCCGCGCCGCCCAACGAGTTTTCTGCTGAGCGGGCGATGACCCACGTACTCACAATTGCGCGTGAGCCTCACCCCATCGGCTCCTACGCTAATAACGCCGTCGAACAATATTTAATCGCACAACTCTCTGGCTTGAACCTCGATCCAGAGGTGTTTCCGGCAATCGGTGTATATCAGGGAACAACAAAGATCGTCATCGGCAATACCCGTGATGTTGTCGGACGCCTTCGGGGAACCGCCAGTTCCCGTGCCATTGTGTTGATGGCTCATTATGACTCGGTCTACCGAGCTGCCGGTGCTGCCGATGACAGCGCCGCCGTCGCCGCCATTTTGGAAACAGTCCGTGCGCTGGAGAGCGGCCCTTCATTGAAGAACGATATTATTGTGCTTTTTACGGATGGCGAGGAAGCAGGGATGCTTGGTGCCGAAGCATTTGTAACATCTCATCCCTGGACAAAAGATGTAGGACTAGTTCTTAATTTTGAGGCGCGCGGTAATGAGGGAGTGTCATTACTTTTCGAAACCGGCCCAAACAATCGCTCGGTGGTCGAAGAGGTGGCAAAGGTCGCGCCATATCCAACTGCTTCTTCTCTCTTTTATGCCCTTTATAAATTACTGCCAAATGATACGGATTTCACTGTTTTCCGTTCCATCGGTACTCCTGGCGCTAACTTTGCTTTTGGAGAGAACCTCGAAGCTTACCACACACGTCTTGATGCGGCAGACAATCTCAGCACCGCGTCTCTCCAACATCATGGATCCTATGCGCTGAGCTTAGCCAGGCAATTTGGACAAACAGATCTGACCCGCCTAAAAGCAACTCCGGGCGATGACATCTTCTTTGATTGGTTTGGAGGAGGGTTGATCGTTTATGGGCTGAGGTGGGTTTTGCCGGGTGAGACTGCCGCGACCATTCTGCTGATAAACGCGATCATGTTGAGTGTTAGGAAGGAACGGCTGAAGTTGAAAAAAGTCTTGCTGGCTCTCCTTCCCGTGCTTTCTATTTTGCTGCTCGTACCAGCGGCGCTGGCCGCAGCGGGATGGCTGGTTTTATGGCGTCTGGCAGGAAGCCTGATAGTAGGTGATTCGCCTGCCAACTCTTGGCTTTTGGTGGGAATGGTGTTATTGGGCGTATTTGCCGGAGGGCTATTATTTGTTGGTTTCAGGCGGAGGTTTGCGGTGCAGGAGCTTTCCTTTGCCGGGCTAATTATCGTTTGTGCTTTAAGCTGGGTGGTCGCGCTGTTGCTTCCAGCCGGTAGTTATATGCTCTTCTGGCCGCTGCTCTTGATGGCTCTGGGATTCGTGACGATCGAATTGTTGGACTCGGGAGCCACGACACTCGCACAGTGTCTGGCAAGCGTTCCAGGCACCGCAGTCACAATTCTTGTTTTTGCTCCTATTGTGTATTTGCTCTATATATTTCTTACTCTGCAGTTAATTACAATCGTCGCTGTCGGAGTACTTAGTGGTTTGTTCCTCGTAATGTGCGTGCGGTTCCTGGACGTTGCGCTTCAACGCCAACAGTGGCAACTTATGATGTTACTCCTATTTGTCGGTTCAGTTGCGTGCATCGTAACTGGAGCGAGGCAATCGCACCCTAGTCTTCGATATCCGTGGCAGGACTCTATTGTTTACAGTTTGGATGCGGACCATCACGCCGCAGTGTGGCTTAGTTATGATTCGTCGCTGGATAACTGGACGTCTCAGTTTATTCGCGGTACGACTCAGCATCCACAGCCGAACTATCTCGCTGGGTTACAGTGGCCTGTGCTTTCTGGTCCTGCGTCCGCACTCGATTTTGCGGCTCCCGTCGCCGAAGTGAAAGCAAATGAAATCGTCGACAATCTGCGCAGAATCCAGTTGAATGTTCGATCGCTAAGAAATGCAAACGGTATCGATCTAGGCTTCGACAAAGCCGCACGTCCAATTGCAATCAAAATTGGTGGCCGAGAGCTTCTTCCCCAGCGGAATTCCCAAGGCCTCACCATAAGCCTAGTTGGCCCATTTCCCGCGGGCGCTGATCTTGAACTTACGTTCAAGTCCCAGTCCAGCGTCGTCTTTTGGCTTCTGGACCGCTCCTATGGCTTGCCCGACGTGGGCCATCGCGCCCGTCCGCAAAATACCATGGCGGATGAAGGCAGCGATCAAACTCTTGTTTGCCGGAAATATCAGCTATAAGTCGCCCTGATACGGATGTTGCCGTGCGCGCTCCGATGTTATTTAGGGTGCATACACAGAGTGAGTTCCGAATTGCCTGGGCTTAACCTCTTTTCCCGTCATCACAAATTGCTCCACCCCACGCAAGAGGCTGTCGAGATAGACCTCGATGCCCTTGCCGAAGTAGGTTTGCATATAGATCTTTTTGGTTGTTTCAAGCAAGTGGCACTCCAGGATGGGAGTGTCCATTATTGACAGCTCGCTTAGGGCCTCCTCGAGGGGGCATATGTTCCAGGAACTCCACGCTACCTTTCTAGGAGGTGGGCCTATTTGCAGATCGTAGCCTGCCCCTTCCCTCCAGCACATGAAGTCGCGCTCGGCATAAAGGCCGCTGTGAAAAGTGACGCCGTCCCTGGAGCCCACGCCGGGCCATTTGTAGACGTTGTTTTCCCGGCAATAAGGATGGTACTTATGGAGGTCACCCGGATTGGAAATCACTTTCCAGACATCGGCAGCAGAAGCCTGGATGATCCGGGTCAAGCGAACATGTTCACCCAGTTCCAGGCCTCGCTTCGCAAGGTCGGCTTCAAATTGTTGTTTTTCCATTTCGTCCATGGCGAAACCCGATTGTGGACGGGGTATCAAGAACTATCAAACCAACGAGGCAGTTTCTTCCCGGCGGCGGCCTGAGATTTCCGCAGCCAAAGGGCAGGTTTTCAGCAAGAGAGCATTCCACGAGGTCCCCGTCGCCACCCCGTATACGACCAAGTAGCCATTGGGGAAGTCCTGCTTCGAGCTGATATCTTTCAAATTCCGTATCAGATCGACATCTCCCAAATGTCCACCCTTCCCCATATTTTCAAAGAACACCTTCTTTACCGATATCCCCAACCGCTTGGCATAGCTTTGCCACACGACCGGGGTGGTGTTCAGAGGAACAAGGAAGGGGACATCCTCAAAGGTCAGGCCGTGCTTCTGCAAAAGCTCGTGAATGAGTGCTGCCCCCACTTCCACGATCCTCTGCTGGTTTTTCGGGTCCATGAAGCTGTTTATGCTGTCGATTGTCCCGTCGGTTTTTCCGGCGCCATCGATGATTTCCAAGGGCCCCGGTTCGCTGGAAATCAACAGCAGGCCTTGGCCATCCCCGACGAAAATCGATCCCCCCATCAGCCGCTTCTGCGTGCATTCGAAGTAATTCGATGACAGGATCAGCACCTTGCCGGCCCCGCCATGCTCCACCAACAACTTGGCGACATTGATCGCGGTGAACGATCCCGTGCACTCCTGTTCCACGTTGAACACGATCGCGTTTGCCATTTCCATTTTTCGCTGCAGGAAATAAGGGACATTCACGCATTCTTCGTCGGAGTGCAGGGACCATGGGTCGCCCACAGACACGGAGTTCCCGTGAGCGTAAATGATGTAGCTTATCTCCGAAGGCTGGGTAGTTCCTGAAGCAAACATCTTTGCAAGCATTTCAACAAAACCGCCAGCTTCGGTTCTTCTTTCACCCCTGAACATGCTCGACATCGATTCCCAGGAGTCGATGAGCTTCTGTTTCGGAACCACCCTTCCGAGCAGCTTTTGGGATATCTGCGCCAGATCCCTTTCGCTCAATTCCCCATCCGCCAAAATACGCGAGAGGGTGATTCTCGCTTTAGGAACGGAGTAATCGAGATACCCGATGTATGACTTCATCTTGCAAACCTGTTCCGTTCGTTGTTGCTTCCAAGCGAATTTCTCCGATGCCCGAACGCAGCCGCGGAACTGGCGATGGCCACGCCATTCACGGGGTGGAAACGAATTTACGCTGCCGCAAACGATGTACCCCGGGTCGTCGTGTGCAGGAGCCGGTTGTAGCCGTAGTTATCTTCACCGGCCACCAGCACGGCGCCATATTTGTCCAGCGACAGGGAAGCGCCGTATTCCTCGATCCTCTCCGTGTCAGGATAGATCTTGACGTAAGGCGGCACATACCGTGAGGCAAAGCCCAGCCTCAGGACGTTTTGCTCGGCGTCATTCGGGAAGGAGGCGTGGGCCAGCGTCGACCAGAACACAACGAACTGACCCGCCTTCATCGGGATGGACACGGCCTTAGATTCCTCGGGTCTCTCTTTGGGATCAATGAGAAGTTCCGTGTAGTCGTAGCCGAAGAAGCCTCTGCGAATGCCTTCTTTTATCGTTTTATTAACCCGATTCAGATCGTAGGTCATCTTCTTCATTTCGTCATAGAACATTTTCTTGTGCGTTCCGGGTTGAAACCTGAGGCACCCGGTTTTCACCGAGGCCTCAGTGAATGCCGTCCAGACCGTGACAGTACCCCCGAAACCAGTTTCGGGCCAGATAATCTGCGGTTTTCCCGATGCCATGGCGAAGGTGTCCGCCTGATGCCAGTCAGTTCCCTCGTCCCCGCCGTACTTGGGAAAAAACTCCGTCCTCCAGCAGAGGACATCCGGGCCTAGCGCGGCTTTGAGCTTATCCACGATTTCGGGCCTGGCGATGTGCTGGGCTAGAAACGGCACGTCCAAATGCCGATCATAATTGGCTATGTTGTTTGGTCCGGAGTGCATGTCGATCTCATAGATGGCATGGGACCTGTCGAAGACCTGGCGCCGAGTCTTGTTCCATATCTGTTCCATCTCTTCTGGTTGATATAACGTAAAGGGTCCTACATAGCCGTTCTCCTCGAAGAACGTTTGTTCCGCGTCAGTAAGTGCGAATGATTCGACTTTGGTCGTAGTCATATGTTTTCCTCTAAGTTATAACTTCGTCCGGTTACCCGATTGCCATTTCTTATGCCGCCGTGGTGGATTCAGCCACTGCGTCCTGCTTCAGCCTCAGCTGTTCCTCCGTTACCCATACCGCCAGTCTTGACACCGTGGTCTCTTCCTTCGAGAAAAGGGACAGATCGAAGCGGGTTCCAAAAGTCTCATTGATTTGGGTCACCACCTGTATGGCCATCAGCGAATGACCGCCCATTTCGAAGAAATCATCGTCGAGGCCGACCTGAGGGACGCGAAGCGCTTCGGCCACGAACGCTCCTATCACGATCTCGGCGGTCGACCGCTCACGGATCTGGGGCTTTGCGCCGTTATGTCCGCTTTCGTTTTGCAGAGCGTTACGATCTATTTTCCCATTTGGATTCAAGGGCGCCTCCTTTATTCTGATGAATATGTTTGGAACCAGGTTCTTTGGCAGCTTTACTCGCGCGTGTCGTCTCAAGTCTTCTTCGACGCTACCCCATTCACGGTCCGGGATGGACTCCTTCGGAATTACGTAAGCGAAAATGCGTTGATCGCCCAAAGCGACTTCCTTGACCACGACGATAGCTTCTTGCATCCGGGGGTGCTGCCGAAGGATCGTTTCAATTTCCTCCAGCTCGACTCGAACGCCGTGAACCTTGACTTGGTGGTCGACGCGGCCCACGTATTCGAAGTTCCCATCTTTTCCGAGCCGCCCCAAATCTCCGGTGCGATACACGACTTCAGGCGTGGGGCCAAGTTTCAGCGTAATGAATTTCCTCTTTGTCAACTCCTCGTCGTTTACGTAACCCTTGCCCACGCCATCTCCCGCGATGCATAGCTCCCCAATTTCGCCGTCGGGCAGGCAGTTCATCTCCGCATCCATCACATGTACCTGCGTATTGTCGATGGGAATGCCGATGGGCACTGAGCCGGAAACATAACGGTCAAAGTCATGAAGCCGGTAATAGGTAGAAACGTCGGAACATTCGGCAACGCCGTACACGTTCACCAATTCGGTTTTGCAATATTCGGAAGCGGCCCATTCTTTCAATCTGGCGCCCGAGATGGGTTCCCCGCCTAGAAAGACGATTCGCAGCGAGCCCAACTTTCGAAGCGACTCTGCGGATTGGTTTTCGATTAAGGGATAGAACGGGCTCGGCGCGCAGTTCATCAACGTAATCTTTTGCGCGTCGATAGTATTCACGGTGAGCTCAGAGCTGTAGTGATTCGAGGCGAGCAGATGCAGCTCTCCACCGCAAATCAGCGGCATAGCCAGGGCACGCTGCGTAAGGTCGAAGCTGAAAGAGCTTACCAGCAGAACCTTGTCCCGTGAGGTAATCTCGAATTGTTTTGCGAACCACTTTAACAGGTTGCTCCAACCCTGGTGGTGAACTGCGGCCGCTTTGGATTTGCCCGTCGATCCCGATGTAAAAATGATGTAAGCCAAATCCTCAGCGCGCACATCCAGACGCGGGTTTTCGGAGCTTGCTTGCGCAATCGCCTCCTTGTCGCCGTCGAGGGTGATAACGGAACCGTTCTTTTCCGGGAGGCCCGCGAGCAATGTATTCATCGACAGCAGATGCTTTAGCCTTATGTCTTGCAGCATGCCTGCAAGACGCTCTTTAGGGTAGGTGGAATCGAAGGGTACATAGGCTCCACCAGCCTTGAGGATTCCCAGAACTGCGATCACCATCTCGCATGACCGGTCCATAAAAACGCCTACGCGGGAGTTGGCGTCAACGCCCTCCCTGATTAAATAGTGGGCCAACTGATTGGCCTTGCGGTTGAGCTCCGAATACGTGTACCTCGTAGTGCCCGAAACCAGGGCAATCGAATCCGGCATCGCAGCTGCGCGTTGCTCGAAGAGCTTATGCATGCACAAATGAGTCGGATAGTCGTCGGGGAAACCGTTCTTCATCGGGTCTTACCTTTAGTACTCGATCGCGATTGCGCTCGATAAGTCTCCTCTATTAGTGCTTTACCAGTTCTCCTGCTAGCAAGTTCAGCGTAGGTGAACAGCCTAGCCATGCGCCGCCAACTGCACAACCTGCTTTTCGCAGAGAAAGAGCCTAGCCCAATAGTCGAGGTCGGAATCAACGCCGCAGTGTTACGATAAACGCAATCGAAGTGACTGAAGTGCACCGACAAAAAGGAGAAACCGTAATGCCCAATGATCAGGAAGATAAGACCACCTACAACGTTGTCGTAAATCATGAAGAACAGTATTCCATCTGGCCTGCATATCGAGAAAATGCCTTAGGCTGGAAAAGTGCGGGTAAGAGCGGTTCGAAAGAGGAGTGTCTGGCGTACATCAAAGAAGTGTGGACGGACATGCGCCCGCTGAGTTTGAGGAAGAAGATGCAGGAACAAAGTACGGCATAACTTCGGCCCAAGCGCTCCGTGCGCATGAGTTCGGTGCTTTTGCGACGCGCCGTCTGATTGCTACTCGGCGGCTCGTTCCACAACAGATCGAACGCGACCGTAGCTGTCGATCCGATTACGAATAGCATTACGCAGAACGTTATCAATCAAATGATAGTCTCTGGAGTGAAATCATCCGATGAGCTGGCGAACGTGTCTAGCCAGCAGTGGTTTCAATCTCTTTCGTCCGCGCGACGGAAGTCGCTCCGGCTCTTTTGCTTTCCCTACGCGGGAGGAAATACTTCCGGTTTTCGTAGTTGGCAGCGAGCTTTTCCATCAGATATCGATTTATGCCTCGTTCATCTTCCAGGCAGGGGCAAGCGCATCGGTGAGCGGATGTTTACCCGGCTAAACTTGCTCGTTCAGACCCTTGCGGATCTAATTACGCGTGAGTCTCAGTCAGAATATGCTTTGTTTGGGCACAGCATGGGAGCACTCATTAGCTTTGAGCTGGCCCGGGAGCTTCGCAGGAGGCATTTTCCCGCGCCGCAGAGGCTTTTTCTTTCTGGTCGCGGCGCTCCCGGCACTGCCGGCCGCAAAGCGCCTCTCTTCGACCTTCCCGAGGGGGCATTCATTGCGGAGGTGAGAAAATTCAACGGTACCCCCAGGGAGCTGCTCAAACATCCGGAAGCAATGAAACTGTTTCTCCCGACGCTGCGGGCCGATCTTGAGATGCTCGACACCTATGAGGACTACTCTGAGGAGCGTCTTTCATGCCCCATCGCGGTATATGGCGGGCTTCAGGACACAGATGCTCCCGTCGAAAGTCTCCGCCCTTGGCAGGAACATACCTCTGCGAGCTGCAGCCTGAGAATATTTCCCGGAGACCATTTCTTTATCCATAGTGCTGGCAGCGGTTTCGTTGATGTGCTTCGGCGCGATGTTGTGGACACCGCGCACCATTCGAGTCAGATACAAGTGCCGGTTGCAAAATGCTGAAGCAAGTCGTGACAGCTGATCGATCGGAACAATCAGTCTGTCATGACAACTTATGGATGCGTATTCGTTGCTGTGGGGGAGATGATCATGTCCGTATATGACAAGCTGAAGCAGGCAGGCATCACCTTACCGCCGATCAGCGCACCGGTAGCCGCGTTCGTTCCGTATGTGCGTAGCGGAAAGCTCCTGTTTCTCAGCGGCCATATCGCAAAGCGCGACGGCAAGCCCTGGGTTGGCCAGCTGGGCGGGCAGTTGACTACTGCCCAGGGAAAGCAGGCAGCGCGCGGTGTGGCTGTTGACTTGATTGGAACTTTGCACGTTGCCGCCGAGAACCTCGACAATATCGACCGGATCGTGAAGCTCATGATCCTGGTCAACAGTGCGCCGGGTTTCACGGAGCAGCATATGGTCGCTAACGGTGCTTCTGAGTTGTTGGTGGAAGTCTTTGGAGACATCGGCGCTCACGCCCGTAGTGCTTTCGGGGTGGCTCAAATTCCTTTTGGATCCTGCGTGGAGATCGACTTGGTAGCGGAGATAAAATAGATTCACTCTCCCACCACCTCTGCTGTCGGTTCCCGCTAACACCTGATGTGCACGCCGGGTATAAACTCGTCAGGTATCGAGTCGATACTTTTCTTGTAACGGACTAAATCTAGGAGGGAACTTCTGTGACGCTTAACTACTGGAAATTCGCAGGCTGGAAATTTAGCAACCGGGCAATTTGTGCGATTGCCCTGGTATCCTTTGCTGCTGGATCGTTCACTGCCCGTTTGGCGCAGGTGGATCAGGCGATGGCAGATAACAATCGCGTCTTTGAGCTTCGCGTCTATCATGCGGTGCCGGGCAAATTGCCCGCGCTCGAGTCACGGTTCCGCGATACAACTTCGAAGCTTCTCGCCAAGCACGATCTGAAGGTTGTGGGTTATTGGGTGCCCGAAGGAGCGCCCGATTCGGACAATACATTCATTTTTCTCTTGGCTCATTCCAGCCGGGAGGAAGCGAAAAAGAACTGGGACGCGCTCTTGGGCGATCCTGACTTTCAAGAGGTCATCAAAGCAGAGCAGGCCAATAAGCTGGTGGAAAAGGTGGACGTCACGTACATGCGACCAACCGATTTCTCTCCCCTTAAGTAGCGGTTGGTTAGCACGGTCGATTTCGCATGCGGCAGGGTCAGCGCCGGGTTCCTTCCATACGCTTCGCTACCGGGTAAGCAGTTTACCTTGGTGTGAGAGCGCAGCATTTTGCTCTGGTTATAAACCTTACCCGCATCGCCTGGAAAACATCGGCAATACCCGACTAGAAGTACCATGGAAGGTTAGATCTCTCCGTCCGGTAGCATTCGATTTCGCTAAAACGTTTGACACATGAAATTTGACCGTGCTTTCACAAATGTTCAATAACATTGCAATTTCTTTGTTGGAATAGCGTTTTCGCAGCAAATCACGTATTTGGCTTTCACGCTTAGTGAGGATTTCATTGCCCGACTCGGATATCGGGGATCGGCGGGAAGTCATCACCATATATTTGCGCATTACTTCTGGCGTTACCCATGTTTCACCCTTTGCTATGGAGGTGATGGCTGGGCCCAGCAGATCAGGTACCTGGTCGTAGCTCATAAATCCGCTAAATCCCAACAGTAATAAGTCCGCGATGTCACTGGTCTCCCGCGGGCGGTCTAATGCGAGAAAAGAGGAGCTTTGAAATGACGTACTAAATTCATCCAGATACGAGCTCACCGGCAGAGGAAGGTCATGAATGTCGAACAAAATCACACTGTATGCTTGAAGAGCCGGCATACCTGTAGCCACGTCAGTATCTTGCAAAACAACAGAGGTAACATTCATGTCTAACGTGAGAAGGAGGTCGCGTATATAGTTAGCGACAAGCGGATGGGAGGCAATCAAACCGACATGCAACTGGACGATAGGCACTGCGTTGCGTCGCAACATGGACTTAACTCCGAGTAAGTAGAATACGACTGGAAGGCAGAGTGTTTTCCCAGAATGGCACTTGCTGTGTTGTTGTTCAATGTGAAAGTGTTAGCCGGAGATGCCATTTGTTATCCGGAGATGCTCTGTTACAGTGGAGTTGTGGATTATGTCTACGCGAGCGACACACGGCGCCACGATCTGAAAGTGCGTTTCGCCTTTCGTAACATTTAAAGTTAATTATCTCGACCTAGGTTCGGATGCATTAACCTGCGTGGAGGGTCAGAAATGATTAATTCATACAGCGATTGCCGTGTTCGGCAAGCATTGCAGATTATAGATCGTGAGCCAAATCAGGCGGTGGCAGCAGTGGCTCAGCAACTCGGACTCAGCAAGTCACGGTTTAGCCATTTGTTTAAGGCGCAAACAGGCACCAGCGTCAAAAGCTATGTGGTACGTCGCCGATTGCATGAGGCTGGACATCTGTTGCGTACCACAGGGATGGAAATCAAGGAGATCGTGTATCGCTTGGGCTATCATCATGGCCCGAGTTTTGCGCGCGTATTCAAGGCCCAATTTGGCGTGACGCCGAATCAGTATCGCAAGGCGGGAGGTTTCGCTTCGGCTACGGACTCGCTGAATCGTCTGATCCCCGTACCAACCACTGGAAATGCCGCTACGCGAGGTCGGAGCGAAACAATCCCGACCGCTTCTACCACTCAATCGTCTTCTCTAAAGACTGGCTCGTTGGCTTCGTGACAGGATTGTATCCAGCTACCGATAAAACCCTCAAGTGAACAGATCCACAATCGCCACAACTTGAATCTAGCCGGTGCTATCAGCGATTCGCTCAGACTGGGGATAGAATCCCGGTCTCTGACGAAAGAAAAGTGGCGCATTGTGCCGGAGCCGACTTCCTGTACCTTTCGTCGAGGGGTTGCTCATACGGTACGTCGGTTGTGACTCGGCACTTCAAGGTATACGGTCGATTGTTAACTGCGTGGTACTAGAGGCTTTTTGGGGCTTCCTGGGCGGCAGCCTGCGCAAAAATCGATGTTTGACCCTGTTATCGCGGAATCTCGCTCAGTCGGCAGTGCGTTCTCCTTGCATCGATTTGTTTTGCAGTTTAGATCGGCCGCGCACTCTTTGTATCTACCCGTGACGGATGTCGCGAATGTGCTTGCCTGGGAGAAAGTGCCAGCGCCGATGAGTAATCAGGAGGTGGAAGTTGAAAGAAGCGACTACGACATGTAACCCGAACGCGACCGCAACAATCGTCGATGTGCTGCGGCTTAGAGCAGACACTCAGAAGAACGAGATCGCGTATAGGTTCCTGGTCGACGGTGAAGAGGAGAAGGCCACGCTCACGTACGGCGAACTCGACTGGCGAGCGCGGCAAGTCGGTGCGGAGTTACAAACGCTATTAGTTGCGGGTCAAAGGGCCTTATTGCTGGATTCCTCGGAATTGGATTACATTGTCGCTCTCCTCGGTTGTTTCTACGCCGGAGTAATAGCGGTTCCCATCTATCCACCTCGTTTGAACAAACAAGGGAAAGGAAATGCGCGGGTTCAGTCGGTTATGGCGGATGCACAGCCCTCTGTGGTAGTGACCGCCGGGCCCGGATCTCCCGCAGTCCGCAATATGGTCGCGGCATCGGCCGGTGAACACGTGAAGTGGGTCGACACTACTGCCCTGCCTCCCGATCACGGCGAACTCTGGATTCCGCCGGCACTAAGTGGCGCGGACATTGCGTTCTTGCAGTACACATCGGGCTCAACTGCTACTCCGAAAGGCGTCATGGTGAGCCACTCAAACATTCTGCATAACGAGGAAATGATCCTAAACGCGTTCGGCATCAACCCCGAAAGCACAATTGTGGGATGGCTGCCGCTTTATCACGACATGGGACTGATCGGCAACGTACTGCAACCGCTGTATGCGGGAGTGCCATGCATACTGATGTCGCCCGTCGCTTTCCTGCAGCGCCCAGTGCGCTGGCTTCAAGCCATTTCGCGCTATCGGGCCACGACCAGCGGAGGACCGAACTTTGCCTACGAACTCTGTATACGCAAAATCCGTCCTGAGGACCGGACTGGACTCGACCTGAGTTCGTGGCGCGCTGCGTTCAACGGTGCGGAACCAGTGCGCTTAGAAACGCTGAACCGGTTTGCCACGGAGTTCGCTGATTGTGGTTTCCGGCGCGAAGCTTTCGTTCCCTGCTATGGATTAGCTGAAGGCACTCTTCTCGTGAGCGGAGGTCTCGATCCGAACGGAGTCACGGTGGTGCAGTATGGCCCCAATGGCGGCGGAAATAATGGTGCAAAGACCTCTCGTCAAAAAGAGAAAACGCTGGTCGCCTGCGGCCGTCCACCCCTGGAACAAACCTTGCGAATCGTTTCGCCGGATTCGCTACAGGAGTGCACCGCCGACCATGTGGGTGAAATATGGGTGAAAGGTCCCAGCGTCGCGCAAGGCTACTGGTGCAGAACGAAAGAATCGGAAGAAACATTCAACGCGCGGATCCTCGAAACCGATGAAGGTCCATTCCTTCGAACGGGAGATCTCGGCTTTCTGGCGGGCGATCAACTATTCATCACAGGACGGCTCAAGGACCTGTTGATCATTCGCGGCCAGAATTACTATCCGCAAGATATAGAACTTACCGTCGAACAAACCGACCCAACGTTGCATCCCGGTTGTGGAGCCGCTTTCTCGGTGGAGATCGAAGGTGAGGAACGACTCGTCGTCGTGCAGGAAGCAGCGGTCCGCAAAGATAAAGATAAGGAAACAGATCAAGACGGGGTAAGTGATGATCTCGATGCAATCATCAAACTCATCTCACGGAACATCGTTGCAAATCATGAACTCGAACCATACGCGGTCGTCCTGATAAGAACGAGCACAATCCCCAAGACTTCCAGCGGCAAAATCCAGCGCCACGCATGCAAGGCCGCATTTCTGAACAAGGACCTCCATGTCCTGAGAGATTGGTATGGTGGAGAACCGTTGGAGCGAATTTCTCCTCAGCCTTCCAATGGCAAGCTGCATCGCTCTACACCGAACGAACTGGCCGCATACGTGGTTTCAGAAATCGCGCGCATCAAGCGGATCGATCCGGAGCGCGTCGATCTGCGACAGCCATTCACAGCCTATGGCCTGGATTCACTCGCTGCGATCGAATTCACTCACAAGCTCCAAACTGAGCTTGGAGTCGAAATCGAAATCTCGGAGCTTTTTGGCGATTCGACGATTACGGACATTATTCGACAAGCTACGAAAACTCAGCGGCCCATGAGCAGGCAGGATAAGTCGCAGCCTGGAAGATATCCGCTTTCGTACGGGCAGCGTGCCTTGTGGTATGTCAATCAAATGGCACCGGAAAGCTGCGCCTATAACATCTCCCGGGCGTTCCGTATCAGATCTTCCGTAGACCTCAAAGCATTACGGGACTCCTTTCAAGCGCTGGTAGACCGGCACCCATCTTTGCGCACAACAATCATTGAGGTCGAGGGAGAGGTGGTGCAGCAGGTTGCGGATAAGGCAGAACTCAGCTTTGAATATTGTGACGCTGGGAAGTGGAGAGACACGGAATTGCAGCAGGAACTGGTTGCTCAGAATAACACACCTTTCCGGCTTTCCGAAGGCCCTTTGTTCCGCCTGCGGGTTTATCGTCTCACCGACAGAGATTATGTTGTACACGTCGCGGTGCACCACATCGTTAGCGATTTATGGTCGCTCATGCTGCTTTTCGAACAGGCGGGAAAGCATTACAAACAACGTCCGATAGAAATTGATCCACAAGTTCCAGCATCCGCTTATAGCTATGCCGACTTTGTTGCCTGGCAAAAGCAGCAACTAACGGGACCAGAAGGAGAGCGGCTTTGGTTGTATTGGAAGAACGAGTTGTCTGGTGAACTCGCTCCTGTGAATTTACCCACAGATCATCCGCGACCCCCACTCCAGACATTTCGCGGCTCCTCTTATCCATTTGTCCTCGACCGAGAGTTATCCGACAAACTGAAACAGCTTGGCGCCAAAGAGCAGGCCACCATGTTTGTAAGCTTGTTGGCGGCCTTTCAAGTAATGCTGCACCGCCTAAGCGGCCAAAAGGATATCGTGGTGGGCTGCCCGACAATCGGCAGGCCGCGCGCAGAGCTGGCGCACATTGTTGGTTATTTTGTGAATCCACTGCCGCTGCGGGCCAAGTTTGATCGCACCCAGTCATTCAACGAGCTCCTTTCCCAGATCCGCAACAAAGTGGCGGGAGCCTTGTCCCATGATCTTTATCCCTTCGCGTTGATGATTGAGAAGCTTGGAATCGTGCGTGATTCGTCCGCGGCTCCTGTTTTCCAGACCATGTTTGTTTTTCAAAAGACTTACGGGAACTCCGAGAAGTTTGTGCGACTGGCTTTAGGAGAGCCCGGTGCAGAACTGCGATTAGGCGGACTGGAGATGGAGTCCGTCGCCATCGAACAGCAAACGGCCCAGTTTGACCTGACGCTGACAGTCGGCGAAGGACCGGACGGTCTGATGGGATCGTGGGAGTACAGCACCGACTTATTTGAGAGAGACACCATTGCGCGCTGGGCGAAGAGCTTTTCCGTTCTGTTGGAAGGAATTGTTTCGACCCCCGAGATTTCGGTGAGTCAATTGCCCATTCTTTCGGCCAGCGAGTACGGCACATTGGTGCGCGAGTGGAACGACACGGCGACCAGCTACGAGGGCAGCGAGTGCATTCATGAGTGGATCGCAATACACGCCCAGAAAGCGCCCCAGGCGCTGGCGGTGGAGTGTGAAGGGCAGCACTTGAGCTATGAGGAACTGAACCGGCGGGCGAATCAGCTGGCGCACTACCTGCGCGGGCTGGGAGTGGGGCCGGAGGTGCTGGTGGGAGTCTGCCTGGAGCGCTCGCTGGAGATGGTAGTGGCGCTGCTGGGAGTGCTGAAGGCGGGCGGAGCCTACGTCCCCATCGATCCCAGCTACCCGGAGGAGCGGGTACGGTTCATGTTGGCCGACGCGCAGGTGCGAGTGCTGTTGAGCCAAGGAGGGTTGCGGCAGCAGTTGCCCGAGAGCTCGGCCCATCTGGTGTGCATAGACGCGCAGTGGGAGGAAATTGCCAGGCAACCTGCGCACAACCCGCAGGTTCGCGTGGGGCCGCAGAACCTGGTCTATGTTATCTACACCTCGGGGTCGACCGGTAAGCCGAAGGGAGCGATGAACCAGCACGGTGGCATTCGCAACCGGCTGCTGTGGATGCAGGAGCAGTACAAACTGGATGCAACCGACCGGGTACTACAGAAAACTCCTTTCTCCTTCGATGTTTCCGTATGGGAATTTTTCTGGCCCTTGATGACCGGAGCGCGCCTCATCATGGCCCGTCCCCGCGCCCAGGGGGACGGCGAGTATCTGGCGCAGGTTATCGCCGAGCAACAGGTCACTACCATGCACTTTGTGCCCTCCATGTTGTCAGACTTTCTGCAGGGTCGGCATGAAGGTAAATGTTGTAGCTTACGCCGGGTTATCTGCAGCGGGGAGGCGCTTTCCGCAGAATTAGCGAGGGAATTCCTGGCGCGTTTTTCGGCTGAGCTGCATAACCTGTATGGGCCCACGGAAGCAGCAGTCGACGTAACCTACTGGAAGTGTGAGCGGGAACACGCGGCTTCGACCATCCCGATTGGAAAGCCAATTGCAAACATTCAGATGTACATCCTGGATGCGGATTTGCTTCCTGTGCCCATTCGGGTGGCGGGAGAAATTTACATTGCGGGTGAGGGACTGGGCCGAGGATATTGGCAACGGCCCGATTTGACGGCCGAAAGATTCCTGCCGGATCCATTCGCCCTCCAACCTGGCGCGAGGCTTTACCGTACCGGGGACCAAGGACGCTATCGCAGGGATGACGCGATCGAGTTTCTCGGGCGCCTCGATCACCAAGTCAAGATTCGCGGATTTCGTATCGAACTGGGGGAGATCGAGGCCAGTTTGTGCCAGTGCGCATCCGTGCGAGAGGCGGTTGTGGTGGTGCGAGACGACGGCAAGGACCGGCGCCTCATTGCCTACGCAGTAGCCAATGCCGGCCTCCAGATCAGTGAGGACGAGGTCCGGGCGCATCTGCAAACGCGACTGCCGCAATACATGATCCCCGCGCAATTCGTGATCCTGGAAGGTCTGCCGAAAACTCCCAACGGAAAGGTGGATCGAAACGCGTTGCCGGAGCCGGAGCGGCGTCAGATACAGGGAAGAGGGGCGAGCGGAGGAGTGGAAGAAATCTTGGCGGGAATTTGGGCGGAGGTGCTCCTCGTCGAACAAGTGGGAGTGGAAGAAAACTTTTTTGAAATCGGTGGCCACTCGTTGCTGGCGACTCGAATCGTGTCTCGAATCCGAGAACTGTTTCAAGTGGAATTGCCGCTGCAGGTAATGTTTGAAGCGCCAACAGTTGCTGGATTGGCACGGCGCGTGGAGAGTCTGGCCAGGATCGAAACGCCTCCATTGCTGCGTCGTTTGCGCCAACGACCTGTTGCGCTGTCGTTTGCCCAGGAGCGCTTGTGGTTTCTGTCCCGCTACGAGGCGGAGTCAATTTTGTACAACGTGCCGGTCGCGTTGCGGCTGCGCGGCCCCTTGAACCGAGCCGCCTTACAGGTCAGCTTGCGGGAGATCGTCGCGCGCCATGAGGTGCTGCGGACCAGTTTCCTGGAAAGCGAAGGTGTAGCAACACAAAACATCGCCTCGGCGGCTGATTTGCCCATGCCCGTGGTGGAGATGGCCGAGAGCGAGATGCCAGAATTCCTGCGGCAGCAGGCACGGATTCCATTCGATCTTGCCACTGGGCCACTCATCCGCGCTTGCTTGCTTCAACTCGGGAACCAAGACCACGTCTTAGTGGTCGTCCTCCACCACATTGTGTGCGACGGCTGGTCCCTGGGGATCATGCTGCGAGAGTTGACCGAGCTTTATAGTGCGTACAGCCGGGGCGCGGCTTCCCCATTGGCGCCCTTGCCCGTTCAGTATGCCGACTTCGCGGAATGGCAGCGGGAGTGGCTGCAAGGCGAACTGCTGGAAAAACAGACAGCCTACTGGAAAACGCAGTTGGCGGGAGTTGAGCCCCTAGATCTGCCCACAGAGGGCCTGCCCACCGACCGAACATATTCTACTAACCCAGACCTCTCAGGAACCATCGAGATCGCACTTCTGCCCCAAACGTTGAGTGGTCAATTGAAAACTCTGAGCCGTCAACAGGGCGTCACGCTTTTCATGACGCTGTTGACCGCATTCAAAGTCCTGCTTCATCGCTATAGCGGGCAGACGGATATAGCCATTGGTTCGGCCATTGCCGGCCGCGGTGCGCCGGAAGTCGAACCGCTCATCGGTTTCTTTGTCAATACCTTGGTGTTGCGCACGGCTCTCGCCGGCGACAGTTCTGTAGCTGAATTATTGCAGCGCGTGCGCGAAGTTTCGTTGCAAGCGTATGCTCACCAGGATATTCCCTTCGAGCGTTTGGTCGAGATTCTAGATCCGCCGCGTAATCTGGGCCGCTCGCCTCTGTTTCAAACCATGTTCGTGCTCCAGAACGCTCCATTGCCCAACTTGCCGTGGGACGGGCTTGAGGCCACACCCTGGACATTAGAAACGGGCACCGCGATGTTTGAACTCACTTTAGCGGTGCGCGAGAAAGAGGATGGGCTCGAGTTGTCTCTGGAGTACCGCACGGAATTGTTTGGCGCGGAACGCATGAGGCTGCTGCTGCGCCACTATCAGATTCTCCTGGAGGAAATGGTAAAGGGGGTCGAGCGCAGGATCGGCGATATTGAAATCCTAAGCGAGATCGAAAAACAGCAACTGCTGATCGACTGGAACAATACTCGCATCGAGTACGAGCGGGAGAAATGTTTGCCGGAGTTGTTCGAGGAACAGGCAAGGAAAACGCCACAAGCGCTGGCGGTTGTCTGTGAAGAGTCGCAGCTCGCCTATGGAGATCTTAACCGGCGAGCCAATCAGGTGGCCCGCTATTTGGCATATCTGGGTGTCGGTCCGGAGGTCCGCGTCGGCATCTGTGTACAAAGATCGCTGGAAATGTTTGTTGCGTTGCTTGGAATTCTTAAAGCGGGCGGAGCGTATGTCCCGCTCGATCCAAACTACCCAATCGATCGTCTCAAATTCATGATCGACGATGCAGGGCTTACGCTGTTGCTCACGTGTGGAGAAGCGGCAAAAGTGGTGCCCCACGGCACGGCCCGCCTCGTGAATTTGAATCTCGACTGGGAGCAGATCGCCCGCCACGACGATAGCAATCCGCAGCGCAAAATCGATCCATCCAACCTCGCATACGTGATTTATACCTCGGGCTCAACCGGAACGCCCAAAGGTGTAGCCGTCTCTCATCGCGCGCTGGGCAATCAGCTGGCTTGGGCAATCCGCGCATTCCAGTTATCCGATGCTGACGCGTTTCTGCACAAGGCGTCAATCAGCTTTGACGCTTCGATTGAGGAGATATTCTCACCCTTACTAGCGGGTGCGCGGGTCGTCGCAGCTCGTGCGGGTGGTGAGCGGGACGTCGACTATCTGGTGAAGCTGGTCGCCAGTCAGGCAGTCACATGTATCGACCTGCCGCCGTCCTTGTTACAGGCGCTGCTCGATTCTCCCGGAATTGCAACCTGGACCTCACTCCGGCTCATGATTAGTGGTGGAGAGGTGCTAGCGCCGGAGTTGGTCAAGTCGTGGGCCGATAAATCTTCCGCAACCCTTCTAAATACCTATGGACCCACTGAGGCCACCGTGCAGTCGACCTTTGCCGGCGATCTGACTGGAAATGAAACCATCCCCATCGGAAAGCCGATCAGCAATACTCAGGTTTATGTGCTGGACGATCGCAGTCAACCAATGCCGGCAGGCCTACCGGGTGAACTGTGCATTGGCGGGGACGGTTTGGCGCGCGGCTACTTGAATCGGCCCGTGTTGACCGCGGAGAAATTTGTGCCGAGCCCATTTGCGACGACGCCAGGCGAACGGTTGTATCGCACTGGCGACCGGGCACGGTGGCGGAGCGATGGAAACCTGGAGTATCTCGGGCGGACCGACCGCCAGGTAAAGATCCGTGGGTACCGCGTGGAATTGGAAGAGATCGAAGCAGCGTTAGGACGGCATACTGCGGTGCAACAAACCGCCGTGACTGCCGGACGCGACGACGGAGGCAACGCACGTTTGATCGCCTATGTGGTCTTGCAGCCCGAAAGATCGGCCTCCGCAAGTGAATTGCGCAATCACCTCAAAGACAAATTGCCTGAGCACATGCTTCCCGCGGCTTTTGTGTTCCTGGAAAAAATGCCACGATCGCCCAGCGGCAAAGTGGACCAGAAGGCCCTGCCTGAGCCGGAGATCCAACCAGGAACCAAGCAGGCCGGCGCCCCGATGCTATCGCCTACAGAGGAGTTAATTGCGGGCGTTTGGGGCAGCCTGCTGGGTGCTTCGAGCATTGGACGAGAGGATAATTTTTTTGATCTGGGCGGGCATTCTTTGCTGGCGACACAGCTGTTCTCGCGGCTGCAGCAGCTATTTCATCGCGAACTCGAATTGCGCAGCGTTTTTGAGTTCCCCACCTTGAAGGATTTATCCGCATACGTGGATGGAGTCACGAATCAAGTGCAGCCTTCCACATTTCAGCCGATTGTTGCGATCGACAGAAGTAGAGCCTTGCCGCTCTCTTCACAGCAGGAGCGCCTTTGGTTCCTTGATCGTTACAGCTCCAGCGGTGTCGCGTACAGCCTGCCGGGGGCAGTACGACTGAAAGGCGATTTGAATCGCGAAGCATTGCGGCTGAGCTTCCAGGAAATTGTGCGGAGGCACGAAATTCTGCGCGCCAGGTTCGTGCAGGTAGGGGCAAAGCCGCAACTGCAAATATGCGAGAACTCGCGATTTGAATTGCACGAAATGGATCTGCGGGATCCGATCTCCGGAATAGCCGCGGAAGAACGTGTGAATCGTGAGTTGCAAGAAGAAGCGGCTCGTCCATTTGCTTTGGCCGAGGGGGATTTGTTCCGGGTTCGGCTCCTTCGAATTGCCGAACAGGAACACATATTAATGGTGACGATCCATCACATCGTCTTCGATGGATGGTCGGTGGGAGTGTTGGTCAGCGAAATATCGGCATTGTATGAGGCGTTTAGCAAAGGAACCACGTCGCCGCTTGCGGATTTGGAAATCCAGTATTCGGATTATGCGGCGTGGCAGCGGGAGATGTTGGAAGCGGGCAGACTGACCCTGGGGTTGGAATACTGGAAGAACCAGCTAAGAGACCTTCCGGCATTGGAATTGCCCATAGACCATGCTCGGGCTGCCGTGCAGAGTTTTCGCGGAACAACTGAGGAATGGAAGCTCCCGGCCGAACTGTGCGCAGCTCTGAAAACTCTAAGCCAGCAGCACGGAGTAACTCTATTCATGGCGCTGCTGGCGGGCTTCCAGATTCTCCTGGCGCGTTATAGCGGCCAGGAAGATATCACGGTGGGTTCACCCATCGCCAACCGCGTCGATCCTCGGTTGCAGGCTCTGATTGGCTTCTTCGTGAATACGCTGGTGCTGCGCGGCGATTTGAGCGGTAATCCGTCAGTGGTCGAAGTCTTGCGCCGAACGCGCGAGATGTGTTTAGCGGCCTATGCACACCAGACCGTCCCCTTGGAGAAGTTGGTGGACGAATTGGAGCCGCACCGCGATCTAAGTCAGAATCCTTTATTTCAAGTAGCCATAGTTTTCGAGAATGCTTCCGAAGGGACCATGCAGTTGCCTGGTCTTGAGATGACCTTGCTCCCCACCGCCGCCACGGGAGCGAAGTTCGACCTGACGCTGGTGATTGAGGAGGGCCCAGAAGATCTCCACGGATTCCTCGAGTACAGCACCGACCTGTTTGAACGAGTAACCATAAGCCAGATGCTGCGGCACTTCAACCAGGTCCTGCGAGAGATAGTGCGCGATCCGCGCCAGGGCGTTTTCACCTTGCCGCTGCTGGAAGAGGCTGAACGACGCCAGTTGTTGTTCGACTGGAACCAGAGTGGAGCACTCGTTCCATCGCGGTGCATCCACGAATTGTTTGAAGAACAAGCGGAGCGGACGCCTCACGCGCAGGCTGCCCGCCACAAAGAGCGGTGGCTCACGTATGAGGAACTCAACCAGCAGGCTGGCCAGCTAGCGAACTATTTGCAGACGCTGGGCGTCGGTCCCGAGGTGCGAGTGGCGATCTGCGTGGAGCGCGGAATGAACATGCTGGTGGGAATCCTCGGAATCCTCAAAGCGGGAGCGGCCTATGTGCCCTTGGACCCAAAAGCGGCGTCGCACCGCTTAAACCTTCTGCTCGATACCGCGAAACCACAAGTGCTGATAACTCAGCCGGCACTGTTGTCTCACTTGCCGCACTACGCAGGCGACATGATCCTGCTGGACGAACAGTGGGACAGAGTCAGCAGGCAGAGTTCGCCGAATATGGCTGGGGCTCTCCCGGAGAACCTGGCGTGTGTAATGTACGGTGCCGATCCGGATGGGACTCCACGTGGAGTGGCCATTCAACACAGCAACGTAGTTGCAATGTTGCAGTGGGCGCAGACCGCATTTTCGGCGGAGGACCTGTCAGGAGTGCTCGCCTCAAGCGCCATCGATCTCAAGGAGTCCCTCTTCGAGATGTTTGCGCCGCTGTGTAGCGGAGGCACGGTCTTTGTGGCCGACGACGCGTTTGATCTAACGAACAACGCGGATTATGGCCAGGTGAAGTTAATCCAAATAACGCCATCCGCGATGCGGGAACTGGTGCGGATGAAAGCCGTGCCAGAGTCAGTGCGAACCATCAATCTCTGCAGGGAAACAGTCCCTCCAGGATTGGCGCCAAGAATCTATAAGGGGAGCCGGATAGAACGGCTCTTCAACCATTACGGACAATTGGAACACACCGGCTATTCCACGCAGGAACTCCACTCGGGAGCGGAGAGTGGAATCGTTGCGATTGGCAAACCGGTGACGAACACGCAAGTCTATGTCTTGGATCAGCACATGGAACCTGTCCCCATCGGGGTTGTAGGGGAGTTGTTTGTGGCAGGAACAGGATTGGTCCGTGGATATTTGAATCTACCCGATCTAACCGCAAGCCGATTCCTGCCAAATCCCTTTAGCAACGCGGAAGGAGATCGCTTCTACCGCACAGGAGACCTGGCGCGCTATCGATCGGACGGCACGCTGGACTTCCTTGGTCAGCGCGACCAGCAAATAAGAATTCGGGGCCATCGCATCGAATTGGGTGAGATCGAATCCGCCATACACCAGCAGCCCGAAGTGGATGATGTCGTAGTGACGACAAACTCCGCGGACGGGAAGCTGGTGGCTTACATCATTCCCGCAACACCCGACGCGTGGGAGCAGAAATGGCGCGAGAACCTTCGGACCCGACTGAAGGGAATATTGCCGGAATACATGGTGCCCTCGGAACTGGTACCGCTGGAGAAGATACCGCTTGGTGAAGACGGACGGCTGGATCGCAAGGCACTGCCGGTGATCGAGTCCGCGCCCCAGACCCATGACCAGAGAGATTTTCCGTTCGGCGAGACGGAGAAGATTATCGCGGACATCTGGAAACAGGTCTTAAAGCTTGAGGAAGTCGGTGTCGAGCAGAATTTTTTTGAGCTCGGTGGCAATTCACTGATGATTCCCGAGGTCCATACGGCCCTGCATGACGCTTTTGGCGTGAATCTGACAGTCGTCGAGTTGTTCCAGTATCCGACAATCCGGTCACTGGCGGAGCTTTTAGAGGCCGAACGAACCACTCCTGAGCAGCTTGAAACGGTTTGCCAGAATGAAATGGTCGACGCAGAAAAAGAAAAGAAGAGCAGCGGTACCAACGAGTTCGCGATTGTGGGGATGGCTTGCAGATTACCCGGCGCCAACAATATTGAAAAATTCTGGCTTAACCTTCAGGCGGGCGTCGAGTCGATCAGCGACTTTTCCGATGAAGAGATGCGGGCCGCGGGAGTTGGCGAGGAACTCCTTGCTTCTCCCCACTACGTTAAACGCGGCGCCGTCTTGGAGAATATTGACCTTTTCGATGCCAGCTTTTTTGATATCAGCGGCCGCGAAGCGGAGCTGCTCGATCCCCAGCAGCGGATTTTCCTGGAAATTGCCTGGGAAGCGCTGGAGAATGCCGGATACACAGCCAAGAGCTATCCTGGCAAGATCGGCGTTTATGCGGGCGGCGGCATAGGTTCCTATTTTTTGAATTTGTTGACGGATGATTTGTCCTTCAAGGATACCGCTCCTATCTTGTTCGCCAACGGCAATGACTTTCTGGCCACGCGAGCGTCGTACAAGTTGGATTTGACCGGGCCGAGCGTGACTGTACAAACCGCATGTTCCACTTCACTGGTAGCAGTGCACGTGGCGTGCCGGGCGCTATTGAATCGTGAATGCGACATTGCCATGGCCGGCGGAATCTCAATTCAGACTCCGCAGAACATCGGCGACATTTTTCAGGAAGGGGGGATCACCTCTCCCGATGGTTGCTGCCGCGCCTTCGACGCGCGTGCACAGGGCACGGTGAGGGGCAATGGAGGGGGACTTGTTGTTCTTAAGAGGTTGGAAGACGCACTGCGCGATGGGGACCATATCCGTGCCGTCATCAAAGGTTCCGCAATTAACAATGACGGTGGCAGCAAGGTTGGCTACACCGCGCCCAGCGTTACTGGCCAGCGCGACGTAATCCGGCAGGCGCTGCTTGAATCGGGCGTACGTCCTGAAACCATCACTTATCTTGAAGCCCACGGAACGGCAACGCCCTTAGGCGACCCGATTGAAGTGTCTGCGCTCACGCAGGCATACCGTGGGGCGGGGACGGAGAAGAATGCCTTTTGCGCGATAGGCTCGCTTAAATCCAACATCGGCCACGTCGATGCTGCTGCCGGTGTTGCCGGTTTGATTAAGACCGTGCTTGCGCTCGAGCACAAACAGATTCCTGCCACTTTGCATTACGAGCGGCCCAACCCTAAAATCGATTTCGCCAGTAGTCCGTTCTATGTGAACGCAGCACTTACTGAGTGGAGAGCCAACGGCGTACCTCGGCGCGCAGGTGTAAGTTCATTCGGCATCGGTGGTACAAATGCTCATGTCATTGTGGAAGAAGCCCCGCCGGACGATTCCATCTCTGTGTGCCGTCCGTGGCACTTGGTATTGCTGTCCGCGAAAACAGCCACGGCTCTGGAAACCGTAGCCGACAACCTGGCCGCGTATTTACATGAACATGATTCAATCAGCCTGGCGGATGTTGCGCACACCCTTCAAGTGGGGCGCGCCCCCTTTGCCCATCGTTGCTTTGTGGTGGCAGAAAGCGTTGCGGATACAACTGAAGCACTGAAAGGTCGCCACACAAAGTCCCTGCCAGGCTCGATTGTTTCCCGTGAGGGTTGCAGAGTAGCGTTCCTGTTCCCGGGACAAGGATCGCAATATGTCAACATGGGCAAACATCTCTATGCCCACGAGCCACTCTTCCGTGAGTTGGTGGACCAATGTTCGGAACTGCTTCAGCCGAGTTTGCAGTTAGACCTGCGCAGCCTCATCTATCCGAGTGCGGAAAAACTGCAATGGGCAGAAACCGAGTTGCGGGAAACCCGAACCACTCAACCCGCACTCTTCGTCATTGAATATGCTCTGGCCAGGATGTGGATGTCCTGGGGCGTTCTGCCGGAGAGTATGCTCGGGCATAGCGTCGGCGAATACGTGGCCGCATGCCTGGCGGGAGTGTTTTCTTTAGAGGATGCCCTGAATCTGGTTGCGGTTCGTGGCCGTCTCATGCACAGTTGTGCGCGCGGCGGAATGCTTGCCGTTGCAGCCTCTGAGGAGGAAGTCCAACCCTACCTCAAGACGGGCCTGGAGTTGGCCGCAATCAATGGCTCCCGCTCTTGCGTGTTGACGGGCCCACTCTATTCCCTGGAGCTGGCTGAAAAAAAATTACTCCAGCAACAGATTGTCTATCGTCGCCTGCAATCGTCTCACGCCTTCCACTCCGCCATGATGGAACCTATCCTCGCGCAGTTCATCGGCGAGGTGCAAAAAGTTCGACGGAACGCTCCGCGCATACGCTATCTCTCCAACCTTACGGGTGATTGGATCACCGCGGAACAGGCGATTGATCCCGCATATTGGGGCAAGCAACTCCGCGGAACCGTCCAGTTTGCCCAGGGGATTCGAAATCTCTGCGATGGAGGCCAGCGCTTGATCCTGGAGGTCGGCCCCGGTCATACCAATAGCACCGCCGTTCGCCAGACCATAGCCAAGCCGGCTCTGCCCGTGATCTTGACCACACTGCCGGACTCTCGCGAAAACTCAGATGTAAAACAGGTGCTCACGGCTTTGGGACACCTCTGGCTTCGAGGCGCAGGCGTGGATTGGAACGGGTTTGCATCAGGCGAGAAACGCAGAAGGCTTCCTTTGCCCACCTACCCATTCGAGCGCAGGCGTTACTGGGTTGACGCGCCGGCGCGTCGTTCGCGCGTTGACAGCTCCCGCCGGCAGAAAGGCGAGACGACCGAAGAAGCCGTCATGCCCGGGCGCATCTATGCTCGCACCAATCTGGACCGTCCAATCGACCCGCCAACCAATGTTGTGGAAACCTTGCTAGTCCCCATTTGGACGGAAGTCCTGGGCGTCTCGCCCATCGGGATTCGCGACGATTTCTTCGATCTGGGCGGCGACTCGCTGATCGGTCTCAGGATGACGTCCCGTTTGCAGGATTTGGGCATAAATGTCGCCATTGAGCAGATTTTCAAGCATCACACGATTCTGGAATTGGCGGCGGCTATTGAGCATGAAAATCTGGCGCCGGCAGAAATAACTCAATCGCTAACTGCAGGAGTCAACCATCTGCAATCGCATCCTCTGCCGGCCATGAAGCGGCTGCCGCGTAAGGCAGCCTCATTGCCCGTCGACCAGATCGACTGACGGCGAAATTAAAGTCTCCAGAAAGCACCCCACAAATTTTCGACAAAGAGAGGCAGACATGACCCCATCCACACTTGATCTTCACCCCTCGCCAGCACAGGAGGCAGTTTTTTTCCCAGCTTCGTTTGGCCAGCAACGATTGTGGTTTATCGATCAATTCACTCCCGGGAGCGCGACCTACAACATGCCCAGTGCGTTGCGCATCCGGGGGGAGCTGAGTGTGGAGGTGCTGGAGAGGACGTTGCAGGAGCTGACACGCCGGCACGAAACGTTGCGCACCCGCTTCGTCGCCGTAGGCGGCCAGCCGCAACAGGTCATCGAGGATGAGGTCAAGGTTGAACTGCCGGTGCTGGATTTAACCTGGATCCTGGGAGAAGAGAAAAGAGAAGCAGAAGCGATGCGGCTGGCGCTCGAGGAGGCGAAACGGCCATTCGACCTGCAACAAACACCGCTGTTCCGGGCAAAGCTGCTGAGACTGGGGGGACTGAACCATGTGCTTCTCTTTACCATGCACCACATCATTTCTGACGCATGGTCGATAGGAGTATTAGTAGGAGAAGTATCGGTCCTCTATGGTGCCTTCAGCGCCGGCCGGCCTTCACCTTTACCGGAACTGCCGATCCAGTATGCAGACTACAGCATGTGGCAGCGGGAGTGTCTCGAATCCGGAGTGCTGGAACGGCAACTGGCATATTGGACGAAGCAACTGGCGGGAAGCAGCTTGTTGAAGTTGCCCACAGACCGCCCGCGGCCAGCGACGCAGAGCCAAAAAGGCGCCATCTGCCACTTTGTGATAGCGGCGGATCTCACGCAAAAACTGAAGCAGTTGGCGGAACAGCAAGGCGCAACCTTATTTATGGTCCTGCTGGCAGCATTTCAGACCTTGCTCCACCGTTATAGCGGACAAGACGACATAGCAGTGGGAACGCCGATTGCCGGACGCAGCAACAGCGCTGCGGAAAAACTGATTGGTTTTTTTGTCAACACTCTGGTATTGCGAGCGGATCTTTCCGGTGCGCCAAACTTTACCGAGCTATTGCGGAGGACCAAAGAAGTGACGCTGGGAGCTTACGCTCACCAGGACGTTCCTTTCGAGAAGCTGGTAGAGGTTCTATCGCCCGAGCGGGACATGAGTCGGGCACCCTTATTTCAGGTCATGCTTGTGATGTGGAATACTCCTTGGTCGGAACTGGAGCTGGGGGGGGCAAAGCTGCAGCCCTTGAGCGTGGAGAGAGGGATTTCAAGATTTGATTTGTCAATGACTTTGGACGTGGGCACGGGGCAGGGCCAGGAAGGCCTGCGTGGTTCGCTGGAGTACAGCACGGACCTGTTCGAGGCGGCAACTATCACCCGTATGATCGACCACTACTCTCTTTTACTACGCAGCATAATCTCCGATTCGCACGCGCCGATCCACTCTTTGGAGATTTTGAGTCCTGAAGAACGCCACATCCTGATAGAGGATTTTAATGCTACAACGGCGTCCATTCCGGAGAAGACCGTTACCCGACTGTTCGAAGAACAGGTGGATCGCACGCCCAATGCAACCGCGGTTCAGTGCGGAGAAGATTCACTCTCTTACATCGAACTCAATCACCGCGCCAACCAGTTGGCGAGGCGGCTGCGGGAGTTGGGTGTCGGGCCGGAGACACGCGTCGGTCTGATGGTCGAGCGGAGCCTCGAAATGGTGGTCGGGTTGCTGGGCATATTGAAGGCCGGAGGGGCCTATGTGCCTCTGGATACGGATTACCCCGCGGAGCGGCTGGCCTTCATGCTCGAAGACACGGAGGCGCCCCTGATACTGACACAGAGCCACGTTCGCGCACGAGTGCCGGAATCGAAAGCACGGGTTTTGGAGTTGGATGCCGACTGGGCGGAGATCGCGATTCAGAGTATGGAAAACATAGCCTCGGCATCAGAACCGCAGAATGCCGCATATGTCATTTACACCTCCGGTTCGACGGGATGGCCGAAGGGGGTGGTGGTTACTCAGCGCGGGCTTTCCAATCACATGCAGTGGATGCAGACGGCTTATGTCCTGACCCCAGCCGACCGGGTACTGCAAAAGACAGCATTCAGCTTTGATGCTTCGGTATGGGAATTCTT
This sequence comes from Candidatus Sulfotelmatobacter sp., assembly GCA_050012155.1. Taxonomy (GTDB): domain Bacteria; phylum Acidobacteriota; class Terriglobia; order Terriglobales; family Acidobacteriaceae; genus Sulfotelmatobacter. The sequence goes on along the minus strand of JBEKHS010000027.1, from coordinate 75,659 downwards.
CTGGCCGCTTCTGGTCGGAGCGCGTCTGATCATGGCTCCACCGGGAGCACATCGAGATCCAGCCTTACTGATTCAAGAGATAGTTAGACAGGAAGTCACAATTCTCCAAGTCGTTCCTTCGTTTTTGTGGGCACTGGCTGCTGAAGGTGAACTGCGGAATTGTAAGACACTCTCTCGGATATTTGCCGGCGGGGAAGTCCTCACTAACGATCTTGTACTGGCGGTTACCGGGCAGGTATCGGTTGCAGTCACCAATCTATATGGCCCAACTGAAGCGACGGTTGACGCTACTGCTTGGGATTGGCAGCGGCATAACATTGATGAGACGAGAGCTGTGCCGATTGGGCGGCCGATCGCGAACACGCAAGCTTATGTCCTGGACTTGCACATGCAACCGGTACCGATCGGAGTCGAAGGGGAACTTTACCTTGGGGGAGCGGGGCAGGCGCGCGGGTATCTGAACCGGCCGGGACTGACGGCGGAGAAGTTCGTGCCCAACCCATTCAGTCGGGCGGGCGGCGAGCGTTTGTATCGCACCGGAGATCTGGTCCAATATCAGGCGGATGGCAGCTTGGAGTTTCTGGGGCGGCTCGATAATCAAGTGAAGATACGAGGTTACCGGATTGAGTTGGGAGAGATCGAAGTGGCGTTGCTCGATCACCCTGGGGTTGCACGGGCGGCTGTGTTAGCGCGAGAAGATCAGCCCGGAGACAAGCGTTTGGTGGCCTATGTGGTGGGCCGCGGGGAAGCGGAGAAGCTGGAAGACGGCCACTTGCGTAGCTACTTGCAGCAACGCGTGCCAGAGTACATGGTGCCCCGCGCATATGTGCAGCTGGAGTCTTTACCACTGACTGCGAACGGGAAGTTGGACCACAAGGCGTTGCCGGCGCCGGAGGGGGATGCCTATGGGGTGCTCGGCTACGAAGCGCCGGTGGGAGAGATCGAAACGGCACTGGCGGCGATCTGGGCCGAGTTGCTCAAGGTGGAACGAGTGGGACGGCACGACAACTTCTTCGCACTCGGGGGGCACTCCTTACTTGACATACAAATGAGAACCATGATCCGTAAGCGGTTTCATTACGATCTGCCTCTCGCCCAACTGTTTCAGCGTCCATGCATCGCTGAGTTGGCAAAGCTGCTGGAGCCGGTTCCGGAGCAATTGCCATCGTCGGTCTTGGTGGGGATTCAGCCCCCGATGACAACGCCTACGCTTCCAACGCCGGTCCCGGTGGAGATTCAGCCTCGGATGACAACGACTATGCTTCCGAAAGACCGCAAAGATAATGGCCCGGAGGGGAAAAGCGCAAAGTGGATCGCCGATGTGACCGGTAAGCGTCTCGATCGATGGATAAGGCTCGCGCAGCAAATTGCCGGTGAACTGCCGCCGGGTAGCGCCGTTCTCGATGTTGCGCCGGGACCGGGTTACTTGTGCATTGAACTTGCAAAGCTCGGCTATGCCGTCAGCGGCCTGGATATCAGCCACACTCTTGTCGAAATAGCGAACAGGAATGCCGCCGAAGCGGGAGTGGCCGTCGATTTCCGGCAAGGTAGTGCTTCCAGCATGCCTTTCGCGGACGACACCTTCGATTTTCTTCATTGTAGCGGGGCTTTCAAGCAGTTTGGCCAGCCGGTGGGCGCTTTGCAGGAGATGTACCGCGTCCTGAAACCAGGCGGTCGAGGCATGATTGGGGACCTCCGCAGAGATGCTTCCTGGCGAGCCCTGAACCAAGCGGTGGACACGTGGGGATTGCCGCTGTTCGATAGAATCCTGGCCAAGTTTTCCTTCCAGTTTTTGGTGCGCAAGGAGGCCTACACCAAAAATCAGTTTCAGAGGATGCTCACGCAAACAAAATTTCGTCGCATCGAGATCAAGGAAAACGACATCGAGTTCGAAGTTTCCGCGTGGAAATGACTCCGCGACAAATCCAAAAAGTGGCCGCTCCCTTTCACTCGTGTATGCCTGGTTTTCTGTTGGTGGTCGCCATTGATATACGCATTCGCTGTTTCTCTTTAAAACCAGCAGCTTGACTTGCACGGTTTCGCTGTGTGTCGCGAAGCCGATCAGCGGTCAAAGATTGATGCTGTCGAGGCAGTGCTGTTAATGGAGAAAATATGTCTACAGGGCCAACGCCAGTTCGACTACCGTCTCTAGCAGCGCCAAAGTATGCTGCCAGTCTTTATCCCGGGAAACCCCACGAGATTCCTTCGACCCTGGTCTCTTGCGTCAGGAGACTGGAGTCCGCCTTACAGATGCCCATTTGGTTGATTATTCAAAGTGGCGGCGATGATGACTTTGGGGGTTTGGACAACGCGACGGCCCATGCCTTTTGCTCCTCCAAAAGCGGCTTGCCCGAAAATCAGCACATAGGGTTGGTGATCGACTCGCCGGGCGGCGGTGATGCAAAACGTGCGTACCAGATAGCTAGGTACATCAAGAAACGGTGCGGCGGTTTCACGGCGATTGTCCCGGACTACGCTAAAAGTGCGGCAACCCTTTTGCTTTTGGGTGCCGACAAAATAATCATCGGGAAGAATGCTGAACTCGGACCCCTTGATGCACAAGTTTATGATAGTGACAGGGAACAGCGGTTATCGGCGCTGGATGAAATTCAGGCCCTTGAGCGTGTAAATGCTTTTGCTTTGCAGGCCGTGGATATCATCATGTGCTACTGGCAACGCGGAACAAAAAAAAGTTTTAACATGCTGATTCCCGAAGTCCAGAATTTCGTGGCTACCATGATGCGGCCACTGTTCGAGAAGGTTGATACGGTGCATTACATACAAATGTCGAGGTTGCTCAAGGTTGCTGAAGAATATGCGATTCGTTTACTGCAACCTCGGTACAGCCCAGATAGAGCTAAAGAGATCGCTCGGTATCTCGTGGACCAGTATCCCGCCCATGACTTCTTCGTTGACCTTGAAGAGACTGAAGCCGCTGGGTTGGATTCGGTCGAGGAGGCAACCGGGGAAGTTGAATCTGCCATCGAAGACATGATTAAGTACACGAAAAAGGTCACTTACTTAGGATGGCTAGAGGAGATCATATAGACCATGAAAAATGAGGAACGTCTTTCATGGAACGAACCGCGGGACGTAATTGAAGATGCGATAGATTTGCAATGCGCGATCCAAAGCGTGCTTTATTTATCGGTTTTGCCTAGCCCACCCGAAAGTCAATAATCCAGAACGAAACGAATCAGCAGACTCAAAAAATCACTCCAAATCCCGCGCCAAATCAGCCCTTTTTGTCGAGTGCATAATCCCCCTAAACCACATTCGAGTTTCGTGGCAGACCTCGGTTGAAGCCCAAGGCAGTTGCTGAAAGGCAACAGAGGGGAACCGTATGGAGAGTCTGGAAACTGTAAAGGAGAACCGTATGGCGAGTTTGGAAGCTGTGGCATTGGATCAGGAACGGTGGACGTTGACAGCCGACAGATTGAAGCGCGGCCTGGAGAAGGCGCGATTGCGGATCTTCGGATTAAGCATTGGCGCCGCGATTCTGGCAGCCCTCGCCGCGGAGATGCACACCGCTTATCCGGTAGCTTCGGAAGCAGCCGGCTATGCGGCGGCAGTGGCATTAGCTCTGGTGGTTGTAGTAAGAGCCCAAGGACTCAGCAGGCAGCGTGTGCAGGCATGGGTTCTCGCAGTGGCGGCCTCACGATGGCTCAAGAGCGAGATGTATCAGTACCGGACATCTTCGGGCCCATATGGTGATCACTTTGGCGGGAGTCCCGACGCTACGCTGTTGGAGCGACGAGATGACATCCTTGAAAAAGTGAAGGCTATCCAAAGATATAGCGTGGAACCGGACCCGAAAATGGTAACTAAGCTTGGACCGCTGGACGCTGACGCTTACATCTCAGAGCGTGTCAACGGTGCGATCAACTGGTTTAGCAGGGCCGCCGTCCACTTCGTGTCGGCTCAAGGCTTCTGGCAAAAGGGGGAGTACATTCTGGCCATTGGCGGAGCTTTGTTGGCGGCAACCTTGACCATCACCCATAACTTGGCGTACGCGGCATGGGTGGCCGTGGTCACAACCGCGTCCGTCGTGGTGGGCGCCGACAACCTGGCAGAGCGTTATGCCGAGTTTGGTCTCACCTTTCGCGCCATGCCAGCCCGCCTCACCAACATTCTTGCCCGATGGCGGGCCAATCACGGCACCTTGGACCAGTTGGTAGAGCAAGTGGAGGCGACGCTGCTTGAGCAAAGCCAGGCTTGGGTCGCTGGCGCGGACGAATTCTGGGCGGATGCCACTGGGGCTAAACAAGAGCGACTACGGTTACGACGAAAAACGATGCTAACCCCTCGGAGTAAACTCGCGCGCTGAGATTTATGAACGTGATTCGCTTCTTCGCGCGCAACGCACCTTCCCGGCTGCTTCTTGCCGTGGCGGTCGGCATGGTCAGCGGTCTCAGCAGTTTGGGTCTGCTTGCGCTCTTCACGAATATGTTGAAGGGTGGAAGCCGGTATTCAACATTCACTTTGGCAAGTGTTCTTCTTGCCTTGTGTTTGTTCTTACCCCTGACCGGGTTTCTGTCGGAAGTAATCTTGATGCGTTTGGCTCAAGGAGAGCTTTTCAAGCTCCGCATGCGGCTCAGCAGCTGGATCCTCCGAGCTGCATTGCGTCACCTCGAAATCTTAGGGTCCGAGCGGTTCATGATCGCTTTTACCGATGATATTCCCGGAGTCATCAACGCACTCAATTTGGTGCCGGTGCTGTGCATTAATATCGCAATCGCCATAGGTGGGTTTCTCTACATGGGCTCGTTGTCGTGGCGGGTGTTACTGCTGGTTCTGGGGTTCCTCGTGCTGGGCATATTCGTCTATCAGTTACCCGCCTTTTGGGCATCGAGATTTTTTGCCGCAGCCCGTCAAGAGTCGCAAATTTTGTCCGGTCATTATGGGGACTTGACCGAGGGGGTAAAAGAACTCAAATTGCATTCTCGGCGTCGGGCAGTATTTCTTTCGGAAGTCTTGCGTGGCACCGCTCTATCCCGGCGCAAGTATTATCTGGCTGCCTTCAATTTGTTTTCCATCGCCGGCATCTTCGGACAGATGCTGGTCTTCATTGCCATTGGTGTGATGCTTTTTTCTTCGATCGCTGGTCGTTCTGGAATGGCGGTCCTGGCTGGCTGCGTTATTACTCTCCTTTACATTACCCAACCTGTGGAGTTTTTTATGAATGTCCTGCCGTATTTGGGCAATGCCGACATAGCTTTGCAAAAGCTGAATGGTCTGACGCGGAAACTTGAAGAACCTGGCGTCCTGGAACTCGATCAGGACATTGCCACGGATGTTGCTCTGAAATGTGGGGATTTGACCCTGAAAGCAATTACATACGCTTATAAAAGTCCGATAGAGAAGGAAGCGTTTACTCTTGGTCCTATCGACCTGAGCCTGAAGGCTGGTCAATTGGTTGTCCTGGCGGGAGGAAACGGCAGCGGGAAGACGACACTCGCCAAGATTATTACTGGACTCTACTCAGCCGAGAACGGAGAACTCCTGCTGGACGGCCAGAGAATTACTGATGAAAACCGGGAGTTTTATCGCCAGCATTTCTCCGCCATTTTTTACGACTTCCACCTTTTCGAAAGCTTGTTGGGCTTAGAAAAATCTAACCTCGACCAATGCGCGCGGGAAAGATTGGTACGGCTGCAACTCAGCGATAAGGTAACCGTCAAGGATGGAGTGCTCTCCACAACGCAGCTCTCCCAAGGGCAGCGGAAACGCCTGGCCCTGCTGACCGCAAGCCTTGAGGACCGCCCGATTTATGTGTTCGATGAGTGGGCTGCCGACCAGGATCGGAAATTTAAGGAGTTCTTCTATCGTCAGCTCCTGCCGAACCTGAAGGCGGAAGGCAAAATGGTCCTGATCATCTGCCATGACGACCACTATTTCGATGTAGCAGACCGCATCATCAAGTTGGAGTCCGGAAAGATAGTTTATGATGGGCTTCCTGCTGCCATGAGCGGGCACGACCTCTACTTCGAGGCGGTCGGCTCCCGATCTGAAAGGTCCCCGATTCTGTGATTCTCTAGACAAATGATCAAGTGCATTTCATTTCTGTGGCGGCGCTCTCCCGGTGCAGTTGTAATGGTCATGGTCGGAAATATTGTGAGTGGGTTCAGCTACATCGGTCTGCTGGTTCTCATCAATATTGTCCTGCAGGGCCGGCCAGTTTCCAGAGAGGTCCTCCTCTGGGTATTTGTTGGTCTTTGCCTCGTGGCGCCTGTAAGCCGGTGTAGTTCTGAACTTCTTCTCACGCGGCTTGCGCAAGACTCGCTCTTTGATTTGCAGATGCATTTGGCGAGGAGGATTGCTGAAGCGCCATTGCGGTATCTTGAAGACCTTGGAATACCACGGCTAATGGCGGTCTTAACCCAGGATTTGCAGGTACTCACTGACGCTTTGGTGTTCGTTCCTATCAGCTGCGTTAACTTGACAGTCATTGCATGTGGGCTGATTTATTTGAGCTGGCTTTCACGGATGGTATTAGTAGCCATCCTGGGGTTTATTGTTTTATCCTCTGTAATTTATCGGTTGGCGACGTCCAAAGCTGCAAAATCTCTGCGGCTGTCGCGGGCGGCGACAGATGGCCTTTACCATCACTTTCGCTCGCTCCTGAAAGGTGCCAAAGAGCTCAAGCTGCACCAGCGGCGACGCCGGGCCTTCTTCTCTCAGGTCCTCCACTCGTCCGCTTCCTCTGTCCGCGATCACAGCACCGCGGGCTTGGCTGCCTCCATTGGTGCTGGCGCTTGGGTGCAAATGTCGGGTTTCGTGCTTATCGGCATGCTGTTACTTGCTATTCCTTTGCTAAAGCTCAACATGCAGGACCGAATTGGTTATACAGTGACGCTGATATTCATATTGGGCCCGCTGCAGGTGCTGCTAAGCAGAGTTTCCTGCTTCAATCTTGCTGAGGTTGCGCTCCACAAGATCGAGGATCTGGGACGCAATTTGACTGCGCTGCATGCCGAAGTGGATTCTGCCATGCAGCATGATCCTCAACGTGAGTTCAAACGCCTCGACCTGATAGACGTCACGCATGCCTACCGACCTGAAGGGAAGATCGATAACTTCATCGTGGGGCCCGTCAGTCTGAGTCTGGTACCCGGAGAAGTGGTTTTCCTGATTGGCGGTAATGGCAGCGGCAAGACAACTCTGGCCAAACTCCTTGTTGGTCTTTATGTTCCGGCAGATGGGGAGATATGTCTAAATGGTCAAATCATCACAGACGTAAATCGCGAGTGCTATCGCCAACACTTCTCCGCCATATTTGCCGACTTCCATCTCTTCGACCGCTTTTTGGGTTTGGAAGGCCCAGAGCTTGACCGAGATGCACGTAGATATCTTGCTCGACTGGAACTGGATCATGTGGTCGAAATCAAAGATGGGACCTTGTCTACAACCAAGCTCTCACAGGGCCAGCGTAAGCGTTTGGCTCTGCTGACCGCTTATATGGAAGACCGTTCAATTTATGTTTTTGACGAGTGGGCAGCAGACCAGGATCCTGCATTCAAGAGAGTCTTCTATCATACTTTCTTGCCGGCATTAAAGGCTAAGGGTAAGGCCGTCTTGGTGATCAGTCACGACGAGCGATATTACAATGTCGCCGACCGGGTTATTCAGCTCGACTGTGGCAGAATAGCCGAACTACCGCTTAGCGTGAAGATCGCTTGAGGGATAGACTGAACCGGTCCCAAAAGCGCTGGAGCACGAGTGACTTCCCGATCCCGAGGCGGGCCCCGTACGATCGCAACGACCCCGAATGGAAAAGGCCGTCGTGGTTTATCCTTCACGCAAAGCTACAATGGGACTTACCTTGGCCGCCCTGCGCGCGGGAAGATAGCTGGCCGCGAAGGAAATCGCGAACAAAACGAGAGGAACTGCAAGAAAGACAACTGGATCGATAGCACGAATTCCATAGAGCAGAGTTGCAATCATCGGCGCAGTTACTGCCGCCAAGATCAAGCCTACGAAGACACCCGCGCCAGCAAGCAGTGCTCCCTGACCCAAGACCAGCTTGAGAATATCACCTCGGTGGGCTCCTAAGGCGATACGTACTCCAATCTCCTGCGTACGTTGCCCCACCAAATACGCAAGTAATCCATAAATCCCAACAGACGCCAACAGCAGCGCCACCACCGCGAAGGCTGCCACCAACTCAGCGGAGAAACGGCGCGCCGCCAAGGATCTCGCCATCACTTCATTCAGGGATCGAATATTAAATAAAGGCAGGTTAGGATCAACTGCCTGGACCGCGCTTCGAATTTGTGCCTCAAGGGCAGACGGAGCGAGGGGTGTACGAAGCAACAGGCTAAAATCTCTGCTCCCATCCTGGTAAATCGAAGTATAAATATGGGGAACACCATTGATATCCAGGCCGTCTTGCTTGATGTCTTTGACAATGCCGACTACCGTCAGCCACGGCTGGTTCGCATCCTGACCCCATCGGAGGCGCCTGCCGATAGCGTCGCGATCTTGCCAGTACCGCCTCGCCGTAGTTTCGTCGATGATCGCAACCGGGAGACCATCAGCTTGATCGTTCTCACTAAAGAAACGACCGCGTATCAAAGGGGTTTGAATGATGCGGAAGTAATCGGGGCTCACGCGAATTGACTCTGCAGTGAGCTTTTGCGAAAAGTCAACAGGCATGTCTTCGATAGACATATTTCTGCCATTCGCCGGCGGGGTGCCTGGCAAATCCGTGGTGATTGCAGCCAGTTCGACACTGGGAATTGTGCGTGCCCTCCGCAATAGTTCCCGAAAAAAGGGTGACTGACGGGCAATACCCAGGTACGGATCAACGTGTGGATCATCGGGTTCAGGAAGCGAGATGCTGGAAACCGCGACATTTGCGGAATTGAAGCCCGGGTCCTCTTGCATGAGGCGCCAGAAAGTTCGTATCAGCAGGCCTGCCCCAATCATAAGTACCACCGTAAGGGCCATCTCGGAAATGATGAGCAAACCACGCATGCGATGGGTCTTGACACTGTAACCAGAGCCTCGTGCGCCCTCCCGGAGGGAGCCAATGAGGTCGGCTTTGGCGGATTGAATCGCCGGGGTAAGGCCGAACACCAGACCGGTCAGGAAAGAAACCAGGGTTGCAAATCCAAGGACCACCCAATCAATGCTGATTTCACTTTGTCGCGGAATCTTAAAAGGTACAAATCGAATAACAAAATGCAGCACCATTACGGCGGTTACAATGCTGACCACGCCCGCAATCAAGGACAGGAACACCGACTCGGTGAGCATTTGGCGGACCATGCGAAGCCGGCTGGCTCCCAGAGCCAGTCGCATGGACATCTCTCGCTGTCTTCCGGAAGCACGGGCAAGCAGAAGATTTGCGATATTCACGGAAGCGATGAGAATGACCAGGATCACCGCTCCCATGAGGACCAGCAGAGTGGGCCGAACGTTGCCCACGAGAGATTCCTGCAAGGGGAGAATCCGAACCGTCCGGGTCGATCCAGAGGGATAATCGGATGCAAAATCGCTTCTTACTTGGGCTGACATGACATCGAGCTTGGCTTGTGCCTGTTCCAGAGTTATCCCGGGGTTGAGTCTGGCGATGGCCATCGGAATAAAGCGTACGTTGCGCGCGGGCTTGGGGGCGGGAGCGGCGCTGAAGCCGGCAGTCTGCCATACTTCCACATCCGTCGCAACGGTCGTGCCTGGATGGCGAAACCCGGGAGGAAGAACACCGACAATCGTGTAGAGATCGTTATCCAGTCGCATACTTTTTCCGATAACATCAGGGTCCCCTCCATATTCGCGGTGCCATAGGCCATCGCTAATGACAACCGCCTCGGCAAATCCTAAAGCGAAATCCTGAGGACCAAACAATCGACCTTTTTCAGGAGCAGCGCCCAGTAAGGAAAAGTAGTTTGGGCTGGCTACAACAAACTCAAGCCGTTCTGGTTGCTTGGCGCCGGTTAAATTCACGCTCCCCTCGCCGATGGCAGAGACGTCCTCAAAAACTCCGGGTCTTGATTTTAGATCGTCTAGTTCAGGGACAGAGAACGGTAACCCAGCCAAGCCCAGCCCAGGATCGTCAAATGTCACCTTGACCAGGCGAGCAGGATCACGAAATGGCAAAGAACGCAATAAAACGGAATTGATGACACTGAAAACTACCGTATTGGCACCAATTCCCAAAGCCAAGGTCAAAATGACAACGGCCGTGAAACCAGGACTCTTAGCTAACAACCTGAGACCGTAACGAATGTCTTGAATAAAGGTATCCATCGTAAGAGCCTCCCACTAGCTAGCGGGCACGTCGCCTCTAATAGTAGCGAGCTGCCGATGGCAACTATAACCTAATTCTCAGCAAGCTCGCCCAATAGCCCTTCGGCCGATTCGTAAAACCCTAAACGGAGGAATCCATCGCATGGGTGCATGTTAGCACCGCTCAGCGCGCGGAAAGATAGCGAGCCGCGATGGATATCGCGACTAAGACGAGAGGAGCCGTAAGAAAAACGATCAGGTCAATGAAGGATTTCATAGGACGGCACTCAGGCGATCTGTGGGCACCGCGTCAACTTATGTACCCTCCGCCAAGGAAGCCACGATCTGAAACGACTCAGTCGGGTTGACGCACTCGCCCGGAGTTGTGATACGGCGGCACGTTACATTGTCGAAGCAGGAAAGCAAGGATTGAACCTCGCTTTCGCCGGTTACCATGTGGCGCGTGTGAAGCTCGGCGAACGCAACGAAACGATCGATAACACCTTCTTTACGAAACTCAGGTTGGTTTGATAAATAGTCGCCGTTCGATGCCTCTAACAGTTCACGAGCGCGTTCGGCATAGCGTCGCCGCAGCTCCGGGGTTGTGGCGCCGCCCATCATCGCAACCGTAACCACAGAGCCCCCAGGCTTGAGCAGTTCCTTCCATTTCTTGGAGATAAGTGGCTTATACTCGGTTTTTAGGACAGTAAAGAATTCGTCGGTCACAATCAAATCAAAGGGAGCTTCAGGAATGAGACCGGTAAGCAGATTCTCGCGTCGGGTTTCGATGCTGATATTGTGCCGATCCGCGTACCATTGACAGGCGCGCAAGGGTGTTTTGCAAATGTCATAGATCAAGACCTTCGGGAAGTTGCCCGTTAACTCCATAGCTTGATGGAGTGTGGCCAACATACCGTAGTCTGCTGCGGCCGAGATCAGAACATTGGCATTCGGCTTACGGTTGAGGATGTTTCCGAGCGCTTCGTTGTAAAAATCACGATGCCAATCCGGCACCGCGACCATATCCAGAAGACGCAAATATTGCCATGTGCCGTGGTACCAGCCGCAGTCGCAGTTGGCAGCCTCCTCGGGATGATTGTTTTTAGCCCATTCCTCCATGCCACCTTCTAACTTGCGGGTGCATTCTTGTTCCGACCACTGTTCCATCAACGGCGCGGACTCTGCCAGTAGCTCGCGGGTCCGTGGGTCGAGTGTACGTCGGTACTCGTTGATTATGCCTACTGCTGATGAGTGTCCACTGGCGAGAGACATTGATATTCATTCCTTCCTGAAGTTATAAGAGTGTTCAGTTCATCGATTTCAACTGAAAGCGGCTGCGTGATGCGAGATTTGTGTTGGATCAGGAACCCGGCGTCGCGGAAGGCGCTCGTGGTCCAATAGATCTCCGGGAAAACCGATAGGGATGACTTCGTGTCCTTCTATCTCGACAAACGCCGATTGCTTCAACAGGTTAACCGTGATTATCAGTCGCTGTTTGTTCTCGAACCGTACAATTGTGCCCCTGAGTCCGCATAAAGGTCCTCGTCGAATTTCCACTTGATGCCCAATGCCAAGATACGGCCAGGGTCCCAATCTGGCTGCAGCTCTCGTGGCCACTTGAAGCGCCTGCATTTGTGAATCCTCAATAGGTACAGGGGTATTACCCATTCCCACGAATCTGATCACACCCGGAACAGAAATGATCGCCTGCTCGTTATCTGCACGGAAACGAATAAACACGTATCCGGTAAAAATAGGAACGTCCCGGGTTATTTTCCTGTCTGACCATGTATGCTCGTGTCGGTGTGAGGGAACAAGCTCTTCATAGCCCCGTGCTCTGACGCTCCGAGCGGTTTTCATCTCCCATCCGGGCCTGACTTGGAGGGCCAGCCAGCGATTATGAAAGTTGGCAAAATTAACCATTGTCACTCTTCCGTGCTCCCTTGCCTCATGCCACGGATAGATTGTCCCTTGTTAGAGGAAGATACGGAACAGCAATACGGGCGAGGCGACACCTCAACCAAAAGTACGGGCTAATAGTTATGAATCTTTTCTACGATACGTCTGAGGGTGTGAGTCCATCCATAGGTACACCTATCTGATCATTGTCAACCTGAAGAACCATTTGTCTGTGGAGGTAGAGTATGACTACGCCAGTTGCTTAAATGGACCTTACCGCGTGGGTGTTTGGTTCTGATGTGGATGGGCAAACCTCATCGAGGCTTCGGATGCGCCGGTGAGCACTCATCGGCTGTGGACGATTTCCGGCACGTTGGCATAACAGAGTTTGCAACCCGGCTGATTGTGCTGCGTCCAACTCCGCGGTGACATCTGAGATAAAAACAATCTCGCCCGGCAACAGCTGCAGACTCCTGGCAATAATCTGATAACTCTGCACATCTGTCTTAGGGCCCGTCGTCGTGTCAAAAAAGTGCGAGATATGGCTCGTCAAATCTCCCCCTGTGGTGTGCGCGAACAACAACCTCTGTGCCAGCACACTGCCCGAAGAGAAAATGCAGGTGTTTCTCTTCTGTTCCTGCCAGCGATTCAGCGCTCGTGGCACGTCCTCAAAAACGTGGCCGTGCAATTGACCGCTTCGGTAGCCCTCTTCCCAGATTTTGCCTTGGAGTAATTTTAGGGGCGTTGATTTGCGATCATGCGCTATCAGCCACTCAATATAGGTGACCAGCGACTCCCGTTCCGTCTCGGGCGTGTCAGCGCAAAGCTGAGGAGGGTTGAGGCCGTTACGTACATCTCTCATGTTTTCGTCACACAGCGCAGTCAAATCCGCGCGTACATCCAACCTCGAAGCATGCTGCGTCAAGAACTCGCCGCAATGGGACCGGGCATACGGAAAAAGGACGTTGAAGACAAAGTCGATGGACGTTGTCGTGCCTTCGATGTCTAACAGAACGGTCCGACCAGTCTCCACGAGCAGCGCCGCAATCAAAAGTGAGTCACAAGAGTCTGTTGTGGAAAATATGAGGATCCTAGACACACGGGTTGACAATTTCGATCTACACCGCTGTCTGTATAGTGCGGGGTCCAGCCCGCAGTATCCTGGAACAAGCGAATCGCCCTGATCGTCCGCTCCGCGCACAAATCGAACCAGTGCCAGGTGCCACGCGGCACACGAATCAGATCGCCTGCTTCCGCGACGATCGATGTTAGCGATCCGGCCCGCGGCCGGACATGAAATAAACCCCTGCCATAAATGATGAAGCGCACTTCGTCTTCGTCGTGCCAGTGTTCGCGATTGAACTTAGCCAGCATGGTTTCTAAATCTGGAGTCTTGGGATTCACATCGATTACATCTACGGCCACGTACCCGCGCCCCTTGAGCTTATCAATCTCCATGCTATAGGCCGCAAGTACCTCGTCGGGCGTCGCACCCGGCTCAACAGCGTGCACCGGTTCCCATCGTTCGTATTCGATTCCAATGCTCGCCAGATATGCTGTAACTTCTGCTGGCTCGCAGAAACTACGATTGTCGTCCACTATTCTCACGATTGCCATCTTCGTTACCTCTTTATCTCAAATTAAGCTGAAGTGTACGCTTTTAAGACTACGCGACAAGTCGGGCAAAGCGAGTCCGTCCTGTCACCTCTAATAAGAACTCCAAGATCTCAAGATGCCGTTTCGCCTCGGCGAGATCCTCCCCCCAGGTGTAAAGTCCGTGTCCTCGTAATAAAAACCCATGAGCTTCTGGATATTGGGTAAGTACCTTTTCAACGGTGCCTGCCAACCGCGTCATGTCCTGGTCATTTTCGAGGATTGGCACCCACTCACGATGCGTATGCGATGTAACACCGCGCAAACCCTTGAGCATTTCGTAGCCTTCGAGGCATAGGCCGCCTCCACCCACATGGAGTTCGGAGACCATTGTGCTCCAGACCGAGTGTGTATGCAACACAGCTCCAGCCTGACGCAAACGCGCTGCGCACAGGTGCAGCGCTGTTTCGGCTGACGGTAACCCCGATCCCTCCTTCACCATCCCATTGGCGTCCACGTGTACAAACTGTTCTGGCGAGAGGCTGCCCTTGTCCAACCCGGTAGATGTGATCGTCATGCAAAACGGATCACGGTTTAGAACGGCGCTAAAATTCCCACTTGTCCCCAATACCCATCCCTTGCCATAGCAGAGTTGTGCCAACTCAGCCAAAAGCACCTCGAGTTTAGAAGAGTCAGGGATCATAGACGTATGTCCCACAGAAGTGTACGCCAACTACGTAAGGACGGGCAACAATTATGGTTTCTGCATAGAGATAACAACTTAGTCCTGTGTGTCGCAGAACCGGGGTGCGTAAATATTGTGCAGGCTAAGTGCGTGTCGAAGCCATTTGACCCCGGCGACATAACGCAGTTACATAACAATAACTGCGCGCAGCGACGTTGCTTATCGTTGTGATAGTACATCGTAGTAAGTCGACCATACGGTTGTCCCGTGCTGGCGGGAAAAGTATTCAATTGCTACTAAGATGGCATCGTCGTCCCGCATTGTCTCAACAGTGACGTTACTCGGGATTTGCATACGAGCCTGCGAAAGGACATGAATTCGTTACATGCGAGCAGCATGTACTGTCTCTCGATCGGGACTGCGAACGCTTGTGCGTGCCGAAGAGGTCACGCACAACCGGTTCTTTGGATGCTCACACGACACTTCAACACCTGACGAGGCGCACAAAGGACTATTTCGGAAGATTTCAGGTTGAGGCGGAGTGGCAGAAACGGACTCGTAGCACAGATGTCCTCGTGGCATAGCGCCCAAACCGCCGGGGGGAACCTGCCACCTATGCCACTCCAACGCAGAGACGATCGAACCGACGGCGTCGCAGTCGATGAGGGACTGAGGTCGCCGCCTGCCAAATGCCGCAGCGCCTTATTGTACGGCGTTCAGTCCCTGGTAGATGAACATCCCGGCGAGCACCAGCAGAAACACACCGAACCCTGTGCCGAACACCCAGACCGGAACCGTGAGGCGGTTCACCTTTACCAGCAGTTCAGTCTGCTCCTGCTGCATGTGCGAGTTCGCGTCGTCCAGATACAACTGCTCTTCTTCGTGCATGGTGAGCGTGCTGCGGTAGATCAAAAGGACAACCAGGCCGACGGCGAAAAAACCACACGCGATCGCGAGCCCAATCATTAACGGAGTCCACGTCCAAGTCATAAACCACCTCGACAGTTTCCCAGCCTCTTGGCAAATCCCCCAAAACCTTAGGACGCGGGCCTCAGCCCACATTCCTCAACTTGGAGGAAGGGCCAAACCCAACCATTATAGACCTGTTGGCAAGCTTCCGGCAGGAATCCTCATCCGGTTGCCGGGCATCGAATTGGCCAGGGCGAAAACATCCGGGCGCAGCAAGTTGCGCCTGCCCTCGTTTGCGACCTTTGCTATAATTAAAGAGAACTCAGCGGCTAAGGAGACAACAATGGCCACAACAACCGTCCCGCAAGTGAATACCAATATTCCAGAGGTAAAAAAGACTCCGCCGATTTCTCTTACCGTCAGCGCCGTTTCCAAGGTGAAAGAAATCATGGGACAGCAGAATCCCGTCCCCGCTGGTCTGCGCATTGGCGTCGTCGGCGGCGGCTGCTCCGGCTTCTCCTACTCCATGCAGTTTGAAAACTCAGCTGGAATGATGGACAAGACCTTCGAGATGGACGGACTGAAAGTGTTCGTAGACGCCACTTCGGTGATGTACCTGAATGGCTGCATCGTCGATTACGTCGAGACGCTGGAAGGTGCTGGGTTCAAGTTTGAAAATCCGAACGTGAAGAGCACCTGCGGTTGCGGCTCGTCGTTTAGCGTGTAAGGCTCAGCCTAAAGTTTTTGTCGCGAGATTGTTGCATAAGAAAAAGGCCTCATCTCAGGATGAGGCCTTTCTATTTTCTGTGTCTCTCGGAACTGCCTGCCGCGCCTCTCTATTGCGGTGGCTGCGGATTGGGCTGTGACTGCGGCGGCGGGGGCTGCGTCCCAAACCCGCCCGAGTTGTTGCCGAACGAAGACTGCCCGAACGAAGACTGTCCGGATGACTGCCCGAATGAAGATTGTCCGAAAGAAGATTGCCCTGACGAAGATTGTCCGAACGGACTGCTCGTAGAATTTCCGGCTTGTCCCGCCGGGGTTCCGAATCCCAGAGCCTGCAGCGAAGGCTGATTCGGAGTGGTGATCAGGCCACCGCGATCAGCGGCGGGATCGTAGATAAACTGCCAGTCGTTGTACTTGTTCTTGTGATTGAACTCGCGAATGGTGGATTTCTTGCTGAGACTCGCTACGCCTACGATCGGCCCGCTCGCCCCAAGCGGGTTGCCCGAACCGCTGCCTCCCTGTCCCGTTCCCTGAGAAGAATCTGACCCCGAGGCTGTCCCCGGCTCGCCGGTGGCCGTTTGAGAATTCGCACCAGACCCGTTACCAGTATTTCCGGAGGACTGGGCGAACACTCCGTTGCTATTCACTCCGGAACCGCCAGGCGATGCACCGCCAGGCGACGCACCGCCAAGTGACGAACCGCCAAACGAGGAACCCGTTCCGCTGAACCCCGACCCGCCGAATGCCGAACTGCTGCTTCCACCGAACGCCGAACTCCCTCCGCCAAACGTCGAACCACTTCCGCCAAATGCCGAACCGTTCGCGTTGCCCGGGCCGTTCAACGAACCCGCCGGGGTCGCGCCCGCAATCATTCCGCCCGCGATGCTGCCCGTAAGCGACAAACCAGGATCGCCGAAGTGGAGCAGCTTGAATTCCTGGTTCTTATTCATCGGGTCTTTGTAGTGTTTGCGCAGATACTTCAGGTTGTTCGTGTTGTCCAGATCTTCCAGCTTGACCGGGTAGCGGCCGAACTTCTTATAGTAGCCGCGGATGGCGCGCGAGTATTGCACTCCGCGGTGAATCATTTCCTCTTCCTGATCGCGCTGCATCTCGAACTTCAGGGGAACAATCACCGTGGTGGCGACTACGGCCATCAGAGCGATCACGAGAATCAGCGTGAGCAGGATGTATCCATCTTCCTGCGCACTGCGCTGCGTACTGCGCCGCGCCGCAGTTTTTCGGCTGCACGTCGCTCCACGCCTTCGGGCTGCCAAAATCTTCACGACGGGTTTCCCAGCGTCAGCGGTATGCTCTGCGCCGGACCGCTACCCACTACATCTTGAATCTCTACCGAGGTGGTTGAAATCCGTACGATCTTGTAGCGGCGGTCGACGATCTCCCCTTCGCCTGCAATGAAAACGTCATCGCCCTTGGAGAGGAAAATTTTCTTTCGCTCTCCGGGCTGATTCGCGAAGCCAAAAAACTTCAGTGGAATCGGCGGCGCCGCGGCCACTGCCGGCGGCACGTATGGCTTACTTGCCGGGTCGGTATTCGGAGCTCCGATCACCTTGGGAATCACCACTTCCGCCTGCGCGACAAAAATATTTCTGCCCGAGCCTTCGTACTTGATCTGTTCGGTCGTGGCGAGCTGATGCAGATTCAGCGTGGGATCGAGGCTCTGCGGTCCCCGCGGCTTCTTCGCAGGCGCTGATCCGGAGCTGTGATGCGCCGCCGCAGATTTCACAGGAGCATCGTCAGGGATGGTCGTGGCTACCGTCGAGGTCGATGCATTGGTCGAGGAGGAGGGGATGAACTCGTAACCGACAATCAGCAACAACAATCCTCCCAGGACCCCCGCCACGATGGTCTGCTTCCGGTTTTCGGTTCCCAGCTTCACTACGACCCTGCCTTCAGATAAGTCTCAAGTTTCATTTGTAGCTTGATCGGACCCTTCTGTTCGCTGCCCAGCGCGATTCCGCTAATGATGAAAAGCATGTCGTCGCGCTCCAGTGCGTTGATAAACTGGGCCAGCGAAACATAATTGCCCGAGAGGTCCGCCTCTATTTCCACCGGTTCCAGCCGGCCCAACTCCGCTTCGTCCACCTTGTACTTCACTTGCTCAATCGTGACCTGGTTGGCGACGGCCAGCTTGCCGAACTCAGTGAGGATCTCGGAATCTTTCGAGGGAAAGCGCTTCTGGTAAAAGTCCGCAATCTGCCGGTTCGCCAGATGCACTCTGTCGGGCAGATTGGCCAACGGCTCAACCTGGCGCGTTTTGGTCTGCAGCTCGCTCCACAACTGGTTCAGCTCCTGGCGCCGCGAGTCGGTCGAGCCCACCAGCGGAGAAAACAACACGGCCACGGCTACGACATCCAAGCCCAATAGGATCGCCAGGGCCTTCTTGATGTTCTTCCGGGTTTGCCGCAGGTCTGGCATCAGGATTTGCTCCGCTTGTCAGTCGTCGACTTCTCCGTCTTGGGTGCCGGCTCCGGCACAGGCGCCGCCGTGGGAACGTAAATTCCGTTGATCGTGAGCTCCACCACGTCTCCGCTGCCCAGCGGCGCCGCATGTTCCGTCTCCACGTAGGTCTGCGTGAAGTGTTGCGACTCTTCCATGCGGCGGGCCAGTTCAATGGCGCGCTCCCGCGAGTCGCCCGCGACAACCATCTTCAGCGTCAGTTGGTTATCGTCATCCAGCTCGGGATGAATCGAGACCAGGTGAACCCGCGCGGGCATCACCTTCTCCAGATCTTCCAGCACCCGCGTCCAGGAAAGCGATTTCCGCTCGATCAGTTCGTTCAGGAACTGCGACTGGTCCCGCATGGCGCGATTCTCCGGCCGGCTCAGGAATTCCTCGGCCTGCGCGCGCTTGCGGTCGCGTTGCGCGATTTCGGCGCGCAGCTCGGAGATCTTCTGATGATCCCGCCGGGCGTTGAACCAGCCCGTGATGGTGATGGTCAGCAGGGCGAACGTCAGGATCGCCGCCGCCACCAGAGCCGTCCCCCAGCGCAGCCAGAACTGCCGCGCATCTTCGTAAGGCTGGCTCGCGAGATTGATATCAAGGCGCATAAAATTCAGTGGCCAGTGGCCAGTGATTAGCGTTCAGTAGCTCTTTCTGGCCACTGATCACTGGCCACTGCCTTTAAGAAATCAAAGCTCCCACCACTCCTGCCATTCTCCACCGCGGCACCGAACCTCCGCTGCTGGCTCCCAATTGCGAAGAACTCACCAGCTCCAGCACCTCCGCGCCCGTTTGCGAGCGCAGCGCCGGAGCAGCGCCTGCGGTGTCCGATATTCCCGCCACGAATATCTTCTCGATATTTAGATGATACGTATCCTGAAAAAACACCACCGACGGATAAACTTCCTCGGCCAGTTGCTCTCCTGTAATCGTAACCCCGCGCGTGTTTTCGAGGGTGCGGAACAGTTGCAGCTGTTCCGCGTTAAGGATGGCGATGCTCGTGGTACGCGCATCCACTTTCACCACCAGCGTGGGACGCTGTCCCTCCGCCGCGCCCAGCGCCGCCAGCATGGAAGGCAACACCACCCCCGGGCTGAATCCAGCCTCGCGGAAAGCCGCTTCATAGTCCTCGACGACGCTGGCTAAAGCGACCGCTGCCACCACTCGAACGCCGTCATTCGTCTTTTGCGAATGGTAGGAGACTCTGGCCTTGTCCACATCAAAAGGAAGAGATTTTTTCAAGCGAAACCGCACCACGCTCACGGCTTCCTCCGCGTCGGCAGGCAGGGTATCGAACTCAAGCAGCACCACCCGCACGGCCGCATCCGGAACCACCGCAATCACATCGTGAGAGCGGGGCGCCACACTGCGCAGGGCCGCCGCTACCGCCTCTTTCACCGCGTCGCGCTGGCGCAGATTGCCCTCAACCAGGTCCGGGACTACGCTTCCCGGCGCAAGTTCCCGTGCGGCGCACACTTCCAGGCTCCGGTGGTCTTCTGCCAGCCGCCCCGCCAGAACGCGGTCCGCCGCAATCTCACACGCCAGCCTCGGCTTCGCCGCGTTGGAATTAGAGCTCATTCAGGAGTCAACTCTTTCTATAATTCAAACTCTGCGCTGCGCGAAATGCAATAGCTGGAAGGGAACAGCTAGCAGTGACCAGTGGCCAGGGGTCGCCATTCAGGCCTGGCCACCGATCACTGGTCACTGCTTCTACCGCATGGCCTCGATGAAGGTGACCTTATTGATCTCTTTCAACGTGGTCAATCCGAGCCGGACTTTGTCCAGCGCCGACTCGCGCAGAAACCGCATGCCCTCTTCGCGCGCCGCGCGCCGGATCTCCGACGTCGGCTTCCGCGCCAGAATCATCTCGCGGATGCGGTCGCTCAAATCCAGCAATTCGTGAATCGCGGTCCGGCCGCGAAATCCCGTGCCCGCGCACTCGATGCATCCCGGCCCGTCATACAAAGCAACCTTCGACCACTGCGCCGGATCGAGCCCGCTCGCCTCCAGCACCTCCGCCGAATAATTCACCTGCGTGCGGCACGACTCACAAATCAATCGCACCAGCCGCTGCGCCAGAATGCAGTTCAACGCGGAAACAAAGTTGTAGGGCTCGACGCCCATGTTCAAGAAGCGGCCAATCACGTCGACCACGTTATTGGCGTGCACCGTGGTGAACACCAGGTGTCCGGTCAGAGCGGATTGAATCGCGATCTGCGCCGTCTCCTGGTCGCGAATTTCGCCGACCATTATTTTGTCCGGGTCGTGCCGCAAAATCGAGCGCAAGCCGCGCGCAAACGTCAATCCTTTTTTCTCGTTCACCGGAATCTGAGTGATGCCGCGCAGCTGATACTCGACCGGATCTTCAATCGTAATAATCTTGTCTTCGTCGGTCTTAATTTCGTTCACCGCGGCGTACAGCGTCGTGGTCTTGCCGCTGCCCGTCGGACCCGTGACCAGCACCATGCCGTAGGGCTCTTTAATGTAGCGGCGGAATTTGCGCAGGTCGTCTTCGTCGAAACCAACGACTTCGAGCGTGAGCGACTTGAACTTCTCGCTCATCGACTCTTTATCAAGCACGCGCAGCACGGCATCTTCACCGTGAATCGACGGCATGATCGACACCCGGAAGTCGATGGCGCGTCCGTTGTACTTCACGCGGAAGCGGCCATCCTGCGGGACGCGGCGCTCGGAAATATCCAGCTCGCTCATCACCTTGATGCGCGAAATTACGGTCGAATGATGCTCTTTGCCGATGGGCGGCATGGCCTGCGTCAGTACTCCGTCGATGCGGAACTTGATCACCACGGAGTCGTCGCGAGTTTCGATATGAATGTCGGAAGCCCGCCGTTGCAGCGCGGTAAATATAGTCGTATCGACCAGGCGGATGATCGGGCTCGTGTCGCCCGCCGCCGTCAGTTTGTCGATGGTCAGCGTCTCTTCCGCGCCCGTCGCTTCGTCTTCGCGAATAATCTGGAAGCCCTCGCTGGCTTCCTCGAGAACCCGCTGCGATTGCTCCGTCTTCTTGAGAATGTCGCTGATCTGCTTCAGCGTCGCCACTTTGGTGACGATCCGCTTCTGTAGCAGAAGGCTGATCTCATCGATCATCATCAGCTGGCTGGGATCGGCAATCGCGATCGCCAGCTTGCCGTCCACCGTCTCTTCCAGCGGCACGAAGTTGTAGCGGAACATCAATTCAGGAGAAAACTTCTTGAATAGCTCATGGTGAAGCTGGAAGTCGGTCAAATCGACAAACTCGCAGCGATAGCGCCGCGCCACGTCCTGAGCGCGTTCCAGGTCGGTGACCGCATTTCCCGTGGTCACCACCTGCCCGCCATTCTGGCCGTGCACAAAAAGCGATTTTTTATCCGCTGTCGCCATCAAATCCCCAACACCATTTAGTAATTTGGTAATTACAAAATGCTTTAGTGCACTCCCAGAGTGAAGATCGGCAAATACAGCGAAATCAACACTCCGCCAACGAAAACCGCCATAATGATCAAAATCAGCGGTTCAATCAACGCCATGGCCGCGCCCAGCGCGGTCTGCACGTCTTCCTCATAGAACTCAGCCACCGAGTTCAGCATCGCCGGCAAAGCGCCCGTGGATTCGCCCACTTCGAGCATTTCCACCGCCAGGTCGGGAAATATATTCTGCTCTTCAAGGCTGCCCGCCAGTCCTTGTCCTTCGCGAACTCTAATGCTCGCCCGCATGACGCCTTTGAGAATGCGCCGGCTCGACATCGAAGTGCCCGCCGTTTCCATCGACGGAACCAGCGGCAGTCCGCCCTGCAGCAGGGTAGCCAGCATGCGCGAAAAAGTCGCGACCTGATGCTTCAGCCTTATATCTCCCAACAGCGGCAGGCTCAGAATCACGCGGTCGATCTGGTCGGCGCCGCGATCGGTCTTCCGCCACTGCCAAAATACGAAGCCTGCCAGCACCAACCCCACTGCGATAAACGGAAAATATTTCTGCGCATTCTGGCCCACCGCCAGCATGAACAAAGTGATCGCCGGCAGCTTCGCGTCCAGGCTATTGAACAGCTCGGCAAACTTCGGCACCACGTAAGTAAATAGGAACATCACCATGATCGTCACCACGCTCACCAGCAGCGTGGGATAAATCAGCGACACAAACAACTTCTTGCGGAAGGTCATCGCCAGGCGCTGGAAGTTGATGTAGCGGGTCAGCACCTCATCGATGTTTCCGCTCTTTTCTCCAGCCATCAGCGTGGTGGTGTAAATCTTCGGCACCATGCTGTGCGTGGCAAAAGCGTCGGAGAGCAACTCGCCGCCCTTTACCCGCTCCCGCACATTCTCGAGCACCTGCCGCAGATGAACATCTTTCTGCCGCTTGATCAACAGATCTAGCGAATTCAGAATCGGCAGTCCGGCCTTAATCAGAGTCAGGAACTGCTGGTTGAACACCAGAAACGAACTCTGCTTCAGCTTGCGCCCGCGCCGCAGCGAAAATCCGCTCGAGAGCAATCCCTGCGGCTTTACCCAGTGCACCAGGTAGCCTTGCGAGGCAAAGCGGTCGCGCACCTCTGCCACCGAGTAGCCCTGCTCCACCTGCTGGTGAGTGTGGCCCCGTTCGTCCGCAACTTTTACGACGAATTCCGCCATTTCCCGTTCTCGTTAGAATTTAACTGCTTCAGATTTTAACTGCCGGCTTCCTCTGAGTCGCACACACCCTCTCGCCTCAGTCTAACATTGCCGCATTCGAACCCGAGCGCTCGATCGCGATAACTCCAGCCCGTTTAAGTACGCAAGTAACCAAAGCCCGAACAAGTCCTAATTCAGGACAGTCGCGCATGAGAGGGAAGTTCATGCCGTCAGCAACGCCTCGCTCCACGACGAAGTTCCATCCCCTCAATGGGATATGATCTCTTCCTCAAACCAGCAACTCAAGGAGCGCCAACTTCGCCCTCAACCGTCTCCGTTCCTGCTGGCGGACTAAACCGAAACTGCGCCTCCGGGATCGCCACATTCTCCTTCTGATCCGTGAACCGATACTCGGTCGACGATCCGTCCACGCTATTGATTACGATGCGAACAATCGTGTGCTGCGGCGTCACCTCCAGCAGAATGTCGCTGATCTGACCTGCCAGCGCCAGCGGCACTCCCCGCAGCACAACATCTCCTGCCGCCAGCGGCGCAACATCCGAAGCCAGGGACAATCCCTGTAACTCCTTTTCCAGCTTGCTCTTGCCTAACAAAAATGCAAGTGGAGAGCGAACGTCATCCAACTTTCTCGCGTCGGTCTTTCGTGCCTGCCGGTCGCCCGGCACGTAAAACCACGCATCTCTGCCATCGCTCACAAAGAGCTTCTCCCTTGGAGAACGGTACTCCCACCGCATCTTGCCAGGTTTTTTGATCCCGCCCTTCTCCAGCCAAAGCGTCCCCGCTTCCGTCCGCTCCATCCCCGACCCGCGATACTCCTCCGTAAACTCCGCCTGCAAACTGTGCAGGTGGTTGTAATGCTCATCCACGCTGTGTGCGACGGAGCGAACATCTTCCGCGACGGCGCCAATCGGCTGCGCCATCGACACCAGCAACACCGCGGTGAGAAATTTGGCCATCCCTACGATTCTAAGACAAGGTCTCAGTTCCAGATATTCCTATGGGGAGATTGCGAATGGTTTCTGTGGGGACAGCCGCCCTCGGTTGTCCGTCGAGCGAAGCTCGACAGCTTTTTCATTGAGTATCGCTTAGAATGAAGGTCAGTAATCATGCCATGACTGACGACGCCATCACCATCTCGCCGGGCCCGCGCTTTCGCAGCGCCATGATTCTCGCCATCCTCGCGGACGCGCTGCAAATCGTCTTGCTTCCCATGTTCGTCGAAGGCGCTCTATCGCCCGCTGACGACATCCTCGATCTCGCCGTCGGAGCCTCCATGGTTCAGCTTCTCGGCTGGCATTGGGAGTTCCTACCCTCGTTTCTCGCCAAACTCGTGCCCGGCGTCGACCTGGTCCCTCTCTGGACGCTGGCGGTCGCGAACGTCTATCGCAAATCAAAGCGAATCGCCGTCGCGGCAGAAACAGAAGTTCACCAGGATCACCCCAAGCTGCGAGATCCGCAGCGCTCCTAGCCAATCGTCACGGCGTCTTTGCCAAGATGCTCGCGAGCAGAAATGGAAGATGGAAACAACCGTGGAAGAGCGGCGCTTCAGCGCCGCGTAAAATCCTCAACAAATAACAACATTGTCGCTCCAGCTTGAACCGGAAACAAGAGACCGGAAACTGATCTCTACAAACTGAGAACCGAGAACCGAGAACTGAGAACTGCCTTCGCGGTCGCGCAATACAAATCAATCGCCTCAGCCAGTTGTTTCTTCTCGATAAACTCGCCGTCGGTATGCGCCACGTGAATCGATCCCGGGCCAATCAACAGCGGCTCTCCCCAGTTGGTCAGCCGCGGAATGTCCGTCGTGAATGCGGCGATCATCGTCGGCAGGCCCTCCACCGTGCGCAGGCGGAGGAAGGGAAGCTCCAGCGGAAACTCAACCTTTACCTCGTCACCCGCAGTCTCCAGAATCTGCCGCCGCAGATCTTCCGACGGACCAACCAGCCGATAAAGCAAGTCCGCGTGCGCGTAATCAGGAATCACGTTGGGCGCGCGACCACCCTCGATCAATCCAATATTCAGCGTGCACGGACCAACTTCCGGATCGACCGGCAGCGGCATCGCCCGCAGGCGAGCAAGTGCCGCAATCAACTTGTCGATCGCCGATTCGCCCAGCTCCGGATAAGCCGAATGCGCCATGCGACCGGAAGCGGTGATCTCAACCCGCAGCGTCCCCTTCGAGGCCAGCGCGATGCGGTTCTCGGTCGGCTCACCATTCACCAGATATTTGTAACTATCCGCCGGCTGACCTGCCAGCTTCACATTCGCAATGTATTCATTGGCCACCTTCGCGCCCAGGCTGTCGCGCTCTTCTCCCACCACAAACAACAGGCCAACTTGGATCCCCTCCCTTCGCAATCGCTCCGCCGCTGCAATCTGTGCCGCGATGATGCCTTTCGCGTCGCACGAGCCACGCCCATAAATGCGCGTCTCATCTTCGGACGACCCAATGAACGGAGGAACCGTATCCATGTGCGTGGAGAAAACCACAGCCGGATACGGATGCTCGGGAACCGTTGCATAGACATTGACGCGATTGCCCTCCACCCGCAACTTCTTCGTCTGATAACGCAACCGTCCGAGTTCGCAGTAGAGGAAATCACCCACCGCAGCCTCGTTGCCGGTGATCGATTCGATGTCGACCAACTCCCGTGTGAGCGCGAATGCATCCATAAGGGAAGAGAATAGCAGACGGAAACCAGCGCGAAGTGAGAAGGCAGAATTAAGAATGCAGAAGTAAGGGTTAAGAAGTAAGAGTTAAGAAGTAAGAGTAAGCAAGGATGACGCGCTGGTCGAATCTCACTTCTTACTTCTGACCTCTGACTTCTGCCTTTCATGTAATCTGAAAGCTGTGATCGCCCAGAATTCAACCATCCGATCGCTGTTCCTCGAAGGCCCAGCGGGACGCCTCGAAGCCCTGCTCAATGCCGGCGCCGAGAATGCTACCCACGCAGCGGTCGTTTGCCATCCTCATCCTCTGTTTGGCGGAACATTGCATAACAAGGTTGTGTTCCACACCATGAAGGCTTTGAACAGTTTCGGTTTTCCCGTGCTGCGCTTCAACTTTCGGGGCGCCGGACTTAGCCACGGCGAGCACGATCATGGCGAAGGCGAAGTCGAAGACGTTCGCGCCGCCCTCGACTGGCTGGACTCGGAGTTTCACCTGCCCATGGTCTTTGCCGGATTTTCATTCGGCGCCGCCGTCGGCCTGCGGGCCGCATGTCCGGACCCCCGAGTGAGAGCCTTAATCGGCATCGGAACACCAGTTGTGCCGGTAGCCGCCGACACCGAAGCCCTTCGTCAGCGGCGCGCGCGACCAGTTCGGTCCTCGGGCAAAACTCGAAGCCCTGATCGCATCAGCGCCGCAGCCAAAGAAGCTGGTCCTGATCGAAGGCGCCGATCATTTCTTCGAAGGCCGTTTACGCGAGCTGCGGGAAGCGATTGAGGCGTGGGTACGCCAGGAAGTCACGCACTCTTTATAATCCCCGACATGTCCGACGCCGATCGTGATTCGCAATTTCGCCAAATGCGCACCGCCGCCCGCGAAATCTTTCATCACTCCCTGGCCGAGGCCTCCATCGCCAACGCATTCGCGCGCCATGTGCACTGTGAGCGCGGAGTGCTACGCATCTGCGAAGATCTTTACGACCGGCACTCCTATTCGCGCGTCCTCGTGATCTCGATCGGCAAGGCCGGACACACCATGGTCGAGTCCCTGGCGCAGCAAGTCGGCCAGTCATTTCTCGCAACTTCTCTCGAAGGCATAGTCGCCAGTTCAGTCGAGCCCTCAGCCCAGGTGCGCGGCTTCCGTTATTTTCGCGGCGGACATCCCACGCCCAATGCCGAATCCATCCATGCGGCCAAGGCAATTCGTAAGGCGCTGGATGCGCAAACCGCGGCTTCGCTCGTGATCTTCATGATCAGCGGCGGAGGATCATCGATCGTCGAGCAGCCCATCGACGACGAAATCTCGCTCGACGATCTCATCGCGACCTATCGTGCGCTCGTGCACTCGGGCGCGCCCATCGCCGAAATCAACACCATCCGCAAGCATCTTTCCGCCGTCAAAGGGGGACGCATCGCTCAAGCTGCGTTTCCAGCACAACAGGTTTCCCTCCTCGTCTCCGACGTTCCCGACCACACGCCCGACGCCCTCGCCTCCGGCCCCACGATGCCCGACTCCACCACCGTCGAGGATTGCTACCGCATCGCCGAAAAGCACGGTCTGCTCCCGCAACTCCCGCATTCCACGCGCGAACTTTTCGAACGCCACGCGGTCGAGGAAACTCCCAAGTCCGACGATCCCGCCTTCTACCGTTCGCGCTGGTGGACCATCCTCTCGAACCAAACCGCGGTCGAACAGGCGCGGGCCGCCGCCGAGCGCGCCGGATTCGCTGTGCATGTCGATAACTCCTGCGATGATTGGGATTACGAACCCGCGTCCGATTATTTATTGAAACGCTTGCGCGAGCTAAGAAAAGATTCCGAGCGCGTGTGTCTGATCTCTGGCGGAGAAGTAACCGTGAAAGTCACAAACGGCGGCGCCGGCGGCCGAAACCAGCAGTTTGCCCTGGAATGCGCCGCGAAGATCGCCGGAGAAAACATAACCGTCCTCAGCGCCGGAACCGACGGTGTCGACGGCAACAGCCTCGCAGCCGGAGCGTTGGCGGATGGAACCACCGTGATGCGTGCCCGCTCCCTTGGCCTCGACCCCCGCGCAGCCCTCGAAAAGTTCGACGCCTATCCTCTATTCGTTGCGCTAGGCGACGCCATCGAAACCGGTCCCACTGGAAACAACCTGCGCGACTTGAGGATCATGCTGGCCTACTAGAAGCCGATCCTCTCAAGGTTTGGACTCTTCCAGCAGCACCACGTCGGATTCTGTGTGCCCGCGGATCATGCCCAGCTTGCTGCCGTCGAAAGACCAGTGCAAATCCGTGATTTGTTCCGACTTGAAATTCGTGATCTGCTTTCCCGGGGAACCATCGAGCGGCTCAAGCCAAAGATTATCCGCGTCCTGGTCGCGGAAGGGATAAACGACCGCTTTGCCGTCATGCGTGAAGCGCACCGGCCCGTCAACCGGGCGTTGCAGTTCGAGAAGCTTCGTATTCTGAGGCGCATCCACCGGGACCAATACCAACCGCTCCGTGGCGCCGCTGGGCGACACAAATGACGTAAACGCCGCCAGTTTGCCATCGGGAGAAATGTCGAATTGCTGCATAGGCACCTCGGTTAGTCTTTCCGGCTTTCCTCCATCCAGGGGCACGCGTGTTAGTTTCCCCCCATTGGAAAGGTCCGAGTAGTAAACCCATTTTCCGTCGGGTGAGCAAAACGCATTTTCATCCAGCTTGCCGTCACTTAGTTGCTTCAGGTTACCGCCGCTGGTATCCATGCGCCAGATCGTCACAGTCCTTGCGCCGGCGTGGCCGGCAACCGAGGCCACCACATAGCGGCCGTTGTCACACGAGGTTGGCTGAAACGCAAAACCATCCTGTTCGGCTAGGGCGAGTGGCGTCTTGTTTCCGGTGTCAGGATGGAAGAGATGCAGGCCGTCCTGTTCGAGGATCATCTGGCCGTCTGGTGTCCACGCAAAGGCGCTCACACGCGGCCCGGAGGTAAGCTGCTGAGTTTGTCCGCTGCTCAGGTCGGAAGCCGGCTCCACGAATAGATCGGAGTGCGACTGGGTCAGAACCGTCGCCACCAGATGCCCATCCGCCGAGACGCTAAGGTCGGAATAATCGTTGATGTCGTGAGTAACCGCGCGAGATGTGCGTTCTCGAATCGAGATCTCTAAGATTTGCTGGCGACGGAAATTCGTCTCTCTGCCGGTATACAGAGCCAACAACCCGCTTCCATCGGGCAACCACGCCGGTCGGGATAGAACTCCATACTTGGTTTCAAAGACTAGATCCTGTTTGCCGGTGGTTGCGTCGACGGCCACTAACCCACCGAGAGCATCGCCGGGCTGAATGATGGAACAGACGATGGTCTTGCCGTCAGGCGACCAGGCTGCATCGAGCAGCCTTTGACTCATGCTGCCCGTGACCAGAGTCTTCCCCTCGCCGCTCTGAAGCGAATAAATCACCAGCCGCAGCTTGCCGAGTTCCGGATTGTTGTCCACGACATAGGCAAGATTGCGGCCATCGGGAGAGAAAGTAATATTCGAATCGACGTCGGTAACCAGCTTTTGCGGAGTGCCGCCCAGAACCGGTGCGCGGTAAAGGTACTTCAACGCTTGTCCTGGCTCGCCACGGACAAAATAAAGATAGTTCCCATCCGGAGAGAACCGCACTCCAAGGTATTGCGCCGGCTCCGGGGGCATCACCTGCGTGTCGCTGTTCGTCGGGACGTTGCGCAGCCACAGGCTTTGCCGGCCTTTGTCAGCCACAACACTCAAAATATATTTTCCATCGGGAGCAATCGCCGCCAGCGTAACCTTGCCGGTCTCGGTAATTTTATTGACGCTGAAATTCTGGAAGCGAACAGGCCGGTTGTGCAGCAGGAAAGCATAGACCCCGTAAGCCGCCGCTGCCACCAGCAAAACGACAACTACGCTGGTGATGCCGAAGCCCAACTTATGCTGGCGTGCCGCGGTTACTACCGTCGAACTGCTGGTGGTATGCGCGGGCTGTGCAACCACCGCAGCCGAGGCTCCCGATTCCGCGCTGACCGTCGGGATGGCACGACTCGAGTCCGTGTCGCGCCTTAGCCGTTGCAACTCCGCGCGCATCTCGGAGGCATGCTGGTAGCGGAGATCGCGATCCTTCTCCAGAGCCCGGTTGATGATGCGTTCCAGTTCCGCAGACACGTCGGGATTCAGGCGCGCCGGGGAAGCCGGAGCTCGGTTCAGCACGCCATCAAAAATAATGCCCGAGGTTTCACCGCGGAATGGCAACACCCCGGTTGCCATCTCGTAAAGCACCGCGCCGAACGAAAACAGGTCGGTACGGGCATCCAGTTCCTTGCCGCGCACCTGTTCCGGAGACATATAGGCGACCGTCCCCAATGCCGTTCCCGGGCTGGTAAGATGCGGGTCCTCGGCCGTGCCCGTCATCGTCTGTGCCGCGGCAAGCTGGCTCGACGAACTCGCGCCGCTGGTCACTTTCGCCAAACCGAAGTCGAGCACTTTGGCGTGTTCGCGCTTGGTAACGAAAATATTTGCCGGCTTGATGTCGCGGTGAATAATCCCTTCGGCGTGCGCCGCATCGAGCGCGTCGGCAATCTCGATGGCCAGCGACAGAATCGATTCCATCTCCATCGGACGGCCCGCAATCCGGTGCTTCAGCGTCGTTCCATCCAGGAACTCCATGGCGATGAAGGTCTCGCCATGCTGGTCGTCGATCTCATAAATCGTACAGATGTTGGGATGATTCAAGGCTGAGGCAGCCTGCGCCTCGCGCTGGAAGCGGGCCAGAGCCTGCTCGTCTTTCGCGATCTCATCAGGCAGGAACTTCAAGGCGACAAAACGGTGCAGCTTTACGTCCTCGGCCTTATAGACGACGCCCATGCCGCCACCGCCGAGCTTCTCGACGATGCGGTAGTGCGAGATGGTTTGGCCGATCAAGGGAGTCCGTCTGCGGTGCGCCCATGTTAGCGGCGAAGCGACAGGGAGTCAATGAATCCTGGAAGCAGTGTTGCGCTTCGCCGTTTTCTTCGCAGCCGATCTCGAACTCACTTCGATCGCGTTCCCGGTCGCCGCCGTGTTTACGCCGCCTCGCCCTTCACCTGCACTCCCGCCCACTTTTCGAGCAGCGTGAGAGTTGCAGCATAGTCGAGATCGCGGTGCCCGTCTTCCGTCGCCATTTCGTAGATCTCTTCCACGGTTTCGAGAGCGGGCAATTTTACGCGGGCTTCTTTCGCGGCGTCGAGCGCCAGCAGGATGTCCTTATGCATTAGCCGCAACGGAAAATTCGCCGTGAAGTCGCGCTGCAACACGAAAGGCGCTTTATATTCCACAACGCCCGATCGCACCATGGTCGCCTCGGTCAGCGAAACCAGTTGCTGCGGGTCCACGCCAAGCTTGGTCGCCAGCGTGAGGGCTTCGGCGAACCCTTCGTAGATGAGCGCAATTTGCAGGTTTATCGCCAGCTTGGTCGCCTGACCCTTGCCGGTCGCACCCATGCGGAAAATTTTCTTGCCCATGGCCGCGAACAACGGATTCAATCGTTCGATGGTCGCTCCTTCCCCTCCAACCATGAAAATCAGCGTCCCATTCGCCGCGCCGATTTTCGAACCCGTCATAGGAGCGTCGACATAATCCGTGCCCCGCGCGCGCACCCGTTCGGCAAACTTCACCGTGGCCGTAGGCGAGATGGTGCTTGAATCCGCAATGATCATGCCCCCGCTCAGCGATTTCTCCACTCCCTCGGTTCCGAACAAAACTTCCTCGACTGCCGCCGTGTCGGCAACGCACAGCCACACTACCTCCGCACCCTGCGCCGCCGCCGCCGGAGTAGGAGCCATCCCCGCGCCTTCCACCAGCTTGCCCGGCGTGCGGTTCCAGACAGTGACTTCATGGCCGGCCTTGACCAGATTCGTTGCCATGGCATGACCCATAATTCCCAAACCCAAGAATCCCACGCGCATTCTGGACTTCTCCTATGAGAAACAACCTCTTCGGGATTAGATATGACCGACCGGATTATGGTCAAGCAGAGCCCGAGCGAATTCGAAATTTACAGAGGGGAACCGCTGGAATTACGCATCAGTGCTTGCTGTGTGAACTAAAATAGAGTCAGCGACCAGCAAAATTCATCCAAACAAGTATCAGGCTGGATGATCAAACTAGGATGATCAAAGCGACCCTTCGCAATCCGGCTCTCCGCAAACGCGCCTCGCAGTTTGGGCGTTTGGTGCGGCACTCAGCCGTTACTCCGCTTTGCGGCCAGACCCATAAACCGCGACTCGCTTCGAACGGCCAGCTTGGCGTCACCTTCATCGGCCATGCCAGTTTCTTTGTGCAGATGGGCGGGCAAAGCATGATGATCGATCCGAATTTTGCTCGCTGGCTCTTTGTTCTAAAACGCCTGCGCCGTCCCGGACTTAAAGTGCGTGACTTGCCCGCCATCGATCTGGTGCTCGTCACCCACGCCCACTTCGATCATCTGCACCGGCCGTCCTTACGCGCCATCGTGCAAAACAATCTCCGCACCCGCGGGACTGCTCCTGCAATCATTATCCCCAGCCATGTAACCGACCTGGTCTCCGATCTGGGTTTCTCCGAGATTATCGAACTCGACTGGTGGAGCGCGTCCCGCCACGGCAGCTTGTCGGTGACACACGTTCCTTCCCGGCATTGGGGAGCGCGCATCCTCAAGGATTCGCATCGCGGCTACGGCGGCTACGTCCTGCAGGCAGGGAAGCGTTCGGTTTATCACGCCGGCGACACCGCTTACTTCGCGGGCTTCAGCGAAATCGGGCGGCGCCTGTCGCCGGAACTCGCGCTGCTTCCCATCGGTGCTTACAACCCGCCAACGTTCCGCAACGTGCATACCAATCCCGCCGACGCCACCCGCGCCTTCCTCGACCTCAAGGCCCGCTGGATGGTCCCCATGCACTACGGCAGCTTCCGCCTTTCGCACGAGCCGGTGGACGAGCCGCTGCAACTTCTGGAGCACGAAGCCCGCTCGGCTGGCATCGAGGACCGCGTAGTCGTGCTCGAAGAGGGCATCACCAGATTCTTCTGATCTCAGGTTCGGTTTGATTGTCATCCTGAACAAGCGTTTTTTGCGCAGTGAAGGATCTGGGCGAGCCGCGCGAAGTGTCGCGCTTTTTGCGACACGTTACTCGCGCGTTTGGCTCGCTTCCCTATCAAACCGCACCACTACCCCTTAACATTCCATTGATAACAAATCCGCATCCCTTGGTGTAAACTTTGTCCCGCAGAAATTACTTAACCAGGAGAACACCATGACCGCAAAACCTATTCCCGATGGCTACCATACCATCACTCCCTACATGACCGTCCGCGATGCCGCCCGTGCCATCGAGTTCTACAAGCAAGCCTTCGGCGCGACCGAGAAAGGCGTCATGAAAGGGCCTGACGGCAAAGTCATGCATGCCGAACTGTGCGTCGGCGACTCCATCTTCATGCTGGCCGACGAATTCCCACAATTTGGATCTCTATCGCCACAGTCCACCGGCGGCGCCGGCATGGGACTGCACATCTATCTCGAAGACGTTGACACCGCATTTGATCGTGCGGTAAAGGCCGGAGCGACGGTCGAGATGCCCGTGGCCGATATGTTCTGGGGCGACCGCTACGGCAAGTTGGCCGATCCCTTCGGCCACAAGTGGTCGATCGGAACCCACAAAGCCGACTTAACCGCGCAGCAGATGGAAGAAGGAATGAAAGCGATGACGAACGACATGCCCAAGAGCGCCTGAGAATACCGAAGAATGCCTGGAATATAAATTAGAAGCGACGTGGAATTCTGACTTTCGTTGCGGGCGCGCCCGTCGGCCGCGCCCGCTTTTCTTGCGAGTGCGCGTTGCCTCAGTAGTGGCGTGGAAGAGCGGCGCTTCAGCGCCGCGTTAAGCATCATAAACGATTCGGGCTTCAGCCCCCGCGGGAACGCCCTTCTGAAGCGCGTTTACAAGCTCTAGTACTTCCGTAATGCCCCCGAATGCCGCTATTACACAAGTATTACAGTGACCTGCCCCCGTCCCTTGATACGTTAGATATGTGCGGTAGCGAACTCACGATCAAAATTCCAAGATCAGATTCAAGATCAGCAAACGGGGCCCACTTTGGATATGGAACTGGAAAGCCTGGAAAGACGGCAAGCGGCAAACGGCGAAATCAATTGGGTGACTGCGATATTCATGGCGCTCTTTCATATCGGAGCCATCGCGGCGCTTTTTTTCTTCACCTGGAAGGCGTTGTTCGTTGCACTGTTCCTGTGGTGGGTTTCCGGCAGCCTCGGCATCGGCATGGCCTATCATCGCCTGCTCACGCATCGCGGCTATAAAACGCCGAAGTGGGTCGAGTACTTCCTGACGGTCTGCGCCACGCTCGCGCTCGAAGGCGGCCCAATTTTCTGGGTAGCCACGCATCGCATTCATCATCAGTATTCCGACATCGATGGCGACCCGCATTCTCCCATCGAAGGCAAATGGTGGGCCCACATGGGCTGGATTCTCATGGGCAAGTCCATGCACCATGACACGACTACGCTGGCCCGCTACGTTCCCGACCTGGCCAAAGATAAATTCCACATCTGGATCACGAAGTATCACTACGTTCCCATGATCGTGCTGGGTGTTGTCTTATTCGCCGTCGGCGGACTTCCGTTTCTATTGTGGGGCGTCTTCATGCGCACCGTAGTCGGCCTGCATACTACCTGGCTGGTCAATTCGGCCACGCACTCCTGGGGCACGCGCCGTTTCGCCACCCGCGACCTTTCCACCAACAGCTGGTGGGTCGCCCTGCTGACTTTCGGCGAAGGCTGGCACAACAATCACCACGCCCATCCCACCGCCGCGCAGCACGGCTTCCGGTGGTATGAAGTTGATATGAACTGGTACGGCATCTGGAGCCTGAAGCAACTAGGCTTGGCCTGGGATATCAAACGAGTAAAACTGGCCGACCTCGAAACCGGCCTGGTCGCCGCCCCGAATGGCCGCCTCATCACTTCCGCGCTGCCCGAGGCCGCAGCCGCAGGGGATTAAATCGCGGTTACCGGCACTCGAATGAGAACCCGCCCTCCCGGCGGGTTTCGCTTTTCGGGTCGGAGAAAAAACATCCCTAATCAAGCTGAATCTATGCTTAAATAGCGTGCTCGCTGGGCCCCGGAGTTGCCATGAGGACAGGAAGGAGAACGTCCATGCCAATCACAGACAACCGGAAAGGAAAGCCCCGCTCCAGTGGGCGGAAGCTCGTCACAATCGCTGCTGCCTCCCTCTGTCTACTTTTCGCCGTGCGGACATCTGCGCAGGAGGGAGCAGGAACCGAGGACGGCGAGGCGACCTTCGTCATAATCAATGTTCCTGACGCAGGAACGAACGCCAACCAGGGGACTTACCTCGAAGGCATCAGCGAGGGGGGAGTTGTATCGGGAGGCTACGCTGATTCGAGAGATCTGTATCATGGCTTCGTGCGTGCTGCCGATGGCACGATAACAACCTTCGATGCTCCAGGCGCGGATAAGGGAACCTTCCCGAACGGTTGTTCCAACCCAGCAGGGACTATGATGGGATACGAAGTAGACGCGAACTACCTGCTTCACGGCTTCGTGCGTGCCACGGATGGCACAATAACCACCTTCGAGGCTCCCGGCTCAGGCGACGGTTTTTTCCAGGGAACTACCGCCTATGCCATCAACTCAGCCGGTACTATTACCGGATACTACCTGGATACGAACTACTTGTCTCACGGCTTTGTGCGTGCCACCGATGGCACAATGACCGTCTTCGATATCGGCTCTCAAGGAACGACAATCTACACCATCGATACGGCGGGGGATATCGCAGGAAACTACCTTGACGCGAGCAACGTGTATCACGGCTTTGTGCGAGCTGCTGACGGCACGATAACCATCTTCGATGCTCCGGGAGCGGGCACAGGCGCGTACCAGGGAACCTTCCCCAACGCCGCCAACCCAGCGGGAGATATAACGGGAGACTACGCTGACGCGAACAACGCGCTTCACGGTTTCGTGCGAGCCACTGATGGTACGATAACCACCTTCAATGGTCCGGGCGCAGGCACGGGCACTGCCCAGGGGACCGTCGGCGACGGTATCAACCCCGCGGGGACTGTTGTAGGAGACTACACCGACCCGAGCACTGTGTATCACGGCTTCGTGCGCGCTGCCGATGGCACGCTAACCGTCTTTCATGTCCCAGGATCGGGCACGGGAGTCCGTCAGGGGACTCTACCCGGTTGTATCAACGCGGCCGGGGTCATAGCGGGATCTTACTTTGACGCAGACAGCGTGATTCACGGCTTCTTGCGGATACCATGAACCGCGATCCAAATGCTTGACGAAAGAAGACTGAAGAAGATCGACTGAAGGCCGCCGAAAAATCACCATTGCACGGGTAACGATCCGATGTTGTGTAGCACGCGCGATCCTGAAGAGCCGCTACCGATAACTCGTTTTAGGAGTTTAAGTAACCAACCCCGAACGCGCTAAAATCACCCTAGCCCCATGCGCATTACCAGCCGCCGCGGAACCATCGTCTTCTTCGTCTTCCTGGGCATCACCCTGGTCGCGCTCGCCGTCGCTCTCAACGTCGGCTGGATCATCCTCAACTGGCGCGAAGGCGTGCTGCTGTTCTTCGGAATCATCTTTTTCGCGCTCATCATCGCCGGCATGATCGTCAACACAAGCTTCCTCGTGCGCGAGCTTCGCCGCAGCGAGCAGCACGATAGCTTCATCAACGCCGTCACCCACGAACTGAAAACGCCGGTCGCCTCGATCCGCCTGCACCTCGAAACCCTGCAGCGCCGCGATGTCGCCGAGTCGCAAAAGCAGGAGTTTTACCGCCTCATGCTCAGCGACACCGATCGCCTCACCGAGACCGTCGAGCAGGTGCTGCGCGCCGGCCGCGCCGGAGACAAAAAAGCCGGGCAGGAGAAATCCGTCGTCGACTTCCGCCAGCTCGTGCGCGACTGCATGGATGCCGCCCGCACCCGCCATCATCTGCCGCCCGAAGCTCTCCGGTACGAGGAGGCGCCCGGCAACGGCGCAGGCATCCGCGTCCTTGGCAGCGACGAGGACCTGCGCACCGCGGTTTTCAACGTCCTCGACAACGCCATCAAATATTCCGGCGAAAATGTCGACGTACGCGTGCGCCTCGACCTGCCCGACGAAAAGCGCATCGTCTTCAGCGTGCAGGACCAGGGAATCGGCATCCCTCCCGACGATGTCAAAAGCATCTTCAAGCGCTTCTACCGCGTCCATCACCGTTCGCTGGCACACGTCAAAGGAACCGGCCTCGGCCTGTTCATCGTGAAGTCGGTCGCGGAAAAGCACGGCGGCCGCGTCTTCGCCGAGAGCGCTGGCGAAGGCGAGGGCGCCACCGTCACCATGGAACTTCCCAGGTCCAACGCATGAGGTCCAACGCATGAGGTCGATCGCATGAGCCGCGTTCTCGTGGTCGAAGACGAAGCCCATCTGGCGCAAGGCCTGCGCTTCAACCTCGAGGCCGAAGGCTACTCCGCCGAAGTTGTCAGCGATGGAGAATCCGCCACCGATCGCCTCCTCGATAAGAAAGAAAATTTCGACGCCATCGTGCTCGACATCATGCTGCCCGGCAAAGACGGCTTCAGCGTGGTTTCCGAGCTGCGCGCGGCGCGGAATTTCGTCCCCGTGC
The DNA here is from genome assembly GCA_050012155.1 of Candidatus Sulfotelmatobacter sp. GTDB lineage: Bacteria > Acidobacteriota > Terriglobia > Terriglobales > Acidobacteriaceae > Sulfotelmatobacter. The sequence goes on along the minus strand of JBEKHS010000027.1, from coordinate 38,213 downwards.
TCATGCTCACCGCCCGCAGCCGTCCCGAAGATGTACTCAAAGGCTTCGCTGCAGGGGCAGACGATTACCTGCCCAAACCCTTCGATCTCTCCATCCTGCTCGCTCGCCTCCAGGGACTCTTGCGCCGCAGCCAGTGGATGCGAACCGGCCAACCGGGAAAAAATCCGGACGCCGCTCTCGATGCCACTCGCCCCACATCCGACCCCAACACCATCAGCGACTTCGGAACGTTTTCCTTCAGCGGCAAAACCATCGACTTCGGCACCCTCGAGCTGCGCACCGCCGATAACGTGGTTCACCTGACGCTGATGGAATCCGAACTGCTGCGCCACCTGGTGCGCAGCGACGGCCGTGTGGTCTCGCGCAAGGAAATTCTCGAAGAGGTCTGGGGCCTGCACGAAGACACCGATACCCGGGCCATCGACAATTTTATGGTCCGGCTCCGCCGCTACATCGAAGCCGATCCCGCGCGCCCCCGCCACCTGCTCACCGTTCGCGGCGTGGGATACCGCTTTCTGGCCAATCCAGAGAAGAACTGAGGGCTCCGCCCCCGCGCCCCGGGCATCGCTATGCCGTAGGGCAGTTCTGTGCTTGCGCCGGACCAAGCCGCCTCAAATGATGTCGACTACAAGGCTACTTATTCGATAGAATTGGTTCGCTACCTTAAAGCACTCTATGCACTCCAGACGGGATTTCCTCAAACACATTTCAGCGGCGGCGATGTTGGCGGGCGGCGCATCGTCCATGTTGGGCCGGGCCTTCGCGCAGGGGCAGACCGTTCCGGTACCCGGTGAAGACGGCATGGTTCTACGTTCCTTCCGCTTCATCGATCTCGAATCCCCGGTCGAATATTTCAACACCTGGCTCACCCCGGTGCCACATTTCTTCGTGCGCAATCACATGCACGAACCCAGCGAGCTCGACGCTCATGACTGGCGGTTAACGGTCGGCGGTGAAGTAGAGAAACCACTCACGCTGAGTTTGGCTGAACTTTCGAAAATCGAGAATCATTCTGTTGTAAACACGCTCGAATGCGCCGGCAACGGCCGCAGCTTGTATCGACCTCAAGTTCCTGGGATTCAGTGGGGCAAGGGAGCAGTCGGCACAGCAAGTTTTTCCGGTCCACGGTTGCGCGATGTGTTGCAGAGAGCGGGAGTGAAACCGACGGGCAAGCACGTCATGTTCCGCGGACGGGATGAAGTTCCGGGCAAGGTCCCGCCTTTTATTCGCAGCATCCCAATCGAGAAAGCGCTCGATAGCGATACGCTGATCGCCACGCACATGAACGGATCTCCGCTTACCAAGCATCACGGCTTTCCCGCGCGCGGCATGGTTCCCGGTTGGATCGGCGCGGCCTCATGCAAGTGGCTCACCGAAATCAAGGTGCTCGACGCAGAGTTCGTCGGAAATTTCATGAGCCCCGGTTACCGGCTGCCGAACCAGCCGGTGAAGCCGGGCGACGCTGTGAAGCCGGAAGATACGCATCCCGTGACGGCGCTCACGGTGAAGTCAGTAATAGCAGGCCCCAGCGATGGGGCTACATTGAAGCCGGGCAAGGTTGTGGTGCACGGGGCAGCCTGGGCTGGCGAAGCTGACATTGCGAAGGTCGAGGTCTCGACTGACGGCGGCGCAACCTGGAGTCCCACGAGGCTTGGCCACGACCAGTCCCACTACGCCTGGCGCTTGTGGAGCTACGACTGGAAGCCGGGCAAGGCTGGCGACTACGTCGTTCAGTCGCGGGCCACCGACAGCCAGGGACGCACTCAACCGGCAACGGGAGTGTGGAATCCCAGCGGCTATCTGTACAACGCCGTCGATCAGGTGAACATCCATGTCGCTTAGCGTGTTTCGCAAACTGTCGCGCAGTTTTGAAGGGACGCGGCTTTCATGCGCGCCGCGAGGCTCCATGAGATTAGCCGTAGCTTTGGCCGTCGCCTTGTTCGCCTTGGCGGCCGTGTGGGCGCAGGCGCAAAAGCCGGTTGGTGCTGACGTGACCGCCGATCTTCCCGCTGGTGCGATGCAGGCGAAGGCCACCACCGCCTGTCTGGAATGCCATGAGGCGCGCATCATCCTGCAGCAGCGTCTCAGCAAAGCTGCGTGGACAAAGGAAGTCGATAAAATGACGAAATGGGGTGCGGTGGTCGATCCCGCCGACCGCGATGCTTTGATCGATTACCTGAGCACGAACTTCAGCCCCGACAAGCCCGCCTACGAACCGCAGCGAACCGCAGGGGTTGGGAAGTCACCGAAGTAGGATTCTTCGCATAGGAAAAAGCAACGCGCTGCCGACCCAATGTCCGAAGCGGACACTACGGCAGCGCTGCCACTACTGAGCCCAAATACATTTAAAAAGTATAGAAACGTAGCTGCCCTATTTCTAGTGCATTACCGGGTACCATCGGGCTAAGAGCAATTCTCGGACGCTACTGCAGTAGCGCATTTTGAGACCCGTGGCAGCGCTCAAACGAGATCGCGCAGGGTTAGAGTTACTTCACGCGTTGTTCCTCCGCTCGCGATCCGCAATGCAACCTTGGAACCGGGCGCATCGGAGCGAAGACGCACGCGCAGATCGGGAAGCGAGACCTGGGCAGCCGGTTTTCCGTCTACTGCGAGGATACGGTCCCCGACTTTCAGACCGGCTTCCGCTGCCGGCCCGCCGGGAACGACGTCAAGCACCTCAAATCCGCCTTCGGACATATTCAGCCACCATCCAGCGCGGTCGAAGTTGTCGCGCAGTTCATCGTTGGCATTGCGTTCAAAAATGAGCTGCTGGCGTGCGTAATCGAAAGTGATGTTGAAGCGCTTCAGGACGCCGGCGCCAACGTTACCCGCGACGTATTGGCTGGTCAATGAGCCCTTTTTTTGCAGCGTGAGGTCAGTCACCGGATCGCGAACCTCGACCGAACCAAGCTTCAAGAGCGAGGCCCGCGAAACGGCGGACCGTGACGCTCCGCCGAATCCATACCCGGTAGTAGCCTCAAACTTGGGCTGATATTTCGCCGACAAATTGTGCGCCTCGATAAAGGGACCCTCCAGGTCCAGGGAGGAGCGGCTTCCCGTGTCGATATCGAACTTGCCCGCGATCCCGTCGATTTCTCCATCGACTTGCGGAATGTGTTCATTGAAGCGGAATGGCACCACGATGCCCGCAGTGTGGTCGGCAGAAGCGGTCGGCAGCGTGAAGGTGAGCAGGCTATTCGCGTAGTCTACTTTCACGACGAAACGTTTGAAGAGTTCGTAGCCAACCAGGCCATTCACCTCGACGCCTTCCACCGCGGACAAATCGGACAAGGGAGCCACTGCGAAGACCTGACGCGAAAGCGTGACACCGCCCAGCGCCACCGAGTCCACCTTGGTGAGCGCAACGTCCTCGGATTTTTCGCCGACTCCGCTGCCCTGCAGCGCACCTTCCGTTTTGAGATCGAGCGCGCGAGCAAGTTCGGGAGTAATTACGTTCTCGCCTCCCGTGTCGCACAGGAAACGGTAGGGGCCTTTGCCATTCACCTTTACCTGCACGTAGGTGTGATTGTTCAACAATTCGAAGGGCACGGTTGCCGAAGAGGCGCCAGCGATAGCGAAATCGGGCGCCGGTGGCGCGGGCATGGCGAATCGCGCGGCGTCGATGACTGGGTTGATCGTGATGGATTCGACGGTCAGAAGTTGGTCGTAGCGGGTCTCGCCATTGGTGATCCGTAACGAGAAAGCCATTTTTGCGCCCTGCACCTCGCGATAGTCGGAATAGAAAGTGGTGTGAGTCTCCGTCTCTGCCTTTTCAATGGTGCGATCGATCAGAGAGGTATTGGCGTCGAGCCACAACTCGAAAGGCCGTCCGCCCTTTGGCGTGATGCGAAGCACGTCGAACTTTCTGCCAGACTCGTCGCGTTGGCCGAGGGATTCGATCACTCCCGGCCAGCGTTCCGGGTACCAATAGCCCATGGTGCGCCGGTAGGCATCGTCCGCATTGCCTTTCAAATCGTCGTCGCCCTCTTCCTTGACTGGCTGCTTTGCCGAGTCGAGGGACCAGGCGGTCGTCCCGTCGAAGCCTTGCGCCTCGCTCGCAGGACCCAGTTGTACCTCGAGGCGAAAACTGCCTGTGCGCACATCTTCCCATGACTGCGCGGCGCCTTCGAGGCCGCCCATTTTTACTTTTGCGTGCGTGTTCGTTGCGCGGATGCGGTCCACCGCCTCGCCGCCTGCGGCTTGTTTCGCGCGGGCCAGCAGACTCGCAGGGTCGTCGGCCGCCCACACGGAAGCGACGGTGCACAGAAGCACAAACGCAACGGCGGACAGATAGTAGGACAGTGATTTCACAATGATCGTCTCCAAAGCGAAAACCGGCGAAAAGCTGCGAAGCTAGATGCGCCGGCGCATGACAGAGGAACGAAGGAACAGAGGGAAAAGTTCCGTGAAACCGAGCGGCTGGAAGGCTAAGTTTTTCCCTCTGCGTCCGCCGGACTCTCTGTGGAAATTTTTTCCGGACGCAAAAGTGGAAACAGAATCACGTCGCGGATGGTGTGTGAATCAGTGAGCAACATGCACAGCCGGTCCACGCCCACACCCACACCACCGGCCGGCGGCATCCCATAGGACAATGCGCGGATGTAGTCTTCATCCATCTGGTGAGCTTCTTCGTCGCCGCGCTCGCGCTCCTGCAACTGCGCTTCGAAACGCCGCCGCTGATCTTCTGGATCGTTGAGTTCGCTGAAGCCGTTGGAGATCTCCATTTGGCCGGCGAAGATTTCGAAACGCTCCGTCCACTCCGGCTCATCCGGCTTTTGCTTTGACAGCGGAGACACCGCGGTAGGGAACTCGTAGATGATCGTCGGCTGCACAAGCTTTTCTTCCGCGACGGATTCGAAGACATGGGCGATGGTTTTGCCGATATTTCTGCCTGTTTCTAGCGCTTGCGCAATATGCTTGAAAGTCACCTTGCGGAAAGTCAGACGCTCCCATTCTTCGCCTGACACAGCACCAGGGGCATTGCCCATAGCTTGCTGGAGCGACTCCACAGCGTATTTAAGGCGCTGAACGAAGGCATCAACATTAGAGAACTCCGTCGGAGTTGGCGCAGCACCGGCTTCCTCAGGCCAGAACTTAGCGATCGCTTCACGCATAGTAAGCCGCGTCCAGTTCTCCCAATCAATTTCCTGATCGCCCCACTTCGTTTTCGTTCCGCCGGTCACATCGATCGCGGCCTGGGTGATCAACTCCTGCGTGAGATCCATCACGCCTTGGTAGTCGGTGTACGCCTGGTAGAACTCGAGCATGGTGAACTCAGGGTTCCAGCGCCAGCCCAGGCCCTCGTTGCGGAAGTTGCGGTTGATCTCATACACGCGATCGAATCCGCCTACGACCAGCCGCTTCAAATAAAGTTCCGGCGCGATGCGCAGATATAAATCCATGTCGAGCGTGTTGTGGTGGGTCACAAACGGCCGCGCCACGGCGCCTCCTGCAATCGGCTGCATCATCGGCGTTTCTACTTCGACGAATCCATGCGCCTCCATGGTGCGCCGCAGCGACTGCACCAGTTTGCTGCGCTTCAGAAAAACTTCCCGCACTTCCGGGTTCATCACCAGATCGACGTAGCGCTGGCGGTAGCGCAACTCCACGTCGGTGAGACCGTGAAACTTTTCGGGCAGTGGGAGCAGGTCTTTGCTGAGAAAACTGATCTCCTCAACGTGAATGGTCAACTCGCCGGTGCGGGTGCGAAACAGATATCCGCTGACGCCGATGTGGTCGCCAAGATCGAGCAGCTTATACAGATCCCATCCCTGCTCGCCGACCGCGTCTTTCTTCACGTAAATCTGCAGCCGCTTTCCATCTTGTTGCAAGTGGCAGAAGCTGGCCTTACCCATCAGGCGAATCGCCATAATGCGCCCGGCGACGCGCACGTTGATGCACGGGTTCCCCAGTTGCTCGGCGGTTTTATCGGAGTAATCAGCCAGAATCTGCGGAATCGTGTGGGTAAACTCGTACTTGCTGCGGTACGCGGTCTGGCCCAGCGCCTCGATCTGTTTCAGCTTTTGCCGCCGCAGTTGGTAGACATCTTCGTCGAATGCCAAGAGAGTCCTTTGACAGGGAATTGCGCCTTATGGGCGCGGGAAAAACTCTTGAATGCTGAAACGCGATTATAAACAACCCTGCGGCGGGGCGTGCGCTATCGGCGAGAACGGGCTGGCGCATACCAATATACGGTGGTACATTGGTACCATGATGGATGAGCACAAACTGCTGGTGGAGCGGGTGCAGACCGGGGTGCGCATGGAGAAGCGGCTGCTTAAAGTTCTGAAGGCCTTTGCCGAGTATCACGATCTGACCCTGGGCGATCTTTTGGAGGGCATTGTTCTGCATGCGTTTGACGGCAAGACGCCGTTCAGCGCGGCCTCGCTCGAACGCATTCAGGAGCTGAAGCGGTTTTACGATTTCGATCTTGACTCCAGCGCCAGCCATCGCCTGAAAGAAATCAAGGCGATGCCGGTGCGACGACGGAGCGCGGCGAAGTAGGGCTGACTCGTTCGATCGCGGGATTCCGGCACGCCGGAAGGCGTGCCCTGATACGAACCATCTCATGCAAATCAAGCGAATGTGAATCTCATTTGTGCCAGAGGCTCTATGACCGAACGACGGATGAAATGCGCGCTTACAGGATTGCAGTGGACTTTGGGGCTTGTGGTCCTGATTGAGGCGGTCTTGTTTGTGATGCCGGGTGGGCGTCACGATTTCGCGCGCACTCACATGCCCGATATTTTGAGGCAAATCCTAGGCTGGGGCGAGATCGTTGGCTGCATTCTTCTGCTGATCCCCCGGACGGTCGTTCGCGGCGGCTGGATGCTGGTCGTTATTTTTGGTTTGGCGATCGCTGTTCACTTGCTGCACGGGATGTTCGGCGTGGGATATCTCGCGATTTATACCGCGGCAGCGTGGGCCGTCGCGACGGGATTTCGATGAGCAACGAGGAACTCATTTGGCGCTTCGAAAGCAATGAAGTGGGCGGAGGAGGCTTCCATCATGCCGATCACGTCCGGTTGGCGTTCGCTTATCTGAGCCAGTATCCGACGCTGCAAGCGCTGGAGAAGTTTTCGAGCGGGCTCAAGCGATTCGCGGCTGCCCACGGGAAGACGCAGCTTTATCACGAGACGATAACCTGCGCGTATTTCTTCCTGATTCGCCAACGGATGTCCGGCTGTGAAGGGGCGGGATGGGAAGAGTTTTCGTTGCACAACCCTGACCTGTTCGTTTGGAAAGGCGGGATACTGGACCGGTATTACCGCGAGGCTACGCTGAAATCAGACCTGGCGCGAAGAGTGTTTGTGCTTCCCGACAAATGTGTTGAGATGCAAGCATCTCTTCCTTGAAGTTGGACAGCGCCGGGGGTAATATGGCCGTGCCCGGCGCATTCAGTCGAGCGCCGCGTCGAATCACACTTATGCCGCAAAACTACGTTCCCATCTTCATCTTCATGGCGGTCATCGGAGTGCTGCTTCCGCTCACGCTGCTGGCGGCGAAGCTGGTGCGGCCGGATAATCCGAGCAAGACCAAGCTGATGCCCTACGAGTGCGGCATCGATCCCATCGACGACGCGCGCGGCCGCTATACGGTTCGCTATTACATTGTTGCGATCCTGTTCGTCGTCTTCGACGTGGAAACTATTTTTCTGTTTCCATGGGCGGTGAAATTTAAAGCACTCGGTTTATTCGGCCTGGTGGAGATTCTGATCTTCCTGGTCATCCTGATCGCCGGATACATCTGGGTGTGGAAAAAGGGCGCGCTGGAATGGGTATAGCGGATTCAGCGGCCCTGAGTTCCTTAACACAGAGGACACAGGGTCGCACAGAGGACTTTTTTCGGGTTGATCTCAGCGTTTAAATTTGGAATGCCCTACGCCTTGACAAATGTGGTCAAGCCACGCCGTGTGCGTTCGCGAAGCTGACATTCCCGCAAGGTCTCTGAGAGCGCTTCCAGCCTCGGCACCCCGTAGACGTAAAAATTCTCAAATTCCGCGTCCGACGAGAACAAATGCAGCTCTGAGTAGCCCAGCAGCCGCATACCAAGCGGTTTAAGCAGTTCGAAGTGGTCGATGCGGAACAGTTCCAGACTCTCCTGCTTTTTTGAGAGCACCCCTTTTTCCAGTTTGATCCGCTGCGTAGTGATTTCGTAGCGGATTTTCCTGCTCTTCACATAGAAGTACAGGAAGACGATGGCGAGGGCGGCGAGGCAACCGAGGACTGTATACAGGATATCGCCATCCTTGGACTGGGACTGGACAGCATAGTGCTGAAGAGCATATCCGACGCCGACGGCCAGCGCGATCACGAGCAGAAAGGGCACGAGTTGGCCAATGCTGTAAATCGCAGCCGGGTGGCCGGAAAACAAGTCCTTTTCGGTTTCGTGTTCTTTCGATGACGTAAATGAGGCAAGGTCGGTATTGCAGAAGCGGCACTTAATGGCTGCGGCCTTGATAGTTTCTCCGCAGACCGGGCAAGCTTTTTCGTCGGCTTCCATAGTCGAATCCTTTTAACCTGAATCATAACGCAAAAACTGTCGGGATTCGCTCCGAGCGTGGGAGTCCTTGCTGTACCTGCGCCGGTAGTGCCTCAGAAACTGAGGCGCTACCCCGCGCAAGCTCGTTGACACTGCATCCTCAAGCTGATAAAAGTTAACGTTCTCTCCGTGACACCGACAGCCGGAGGTTTGCGCGTTCGCAGCTATGCCGGACGAAATCAAATCGCCCTCTGAACCGCCGCCGGAAGGCGAACCGAAGCCGACGGCAGATCGACCGGCTGTGCCGGGAGGGGTGAAAGCCACCAGCTCCGGATCGGTTCAATCGGAGGCCAAGGCTCCCGCAGAAAAATCTGCCTCCGATGCGGCGGTAGCCGTTCCTCCGAAGGCCGCAGCTGCGGCGCCTGCCGCGCCACCAGCCGCCAAGCCGGCTGCGCCCGCGAAAGCGCCCGTGCCCGCTCCTACTCCGTGGGATTCGCCGATGATCGCGAAGCTGAAGGGCTGTTACGGTTCCGGCATGGAGCCGCTGACTTATGCGGGGCAGAACTACGTGGTGGTCGACCGCTCGCTGATTCCGGAGATTCTTCAGGTTCTGCGCAATGAAGAGCAGTTCGATTATTGCGTTGACATTACTGCGGTGCATTATCCCACGCGCGAGAAACAATTCGATGTCCTCTGGGTTCTGTATTCTTTCGCGCGCAACGAGCGCATCCGAGTGAAGACGCAAATCGTGGATGGCGAAAGTTTGCCGAGTTCCGTTCCCATCTGGGCGGGCGCGAACTGGCTGGAGCGCGAAGTTTACGACATGTTCGGCATCAAGTTTGACGGACATCCTGACATGAAACGCATTCTGCTGCCCGACGGATGGAAGGGGCATCCTCTGCGCAAGGATTACGGCATTCTGCAACAGGATAACGAGTGGGTGCAGATCAACCTGGGAATCGAGAGCGGACAGTAGGATGCGAACTAGAACCACGACGATTCGCTGCGCAGCGTTGATCGTTGTTGGCTGTGCGATGACCCTAATCTGCGGGCAAGCGCAAACTTCTGGAACGGTCGCCTCTAGGCGCGAGGTCGCTCCGCAGGGGTGCGTCTACGCGAAGGCGTGGAAGCCGCTTGTGACTCTGACTGCGCCAAAAGGGCTCGATCCAATTCCGGCGAGCAACGACTTGTCCGAAGGGTTCCTGTTTAGTGGCCGGTCCGGCGGAGATTACTTTTTGAAGGCTAGCCAAAGCAACACGGCTATCGGCGTAACGCTCCTTCCGCCGCCAACGATATCTTCCGTTGCAGCGTGGCTGTATGATCGGACGCCGTCGCTCGAATTGCTGTGTGGAGTGCACGATAACCTGTGACGAGTAATCGATGACCGACCCCAACTCCACGCTATCGCATCTCGATCTCGAAACTCCCGAGAAGCCGTTTCTGGATGCCAACGAGCTCGTCATCAATATGGGCCCGCAGCATCCCGCGACGCACGGCGTGCTGCGTGTGATTTTGCGGCTCGATGGGGAAAAAGTTCTTGGCCTCGAGTGCGTGATCGGATATCTGCACCGCGGCGTGGAGAAAATTGGCGAGCATCGCACCTATACGATGTTCAACCCGTACGTGGACCGCATGGACTATGTGGCCGCGGTCTCGAACGGGCTGGGTTACTGCGAGACGGTCGAGAAGTTGCTGAACGTAGAGGCGCCGCCGCGCGCGCAGCATGTGCGCGTGATTCTGACCGAACTCAACCGCATCGCCAGCCACCAGCTCTGGTTGGGAACGCACGCGCTCGATATTGGTGCGATCACGCCGCTGTTTTATACCTTCCGCGACCGGGAAGAGATTCTCAAGATCTACGAGAAATATTGCGGAGCGCGGCTGACGACGCACGCGTTTCGCATTGGCGGACTGCAATACGAAACCTATACCGGCTTCGAGAAGGAAGTGAAGAACTTCCTCAGTTTCTTTCGTCCCAAGATCGACGAGTATGAAGAGTTGCTGACCACGAACCGGATCTGGGTCGAGCGTACGAAGAACGTCGGAATAATTTCCGGCGAGGATTGCATTGCGCTCGGCGTGACCGGGCCCGTGCTGCGCGCCAGCGGCGTGAAGTGGGACTTGCGCAAGGCGCAGCCCTATGCCAACTATAAGAACTTCGAGTTTGACATTCCGATTGGAGAGAACGGCGACACTTACGATCGATACCTGGTGCGCATGGCGGAGATGCGGCAATCGGTGCGCATCATCGAGCAAGCTGTGGATGCGCTTCCCGAAGGCCCAATCATGGCGAAGGTTCCGAAGGTGATGAAGCCGGCGGCAGGTGAGGTTTATCACTCGATCGAAGCTCCCAAGGGCGAGCTGGGATATTTCATCGTGAGCGACGGGTCCACGCAGCCTTATCGTGTGCGCGTGCGTCCGCCGTCGTTTGTGAACTTGCAGGCTCTCGACAAGATGTGCCGTGGGCAGCTTGTGGCCGACGTGATCGCCGTGATCGGCACGCTCGACATTGTTCTCGGCGAGGTGGACCGCTGATGGGTGGACCAGTGATAGCTCAGATCGTTCAATACATCAAGTCTTATCTCTCGAGCGATCGGACGCCGGGCGCCGCGGGAAATATGTTCTGGGTGCTCGTGTATATCATGCTGGTTTTCGGCGGGCTCTCCGTGGCCGTGATCGCGATGAATTGGCTGGAGCGGAAGATCCTGGCGCACATGCAGGTGCGGCTGGGGCCGATGCGCGTGGGACCGCACGGATTGTTGCAGCCCATTGCCGATGCCATCAAGTTGCTGCTGAAAGAAGACATCATGCCGGCCGAGGCCGACGGCCTGGTTTTCTGGATGGCGCCTCTTATCGTGGTATTGGCGGCATTCACGGTGTTTGTCGTGGTGCCGTTTGGGCCGACGCATGCCATCACCGACATGAATATCGGAATTCTTTTCATGCTCGGGGTTTCGTCGCTGAGCGTGCTGGGGATCGTGATGGCGGGGTGGGCGTCGAACTCGCACTATCCGCTGATTGGGGCGCTGCGGTCGAGTGCGCAGATGGTGTCTTATGAAGTGGCGATGGGGCTGGCGGTGGTGTCGGCGATTCTGATGACCAGTTTGAACGCGACTGGAACCGGCACGCTCAGCATGATTGGGATCGTGCAGGCGCAGCTGGCGCAGGGTGAGTGGTTCATCTTTAAGTTTTTTCCACTGGGGCTGATTGCGTTTTTTATTTTCGCAGTGGCGATGGTTGCCGAGACCAATCGCGCGCCGTTCGATTTGGCCGAGGCCGAATCTGAGTTGACCGCGGGTTTTCACACAGAATACAGCGGCTTTCGCTGGTCGTTGTTTTTTCTGGCTGAGTACTCGGCGATGATCGCGGTTTCTTCGATCGCAGTGACATTGTGGCTCGGCGGGTGGCTGCGGCCGTTTCCGAATCTGCTGAGCGGCAAACCGTGGAATCAGATTTTCTCTTTGTTTCCCGGCGTCACGTTCCTGTTTTTCGCGGCGATATGTTTCTACAACACGGCACGCATGCCGAAGCATCCCTTATTTCGCGTTCAAACCATCGGCCTCGCCGGGTTCGGCGCGGTGCTCGGATTGATCGGCTTGATCCTGTTCGTTCCTTTGGTAAGCATGCGGGTGCAGGATATTTTCTGGTTCTCGGCGAAAGTTGCCGGGTTCATGTATCTCTACATCTGGTATCGTGGCACGTTCCCGCGATATCGTTTTGACCAGCTCATGCAGATGGGATGGAAAGTTCTGCTACCGATGGGCTTGGGAGTTCTGTTGTGTACTGGAGCCGTGGGACTCCGGTCTGAGATATGGAATCAGATTGTACTTCCGCTGTGGCAGCGGTTATAGGCACTGAAATATGACGCCGGTCGCGACACCATTTTTCTTTTACCTGCTCTCCGGGATCATGCTGATCGGCGGCGTCCTGGTGATCACGCGGAGGAATCCCGTGCACTCGGCACTGGCGCTGATCGTTACGCTGCTGGCGCAAGCGTCGATTTACCTGATGCTTTATGCTCCGTTCGTCGCCGGCGTGCAGATCATTCTTTACGCGGGCGGGATTATGGTGCTGTTTCTGTTCGTCATTATGCTGGTGAACGTTGACCGCTCCATGAAAGAGCGGCAGTTCAATAGTCAATGGGTGGTGGGAGTGGTTGCGGCCACGGCGTTGGGCGGATTATTTATCGGCGTGTATACGAAAGGAACCAGCATCTTCCCGGAGCACGCGTGGCCGGTGGTGGAGAACGACAACACGCAGAAGATAGCCACCATGTTATATGGACAATACATGTTCGCCTTCGAGATCGCCTCTCTGCTGCTGCTGGTGGCGATCATTGGGGCTGTGGTGATGGCGAAGAAGAGAATCTAGTGGCTAGTACCTGGTACCCAGTACCGAGCTAGAAGCTGAGATGGAATCGATGCTGCACATTTCGACGTTGCATTATCTGGTGCTCGGGGCGGCGTTGTTTCTGCTGGGCGTGATCGGCGTGCTGACCCGGCGGAACGTGGTCGTCGTCCTGATGTCGATCGAGTTGATTCTGAACGCAGTGAACCTGAACCTCGTAGCTTTCTCGCGCATGTGGGGAGGACTGCATGGTCAGGTCTTTGCCATTTTTATAATTACCGACGCCGCCGCCGAGGCTGCGGTGGGCCTCGGCATCCTGATTGCCTTCTTCCGTAATAAGGAGACGGTGAACATTGACGAAGTGAATTTGCTGAAGTGGTAGGAAGCATTCAGCGGTCAGCACTCAGCATTCAGCCAGCTCGAGTTTGGGCGGGGTGCGGAGTTACATCTGACAGGCTGATTGCCGATTGCTGAGTGCTGAATGCTATTTCTAAAATACATCTGGCTGATCCCGCTGCTGCCCGCCTTCGGCGCGGCGGTCATGTTTTTTTTCGGCCGTAGGCTGCGGAAGGCTACGGTCAGCGCCGTTTGCGTGGGCATGATCGTGCTGGCGTTCCTCATGGCTTGCGGCGCGGTCTGGCAATATTCTGCATGGTCCTCGACGCCTGAAAATTATCACCGTCCCTATCAAACAATCCTTTACACCTGGCTCGGCACCGATACCGGGCACACGAACTACGCGACGTATGGCGGGTCTGCGACGGCGTTTCAAGCTGATGCCGGTTTTTTGCTCGATCCGCTTTCGAGCATATGGCTGCTGTTCGTCACCGGCGTTGGGATGCTGATTCATATTTATTCCACCGGATACATGGCGCATGAAGGCGGCTACTACCGCTTCTTCGGATATCTCAACCTCTTCATGTTTTCCATGCTGACGCTCATTCTGGCCAACAATTACGTGCTGCTCTTTGTGGGTTGGGAAGGCGTGGGACTGTGCTCGTATTTGCTGATTGGATTTTATTTCCATCGCAAGTCGGCCAGCGATGCGGCGGCGAAGGCTTTCATCGTGAACCGAATCGGCGACGCCGGATTTCTGCTGGGCATGTTTTTTGTCGCCTGGTATTTTGGTTCGCTGCGCTTCATCGACGTCACGCACATCGCGCGCAGCGGGCGTTTTGCCATCGGCGATCCCATCATTACCACAGCAACGTTGTTGCTTTTTGTGGGAGCCTGCGGCAAGTCGGCGCAGCTTCCGCTCTACGTGTGGCTGCCCGATGCCATGGAAGGTCCGACTCCGGTTTCCGCGCTCATCCACGCAGCGACCATGGTGACGGCGGGTGTCTACATGGTTGCGGTGGCTATCGTCGGAGCACTCACTGCCATTTTTGCCGCGTCGATCGGGCTAGTGCAAAACGACATCAAGCGCGTGCTCGCCTATTCAACGGTCTCGCAACTGGGTTACATGTTTCTCGCACTCGGCGTGGGAGCGTTCGCTGCCGGCGTCTTCCACGTATTCACGCACGCATTTTTCAAGGCGCTGCTGTTCCTTGGCGCGGGCTCGGTGATTCACTCGATGAGCGGTGAGCAGGACATGCGCAACATGGGCGACCTTCACCGCCGCATCCCGGCCACGCACATGACAATGTTCATCGCCACGCTGGCCATTGCGGGCATTTTCCCGTTCGCAGGATTCTTTTCGAAGGACGCGATTCTGTGGGAGACATGGTCGCGCGAAGGTGGCGCCTACCGCTTTCTCTGGTATATCGGCTACGCGACGGCATTGATGACGGCGTTTTACATGTTCCGCCTGATGTATCTGACTTTTCACGGCCACCCGCGCATGAGTCACGAAGTGGAGCATCACATTCACGAATCGCCGGTGTCGATGACGGCACCGCTGGTTGCGCTTGCGCTTTGCGCTATCGTGGCAGGGTGGTTGGGCTGGCCGCACAGCTTGGGTGGTTCCGACCACTTCACGAAATTTCTTGAGCCTGTGTTTGCTCCCGAAGCGCGAGTGTTGCAGGAAGAGGGAAGGACCAGTCAACTGGTGGCCGGCGTGGAAGAGGAGCACAACACCGGATTGGAGTGGGCGCTGATGGGATTATCGCTTGCGGCCGCCGGTGCGGGATGGGGCATGGCATGGAGAAGCTATCGCCACGCCGACAAGGGTTATGCCGAGCCCATTGCCGCGGCTGCGCCGCCAGTCTACAACGTGCTGCTCAATAAATATTACGTCGACGAAGGTTACGACTACGTCTTTACCGGACGTCGCAAGCTCGGAGACGTGCGCCTGGGCGTGTTGGGACTCGGCGAAGCGTCGGCGTGGGTCGACACGCACGTGATCGACGCGGCCGTCAACGACGTCGGCTGGATTACGCGTCTGACAGCGACAATTTCCAGTTGGTGGGACAAATGGATCATCGACGGCATCGGGGTGAACGGGCCCGCGATACTGGCGCGGATGTTGTCGTATCCCGCGCGCTTATTCGAATGGGGCCTGATGCAGTGGTACGCGCTGGTGATGACCGCGGGGCTGGTTGGATTCGTGTTTTATTACTTGTACCACTAGACCTGCGAGCTGTGAGCTACGAGCTTCGAGCAGCTACGCGCAGGGTTGCTCGAAGTTCATAGCTCGAAGCTCGAAGCTAACATGCAAAACCACATACTCTCGATTATTCTCTTCACGCCGCTGGTAGGCGCGGTCATTCTCCTCTTCATTCCCAAGGAGAACAAGGACGCCATCCGCTGGATCGCCAATCTTTTTGCGCTCGGCGGCTTTTTGATTTCGCTGCCGCTGGTGCCGTGGTTCTGGGCGCTGCGCTTTGAGCCCGGCTTCAAGTTTATCGAGGGCGCGCCCAATAATTGGATTCCATCCATCGGCGCGGGCTACGTGATCGGCATCGATGGCATTTCTTTCCTGCTCATCATGCTCACCACGCTGCTGGGATGGATCTCGATTCTTTCTTCGTGGACGGCGATTGAGAACCGCGTGAAGGAATATTACGTCTGGTTTTTGATTTTGCAGACCGGCATGCTGGGCGTCTTCATGGCGCTCGATTTCTTCCTCTTCTTCGTTTTCTGGGAAGCGATGCTGGTGCCGATGTACCTGCTGATCGGCATCTGGGGTGGTCCGCGCAAGCTTTATGCCGCGATAAAATTCTTTCTTTACACGCTGGCCGGCTCGGTGCTGATGCTGCTGGGTATCTTGTTTCTCTATTTCCACCACCACAGCGTGACGCAGGTCTTCACCTTCAGCATCACCGAGCTTTACAAGACTGCGCCGCAAATCTACTCCGATCCGGCATATGGGCC
This sequence comes from Candidatus Sulfotelmatobacter sp., assembly GCA_050012155.1. Taxonomy (GTDB): domain Bacteria; phylum Acidobacteriota; class Terriglobia; order Terriglobales; family Acidobacteriaceae; genus Sulfotelmatobacter. The sequence continues at coordinate 22,073 of JBEKHS010000027.1, read as the reverse complement.
AACGATCGCCACACTTCTGTTCTTTGCGTTCTTTTTTGCCTTCGCCATCAAAGTACCGATGTTTCCGTTCCACACCTGGCTGCCCGACGCTCACGTGGAAGCGCCGACGGCAGGTTCTGTCATTCTGGCGGGCGTGCTGCTGAAGATGGGGACGTACGGCTTCATCCGCTTCTCGTTGCCGTTGTTTCCGGACGTATTAACTCACGGCAGCGTTCGCGGATGGATGATTGCGCTCTCCATCATTGCGATTCTGTACGGCGCGCTGGTTTCGCTGATGCAGAAGGATATGAAAAAGCTGGTGGCGTACTCGTCGGTGAGCCATCTCGGCTTTTGCACTTTAGGAATCTTCGCTCTCACGCCGCTCGCGCTGAGCGGATCAGTCTTGCAGCAGATCAATCACGGAATTTCGACGGGCGCGCTGTTCCTGATTGTCGGCATTCTCTACGAGCGACGCCATACGCGTGAGATCGCCGAGTACGGCGGCATTTCGAACGTGATGCCGGTTTACGCGACGATCACCCTCATCATGTTTCTATCTTCGATGGGCCTGCCGCTGCTTAACGGTTTCATCGGAGAGTACTACATCATGCTGGGCACTTTCATGGTCAGCTGGAGATGGGCGGCGTGGGCCGTGCCCGGAGTGGTTCTTGCCGCGGCTTACCTGCTGTGGCTCTACCAGCGGGTTTTTTTCGGCACGGTGACGAATCCGAAAAACGAAAAGCTGCACGACCTCACGCCGCGTGAAGTGCTTACTTTCGCGCCCCTGCTAATTATGGCGTTCTGGATCGGATTTTATCCCAAGCCCTTTTTCCAGATTCTCGAGCAGCCGGTGAAACAGATCGTACAAAACGTTCACAATCCTCACACCGGAGATGCAGAGAATGCGGCAGTGCAACCTGCGATGCAGCGTGAAATAGCGGCGGCGCAGTCGAAAGGGAAAAATTAGTGGGAGCGCTCGCCCAATTCAACTGGCACGACTACCTGCTGGCCTTGCCCATCACGCTGCTCACTCTGTTTGCTCTCGGGATCCTGCTCATCGACCTCATGATCCCGCCCGAGACAAAATGGGCGAATGCGGTTACGGCGCTGATTGGCGTGGGTTTTGCCACGGCTGGCGTGGTGAAAATCCAGCTCTGGATGCAGGCTACGCCATCGGCATCCCTGCTTTCGATCGGCCTGATGAATGCCGTGCTGGTCGACCGCACCGCGATTTATTTCTTCTATCTGTTTCTCGCGGGCACGGCGATTTCCATCCTGATGTCGATGCGTTACCTGAAGACGGAGCACGAAAACCATGGCGAATACTACAGCCTGATGCTGCTCTCGGTGGTTGGGATGATGTGCATGGCCTCCGGTTTCGACATCGTTCTGATCTTCATCGGGTTGGAGCTGATGGCGATTTCGACCTACGTGCTGGTGGGATTTTTGCGCCGCGACCGCCGCTCGAATGAGGCGGCGCTGAAGTATCTTCTGCTGGGGGCGTTTTCGTCGGGCATATTCGCTTACGGTCTGTCGCTGCTGTATGGGCTTACGGGGAGCACAAATCTGAGCGCCATCGGTCACGGGCTGGCTTCGATTCTGGCGAGAGACCCGCACAATCCGGTGGCCATCGTGGCTTTGCTGACTACGATCACGGGTCTGCTGTTCAAGATTGCCGCCGTTCCATTTCATCAATGGGCGCCGGATGCCTACGAAGGCGCGCCTACGAGCATTACCGGATTCATGTCCGTATCGGTGAAGGCGGCGGGGTGGGCGATGCTTCTGCGCGTGCTTGGAGCAACGTATCCGACTTATCCCAGCGTCGTGCTCGGTCTGGCGCCCATGCGTCCGGTCTACGTTCCGTTGCTGGTTTTCGTTTCTATCGCGACGATGACAGGAGCCAACTTCGCCGCGCTCACCCAGACGAATACTAAGCGGCTGCTGGCTTATTCATCGATTGCGCATGTGGGCTACATGCTGCTCGGTTTGATCGCGGGGACTGCCACGCAACCCAGCGCCGATGGCATCAAGGGCATCCTGATCTACCTGCTGGTCTATACGTTCATGAACCTGGGCGCATTCGGCGTGATCACCTCGTTGCGCCATCGCAACGTTATCGGCGACGAACTTGATGACCTCAACGGGCTTTATTCGCGTGCGCCGTTGGAAGCCGTGCTCATGCTGATTTTCCTGCTTTCGCTTGCGGGGATTCCGCCCCTGGCGGGCTTCTACGGCAAATACTTTATCTTCCTCAGCCTGATTGAAACTGGACACTACGCGCTAGCGTCTCTGGGCGTGCTCTATTCCGTCTTTGGCTTGTACTACTATTTGAAGATGGCCAACGCCATGTTCATGGGCCAGCCCGAAGAAAAGGGTTTCCTGCCGGTGAGCTGGACGATGCGGGCTGCGCTGGGCGTGACGGCATTCGCTACTGTGTTTATCGGAATCCTGCCCGAGCGCTTTATCAATCTGGTGAACTGGTCGCTGGGGATTGTGCAGAATCTCGCGGTCGCGAAGGTGATTCGCTAGCCACTCTGCAATTCGGATTTTCAATGCCTGTTACCCCTAGTGATCCGAGTCCCGACCGCGAGAACTCCAGCCGGAAAGAAAACGTCTGGGTTCAGGTCGGCCGCTACAGCCAGCTTGCGCTCGTGCTGCCTTCAGCGACCGTTATGGGATGGCTGCTCGGTGCAGCGCTTGACAGGTGGCTGCACACAAAATGGATCGGCATTCTCGGACTGTTGCTGGGCACTGCCGCCGGCCTGATCGAGGTGATTCGCACCGTTCTCCGCGATACGAAATAGACGGCCGCCAACCTTCCCTTCACTCGCGTACCATGTCTGATACGAGCATGGATCTCGAGAACTCAAATTCCATCGAGCCCGCTAGTTCTGCACCGGCTCCTCGCGACGAAGCTTACTATCATGCAGTCGAGCGCATTCCGCAGTTCATGGTCGCGCTGGGGCTGGTATCGAGTGTTGCCGCCTGGTGGAAGTTTGGACGCGCGTCTGCTTTAGGTTTTCTCGGCGGGGTGGTCATTGCTTTTTTGAACTTCCGATGGCTAAAGGACGGGGTGAATGGCCTAGCCGATCGCGTTACGAATACGGGCAAATCGCAGTCGGGGAAGGGAATCGTCGCTCGATTCCTATTGCGTTATGTTTTGATGGGCGCTGCCGCGTATGTTATATTAACCAGTTTTCCAGCAAGCCTTCGAGGGCTCTTCGCGGGACTATGTTTGCCCGTGGGAGCGATCGTTTGCGAAGCTGCGTATGAGATTTATTTAGCGGTAGGCCGCAAAAATTAGCGGTTCGTACTGAACGCTATTTGTCTCAATGCTGTTTGTCTCAACTCTGGGTAGATTCTTAGCAGCTAGCTCCACCAAGCCCTTATGCCGGAACAACTGTGGTTCACCGGGATTCTGAACCGACTCTTCGGAAGTTCTGTCACCGCGTTCCTGCGGGCTTTGCACATTGAACCCAAGTATCCGCAGGTGCCCATCCCAAATTCGTTGGCCATGGAGCTGCTGGTGTTCTTTTTCCTGGTGGCCATTTTCCTGCTTCTTCGGTCGCGCTTGTCGGTAGATTCGCCCGGCAACCTGCAACACAGTTTTGAAAGCGTCGAGGATTTCGTTGCCGGCCAGAGCCGGGAGATCATAGGGCACCACAACGAACCCTACACAGCCTTCTTTGCAATTTTATTCATTTTCATTTTGGTCTGTAACCTGGTGGGATTGATTCCGGGTTTTGAATCGCCCACGGGCGTTCCCGTTGTACCGTTGGGTTGCGCCATTTGCGCCTTCATTTATTACCACACCCAGGGATTCAAGCACTCCGGCGTTAAGTACCTGTTGCATTTCTTCGGGCCTCCCATGGAAGGCATGCCGTTGATTGCCAGGATCTTCCTCGCGCTGCTGATGCTCCCCATTGAACTGGTGAGCCATTTTGCGCGTTTGCTTTCTCTGACAGTTCGTCTGTGGGCGAACATTTTTGCTGGAGATCTGATTACGCTGGTTTTCTTTTCGATGATTCCCATCGGCGTGCCGATAATTTTTGACGGTCTGCACATTGTGGTTTCGATTTTGCAGGCTTATGTGTTCATGCTGCTGGCGATCATCTATGTCTCCGGCGCGGTGGCGGAAGAGCACTGAAAGGCAGTGGCCAGTTGCCAGTGGTCAGTGGGTAAGAGCCGGCTCGAATAAGCTAGCTACAATAGCCCTGGAACCTAAGGCTTTACTGGCCACCGGCAACTGACCACTGGCCACTGGTTTTAAGCCGCAAGCGTGAGGGCGTCTGAACGGAATGACGTCAACCACCCACTGGCGGAAAATTGATACGAGGAGAAACACACCATGCGTAAATTAAGCTACTTGTTTATGACCCTGTCCGGTTTGTGCTTTGCCATGCCTGCCTTTGCGCAGGGTGGCGGAGGCGGGGAAACCAACTGGGTCGCCATTACTGCGGGATTCTCAATGGCGATCGCTTCCGCCGTGTGCGGACTGGCCCAGGGCAAAGCCACGGCGGCTGCGGCTGAGGCCTTGGCGCGCAATCCTGCCGCTCGTCCGGGCATTCAATTTGCACTGCTGCTGGGATTGGTACTGATCGAATCGCTCGCGCTCTACACCTTGGCGATCATCTTCCTGAAAGTGGTGAAGTAGGCGAGATTTGGGTCGGAAATATGAAAGCCTCTGTTCGCATCTGCGGGCAGAGGCTTTTTCTTTGAAGAGAGAACTCTAGATTTTTCGCTCGCCGGCCCACTGCTGATCTTTGTTCTGCGGCGTGTGGCTTAGGGCCTCGACCAACAGCCGGCGCAGACGGTAACGGCTTTCCAGGTCGGTGTTGACGATTTCGAAGCCCACTTCATTCACGCGAGCACGGCGCAAGAGAACATGCGCCCGGATTTTGGTCCGCATGCCCACGGAAATTTCCAGATCGGCTTCACTGCCAATGCGCAGATTGTCTTCCTTCGTGCCCATGCCGCCGCCGAGGCTCAGCTCGCGAATCAGAATCTTCGACTTTCCCCACGAGCTGCCAATCACGGCGTTAACGGTGCGGGAGAGCACCATTCGCTCGTAACGCCGCTGCCGCACCCACGGACATGCCGGAGCCGTATCCAGAGGCGCGATGGCCAGTTCCGCGGGTTCGATGCCGCTGTCAGAGAGAATCTGAGCGCTGTAGCGCGGGTCGGTTTTAGACAGGGATTGCGCCGCGGCAATCCGCAGTTCGCGATGATGAATCCATCCAAAGGTTTTCTTGGCCTCGACGATCTCGCGCAGCACGGTCAACGATTCGAGATCTTTCAGCCGGCCCAGAGACTCGATGGCTTTCAGTTGCACGAACGGAGACCGCGACGCGGATTCGCCGGGCCTGGCCATAGCGACCAACGGTGGCGCCGCCGTTATATCGCCGCTCATACCGATTTCATCGATCGATTCCGGCAGCACAACGGGGTCGAGCACCTCCGCGAGTTCCAGCAACGTGCGGCCGCGATCCGGCGCGGCGCCGTAAGCGATCTGGCGAACTACGATGTCGTGATAAAAGCGCTTCCATTCGGGCAAGCGCACCGGCAACAGCTCCAACAATGTGCCGACATCCAGACGGCTCAGCAACCCCACAACGCCTGAGGCCTGCCGCGGCTGCCCGGTGCGAAGAATCTCCCGCAACTGCGCCAGCGCGGGACTTCCCATTTCCTTGACCAGTTCGACCATGCGATCGCACTCGTCGCGCCGCATGCAGCGGAAGAAGCGGTCGGCCAGATGTTCGGCGCCCGACTGGCAGGTTCGACGCAAGACCACGAGCAGTTCCGGGGGCACTGGTTCGTGCTGCAACGCCTCCTCAATGAACTCTGGAATGCGATTTTCCACGCCGACACGCGGTCTCAAGTCGTTTACCAGCACTGGACGTTCCTGCTGCAACATCTCCATCCCGGCGCACACTTCGTTGACTGCCTGATAATTCTTGGCCTCGCTGGCCTCCTGGCTCAGGCGGACGAAAGCCGCGCTCAGCAGGCTTTGCAGCTCCGGATCTTTCTCCACGCATAACTGCTGACTCACGGTGTGGATGGCCTTGCCCATGGCTTCGCCGCCCAGCCGGGCATAAAGATCGGCCAGTTGACTCAACCCAATAGCAGTTTTGCGTCGGGCTTCAATTTCCTTTGTGCCCAGGCAACCCGAGTAGTTGTTTAGGATCTCCGCGGAGGTTTGCTTGTCATCCCGGTCGAGCAGCACTTCCACGAACTGCCGCAGGTTTCGCGGCGGAACGCACGGGGCTTCGTTCGACATCAATACCGTTTTCTTGCCTGACTCCGGCACTTCCGCCCAGAACATCCGGTCGAGGATGTCGGCGTGCGACTCCACGAGGATGCCGGCCTTGTTCATCTTTTCTTCCTGCAATTTCAAAATTCCGCGCAGGGAATCCATCTGCCGGCTCATGTGCTCCATCATTTGATGGACCGCATTTACCTTTACTTCGCCCTTCTGGTAGCGGTCGAGGGCGAAACGGATGGCCATGTGCTCGGCGGCCTTCATCAGCAACGGCGTGTCTTCCTGTTGTTCTGTGGTTGCCTTGGCCGCCAGGCTGCCTAGCAACTGTTGCAGGTTGAGCCGCGTGTTCGGGTCGGTTTCGCCCAGCTCCTTCTGCAGAACCTCCGGGCTGGCATTGGGGTCACCCTGCACTTGGCCAAAGCGCGTCAGCAGCCGGATAGCCTGAATCACCTCGGCCTCTTGTAGAGGGACAACGCCGCCTTCCCAGGCTGGCGCAGTTCCGGTGCCGGCGCCGACCCCAGGTGCCGGCCCTGCGACCCAATGGCCGGGAACATTCGGGACGCTGCCGAAGGGAACTGCCGCACCGCCGCCTTCGCCGCCGCCGCCCGCGTTGGCGCCCTCGGCCGCCGCTATCAGTTGCAGCAACTTCTGCGGATCGTTCAGCCATTGTTTGAATTCCGGGCCGAGAGTTTGCGCGGCAATCTGAGCCGCGACACTGATGTCGCCGGTGAGCGGGTCCGCGGCGACAAATTTTACTTCGTTGATCTTGATGGTGCTCTGTTTATTCCCGCCGCCCAGAGCGTCTTTGATCTGCTTGGCCACGTCCTGGGCTTTGGAGCCGGCCAGCGTGAAAGCCCGCACCAGACGGGTGAAGTCTTCGATGGTCACGTCTTTGGAGAAGTGCAGGCTCGCCAAGCCTGCGGTGCTCAAGAGCTGACCAAAGCTGCGCTCCACCTGCCCGGCTTCGAGTGGAATTCCATCCAGCAAAAGCTTGTTATCGGAAACGCCCAGCAGGAAACCGCCTTCTCCGGCTACAGGCAGACCCTGCTGCAATTCCTTCCAGGCGGTCTCGAACTGCCCCTCGGTACGCTTGTGATCGGGGCCGTACATGCGCGCGTACTTGATCAGGATGTTCAGGCTGTGCACGAAAGCGCGCGCGGAAGCGGCACGGTTGGCGTGAAATGTGGTCGCGTTGTCGATAGAACACCCCTCAACCGCAGCTCTGGCTAGGCAATAGCAGGTTAAATCCAACAAGTAAGGGGTGCACGTTACGGAGGTAACAGAGAACTACTCGGCCCACGGTCCAGTGTCGAACTTGTACGAGAGTGTTCTAAGAATTTCGTTCAAATTTCTTCCTCTTTACCAGTCCTTCCGTCCCGAATGGCGGACGGATTGGGACACTCCCTGGCACTGGCATTCGCAGCCGACAGCGGCGAAAATGATTATGCTAAATGTAGCTGTCTCAAAACCTTGTGGCCCTTCCGCAAACCCACACCCCGCGAGCCAAGAAAACTACCGGCCTGCGCTATTGGATGTTGCGGGTTCTGGAGGAGTGCGAGCGCGTCTCCGCCGATTTCAGCGCCGACCCTGTTCACGACCTGCGGGTTTCACTGCGCCGCTGCCGCTCCCTGGCTGACGGAGTGATGGCGCTCGATCCCGACCCAAACTGGAAGGCGATGAAGAAGGCCGGCAAGCGGCTTTTCCAGCGACTCGGCGACTTGCGCGACATTCAGGTGATGATGGAGTGGGTGGAAAAGCTGGAACGAACTCGCGTAGAGCGGCCCGCTACGCGTGCATTCGAAGAAATGCATGAGGCTACTCCGGACGAACTCGATCCGCGCTCCGATTCTGGCGATCCCGCGGCCCAAGCGCTGCTGAAAATCCTCTTCGCGCGCGAGTCCGAACAGAAGCGCGAAGCTCACGCCGCGTTACAAGAGTTTGACCGGAAGCAGTGGCGCCAATGGAGTAAGACTCTTCCGGCTCGATGCGCTCGTATCCGCCCGGGCAGCGCGCTCTTCAAGCATCTGGCTCTGGAGCGCTGGACGGCTGCCCGCGCCCTCCACAATCGCGCTCTTCGCAATCGATCGCAGGTTGCCTTCCACAACCTGCGCATCGGCATCAAGCGCTTCCGCTACATCGTCGAGAATTTTCTTCCGGTCGAACATAGGGCGTGGAGCAACGACCTGAAGGCAATGCAGGACCTGCTCGGCGAAGTGCACGATCTCGACGTGCTCTGGGCTACGGCGGTTTCCTGCCATGTTTTTCCTGATGTGGATTCGCGGGGTCGCTGGCACGAGCGCATCGTCGCGGAACGCACGAAGCGCATCGACAGTTACCGCAAGAAAATGATCGGCCCCGATTCTCTGTGGCAGGTCTGGCGCTCTGGGCTTCCGCGAGGCCAGCAGATTCAGGCACTTGCAATGCGACGCATGAAGTTTTTGGCGAATGGCCTCGATCCCGACTTTGCGCACTCCGAGCGCGTCGCCAGTCTGGTTCTTCAGCTCTACGACGGCCTGCTGGCCTCAGGCTGGCAGCCTGCGGTCGACGGCGTTTCCGCGCGCTCTAGTCTGCTGGCGGCAGCTGTCTTACACGATGTGGGAAAGTCGGAAGGCGAGAAGGGGCATCACAAGGCTACTTTCGATTTGATTCGCGCGCATGGAAATCCGCTGGGCTGGAAGGCTCAAGATTTGCAGCGCGCAGCCATCGTGGCGCGCTTCCATCGCGGAGCCTTGCCCACCAGAAAACACAAAGCCCTGCGCGATCTTTTGCCGGACGAACAGAAGGCGGCGATCCAATTATCTGCCGTCCTGCGCCTGGCAAACGCATTCGATGCAGCGCACGACGGCCACATCCGCCACATTCAGATTGAAGGTGATCAGAGCAAGGCAAAGAGGAACGAAGCTCTGATAATCGCCGCCGAGGGCTATTCGCCGACCGGATCGTCGGCTCAAATCATCGCGGCGGAGCGGCATTTGCTCGAGACTGTCCTGCACCGGCCGGTCGTTGTAAAGCCCATGAAGCATACTGGGAAAATGAACAGGTGATGCTTGGCAGGCCAATCAGTGCCGGCGGCGTGGCTTCCGAAACATGCGCGGATCGTAGTTGAGCGGCTCCAAGCCGCGTATGGCAATCTTTTTGTAGTCGGCATGCGCGGGATTGATCAGGCAATTATTCTCGCGGGGAGCGAGCACCGATGGCGCCAACAGCAGACAATGCGCGGATCTCTGCGCGAATTCGTCGCCGAAGCGGGCAAGTTCGGGAGGCGCTTCAGGATTGCGCCAAGCGGCTGGCAACATGGAGGCGTCATGAAAGGGTCATAACAGACATGACTATATTAGTCACATTTGATTTCCGAGAATTGCACGCTCGCGAGGCAGCCGCTTGCCAGTAGCTTTACAGTCACTTCCGCGACTCCGCGTCTGCAGATACAAAGGTCTCTGCTTCCTCTTGAGCCGGAGCACCGGATCGCGCCCGCTCGAGGGCCAAACTCATGACACATGCCCAACTGGTCGAGAAGGCCGTCCACTGGCTGCGCCGCTATCGCTGTGGAGTCGTGCTCTCTGAGCAGGCCTGCGTCAGCGGGGAGATGCCCGATGCCATCGGCTGGAAGCGCGCCTGCCACTCTGTGCTGGTCGAGTGCAAGGTCACGCGCTCTGACTTCGTGGCCGACCGCGCCAAGCCCTTCCGCCTTAAGCCGCAGCAAGGCGTAGGGTGCGAGCGCTTCTACCTGGTCCCCGCCGGACTTGTTCGTGCAGAAGAACTGCCTCAAGGCTGGGGACTGCTGGAACACAACCGCGGCAGGATCGAGACGGTTCATCCTTCTGCTAAGAATCTAAGAAGTAGCACGGGCTTCCAGTGCGAAATGAATCTGCTGCTCGCCAGTCTACGGCGCGTCGAGGTTCGCGTCGAACCACAGAGCATTACCGACTTCCTCAAGTGGAAGAACCGCATGGCGGAATATAACCGTGGTACCCTCCCGGAAGGTCTGGCTCCCCCCGAGGAAGAATTTAACGTATTCCTTGAGCCAGACCTGAGTCAGTAATTCCGCATTCAGCTCTCTCGCGTGATCAAAACCCGCGCGTCATATCAAGGATCGCCTCACAACATAAGTGCCGACAAACCGCGATCGCAATTTTGGCCGCACCTTGGTCTTTCCAGACCATACCTCTCTGATGCCTGCCGCCACAGCCTGGTTCGGCTTTAGGTAGTACAAGGGGTTCGAGCTTCCAGGGTAAAGGGCCCTGCCTACGGGAACGGCACCGGTCAAGACTGAAGTCATGTCGGATAGCACCGAGGGCAGCGACATGTAAGAGCTGTGTACGTTGGTCTGACTCCCCAGATTCACCGTCACCTGCGAACAATCCAAACCAGTTACATTGGTGGGGACACTAACCGCCGCCGGATATGCAAAAGGTCCGATCAGCCCCAATCGAGTGGGATAGGTTTGATCGTGAAACGCGAAGAACTCGTAATCGGAATAACAAAGGTCGGGATCCGTTCCCGAAAAGTAGACGCTCACGTCGTTGAAATTCTCGGTAATCATGCTGCCGGGCTGGCCGCCTTGCAGCATTGCTGCCGAGATGTCGGCAGCCAGCAAGATCGAATGGTTCAAAGTCGGAGTAATGGGCGGGTTATTTGCCATACCCCACATCACCATTAAGTTGCCCTCCGAATGCGAGATTATGCTGATCTTGATTGGTTTGTTGTTGACCTGGATACTCTGCAGCAGTTTGAGCATAGTTTGAAAGCTGCCTACGCTGCCGTTGATATTATCCCGGATTGTGCCGGATGTATTTTGTGGAGGCCGGCTGGTCGCGTAGTAGCTTGGAAACAGAGCCACAAACTCGCTGTAACTCGGCCACGAAAATCCAATCACCAGACCACCGTAGCCAGCGGCCTGCAATGCGAGCCCCAGATTCGCCGCCCCTGCAATCGCATCGCTATAGGTGTTGCCGAGACCGTGCACGTAAATAACCAGGTTTGCGCTGCCGCTGCTGTCCGCGGTCTGTTGCAGGTCTGTCGCGAGGGCGTTGGTGAAGGTCGTCTGATCGGTGGGATCATAGTCATCGTCATCCGAGTCGTAGTTGGTTCCCTGCAACCAATAGAATGATAGCTGCGAACCGGGGAGAGGAACTACGACGCTTGTGTCATCCACCCACAGGGTGAATGGATCGCTCCGATTTGTTATGTTGTAGCTATTGGTAAATACAGGTCCACCTGCCATGGCAACTCCTTCCGTAAACAAAGTGCTATCTCTCGAAGCCTACTGTGAAAGTGCGTTGACACATATGATGATGATAAGTCGATAATTAATCGGTTGTTTATGTCGTAGCCAAGTTATGACGCGAGTGAGCATAACAGCATTTAAAGTTAGGTGCCACAAAAGAAAAAACCGAGCTGAGCCCGGTGTGTAAGAGTCCAATTCGAGATGACTAATTTAGGGATCAGTCTCCCGTCGTCGTATGAATGGCCAGTGTGTCGGAGTGCGGAGCCTCGTCTTCGTCTCCGAAGATCCAGATATTGCCCGGGGACGGTACGACACCGGCAAAAAGAAGATCGGAGAGAAAACCGCCCTTGGTAGGATTTGGGCTGGGCTGGACCGTCCAGGAAGTCCCGTCCCAGTGCAGAAGCAGAGTCATTTGGTGCCCCGACCCGCTGGCGGCAAAGTAAGAGCCGAAGGCCCAGATGTCATCTGCCGAATTCGCGGTCAAGCCAAAGAGACGATTCGACTGATAGATACTGCTGGGTCCGACGTTCGGGCTGGGCACCACCGACCAACTCGTGCCGTCGAAGTGCTCGATCAGAGTAAGCGTAGCGGCTTCCTTCGGAGGAGCGACCGGAGTGGAGAAGCCGACTGCCCACACATTGTTTGGAGCCAGCGCCAGAACGCCATTCAATTGGTTTGCGCCGGATCCTATGCTTGGAGTCGATGTCTTCTTCCAGTTCGTACCGTCCCAGTGCAGGGCGAGGGTTTGGCTGTTGTCGTTTTCCGGACCGTTGAAGCCCACAGCCCAGGCGTCGTTGGTCGCATCCGCGGATGCACCAAACAAAAACGCGTCATTTGAGATCGATGTAGTTGCGGTCCACGCTGTGCCGTCCCAATGTTCGAACAAAAAAAGGAGTTGCTGCTCGTCGTCGGCCAAGAGACTGCCGATCGCCCAAATGTCATTGGCCGAGGTTGAGGTCATGGCGAAGAGGCTGGGCACATCGCCTTTGGCAAACTTGGGGCCCGGAAACACGCTCCACTCTGTGCCGTTCCACTGCTCAATCACTTGCCCAGGATTGGCTTCGCCGGTGTTCACCGTCCCCACCGCCCAAGCCAGGGTTGGAGAGATATCCACCACGCCTTCTAGATTGGCGGTGTTGTCGCCATGGATCATGGGCGCCGGGTAATCCGTCCACTTCGTGCCGTCGAAATGAATCGTCGATTGCCCCACTGCCCAGATGTCGTTCGGAGAAGACGCCGAGGCCGCCAGAAGCCCATTGTTGAAGTGTTCATTCGGCGTGGCGACCGTATGAAAAATTGATTGTCCTTGTGCCAGCGTGCTCTGGATCAGTACGGCGGCAAATGCGACAAGTGGGACTGCGGCAATGCTAACTCTCACAATTCCTCCTGATAGGAACAGGCTGTTACCGTCGGCGCGATTTGGACTCGACATACCGTCGACAGAGCGTCGAGAGTATCTTTCAGGCTGAGGTCTCTTGTCACCCGAATGTCAGAGAATTGTAAATTTTGCGTTAATGTTAGATAAAGACCACCGGCCAAAGGATAAGCAAGCCTTGGCGTAGAGGGCAGATCCGGTTATTCCCTCATAACTCCCGCCGGCCTTCCATGGCTTTGAGCATAGTGATCTCGTCCGTATATTCAATGTCGCTGCCGACTGGAATGCCCATTGCGATGCGGGTTACCTTCACGCCCACGCGCTTTAGCTGCTGCGAGAGATAAGTGGCTGTAGCTTCGCCTTCGACGGTGGGATTAGTGGCGACAATCACTTCGTCCACATTGCCGGCGTCGACGCGCGCGATGAGATTTGTGATGCGCAACTGCTCCGGTCCCACGCCGTGCAACGGCGAAATTGAGCCATGCAGCACATGGTATACGCCGTTGAAGTGCTTGGTCTTCTCGATCGCCGCAATATTGGTCGGCTCCTCGACCACGCAGACCAGGCGCTGATTGCGGGTCGCGCTGGTGCAGTAGACGCAGGGATCGACGTCGGTGATGTTGTTGCAGACGGAACACAGCCGCAGGCTGGCCTTGACGTCACGCACCGCAGCAGCCAGCGCCTCGGCGTCTTCGTCGCTCGCGCGCAGAATATAGAAGGCCAGCCGCTGTGCGCTCTTCGAGCCCACGCCCGGAAGCTTCTTCAACTCGTCGATCAACCGCGACATTGGCTCGGCAAATTTAGACATAGGAATTGAGAGATTGTTTGATTGGGTGATCGAGCGATTTGAAAACAGGTACATGGTTGATCGGCGATTGAGGAACGGGAAAATCGCCCAATCCCCCGATTACTCAATCCCCCGATTCTTCACAGTCCGCCGATGCCCATGCCGCCCAGCATTCCGCCGACCGTCGACTGCATGGCGCCGTCGATTTGCCGCGCTGCTTCGTTGACTGCGGCCAGCACCAAGTCCTGCAACATCTCCACGTCACCGGCCTTCACCGCTTCAGGATCAATGCGCAGGCTGAGCAGTTGCTTGCGTCCGTCCATCTTCGCTGTGACCGTGCCGCCGCCGGACGAGGCCTCGACCACCGTCTCCTGCATCTTTTTCTGCAAGGTTTCGTATTGCGACTTGGCCTTCGACATCAGTTCCTGCAAATTAAATCCGCCCATGATGGTTTAGCGCTTCTCCTTGTAATCGATCACCGTCCGAATTTCAGCGCCGAATTTCTCCTGCAAGCGGCGAACCACCGCATCCTGCTCGGCGCGGCTACGCCCTCCCGCCGCGGTGTTTGGCCCGACGGACTTGCCGTTGCTTTTCCCGTCGGTCGTCGACGCAGGTGCTCCGGGGACAATCCTAAGCTTCACTGCCCGCCCCAGAATGCCGCTGGCAGAGGCAATCGCGAGCCGCCGGGCATCTGCGCCGAGCGACATGTCGACCACGGTCTGCGACTCCGACACCTTTACTACAACCTCGTTCCCCTCGACAGACCATTCGGCCGGTTCGAGCATCGAGACCAGAATGCGCTGATTACCATCGGTAAGAGCCTGAAGCACGGCAGTTCGGAGTTTCTCGATTGGCCCGGCTGGCTCGACTTCGGCCGTCGGCATCGGCGATTGCAGTTTGGATTCGGGCTGCGGTCGCTGGACATCGATCTGCTGGATATCGATCTGCTGGATATCGGCCTGCAGCGCGGGTACGTCCTCATCGAGATTTGCGGGAGCGGCTGCGCCCATGACCACTCGCGGAGGTAAGCCTCCGCCCGACACTAGATGGGGTGTGTTGGCAGCAGCGGAGTCGGCAGCGGATTCCTGCCGGGGAGTGCTTTTGCGCGCCGAATCGGCGGCAAACGGCGAGATCGAATTAGGGCGCGGGGATGTGTTGTTCGAGGTCGAAGGCGAATTGATGATCGACGGCCGCGCCACAGGTCTGGCAGCGTTCGCTCCGCCCGGAATGCTCGGAGAAGCGCTCACGTCGCTGAGCAGTTGCTCGATGGGAAGCAATCGTTGCGCGTGCGCCATCTTTAGCAGACCGAGCTCCAGATGGAAGCGCTGCTCCTGTTTGTATCCCAGCTCGCTGTGGGTGCGCAGCATGATCTGCAAGTGGCGAGTAAGATCTTCTTCGCCGAAGAGTGCCGCGACGCGCTCTACTCGCTCGCGTTCTTCACTTGAGATCTGCAGCAGGGAAGAGTCTTTTCCAGCAATCTTTGCGACCGTTGCGTTACGCAGAAAACGCACCATCTGGCGCGCGAAGTGCGTCGGGCTGTGGCCTTCGCTGATGAGGTGATCGACCCGCCGCAGAACCTCGTCGCTTGCCCCGCGGGCGACAGCCTGCATCACTGCTTCGAGAATGTGCGCGGGCGCAGCTCCAACCAGGTTGCGCACAGAATCGGCCGTAAGCCTTCCGTTGGAGGAGGCAATGGCCTGGTCGAGAATCGAGAGCGCGTCGCGCATGGAGCCGTCACCAGCTTCGGCCAGCAGCGCCAGAGCATCGTCATCGGCTTCAATTTTTTCGCGGCCGGTCAGATCGCGTAACTGGCCGACGATTTCGTCGAATTTCACGGCGCGAAAACTGAAGTGCTGGCAGCGTGAACGGATGGTCTGCGGAATGTCTTCGGGTTGCGTGGTCGCCAGCATAAAAACAATATGGTCGGGCGGTTCTTCTAACGTCTTGAGCAGAGCGTTGAAGGCAGCGTCGGTAATTTGATGAGCTTCGTCGAGAATGTATATCTTGAAGCGGTCGCGCGCGGGACGGTAGCGTGCGGCTTCGCGCAGCTCGCGGATTTCGTCGATGCCGCGATTCGTAGCGGCGTCGATCTCGATCACATCAACAGCATTTCCGGCGCGAATCTCGGTGCAGGATTCGCAGATACCGCAGGGCTCTGCAACCGGCTTATCGGAGGAACGGCAATTCAGGGCCGCGGCCAGAATTCGCGCCACGGTTGTTTTTCCGATCCCGCGATGGCCGCTGAAAATGTAGCCGTGGGCGGTGCGCTCCTGTTCGAGGGCGTTCTGCAGGGTGCGGGTGACGTGCTCTTGTCCGATGACCTCGGAGAACTTTTGCGGCCGGTATTTGCGCGCCAGAACGGTGTAGCTCATGAGCCGGAAAGTTGATTATACGTGATGGCGTGCCTGAAGGGCGTCAGGGGCTGCTTGCTAAACTCGTTCGGCAAGCGATAGGCTGGTGCGTCAACCAGCGCGGAACGGCTATTACGACAGAGTTCCGCCTGACGGCGCAGAGGATCGTAATGGAATTCGGCCTAACCCCGACAATGCTTGGTGTTGAGTGGGCTACGGATAGGAGCGGCAGCGCCTGAATGCGAACCGTGCCGTGTTCTCCGTAAATGCGAATGCTGCCTCGCATCATCTTTCTCCTCTGTCTGCTCGTGAGTGCCAGCGGCTTCGTGTCTCCGCCGGTGGCGTTGGCGTTGGGACTGGCTTTCGGCTTCGCACTGCCGCATCCCTACGGCAGCGAAGCAAAGAAAGTCTCGAAGTATCTGCTGCAGGCATCGGTGGTAGGACTCGGCTTCGGCATGAACCTGCATCAGGTGGTGCAAGCGGGTCGTAGCGGTTTTGTCTACACCATGCTGGGCATAAGCTTCGCGCTACTTGTTGGCATGGGGCTGGGCCTGTTGCTCGGTGTGCAGCGCGTGCCGGCTTTCTTGATTTCCACCGGAACGGCGATTTGCGGCGGCAGCGCCATTGCCGCCGTGGGACCGATCACGCACGCATCCGATGATGAAATGGCGGTGTCGTTGGGGACGGTTTTCGTGCTGAACTCAGTAGCTTTGCTGATCTTTCCCGCCATCGGTGCAGCGCTCAAACTTTCGCAATCGCAGTTTGGATTATGGGCGGCGCTGGCGATTCATGACACTAGTTCGGTTGTAGGTGCCGCAGCCAAATACGGAGCCGAAGCGCTGGCCATCGCGACTACGGTGAAACTGGCGCGCGCGTTGTGGATTGTCCCGCTCTCCGTTGGGACGGCGATAGTGATGCGCGCGAAAGCGAAGATCCAGTGGCCGTGGTTCATCGTCTTGTTTTGCCTGGCGGCCGTTTGCAATACCTACTTGCCCTCTGGGGCTCATGCTTATTCCCTCGCCGTGAAGGTTGCGAAGATTGGATTGACCGCAACTTTGTTTCTGATCGGCAGCGGCATTTCGATGGCGACTCTCAAGCAGGTGGGGCATCGTCCGCTGTTGCAGGGAATTATATTGTGGCTTCTGGTTTCAATAGGATCGCTGTGGCTGATTCACATAGGATGGATTGCTTTGTGAACAAGGGAAGCAAAGATTCGCGAAAGCCAAGAAAGAACGAGCCTACGGATAAGTCGTCGAAAATGCGGATGAGCATTGAGGCTGCGATCCGGCGCATTCCGCGGGGTAAGGTTTCCACCTACGGAGCGGTTGCGCGCGCGGCGGGATTTCCGGGTGCGGCGCGGTTTGTGGCGCGGGTGCTGCATCGCGGCTTCGGATTGCCGTGGCAGCGCGTGTTAGGCGCGGGTGGAGAAATCAAGCTGCGCGGCGATTCGGCACTAGAACAGCGGTTCCGGCTGGAGGCAGAGGGTGTGCGCTTTCGCGGGCGAAAGGTGGATATGAAGACGTGCGAGTACAAGTTCACAACAGCCGGGAAAAAGCGAAAACCGAAATCTTGAGCCGGCTTTGCAGCTGCGCTCGCGATTGGTGCTAAAATCCGTGGCCGTGAAAACACTTGCCAAAGGGGCGCGGCGCAGGTTCTCGGCATTTGGGGCGTTGTTGACGATCGTGGTCGCCGGTATGATCGGCTACGTTGCCTGGCACATCCTCCTGCGGAGCGAGCTCGCGAGTGGTGGGGGTTCGGCGAATACATCTACAAGTGGCATTTCGCATCCGCCAGCTACAGCTGAGAAACCACCTTGCGGATACTATGCAGTCGCGTGGACCGAATCGAGACGGCTGGAAGCGGACGGTCGCCGAGCTAAAGGAAATCGAGACGCAGCACATCCTCTGGATTTCCAGCAAAGGGCAACAGGGCGAGAAGGCTGATTTCAGCGCCGCCGATCTTTCCTGTGTCGATCTGCACGGTCATGATTTGCGCCGTGCCGATATCACCGGTACAAAGTTGTCCCGCGCCGATCTGTCGGACGCCGATCTGACGGAGGCAGAAGGCGCCACGGATCAGGGTTGCGGCCTTGATCAGAAATGCGCCACTGATCTGACCGAGGCAAAGCTGCATGGCGCGAAACTGCACGGAGTTGACCTCACGGGGGCGATATTGGTCAGAGCCGATTTTACTGCGGCGCATTTCGACGCGGACAGCAACCTATCCCGGTCAGATTTGAAGGGCGCTATTTTCCAGCCGCAAGACCCTCCAGTAACCGAAAATACTTATACGGCGTACAACTTGAGGCTGCTCACTTATCATGACGACCCGAAGCAGCTTACTTTGCTACGGAAGGGTTTTGAGAAGGATGGGCGCGAGGACCAGGAACGGCAGATCGTTTATGCGCTGCAGCACACAAACGCGTCAAAGGAATGGAAGCAGTGCCTGTCCGGGCGGGACGATGCGCAGCCTCCGAATCAACTCCACTTCGGCGTCCTCGTCTCGGATTGCGTGGGCGCCTCGCTGGATAAGCTGGTTTTCGATTTGCCGTTTCAGTATGGAATGAACCCCAGCCGGCCCCTGTACGTTATCGGCGCTCTCTGGCTTTTCTGCAGCATTCTGTATGTCGTAATCATCAAGACGGGCAGAAGGTCTGCCATTTTTTTGGTTTGTCGACGCGATTACCGCAATGGCAGAACGATCGTCCGCCGAGCCAGAATCGGGCCACGGCGGGTGAATGCCGCAGGCGTCCTCGAAAGGCTCGCGCAAATCGCCTTGCGCGAGATCGAGATCTGGCGCGTGGCGCTGTTCTTCAGCCTGGAGAGCGCTCTGAATATCGGGTTTCAGGAATTGCAGTTGGGACGCTGGCTAAGGCTCTTAACCACACGCGAATATGATTTGAAAGGGACCGGCTGGGCGCGTAGCTTCTCGGGAGCTCAATCGCTGCTGAGCCTGCTGATGCTCGCGCTGTCGATATGGGGTTTGTTCGGCCAGCCATTCGCCAGTTGATGCGGAGCGGTTAGCGAAGCTTGAACTGCTCGTCGACTTCGACTTGATACCCCGTGACCAGCTTGTTGGTTTCGTTGGCCATGCCGACGACCGCCATTAGCTCTTGGAACATTGTGTCCGTCATGCCTTTCTTCTGCGCTGCGACAGTGTGCGACGCGATGCAGTAGTTGCACTGGTTGGTCACGCTGACGGCGATATAGATCATTTCCTTGGTCAGCGGATCGAGCGCGCCAGGCGCCATGATCTGCTTGATGTCTTCCCACGTGCGCTTCAGCGTGGCGGGATCGTGCGCGATCGCCTTCCAGAAATTGTTGATCCAGTCGGTCTTGCGCGTGGCCATGATGTCGTCGTAAACGGCGCGTACTTCTGGGCTGGCGTCTTCGTACTCGATGAGGCCGAGGGTTGCCATGGATTCTCCACTTCTAAAATCAATTCACCACAGAGTCACAGAGGCACAGAGAAAGGCAAGAACTTAAGAAAGCTTTTCTCTGTGACTCTGTGTCTCTGTGGTGAAAAAGTATTTGGACGCGGCTACTTCGGCAATTCCCCGCTGAGCAGTTTCTCCAGCGCAGCCGCCGGGCAGCGTACTCCCACATAGAATTGGCCGAACAGGGCATACACCGCGCTGACGTGGTCGAAGCGCATTTCGTAGATCAGTTTCTTGAAGACGAGCGGATCGTCGGCGAATAGGTCGATGCCCCACTCCCAATCGTCGAAGCCAATCGAGCCGGTGATAATCTGCTTTACTTCTCCGGCGTAGCGTCGACCGACCAGTCCGTGATCGCTCATCTGGCGCGCGCGCTCTTCGATAGGCAGCGTGTACCAGTTCTTGTCCTCGCCGCGCCGCCGGTCCATGGGATAAAAGCAGATATATCGATTGGGCGGGATCTCAGGGAACAGGCGCGGATGCATCGCTTCCCGGTGGCGGCTGAGCTTGCATTCGATCTCGGCCCTCCACTGGTCCGAGTGCGGTTGAATGCCCTGGTCGGTGAGTTCTTTGTAAATCTTCAGCGTGGAATCGTAAAGCCCAAGCTCGATGATGGAAAGATACGAAGATGTTGGCTCGAGGTAATCGCTCAGCCGCAGGCCGGCCAGCTTGAGTTCGGCCTGGTTGAGATCGGCAAACGAGTTGCGAAAGTGAACCAGCATGAGATCGCCCTTGTGGCCGATCAAGGAAAACAGCGCGGACTGCCCTCCGGAAGATGGCCCGGCGGAATTCTTTTCCATTTCGCCCAGCACGGCCGCCGCTTCCTGAGCAATCTCCGACTGCGTAGCCTCAGGCAGGGCGCGCCAGGCCGTCCGCCGGAAGCGCATCATCTGGTGCAACACGCTGTAGCCCTCCGTAGTCAAAGGCACTTCGGGAACATCTGCCGCAGCCGTTTGCGGGCGAGCGGGCGGAGTGGAGGTCGCGGTCACTGTCATTGGGTTCTCGGGATGTGTGCTCATCGGATTCGATTCTCCATTGTACGCAAGAGACGCAGAGGGAGCGAGTCCGCTCAGGCATCGGGTAATTCGGGTATTGATCCGGCCGTCCGTAGAAAGAGAATGGATTAGGGCCAATTGGAGCTTGACTTTAAAATCGTCGAGTAATAGCCTCCGCACGATGGAAAGTTAGTTACTGCACGTGGGCCAGCAACAAAGACTCCGGGTTAATCCAAACCGATAAGCGAGGAGAGTCAAATGACTATCACCGAAAGACAGGCAGCCACCTTACCGAAGGAGCTGCGGACAGCTCAGGAGGCAATTCAGCTTCCTGAGGTGCAAGAGATGATGCGTAAGTTATCCGTGTATAACCTCGGCGTGTTTATGCCACACATGCACGACGACCGCGGCTCGTTTCAGCCGAGCTCGGAGAAGTACATACAGGTGGAGAAGGGCCTGCGGGTATCGTTCGCACCAACCGAGGAGATCGAGAAGGAACAGGATCGCTACCTTCCGACCGGATGGGTCTGGAATGCAAATCTGCCGACGCCGATGGCTGTGTGCCGGTCCACGTGTGAAGTAAGGCCTCCCGATTCCATGCATTACGATGTGCCCTGCAGCGGACCCGGTCCGGATCCCGACCCGGATGACGACGCTAAGAAGAAAAAGTAGCGTCCAACTTTGAGGACAACGGCCCACGCCTTTTGCAAATCGGCGTGGGCTTCTTCATTTCGTGCGGCGAATCCGATAGCGGCCGTTTGCCTGGGATTTCCACTGCGATGGGTCCGCGCACCACGGACGGACACTCCCGTGCGGCGCCCTTGAGGTGGTGGTTTAGTTGAGACCTCACTAAGTCCGCGGCTGCCCCGCACTCGTCTCGGCGCATCTGCGGAGACAGGGCCATGAATTTGACCGTCGTAAGTGTTCTCCCAATATGGGACATCGCCGCTAGAATAGGATTCTCCGGGCGCAATTTGCTTGACTCACCGATCGGCCGGTACTACAAAGGCAGCGCAACAAAAACCCTTCGAAAGGAGAACGAACATGGGAGCACAACCCGTGCCTGTGTCCCCGCCGCTAAGCCGGGGATCGGAAATCGAATACAAAGCATTTGCCCGCGCGTTTGACGAAGGCGGCCCAGCAGTACTTGTGCTGATCGCCACCTGCTCCTACGGAACCTCTGGGTTTACCATTTATTTCGCGTCTGGGCAGGGATTGAACGAGTTCGAACTTCTGGAAAAGCCCCCCAGCGGGATTGTTGAAGAACTCGTGACCTATTACATGGCAAGCTGGAGTACCAGCCAGCGTCTCGCCGATCCACCGAAACACGTCGCCATCACGGATGCCAGCGGCACATACCGCGTTAAAGTGGAACCCTGGCTTTAAAGTCAATCCGCCTCGCGGGGCAACCCACCCTTGCTGGCTGCCCGTCCTCGTCTCCGCGGTGTTCTGCGGAGACAAGGCGGCGCGGATTTTGACTGTGTGGGACGGACACTCCTATCCGTTGCCGTTGGCCTTGGGCTTTGTCGGTGATAAATGAAATGGGTGCCCCTCGATAAGAGTGAAGGCGGTGTCAAGGACAAAGATATCCTATCGGTGTTTTTGGCACCGTTGTTTTCGCCAGAGAAGGTTGAGGACCAAGACTCTGGAAAGCTCACGCAATC
>JBEKHS010000026.1:0-109728 GCA_050012155.1 Candidatus Sulfotelmatobacter sp. | reverse complement strand
GGGTCGGTGCCGTGGAACATCGTCGTCCTGCTGAGCCTGCTGACGCTTCTGCCGGCGCTGCTGGTGGCGGTGACTCCATTCACGCGGCTGCTGATCGTATTTCACTTCCTGCGGCAGGCGCTGGGCACGCAGACCGCTCCGAGCAACCAGACCCTGATCGGGCTGTCGCTGGTGCTGACTTATTTCCTGATGCAGCCGGTGGGCGCGGCGATCTATCAGGCCGCGGTGGTGCCCTTTCAAAAAGGACAGGTGGATGTGCTGGCCGCGGTGGAGCTGGGCGCGCCTCCGCTGCGCCACTTCATGCTGAAGTATGCCCGGGAAAAAGATCTGGCGCTCTTTCTCGAACTGGCGCAGGCGCCGCGCCCGGCGCGGGCCGAAGATGTCCCCATGCGGGTGGTGGTGCCGGCCTACATCCTGTCGGAGCTGAAGACGGGATTTCAGATCGGGGTGGCGCTGTTTCTTCCTTTTCTGGTGATCGATCTGGTGGTGGCGGCAGTGACCACCTCGATCGGCATGATGCAGCTGCCGCCGGTCATCATTTCGACTCCGCTGAAGATTCTGCTGTTTGTGATGGTCGATGGCTGGAACCTGCTGGTGGGCTCGCTGATGAAGAGTTTTACCTGAGGAGAATTTTCGCTGGTGAGGAGCGTGTCATGGGATCGGACCAGATCGTAGCGCTGATGCGGCACACCATCGAAACCGCATTGTGGATGGGCGCGCCCCTGCTGCTGGCGGCGGTCGTGGTGGGGTTGCTGATCAACGTGGTGCAGGTGCTGACCTCGCTGCAGGACATGACGGTGTCGACCGTCCCGCGGCTGGCCGCGGTGGCGGCGGCAGTGCTGCTGCTGATGCCCTGGATGGTGCGCCGCATCGGCGTATTCACGCTGCAGCTGTTTTCTGATTTCCATCCCTTTGTGCGGTGAAGGGCTGTACCCAGTACCTGGTACTTAGAGCTACGAACTTAGAGCTACGAGCTAAGAGCTACGAGCTGAGGACCTAAGAACTGGAAACAATGATCGACGGATTCCATTTCGAAGAACTGCTGGCGGCCGCCGTCTTCACCGGCGCGCGCGTCTCCGGGCTGATGGTGTTTTGTCCGGTGCTCGGAAGCGATGCGGTGCCGATCCCGGTGAAGGCCGGCGTGACCCTGCTGCTGACGGTGCTGCTGCATCCGCTGCACGGTCCGGCGGAGCTCGGGCTCGGCTCTTCGCTAGGCCTTTGGCAGTGGGCGCAGGTGGCGCTCGGCGAAGCGATGATCGGGCTGGTGCTGGGGCTGGTGGCGAACTTTCTTTTTGAGGCGGCGCTGCTGGCCGGGCAGATTCTGGGAGTGCAGATCGGCTACTCGCTGGCGAACGTGTTCGATCCGCAGACCCAGGCGGACACGCCGGTGCTCTCGGAATTTCACCGCCTGGCCGCGCTGCTGATTTTCCTCCAACTCGACGTGCATCACTGGCTGCTGCGGGCGCTGGTGCGCAGCTTCGCTTATCTTCCGCCGGGCGGCATGGCGGTGACGCTCGCCCTGGCCGGGGGCCTGCTGCGCGCGGCGGGGGGAATCTTTCTGGCCGGGGTGCAGATCGCCGCGCCTTCGCTGGTGGCCACGCTGGTGGCCGACATGGCGCTCGGATTTCTCGGCAAAGCTTCGCCCCAGTTGCCGGTTCTGTTTATCGGCCTGGCGGTGAAGAACCTGGTCGGCCTGACCGTGCTGGTGGCGGCCATGGCGTACTGGCCGCGGGTTTTCAACCAGCAGTTCGCGCAGGGGATTCGGGTCGCCGAACAGTTGCTGCACCTTGCTCGTTGAAATCAGGCCCGTTGAAATCAGGCTCGTTGAAATCAGGCTCGTTGAAATCAGGCTCGTTGAAATCAGGCCCGATGAAGCAGGAGCGATGAAGCAGGTAAAGAATTCTCATGGCCGACGAGAGCAAGACCGAGCAGGCGTCCCCGCGGCGGCGGCAAAAGGCGCGGGAGCAGGGCCAGGTCGCGCGCAGCCGCGATCTGACGGCGGGCCTGGGAGCGATGACTGCGGTGCTGTTTCTGGCCGGGCAGATGCCGGCCTTTGCCGGGGAGTGGCGCGGCCTGCTGCGCCACGAACTGGAAGCGGCGGCAGTGCATCCCGAACAGCTGGTTCCGGTGTGGCGCAACGCCTGGCCGGTATTTCGCGGCGTGGCGCTGGCGGCGGGCATGAGCTGGCTGGTGGGAACGGTAGGCGGGCTGGCGCAGGGCGGGCTGGTGTTTGCGCCCTCGGCGCTGGCTCCGAACTGGAAGCGCCTGGATCCGGCGGCGCACCTCGAGCAGTTGTTTTCGCTCGCCGCCTTGAGCCGCCTGCTGAAGTCGCTGCTGCCCACCGCGGTGGTGGTTTATTTCGCGGTGGGAGTGCTGGTGCGGGACTTCCATTTGCTTCCCGCGCTGCTGCACGGCAACCGCGGCATGCTGGTGGCCTTCACCGTGGCCCGGATGTATGAGGTGGCGTGGAAGGGGTCGCTGGCACTGCTGGTGTGGGCGGGTGCGGACTATTTTCTGGAACGGCAACGCCATGAAAACGAGCTGAAGATGAGCAAGCAGGATCAGAAGGACGAGTTCAAGGAAATGGAAGGGCATCCCGCGATCAAGCAGCGCATCCGGCGACTGCAGCGCCAGAGCCGCCGCCGCCGCATGCTCAAAGATGTGGAGCGGGCGGCGGTGGTGATCACGAAACCGACCGAATTCGCCGTGGCGCTCGAATACCGCATGGAGATGGACGCGCCCGTGGTCGTGGCCAAAGGGCGCAACCTGCTGGCGGCGCAGATCAAGGAGATCGCCCCCTGGAACGGCATTCCGCTGGTCGAGAACCCGCCGCTGGCTGACCAGCTGTACCGCGCCGTAGAGGTGGGGCAGGCGATTCCGGCAAAGCTCTACACCGAGGTGGCGGAAATTCTGGCCGCCATCCGCCGGACGCAGAAAACCAGGATGGCGCAGACTAAGACTTCGCCAACTCCGACGCCGCAAGCCGCAAACGCGCGCGCGCCGGGGCAGGGGAGATAAGCCATGGCTCCGAACATGGCTCCGAAGCCCGCGATCCCGCCGGCCGCTCCTGCCGCTAAAGCGAAGCCGGGCGCGGCGGAATGGATCATGCCGGTCTCGGCCGTGGGCCTGATCTTTGTCATGCTGGTGCCGCTGCCGAGCGTGCTGCTCGACGTGCTGCTCGCGATGAGCATGACGGTAAGCGTGCTGGTGCTGCTGTCGGCGATTCAGATTCTGCGGCCGTCGCAGTTCTCGGTGTTCCCCAGCCTGCTGCTGCTGCTGACCTTGTTCCGCCTGTCGCTGAATCTGGCCTCCAGCCGGCGGATTCTGCTGCACGGCAACGAAGGCGCTTCCGCCGCGGGACATGTGATCGAGGCCTTCGGGCAGTTCGTGGTGGGCGGAAATTATGTCGTGGGCTTTGTGCTGTTCGTGGCTTTGATCGCGATTCAGTATCTGGTGGTAGCACACGGCGCGGTGCGCACCGCCGAGGTGACGGCGCGCTTCACCCTCGATGCCATGCCCGGCAAGCAGATGGCGATCGACGCCGACCTGAACGCCGGCTTGATCAACGAAGCCCAGGCGCGCAGCCGCCGGGAGCAGATCGCACGCGATGCGGAATTCTATGGCGCGATGGATGGCGCGGCCCGCTTCAACCAGCGCGACGCCATTGCAACCATCCTTATTACGGCGATCAATATCATCGCCGGCTTCCTGATCGGCGTCTTCCAGCTCGACATTCCCTTCCGCGAGGCGCTGAAGACCTACACCGTGCTGACGGTCGGCGACGGCCTGGTGACGATGATTCCGTCGCTGCTGGTCTCGATGGCGGGGGGCATCGTGGTGACGCGCGCGTCTTCTGATGCAACCCTCTCTGTCGACGTCGACCGGCAGGTGCTGTCGCGGCGGCGTCCGCTGGTGATCGCGGCGGGCGTGATGCTGGCGCTGGCGGCGATTCCCGGGCTCCCCAAGTTTTCATTTCTTCTGCTGGCGGCGGCGACGGGATTCCTGGCCTGGCGTGCGCCCAGGTTCACTGAAGAGCCGACAACTGCCGCAGCGGCAGCCGCAGCCGCCGGCGAGAAAAAGCCGGCCCAGGATTCAGTGGAAGATCTGCTGAAGCTCGATGACCTCAGCCTCGAAGTGGGCTACGGCCTGGTGGCGCTGGTCGACAAGAATCAGGGCGGCCAACTGCTGGCGCGAGTGAAGGTGCTGCGCCAGAATCTGGCGCGGCAGTTCGGCTTCATCGTTCCCCCGGTGCACATCACCGACAACGTGCGCCTGAAGCCCAAGGAATATGACATCGCATTGCGCGGCGTCGAGATCGCGCGCTGGGAGTTGTACCAGGACAACCTGCTGGCCATCAGCTCGGAAGGCTCGCCGCGGCCGCTGGCGGGAATTCCGACCAAGGAACCGGCCTTCGGGGTGGCCGCGGTGTGGATCGCTCCGGCGCTGCAGAATCAGGCCCTGGCCTCGGGCTACGCGGTGGTGGATCAGACCTCCGTACTGGCCACGCACCTCGCCGAAGTGGTGAAGCAGCACGCCCACGAACTGCTCACGCGGCAGGAGACCAAGCGGCTGCTCGACCGGCTGGCGGAAAGCCATCCCAAACTGGTCGAAGAACTGGTTCCGAAGGTTCTGAGTTTGGGCGAAGTGCAGAAAACTCTGCAACAGCTGTTGCGGGAGCAGGTTTCGATCCGCGATCTGGCGACCATTCTCGAGACCCTGCTCGATCTGGCGCCCACCAACAAGAATCCGGTGCTCCTGGTCGAAGCGGCGCGGCAGACGCTGGCGCGGGCGCTGGTGCAGCCCCTGCTGTCGGAGAACGGCGGCCTGCGCGTGGTGACGCTCGACCGCTCGCTCGAAGAGGAGCTGGGCCGCGCCTTCGGCGGAGCCGCGCCGGCGGCGCCGGCGGCTTTGCAGCCTCCGTTTGCACGGCGCATTGTCGACGGACTGCGCCGCCTGGCGGGAGAGCAGGTGGCGGTCGCAAGCCCGGTGCTGATGTGTTCAACCCCGGCGCGCTATTACCTGAAGCGGCTGCTCGAGCCGTTTTTGCCCAAGGTGGTGGTGCTCTCTCCGCTGGAGGTGCCGCCGGTGATCGAGGTGCAGTCGGTGGGCGTGTTGCGCTGAGGCGGGGGCGAGCGGAGTAAGAGCAAAGTGCGGAGACGAGCGGGGAACGGAAACTTTAATCATGAGCAAGAACACGGCGCAGGCCTACACCAGCTGGCAGGATAAAGAGGAGCGCGACCGCATCCTGCTCGAACAGTTGCCGCAGGTGCGCTATCTGGCGCGCCGCATTCACGAGCGCCTGCCGCGGCACGTGCCGCTCGAAGACCTGGTGCACGCCGGAGTGCTGGGGCTGATCGACGCGCTGAACAAGTTCGACCGGTCCAAGCACGTGCAGTTCGGCTCTTATGCCAAGTTTCGCATCCGGGGGGCGATTCTCGACAGCCTGCGCGAGATGGACTGGGGTCCGCGGGAGCTGCGGCGCAAGGCGCGCCGCGTCGAAGAGGCGCAGCGCAAGCTCAGCCTGCATCTGAGCCGCGCCCCCACGGAGGTGGAGGTGGCGGCGGAGCTGAATCTGGAGCTGCGCGAGTTCCAGCAGTTGCTGACCGAACTGGACGGCCTCGAGGTGGGCAGCCTGCACCTGGAGTCTCCCTGGGACGGCAAGGATGAGGATTTGTGCGACTACCTGCCGAACGCCCCCGAGGACACGCCGTTTTTCCGCTGCATGCGCTCGGAGATGAAAGAGCTGCTGGCCCGCGCCGTGGCCGATCTCCCGGAAAAAGAGCAGCAGGTGCTGGCGCTGTATTACTTTGAAGAACTGACCATGAAGGAAGTGGGGGCGGTGCTGGGGATTGGAGAATCGCGGGTGTCGCAGATTCATTCGCTCGCGGTGGTGCGGCTGCGGGCGCGGTTGAGCGAGTTGATGAGCGCGGCCAAGCCCGTGGCGCGGGCGGCGCAGGCGGGGATTCCGTAAGGCGGCGAAGACCAACCGGAGAATGAGACATCATGCAGAACGAGTTGAACCAGGAACAAATCGATGCCATGGTGCGGGCCGCGCGCAGCGGTGGGCAGGCGGAGGCGGCGCGGGAACCAAGAGTTGAATTGTGGGACGTGCGGCGCGCCGGGCAGATCAGGCGGGAGCAGTTGCAGGCCATCACGCAATTGCACGAAGGCTTTGCCCGCAGCCTGACCCTGTCGCTGGGAGCGTACTTGCGCGTGGTATTCGAAGCCGCGCTGGTCTCCGCCGAACATCTTACCTACCACGAATTTCTCGAGCGCATTCCGGAGACCACCTATCTGGCCTCCTGCACGCTGGACCCGATGGGCGTGTACGGGGCGCTGCAGATCGATCTGAAGGTCGCCTTCCCGATTATCGACCTGCTGCTCGGCGGCGAAGGCAAGGGGGTCGCGGC
This sequence comes from Candidatus Sulfotelmatobacter sp., assembly GCA_050012155.1. Classification (GTDB taxonomy): domain Bacteria; phylum Acidobacteriota; class Terriglobia; order Terriglobales; family Acidobacteriaceae; genus Sulfotelmatobacter. Next base: position 103,318 of record JBEKHS010000026.1, on the reverse strand, counting down.
CACGCGCGAGATCACGGAGATCGAGGAGGAGATTCTCGAAAGCGTCGCCCGCATCGTGTGCCGCGACCTGGGCACGGCCTGGCAGGCGGTGAATCTTGAAGTGGGCTTTGAAAAACGGATGGAGCCGGCCGAGGCGCAGCGCCTGATGCTGCCGGGCGACAAGACGCTGTCTCTGAGTTTTGAAATCACCATGCCGGAGGTGCGCGGCGGGTTGAACCTGGCGGTCCCGATTTCCGCCTCCCACGCGCTGCTGCGCAAGATCTCGGCGGACTGGGCCGACCGGCGCGCGCGGCGGCGCAGCGAGTGGCGCGACCGGCTCAAGCGCCAGCTGCTGGACTGTTCCTTCTCGGTGGAGCTGGGAGTCAGCGACCTGCGCGCCGAGGTCGGCGAACTCTCGCAACTCGCGCCCGGGCAACTGGTCCCGCTGCGCCGCAGCGCGGCTCGTCCCGCGTCGCTGCTGGTGGCGGGAGTGGAGATGTTTCGCGCCGTGCCCGCCCGCTCCGGGGACGTCCGTGCCGCCCAGGTGCTGGCACGCGGAGAGGAAGCGGACGCGGCGGCCACGGCTGAGAAGGCAAAGAAACCATGACGGAAGCGACCGCTCCTGCTCTTGAACCCGGGCCCGGCGAATTTCTCAAAATCTGGAGCGGCAGCTTTTCCCAGGCGATGGGGCAGATCACCTCGGCGGCCGTCCCATGCGCGGTGCTCAGGGAAGCGCCGGCGGATTTCCCGCCCGCAGCCGAAGGCGATTTGTGGGCCGCGGTGACTTCGACGGGAGGGCTGCGCGGCGAGATGAGTTTGCGCATCGCGGCTGCGACCTTATTGCGGCTGGCGCAGACTTTCATGAGCGAGCCGCCCGCGCCCGAGGCGCCGCCGACGGCGGACCACCGCGAAGCCGTGATCGAATTGCTGCGCCAGGTGGCCGGCATCGTTACCTCCGCCGCCAAGGCGCGCTGGGGTGAGACTCAATTGCTGGTGGAGGCGGCGCCGGCGGCGCCTTCGTGGCCGGCGGCCGCAACCTTGTGGCTGCAGGTGGGAGCGCAAAGAGCCGGCGGCACGGCCGTCGAATTCGTCTTGAGCGCGGCCCTGGTGGCCGAATTGAGAGCGGAGAAAGCCGAGGCTGCCAAGGCCGCGACCCGCACCGTGCCGCCGATTCCAGCAGGGGCGGCGGCTCACCTTCCGGGCACACTCGATCTGCTGATGGATGTGCAGCTGGCGGTGACCATGCGCTTTGGGTCGAGGCGATTGCTGCTGCGGGAGGTGCTCGATTTGAGTCCGGGATCGGTCATCGAATTGGATCGAAAGATACAGGAGCCGGTCGACCTGCTGCTCGATGGCCGGCTGGTGGCCCACGGGGAAGTGGTGGTGATCGACGGCAACTACGGCCTGCGCGTCACCGACGTTTCTCCGCTGGGGCCGGGCTAGAACGGCTTGAACGAAATGATACCTGGTCTCAATCAGCGCTTGCTCTCGTGGAGCGCCGCCTGGAGCGCCGCCTGGCGCGGCTATTCTGCCGGGCTCGCGCCACGCTGCGGCTACCTCGAATGCGTCCACGCCGGAAGCCTGTGGCACAGGGTGCGCCGCCGCTCGCGGGGCGTGCGTCTGCAGGGAGCGCGCTACTGCCAGACGGAATGTCTGGAATTGGCGCTGACCGAGGTTTTTGCCCAGACGCGGCCGGTGGCCCGCCGAGGCGCGGGCAGCGCGGCGCACCGGATTCCGCTGGGGCTGCATTTGCTGTCGCGGCAGCAGATCACGGCCGGACAGCTTCGGACTGCGCTCGAAGCGCAGCGGGCTGCCGAGGGCACGGGCGAGGGCAAAAAAAAGATTGGAGGCTGGCTGCAGGAGTTGGGCTTCGCGAGCGAGCAGCAAGTGACGGCGGCGCTGGCCCGGCAATGGTCGTGTCCGGTGCTGCGCGCGGGCGCGGAGCAGATTGGCGCGGGCCGGGTGCCTGCGATTCCGGTGCTGTTGCTCGAATCTTTCCAGATGATTCCGGTCGAGCTGGTTGAGGCCACCGGGACGTTGCTGATGGCTTTCAGCGACGGCATCGATTACACGGTGCTTTATTCCATCGAGCGCATGCTGGGATGCAGGACGGACGCATGCCTGGTGTGTCCCAGCACTCTGCAGCAGAGCTTGCAGACGCTGGCGCGGCGGCGGGGATCGAGCGACATTGTGTTTGACCGGGTGCAGAACGCCGGCGAATGCATCCGCATCATCGGCAACTACAGCGCGAACGTGAGAGCGCAGGAAGTCCGGCTGGCGCGCTGCGGAGAGCACCTTTGGGTGCGGCTGGAACGGTTGCGGCAGGAAACGGTGAATCTGGTGCTGCGGCTTCCGGCGAATATTAGCTCCCAGTTCTCGGTTCTCAGTTCTCGGTTCTCAGTAACATCTCCAGTCTAAAGTTCCGCATCGGATCGCCGATAACTCTTGTGACGCCAACTTTCTGCTTCCGGGTCCCGGCTTGCTTTTCGACCAAGGGGGAACATTTTGCCGGGAGCTTTTGGCTGCCCGGCAATATCTTCTCAGCAACTGATTCAGACTTAGAATTCTCTTCGATACTCACCACTCGCTCGTGTCTTCTTTCCAACCACTTAGTCTTTACGGCCACATTCCCGGATGGAAGCCGGAGTGCTTCTCCATCAGCGAGGCAAGCACGATGGACAGTGGCTACTACGCAGCGGCGGCCGGACTGGCGTCGCAACATCAGGCGCTGGACGTGGTCGCTCACAATCTCGCGAACCTGGCGACGACCGGCTACCGCGGGCAGCAAACGACGTTTCGATCTTTATTGACGGGCCACGGAGGGGCGAGCGCAAATCCGCTGAACGCTGCCATCAACAACTTTGGCATGCTTCAGGTGCTTTTGCCGGACGGGCAGACCGCGTACACGCGGGCTGGAAACTTTGAGCTCGACGCGCAGGGCAATCTGGTGACGCAGGATGGCAATCCGGTGCAGCCTTCGATCTCGATTCCCACCGGCGCAACTTCGATCACCGTGGGCTCGGACGGGACCGTGAGCGTGACTCTGGCGGGACAGACTGCGGCGCAGACGGTAGGGACGATTCAGTTGGCCCTGTTCAACAATCCCGGAGGACTGAACAGCACCGGCAGCAACCTGTTTTTGCAGACCACCGCGTCGGGTGATCCCATCGTGGGAGCGCCGGGCGGCACCGAGGGGCTGGGAAGCGTGATACAGGGGATGCTTGAGCAGTCAAACGTCAGCGTGGTGACGGAGTTCGTGAACATGATCGTGGCCCAGCGATCATATGAAGCCAGCTCGAAGGTGGTGAGCGCAGCGGACCAGATGCTGCAGACGGTGAACAATCTTGGCCGGTAGCGGCGCTGAGGTGCGGATTTCATGAAGCGGCTTGGCGTTCTGCTGATGAGTGCAGTGTTTGCACTCGCGCCAATGCGTTGTCGGGCGGAACAGGCTTGCGCGGCGGTGACGGTGGAAGCGAGCGTCGAAGCGGTGCGGGAAGATCTTACGCTGGCGGATTTGATTGGAGGCGACAGTTGTCCGCAATTGCAGGAAGCGGCGGCGCAGGTGAAGCTGGGCGCAGCGCCGCGGCCGGGAAGCGTGCGGGTGCTGGACGGCGGCCGGATTCGCCGATTGCTCGAAGGGCTCGCGGAGCAGGACTCGATGCTGCCGGGAATTATCGGCGGACAAATTCCGCAGCGCATCGTGGTGCAGCGAACGGGGGCAACGATCGCCTGCGCAGAGATTGCCCGCTTCGTACAGAGCGCCGCAGGCGCACGGAATGGGGCAGCCGCCGCCCAGTGGGAGAGTGATTTGGATTGCGCGGGAGCTCGCGGTGTTCCAGAGGGCGCGCCGCTCAAACTCACGAGCATAACGTGGAACGCGGCTTTGCGGAGGAGGGAGTTTGCGCTGCGCTGTGTTCGTCCGCAGGCTTGCGTCCCTTTTCTGGTTTGGGCACGCGAGGAAAAGACGGCGACGAGGGTGAGAGGGCAGGGTGACATTGCGCACGACCAGGTTGGGCACAACGAGGCGGCACGCAACTTCCCTGCTGTCGAGAAAGCTCTCGTTCAGGCAGGGACTGAGGTGAGCGGCGCCGAGCTGCTGGTAAAGCCCGGGCAGACGGCCACGCTGACCTGGGATGAGGCTGGGGTTCGCGTGGTGTTGCCGGTGACCTGTCTGGACGCGGGTGGACGAGGCGAGTTCGTGCGCGTCCGACCGCTGGCGGTAGGCGGCTATGCGGTGGGGTCTTCGTCCAATTCGAAGTCGGTGAATCATCCCACGGTGGGGCGCATTCCGAACGGAGGCTTGGTCGAGCGCGACACCTCGCTCGATCTCAGCAAACTTCCGCACCTGTCGCTGCTGCTGAATGAAACCAGCTTCTCGACGGTCGAAGAGGTTGCGGCCGTCATCAACCATGAACTGGGGACGCTGGCGGCGACTGTGATCGACAGCCGGCGGGTGGAGATCAAGACTCCGGTGCCGGGCAACGAAAGCCTGCCTGCGCTGCTGGCGCGGATCGAGAACCTGCAAATCCAGGTGCACCGCAAGGCCAAGGTGGTGGTCAACGAACGCACGGGCACGGTGGTGCTGGGCAAAGATGTGCGCCTGGGCGCGGTATCGATTCTGCACGGAAATTTTTCGATTGCGGTGACGACGACGTACGCGGCGTCGCAACCCAATCCGCTGGCCGGCGGACAGACCGTGGTGCTGCCGGAGACCAGCGTGAAGGCGACGGACGCTCCCGCGCGCAACGTCGAGTTAAACGAAGGGGCGAGCGTGGAGGAATTGGTGACGCGCCTGCAGGCCATTGGCGCGACGGCGCGCGACGTGGTGTCCATTTTGCAGGCCATCAAAGCGGCGGGCGCACTCGAAGCCGAGCTGGAGGTGATCTGATGAGCGCGATATCCGCAGCTTCTGCCGCCGATGCCATGTTGTTGCCGACCGCGCCGCCTGCCTTGGGCCGGGGGGGAAAGGCGGCTCGCGAATTCGAGGCGCAACTGATCGGCACGGTGCTCGAGTCGCTGGAGAAGACGTTTGCGACGCTTCCGGGAGAGGACACGATGGCGGGCCAGGATGACTATAACTATCTGGGAACCGAAGCCCTGGCGACGGGGCTGGCGGCGGACGGCGGCTTCGGAATCGCGCGGCTGATTTCAGAGCATCTGGCTTCCGAACCCGCTAATTCACAGCACCCGATTTCAGAACACCAGATTTCAGAACACCAGTGAGCACGAAGGTAGCGGGCGGAGGGCGGAGGCAGCCAGCGCAAAGCCTGGCTGCGGCCGCTAAAGTTTTTCGTAACTTCTGCCGATAGAACAACATAAGCCACCGAGAGCGGCTGGAAGATGGAAAAAGCTCGGGCAGCATTAAAGTATTCTAACGATCCGCCGATAGTTGAATTGCAAGGCAAATCGACGGAGGAAGAACGTATGAGAATCGATGGAAGCACGGTGGCGCAGCCGCTTCCTGAAAACGAGTGGAGCAATCAACCAGCCGCCACCAGCAGCAACACGTCTGCTGCGGCGAGCAGCGCTTTAGGCGAAGACCAGGCTCAGCTTTCAGGCACGCGCGCCCACGTTCAGGATCTCGCGGCCCAGGTATCGCATTTTCCGGAAGTCCGCGAGGAGAAGGTGAACGCATTGCGGCAGGTGGTGCAGAACGGCGGCTATCAGCCCAGTTCGAGTCAGGTGGCGGGGGCCCTGCTTGACCACATGATCGAGGCGCCGGCGGCGTAACCGCACAGGGACGCAACTGCAGCGCGGCACGGGAACAGAGACGAGAACAGGAACGGGAACGGGAACGGGAACGGGAACGGGAACAAAAACAGAATCAGAGTCAGAAACAGAATCGGAATCGGAATCGGAAACAGGAAACGGATGCGACCATGGCGGTGGAGAGAGTCGACCTCGCCGGAAGTTTTAATTTAGAGCCGACCGCGCCCGTGTCGTCGGCGCCCGCCGTGCAGGCGCAGGTTTCGCCGCAGGAAAAGGAAGGCAAACCGCGGCGGCGTCCGCCTCCGGAAGAAGCCCTTGCGGAGGCTGCGCCGGAAGGCGAGGAGGGCGACGACAGCAGCGAAGAACAACCACCGCACCGTCTCGACGACCTTGCGTAGGACACTCGAATGGCAGCCGAATTTATTCCCCCAGCTTCAATGGATATGGATGTGGATACGGATATGGATACGGAAATAACTTTGCTTGCTGAAGACCAGTTCGAACGGAGCTGCATAACGCTGTTGCTCGAGCTGGAAGCCAGCCTGCAAGGCAGCCGGAAGGCTCTGCTGGCGCTCGATCTTGCCGGCATCGAACGCGGGACCAGAGAACAGGTTGGTTTGATGGGCCGCTTCGAGCCGTTCCGGCGGTGGCAGCGGGCCGCAGCGGCAAATCAGCAGGGGAGCGCACCGGAGGGGCATCGAACTTTCCTCCAGGCCACGAACGCGAGCGAATTGCAAGCGGAATTGAAGCGGTGCGCGCACCGGGTGCAAGAAGCGGTCCGGCTGCAGGCGGCGCTGCTGGCGCGGGCGCAGGCGAAGCTGCGGGTGCTGGGGAATATGTTAGCCGGGCCGAGCGTGACCTACGAACCTCCGCCGCGAAGCGGCGCCAGGCTGCGGGTTCTTGAGCGGACTCGCGGCCGAGAGATCTGACCCATGTCGAGCCTGAATGCCATCCTGGCGACCGCGCTGAGTGGATTGAATGCCGAACAAGGCGCGATGGCGGTGACCACCAACAACGTGGCCAACGCAAACACGCCGGGCGCGCGAGCAGGCGGTGCTGGTCTCAAGCGATCCCGTCCTAATCAATCCACTCACCTTCGGCAGCGGGTAACGCTGCAAAATGTGGAAAGCATTCGCGATCCCATCCTCGAAACCCAAATCCAGCAGCAGACGCAGACCGAGAATCAGTTCAACACGCTGTCTGCGGCGCTGCAGCAGACCCAGGTGGGCTTCACCGGCACGACCGGCGATGTGGGCACGGCAATTTCCAACTTCTTCGACAGCGTCAATCAGCTCTCCACCGACCCGAGCGACCTGTCGCTGCGCCAGGGTGTGTTGACGGCGGCGGGAAATCTGGCCACCAGCTTCAACACCACGGCCAATACTCTGAGCCAGCAGCAGACCAGCCTGAATCTGAGCGTGGAGCAGACCGTCGGCCAGATCAACCAACTCACGCAGCAGATCGCCTCGCTCAACCAGCAGGTCAGCAACCTGCAAAACGTGGGGGAGAGTGCGGGAACCTTGTGGACCAGCGGCAGGAGGCGATCGACCAGCTTTCCGCATTGGTGGACGTTTCGGTGATCCCCTCCGGCAACACGCTGACCCTTACCACCGCCAACGGCACGGCGCTGGTCACCGGGCAGCAGAGCAATCAACTCCAGACCCAGACCACGGCCGCCGGGCTGGAAGATGTTTTTTCGAACGGCCAGTACATCACGAGCACGATCGTCTCCGGCCAGTTGGGAGGGACACTGCAGGCGCGCGACCAGCAGATTCCGGCGATTCAAAACCAACTCGACACCCTGGCGGCGGGTCTGGCGAATTCCGTAAATGCGGTGCAGGTGGGCGGCTTCGACCTGAACGGCAACGCCGGGACTGACCTTTTCAATCCGCCGCCGGCCGGCGTAACCGGCGCGGCTGCCGGTCTTTGCCGTGGCCATCACCGATCCGTCGCTGATTGCGGCCAGTTCCGACGGGACTTCGGGCAGCAACGGAAACGCGGAAGCCATGTACGCCCTCAACAACCAAACGATCGTTTCCGGCCAGACCCCCACCGACTATTATTCCGGGATCGTATTCAATGTGGGCAACGACGCGGCCAACGCCTCGGCGGAGCAGAGCGCTTCGTCGCTGATCCTGCAGCAGTTGAACGATCAGCGATCTTCGGTGTCGGGCGTCTCGCTCGACGAAGAAGCGGCCAACATGGTGCAGTACCAGGACGCCTATTCCGCGTCCGCTTAGGTCATTACCACGATCAACGACATGATGTACACGGTGGTCAATATGGACACGCTGACGGTCTGATCCTTAACGGCTTCAACATTGATGGGTTAAAGAAGATACGCGTAAATCCCAATCCGTACCCGGACCTGATCTCCGACGTTGGTCTGACCCAGCAGCAGGTCAACACCGACGAGCAGGAGATCGCTTCCGGGTCGAGCGTGAATGTTCCGTCGGACAATCCCGCGGCGGCGGCGGCGCTGATACAGAACGCGGCGGAGACCGCCCAGGCCGATCAGTTTCAGCGCAGCATAGGCAGCGTCCAGGGGGAGATACAGAGTGCGGACTCCACCTTGAGCTCGGTGATTACGGCGCTGCAGCAGGCCATCGATCTGGGAGTGGAAGGCGCCAATGGCACGCTGAACAGCTCGGACCGCGCCGCCATCGTGACGCAAGTGCAGGGCATCCAAAACCAGTTGATCAGTCTGGCGAACCTGACGTACCAGGGCAACTATGTCTTTAGCGGAACGGCGAACCAGACCACGCCCTACGTGCTCGATCCAAACTCGACTTCCGGCGTGAGCTACCAGGGGAACACGGGGGTAAACAACGTTACGCTGGGCAATCAATTCAGCCTGCAAACCAATCTGCCCGGTTCGCAGTTGTTTTCCGAGCCCGGCAACGACGTGTTCCAAAGCATTCAGGATCTGATCACCAGTTTGCAGAGCAACACCGGCATCAGCACGGCGGTCACCGAGAGCTGGGCAACGCTTCGGGCTACGTCTCGGCGCAAAGCGTTTTTTACGGCAACGCTCTGAACCAGCTCACCTCGCAGCAAACCTACCTGAGCAGCGACACGACGCAACTGGCGCAACAGCAAAACACCGAGGGAGCAGCGGACCTGCCGGCGGTGATCAGCAACCTGACGACTGCCCAAACCTCGCTGCAGGCCACGCTCGAAGCGATCGCGCAAACCGCGAGCACAAATTTGTTCCAGTATCTGAAATAAAGAAGAGGCGGGAGCGGAGCCGAAAGATTGAGCGGCGGGGCCGCAGTCAGAGGGTCTGGCGCGAGGCGCGAGCCCACTCGGCCGCAGACCTTACTCGCGCGCGTTGGGCTTCGAGTCGCGCCCGTTCGGCGAGCAACTGGCGATGGATCGAAGGCAGGAGATCGCGCAGGCGCTCGACGTTGCGCCGATATTGATCGAGTTCGCCGTCCAGCTCCGGATCGTCGCCCTTGGCTGGGATGGGTTCCGCGCGAAATCCCGCGCCGGCCTGCAAGAGTTCGGAAAGCAGGGCGGCCATTTGTTCCGGGGTAGCGACTGTGGTCTGCTCATGGCGGGCAACGATGTTGTCGAGCCAAAACAGCAGGCGGCGGTTGGTTTCGCGCAGATTTTGCGATCGGGAAGGCATCAGGCGTTCCACTTCGAAGAACGGGTTTCCGGGGAAGAAGCCTCCGGCTGGGGCTGGGTGGGCTCGGCGGATTGCGGCTTGCCTGCCGCCGTGGCGCGCTCCACTTCGAGCCAGGCTTCGTGAACGATCGCGAGTTGGGAGATTTGCTGTTCGAGAATCCGGGTGGATTGCTTGAGTTGAGCCTCGATCAGCGCCGCCCGCACGACGACGTAAAAGCGCTCGAGATTGAGGGCCACTTCTCCGCCGCGCTGTTTGTCGAGCGTGCCCTGCAGTTGGCCGAGGACCATGAGCGCATGGTTGATCTGGCGGGTGCGGACTTCGATGGCTCCGTTTTCCTGGGCGAGGATGGCCCGGCGCAGGTCTTCGATGGCCTGCTCGTAGAGGCAGATCACGAGTTGAACCGGGCTTGCGCCCCGTACGGCGGCTTCGCGGTATGAAGTTTTTGCCTGCATAGTTGTCGTTATAACCCCGAGGTGAGAGTTGGTTCGCTGGAGATGAGCGCTCCCGAACTGGAAGTGCCTGAACCTAATGTGCCCAGCGTTTCGGTTACTTCCTGAAGAAGCAGCGGGTACTGTTGCAGCGAGGCGTTGACCGCGTCGTACTCCGAGGTCAAAGCCGTGCTTTCAGTGGCAAGCTGGGCCTCGAAGTTGCTGATGGTGGTGGTGAGGTCGGCCTGCTCGGCTTCATTTTGCGTCACGTCCGTGTTTAAGGGTCCGGTCGTGGGGTTGGTCAGGTTGGTCAGGTCGGCATTGAAGTTGTTGGCGAAGCCCGTGCCTGAAGCATTCTGAAAGAAGTTCTGCACGGCTGAGGGATCGGTGGCAAGGACCCGGGCAAAGCTCTGACCGGCGGGAGTAAAACCGAGCGACAACGTACCATCGTTGTTCTGCGTAATACCCAGGGATGCCAGGTTCACCAGGCCGCTGTTGCCCCCGATGGCATAGGAGGAATCGGTCAGAAGGCTGGACTGCAAAGAGCGCAAAGAAAGGTCCGATTCCAGCGGGGGCGCTGGCGTGGCGCCGGTTGGGTCCACGACATACTGCGAATTGATGGTGCTGATGGCCGTGTTGTAAGCAGAGATGAAGTTGTTGACGGCGTCGGTGATCTGGTTTTGATCGGGCGCGATCGTCAACTGGACGACCTCCGACGGAGGAGTGCCCGCCGATGGTCCGACCAGACTTAGTGTTACGCCCTGGATTGCTCCGGTGACGGTGTTCGTGCTGCTGCTGAAGGGCACCCCGTCGATGGTCAAAGATGCATTGGTGCCGCCCTGTGGCGTATCGAAGGTCAGGGTGGTGTTGCTGTTGTTCACGATGGCCAAAGCTCCGGTGGTGCCCGAGTTCTGGCTTTGCAAAGACAAGCGCGATCCGCTGGGGTCGCTGACTACGCTGGCGGTGACGCCCCAGTTGTTGGCAGTGCTCTGCGTGTTGATGTAGGCGGCCAGCGTCGTGAGCGTATCGTTGCTGCCCTGGGCGATGGGAATGTCGTAGGTTGTCCCGCTGCTGCCTCCCACCTGCAATTGAACGTCGCCGGTGGTTTGTCCGCTGGCCAGAAACGACGTGTTGGCTCCGGCGGCAATGGGATCGGTATAAAGCGTGCCCGTTGTGGCGAGGTTGTTGACTACGATCTGATGAGTGCCGGCAACGGCCGAATTTTGAGCAGTGGCGGTCAGCACGCCGGGGTCCGACGAGGTTACAGCTTGCGCGGTGAGCGCGCCTGAGGGGTCGGCCAGCGCGGCGACTGCGGTCTGCAGATTTGTGAGATTATTTTCTTCCCCCTCCAGCAAACCATCCTGAGTCGCGAAAGTTGTCTGCTGGGCGTTCCACACATTCAACTGGCCATCCTGCTCGGAGATGATTTGCGACACTACGGAACTGACATCAATGTCTTGTCCGGAGAGGATGGTAGACGGATTTAAGCTGACGCCCATGATCGTTTCCTCCTTCGATCCGGACTGTTTGACTGCACTTCGGCTTCATCCGCGGCATTGGCAGACGTTGCTGACGGGCTTTCTTGAGCGTCGATTTCCTCGGATGAAGCGCTTCCTGAAGCGGGAAAAGAGAGAGTAATGTTTATGCACCATCTTCCCTCTTCGACCTGAGCATGATTCATCGGCGGAAGCAGGAGTGCAGGGGTCAAATTCATATCGAGCTACCCTTGGTCAAAAGCCGGAAGGAGGCAGGTTTGACTGCCTCCTTCCGAGTTGAGATTACTCCGCGAACCTACTGCAACAGTTTCAGTACGAGCTGCTGTTGCTGGTTGGCCTGGGCCAGAGCGGAGATGCCGGTCTGTTCCAGGATCGAGTATTTGGTGAGGTTAGCCACAACCGTCGGGATGTCGGCGGCCGTGATGGTGTTTTCCGCCGAGGTCAGGTTCTGTATCTGGCTGTTGAGGACGTTGCTGGCCGCGGTCAGCCGGTTGACGCTGGCGCCCAATGTTCCACGCACGCTGGCCACATTGGTGATGGCCGAATTGATCAGGATCAGCGCCGTTTGCGCGTCGGTCTGTGTGTCCAAGCCTGTGGTAGCCAGGTTCACGGCGCTCCCGCCGCTGCCGTTGGTGATCGCTGCCGTCGACAAGCCGCCAATGGTTACTGCGATCTGGGCCGATCCGATGGCGGTCGAGTCACTCAGGAAAATGTTGGTGGTGGCCCCGGTGGTGGTGGTGGGGTTGCTGTAGGTGCCGAGCACAGTCTCGGTGGTGGTGGGACCGACGGCCAGGTCGCCGTCGTTGTTGGGGTCGGTGACCACGAGGCTGCCCGCTGAATTGAGGTACGCATTCAGGCCGGCTGCGTCGGAGCCGGGGGTGTTGATGGCATTGATCAGGCTTCCAACGGTTGAGGCGCCTCCAGCGGTGAAGGTAAAGGTCTTGCTGCCGACCGTGAAACTGGTGACAGCGCCGCTGGTCAGCGCGGTCGTCAACGTCAAGGCCGTGGCATTGCCGACTAACTGGTTGGTGTTGGGAGCTGACGTTCCGGCGGTATTGGGGGTCGTGAAAGCCGTGGGAGCGCCGGCAACGGGAGCGCCGAGCACGGTGTCGTCGGTAGTGACGGTGAGGTCGGCCCGGTTCTGCGGATCAGTGATTGCGACCTGGCCGCCGACCGGCGCCGCTTTCGCGCCGACTGTGGTGTCGGCGTTGATGGCGTTGATCAGATTCTGAACGGTGGGGGCGGTAGAATCGGCGACACCGGTGGTGCCCGTAATTAACGCTGCCTCGCCTGTCACCGCCAGGTTGTTGTTACCGGCGGCATCGGTGACTTGCAACTGTCCGCCGACCAGCGCGGCAGTTAAGCCGGTGGCCGCACCGCCAGCGACCGTAATGACACCAGCGCCGGTGCCTTGAGTAACGCCCGTATTGATGGCGGTTATCAACTCCCCTACGGTTGCGGTCGAGGTCGCGGCCGTGGTGTAGGTGGTGGCTACGCCGCCTCGGGTTATTGTCAGCGCCAAGCTGGAATTCAGGGCCGTAGCAGCGGTAAGGGCGGCACCTGTGGTTACCTGTACGTTCGGGTTTGCAGGCCCGGCGGCTGCCGTGTAAGTGAAGGTGGTTCCGCCCGCGGTGACCGAGGTGGAATCGCCGACGGTCAGAGCGCTGCCCAGAGTCAAAGGAGCGGCGGTGGCGCTGTTGGCACTGTTGGCTGCGTTCAGGTTTGGGGCCGAGCCGCTCTGAAACACCGACTGTCCGTTATAGGTGGTGGCGGTGCCGATCTGGTTAATTTCCGCCAGGATCGACGCATACTGGGCCTGAATCGCGGTGCGTTGCGAGTTCGAAACCGTGCCCGTGGCCGATTCCGTGGCCAGAGTGACGGCCGTGTTCAGCAGGTCGGTCACCTGGGCGAGTGCGCCATCGGCGAGTTGCAATTCGCCGACGCCGTCATTGGCGTTCGATACGGATTGGGTCAAGGCGCTGATGTTTGCCTCCAAGCCGTTGGCAATCGACAATCCGGCGGGATCGTCGGCGCCGCTGTTGATGCGTGACCCTGAAGACACCTGTTCCAATGTGTTGCTCAGGGCGCTGCTGGTGAGATCGAGTTCGTTCTCCGCCGCCAGGGACGGGATGTTGTTCAGGATACCGAGAGGCATTGTTGTTCTCCTTTTATTGAGTTGGTCCCGCCATCTTTGGAACCGCCTCCCCAGGATCTCTGTGGAGTTCCCGTTCCACTGCCTGCTCGGAACCCGAAATTCATTGTGTCCATCGGCAGCCGCGTTTGGCGTTTTAGTTATCTTCGTCAGGTCGATGGCGGGCAGAGCTAGTCCCTACGTAATGGCAATCCTTCACGCAACGCAATAAGCATCACTGTCGGTTGGCCGATGATACTTCCCAGAGGCCTGTGCGTCCTCGCGCAAGATGATGGCCAGCGAAGACAGGGGAAAACATGATCAGGCTGACGCGCCTTAACAATCAGGCCTTGGCGGTGAACTCCGACCTGATCAAGTTTGTGGAGCAGTCCCCCGACACGCTCATCACGCTGATTACCGGCGAGAAAATTGTGGTGCTGGAGAGCGCCGAGGAAGTTCTGGCGCGGCTCATCGAATTCCGGCGCTCGGTGTTGCAAGGGCTCTCCTTTGCCTGGGATTCATCTTCTTTACACACGCTGAATGCAGAGCCGCCGGAAGCCCGCAAAAGGGAGCCGGAGAAGTGAGCATAGACAAAGCCAGCCTGTGCGGAGTTGTTCTGGCTTTAGGTGGAGTCCTTGCGGGGCTTCTGCTCGAAGGCGGGAACCTGGGCCAGATCCTGCAGCCCACGGCGGCGATGATTGTGTTTGGGGGAACGCTGGGAGCGGTGATGTTGCAATTCCCGCTCCCGATTATTTTGCTTGCTTTTCGGCAGTTGGGGTCGGTGTTCGTGAATCCCCATCGCGACCAGGAAGCGGTAATTCAGCAACTGGTGGAGTATGCGCATAAAGCTCGGCGGGAGGGGATCGTCTCGCTCGACGCGGAGTTAGGCGGGATCGACGATCCCTTCCTGAAGCGTTCGCTCATGCTGGCGGTGGACGGCACGGAGCCGCAGGAACTGCGCAAGATCATGGAGTTGGAACTCGACAATCAGGCGGAGTACGAAGAGCAGGTTCCGCACGTCTTTGAGTCGGCGGGCGGCTTCGCTCCGACCATCGGAATCATCGGAGCGGTGTTGGGACTGATTCAAGTGATGCAACATCTGGACAAGATTGACGAGGTGGGCAGAGGAATTGCGGTCGCATTCGTGGCCACGATCTATGGCGTGGGATCCGCGAACCTTCTTTATTTGCCCATGGCGGGGAAGATGAAGTTGCGCATTCGCGATGAACAGATCATGCGGGAGATGACGCTTGAGGGAGTGGTATCGATTCTGGAAGGGATGAATCCGCGCATGCTGGAGACGAAACTGTTGGGGTTCCTGGTGGAGGCGAATGAGTCCGCCGGGCAGGATCAAAAGGAAAAGGCAGTTAAATGAGCCACCGGCGCAAGCGGACGCGGCCCCACTCCAATCACGAACGCTGGCTGGTTTCCTATGCTGATTTCGTCACCCTGCTGTTTGCCTTCTTCGTGGTTCTGTACGCATCTTCGCAGGTCGATAAGCGGAAAGTTGGCAAACTTTCGCTGGCTATTCAGATAGCGTTTCAGGAGTTGGGAGTCTTTCAGGCTTCGACCACGCAAATTCCGCTCGACAACAACGAACCCATGCCGTTCAGCACGGTGCAGGCTATCGAAAACGTAAAGCACAACACTGAAGTTGGACGCATTGCCTCACATCCTGATGACGCTTTGGCTGCGGCTTCCGACGACAGCGATCTTTCGGCCCTGCAAACTCAGTTGCAGGAAGCGCTACATAAGGAGATCGCGCTGCATCAGGTGGCCTTGCACCGCGAGGCGGATGGGCTGGTCATAAGCCTGCGCGAATTCGGTTTCTTCGATAGCGGTTCGGCGACCATCAAACCCGAAGCCCTGCCGGCACTGGATCGCATCGCCTCGATTCTTGCCATCCGCATCTGCCAGCTGCGGATCGAGGGGCACACGGATAACATTCCGATTCACACGGAGCAGATGGCGTCGAATTGGGAGCTCTCGACCGCGAGGGCTACGGAACTGGTGCGCCTGCTGATTGTGCGGCAGCGCTTCGCACCGGAGAGGCTCTCGGCCGCTGGTTTCGCGGAGTATCATCCGGTGGCGAGCAATCTGACTGTCGAGGGGCGTGCGCAAAACCGCCGCGTGGACATTGTTATCCTGGGTGGCTGGGGCAGCGCGGAGGGAGAGGCGCTGCCCGATGGGATTCGCTCCGGAAAGCCCTCACCCTCCCAGCCTTAAGACGCTGTTTTCGGTGGTTCGCGGAAATATCGCGCGCGCATTTTCACCTGCTGGCTCCAGCTAAAGTCCTGCTCTTTGTTTGCCGATGGGATTTCCAGACGGCAGCATGCACCGCTCTGTGGTGAAAGACCTGCGACAGCTCGCATTTCTGGCTGAGCGACGGTCACACGCGGAGACCGCAGGATGGAAGCAAATGCCAACAATTCGGAGCGAAAATCCGCGGCGCACGAGCCCCGAAAAACACAGGCGGAGTTGCTGCAACTGGTCGGATTTCGCGTGGGTGGAGAAGAATTCGGAATCAACATTCTGCGCGTGCAAGAGATCATTCGCTCCCAGCCGCTGACCCGCGTTCCGGATTCTCCCGAGTTCATGGAAGGAGTCATGAATCTGCGGGGGAAGATTATTCCTGTCATCGCCCTCCGAAAGCGCTTCGGTCTGGAAATAATCCCTGCCGACAAGCAGAACCGAATCGTCGTGGTCGAAATCCAGCGCATGGTACTCGGGTTCATCGTCGATGCGGTTTCCGAAGTTCTCAGCATTCAGGCTGACAGCGTTGAGCCTCCGCCCCGGCTGAGTGTGATCGGCCGCGAATACGTTTCGGGAGTGGGAAAGCTCGGCGACCGGCTGCTCATCCTGCTGGACGCAGACCGGCTGTTCAGCGGCTTGGAAGAAGGAATGATGGGCGGCGCGGTGGCCGAAGCTTAGTTAGCGCCCGCTATAGGAGCAAGATCCCGTGAGTAGCGAACTCTCAGATGATCGCTTGCTGGTCGAGGAGTTCCTGGTGGAATCGGAGGAACTTCTTCAAGGCATGGATCAGGACATGGTTGCTCTGGAGACTGCGCCGGACAGCGCCGACTTGTTGAACCGGATTTTCCGGGCGCTGCACACCATCAAGGGAACGTCCGGTTTTCTTGGCTTCGAGCCGGTGGTCCGGTTGGGCCATCGCGCCGAAGATTTGCTGAATGCCTTGCGCAAGGGTGAAGCTCAACTCCTGCGGCCGACGATCGACGCCCTGCTGGCGACGCGCGACTTCCTGGGAAAGATGCTCGGAGACATCCGGCAGGGAGGCTTGCAGCAGTATGAGTTGAGCGGGTTGTTGAACGAACTTGAAGCGGCGCTGAAGTCTCGATCGGACCCTCCTACTCTTGGCGAGCTGCTGGTGAAACAGGAAGCCATCTCCGCGGCTACATTGGACGCGGTTCTGGCAGAGCAGTCAGCATCGGTGGAGCCTCGGCGATTAGGCCAGATGCTGGTGGAAAAAGGTCTGGCTTCTCCGGTGGAGGTCGGCGAAGCCCTAGTCCGGCAGAAAGAGATCGCGCAGCCGCGCTTTGCCGTCCCGACCATGCGGGTGGAAGCGGCCAAGCTGGATGACCTGATCGATTTGATCGGGGAGCTGGTGCTGGAGCGCAACCGTTTGCTCCAGATCAGCCGTAGCGCAGCTTCGGGCGACGCGGCCATCGGCGAATTGAGCTCGTCGCTCGGCGAATCGGCCGCGCGCTTGAGTTCCATCACCGAAGAGTTGCAATCGGCGGGGCTGAAGACCCGCATGGTTCCTATTGAAACCGTCTTCCGCAAGTTTCCCCGCATGGTTCGCGACGTTTCCGCCAGCCTGAAGAAAGAGGTTGACCTGGTTCTTCTCGGAGAAGACACAGAACTCGACAAGACGATGGTTGAACTGATCGGCGATCCGCTAATCCACCTGGTGCGCAATTCGCTCGACCACGCCATTGAAATGCCGGAGGTGCGGGAAAAGGCGGGAAAGCCGCGCCGCGGCACGCTTTGCCTGGAAGCGCGGCAGGAGGGCGACCAGATCGCAATCAGCATTTTCGACGATGGCGCCGGAATGGATCCGGAGCGCATTGGCCGCAAAGCCGTGGAGAAGGGACTGGTAACGGCTGAGCGCCTGCGCGCCCTCAGCACGCGTGAAATTCTCGATTTCATATTTCTTCCCGGCTTCAGCACGGTCGAGAAAACGACTGAACTTTCCGGACGCGGGGTGGGCATGGACGTGGTTCGCGCCAATCTCAATAGGTTGAATGGAGCAGTCGAGATCGATAGCCACCTGGGTAAAGGCACGACGGTGAAACTTCGTTTGCCGCTTACCCTGGCGATTCTGCCGGTTCTGCTGGTGCAGGTGGCGGATGAGATCTATGCCTTGCCGCTGCGGTCGGTACTGGAGACGGCGCAGACGAATCCCAAACATTTGCACCTGGTCGAGGGAAGTGAAGTCTTGTGTTTGCGCGGCGAGACGTTGCCCTTATTGCGGCTGGATCAGCTTTTTCCGGCGCGTAGCGATCTCAACGCGATGACTTCCGAGAAATCTGATGAGGTGGGGCAATCCCAAAAAGTGGTGGTTCTCGGCGTGGCGGAGAAACGCATCGCGCTGCTTGTGGATTCCCTGCTGGGGCAGGAATCGACGGTTATCAAGCCGCTGGGATCTTACCTCCACCGGTGCTCGAGTCTCGCCGGAGCCACCATTGGCGGCGACGGACGCGTTCGCCTGGTCCTCGATCCCGCCGGTCTGCTTAAGAATTTGCAAATCTCGGCCTTGAGCCGAAAGGCAACCGCGTGACCATCGCGTCCGCGCCGCAACCGGCACTGGCCATAGTGGGGCCGCCCGATCCCGATCTGGTGCGTATCCGCGATCTGATTTATCAGGTGGCCGGGATCTTTCATCCCGACAACAAACTGCGCCTGCTGCAGGATCGCTGCAGCCGCCGCATGCGGGAACTCAAGGTGCAAAGCCTGCGGGAATATTTCGAGTGCCTGACCATCCGCCCGATTCGGCAGTCGGAGCTAACGGCCGTGCTCAACGAGATCACCATCGGCGAAACCTGCTTTTTCCGCAATCAGCCGCAACTGGATGGGTTGCGCCGCATCGTGATACCGAGCATTCTTCAGATCAAATCCAAAACTCCGCGGCGCCGGCTTCGCATCTGGAGCGCCGGCTGCTCCACGGGAGAAGAACCCTACACTCTGAAAATGTTGTTGCTCGATGACGCCAGCGGCCCGCTCAAAGACTGGTCGGTCGAGATTCTTGCGACCGATCTCAATGAGCGCTCTCTAGCGCACGCCAAAGAGGCGGTCTACGGCACGTACAGCACGCGCAACCTCACGCCTGAGAACCGGACAAAATACTTTCTTCCGCACGGCGAACAACTTCAGGTGACTCCGGGGGCCCGGACCAACATCAGCTTCAGCCGGCTTAATCTGTCGGACGACTCACGCATGACATTCATGAAGAGCATGGACGCCATTTTTTGCTGCAACGTGCTCATCTATTTCGATCTGGCTTCGAAACGGCGCGTCATTCAGCATTTTTTCAATAATCTTCTGCCGCACGGGTATTTATTTCTGGGTCATGCCGAGTCTCTCTACGGTGTGAATGACGACTTTCGCCTGGTTCACTTGCCGGGAGCTACCGCTTATGTGAAAGGGGAGCGCTTGCTTGGGGGTGCGGCGATATGACAACCGCGTCTGTGAGCAAACAAGTCCTACTGCAAAAGCTCGATGGACTGCGGCAAATTCCAACCATCCCGGCCGTCCTCGCTCCGCTACTGAAATACCTGGAGCAGCCAGTGGAGGACCTTGACGTGCAGAAAGTCACGGACCTGCTGGCGCAGGACAAGTCCCTGGCGGCGCAGTGCCTGCAGATGGCGAATTCGCCGCTTTTTGGGCGATGGCAGAAGGTCGAGTCGTTGCGCGGAGCAGTGGTCAGCCTGGGATTTCACAATGTCAGCGACATCGCGATGTCATGCGGTGTGCTGAACATGCTGCCCGGGAAAAAGACGAGTCTCGATCCGGTGGTTTTTTGGGAGCACTCTCTGGGATGCGCCCTCATCTGCCGCCACCTGGCGCGCAATACGAATCTGACCGACCCGGCCAAGGCGTATCTTGCAGGCCTTCTTCATGACCTGGGAATCATCGTCGATCTTTGGGTCTTGCCGCAGGAATTCCGAACCGCATATGAGATCGCCAAAACGGAAGCGATTCCGCTGCACGAAGCCGAGCAGAGAACGCTGGGGTTTACCCACTGTGACAGCGGCCGCCTGCTTGCCGAACGCTGGGGGCTTTCCTCCGACCTGATTGCGGTTGTGACCTACCACCACTCGCCGGAGAAATCGAAAGACCATGCCGGCCTGGTCGCGCTGGTGCACATCGCCGACTTGCTCTGCCGCATGAGCGGTCTGAATTACGGCTATATCGAGGAGCGGCAGGTGAACCTGTTTGAGGATCCGGGTTTCACCATCCTCGAACAAGCCTCGGAGTCTTTGAAGAATTTCGACTGGGCGCGCCTCACCTTCGAGGTGGAATCCTATATGGACGAAGTCCATGGCCTGGTCCGGGCTGTTTACCGAAAGTGAGCTACGCAGAGAACAAAACGAAAGCGCGGGTGCTCATCGTGGATGACAGCGCCTTCATGCGCACTGCCCTCTCCCGCATGATCGCCTACGACCATGAGCTTTCGGTCGTGGGCACGGCCGCCAACGGAACGGAAGCCCTGCAAAGAATCGAACGGCTCGACCCCGATGTCATCACGCTCGATGTGCAGATGCCGGGTCTCGATGGCCTGGGCACCCTGCGCCGCATCATGGCCGAATTCCCGCGCCCGGTCATCATGGTGAGCTCGGTCACCGTGAAGGATGCGGAAACCACGTTCGCCGCACTTAGCGCCGGAGCCTTCGACTATGTGCCCAAGCAGCTCTCCTCCACTTCGCTGGACATTCTTCACATTCGCGACGATCTGATCGCGAAGATCAAGGCGGCGGCGGAATCGCGCGCTTCGAAAAACCGTCCCTACCTTCCGGCGCTGAGGAAGCCTCCTCGTGCGGTTGATTCCTCGATAAGAGAGGTTTCGTCCTCGGCCCCAGCCCTGGTTGCGATAGGTATCTCGACCGGAGGCCCCAAGGCGTTGCAAGAGATTCTCCCGCTGCTACCGCCGGACCTTCCGGTTCCTGTTGTAGTGGTACAGCACATGCCATCGGGTTTTACCGCGCCTTTTGCCAAGCGGCTGAACACGCTCTGCGCAGTTTCCGTCCGCGAAGCCTCGCAAGGCGAGACTATTAAGGCGGGCGTGGTCTACATCGCCCCGGCGGGAGCCCACATCACTGTCGACCGCCCCAACAACTCACGCGCCGTCGTTTGTCTTTCGCACGAACCCCAGAACCAATTACACACTCCCTCTGTCGACGTGATGATGCAATCGGTGGCCTCCGCATTTCATTCGCAGGCTATGGGAATCATCATGACGGGGATGGGATCGGACGGCGCGCAGGGCATGAGCGCGATCCATCGAGAAGGCGGCGTCACCGTGGGGCAGGACGAGGCGAGTTGCGCAGTCTACGGCATGCCAAGGGTCTGCGCGGAAATGGGGATTCTCAACCGAGTGGTGCCGCTCGGGCGGATTCCCCATGAGATTCTGCAAGCGACGGGCTACCGGAAGAGCGAGCGCGGGTTAGGCTGAGGCTCCCAGGTCAAACACATTTGCATCCAGCATTTCGCGAACTTTGTGCAAGAGCGTCTGCGTGGAGAAAGGCTTAGCCAGATATCCGCTGCCATAAGGAGACGACTCACGCCGTGGCAGCCGCTCCGCATAGCCGCTCATGAGCAGCACTCGTGGCCGCGGATATAACCTTTCGAATTTAGCCGCTAATTCATGCCCGCTCATTCCGGGCATAACCACATCGGCAAGAAGGAGATCAACGGTTTCGGAGGATTCCCGGCAGACCTCCAATGCCTCGGACGAGCTTCCGGCGATCATAAGTCTGTATCCCGCCGATTCGAGAACTTCAGCAGCCGCCTTCCGCACAAACCCCTCATCTTCAACGAGCAGGATGGTTTCGAGTGGGCGCCAGCGAGGTGTGTTGACGGTTGCGACAACGAGCTCCGGCATCATGCCGACTCTGCAGCAGTTCGTTTGCCATGATCAGCGTTGAAATATCATGCTTCAGCAAACACAAGATAAGAGGATGCTTAGCTCGGTAAATTGTTCTCGCCTGCTCTGCTTGATCTCGCCCGTTCCGGGAAATGCAACTTCCAACGGTTCCAATCCGGGAGGAGGTTAGGAGATTGTCCGCGCCGGTTGACATGTACTTTGGTTCGCCGCGGGTAATACATAGGGATGCTTCGACTGCGGTTGGGCTTCGCATTCGCGAAGCTCAATCCTCGCTCAGCATGACAAAACTGTAGTGCGTCCCTCGATTCGTTACTTTGGGGCGGTCAGGATGGTTCCGTAGGGATCGAGCAGAAGTTTGTGCGTTCCCGCCGGTGCGGAGAAATGAAAGGAAGACTCGGGCCCGTCGGCGAATACGCGGCCCAGAAGCACGGGAGTTTTGCCGGAGGTCACCGCGTAGACGGGCACGGATGTCACGAGCTCTGGTGGGGCGTCCCCTTGCCGGATCACGCCGGTCACCAGGGTGGCATTTGCTTTTGTTGCGAATTTGACTGCGTGCAGCTCCAGGCGGGGCAGGGATGTTCCGTTCACCCAGCCATCCAGGAACCAGTCGAGCGAAGCTTTGCCTTCATAGCGCAGGGACTCCGGCATATCCTCAGCAAAAACGTTCAGCAGTTCGCGGGTGCTGATCGCCTTCCCCTGGTAGCGCTCGCGAAGTTTGCGCAGAGAACGCACGAAGGGCTCTTCCACTTCCTTGCGGCTTGGGTTCTTGCGCGCGTCCAGCTCGGCGGCGTCGGCTAACATCGAGCGCAGCATGTGAAACAGCCACGTCCCTCGCCCGTAGCTGATTGCGGCGTAACCCCCTGGAAAGTGGGAAGAGAGCAACCTGCTTCCCAGGGTCACCGGTCCGGCGTCTTTGGGAAAGTTTTCGCTCTTATCTTTATCTATGAGGTCGTGGCGATATTTCTCCATGATCCCGCGGAAGCCGGCGGGGTTGCTCTCTTGCAGCATCATCAGCGAGCTGTAGTTCGCGAGTCCCTCAGAGAACCATTGATCGCGATACGTGGCCCAGGTGATCAGGTCTCCCCACCACTGATGTGCGGCTTCGTGGGCGGGGATCATCTGGTCGAGCAAGGAGCCGGGAGCGGTCATGTGAAGATCTTCACGCTCCTGGCCGTTGAGGAACGCGTAAGAAGAAAGAAAGATCAGGCCGGGCCAACCCTGACTGTCCGGCCCCGGCATCTGAGTCAACTCCAACTGGCTGTAGGGAAACGGACCGAAGCGCTCGGAATAGTAACGAATAGCTCGAGCCGTCGCCTCCGCTACAGCAGCCGCATTCCGAGCCGGTGAGGGGTCCATGGGCGCCGCCAACGGGGGCGCAGGGAACTGCCGCAAAGACGGCTTCGAATCGACGTGTACTTCGGGCAGCGGGGGCGTGGGAAAATCGCGCTCCACGCCTGCGGTCGCGTAGGTTGCGACGGTGACGCTTCCGGCTTGGGCCGAAGCCCGAACATATTTGCCTAGGTTGAATCCGGCTACGGGAATGGGACGCTCCGAGACCCAATGGGTTACGGGTTCGCCGTCGGAATTCTGGGAGCCGCTGGTCGGGGCGGAGGTCTGGGGAAGCGGAGCTGGTTTGCCCGTGGCCAAAAGCGTCCAGCCCGGAGGATAGTGAAAGGTGAGGTCGAAGTCGGCCATTTCCATGCCGCGATTGGGATACCAGGTCCCGCGCGCGCCAACATAAAGCAGGCCGCGTCCGGCCTCCGCCAGCACGTCGCCGCCGTAGACGAAGCGCAGGCTGATCTTTTGCCCTTTGCGGGGTGGGTCGCGCAGAATCACACCAACCAGATCGTTGCTGCTGCGTTGCAGCCGCGAGCCTTCGACCGCCGGATTCTGAATAAATTCCACAGCGCTTCCATCCGCTTCGACTCGCTGGACCTGCAAGAAGCGCGATAGTTCGAAGACCAGGCAGCGCGACCCGCCGCGCACCACATCGAGCTGCAATTCGACGGCGGCGTCGAGCTGCTTGGGCGGTTTCACGTGAGCGTCAATCACATAACTGCGAACCAGAAATGGATCGTTGCGCGGCCCGGTTTCTGCCGGCAGAGTCTGGGGAATTTCTTTTTGAGCCACCCGCGTGCGACCTGCGGCTTCGATTGAGAATGAAGTCCACACGTCGTAATAGAGGGTACCGTTTTCAGCTCTTCTGGTTTGTCCCGCTTCGGTTTGCTCTCCCGCGGTCGAATCGAAGAAAAGATCGAAGACGCCGAGCCGGTTGCCCTGCAGGCGCGCATGCAATATGTGGTCTTCGGGATCTGAGGTTTTCACAGACGGTGAGACGTTTGTGTTTGTGCCGCCTTCGGCGGGCAGCATATCGCTGAAAGTGGCCAGCAAGCGCATGGCGTCCTCCTGCGCCATGTTGCGGGCGGTTTCATCCCAGCGGTTCACGAAGTCTTGCGCATCCTCGGGCGCTCGAAGGCCGGGTTGCAATTCAGCGGCAGTGTTGTCGTTGAAGCGGAAGTAGGCGGTGGAAAATTGCTCTTCGAGAATTGCCATCCCGGTGAACAAGCTCATCGATCTTCGTTCTTGATCGGTGGGCGGGGCGAGCAGCACTTCTCCATCGCCTTCAAAAAATGCGCCGGTGATTTTGCCCAGCACGTCTTTCGTGAAGGCGATGGTGCCATCTTCGAGAGTGATATGGATGGAGGCGCGATCGAGCGACGCATTTCGCACCTTGAATACGCGGGCAGAATCCAGGCCGACGCTGCTCAGTTGCAGATAGAGGGACAGCGCCGGTCCCTGTCGAGAGTCGTGAGCTGGAGAAGACTGGGTTGGAGGAGGCTGCGCCGGTGGCGCCTGCGCGCTCGATGGAGCCGCGAACGGCAAAACCGTCAGGCACACGGCCAGCGTCATGCCCAGTCTGCATGGAGTTCGCAGTACTTTGGTGACGTGGGTAGACGCCCTCACAGTTGCTAGAATGCGCTTCAATGCGCCTTCGTGTCACTTCTCTGTCAGCTATGATGCTGGTGCTCGCCTCCGGGGCGGCATCGGCCGACACGATTCATTTAAAAAATGGACGCACCATCCTGGTCGACCACGTTCGTGAAAATGGCAATCGCTATGAATACGAGATTGGCGACGACAGCTACGCGATTCCCAAGAGTTCGGTAGACCACATAGAAGCCGGCGGGATGCCTGCCGCCAGATCGTCCGGCAGTAGCAAGGGCGCGAGCGAACTGCCCGTTTTCGTGCCGACTGACAGTCTCGCGAACGAGGGTGACCTTCCTAAGACAATCGTCAAGGATGGCAAGGTCGATGCCGATACACTGGCGAAACTCGAAAGCAAGGGCAACGCCGAATTAAGCGCCACGGCTGATTTCATCGCCGGCAAGTTCGAATTCGAACATGGCAATGTAGAGCAGGCGCGGCGGTATTTCGACAGCGCGCTTCATTTCCAGCCGGAGAACGCAACCGTCCTTATTTATTATGCCGCTCTGCTGGTGCGGACCGGAAACGCTTCGCAGGCGCTCACCTACGCGCAGCGCGCCGTGAGCGCAGCGCCGCAGTCGCCCGATGCTTATACCGTATTGGGCTATGCGCAGCAGGCTTGCGACCATACGAAAGAAGCCGTCGCCTCGTGGAAACATTCTTTGGAACTGCGTCCCGATCCGGCGGTTCAACAATATCTGGACAAGGCGCAGCGCGAACAAAACGTTGAAACAGATTTCGCGCAGCGCGAGAGCAGTCACTTTGTTCTGCACTACGAGGGCAAGCAGACCTCCGAGGCATTCCGGGGGCAGATTCTGGCAGCGCTGGAATCGGATTACGACGATCTGGCGCGCGATCTGGGCACGCCGCCGCACGACAATATTCTGGTTACGCTTTACACCGAGCAGGCTTTCTTTGACGTTACCCGGGCGCCCTCGTGGTCGGGAGCGCTCAACGACGGCAAGCTGCGCATCCCTATCAGCGGGCTGAACTCCATGACGCCTGAACTGGCGCGGGTTTTGCGGCATGAACTGGCGCATTCGTTCATCAACCAGCTTTCCGCCGGCCGTTGCCCGATCTGGCTGCATGAGGGGATTGCGCAGTTTCTGGAGCCGAAGTCCCTGGGCGGCGATGGCCACCAGTTGGCGCTGTTGTTCAAGGCGCAACAGAACATTCCGCTGAACGTGCTCGAAGGCAGTTTCATGAATTTCTCCGGCAGCCAAGCCTACCTGGCCTACGCCGAATCGCTGGCCGCGGTTTCCTACATCAATGATTCTTACGGGATGGGCGACATTCAGGGCATTCTGCAACGGCTCAAGGATGGCAGCTCCACGGAAGCCGCGCTGCGGGCGACCATCCACTCCGACTACGGCCAGCTCGAATCCGAAGTTGGCAAGTATCTCAGCGACAAGTATGGCGACTAGCAGTGAGTCAGTTTGACAGGGAAGCGAGCCAAACGCGCGATTAATGTGTCGCAAAGAACGCGACACTTCGCGCGGCTCGCCCAGATCCTTCACTGCGCGAAGAACGCTTGTTCAGGATGACAATCGAACTGACCCACTACTCGTCGACGAGTAGATTTGCCCGGCGCCGGGGCTTGTGCTAGTTTCGGTTTTTAGTCTTTGCGTTTGAATGTGTTCTCTCTTCCAGCCTCGCGACACTGAGCCCATGGCCACCGCGGAGCCCGTCGCGAGCGAATTTCCCAGGATTGACGGCGCCGAGATTGCCGCAACCACCTTCGGCAAGCGAGTTGCCGGAGATTTCTACGACTCGCTGCGAGTGGGCAAGGAACGGATTCTGTTTGGCCTGCTCGATGTCGCCGGACGGCGGGAGAGCAATCAGCTTATGCTCTCGACCGCGCAGAATATTTTTCGCGCCATCGGACGCGAGATTTTTTCGCCGCCCGACATCAATGAATCCGAAGCCATGACCGCGCTCTGTCTTCAGCTCAACCGAGGATTGATGGACGCGGCCGCGGGCGTTCACTCCTGCCCTGCGTTCATCGGCTGCTACCACGAGAGATTTGGCACGCTCTGCTACACCAACGCGGGGCATACGCCGGGACTGTTGCGGGACAGCACCGGCATTGTCGAACTCCCGTCGACCGGGTTGCCTCTCGGCCTTTTTTCCCACGCTACCTGCGATTCTCCGACGGTGGGTATGGAGAAGGGCGCGGTACTTCTGCTGGTTTCGCGGGGAGTGGTTGAGGGCAAGTGCAAAGATGATAAAGCCGAAGACCTGGAATTCGGCCTGGATCGGGTGAAGGAGCGACTGCGGGCCGATTCCGCCGGGAGCGCCCAGGCTCTGAGCGCGTCGATTCTGAACAGCGTTGGGGAGTTTACGTGCGAACCGCTGGTTCCCGACGACATGACGGCGCTCGTATTACTGCGGACGGCGTAATCGGTTCTCTGCGGCCCCGGCAAGCGGAGCTGAACCTATGGCCGCCTTGATTAGGTAGAAGCTGTCCTCGTTTTCGTAGGGTACAAAGGTAAAGCCCTCGGGGCCGTACCCGGCCAGATAGAGGGCATGATTCGCCTCAGCCGGGCGTATTCTGTAGTCGGCAATCGGGTTCCCTTCGAGATCGGTTACTTTGATGACGTTCTGATGGGCATCGAAGTCGAACCATCTATCAAATTCGACGGCGAGCCTCCCGGAATAGAACTTGATGCTTCGCGCCAGCAGACCGGAATCCCCGGCGTCGATTCGCAGCTTCCGAACCACCTCGCCAGCCGCTGAAATGACATATACCAGCGCGGGAGAGGCGGTTCCATGCAGAAGATAGACATTGCCATCCGAGCCCGCGGCAACATCGCCTTTGCTAACAAAATCCGCGCCGCCGACGGTGCCGATTGGCCGAGACTCCCAGTCCGCTGGTGAAGCTTTCCGAAGGGCGTCCTCGTCTTCCGGCTCATATATCCTTTTCACCAGTTGCCCGTCCACAGAAAACACCCCTGTGAAGGGCGTAAGATTGTTTTTCCCGGTCGTGGCAGTCAGCAGATATTCGCCCGACTTAAAGACGGCCAGGAGCCACGGGGTCGTGGCGGGGCCTGTTGCCAGCTTTGTCTTCGCCTTTACCGAGCCGTCGGGTGCAAACTCCACGACGAAAATGCCGTCGGGCGCCGCTGCCGCCTGGAAGATCCTTCCGTCCGCTGTTGCGAAAACGCTTCTGCCTATAATGTTGACGGCCCCGTCCGTTCGGTAGCGTGGGAAGGCATCCAGGACTCGGAAGGTTCGCACTAGATTCCCCTCTGGCGATATCTTCCGGATCGCGATCGCAGCCCGGTCCTGCCCAGGCTTCTCAACCTCGCGGCGGCGCACGTAGACATTGCCTGCGCCGTCGCAGACGCCACCGCGGCTCTGCGTCCCTCTGCCCGTCATGGGGACGTCGATTCTCGTGGTTTCTTTGAGGTCTACAATGGGCGTCGCAGCCTGCTGTGCGCAAAGCGTCGGAGCCAGGCCGCACAGGCCGGCTAGGAGAAGCGTCGGCACTTTCATGGTTTCACCTCCAATGTCCTAGCTATGGCAACTTAGCTTTGAGCAGGTAAAGATCCTTTTCGGCATAAACGGTGGCGAAGGTGAGGCCTTCCGAATCGAAACAGGCTAGCGTGGGCCAGTCCGGCTTTTGGCGATCTATGGCGTAGCTGGCGATTTTCTTCCCTTGCAGATCCGTCACGACAACGAGGCTGCTAGGCCCATTAAACCCAATGGCAAGTCGGCCAGCATGCGACTTTATGACACGCGCGTCGAGCCCGGGCTGCCCCGCCTCAACGTGGAGCTTCCGCACCACTTCCCCGGCCGGGGATATAACGTAAACGAGGGCTGGGGAGGCGCCACGGAGCAGGTAGACGTTATTGTCGGAGCCGAGAGTAACGTCACCGAGGCCGATGAACCGGTTCCCGGCGTTCGAGCGAGCGTAGTTTGTGTCGCCGCTTTCCGCCTTTTGCCGGGCGTCTTCGTCCTCAGGCTCATAAATCGTCTTCACCAGCTTGCCGTCCGCGTCGAACACCGCCGTGTACGGAGTGCGATGGTCTTTTCCCGTGAGACCGCTCAACAGATATCCTCCCGACCTGAATACCGCGACCTGCCACGGATCCACCACGCGAGCGTTTGCCTCCAGCTTCGTGGTCGACTTCACCGAGCCGTCGCTGGCGAACCCCACTACATAAAGACCGTCCGCCATCCTTGCCGCCTGAAATACTTCGCCGGCATCGGAAACGAAGATGCCCTTCGCCACATCTGTATTTCGGGACGCGCCCGAGACACGGAAATTCTTCGTTAGCGCTCCCTCTGGCGTTATTTCCTGGACCGGGAGCCGAGCCGCCTCGGAATTATCGCCAGCCCAGACACGGGCGTAGATATTTCCCCCGCTGTCGCAGGCGACCTTGTCAATCATTTGGGTGGGATGACTTAGAGGCAGCTCAACTTTGGTCGTTTTGACATTTGCCGCCGGCACAGTCCCGTCCTGCTGGGCGCAGAGCATCGGGCTAAGCTGCAAACCCCGGCTAGAAAAATCGTCGGCATTTTCATGGTTCTACCTCCAAGATTGTCCCGCTCGGCTAAGGTTACATCGACAAAATAGGGCACGCCAGCTAAACCGGCGTGTTTCCCTACTTCACGTGCGAACCACTGGTATCCGACGAGATGACCGCGCTCGTGCTGGTGGAGGTCGGCGCAGTAGTTTCTCCGCAGGGCTGGGCGAGCGGGTCGAAACTACGGCAGCTTAGCCTTGAGCAGATACAGAGAGGGATTAGCGAAGTAGGGCAACATAGTCAGGCCCTCCGAGTTGTAGCAGGCCAAGGCCAGGGTATCGTTTCCGATAAGGGCACCCACGTAGTCCGCAATCGTATTCCCCTGAAGGTCGATGACTTTGACTTGGTAGCGGTCGGTATGACTACGCCTTCCAAACCCAATGGCTAGCCGCCCCCCGTAAGACTTGATGCCCTCGGCTACCAGATCGGAATCCCCGGCCTCAATTCGCAGCTTGCGAACCACCTCGCCAGCCGGTGAAATGACGTAAATCAGCGTTGGAAAACCGAGAGGGGTGCGGCGTAGGAGGTATACATTGCCATCCGAGCCGACATCAACACCCCCCAAGCCCACAAACTGGTTGCCCATGTTGTTGGATGCGTAGTCCAGATCCCCAAGCTCCGCTTTCTGGCGGGCTTCGTCGTCCTCCGGCTCATAAATCTCCTTTACCAGGCGCCCATCGGCAGCGAACACTGCCGTAAATGGAGTGTGGCCATTTTTGCCCGTCTCGCCGGCCAGCAGGTATTCACCCGACCCAAAAACCGCTAGCTGGGAGAGATTCGTGAACCGACGATCTCCGGTCTCCATCTTCGTTCTCGTCTTTACCGACCCGTCGTGCCCGAACTCAACCACATAGACGGTTCCCCGCATCATCGCTACTTGGTAAGCGTCGCCCTTGTGATTGACGAAAACGCCCATGCCTATGACGTCGGCGGGAAAAGCATCCGTGATCCGGAAACCTCCCGCCGGTGCCCCGGCGGATGTTATCTCCTGAATGGGGAGTTGATGTGATCTCGTCCGATCCCTGGAAATTTCCGCGTCGAGCTGGCGAAGGTAGACATTGCCGGCGCCGTCGCACATGGCTTGGCCAGACAAGGTCGCCCGGCGGTTCTGGACCTCGATCTTGGCAGTTGTTTGAAGGCTCGCAATCGGCACTGCGGCCTGCTGTGCGCAAAGCGCGGGGGCCGCGCCGCACACACCCGCAAGGATTAGAGCTGGCATGTTCACGGATTCACCTCCAAGATTCTCTCCGGTCAAAGATGCGTCAACCAAATCAGGCACGCCGGCTAAACCAGTGGTTTCCTTAACACCAAGGGAGCGAAACAGCGGTTCGTCATAAACCTTACCATTCCTGTAGTAGCCACCCCTGATCGGATGGCGCGAGCTGGCCACGGTGCCGGGGCTCCGGGCCTCGACACAGCAGGCGAAGCTGCAACTGCCATCGTCACATTCGCAGCCATTTTCGCAACCACTTCCCCCGCCGCCGTCGCAATCTGCATCATAAATCAGGTTAGCGGTGTAATATGTGTTTCCGGTTTCGCTGCATGTGAAATTAAGCTCGTAACAATAAAGGTCGGGTGAGCCGCCGCTCCCGCCTGATCCGCACCACTGGCTAGTCACATTTCTGTTCGGATCTGTATAGCAGGGCACGGACTGAGTGTAGATGCCCTCGCCGCATCCACCCGTTGCCTGACCAAAGGCCACGCCGCCCAGAAGCAACACCGCAGGCGCGATCCCAAGTCGGCCAGAGAGCAAAGGCGCTTTCACTATAAGTTTACCTCCGGAGGCACGCCGAGACACAGCCCTATTATTTACTTTTTCATAACAGCCTGCCCTAAATCGTGCCAGAATTCCCCAAATTTGTTACGAAAAACGAACACTCGCCTCGATGACCATTGGTATCCCATTTATGTTGAAATGTTTAGGGGCAGCCCAGCTTCAAGTCGCCACTCGGGGAGCCATGGCTTCCCTTTTCGAAAAGCGAACACCACCCCGTCCGGTCCCGTTGAAAGTAGTAAAATATTCCGAAGGCTTTAGCCCGCGTTCGTAGGTCTGAGCCGCATCAGAGAATTCTATGAAACGACAAGTCCTGATACTCTTTGCTGTAGCTTGCCTGCCTGCGTTGGCCGCGGGGCAGGTGGTCGAAGAAATCATTGCGCGCGTAAACAATCAGATCATTACGCTTTCGGAGTTCCAGCGCGAGAAAGACCAGCTCCGGGATGACGTGAAACAGCAGGATGCAGCCAACGCGGACAAGCTTTACTCCGAGCGCGAAAAGGACGTCCTGCGCGGTCTGATCGACCAGCAACTGCTGCTCGAAAAGGGCAAGGACCTTGGCATTACCGGCGACACCGAACTCATCAAGCGGCTCGACCAGATGCGCAAGGACATGAAGCTCGACACCATGGAAGAGCTGGAAAAGGCAGCCACGGCGCAGGGCATTTCTTACGAAGATTTCAAGCAGAACATGCGCAACCAGATCATCACGCAAAAAGTGATTGGAGAAGAGGTGGGCGCGCACCTCACGGTCACGAAAGACGAAGAGCAGAAGTTCTACGACGACCATAAGAGCGAACTGGAGCAGCCGGAGTCCATAAAACTCAGCGAAATATTAATTGCTCCAAAAACGCCGGCTGCCGAACCGAAGGGACAAGATGCAGCTAACGATGCTGCGAAACAGGCTGCGGATGCCGCGGCGCTGGCGGCGGCAGAGACGAAGGCCGACGATTTGCTCAAGCAGATTAAAGCGGGAACCAGTTTTGAAGATGTAGCCAAGAAGAATTCGGACGGCCCCACGGCCGCGCAGGGCGGCGATCTTGGAGTGTTCAAACGCGGTACTCTGGCCAAGGAGCTCGAAGACAGGACATTCGCCATGAAGTCGGGCGAAGTGACGGACGTGATCCGCACCAAGCAGGGCTACGTGATCCTGAAAGTGACCAACCACCAGATGGCGGGCATTCCAACGCTGAAAGACGTTGAGCCTCGAGTCAATGACGCGCTGATGTACGACAAGCTGCAGCCGGCGCTGCGCGCCTATCTGACGAAGCTGCGCGAGGATGCCTATATTGACATCAAGTCGGGTTTTATCGATTCCGGCGAAAGTCCGAACGAGACCAAGCCGATTGAGACCAGCGTGAAGTCGGGCGACAGCAAAAAGGGAAAGAAGAAAAAGAAACTCGGCATCCTTTAGAAGATACATACAGAGCGGTGCGTTCCGGTTTTGCTAGCAGTTTGCTGAAAAACTAGTCTTCTTTTCGATAGCCGCCCGCAGCGGCTGAAGCCGGCACTGATGCTACGGCGCTTGCGGCATCGCTGAAGCGATGCCCTGATACGAATCGTGAGTGATACGAATCGTGCGTGATACGAATCGTGACCTGATACGAATCGTGAGTTTTTCAGCAGCCTGCAAGGCTGCTCCCGTCTTGGTACTGATCTATTTCAGCCTCAAAGCTATCCGCCTTGGTACTGATCCGATAGATCAGTGCTCCCACCTTGTATTTCCCGTGCCCTGATGCTTTCTGATTTACACTGATGAGGAGAATGAAGGATTTTTATATCTCCGATTGCAGCCGGCAAGAGAACAAGATCATCACCGCCAGCTTTGTGGTGGTGAGCAAGCAGATCAAGCCCAAGAAAACCGGCGAACCTTATCTCGCTCTCACCCTCGGCGACCGCAGCGGGCAACTCGAAGCCAAGATGTGGGACAACGTCGACGAAGTGCTCAACGCCTTCGAGCAGGACGACTTCTTAAAGATCAAGGGCCTGGTCAACAAGTACAAGAACCGATTCCAGCTCACGATCCACAAGCTGCGCAAGCTGGGCGAATCGGAGATCGAATTCTCCGACTATCTTCCGAAGACCACCAAGAATGTTGACGAGCTGTGGCAGGCGCTGACGGCTTTTGTCGCTTCGTTTCAGAATCCGCATCTCAAGGCGCTGGTGCAGGCCTTCATGTCTGACCCGGAAATTTCGGCCGCGTACCGCAATGCTCCGGCTGCCAAGACGCTGCATCACGCCTATATCGGCGGCTTGCTCGACCATGTGGTTTCGCTTTGCCGCTCGTGCGATCTGGTGAGCAGAAACTATCCTCAGGTGAACCGCGATTTGCTGCTGACGGGCGCATTCCTGCACGATATCGGCAAGATTCACGAGCTTGCCTACAACCGGTCGTTCTCCTACACCACGCGGGGCCAGCTTCTCGGGCACATGATCATTGAACTGGAGATGTTGCAGGCAAAACTCGCTCTGGTGCCGGGGTTTCCCGACGAACTCAAGACCCTGGTCGAGCACCTCATCATCAGCCATCATGGCGAGTATGAGTTCGGGTCTCCGAAATTGCCGATGTTCCCGGAGGCGCTGCTGCTGCATTACATGGACGATCTGGACTCGAAGATGGAGGCGATGCGTGCCCAGTTTGAGCGCGAGGCCGACATGGAGAGTCCCTGGACGAGCTACAACGCATCGCTGGGGCGCCCGCTGCTGAACAGCGCCAAGTTTCTTGCGCCCAAAGCTTCGGCAGCTCCGGAGGATTCCGCCACCACCGCGGAAACTGAGGCGGAAAGCAGCGTAGAGTTGCGAGAGGCAACGCCAACTCTTCCCGGCTTTGAACGTTAGCCTTACTGCCGGAACAATCTATTTTCCATGCTCGACTTCAGCCGATTCGAAATCCTCACCTTCGATTGCTATGGCACCCTCATCAATTGGGAGGAGGGCATTCTGCGTTGCCTGCACCGCATCCTTGCGACTCACGGCAGGGACACGGACGATGCGACGATTTTGCGACTCTACGGCGATTTCGAAGCCGAGGCCGAGCAGGGGGAATATCGCAGTTATCGCGCAGTTCTTCGGAATGTCGTGCGGCGGTTCGGCGAACATTTTGGGTTCGCTCCCTCGGACCGGGAAGTCAACTCGCTGCCGGAGTCGTTACAGGAATGGAAGCCTTGGCCTGATACGGCCGACGCGCTTCGCCAACTCCGGAGCCGTTTCCGCCTGGCCATCATCTCCAACGTGGACGACGACCTTTTCGCCGCCACGCGGCCTCAGCTTGGAGTGGAATTCGACCAGATCATCACGGCACAACAGGCAAAGGCGTATAAGCCGTCGCTGAAGATTTTCGAGCTGGCATTAAGCCGCATCAGCGCTCCCGCCCACCGCGTGCTGCACGTTGGACAGAGCCTGTATCACGACGTGATCCCGGCACAGTCGCTGGGCATGGCTACAGTTTGGGTCAACCGGCCATCGGCGCGGAGCGGAGTGGGCGCTGTGAAATCAGCGGAAGGAAATCCGGACTTGAGGGTTTCGAGCCTGGCGGAGCTGGCCGCCGCTTGTGTACAGGCGTGACTATCGTTCCCTAGAAGTTGGCGGGAATCTTCACAACTCGCCTCTGAATCGCCCACATGACGAGTTCCGCCTTGTTGTGAATGCCCAGCTTGCGCATCAGATTGAACTTATGCGCATCGACGGTTTTGCTGCTTAACCCCAAGACCGTCGCCGCCGCGCGCACCGTCTTTCCTTCCGCCAGCAGTTTCAATACTTCCTGCTCACGGGCCGTGAGAACGCGTTCCGGAGGAAACGGGGCTTCAGCGCGGAGCTGGCGGTCGCGTCGCAACGGCAACGATGAGGCCTGGTTGGTTGCGTCGGCGCGGCAGGAGTTTCGGACGATCTCCGCCAGTTCCTGAGCGGATGTTTGCCGCACGGTGCAGCCTAAAGTTGAGTTCTCCAAGACGGGTTGGGAGTAGGCTTTTTCCTGCGCGTTCAAGAAAACAATTTTGGTCTGGGGCGATTCACGCGCCACCAGACGCTCTACTTCCGGAGCCGGGAGACCGAAGGTTGCAACATCCGCGACGACGACATCAGGCCTTAACTCATAGATTTTTCGCAAACATTCCGCGGCGTTGGTGGCTTCGCCAAC
This sequence comes from Candidatus Sulfotelmatobacter sp., assembly GCA_050012155.1. GTDB lineage: Bacteria > Acidobacteriota > Terriglobia > Terriglobales > Acidobacteriaceae > Sulfotelmatobacter. Next base: position 68,399 of record JBEKHS010000026.1, on the reverse strand, counting down.
CACGGCGATATCGGCCTCGTCTTCCAACAAACGCCGCAGACCCTGCCGCAGCAGGACATGGTCGTGTGCGAGCACGCAGCGAATCTTCCTGCTGGAGAAAATTATTTCCCTTAAATCTGTGCGTGGGGGCACACAGTTTCTCCTTAATTTGGCCAGAGAGTTTGCAAAATGACGCGCGACGGCTGGTCGGATGTCATTCGTAATTCGAATGCCCAGCTATTGTAGCAATCATTTGCGCCTCAACGCAGAGGAAAAATCGGCCAACGTGATGTTTTCATGCGATTCTTACGCATGCCCAGCCTCATAAACTGTTCGTTGAGCCTCCAGAAGAGAGGCTGTATCAGGTAAAATCGAGCACTTATGCTGCGCTACTTCACGGCCGGAGAATCTCACGGCGAGGCCCTGGTCGCATTTCTTTCGGGCCTGCCTGCGGGGCTCAAAGTGGATCAAGCCTTTCTGGACCGTGAATTGTGGCGGCGGCAGCAGGGTTATGGCCGCGGCGGACGCATGAAGATCGAGCGGGATACGGCTCACATTCTCTCTGGGGTTCGTCACGGCATGACGATTGGCTCGCCGATTTCCGTGCAGCTCGAAAACCGGGATTGGAAAAACTGGCAGGAGTCATTGCCGGTCGGCGAAGGCGAACCTGCCCTCCACAAGCGTGTGGCGTCTCCGCGGCCCGGGCACGCCGACCTGGCGGGCGCACTGAAATACAACTTTCCTGAGGCGCGTTATGTTCTGGAGCGAGCCTCGGCGCGCGAATCGGCGGCACGCGTCGCCATCGGAGCCCTCGCCAAGAGTTTTCTGCGGGAACTCGGTATCGAAGTTCTCAGCCACGTGGTCGCGGTGGGCGCGGTTGGCACCCAACTGGAAGTCCCCTGGGAGAAAATCAAGGCTCTGCAGGCCCACGAAGAAATCCTGCTGAATTGCGCCGACGCGGAAATCGAGCAACGCATGAAGGGCGAAGTCGACAAGGTTCTCAAGACCGGCGACTCCGTGGGCGGAGTATTTGAGGTGGTGGCTCACAATGTTCCGCCCGGCCTTGGCACTTACGCGCAGTGGGACGAGCGCCTCGACGCGTTGCTGGCCGCCGCAGTGATGTCGTTGCAGGCGGTGAAGGCGGTTGAGATCGGATCCGGGGTGACCGCCGCCGCATCACCGGGCTCGGCCGTGCACGATGAAATCGGCTACGGTGGTGCGGGAAGCGCCAGCGGGTTCACGCGCACTCGCAACAATGCTGGTGGAATCGAGGGCGGGGTTTCGAATGGCGAAGAGATTCGGGTGCGCGGCTACTTGAAGCCCATCTCCACTTTGCGCCGTCCGCTGAAGTCGGTCGATTTCGCTACGCGCCAACCGGTCAGCGCCGCGTATGAGCGCTCCGACGTTTGCGTGGTTCCGGCCGCGGGAGTCGCAGCCGAGGCTATGGTCGCACTTACTCTGGCTCGGTGCGCTCTCGAAAAATTCGGCGGCGATTCTATGGGTGAAACCCTGCGCAATTTTCAGGGATACTGCGTACAGCTGAAAAACTATTGATGATCCAAGTTAGTGATCTAAATAAGTCGAATCTAAATAAATAATGATCCATCCCATCGTGAAACTCGGAAATCCCGTCCTCGAGAAGCCAGCCGAGAAAGTTACGGTTTTCGACGAGGAGTTGAAGAAGCTGGTCGAGGAGATGTTTGAGTCGATGTATGCGGCGCGCGGCGTGGGCCTGGCAGCCCCGCAGATCGGCATCTCGCGCCGCATTGCGGTCGTGGACGTTACTTTCAAAGAGGATCCCGACGCCCAGCTCGTCCTCATCAACCCCGAGATTATTCACAAAGAAGGCCGCCACGCGCAGAGCGAAGGGTGCCTGAGCATTCCGGACTTCCGCGAAAATGTGAATCGCGCCAAAGTGGTTACGATTCGCGCCCAGGATTTGGAAGGGAAGGTTTTCGAGAAGACCGCCGACGACCTGCTGGCCCGTGCCTTTCAACACGAAACCGATCACTTGAACGGCAAGCTCTACATCAGCCACATCAGCGCGCTCAAACGCGACTTGATCAAACGCAAAATTCGCAAACTGGTCAAAGCGGGAGAATGGTAGAAGAATTGGGTCATTGAGCGATTGCGTGATTTGGTGATTGAGCGACTGAATCGGTCGTGGTAGCACTCAAAACTTGATTTGCGCAACCGCTCATTCAGTCAATCGCACAATGGCTCAATGGCTCAATCCCTCAATCTCGTTTTTTGCGGCACGCCGGGCTTCGCCGTGCCTACGCTCGACAGACTGGCTGAGGCTGGGTTCCATATACGGTTGGTGGTCACGCAGCCGGATCGGCCCAAGGGACGCGGCCTCGAACTTGTGCCTTCTCCGGTGAAGCGAAGGGCCGTAGAGTTGGGGTTGCCGATCGCGCAGCCCGAGCGCATCAAGAATAACGATGAATTCCGCGCGCAGCTCACCGACCTCAAACCAGACGCGATCATCGTTGTCGGTTATGGGCGCATCATTCCGCAATGGATGATTGATCGACCCGCGTTCGGAAACATCAACCTGCACGCGTCACTTTTGCCGAAGTATCGCGGTGCGGCGCCGATTCAATGGGCCATCGCGCAGGGCGAGACCATCACCGGCGTGACTACGATGAAGATCGATGCCGGCCTCGACACGGGCGACATTCTGTTCCAGCGAGAGATTCCGATTGCTCCCACAGACACAGCGGAGACGCTTGCGCCGGAGCTGGCTGGTTTGGGAGCGGATCTGATTGTCGAAACTCTGCGCGGGTTGCAGACGGGCGCCGTCCGTCCACGTCCCCAAGATCACACGCAGGCCACGCTCGCGCCGATCTTAACCAAAGAAGACGGGCTCATCGATTTTTCGCGACCCGCGAACGAGATCATGAACCGCATGCGCGGATTTCAGCCCTGGCCCGGCGCACATACGAAATTTCGCGGCAAGAATCTACAAGTGTGGCGAGCGGGCCTAACGGATCTGACGCTGCCACCGGCGGAATTGAAGGCAGGAGGCGATCGTCTTTTTTTAGGGTGTGGCCGCGGTACCGCAATCGAGCTTCTCGAAGTGCAGTTGGAAGGCAAGAAACGCGGCTCCGCCGCTGACTTTGTTCGCGGCTATCGTCCCCTGCCGAGCGAGAAACTCGGCGCGTGAGGCGCGAATTTCTACTTCGCACCAGTTGCTTGCGTCATACTGGCCACAGTGAAGGCAAAGTCCCGAGACCTGCGTCCGGCGGTTTCTGCGGCCCGCGCCGCCGCGTTCGATATCCTGCTTCGCATCGAGCGCGAATCTTCCTATGCATCGGAACTTCTCCACTCCCAGACTTATCAGCGGCTTGCTACACTCGATCACGCCCTGGCGACCGAACTGGTAATGGGTGTTCTGCGTTGGCGATCGCTGCTTGATTCGCAGATCGCCGAGAGCTCCGATCAGCCACTTTCCAAACTCGATCTCGAAGTTCTCATCGCGCTCCGCCTCGCGGTTTATCAACTGGGCTGGCTCACGCGCGTTCCGGTGCGGGCTGCCCTCCACGAGAGCGTTGAATTGGTGAAGCGGGCTCGCAAACGTTCGGCGGCTTCGTTCGTCAATGCCGTGCTGCGAAAGCTCTCAGCGCGCATTTCGCCGGGCGAAGGGATCCCTCAACGAACGATCGATGAGAGTTCAGTTCAGGCTGTTGCTGCCAGCAGCGCTCATCCGCTCTGGCTGGTCGAGCGTTGGACCCAGGCTTACGGAATCGATTCGACTCTTCGTATTTGCCAGCATGATCAATCGGCTCCCGTAACCGCAATCCGCCTTCGCCATCCGGAAGCGGAAGAGCAACTCAAAGGTGAAGGAATCGAACTTGTTGCCGGTGTTTTGCTTGCCTCCGCGCGGCGCGTTCAGCGCGGCGACATCACCGGAACTGCCGCTTTTCGTGCGGGCCTCTGCGTCATTCAGGACGAGGCCTCCCAACTCGTGGCGGCGCTTCTAGGTCATGGCTCGAACGTTCTCGATTGCTGCGCGGCTCCCGGCGGGAAGACGCTCGCAGTCTCCGATCTGAATCCTAACGCGAACATTACTGCGATTGAGCTTCATCCTCACCGCGCGCGTCTGATGCGAAAACTGCTCGACACGCACGGGTTTGCCGATGAGCAGCGAGGGCGGAGTATCCGCGTGGTCGCGGCCGACGCGCGCGGTCTCCCTTTTGCGGCAAAATTCGATGGCGTTCTCGCCGACGTGCCCTGCTCAGGCACAGGGACTCTGGCTCGCAACCCGGAAATCAAATGGCGGATTACGCCTGAGGATTTGGGCGACCTGCAAGCGCGACAAATTTCGATCCTCCGCGCGGCCATGGCGCAAGTTGCTGCCGGCGGCAGGTTGATTTATTCCACTTGTTCTTTGGAGCGCGAAGAGAACGAAGATGTCATCGAGCAATCGCTGGCGGAAGATGGGTCGTTCCGGGTAATCGACTGTGTCGCCGAGCTCAAACGGCTCCAGCGAGAGGGCGAGCTAATTTATGCAGACCCAACATCGCTCACTCGCGGCCGCTACCTCCGTACGCTGCCTGGTGTGCAGCCGTGTGATGGCTTCTTCGCTGCGATCCTGGAAAGAATCTAGAGCCATCTGGCTCTGTTGAATCTTTGAAAGTTGTTCGTCCCTCACGTCGTTTTCGAGAACGGCTTCGTACAGGGCGTGGCTTCAGCTGTGCCGATACCGTCGAAAACGAATGGCCTTCAGCTGCAGCGCCTTGAAGGCGCATGTCGCAAAAGCGCACGTCTGGCACGCCTGAAGGCGTGCCCTGATACGAGGCTTCTCCCGGTCAGAGCCACCAGGATGTCAACAGAGCAACAATCCGAGCGGTCTCAGCGTACTTCGAAGTTCACCACCGCGCCCGCCAGAACCTTCTGCCCGGCGGGCGGTGTCTGCACGACGATGACGCTGGCGGGGGAGGGCTGGGGCGGCGCAGCTGGAGTGGACGGAACGGCGTTGGGCAACGCGGTGTTCTCTGCCGGCGGAGCCATGCTCACGGTCCCCAGTTTGAATCCCGCATCCTGCAACGTGCGACTTGCACTGCCCAGCGGTTGACCCACAAAGCTCGGCATCACGTAGGCCGACGGATCGGATGCTACCGTAACCAGCAAGCTGGTCCTAGGCGCTGACACCTGGCTGGCATTCGCCGGTGGACTCTGCGCCAGCACCTGATCGGCGGGTGTTCCGGGCAACTGCATCTCCGCTGTCGAAGCCAATTCGATTCCGCGGCGCTGGATGTTCCATTCGGCCGCGCGCTCGCTCTCTTTGGTCACATCGGGAATCGCCACGCGTTGCGGGCCCAGGCTCTCCGCCACTCGAACTTGCCATCCCCTCCGCACCTTAGCTCCAGGCAGAGGCAGCTGGGTCATGATGCGGCCCTCAGGGATCTGCGGACTGTAATACTGGCGCTCTACATCGAGCTGCAGCCCCGGCCCGGCAACCACGCGCTCCGCCTCGTATGGTGTGAGGCCGACGACCGCGGGCACCTCGACGACCTGCCCGTGAATGGCGAATCGCATTGCCGTAAGCGCCGACACCAAGGCTACAAACACCAGCGTAAGAGCCATCATGGCAAAACGGAACAGAGGCTTCATGACAGGATAGAAATTATAGTTCGGATCATTAATAGTTCGGATCATTAATAGTTCGGATCATTAACAGTTCGGATCATTAACAGTTCGGATCGTTAATAGTTCGGATCGTTACGTCTAATGGTTGATCTCGGATTCGACCATCAGTGCGTTTCATCCTCGCCCGGCGATGCGTCTGGCGTATTCACTTTCTGCGCCACAGGCATCGGCATATCTGGCGGCGGCTGAAACTGTCCGGGATCTTTTCCCGCCATGGCTGCGGTCATGAAGTTCATCCAGATCGGAAGCGCCGCGTGCGCTCCGGTTTCCTTGGCGCCCAGGGATTTTTTTTCGTCGAATCCAACCCACACTCCGCAAGTCATCGAGGGCGAGAAGCCGACGAACCAGGCGTCGGTAAAATCGTTGGTGGTGCCTGTCTTGCCGGCAACCGGGAAGGGCATTTTCGCCGCGGCGATTCCGGTGCCGTGCAGTACCACTTCGCGCAGCATCGAAGTCATGATACGCGCTGTGCGCGCGCTTATTACGTCCTTCACATCGGGATAATCCTCCTCCAGCACGCGACCCTCGTAGTCGGTCACCTTGGTGATGTAACGGGGCGTGACGCGCACACCGTCGTTCGGAAACACGCTGTACGCCGAGGTCTGCTCCATTAAGGTGATTTCCGCCGCGCCCAGCGCCACGGGCAGGTATGGTGGCATCCGCGAGGTGATTCCGAAACGCTCGGCGTAATCGATTACGCTCTTCATCCCCACTTTGTTAGCCAACTTCAGTGCGGGAATGTTGCGTGATTGCGCCAGCGCGCGGCGCAGCGTGATGACGCCTTCAAACTTTTCATCATAGTTGTGCGGCGAATATGGTCCTGAGGCCGTTTCGAAGGTGACCGGCTCGTCCAAGATCGTGTCGTTCGGGCTTCCACCCTGGTCGATCACGGTTGTGTACACATACGGCTTGAACGACGAGCCCACCTGACGCAAGGCCTGAGTCGCGCGATCGAATTTCGATTCGCTGAAGTCGCGCCCTCCTACCATCGCTTTGATGCCGCCGGTTGCGTTGTCAATCGCCAGCAGCGCGCCTTGCGCTCCGGAATCCTGCTCAAGACTCACGCGAGCCGAGCCGTTGGGGTTCAGCGATAAAATTTTTACGTAACAAATATCCCCGGGCCGCAACAAATCCTGCATCTTGCCTTGCGTCCAGGCCACGTCCGCTTGTCCCAGAGCGGCCGCGTAGCGCCCGAACTTCAACGTTGCAATGCCAATTCCCGAGGAAGTCACCAGCGCATGGATGTATCCATTCACCTCGGGTTCGTCGTCCCAGTCCGGATGCTCGTATTTATCGATCGGGATACCTTCCGCGACCACATCCTCGAGGTGTCCCTTCCATCCATGGCGTCGTTCGTAGGCCGCCAAGCCATCGAGCACTGCCTGATTCGCGGCGTTTTGCAGATCGACGTCGAGCGATGTATAGACCTTCAGCCCGCCTTCGTGCACCTGGTCGGCTCCATATTTGTTTTCAAGGTAGCGTCGAATTTCCTCGACGAAGTATGGAGCCAGCGAGTTGGGATCGTGCTGAAGGTTCAAGACTAACGGCGCCGACCGAGCGTCTGCCGCTTGAGCCGCCGTGATCTTGCCGTCTTCGAGCATGGCGTTGATCACCAGGTTCCGGCGTTTCACCGCCCGATCCGGGTGATTGATAGGCGAATAGTATGCCGGACTCTTAGGCAAACCCGCCAGCAGAGCGGCTTCCGGCAGCGCAAGTTTTCGCGCCGGCTTGCTGAAATAAAATTCCGATGCCGCCTCGAAGCCGTATACTCCGTGGCCCAGAAAAATCTGATTGGCATATAGGGTGAAGATTTGCGGCTTGGTGAAGCGGCGCTCGATCTGAATCGCGAGCAAAGCTTCCTGCACTTTGCGATGGAAAGAGCGGTCGGGCGAAAGAAACAGGTTGCGCGCCAACTGCATGGTCAACGTCGATGCGCCCTGTACCTTTCCACCGGATTCAATGTCACGGTACGCCGCTCCTACGATGCGCCAGAAGTTGATGCCGGAATGCCGGTAGAAATCTTTATCCTCAATCGAAATCAGAGCATCCCGCAGCACTGGGGCAAAGTCGTCATAGCTCGCTACGACGCGGCGCTGCAGTGCGAATGATCCGATCACGCGGCCGTGGTCGTCATACAACTCCGTGATCGAACTGGGGCGATAAGCTTCGAGCGCTTCCACCTGAGGTAAATCGGTGGTGTAGACCAGCAGCAGCCCGGCTGTCGCGCCCACCAGGGCGGAAACCAGCACCAGCAGGCCAAACAAGAAGCGGCCTACAAACTTCCGCCCGGCAATCTCCACCGGCGGAAGATCTTCATAGAGCGGTTTCATTGCGAGATGAGTTCAGAATAGCAGGGCGCTATCCGTCCCGGAAATCGACCGAGCCGATGCAGGAGATGTGCAGCGCAAAAGAAATCGCGCACCTTACGGTGCGCGATGAAAGTCTAAGCCGACCCACGCTTAGCTGGAGCGGCTCTTCAGCACTTCGATGGCTTTATTCAGTTGATCGTCCTGCATGCTCTTCGGCTTGGCTTCCGGTTCTGTGGCTGCGGGTTCCTGTTCGTCGTCGTCGGAGATGACGTTGTCGGTTTCGTCGGCCACCAGCACGTTGGGGGTCACAGCGTTTTCCTGAATTGCCTTCCCGCTGGGCGAATAGTACTCGGCTACGGAGAGAATCAGAGCTCCTCCGTCAGGCAGGTCGATCGTTTTTTGCACGGAGCCGTCGCCGAAGGTCTTGTCACCCACCACATCAGCGCGGGCGTTCTCGAGGAGCGCAGCCGCTACAATCTCGGCTGGGCCAGCCGTTCCCTTATTCACCAGTACAGCGACCGGAAGCGAAGTCACGGCCTTGGCCGGATCGGCGTTGAACGCCTCGCGCGGAAACTTTTGCCCTTGCAGATAAGTAATCGTACCGTGATTCAGGAAGAGGTTGGCGGTGGCAACGCCCTCGCTCTCTTCGCCTTCGGAAGTGTTGCGCAGATCGAGAACCAGCTTCTTCGCTCCGGATTTCTCCAGAGATTTGATCTTTGCGGAAATTTCCTGCGCTTTGCCTTTGTTAAGAGCATCCACTTTTATGTAGCCGATGCCGTCCTCGAGCAACTTGTCGCTGACGGGTGGAATGCTTACGAGGTCCCGTGTGATCACCATTTTCTGGGGCTCGGCCCGCCGCGCCCGCACCACGGAAACATTCACGGTCGAGCCCGGTGGCCCAGACAGGGCCTCACGAATCTCAGGCAGCGACATGTCCCGTGTGCTCTGGCCTTCAATCGATTCGAAGATGTCAGTATCTTCAATCCCGGCCTTATCCGCGGGCGATCCCGGCAGCACCGAAACCACGTCGGCATATCCGAAACGCTTCGAGACTGTCGCCCCGATCTCGCCCTTGGCCTCCGTTTTGTGAGCCTTGAGGGCTTTGTAGGCCGCAGGCGTCAGGTAGCTCGAATTCGCATCGAGGGACTCCACGAGGCCATGCAGAGCGCCATCCGTCACCTTGGGAATGTCGGGATCGACCACGTACTCGTTTTGTACGCGCGACAATACTTCGCTATAGACCTGCATTTGCCGGTAAGAGCCGTCGTTCGACGAGGCGTGTACGCCGCCCAGCGAACCAACTACCACAAACAACAACACGGCAAAAGATGAAACCAGAATCGCAGCTTTAATTTTCATGGACATCGAATTCTTCGTTTTCTGGAAAGGAGTCGCTTCCCGGGTGCTTGGCTCATTATACCGTCTAGATGCAGCTTTTTGTCAGCGGGCTGCACCCGGTTGACGCCGCTGGTAACCTCGCGCGAGTCGGGCGCCTGGCAGGAATTGAGACGCTTGAGCCTGAGGTTTGTCATCAATCTTCTAGGCTGGCGGCGCGAAGTTCAGCGAAATCACAGTCTGCACCGATACCGCGTGGCCGTTCATGGAATAAGGTTTGAATCGCCACTGCTTCACAGCGTCGATGGCTGCCCGCGCAAACACCAGCGAGCCTTGCAGAAACTTCGCGTCCTGCACCGTGCCATCCCGTGCGACAAGCACCTGCAGGATTACGCTGCCGCGCAAACCACCCGCTTTTGCGGCATCTGGATAGACTGGGTCAACGGGTTGGGCCAGAAGTTGGCGAGCCGCACTCTCCGGCAGACGCACGGGTTCAATCGATGACATCGCCGCCTCGGCCGGCATGGTCCCGCTGCTGTCGGGAGTCGAGGATGCAATTTGCGACTTCAAGCTCGAGGGGATGTCCGTACTGCTCGCGCCCGCCGGGGCAGACGGCGAGGGCGAGGGCTGCGCCGGACCCGGGGCCGGGTGCGATGGCGGAGGCGTGGGTTGCGCTGCTGGCGGAGTTGGCTGTGACTGCGCCGAAGAGGTTGTCGGCGCTGCTTCAGCCGAGGTTCCCGGCACGTTGCCTGTCGCTGGCACATTGCTCGTGCTCGGCGTTGTTGTGGCCACTTGCGCCTGGGCGCTCGGGTTTTGCGCAGTTTGACTCTGATTCGTCTGACCTTGATTCGTCTGAGCTGGATCGGCGGGGCTGCTCGCGGCAGGCGATTGCACCTGCGCGCCATTTGCCTCGGAATTCTTGTCCGGTTTAGCTGTTGGATCGATCACGGGAACGACACGAATCTGCGAGGGATCGGTGGCCGCGTCCGGAATATTCGCAGCCGACGGCAGCTTGTACTCGTCACCCGCCTGGCCGAAACTGTCATGCTGAACGACAGCTGGCGGCAAAGATGCCGGCGCTGGGTTCAGCCAACTTTTTCCCGCCCGCACCGCATTCCGATAGAACATCCCCGAGCTCTGGCGAGCGCGCGGTACGGCCACCAGAACTATGCCCGCAAGCGCCAGAACGCCGGCGAAGAGCAATCTGCCGCTCTTGCCGCGTTTGAAATGAGGTTCTCCCTCCGGTTGCGAACTCTCCTTCGCTTCGCCCGAGATATAAGCAAAAAGGGCGGCTTCCGATTCGGCGTCCTGTTTGGACTCCTTCTTCACGGGCTCTTTGCTTTGCTCGGCAACCGGATTCGGCGCGGGTCCCGCATAGGAAGTGGTTTCTGTGTAGGACAACATCTCATTCGTCGGAGGAGCATCCTCGGCTGGTGCCGGAGCCCGTTTCGTCAGACGGGCTTGTAACGCGGCCCAGCCGGTAAGCGGTTCCTGGGTTTCCGCTGGTTCGGTTGGTTCCGCGACTGCGTCCTGCACTGCGGCGGCCGTCGGTTCGAGTTCTGTCAGCGCATCGACTTCGGAGGCTGCGGCCTGGTCCAGCGACTTCTGAACCTCAGATTCCGTGTCGAATTGTGCTCCCGGCGCTGAACCGGGCGATTGCAGGAATTCTCCGGCGCGGAAGTTCTTCTCGAAGACTTGGCGGACGGACGCTGGGGCCGCAGCCGCGCTCGCCGACGCCGAGGCGGCCAAAGCGACCGTATCGGTATTAGTGGCCTCGCGTGCTGGATTTGCAGTCGGCGGAGAAGGCGCCGCTGATGCGGGCGTAGCCGGTCGTTCCCCAGCTGGTCGTTCCTTGGATCGCAACAGTTCGCACGCGGTGCTCATTGTGTCGCGCACCTGTTCAATCCGAATCGGCTTCATCAGAACTGAATTGGCGCCGGCCTGCAAGGCTTCCGGTAATTTCGCACTGTCGCTTACGATCGCAAGGGTCAGCGGGCGGTGAGCTGCCTTCAAATCGCGGGCCGTCTTTAGCAGGAACCCGGCCTCGGGCTGATCCTCCCAGTCGGTGATTACGATTTGAAATAACTGGGTTGTAACTCTTTCGACCGCATCCACTGCGTTTCGGCAGTACTCTCCCTCGATTCCGAGATCTGTGAGCACCTGCCAGATCGGCTGGACCATCTCCTCATTGGACGAGAACAAGAGGCAGCGCAAGGACATACTATTCCAGACTAGGGAGACGCAGTAACCGCGGCAAGTTACCGAGGTGATTGGGGCAGTGGCCAGTGGTCAGTGACCAGTTACCAGTCATACCGCTGCAGTTTTGCTCTTGCTGGCCACTGGCCACTGACCACTGACCACTGCGCTAGAATGCAGGGTCATTCCTCAACGCTGCCTCAGACGACAAATATGCAGACTGCGGATGTCGTAATCGTCGGTGGAGGGATCGTGGGCTCCAGCATCGCCTACCACCTTGCGGCGAACGGCTGCCGCAACGTTCTGGTCATCGAGCGCGAATCGGCGCAGGGCAAGGGGTCGACTGGAAAGAGCATGGGCGGGGTGCGGGCGCAATTTTCCACGCCGGTCAGCATCCAGATGTCGCTCTATTCAATTCCTTTCTATGCCAGCTTTGAGGAGCGGCTCGGGTATCCGTGCGATTACCGGCCGCAAGGCTATTTATTCTGCGCGACATCGGACGCGCACATGGCCTACCTGCGAACGAACTATGCGCAGCAAACAAGTCTAGGACTGAAAAACGTTCGCCTGTTGGCAGGCGATGAGATTCGGAGTATGTTTCCGCAGCTGCGGGGCGACGATATTGTCGGCGGAAGTTTTTGCTCCAGCGATGGCTTCGTTGACCCCTACAGCGCTATGACTGGATTCATGACCTGGGCGACGGACCATGGGGCTGCATTGTGGAAGAACGCAATCGTTACTGGGTTTGCGCGGGATGCGGGCGGCATCGCATCCGTAGAGACGACGCGCGGCTCTATCGCCACTCGTAAAGTCGTAAACTGCGCGGGAGCGTGGGCGGCTGGCGTAGCTCGGCTCGTCGGCATCGACTTACCCGTCGAACCGCTGCGCAGGATGTTAGTACCAACAGAGCCCTTTGATGAATTTCCTCATACCGCGCCCATGATCGTCGACATGTCGAACGGGTTTCACTTTCGCCCCGAAGCGCGCGGATTTCTCCTGGCCTGGAATGATCCTGAAGAAACGTTTGGCTTCAAGACCGATTTCGACCCGGCGTTTGTCGAGAAGATTCTGACTCGCGCAGCCGATCGCGTACCGTGCTTCGCCAATCTTCCGGTGAATCCGAAACGAGCGTGGGCCGGGCTGTATGAGATGACTCCGGATCATCACCCAATTCTGGGCGAGGCGCCGGATGCGCCCGGCTTTTTTCTGGCCAACGGTTTCAGCGGGCACGGCGTGATGCATGCTCCGGCGACGGGAAAAATTCTCGGCGATTTGATCTTGACGGGGAAGACGGATTTGATCGACGCATCGTTGCTGGGCTTATCGCGCTTCGCCGAAGGCCGGCTGATTCACGAAACGGCCGTGCTGTAGCTTTCAAAGCCTGTCATCCCGACCGGAGCGAAGCGATAGCGAGCGAGTGGAGGGACCTGCTTTTTCACAATGACTATGGCGTTACAAGAAAAAAACTACTGGCTCACCACCACCGATTTCCCGAAACCTCAATCCCGTCCACTCCCCGATCGTGTGGATGTCGCCGTGATCGGCGCCGGCTTCACAGGACTTTCCGCCGCGCGTGCCCTCGCCAAGCGCCGCGCGAAGGTTGCCGTGCTCGAAAGCGAGACCATCGGCTGGGGAGCCAGTTCGCGCAACGGAGGCATGGTGCTGACTGGCATGAAGCTGGGCGTGAACCAACTCATCTCCAAGTATGGACGCGAACTCACGCGGCGCATGTATGCCGCATCGATCGAGACCATCGATTGCGTGGAACGCATTGTGGGCGAAGAAGCCATCGACTGCGATTTTTCGCGCTGCGGCCATCTTGAAGTCGCCTGCAAGCAGAAACATTTCGACGACTACGCGCGCCAGGCGGAAGTGATTGCGCGCGAGTTCAATCACCAACTGCGCGTTTTACAACGCGGCGAACTGAGTTCAGAAATTGGCTCGACGATTTATTACGGCGGCATGGTCGACGAAGTCAGCGCCGGGCTGAATCCCGCGCGCTATGTGGCGGGACTCGGCCGTGCTGCAACAAAAGCGGGCGCGGAGATTTTCGAGCACACTCGTGTCGAAGGCCTGCAGCGCGAATCCCGCCAGGGTGAAGCAGGCTGGAAGATCGTCACTTCGCGCGGCGAGCTGTGGGCGCGCGAAGTTCTCGTCGCGACCAGCGGCTATACCGGCAATGCCACTCCTGCGCTGCAAAAGAAAATCATCCCGATCGGGTCTTTCATTATTACAACCCAAACCCTTCCTGAAGCTCTGGCCCACGAACTCAGCCCGCGTAACCGCATGATCTACGATTCGAAGAATTATCTTTACTACTACCGGCTCACGCCTGACCGCCGCATGTTGTTTGGAGGCCGCGCCGCATTCTTTCCCGAGAACGACCGGACCATTCGCCGCAGCGCCGAAATTCTGCGCCGCGGCATGATCGAAGTCTATCCTCAATTGCGCGACGCCAAGATCGACTACGTCTGGGGCGGCACGCTCGACTTCGCCTTCGACATGATGCCCCACGCCGGCCAGATCGATGGCGTGTACTACGCTCTCGGCTATGCCGGACACGGCGTCGCCATGGCCACGTATCAAGGCCAGAAAATGGCGGAACTGATTGCCGGAGGCAAGCCCGAGAACCCATTCGTAGGCATTCCGTTCCCCGGCGCGCCGCTGGGACTGTACAACGGTAAGCCGTGGTTCTTGCCGTTCGCGGGAATGTGGTACAAGATCTTGGACCGGGTGAGCTAGATGGAAGCTCTTCCTTGGAGCAAAATCCACGGAAAACGAGACATCTGCTGGAGTTGGGATAATCTCTCGCTCTCGCTATTTGTATACAAGACCGCGTGGTCCGGACAGGCCGACGAAGTCACCCAATTTATTCATGCGTTCAAGGCGTCGAAGGATCATGAGTGCTTCAAGGCTTCGATATTCGAGGTTTACGACGCGGCTGGTGAGTCCATAAAGGATTGGAAACAGGAATATAACTATAACTGTCGTTACGTTGTTCCCGTCCCTAGCAGCCGCGCACACGAAATATCAGCTTTCTCTAAGGATATGTGCAGTTTCATCGCCTCGACCTTCCATCTGGAATATCCGGACAGGCTACTGTCGCGCGAACACAGTGTACTTCCCTCCCACATGGCTAATTATTGGCAACGCCTGAGTGTTAAGGAGCAGTATGATTCGCTTGGTTGCCGAGACACGAACTTGGCCGGGGCCGGAATCATACTCTTTGATGATGTCAGGAATACGGGAAATACTTCCGATGCCTGCAGAAGGCGCCTTCGAGACAACACAAAGTGCGGGGATGTTGTTCGGCTCTTCCTCGCCAGAACACAGGCTGAGTGCGAATGAGGTGTAGCGAAGTCTCACCGGAACGGATTTCGAATCGTCAGCGTCTTATCGATGACCTGCCCGTCCTGCATATCCTCCGAGTACAACACCGTGCATCTCGCTTCCAGGGCGGAGGCGACGATGAGCGCGTCATAGATTCTGTAGCCATATTTCTCTGCGATTGCTAATGCTTCTTGGTGGGTGTCAGTCGTGACCGGGAGCGGGTTGGGACAGAGGCTCTTGATGTTCTCTATGGCGAACCGCAATTCGTCCCAAGGCATCTTGGCCTTCCGCCGCACGACATCCGCGAACTCGTTTAAGACCTGCACGCTAACCGTTCCGCCTTCGGCAATTAATTCTTCCGCCTTCTGGGAGCGCGGATCATCTTGAACTACGGCGTACACAAAAACGTTGGTATCGAAGAACGCGCTACCGATCATAGATGTCGTCGCGGTCGAAGACGAATCCGGGAGGGAAAGGACGACGGAGCTTGCGCAGGTTCTCCAGAGCACGCTGGCGACTCTGATCGCGGCTCACCTCAAACGTGCGCTTGGCTGCGACTCGAATCTCGATGTCGTCGCCTTCTTTAAGTTCGAGCGCCTTGACGACCGCGGCAGGCAGGCGAATTGCAAGGCTGTTTCCCCATTTCGACACCTGCATAGGCCTCCTTGGATATACATTTTTATTGTATATCTAACGCTTACCCGGCGCAACTGTAACGTCTTGTCCCTGAGCAAAACGCAAGGGCGCATGAAGTCGGTGGGGAAATGCACAGGTCCTTCGGTCCGCAAAGGACGCGGACCTCAGGATGACAAAGTTGGGGAAGCTATTCGGACCTCCCGCGGCGCAGAGCAAAGTACACGACTGGTCCCAGCGCGATCGCGATCATCCCGCCGATTGCGGCGAAGCGGTCGCTGCCCAGCAGCGCGACGATGGCCATCACCACCGGTGCAGCGACTACATAGAACAGCCCGCCTCGCCCGCCAGGGATCACGAATGCGCGCGGCATCTCCGGACGCGTGCGGCGCAGCTTCCATGCCGACAGCACAGTGAGCACGGTCGTGGCCGAGCGCAGCCAGATGTAGACCGAGATGAGTTGGCCGAGGCTCTGCCACGCCAGCAGCGCGTAGATAGCCGCAGACAGAACGATCGCCAGCCACGGCGTGCCGTAGCGCGAATGCCTGCGCGTGAGCGCCGCGGGAAGGTATCCGTCTTCGGCCATGGCGAAGGGCATGCGCGTGGCCGTGAGAACAGTGCTGTTCAGCAGAGCTATATTGCATACCATCGCGGCCAGCGTCATCCAGGTCCCGAGCCAGGGGTATCCGAATAAGGTCCCGCCAATGATCTTCGCGGCTTCCGAGAAAAAGCCGGTGTGCCAATTCTGCCATTTGCCAGCTGACGCTAATCCGGCGAGCGTAGGGAGAAAATATGCCGCCACCGAGAGCGGCACCACCAGCGCCAGCGCCAGCGGATAGGCCCGTTGCGGGTTCTCGACTTCCTCGGCGACCGTCGAAAGTTGTTCGTACCCCGAATAAAGCCACAGGCCCAGCGCCAATCCCACGCCGAAGATCTTGAATGTGGGCTGATGCGGCGGAATCAACGGGACAAAAGGATTGTGATGCCAGTGCAGGAGCGCGATCACGACCAGCGTCGCCACTGGAACAAAAATAAAAATCTCAAGCGCGGTCGCGACCTGCCCCACCATTTGAATGCCGCGCACGTTGACCCAGGTAATCGCAGCGATCAGCGCCACCGAGACTAGGTAATGCTTCCAGCCGGTAATTCCGGGAAAGTAGTAGACGAGATAATCGGTGAAGAGAACGGCGTAGGCTCCGCCCAGCAGAAACGATGCCGACCAGTTCCACCATCCGGCGAGAAATCCCCAGAAATCGCCGAAGGCCGCGCGGGTCCAGCGATAGAAGCCGCCTTCCACGGGCATGGCGGTGGTGAGCTCGGCCGAGACCAGCGAGACCGGAATGGACCAGAAAAACGGCAGGACCAACAGGTAGATCAACGTCATGCCTGGGCCTGAGGTGGTGACCATGTCTTCGAGGCCGAAGGGGCCGCCGGTGGTGTAGGAAAACATCACGAAGACGAGGTAGAAGAGGCCGGCCTTGCGAAGAGTGGATGCGGAGCTGTTGGAAGAGGTCAAAGCGTTGTGATGTTGTACGGAAGCGAATCAAACGCGCGATTATTGTGGCGCCAAAAACGCGCCACGTCGCGCGACTCGCCGAGATCCTTCGTTTCGCGCAAAGAACGCGCTCTCTCGGGATGACAATCCAATAAATCTACGCCGCGAGCGTTCCGCTTAACGCGCCTTCAAGCTCCAGCAGCTTGCGCTTTATGTCGAGGCCGCCGCCGTAGCCGCAGAGCGAGCCGTCGGAGGCGATCACGCGATGGCAGGGGACGACAATCGCGACCGGATTTCGATTATTGGCCATGCCCACGGCGCGAAAGGCGTTCGGCTTGCCAACCGCGCGGGCAATGTCGGCGTAGCTGCGCGTCTCACCGTAGGGAATCGCGAGCAGCGCTCGCCAGCAAGCTAGCTGGAAATCCGTGCCGCGAAGATCGAGCGGGAAGGTAAACTCGCGGCGCTTGCCGGCGAAGTATTGTTCGAGTTCCCCCACATAAGGCCGCATCAGGCAAGGGGCATCCTCGAACTTTAATCCCCCTCGCTCCTCGCCGCCTTGCTCCTGGCGAAGATGGCGCGGGTTGGGGCGGATCGATTGCTGCCCAGGCAATCTGGCGTCGAACTCCAGGGCGACCAATCCCCGGGCCGAGGCTGCCAGAAACAGCGGGCCGATCGCCGAGCGGGTGGTTGTGCAGTGAAGGGTTTCCATGGGGAGCCGAACCTCCTTGCAGCAGACCACAATATCAGACGATGCGGGAGTTCCGTCCAAGACTTTCGGTTAGGCCGATTTACCAGGCCGCGCAGTTGACAGAAACCGGGTTTTGGCCCAAAGTGTGTGCGGCGTGCTTATGGGCGTGCGTGTATCCCCTATGAATAGGGGCCTCATTATTATTTTGGCCGTGGTGCTGGCACCGGTCCTGTTGGTGGGACTGG
Source organism: Candidatus Sulfotelmatobacter sp. (assembly GCA_050012155.1). GTDB lineage: Bacteria > Acidobacteriota > Terriglobia > Terriglobales > Acidobacteriaceae > Sulfotelmatobacter. The sequence continues at coordinate 50,537 of JBEKHS010000026.1, read as the reverse complement.
TTGCGCTGGCTGCGGCGGACTGGCGGACGATCGGCGCGACTGCCGGTGGCGACCAGGTTCTGGTCAGCTCGGTTACGGCGCGGCGGAACGGGCTGCGCACGGCCTGGGTGCGCGTGGAATACAAGGAGCCCACCAAGCTGCCGCAGGGAGGGCCGTTCGTGGAACTGAGGGCGAGGGTCCGTTTCAACTGCTCGAGCGGCGCGGGGGCGAACGGTGTGGCGAGCATTGTTCCGAACTCCGAGTGGTTCTACTCGCGCGACCGGGGCGGAAAGCTGGTGGTCAGCAAGAAAGCCCGCCGCGATGATCAGTTCGGGCAGGTGGCGGAGGGGGACTTCGGCGAAATTGCCCGGGACTTTGTTTGTAAACAGAAGTGAAGCAGTGGTCAGTGACCAGTGACCAGAAAAACTAGACACTGCCCGCGAATATTGCCGAAATTGAAGGCATGCTGGATCTCTCTTACTTCTACTTCTCTCGCCCGTCTTACTAGCCGCTGAACACTGGCCACTGCCTTTCCACAGGCTGGCACCTCGGTAACTCTCCACCCACTTCCTCTGCGGCGGCTTCCGTCATATTCTGGTAGCGAAACGTAGCTGGCGGATCGCGGCTACAACGTCACACATCCCCGTTTATGGATTCATTGCGTCTTTATTCGCTGGTGATCGCAGGCAGCGCTCTTGCTTTCGGTTGTTACGCGCTTTTGCGGCGCAAGCCGAAGGGGCCGGCAGAGTTGGAGCGCGAGCGCCGTACCTGGCTCGACGGCATCGGGCGAATCACGGACGGCACGGTCATCGATGTGCAGGAGCTGCCGGTCAGCGACGGCCATCACGCGGCCGTGCTGCTCATTTACAAGTATGACGTCGCGGGCGTGTCGTATGAGTGCTCGCAAGACGTTACCTACCTACGCCAGTGGATCAACCTGCACTCCTGCCGCCTGGGACTGCCAACGTCAGTAAAGTACGATCCGCATAATCCCGGGAATTCACTGGTCGTGTCGGAGAGCTGGATGGGGTTGAGGCAGTAAAGCGGGGGTCAGGGGTCAGGGGTCGGGGCCAGTGAAAAACCAAAGACCACTCCGCAGACCTGCTTCTGCTGGCCCCTAGCCCCTGACCCCTAGCCCCTGCACTTCAGATTTGATAATCCTGGTAGTCATCCTGAAACAGTTCTTGGGAAGAAATTGTGGGCGTTGATGTCCCCTCGTCGAGATCTGGCTCGGCGCCCAGTGTCGCGTGCTTGTGCTGCTGGAATTTCTCGCGCAGCTCTTGAATCTCCGCGGCCAGCTTGATGATTACGTCGGAGAGCGGATCGCGAATGTCTTTGGGGTCGGTGATAACAACGCGTTTGCCATCGCGAAGAACAATGTGTCCGGGCACGCCAACGATCGTGGAATTCGACGGCACGCTGCGCAGCACGACCGAGCCTGCGCCCACGCGGCAATTGTCGCCGATGGTGATGTTGCCGAGCAGCTTGGCGCCGGAACCAATCGACACGTTGTTGCCGATGGTGGGGTGGCGCTTGCCTTTCTCTTTTCCAGTCCCGCCGAGCGTCACTCCCTGGTAGATCGTGACGTCGTCGCCGACGATGGCGGTCTCGCCAATCACCGTGCCCATGCCGTGGTCGATGAAGAGGCGGCGTCCCAGCTCAGCGCCGGGATGAATCTCAATGCCGGTGAGCACTCGCGCTACCTGCGAAACGAATCTCGCAAGGAAGCGCATGTGATGACGCCAGAGCCAACGGCTTAAGTGATGGAACCACACGGCGTGCAGGCCTGGATACAAGAGAAGGACTTCGAAATAGGAGCGGGCGGCAGGGTCGGACTCGAAGACGGCGGCAACATCCTCGCGTACAGAGCGGAAAAAACTGGTCATGTGCAGTTCTCAGTTCCCAGTTCTCAGTTCTCAGTTCTCAGTTCTCAGTTCTCAGTTAAAGCCCTGGCTCGCGCACCTGCCTGAGAACTGAGTAAGAACCTCTTTTTTCGACCCCATGAACCTAGCCTAGCGGGGGGACATAGTGCAAGGGCATCGTAGAGCTTAGGGACGGACAAAGCCTTTGGCCACAAAAGAGCTCTGAGGGGACACGACGGACACGAAGAAAGGCGACCGAGACACCCAAAGCCTGAGAACTGAGAACTGAGAACTGAGAACTGAGAACTGAGAACTGAGAACTGAGAACTGAGAACTGAGAACTGAGAACTGAGAACTGAGAACTGAGAACTGAGAACTGAGAACTGAGAACTGGCTTCTAGCTTCCGGTCTCGAAGCCGCCGCTTTGGGCGACGGTCATGCGGAGGTATTTGTAGGGGTTGACCGGAGTGTCGTTGATGCGGACTTCGTAATGAAGATGCGGCCCGGTGGAGCGTCCGCTGAGGCCGACGTAGCCGATGGTGTCGCCGCGATGAATCTGCTGTCCGGGCGTGACGGCGAAGCCGGAAAGATGGCCGTAGCGGGTCGAGATGCCGTGGCCATGATCGATCATGATGAGCTTGCCGTAGCCGCCCAGAAAATCAGCGTAGATGATGACGCCATCGGCGGGTGCGATGATCGCGTGGCCGTAGGCGCTGCCAATATCCACGCCGCTGTGAAATGCGCCCTCTCCGTTGAACGGGTCGATGCGCTCACCGAAGCTGGCGGTAACCTGACCCTCAACCGGCCAAAGGTTTGGAGTGGAGTTGGCGCGGTACCAGTCGGCGGTCGTGGCGTTGCGCGTCATCCCCAGGCTAATGCCAACCGCGGCCGCGCCAGTGAGAGCGGAAGTTCGCAGGGCGCCAAGCTGGTCGAGCGAGGAACTTACGTCCGCGTCATGAATCTGCTGTTGCGAGGCGGTGACCAGCGCGGGCTGCGCCTTCAATCCATAAAGCGCCGAAACTTCACTGGCAATCGAGCCCAGGGAAGCGACCTGAACGTCGCGCTCTTTCGCGACTTCTTCCAGCCGCGAATAACGATCCCGAAGCTGCTCTTTTTCGGTGCGCAGTTCGTTGTACTGCGAGACCTTGAGCAGCATGCGCGTATACGAGCTGCCAATAAAGGTGAGGGCGAGGAATCCGATGGCGGCGCCCACTACAAATACATACAGGTATTGAACCGGGATGGAGATCTTGCGCAACTGCCCGTCATCCCCGCGGGCCACAAATAGAATGTAGAAGCGCTTTCGCAAATGCCGTCCTTCTTCAAAATTTGAATGGTCAGGTCCGGAACTCCAGGCCAAGTTCTGAGGTTGCAGAAAGCCTGTTCGGACCACCTGACTGCTGGGCTACGCTTCCCATCTTGGGAATGGAAGCTCTTGACGCGCCCCTTTTCTACCGGAAACCTAACGTTTCAAGCTGAAATCCCTCATCTGCACTTCCTACGGAATGCAGAACTTAGCTGATTCAGCCTTGCTCTTCCAAAAGGTTTTGTGAATGACTGGTAAAAGGTAGCAAACTGGGTTCCCCCTGTCAACGACCCGCCGGGACATTAAGCGTTACTTAAGGCCGGGTAATCGAACGTAATCGGAGAACAGGTTACGGGAGCGGAGGGGCAGCAGCGACAGGTGCCGGGTAGCCCATGCGAGGTGCCCGGGCCTCGTTCCTGGTTACGCACACCGCATCTGTGGCTTGAGCTCGCTTATAGTAGTTGCCGTGGTCATGGCCGAAAAAGCACTGATCGCCGGGATTCGCCACGTGGCAAGGCTTGGGGGGAATCCCGGCGTTGTGACGGGGATTGGAGACGATTGCGCCGTGCTGCGACTCTTGCCGCGTGGCAGGGGCCGAGGCGGGGAAAGGGGTCGACGTGCGGGAAACGACACGCTGGTGACGACGGACTTCTCGCTGGAAGGGATCCACTTCCGGCGCGACTGGCATTCGCCGGAGTCGGTTGGCCACCGGTGTCTGGCGCGAGGTCTCAGCGACATCGCGGCCATGGGAGGCGAGCCCGTGGCGGCATTTCTCTCGCTCGCCCTGCCCCGAAACCTGCCGCAGAGTTGGGTCGGCCGCTTCGCCCGCAGCCTGATCAGCCTTGCGGAGAGATACGGCGTAACCCTGGCTGGCGGCGACACTGCGGAGTCGCCCGATGGAATTCTAGCGGACATTGTCGTCGTGGGCGCCGTCCCTAAGGGCACGGCAATATTGCGTTCGAAAGCTCGGCCCGGCGAGAGCATTTATGTGAGTGGAGAACTTGGCGGTTCGGCGGCAGCCGTCTGGAAGATGCGGAAGGAGATGCGTAAGAAGTCCAAGCGGAAGCTGAATGTCAGGGAATATCCCCGGCATTTCTTCCCTGAGCCGCGCATCGAGCTGGGCCGCATTTTGCGCGAGAAGGGTCTGGCTTCCGCGATGATCGATACCAGCGACGGACTTTCAACCGATCTGGCTCATATCTGCGAAGAGAGCGGAGTGGGAGCCGAAGTCGAGGCCGAATCGATCCCCCGGGCCAGCGTCGGCAAACCCTCCTCCCACGAGGTCGATTTGCAATTTGCCTTGCATGGCGGGGAGGACTATGAACTGCTCTTTACCGCGCCCCGCGGCAAGCGCATTCCATCACGCATTGCGGGAATCCCCATTACCCGTATCGGATGCATCACCCGTGGACGCAAGATTTTCCTGCGAAACCGAAACGGCGTGGGGTATGAATTCGAACCCCGGGGGTGGGAACACTTCCGAAGTTAGGTTACTTCCGTTACGAGTTACCTTCTCTGTCTATACCCCTTAAGGAAATAACGGGACTACAGTGAGGGTATGTCGTCCCCTAAAACTCCTCGCCTCCATATTCTGGTTCTCCTTTTAATCGCGGCCGCGTCGGTACAAGTGGCCGCCGCAAAGAAACCACTGCCTCCGCCGCCGGCTCCGGCGAAATCGCCTGATCCCGCAGTTACCGATGCATATGTGCACAAGGAATTTGGCGACAACTGTACCCTTATGGACGGGCCGCCGCAGTTTATTGGCGACCTCGACGGCGACGGCGTCGATGATCTTGTAGTCGCTGCCCGTTGCAAGAACCCAATGGCCGACCAGGCGGAATACGGCTTTCTCGTGACCGATCCTTATAACAGCTTTTTGGGCTTCGGCAATGTGAAAGTCACCTCTACTTTTAACTCCGACGAACCCGACCGCAAGGGGATTTCTCTGCTGATCGTTCACGGCGTGGGTTCCGATGGCTGGCATTCCAACAAAGTGAAGCCGAAGTTCCTCTTGATCAACCTTCCCTTCAAGACGCTTACGGTGAAAAGGTTGGCGCTCAAGAAAAGGACTGTGCTCGGGATTTACATGGAAGAGCGAGGCGAAGGCGAATCCACCTCTTCCGTCATCTTCTGGGACGGGAAGAAGTATCGCTACCAGGTATTAGGATCGGACATGGAGTAGCCTTTCGCCGGCGACTCAAAGAGTGGATTTCGCTGAAAGCCTTTCCCACGGCGGAGGAACTCTAACCGAGTCCATGCCCGCACTCCTCGCAGCCTGAATGCCCATCTCCGTGTCTTCGAACACCAGACAAGCCTCCGGCGCTACTCCGAGCCGGGCGGCTGCCAGCCGAAAAGCTTCCGGATCAGGTTTGCTCTCCTTGTAATCTCCAGCGCAGACCAATGTATCGAATCGATCGAGAAGATGCAGCGAAGCCAAAGATGCAGTCACCGACTCCCGGGTGCTTCCCGACACGACTGCAAACGGAATCCGCCCGTGCGCGGCCTCGATATGTTCCAGGACTTCAGGAACGGCCTTGAGCTGAGGAAGCAGCTCGAAATACAGATTCTCCTTTCGACGGGAGACGCCATCCACGGGCATAGCCAGCCCGTGCCTTTCGTTTAGAGTGGAGATGATCTCGGCCACCGGCATGCCGCCCCACGAATAGAAGAGCTCTTCATCAAATTCGCAGCTCCATTCTGCCAATGCCTTTTTCCAGGCTATGTAGTGAAGAGGCATCGAATCGGCGACTGTGCCGTCGCAGTCGAATAGATATGCCTTAAACTGACGCTCGGGCAATTTCAGTTTCATGCAGTGAATGTTTCTCTAAGGCGCGATTTTAACGAATCGCCCAATCCGTCGTTTCCCTTCACAACGTGCGCTTGAACAGCGGAATAGCGATCCCAAGCGTGATGGCCGCGAAGAGCGAAAGAAACAACATGTCGCCCCAGACTGCCGCGAGCGTCGTCTCCTTTAACAGCAGACATTTAAAGCCGTCAACCGCGTAGGTGAAGGGATCGACCCGGGCGATGCCTCGCAACCAGGGCGGAAACGCCTGGATCGGATAAATTGCGCCGCTGGGAAAGAACAGCAGCGTATTCAGAATGCCGAACATGGCCCGCGGCACCAGCGGGTCTTCGATGCGCACCATGAGCAGAAACATCATGGTGTTGAAGGCGAGGGACGTGAGCACAATCATCACCAGCAGCCCGAGAATGGTGACTGGATTGAAAATCGTGTTTACGCCCGCCATGAGCGAGCCGATGACGCAGATGATCACTCCCGTCATCACGGCCTTGATCGCGCCCGCCAGGTTGAGCCCCAGAACCAGTTCGAGCTTGGTGATCGGCGTGACCAGGTAGCCTTCGTGCACGCCGCGTGCTTTGTCGTCGATGTACAGCATCCCGCCGCCGATCATTACGGAGACGAACATCGCCAGCGCGAGCGAGCCGGGCAGCAGATATTTCATGTATTCGATGTAAGGATAAAGTTCTACGATCTCGAGCGCGGTCTGCTGCAGGATTCGCGGCTCAACCGTGGGCTGATTCAGAGAGGTGACCAGATCGGTGAGTTCCGACTCCAGCGCGGCGCTCATGAAATTGTCGCTGTTGTCCACTACCAGCGCGACCTGCGGGTGGTTGTCTTCATAGACGCGGCGGGAGAACTGTGGCGGAATGATGATCGCGCCATCGAGCTTGCCGTTGCGCACGTCTTCCATCGCTTTTTTCTCGTTGTCGTAGTAGACGGGCACGAAGGTGCGAATGTTGGCGCGGACGGAATCGAACGCTTCGCGAATTCGAAGGGCCTGAGTTCCGCCATCCTCATCGACGACGGCGAGCCGGGCGTCGCGAATCTTCCCGCCGAATGCGTTGCCCAGAATGACGAGTTGCACCAGCGGAAAAATCATCGACGCCAGCATCAGCGCCGGCGAACGAAAGAACTTGCGCATTTCGCGCTCGACAATTGCCATCATTCGATTCATAACTTCAACCCTCGGCGCTGACGTACCCGAGGCATCATGGCTGCAACCCCGGCCGTTGCGGCATGGTGAAGGCATACGCTTTCTGCAGTTCGTCGCGGAGCTGACGTCCGGTGTAGTGCACGAAGACATCGTCCAATGTAGTGTTCTGCACCGAAAGCGACTTCACCGCAACCCCAGCTTCGACAGCCATCTCGACCAGTTCTGTAGTGGTGCGGGAACCGTTGCCGGTCAGAATTCGATACATTCCCGCTCCCTCGTGCTGCACCGAAGTGACTTCGTCGAGCGTGTGCAGCCGCTGCTCCCAATCGTCGGGAGGATTTTCGAACTGCACTTCGATCACATTCGATCCCGGCACGCTGGCCTTCAGAGCCATCGGCGCGTCGAGCGCGACGAGCTTGCCGTGATCCACGATGGCAATGCGATCGCAGAGCCGGTCAGCCTCGTCCATGTAATGGGTCGTAATCAAAATCGTGAGCTGACGCTGGCTCTTGATATTGCCCAGCATCTCCCACACGGCGACACGCGAAACCGGGTCCAATCCGGTGGTGGGCTCATCAAGGAAAAATATTTTGGGATGGTGCACCAGCCCGCGCGCAATCTCCAGGCGTCGGCGCATGCCGCCGGAGAGCGTCTTGGTTTGCGCGTCGCGCCACTTGGTCAGATCGACCAGCCCCAACAACTCGTCGATCGAGCGCTTCCTTTCTTTTGCGGGCACGTCGTAGAGTTTGGCGTAGATGTTCAGATTCTCGTCCACGGTAAGGTCCAGATCGCTGGTCAGGGCCTGCGGGATCACGCCGATCACGCGCCGCGCAGCGTCGGGTTCTTTCGCAACGTCGTGGCCGGCGATGCGAGCAATACCCGCGGTAATCGGAATCAGCGTGGTCATCATGCGGATCAGCGTTGACTTCCCGGCGCCATTCGGCCCCAGCAAGCCAAAAATCTCGCCTTCTTTCACGTTGAACGAAATGTTATCGACGGCGGTGAAGTCGCCGTACTTCTTGACGATGTGCTCTACCTCAATGGCATAGGGCGCGTCCCCACCGTTGGCTTTAGCGCCGTTCGCTCTAGCAATGACTTCCGCCATCACTGCTGCCCCGCTGCTGCCGCACTCTGGGGATTGGCTTCGCCCTTCATCTGCTCCGGCGAAACCAGAACTTCCGCAGTCATCCCGGGAACGAATGCGCCTTTGGGATTGTCCAGCCGGACTTTCAGGACGATGGTCCTGATATCCCGTTTGCGGCGGCTCACGTCGCGCTGCGTGGCAAAGTCGCCTTCCACGCCTTTGAAAAAAACTTTGCCGGTAGTAATCATTCCTCCCGGCAGGCGGATGCGCATCACGTCACCGTAGCCGATGTGGTCGGCGTAGGTTTCCGGAATGGCGGCTCGCACCCACGTGTCAGTCAGATCGACGATAGTCACGATCGGCGCGCCGATGTTGACCACTTCTCCCTGTCGCGCAGCGCGTACTGAAACCGTGCCGGTGACCGGAGCATAGACATTGGTGTAACCCAGCCGGACGGCCGCCTGATTCTTCTGTGCGATGGCATTTTTGAGATCAGCCTCGGTCGATTGCACTGTGCTCTTTGCGGCGTTGGCTTGCTGGGTGCGCGCAGTTGCCGAGTTCAAATCGGCTTCCGCTGCCTTTACCAAATCTTGCTGAGCTTGTACGGCCGCCTGCGCCGCTTGCAAGTTGGTCTCGGCCTGCACCCGGTCCTGATCCGACGCTACCCCAACTTTTGCCAGTTCGATGGTGCGGCGGCTGTCGCTCGCCGTGCGATCGAGAGTCGCTTTCGCCTGCAGGAGCTGCGCCTTGGCGGAAGAAAGCTTGGCCTGCGCGTTAGCTACATCGCTTGAAGTCGACCCTGAGGTTGATTTTTCGGTGTGCTGCATTTCCGAAACTTTATTCTGCAAGCTGGTGATGTTCGCGGCCGCTGCGGCTTCCTGCGTCTGCAACTCGGAAGGATCGAGTACGGCAATCAGGTCTCCAGCCTTCACCGGAGTGCCTTCATCGACGAGCAACCTCTGGATGCGGCCTTCCACCTGAGCGCTGACAATCACCTGGTTCGAATCGACGGTGCCGATCAGGACCAGGTCTCTGGAATGGTCGGCGGAGAAAAAATAATAGATCGCGGCGATCACGAAGATGATGCCGAGAAGAATGAAAAAACGGTTGCGAGCACTCATTTCCGTACTCCTGATTTGCGGACGGCTGGCGCTAAGCCAGCGCAGGGCTGAAACAGCGCCGCGGAAATAAAGTCCAGAACCGCGGCGCGGCGTTCGGCGATCCGCTCCGGGCTGAGTGGATTGAAGTGAACGATCCGCTGCATCACCGGGGCGCTGCTGAAATAAAAAACAATCATGGAAATCATCGACGGAACGAAATGGGCCGGGTCCACCTTGCGAAATTCTCCTTCCGCGATTCCTTTATGCAGAAGCTCGCCCACCCGGCGGTAGATCGGCTGAAAGTAAGTCTTGACCAGCCGGTCGATGTGCAGCCAGTGACCCTCGCGCGCGCGCATCATCTCGCGCTGCATCAGCTTTGGGTAAGTCTGGTTCGAGGCGATGAAATCGAAATACGCGCCCACGTAGGCCAGAATCTTTTCTCGCGGCGGCAAGTCGCTGTCGAGCACGCGAAAAACCGTCGTCTTCATGCCGGAAAAGGCGTGATCGAGTACGGCGCCGTAGAGTGTCTCCTTATCCTTGAAGTAGTAATAGAGCAGGGCCTTGTTGACCCGCGCCGCGCGCGCAATGGCATCGGTGCGGGCCCCGGCGATGCCGAGCTCGGCAAATTCCTGCGCTGCAGCATTCAGAATGGAGGCGCGGCTTTCCTCCGGCTGGCCGCGGGAGCCCATGCGATGGGGATCGTGCCGGTGCTGGCGCAATTGCCGGCGAAGATCGCGGAATTCCTCGCGCCGGCGCCGAACCTCTTCCCGTGGAATAGACCTGGGCATGGATTAATTAACCAGTTAGTTAGATTGTCGCACGGAGCCGGATCCTGCGCAAGCAGAGTTTAGTGACGAACTTTTACCAAAGCGCGACAAATCTATGAATCCGCTAATAATTTCCGCGCTATACTTCGTTTGTCGATCCTGCGCCATGAATATGGCCCACCCAGCAAGGGCGATTCAGACGCAGCTTCTTGTCCTCACACTGCCAGCCGGAGGGTTTTTATGCGCTTGGCCTCCTTGTCTCCCCGCCAGATACTTGGCATTCCCTTGGGACTGATCATCGTTGCGATAGCCGTCTCCACCGGCTGCGGCTCCAGTGGTAGTACGTCCACTCCTCAGTTCAGTGGTAACACCTCCGTCGCGCTCGTCGCGACCAGTACGGCCAACGATCAGTTACCGGAGTTCGATATCGGCTTCCAAAGCATCACCCTTACCAGCCAGTCGGGCAAGACGGCTACTCTGGCGTCATTGCCTACGTCAGGACCGCCGCTGGACGCCGAATTCATGCATTTGAACGGCGGGGCACAACCGCTGTTGACTGCGACGATTCCCCAGGACATCTATACAAGCGCAACCGTGACGATCGGCGGCGGCGCTTTCGTTTGCATCGCCCTTGGTCAACTCGATGGAGAGCAGACGCTGAGTTCGGCCACTTACACCCTCTTCCCTCCCACGGCGACTGTGAACTTCGCATCGCCTCTCACCGTGACGGGCCCAAGTATGACGCTCTCGCTCGACCTGTTGGTATCGCAGTCGGCGACCATAGGCGACTGCGTGAACGTCGAGGGATTCTACGGCTTTTCGGCCGCGCCGACCTTCGCTCTTACGCCCCTCACTCTGGCCGCCTCACCGACGAATTCGGCCAACGGCAAAGTGATGGGGATGGATGGAGAAGTCACAGCCGTCAGCTCGGGAGGCAACGGTTTTACGTTGTCGATACCCAACTACGTACCTGCGGCGTCAGGGCTGCCAGTTTCCGTTCAGGGCGACAGCAACACAATGTATCAGGGGATCAGCAGCGCTTCCGCCCTGACGGCGGGCACGTTCGTAAATATGGATGGCGCGATCCAATCCGATGGTTCTCTGCTGGCGACGCGGATTGCGGTGCAGGATCCCTCTGCCGGATACGTGTTTCGCGGCCCGCTGATGGAAGTGTCCCCCTCGGTGTCCACGTTTTTCATGCACGCTCGCGAGATGCAAGGCGCTGGCATTCCGGGCTATCCAACGGGCGAGGGTGCGCCATTTAACTACGGCGGTGCAGCCTTTCAGATCTCCGGCCAGCTTACGAACCTGGCGAGCTTGCCCTTCGTGCCCAGCTTCAATGGCTCGAATATGGTTCCAGGCCAAGAGGTGTATATTTCAACAACCACGTTGCCCTTTAACGGACCCTACCCGGCCGTCACCACGATGACCCTCATGCCGCAGACGGTCAATGGCACCGTGACGGCTATATCGCAGAGCGGCAGTTTTACAGACTATACGGTTTCGCTCGCGCCTTATGATTTGTTCCCCATGCTTGCGGTACAGCCGGGACAAACCACAGTGGAGAACAACCCGAGCCAGGTCGAAGTCTACGTTGACAACAGCACACAGATGCTCAACACGCTCCCGCTCGCCGCCGGCAGCACGCTGCGCTTCTATGGACTGGTGTTCAACGACAACGGCACGCTGCGCATGGACGCCGCGCAGGTCAATGACGGCGTGCCCTTCACGGCGCAGCCGAATGCAGATGCGCGTCCGGAAATCGGACAAGCTCAGACCACGCGCAGCGCAGGGCCCGGCGGGACAGAGCAAATTATCAGAGTCGAAACGCCCAGCCACTGAGGAGGTCTTGCGACGGCGCGAACTCGATTCCTATCTCGCTCCGCCAGCGATCGAAGGCACCAGCATCACTTCATCCCCGTCGCTGAAAACGTACGCGGGGCCACCCAGGAAGCGGATGTCTTCCTCATTCACGTAAATGTTCAGGAAGCGGCGAACCTGTCCGGCTTCGTCGCGCAAGTGAGGCTTGAGTTCCGGGAACTTTTCGTCGAGGGCGGAGAGAAGCTCCTGCAGGTTGGAGGCCGAGCACGCGACTGAACTTACTCCGGCGGTATGCCGCCGCAGCGCGGTGGGAATCTGTACGGTGATCGCCATTAAAGACACCCCAGCGGCTAAAAAGCGCTGTTCCTATTATTTTGGCTTTACGGCGCGACTAAAAGTCGCGCCCTTTCAAAACCAACCCGATCTCTACGCTCCCACAGCCGCGGCTTCTTTCGTGACTTCAACCGTGTCGGTCTCCTGCAGGTACCTTTCGAACTCCGCCAGCTTGGGCGCGATCGGCCGTTCCTCTTCGTAAACCCCGGTGAGGACGTCGGTCGTCTTTAGGCCGTTGCCGGTGATACACAACACCGTCGTCTCCTCCGGCAGAATGCGGTCCTGACGATAAAGCTTGCCCGCCGTGCCTACAGTCACGCCGCCGGCAGTCTCGGTGAAGATGCCTTCGGTTTCCGCCAGCAGCCGGATCGAATCGACGATCTCAGGATCGCTCACGTCTTCGCTCCATCCGCCGCTCTGCTTGATGGTCTTGATGGCGTAGTGACCGTCGGCCGGATTGCCGATGGCCAGCGAACGCGCAATGGTCGCCGGCTTCTGCGGATCGATCTCCGCGCTGCCCGTCTTCACCGCCGTAGAAATCGGTGAGCATCCGGTAGCCTGCGCTCCGAAGAACTTCACCGGCTTCTCCTCGACCAAACCGAGCTTGATCAACTCGTCAAACGCTTTCTTGATTTTGATAATCAGCGACCCGCCCGCCATGGGGCAAACGACGTTGTCGGGCAGCCGCCAGCCCAGTTGTTCGGCAATTTCGAACCCGACAGTCTTGGATCCTTCCGCGTAGTAGGGCCGCAGGTTCACGTTGACGAAGCCCCAGCGCCGCTCTTCGGCAATCTGCGAACACAGGCGGTTCACCTGATCGTAGTTACCCGCGATGCGGACAACGTTCGCGCCGAAGACCTGCGTGCCGAGAACCTTCGCCGGCTCGAGATCGGAGGGAATGAAGATCCAGGCTTTCAAACCAAGCCGCGCCGCATGCGCAGCCACGGCATTGGCCAGGTTCCCGGTGGAGGAACATGCAACTGTGTCGAACCCGAACTCGATAGCTTGCGCCAGCGCCACGGCGACGACGCGATCTTTAAAGCTGAGCGTAGGCAGGCAGACCGCGTCATTCTTAAGGTAGAGATTCTGCGCGGCAAATCTCGCGTCCGATGGGCTGCCGACCAATTGCTCGGCGAGGCGCGGCGCTTGAATCAGAGGCGTGAAACCGACCGGCAGCCGAGGCTGAAAGCCCGCAGGCAGCGGCAGCAACTCGGCATAGCGCCACATGTTTGGCGGACGTTGCGCGATGCGCTCCCGGCTCGACTTCGGCCGGTCAATCGAGCCCGCGGCCAGCGAGGCCCGGACCGCGTCGTAGTCGTAAGCAATTTCGAGAGGAGAGAAGCACTCGTCGCAGATCGAGCGGGGCTGGTTTCCCCAGCTTCGTCCGCATTCCCGGCAGCGCAGTTCGTAGTAAGCCATTTTGCTACTCGCTTTCTTTGGAGCGCACCCTTCAAAAACCGCGAAGGATAAGGCACCTGCGAATAGCCGAGGACGAGCCGGGAAAAAGTGCCCTAAAACAGAACGGCCTCTTTTTCCAGGAAATGGGAAAAGAGGTCGAATGCAAATAACTACAAAGCTCGCATCCGAATCTCATGTTCCCCGTTTCCGGGCGGGAGTTGGCACCTGGCGGTCGGGATATATGATCTCGATCCGGTTGCCGTGGCGTCTCAGGGCTCGTCCCTCAGCCACTCTGCATGAAATTCTGGTCTGCCCCGAAGGGCATACCTGTCTTAACCAGCGTACACAGCCGTCTGGGGTTCGTCAACAGGCAATTTAATCGAAAGCAATCGAATGATTCGCCCTTACTTTCGCCGGTCGCGCAGCGCCATTTCCCGCGCCAGTTCCCGGGAAGTATCTTTGAGCCGCTGCGCCAGGATCAGCGACACCGAGAGATAAAAACGCGAGGCCAGCCGGGGAAATGCCTCGAAGATTTCCCGGAGCTCTCCCGCATTGATTTCGTCCACCACGACTTCCTCATCTTTGGCAACCACTGCAGCTGTGGCCCTGCCTTTTTCCAGAAAGGCGATCTCGCCGCAGATGTCGCCGGGTGCGAGCGTTGCCAAAATTGCCCGGGAATTCGTCCCCGCCAATTCCACGGACGCTTCCCCTTTGCGAATGATGAAAATGTTTTCGGAGAGCGCACCCTGCTGGATGATTTCTTCGCCCAGCTTGAAAGTGCGGTTCACTGATTTCGCCTTGATCAAGGTCCAATCGTTGGGGCTTAGATATTGCAGACGATTCCCGGGCATGAGTGTTACTTCGGCAGAATGATACACGATCTGCAGCTACTGCTGACCGGACGTGATAGCGAACGAAGCCAATCTGGCGCGGTGCGGCGCCGCAGGAGCTGTGTGCATCCGGTGTAGAATTCTCTCCAGTCATGAAGTGAACATTTTCTTAAGAGGGAATCATGAGACCACTTTTCTTGACGTTCGCCGCGGCCTGCCTGCTGGCAGCCATTTCTTCGGCTCAACAAAGCACTACGCCGAAGCCCCAACCACAGAAAAAGCAGCCGGCGGCGCAGGCTTCCAACGAGCCGGCTGAGAGCCAGGCCAAGCCCGAAGCATCTTCCGAACAGAAGCCGGCGCCCCAATCTTTTTCCGAAAAAGACAAAGAAGAGCACTTCGACATGACCGACGTGCCTCCGGTCGCCACGCATCACCAGATCACCGTCGACGGAAAGCTACTGAAGTACACGGCGACTGCCGGACGGCTTCCCATCAAACGCGGCGATGGCAAGATCGAAGCCGAGATGTTCTACGTCGCATACACGCTCGACAATGAGGATGCCGCGAAGCGGCCGCTTACCTTCGCCTTCAACGGCGGCCCGGGTTCGGCGTCGATCTGGTTGCACATGGGAGCGCTCGGCCCCAAGCGCGTCGTGCTGCAGCCCGACGGATTCATGCCGCCAGCGCCCTACCGCATGGAGGACAATCCCTACACGCTGCTCGACAAGAGCGATCTTGTGCTGATCGATGCCATCGGCACCGGATTCAGCCGCGCCGCCGATCCGGAAATGTTCAAGAAATTCTGGGGCGTCAAGGGAGATATCGAGGCCTTCAGCGAGTTCATACGCCTGTACATAACGCGCAATGAGCGCTGGTCATCGCCGCTGTTTCTCTTTGGGGAGAGCTACGGCACGACGCGTTCCGCCGGGATCGCCGGATACCTCGCCGATCGCGGCATCTCTTTCAACGGGATCACTCTGCTTTCGAGTGTATTGAATTTCCAAACCCTCGATGAGAACAACACCAACGACGAGCCTTACATTTTTCTGATTCCCTCATTCACCATGATCGCCGCGTATCACCACAAGCTCGCGCCCGATCTGGCGCAGGACCTGACCCGCGCGCGGCAAGAATCGGAGCAGTGGGCATCCGGCGACTACGCTCAAGCTTTGGCCAAGGGAGACGCACTCACCCCAGAGGAGCGCGAGAAAGTCATCGAGCAACTCGCCCGCTTTACGGGTCTCAGCAAAGAAGTCGTGGACGAGGCCAACCTGCGCATCAACGTCCGCAAGTTCACCCACTATTTGCTGATCGACCAGAAACTGCGCGTGGGGCGCCTGGACGCCCGCTACACCGGACCCGACCCCAACGGCCTTCTCGACACTCCCTTTTATGATCCAACCGGCTCCGCCACACAGCCGCCGTTCACTTCCGTGTTCAACAATTACCTGCGAACCGATCTCGGATACAAGACTGACACGCCCTACGACGTGCGGGCGCAAAGCGCAGGCATCCAATGGGACTGGGGATCCGCAGGCGAAGGTTTTCCGGACACCGCTACGGCGATGCGGCAGGCGATTGTGAAGAATCCATACTTGAAAATCTTGGTCATGGAAGGCTATTACGATCTGGCCACGCCGTATTTCGCGGCGAACTACACGATTCAGCATCTCAACTTGCCGCCGAAATATCGCGACAATATTTCCTACGCCACCTACGAAGCCGGCCACATGGTCTACCTGCCGATGTATGGATTGAAGAAGATGAAGGCCGATCAGGCAAGCTTCATGGAGAAGGCGGGAGCGCCATAGGCTTTTCTTAATTCCGCCATCCACCTAAGTCTGTCATCCTGAGCGAAGCAATTGCTTTCGCGAAGCGGAAGCAATTGCGAAGTCGAAGGATCCCTCACCTCGAGTACTGATTCTTTTTCTTATCCGCGTGGCGCTCGATCCCAAGTTGGATTAGTCTGTCAATCAAGTCCGCATAGTCCAGTCCCGACGCGGCCCACAGCTTGGGATACATGCTGATCGCGGTGAAGCCCGGCATGGTATTGATCTCGTTCACATAGATCTTGCGCGTCTTGCCTGCGGAGCCGGGTTCCATCAGAAAATCGACGCGCGCCAGGCCGGAGCAATCTACAGCCTTGAACGCAGCGACGGCGAGCTCCTGGACCTTCTTTGTTTCTGCCTTCGTGAGCTTCGCGGGAATGATCAGCTCGGAGCCTTCGTCGAGATACTTGGCGTTGTAGTCGTAGAACTCCTTGACGGGAACAATCTCACCGGGGATCGAAGCCCCAGGTTCGTCGTTGCCAAGCACCGAACACTCGATCTCGCGTGCTTTGTTCTTCTTGCCGCCGACGCCTTGCTCGATGACAATCTTGCGGTCGAACTTCGCAGCTTCCTCAATGGCCGGACCGAGTTCCTTGCGGCCATGCGCTTTGCTGATCCCGACCGAGGACCCCAGGTTTGCGGGCTTCACAAATACGGGATACTTCAGTTTGCTCTCCACGAATTTCTGCACCTTCTTCGGCTCGTTCTCCCAGGCGCTGCGCAGAACTGTGACGTGCTTCACGATGGGAAGTTCCGCGGCGGTAAACAACGACTTCATAACGTCCTTGTCCATCCCTGCGGCCGAGCCGAGTACGCCCGCGCCCACGTACGCGATGTCGGCCAGTTCGAGCAGCCCTTGAATCGTTCCGTCTTCTCCGAAAGTTCCGTGAAGCACCGGAAAGATCACATCGACGTTGATAGCGCGGTCGCTGGCACGCCGCGTAAGCGCGGCCTCCGTTTGAAACGGCACGAGCCCACTCTGCCGGTGCACCGGCTCCGGCGGCACCACGACTGATTCTCCGCGAGCCAGCACCGCGGCCGGTTGCGTGATTTCAGGATCGCCGGCACGCAAGTGGCGCGCCTCAAGAACAAGCTTGCCCTGCAGCAGATTCTCGGCATCCGCGGCGGTCAGCCAGCGGCCGTCTTTGGTGATGCCAATGGGAACGACTTCGTACTTATTTTTATCGATGGCTTGCAGAACAGATGCAGCCGAGAGTAGCGAGACTTCGTGCTCGCCGCTGCGCCCGCCAAAAAGAATTCCGACTCGAAGCTTTTTCATAGGCATTACAGAATCTTCTTCCCAAACGCCGATAGCGCCAACTCGACTGCCAGATCCGCAGTGCGATTGTGTTCGTCGATCACGGGATTCACTTCGACAATTTCGAAGCTCAGCATGCGTCCGTGATCGGCAATGATTTCCATGGCGAGATGCGCTTCGCGATAAGTCGCACCTCCGCGCACCGGAGTGCCCACCCCCGGCGCGTCTTCGGGATCGATCCAGTCCATGTCGAGCGAAATGTGATAGCCGGCGGTGCCGCGTCCAGCCATGCGCAGGGCTTCTTCCATCACGGTGCGCATGCCGCGTTCGTCGATGTCGCGCATCGTGAAAACGCCAATGCCCGCACGCCGCACATTTTCCTTTTCAATCGCATCGATGTCGCGCACGCCCACCAGCACGCAGTTCTCCGCCTTCACCTTGGGAGAAAAATCAAAGATGTTCGAGAGTTCCGGCGGGCCGAGCCCCATGAGCGCCGCCAGGGGCATACCGTGTACATTCCCGCTCGGCGAACTCTCGGGCGTATTGATGTCAGTGTGGGCATCGATCCAAATCAGGCCGATGCGCTGATTCTGTCTCCGATAAAATTCCGCCACTCCTGACACCGTGCCCGCGGCCATGGAATGATCGCCGCCCAGCGCCAACGGAATTTTTCCCGCTTCCAGCGTCTTGAGCACAAGCTCGGCATGCTTGGTGCAAGTCGCAGTAATTTCCTTTAAGTACTTCGCGTGGGTATCGCCTTCTTTTTTCTGCTCAGGAATCGCCACGGCAACGTTGCCGCCATCTTCCACTTCGTGCCCCAGCGCCTCCAGACGCGCCTCAAGCCCTGCCACGCGCACCGCCGAGGGCCCCATATCGACTCCCCGCCGCGACTGGCCCAGATCCAGCGGCACGCCGATCACGCGAATCTTCTTGGGCGAAATGTTTGTGGTGCTTAGGGTTGTCATAAGATTTTGCGATTGGGCGATCGGGTGATTGTGCGATTGAAAACCGCCTGTGCAGCATTTTCAAATCACTCAATGACTCAATCGCCCCAATGACTCAATTCTTCAGGGGTAAAGCCGATGCAGCATCCTCGGGAACGGAATCGTCTCGCGCACGTGTTCAAGCCCGCAGATCCAGGCCACGGCGCGCTCGATTCCCATGCCGAAGCCGCCGTGCGGAACGCTGCCGTACTTGCGCAAATCGAGATACCACTTGAACGCTTCCTCGGGCAACCCATGTTCATGAATGCGTTGCACCAGCAACTCGTGCGACGCCATGCGCTGCGAGCCGCCGATTATTTCTCCGTAGCCTTCCGGCGCCAGCACATCAACACAGAGCGCCAACTCGGGCCGCTGCGGATCGGGCTCCATGTAGAACGCCTTCACCTTCGCCGGATACCGATGCACCATCACGGGCTTGTCGAACTGCGCCGAAAGATAAGTTTCGTCGGGTGAACCCAAGTCGCCGCCCCATTCGAACTTCGCCTCCAGCGTGCCCTTGGCATGCCCTTCCTGCAGATTCTTTACCGCGTCGTCGTAACTGATCCGCGGAAAAGGGGGCTCAATTTTTTCGAGCTTCGAGATATCGCGGCCAATCGCCTGCAGATCCACGCGCCGCCGCTCCAGGCATCGCTTTACGACGAAACTGATCAGCCCTTCGGCCAGATCCATCAGGTCGTCGAGCTCGGCATAGGCAACTTCGGGTTCCACCATCCAGAATTCGGTGAGGTGACGGCGCGTCTTCGACTTCTCCGCACGAAACGTTGGACCGAACGAATACACCTTGCCCAGCGCCATCGCCGTGGCCTCGATGTAAAGCTGGCCCGACTGCGTGAGGTATGCCTGCTCTTCGAAATAATCGACGGGGAAAAGCGTGCTCGTGCCTTCGCAGGCCGCCGGAGTGAGGATCGGCGGATCGGTAAGCGTGAATCCGCGGTCATCGAAAAAGTCGCGTACCGCCTTAATAATTTCCGCACGCACGCGCAGAATCGACGCCTGCCGTTGCGAGCGCACCCACAGATGCCGATGCTCCATCAGGAACTCGGTACCGTGCTCCTTCGGTGTAATGGGATAAGGATCGGACTCCGGCACGCGCTGCACAACATGCACGTTCGCCACATCGAGTTCATAGCCGCCGGGCGCGCGCTTGTCGGCGCGCACCTTGCCTTCGACGATCACGCTCGATTCCTGCGTGAGCGTCTTGATCGCCTCGAACACTTCCGGCGTGACGGCATTCTTCGGCACCACGCCCTGGATTACGCCCGAGCCGTCGCGAAACTGCGGAAACAGCAGCTTCCCGCTCTCACGCAGGTTGTAAAGCCAGCCCCGCAGCGTGACGGACTGACCTTCGTGCTTTCCGATTTCTGCAATCGTCGTTACAGGTGAAGACATAGTGAATTCAGTCATTGAGCGATTGAGTCACTGGGCGATTGAGGATCAAATCACTCGATGACTCAATCGCTCAATCGCCAATTCCTTCCAGTTTCTCGAACGTCTCCCCAAACTTCTCCATCGGATTCACCTTCGGATCCTCCGCCAATTCCAGCATCAGGGGCGGTTTTTGTGGCGCGGAGCGCAGCAGTTCCATCGCTTCCTTCCAGTCGATCGTTCCCTGGCCCGGCCACAGGTGCGAATCCTGAAGCTTGGCGTTGTCGTGAACGTGCGTCGAGCACACCTGCTTCCGCACCGTCTCGAAAGCCTCGCGCACGGAACCCATCATGTGGGCATGCCCGAAATCGAAGCAGATGCCCACATCGTCGAAGTGTGCGGTCTGAATCATCTCCACCAGCTTGTCCGGCGTGGAAAGTTCGTTGGGAATGTTTTCCAGCAGAATACGCACGCCCAAGGGTTTGGCAAATGCGCGCAGATGCTCGATCGAGGTCATTGCCGATTCGAACTTTTTGTCGCTGAAACTCTCATTCGGAAGTCCCAGATGCTGCACCAGAAAACGAAACGGAATCTGCTCGGCGATTTCCAGCGCGCGTTTCACTTCATCCATCGCCTCGACCAGTCCGGTGCGATCGGTGGATGCCAGATTCACCGGCGGCGCGCCTGCGCGGCCCCACTCGTAATCGGCGTAGAGCGGCGAATGCACCGAATGCAGCGGCACACCGCTGCCGCGAAACCACTCGGCAATCTCTTTCACATGAGCCTTGCGATTGGCATAATCGAGATGCTGCCGCGCTGCGAAAATCTCGACCGCCTGCACTCCGTTGCGAGCCAGGCCGTCCAGAATCCCCGGATGCAGCCGCTCCCTCACGAACAAGTAGGTTGAAACCGCTCTCACCATCAGTAGCCCACAGCCTTTCCGTTCTCCCTGTAGTCGGTCGCGCCCAACCGCTCGCCGGTCTTCGCGCTGATGGCGATGCACTCGGCGTCGCTCCAGTAAGGGAACTCAAGTGCGCCCAGGTGCAGCCCGATCTGCACGTTGTATCCCATCTTTTGCAGAGCCTGCACCGTATCCGGCGAGAACCAGCGCTCGACGTTCAAGACATCCGGCAGCCACTGATTATGAAAGCGCGGCGCATTCACGGCCTCCTGAATATTCATTCCATAATCAATCACGCCCATCAAGACGTTAGCCACCGTGGTAATGATTTTCGAGCTGCCCGGCGAACCGAGCACGAGGAACGTCTTGCCGTCATGCACCACAATAGTCGGAGTCATGGACGAAAGCGGCCGCTTCCCCGGCCCTATGGCGTTCGCCGAACCCTGAATCAATCCGTCGGAATTCGGCACGCCGGTCTTAGCGGAGAAGTCATCCATCTCGTCGTTCAGCAGGAATCCCAAACCCTCCGCCGTAACTCGCGACCCGAACCAGCTGTTAATGGTTGTCGTGACAGCGACAGCGTTTCCGTCCGCGTCCATTACAGAGTAGTGCGTGGTGTGAGGCGCCTCGGGATAAGGCGCCGGCTGGGGATGGAAGGCCGCGTATTGTTCGAGCTCAGTGAAAATCGCCGGACGTTTCAAGTCTTTGCTCAGGCTGGCGTGGTTTGCATCGATCGAATCGCGCCAGGCCGCGGCATATTTCTTGTCGATGAGCTGCGCGACCGGAATCTTGGCGAAGTCGGGATCACCCATGAATTCCGCGCGATCAAAAAACGCGCGCCTGAAGGCCTCCGTCGTGTAATGAATCGACTCGGCCGAGCGGCTTCCCATGCTGGTCAAGTCGTAGCCTTCCAGAATATTCAGCGCTTCAATCAAAACCGTTCCTCCGGAAGACGGCGGCGGCGCGCTGATGATTTCGTATTCGCGGTAGGTCCCGCGAACCGGCTCGCGTTCTTTCACTTCGTAGTTCGCAAGATCTTCGGCAGTGATCAGCCCTCCGCCTTTTTGCATCGCGGCGGCCAGCTCCCGCGCCAGGATCCCGTGATAAAAATCGTCGGGCTTCGCGGC
Source organism: Candidatus Sulfotelmatobacter sp. (assembly GCA_050012155.1). Taxonomy (GTDB): domain Bacteria; phylum Acidobacteriota; class Terriglobia; order Terriglobales; family Acidobacteriaceae; genus Sulfotelmatobacter. Next base: position 28,614 of record JBEKHS010000026.1, on the reverse strand, counting down.
AATTCGCTCCAGGGTCCGAGCCAGTTCGGGCTGGCGGAAGATCTCGCCCGGCTGGTAGTAATTGCCATCGCGCTGAAAGATGCGCCGCGATTCGGGAAACTGGCTCAGATATTTATCGCGCCGAAAATCGCGCGCCTCGGCCCAGGTCAGCGCATAACCTTCGCGCGCAAGCTGGATCGCCGGAGCCATCGTTTGCTTGAGCGTGAGCTTGCCGTACTTCTGCTCGGCGAAAACCATGCCGGCAACCGACCCCGGCACCCCGATCGCCTTGTATCCAAACTCGCTGGCGCCTTCAATCACGTTGCCCTGGGCATCCAGATACATGTCGGCCTTCGCTGCCGCCGGAGCTTTTTCACGGTAGTCGAGAAAATGCGCGTCGCCGTTGGCCATGCGGATGAGCATGAATCCGCCGCCGCCAATATTGCCCGCCGCCGGATGCACCACCGCCAGCGCAAATCCCGTTGCCACCGCGGCATCTACGGCATTGCCGCCCGCCTGCATGATTTCCACTCCGGCCCGCGAAGCCAACTCATTAGCGCTGACCACGATGCCGTGCTGCGCGTGCACGGGCTCAGTGGAGGCGGAGACGCAGGGAACCCAGCATGCGGCTGCAACCGCCATCGGCAGCAGAATTAATAATTTAGGGCGGGATCGCATCAAGCTCGAAGGTGTCCAGGAATGGGCGGACTCTTGAGGCTAGCCGACCGCGCAGGTAGAGTCAAATCGTGTTCTTCAAGTGGGGCGGGCGCCCCCGCCCGCGGACTCTCGACACGAATTTCACTCTCATATTTCACTTCTCCCTTTTCCGAGCGTCCGCCTTTGAGCGTCCCTTACTTTTCTTGGCAGACTTCTTCTTCGGGGCCTTCGCCGCAACCATCTCGTACGACTGCCGGATCAGATCTCGCAACTCGTCCCAGGGCACAGCATTCAACCGATCCAGCATCACCCACTTGTAGCGGCCAACGTACGGCGCCGGATGAATGTCCTCGCGCTCGATCAGCTCCGCAAAAACGTCGGGTGTGCACTTGAAGCAGAGCCGCGGGTTGTCCAGGCCCATGATCGCAAAAATCTTCCCGCCGATCTTGAAGCAAAGATCGTCGCCCCACTGCAGGTTTTCAGCCGCCTGCGGAAATGCCAGACAAAACTCGCGAATCGCTTCCGTATTCATAGCATCGATTTGTGCAACGGGTTTTCTGCTGCTCTAATCTAAAGCCTAAACTGTCCCAGGAGATTTGAAATGCAAACCCGCAAACTTGGCAACTCCGATTTGCAGATTACTCCTGTAGGTTACGGAGCGTGGGCCATCGGCGGCTCGGGCTGGCAGTTTGCCTGGGGTTCGCAAGATGACAACGACTCCATCGCCGCCATCCATCAGGCCCTCGAACTCGGCGTCAACTGGATCGACACCGCGGCAGTCTACGGCTTGGGACACTCCGAAGAAGTCGTGGGGCGCGCGCTCAAGAGCTGGTCCGGGCCTCGGCCTTATGTATTCACCAAGTGCGGCTTGCGCTGGGATTCCAAGGGCCAGGTGCAGAAGGTGCTGAGCTCCGACTCGATTCGCCGCGAAGTCGAAGACAGCCTCCGCCGTCTGTCCCTCGATGTCATCGATCTCTATCAGATCCACTGGCCTCCCGATCCCGATTCGCCCGCTCTGGAAGAGGGATGGTCCACGATGGCCGACCTGAAGCGGGAAGGCAAGGTTCGCTGGATTGGGGTCTCCAACTTCAACGTAAAGCAATTACGTCGCGCCCGGGCCATCGCTCCGGTAACGTCGGTGCAACCTCCGTATTCACTTTTGCACCGTGAAATCGAAGAGGAGATTCTGCCTTACTGCTTGCGCGAAGGAATCGGAGTGATCGTTTATTCGCCGATGGCTTCCGGTCTGCTTACGGGAGCGATGACCCGAGAGCGCGCCGAGAAATTGCCCCAGAACGACTGGCGCAAAACGCATCCCGATTTTACCGAACCGAATCTCTCGCGCAATCTCGAACTGGTCGAGCGCTTGAGAGAAATAGCCCGGCGGCATAACCGATCGATCGGCGAAATCGCAATTGCGTGGACGCTGCGCCACCCCGCTGTGACCGGAGCCATCGTGGGAGCCCGCAATGCCCGGCAGGCAGCGGGAGTCATGCGCGCCGGCGACCTGCGCCTCAACGACAAAGAGGTGAATGAAATCGAAGACTTTCTCGCCGAGTCGGCCGCATGAGTACCCGGGTTCTCGGTGGTTAGTCTCCCAGCTTGCCGTGCTCGATCTGAAACTGCAAACCGAAGTATCCGAAAAAACTCGGCTGCTGCCCCGGCGGACCGCTGAAACCGTGGCCTGCCTCAAAAATAAACAATAGTCCCTTACGAAATTCGTAGCGGCCGCCAAAGCCGTAGTCGGTTGTGAACTCGGTCCCCGGCGCTCGGTCAGTGAGCTTGTACACCTCGGCTAATAACTCCAGCGATTTAGTCGTCTGGCGCCCCATGGCGAAACCAACCACGTGACCGTCGACTCCGTTGCCTTTCAAGAACCAGGTCCCAAGTTCAAGGTCCAACTCGAGCGGTCCAACAACTTTCGTGACCTCGAACGGCAACAGGAAGCGAGTGCCGGGGTCAGCCAGCCCCCGCTTCACCGAATCGTTGGGATTGTTGAACTCCAGTTGCGGGTAAGTTGAGATATTCAGCTTGTATTTGTCGTTCTGGTAGAAGCGCCACTTCACTCCCGCGAGCGACTTGCCCAACCCGCTCTCCAGCGGACCGCCGTCCGTGCTCTGAAATAAATAAGGAACCTGGTACTTGAGCTGGATTCGGGGGCCGACTCCGTAGTTGATGTCGAGAATCGGCACGCTGTATGCGTTGAATTCGTTGGTCCGGGCAACGGTATAGGCGACGTTGATCTCCCAATTATTATTGCCAGGCGTACCCGGATCATCCGTCTGCATGGGAGGGCCACCTTGCGCGAATGCGGGAGACGCCCCAAGCGCCGAGGCTCCCAAGACTAAGATTGCGGCGAAAAGAAACTTCCACACGCTTTTCCCACGAACAGAAAGCGCGGCGATTAGAAACTCGCTCCTCAGACTTGTTCTCTGGCTTCGCCCAGAGGCACGGTCACGTCCAATTTTTTCTTGTTGCGATAGATCGTAATCTTCACCGTGTCTCCGGCGCGGTGGTTATTCATGATCTGCGAAAGGTCCTGCTCGTCCTCAATCTTCTCGCCGTCAACCGCAACGATCAGATCGCCGCCCAGCATGATGAGGTTGTTGCCTAAATACGCGCGCTCGGTGCCGCCCCGCAATCCGGCACGGTCAGCCGAACCGCCGGGCGTGACCTGCAGAATCAGAAGACCATAATCTGCAGGCAGGCCCATTTCATCAGCCAGCTCCGGGCCAATCGGAATCGTCACCACGCCCAGCGCCGGCCGGCGCACTCGGCCGACGGTCATAAGATCATTTAGGACAGCCTTCGCAGTATTAATCGGAATGGCGAAGCCCACGCCGGAGTTCTGCCCGACGCTTGAAAGAATCATAGTGTTGATGCCAATCACTTCACCATGCCAGTTCATCAGCGGACCGCCGGAGTTGCCGGGATTGATGGCAGCGTCGGTCTGGATGGCGTCGTCAATGGTCGCGCCGTTGGGCTCGCGCACCGGCCGGATCGAACTCACGATGCCGCGCGTCATGGTTCCGGCCAGCCCAAACGGATTGCCGATGGCATAGACCTTCTGCCCCACCTGCAAGCCGCGGGAATCGCCAAGCACCGCGGGAACCAGATCGTGCGCCTTGATCTGGATCACCGCCAGATCGTGCGGCGGATCCGTACCCACCACTGTCGCCTTATACTTCTGGCGATTGTGCATGGTCACTTCCACCTCGCGCGCGTCTTTTACGACGTGATAGTTGGTGAGGATGTGACCTTCTTTGTCGATGACAAAGCCCGAGCCCTGGCCTTCCTGAGGCATCAGTCCGTAAAAGAAATCGAAGGCCATGACGCGCGAGGTGACGTTCACCACCGAGGGAATATTCTTGCGATAAACGCTGATATTGTTCTGCTCTTCGCTGTCGAGCGATTCGTTCCCGCTGGCTTCGGTAATCTCTACCAGCGCGGGATGGCTGAACCAGCCTGCGGAATTCGAGCCGGCGAGTTTCGCATTCGAGCGCCAGGTGGTGAAGTAAAAGAAAGCGCCGGCGATCAGTAGCGCCAGAAGTGCAGGTCGTATGAGTTTCATAAATTCAAACCTCAGAGCCGTGCGGGATTTTGCAATCAAGCCCGTCAAGAAGGCCCACATTCATTCTACGTTCGATTCTAAACAATGTTCCGTCGGGAGGCACGCGGGAGACCAACTGACTCTCCGGAAAGTGGATTACGATCCTTTTCACGTTTTTCTTGAATGATGCGGGGATGGGACGATGAAGAACTTCTGCGCCGTCGACCCGAAAAGAATGGCTGGCCTCCTAGGCGGCGCGTCCCTTCTGTCTCTTCTTCAGGAAATAAGCCAGGGCGCGCAAGGCGGCATATACGGCAATTGTCGCCGCCTCCGGAGTAGCCTCGAAGTGCCCAGCCGGCAAGTAGGAAGGCGCATTCGGATTAGAGACATGCCCGGCATGCGTGAATGAGTGCGCCCGTTCATGCCATTGTTTGATGATTTCTCCAACTTTATCGGCGATGTCGCCATCGCTGACCATGCCATTGCGCCGCATCAACTCATCCAGCAGTTCGCGCAACTCTGCCGCGGCCCGCATCAGGCTTTCTGCTTCCGCCTGCTGGTGACGGACAGCAGAGGCCGGCGCATATCGCCTTTCGCGCGCTATGTTCCACAAGCCCTGTTCTTGCGCCGATGCGAGTTGCTGATGGTTCCTGACGTTCCGGATCAGGATGTCCAGCCGCTCGCTCATCCGATCCAACTCCTCAACCTCTCGCGTAAACGCGGGGTCGTCCACCGGGACACCCGTCCCCCGAGTAAACACCGGATGCACGAGCAGGGCCTGCCTGATGCGAACCAGACTTACGCTGATAGACTTGAGGGTGCTCACCGAGGACCTCTGGGCATTTCGACGAGGACACTATACCTCCGGCACCGGGCCGGCGCAATGAGCCTTCCTTCCTCTGCATCTCCCACCTCGCGTCGACATCAAAAGAGCTTTCCACCCGAGGTCTTCATGTCGGTTCGATCTGCAGCGGTACTGCTCCTGCTTGCATTCTCCGTATTCGCCGTGAAAGCCCAGCCCGGCAGTGGGACTGTCGCAGTCGGGCCGCAATACGACTCGACCCACGTCTATATCGCCCCCGGCGACTTCGATGCGTTCGTGAATAGCGTTGTCGCCACGTTTGGTGGCAAGCCGTCCAAGCGGATCGTGGTAAACGTCCTGCCTGTGCCGAGCAGCGCCGAGTGGCAATACGTGTCGACTCCGGTGGGGGGACTTTCTGTCTTCGCCTACCAGACGCCGGTCCCGTTTCCATTCGGCGAAGAGCGCACGGGATATCTGGTCACCGACATGGATCAGGCCATCCGCGCGGCTCGCGCGGCGGGAGCGGAAGTGATGGTAGAGCCGTTCAAGGACCCCATCGGAATGGACTCCGTGATTCAGTGGCCGGGCGGCGTAAAGATGCAACTGTACTGGCACTTCAAACCCTCCACGAGTCCGCCGCTGGAAACAATCCCTGACAATCGGGTCTACGTTTCGGCCGACCAGGCCGACAACTTCGTTCGTGACTTCGTGGCCTTTGCTCAGGGGAAGGTCGTCGCCGACGACAAACACGCGGACGCGGACGAAATCGGACGCCCCGGCGAAACCTACCGCCGTATACGAATCACGTCGCTGTTCGGTAACATGCAAGTCCTGGTAACGGATGGCCACCTGCCTTATCCCTTCGGTCACGAGCTGACCGGATACCAGGTGCAGGATCTCGGCGCCACGCTGGAGAAGGCGAAAGCCACGGGCGCGAAAGTGTTGTCTGCGCCCTACAAGGCGACCGACCGCACGAGCGCGATCGTCGAGTTTCCCGGTGGCTATATCGCGGAAATACACAGCTTGAATTCGCGCTAGGCCGCGAATCGAGCTGGCGCGCATCCGGCGGCCACTCTCCGACATCAAACCATTTTCGCCATGGAGGTTCGTATGTCGATTCGTCCGGTTAAGCGAGTTATCAAATCGAAGCCCACTCTCGAAGGTGCTGGCGTGCACCTGCGCCGCGCATTTGGTTTCGGCAACACAAAGGAGACCGACCCATTCCTTCTGCTCGACGATTTCCGCAACGACGTTCCCGAGGATTATCTGGCGGGCTTCCCGTGGCATCCTCATCGCGGAATCGAGACCATCACTTACGTGCTTGCCGGAACCGTCGAGCACGGCGACAGCATGGGCAACCGTGGCGCCATCGCCGCCGGCGACGTGCAGTGGATGACGGCGGGCAGCGGCATCATTCATCAGGAGATGCCCAAGGGCGATCAATCGGGCCGCATGCATGGCTTCCAGTTGTGGGCGAATCTTCCGGCGTCGCTCAAGATGACTCCGCCCCGCTATCAGGAAGTGAAGACGCTCGACATTCCCGAGATCAAAGACGACGACGGCACCCATGTGCGCGTGGTCTGCGGAAGTTTCTGGGGAAAGAAAGGCCCCGTAGATGGCATTGCGGCCGATCCGATTTATCTGGATGTTTCGGTTGCTCCCGGCAAGCGAAAGACCTTGCCGGTGGAGACGACGCGGCACGCTTTCGCCTACGTGTTTGGCGGCAGCGGAAAGTTCTGCAATGCTTCTGGTCCGCTCGCCGTGCCCACCGAAGCGGTGAAGTGGCTGGATACGGCGCCGCCCGTCGAGGCTGATAACCGCTCGCTCATTCTCTTCGATCGCGGCGATGAGGTCACGGTGCAGGCGGGAGAAGATGGCATCCGATTCCTCCTGGTTTCGGGAAAACCTCTTGAAGAGCCGGTGGCATGGTACGGGCCGATCGTAATGAATACGCAGGAACAACTCCGGCAGGCATTTGAGGAACTGCAGGGGGGGAAGTTTCTGAAGGGGTAATCGACTTTCGCGACCTGCGGCTTCTGCGCCGATAGCCTTCCATGCCCCGAAGGAAGGGGGGCGGAAATCTCTAGCTCGCGCATCGGTCTGCATATATACTGCGCAATCAATAGCGCGGTGGATGTGATGCAGACATTGAATGTCGGCGCAGGTAAGACTGACCAGGAATACAAAGAGGCCGAGGAGCAGCGGCGGACCGACCTGCGCAACGATAGCCAAAGTGACGCGAAATACTTCTTCTGGGCGGCTGGTTTAGCTGCCCTCGCTAGCGGCTTGTTCGACGGTTTGTCTCCCCTGCGGCTGAACATTCTTGTCAATATCGGCATCTTCGATATTCTCCGGCTTTACGGCAGGCCTCTGCTTGAGTCTCGCCCGCTCGCATACGACGGCATCGTGGGAGCATGGATGATTGGTGTTGTAGGGCTGGGATTCGCAGCACGCGCTGGGCATCGGTGGGCATTCCTGGTGGGCCTGATCCTATATGGAGCCGACATGATCGCCCTTATGGCTACCTTTTCAATATGGGCGATCGGGATCCATGCTTTTTTTGTGCTCAGATGGTTTCAGGGACAAAAAGCTCTGAAGGATTTGAGCGAGGCCCCAGCGATCATTTGAGAAGGACGACTCGCATGCTCAATGTAAAGCATGGGCATTGGCATCACTTGATGCCATAATCAGTGCTTATGAGAGCCACGGTCACACTTGACCACGAACTCCTCCGCATCGCCCAGGAGTTCACCGGCGTCGCCGAAAAGACGGCATTGATTCGCGAGGCTCTTAAGGCGCTCATCGAGCGTGAAAGCTCCCGAAGATTGGCGTCTCTCTGCGGCACGATCCCTGGATTGAAAGATGTCCCGCGCCGCAGATTGCGTCCCCGTTGATTCTCGCGGATATTTCTCTGAGCGTCTTGGGCTTCGCGCAAACCGCCGATCCGGTCCCCGCCCTCAAAGCTTTAGATCGCCGCGCAGCTTTCCCCACACCTGCTTTACCTGCTCCCGCGTCTGGTCAAGTGATCCCGAGTTGTCGATGACGTAGTCAGCGGCTTTTGTTTTTTCCGCTTCGGGCAGTTGCGCAGCCATGCGGCGGGCGACTTCTTTGCGGGCGTCGTCGAGCTCCAGTTTCTGGCGTGCCGCGAAGCGCGCGATGCGCTGCTCGTCGCTGCACGTAACCACGACCAGCCGGTCGAATGTTTTGGCCGCGCCCGCCTCGATGATGAGCGCGGCTTCCACAATGGCGATCACGTCGGGATCCTGCCGTCCCATTTCTTCCATCCACTCCTCCTGGCTGCGAAGCACGGCGGGATGGACGATGCGGTTCAACTCTTGAATCCGGGAGGATTGAATGCCTGAAGAAAGACCCGCGGTCGGCGATTGGCTCCGGTCGGCGGACGAAGGCGCGCCGAAGGCAGCCTCCGCCAGCCTCTTGCGATTCACGCTGAGGTCGGGATTGAGAATGCCTCCCCCGAAATGGCGCACCACCTCGTTGTACACGGGCTGCCCGGGCAGCATCAGTTGATGGGCAATGCGGTCCGCCTGGACAAGACGCGCGCCGAGCGCAATAAACATCTCTCCCACCACCGATTTTCCCGAAGCGATGCCGCCCGTAAGGCCGACTTTCAGCATAGTTTCAGAGGCCGGTGGTCAGTGTTCAGTGGCCAGTAGAACAATTCGTGCATCATGAAATCGGAGCGAAAGCAGACAATAATTCCCGCGCCGGAGCTCGTCACCGGCCACTGGCCACTGACCACTGACCACTGCCTCTCCGCATCTTCGCGGCTTTCACGGTGTTATGCATCAGCATGGCAATAGTCAACGGACCGACTCCGCCGGGCACGGGAGTGAGGGCGCCTGCGACCTCGGCTACTTCCGGATGCACATCGCCGACGAGCGTCGACCCCTTCTTCTGAAACGCGGCCTCTCGCGCCGGCGCTCCACTTCCGAACAACCGCCGAAATTCCTCAGGGTCAGTGACTTTGTTCATGCCGACGTCGATCACCGTCGCACCCGGTTTCACAAAATCGCTGGTGATCATTCCAGCCCGGCCGATGGCAGCTACGAGAATGTCGGCGCGGCGGCAAACTGCCTGCAGGTCGTGGGTTTTCGAATGGCAGACAGTGACCGTGGCGTTGGCGTTCAACAGCAGCATGGCGACGGGCTTGCCCACGATGTCACTGCGGCCCACGACTACGGCTTCCTTCCCAGCGATGGGAATATCGCTGCGCTTGAGAATTTCAATGACTCCGGCCGGCGTGCAGGGAACCAGACCGGGGCGTTGCGTCGACAGAAAGCCGACGTTCACCGGATGAAAGCCGTCGACATCTTTGGCGGGGTCGACTGCCATCAACACTTTCTTCGAGTCCACGTGCGGTGGTAGCGGCAGTTGCACAAGAATGCCATCAATCTCGTCGCGGCGGTTTAAGTCTTCCACTACAGCGAGCAGTTCATCGGTGGTCGCGGTTTCGGGCGGAGCGTGCTGCTCGCTGTAAATGCCAACTTCTTCGCAGGCCTTGACCTTGCCCCGCACATAGATCTCCGACGCCGGGTTGTGGCCGACGAGGACGACGGCCAAGCCGGGACGCATTCCCGCGGCAGCCATGGACGCAACTTCTGTGGCGACCTCCCGGCGGATGTCGCTGGCGATCTTTGCGCCATCGAGGATTTTGGCGGACATTCGGACTCCGGCTTCAGGTTTCAGGTTCGGCGTTCGGGTTCAGCCAGAAACACGTTCTGGCCAGAAAATCTTACACTGTCGAAGCCTCCCGGAGCTCCGAAGAATTCTCCTCGCAAATGACGAGGTCCGCGCGAAAAAATTGCCAACCGCCAAAATCGTCTTAACCTGGCAACGGCCTGGCCGTCCGAAAGTCGTACAATATCCTCATGATCGCCAAGGATCTGCTGGAGATTCTGGTTTGTCCGGCCTGCAAACAGGCGCTGGAATATCGGGAGAACCCCGAGAGCCTGAAATGCACCCAGTGCCGCCGCGTGTACGCAGTGAAGGACGACATCCCCATCATGCTGGTGGACGAAGCAACCATCGAATCGTAGCCCCCGCGAGTTACAGCTAATTCTGCCGGATGTTTTGTAAACGATTTGCAAAACCGGACTGCCCGAAGCTCCGGATTCCCGAACTGCGTCGTCGAAAATGACACTATGTGTCCTATTTTGGGACAGCTGCGGCCTCCCGAGTGGACTGGCGAGCGCAGGGTGTTGATGGGATTGTCTGCAACTTCCGAAATCCACAAGTGTTAATGGATCTAAAGCGGCCTCTGTTCCGTATATGAAACTAGAGGGCAGCTGCGGCAACCAAATTGCATGCAACTTACGTGGCTGCCGATGAGTCTAATAGGCACACGTGGTTCAGGTCGGAGTCGGAGGTGATGACGGCCATGTTTGACGAAAAGAAGTTTGACGAAGCCAGGTTTGAGAAGTCGATGCACGAAAAAGCCAATAACGATAAAGACAGATTCACGGCAACCGAGCTGTCGGCGTTGCGCAGCGATCTGCTGCAAGGCGGCATGATCGACTCCTACGAGGCCGCCGAACTCCTGCAGGTGTTTCTGATGGGCCGCGGTTACGGAGTTTCGCCCAAAGCGGCTCTGGATGCTGCCGGTCGCGTAGAGATGGCCGGGTGCGCTCTGCCCGTTCTGCAATACGAACTGGAGAACCTCGCGCTGGTGATGTAACAGGAGCGCGGCGTGGGCCGGTGAACCCGCGGCGGGACGACGCGAGATACGAGGCAGCAAAGCATATTTTACGAAATTTGACATTCTGACTCGGCTGATCGAAACAAGATGAGCCGAACCAGTTCCACGGAAAGAGAAGCCGGGCCAACCAGCCCGGCTTTGTGGTTTTTACGCCCGCAAATCGACATGGTGGTTCCATTGGAACAGGCCACTGTCGCACAAGGCTGCAGTCAAGCCTCGGCCCGTCTGACCGCGATGACCGTATGTGGGGTGGTTACGTCGTACTCACCGCTGGAGGAGCGAAACTTCGAATCCATCGCGTCCCTCAGCCGTGGAAGCACAATCGCCCGCTGTTCTTGGGACTTCCAAAACCATCCTCCAAACCTCGCCTCCAGGTCGGAAAAATTCAACGTGCGAACGTGGCTGGTCACTATCGAGATCGCGACCGTCCCGTAACTACCCAGCAAGCGAAGCATCTCGGCATATCTGGGATCATCCCCGTACCGCCTGTCCAGAATCTCCGCGGCCATCTTTCGAATGGGCGACTCCACCGGACCTTTGAAGGTGATCACAAGGAACAGGCCTCCCGGTTTGACGGCGGCCCAGGCCTGCGCGAGGAACGGCTCGTACATCTCCACGGATCCTTCGGGGATGGAGTGCGAAGACACTACCATGTCGAATGGCCGCCCCGGAACCTCGCAGGGAAACGTCGCCGAGAGGACTGCAACGCCAGCCTTTCTAAGAGCCGCCACGGACGTCGGATTTTGTTCGACGGCCAGGTAACGGGCGAGGTCTCGGCTCACCACCCGGGCGACCGCCCCTGCGCCAGCCCCGATATCCATGAGGCTTCCTCTTGGTCTGATGTTCTAGTTTAGAACACATCTAGCTAGCCCGCAAAGTACTCTCTCCATGTGAAAAAAAAGCCCGCGCGGAAGAACATTATTGGTAGGCGCGTGGCCAAAGCGCGTCGAGGTTGCAGTCCAGCGCTAACGCAGGACGCGCTTTCAGGGAGGCTCGCTCGGTGTGGAATCCAGCTCGACCGCGCGGCAATTGCCAAGATCGAAAACGGCCTCCGCCATGTCCTTGACTATGAGCTCAAGGCCCTCGCCGAGGTGCTAGGAGTGGGGGTCACCTGGCTTCTGGGGGATGACAAGAAGGGGACTGCATGACCGCTGCCGAGCGGAAGAGCTATCGGAATAAGTTATTGGCTGAACAGAACGGCATCTGCCCAGTCTGCGGCTACGATAGCAATTACTGTTACTTTCACGCTCGCAACATTGAACACCCCGGCGAATGTAAGAAGCAGCCGGTCGTTGTCTTGGAGCACAATCACGGACACTGCAAATACGGTTGCGAGGTCTGCATCCGGGGAGTTGTACATCATGCGTGTAATAGGTTCATAGCGTTCATCGAGGCAAATCCCCAGGCCCATGACAGACTCCTGACACCGTGGTTGAGGAGTTTTTTGTCGAGAGGACGGAAGTCATAAGTATGGTCGAAATTCCGTTCCTGGCTCATCGTAGGACCAACCATTAATTCCAGTGATGAGAGTGCCAGCAGGTTTTCTGGATGTCGAATTCGATGCCGCGGCAGGGGAGTGCAGAGGTCCTTCGGCCCGCAAAAGGCGCGGGCCTTCAGGATGACAACTTCGCTGATTGATCTTACTTCTTCCTCGCTGCTGCTCCCGCCGCCCGTACAGCCCGTTCCTGCATAGCCAGCAGCACCACCTGAAGCATGTCATCCTGCGGGGCGGGTTTGCCGGTCCAGATTTCGAACTGGCGCGCGGCTTGGTGGACGAACATCTCGATCCCCGGGATGATTTGCGCGCCGCGCTGTTTTGCCAGCTTCAGCAGTTGGGTTTCAGGCGGGTCGTAGATCATGTCGAAGACGTAGCGGGCATTGATTTCTTTTTCCTGCAGCGGCGTCTCGCGCGTATTGCCCATGCCCACAGGCGTGGCGTTGATAATCACGTCGAAGGCGTACTTTTTGAGATCTGCGCGTTTGATGGAACGAGCGTGGGCTCGGCGCGCGAGCTTCTGCGCAGCGGCGGCGCTACGGTTCAGAATGTAGACCTCCGCTCCGCGTTCTCTTAGACCAAAAACGGCGGCTCGGGCTGCGCCTCCCGCGCCGAGTACCAGTATCTTCGCATCCTGCAGCGTGCTCAGGCGGCGCTCGAGCGGGCGCACCACTCCGGAAGTGTCAGTGTTGAAGCCGTAGAGTTTGCCATCCTGGGCCCGGACCACCGTGTTGCATGCGCCGATCTTCGTGGTATGGGAGTCGGTGTTGTCGAGATACGGAAGAATCGCTTCCTTGTACGGCATGGTGATACTGAGGCCGTGGATGGGAATCTCGCGCACGCAGTTGAGCAGGTCTTTGAGCGTCTTGGCGTGCAGCGCCAGATAGACGGCGTTGACGTTCTCGCGGCGGAAAGCCGCATTCATGATCGCAGGGGAAAGTGAGTGCGAGACCGGATCTCCCGCAACGCCGTAGACGCGGGTTGCAGCGTCGACCGACTCGATGCGGTATACGCTGCGCAGCTCCTGCGCGGTGGCCTGGCCGGGTGCGGTTTCTTCTCCGGCGCTGACGGCGGCGAAGGTGAAGACGCTGCCGGCGCGCACTCCGAGCACGCGGCTGATGATGCCCTGTTCGCCCATGCACAGGCCGATCAGAGATTGCTTGTCGGCCTCGTGCCCAAGGAACTGGATCATCGAAACATTGTCCGAAAGAGTCTGGGCCGTGCTGACCACTTTGTAGAAGTCGGCGGGGAAGGCGCGCATTTTTTCCAGAGTTTCGTCGAGCTTCTTCGTTCCCCGGAAGTCGTGAAAGGAAAGAATCAGCGCGGAACGGGAGCGCAGCTTCTGCAATTGCGCCGGCTTGCACTTCAACGCGGTCTGGAGCTCGACGTCGACCAATTGGCAGCCTAGAGCGGAAGCCTTCGAGAGTATGTCGAGCTGAGAGGCGATGGAGCCGCGGAACTTGCCTCCGCTGGCGACGCGCCGGCAGGTGGCGATCACCACCGTGCCGGGGTGGGTTTCCATGAACTGCTTGATCTTGGGAAACGCCAGCCCGGGCTTGGAAATATAGTCTAACCTGAACTCCAGGAAGGGGTTATCGCGGACCAGGGCGTCGGCTTTTTCGACCAGCTCGGCGGCATCTGGCGCGGTGACCGCGACACAAACGCGAGGCATGCGCAGAGGCAGCAGACGCGGTGGATAACTCTTGGCAGCAGAAATCATCTTAAATCAATGGTTTGAATGAAAGGGTCCGGCGCGAATCTTACAGGGGCTGAATTCCAGATGCAACAACGTTTCACAAAATAGCGTGAAAAAACCTGATTCACACTCCGTCTGACACCCTCGTAACCTTGACCCTCCCCTACCCCCTTGTTACCTTCCATCTGAAGCCTAGCTTCCATGGCATTTTGCTGGAGAGAGGCGCGCGTGCCTTTTCTCGGAGGTAACATGAAGAAAATAGGACTGTTAGTGCTGTTGGCGGCGTCTGCGGCCTGGGCCCAATCGGCGGCCGATCCCACTCCGGCGGATGCGTCCGTGCCCGACGGAACAATTTTGACGTCCGTCAATTTTCCCACTCAGCGGGTGCAGATGCCCACCTACGCCGACATTTATTGTGCGGGCTTCATCGACCGGCATACTTTGCCGGACGCCAATTTCGTGGCAGGTGGACTCGACACACCGTCAACCACGAAGTTCGTCAAGGGCGACATCGTCTACCTGGAAGGACGGGGCTATACCGCCGGGGCCGAGTACGAGATCATCCGCGCTGTGCGCGACATCAACGAATACGAGATGTTTCCCGGTCAGTTCAAGCTGCTGAAAGCTACGGGACAGCCCTACGAAGAAGTCGGCCGAGTGAAGATCATCGATACCCGCAGCAAGAAGGCGGTTGTGGCGCAGATCGAATATTCCTGCGATCCCATCAATCCCGGAGACACGGCGATTCCCTTCGCTGAAAAGGCGCTGGTGCAATTTCATCCGCCGCTCCGCTTCGATCGTTTCTTGCCCACCGGCAGCAAGGTTTCCGGCCGCATCGTCATGGGCAAGGATTTTGACTCCGAGCTCGGAACCGGGCAGAAGGTTTATTTCAATGTAGGATCGAACCAGGGCGTGAAGGTCGGCGATTATTTCCGCGCCGTGCGCAACTATGAGGCAGACTTAAAGGATCCCGTAGACTCACTCTCGTTCAAAGCTGCCGTAAGCGAAGACACGCAGAAGAAGCAACCGTCGTTCGACCCAGCCATGTTCACCAAAGGCAACGGCCCTGTGATTCACGTAAGGGACTTGCCGCGGCGTGCAGTGGGCGAGGTCGTCGTAATCGGCGTGACTCCTACCACGGCAACCGGCATGATCGTGTTTGCCATGGAAGACGTTCATGCCGGAGATGGCATCGAGCTGGACGAACAAGCGCAATAAGGCAGTGGCCGGTGGGCAGTGGCCAGCCAGAAACACGCGTTAGTTCCAACCAAGATAAGTACACCGGGGACGGGCAACCGTCCCCGGTTTTGTTTTAGGGACAGTGACCAAGGGCCAGCGAACGCCCTGCTGGTCTGCATACAGCCGGAGTCAACTAGTTTTCTAAAATGAAAGTCTCACGCGACGGCGACGGCAGGCTGTTGCGGGATTGTTTCTCACTGACCACTGACCACTGGCAACCACTGGCCACTGTTTACTGATCACTGACCACTCTTCTCGCCAAACACATCGGCCGTGAATCCCACGATGATCGCGCCCCTTTGCCACGCGTCGAGCGGTAAGCCGGCTTTTCGGCATGTTTGTTCCAGGAAGGTCGTGCGGTCCCAGTCATGCTCGACCGGGACTTGGGGAAGCAGCAAGCCTCGGCGTCCCTGCCAACTGATCAGCAGGCCATGGCGCCCGATTTCGATTTCTTCGGGCTGAATCGTTTGCATGGGCGAGAGAATGCTCAACTCAACTTCGAGATGAGGAGCTTCTTCTTGAGTTACCGGCAAAAAACGGTTGTCGTCGAAAGCCGCCGCGAGCGCCGTTTCCGCCACCGCCCGGTAGACGGAGTAAGTAGGCAACACATAGCCGACACACCCGCGCAGCACTTCTCGCCTCTGGTCTTCTCCCGGAAAATCTTTGCCCAGGTAAAGCGAAGTGAAAACCCCACGAGGCTCGGCAAGGCGAGGAGTGGGAGGGTCGAGGGAAATCTCACGATGCTGCAACGCGGCGGAAATCGAATCGTGCGCCAGGCAAAGCAGGACGGTGCGCTCCCCGGGAGAGAACTCATGGCACGCCTCCGAGGGAGCGATTACCGGGGACGAATTAGGTTGAAGGGGCGACATCGGCATCTGCCGCTCGGGGCGCCGGTCGTGGCTTCTGGCGCCGGCTCAGAATGAAAGCCCGGCGGCGGCGCTGGGAAACGCGCCGGTCAATCTTCGACCAGAACGCGACGAAGTAATCAATCGCCGAAACCAACGAAACACAAACCACAAACCAGATTGCAACCTGGGCAATCCGATGCACCGGCAGGAAAAAGCTGCCATATACCGGCCATTCCTGCCAGCGGTGATCGAGAATCACGGCAACCACCGAAACAATCTGCACCACCATCTTAAACTTGCCCAGCTCGCTGGCTTCAATCGTGAACCCACCCGACGCGGCGATAGAACGCAAGCCGCTCACCAGGAATTCGCGGCCAATGATGATCACCGCGATCCACGCCGGAACCAGGCTGGGATTGAACTGCACCAGCATCACGAACGCAGCGGCGATCAAAAGTTTGTCGGCCATGGGATCGAGCAGAATACCCATGGTTGTAATCTGACCGCGTTTGCGAGCCAGGTAGCCGTCGATGCCGTCAGTCATCGATGCGGCGATGAATATGGCCGAGGCCAGCAACTCCTTGGCGCCGTGAACGCTGCTGAACTGATTCGAAGACAGGATCCAGATCAGCAGAGGAATGCTGCAGATGCGGATCAGCGTGATGGAATTAGGCAGGTTCACCGCAACTCAGCAAGGTCCGGAAGGGCGACCGGAGACAGCTTGATTATCCTCCACGATCATGGGGAACGCAATCGGGAGAATGTGCGGTTAGGGCACGAAGGTTCCCGGGCAGATCCAGGGACGGAACCACGGTGGCATTATTTTGGCGTGGCTGGAGCCATCGCGTTGGACTTGGGTTGCTTGGCGATGATCTGATCCTTGATCTTGTCGTAGGTGGCTTGCGGAATAATCTTCTTCTGCACCAGGTCGAGCTTCGTCCGGTACGGCCGGCCAGCGATGATTTTCTGTGAGTAGGCGTCGCCGATACCCGGCAGGGCCTTGAGTTGATCGGCTGTTGCCGTGTTGATATCAAGTTTGTCGGCGGCGGCAGCGGCGGGTGGCGCGGCGGGGGCACTAGAGTGCGCCGGCGCAAAAGCGGGAAGCATCAGCGCCGCAAGCAGCAAAGGCAACATCCGCGCGAACAGCCTCCTGGTGCGTAAGCTCATAAATTCCTCCTTCGCAAATCCTCAGCACTCCACGCCCTGCGTCCCTCGGCTTCTAACTGGCAACTGGTCACTGGCAACTGGCCACTGGTTTTAAGCGTAAATTCCCCGCTGCCGTATGGTGTAAGCCACGCGGTCGATAGCCAGCATGTACGCGGCGATGCGATTGTTCACCTTGTGGGTCTCGGCGTAACGGACCACATCCCCAAAGGACGAGATCATAATCTCTTCGAGCTGCTCATTGACGACAGATTCCTTCCAGAAATACCCCTGGCGGTCCTGCACCCACTCGAAATAAGAAGTGGTCACGCCGCCGGCGTTGGCCAGGATATCGGGAATCACAAAAACTCCCTTCTCGGTGAGGACATCGTCGGCTGCCGACGTGGTGGGACCGTTCGCGCCTTCCGCCAGAATGCGGCACTTCACGCGATCGACGTTACGCGAGGTGATGACGTTCTCGGTTGCGGCGGGGATCAGAATTTCGCACTCCGTAGTGAGTAAGTCGGCGGTGTCGGCTGCTTCTGCCTCCGGAAATCCGTGCACCGTTCCGTTTTTCTGGCGGAACTCGACCAGTGCGTTCAGGTCGATCCCGTTCTTGTTGTAAAGTCCACCGCCCACTTCGGCGATGCCAACGACCTTGTATCCCGCCTGATGCATCAGGTGCGCCGCGTTCGAGCCCACGTTGCCGAAGCCCTGCACAATTACGCGGCTGCTCTCCCGCGACAGCCCCAGCTTCTTGATGGCTTCGTCGCACACCACCATCACACCGCGGCCGGTGGCTTCGCGGCGCCCTCGCGAACCGCCGATGTTGATCGGCTTTCCGGTCACGACCGCCGTCACGGTCTGCCGCATGTGCATGGAATAGGTATCCATCATCCACGCCATAATCTGTTCGTTGGTGTTCACGTCTGGAGCGGGCACGTCCTTTTCCGGCCCGATGAATTCGATCAGCTCCGAGGTGTAGCGCCGGGTCATGCGCTCGATCTCGCCCATCGACATCTTGTGCGGATCGCAGATCACGCCGCCCTTCGCCCCGCCGAAGGGAATATTGACCACGGCGCACTTCCAGGTCATCCAGCTCGCGAGCGCGCGCACTTCATCAAGCGTGACGTCGGGCGCGTAGCGGATGCCGCCCTTCGCCGGTCCGCGCGCAATCGAGTGCTGCACGCGAAATCCCGTGAAGACTTCCAGCCGGCCGTCATCCATCTGCACGGGAATGTAGACCGTCAGCTCGCGGTTCGGATAGCGCAAAACCCGCCACAGGCCGTCATCAAGATTGAGCTTCTGCGCAGCCAGGTCAAAGCGCGCCCGCTGCGACTCCCAGGGATTGCTTTCTTTATCGACATGCGGCGGGGCCGTCATCGTTGGCATAAGAGTTTCTCCGGAATGATTGCGATTCGAGATGTTGGCCGGCGCCGGGACGAGTTCCCCGCGTGAACGGGCAAACGTTCAGAGTATATGAGCCGGGATGGTAGGGAAGCAAGGCAAGAGCACAAAGGCGGAATCCCGAAATGAAACGGCTTCAAGACCAGCCCGGAAGACGCTGCTACAAATTGATTTCCATCCCCTTCGGCCGGATAGTAGTTGCGCGCTTCGCGCGCGACCTTGTTCATCTACGGAGTAGCCTGCACTCCTTGCCTTGTATATACCATTCTATTTTGTATATAATCTAAGTATGCCGCTCAGTATCCGCAACTCCGAGGTCGAGCGTCTCGCCCGCGCAATCTCCCGCCTGACGGGCGAAGGTTTAACGCAAACGATCCTACAGGCTCTGCGCGAGCGTCACCAACGCCTCCGCGCCGCGCGCCAGCAGGAACGGCTGGTGGAAGACCTCACAGTGATCGCCCGCCGTGCTGCATCTCTTCCCAGGCGCGACCGCCGCAGCCCCGAAGAAATCATCGGCTACGATGAGAATGGCCTTCCGAAATAAATGGTGATCGACACATCCGCGCTTGTAGCCATCATGCAGGAGGAGTCAGATGCCGAAGGCTTCTTGCGGCGAATCGCCGCTGCCGGGATGCGGCGGGTATCTGCTGCAGCTCTACTGGAGACGGCAATCGTGCTAGAGGCGAGGTCGGGAGAAAAAGCCGGAGACGATCTCGACTTGTTCCTGGCTCGCGCGAAGATTGAAATCGAGCCGGTAACGGAAGAGCAGGTGCAGGTCGCCCGCAAGGCCTGGCGGCGGTACGGAAAAGGTAGCGGCCATGCCGCCCGGCTAAATTTCGGCGACTGCTTTAGCTATGCTCTGGCGAAAAGTTTAGGTGAGGAATTGCTCTTTAAGGGCGCAGACTTTGCCCACACAGACATTGTGCACGCCAGAGATTAGCGTTTCGGGCTTCCCAAATTAATCTCCATCCCCTCCGATGCTGCCCGCACTTTAGGATAGTAGTTGCGCGCTTCGCGCACGACCTTGTCGATCACCACATCCGTGTGCTCCGGATCGTGGTGGAACAGCACCAGTTCTTTCGCGCCGCTCTCCATCACGACGTTGACGGCTTCGCGCCAGTGGCTGTGTCCCCAGCCGCGGCGCCGGGCTTCGTATTCTTCGGGAAGATATTGCGCGTCGTAGATGAGCACGTCCGCGCCTTCGGCCAGCTTGCGCACGGCCTTGTCGAAGGCGGTGTCACCGGGCTCGTTGTCCGTGGCATACACCAGCACTCCATCTTTCGTTTCCAGCCGGAAGCCCATACATCCCTGGGGATGGTTGAGCCACGCGGTTTGCACTTGCACGCCGTCTTCGATCGTTGTGCGTCCGCTCTCAATGTCATAGAAGTCGCGCTGCGCCTGCATTTCGTCGATTTTCACGGGAAAGTAAGGAGCGGCCATCTGATCGGCCAGCACCTGCTTCAGACTGCGAGTGCGGGCAGAGCACTGGAACAAGAATCGATTCTCAGGGTTCGCATACAACGGCCGGAAGAATGGCATGCCCTGAATGTGGTCCCAATGGAAATGCGAAACGAAGACGCGCGCCGAAAATGGCTTGTCTCCGAACTCACTTTGCAGTTGCTGGCCGAGTACGCGGAATCCCGTGCCGCAATCGAAGATATAGATGCTGTCGCCCAGGCGGACCTCAACGCAGGAGGTGTTGCCTCCATAGCGCATGTTCTCGGGTTGAGGGGTCGGCGTAGAACCGCGCACGCCCCAGAACTTGATCCGCATAGGCTCGTGACCGCACGAGGGCCCGACTGCTTGGTATCTGCTTGGTATCTTCGGACGCCGGACTCTATTCGTCAATTGCCGGATTGGTTCACGGTTATTATTTCTCTGCCTCCTTTAGGAAAACGAGGTAAACCGCTGGAACCCGAACCCTGGCAGGTGCCGGAGGAACCGCTCCCCTATAATGGAACCCTCGACGCGCCGAGCTCGGCGGGATCGTTTATTAGATACTTCTCATGCCGTATCCCGACTTCAAAGAATTCTCGCGCCTATCGCGCTCCGCCACGCTGGTGCCGGTGGTGAAGTCGGTGAGCGCCGATCTGCTCACGCCGGTCTCCGCCTTTCTATCGATTGCGAAGAACGAACCATACGCATTTCTGCTGGAATCGGTCGAGCGCGGCGAACAGATCGGCCGCTACACCTTCCTGGGCGTGCGGCCTTACATGCGGCTGCGGGCGCGGGGTTCTGTGATCGAGATTGAGCGCGGACGGAAGCGCGAACGGCACGAAGGAAACGTCTTCGAGTTCGTGAAGCTTTTGCTCACCGAACATCAACCGGCCACGGTTCCCGGACTGCCGCCGTTCACCGCCGGGGCCGTCGGCTACTTTTCCTACGACGTGGTGCGCCAACTGGAAAGCATCGGCGCCCATGCAAAAGACGATTTGTCGCTTCCCGACTGCGAATTGATGTTCTTCGACCGGCTCCTTGCCTTCGATCACCTGCACCACCAGATTCACATTGTGGCTGCGGCCGACGTTTCGCGCGAGAGTCCGCGCAGCGCTTATGATCGCGCCGTTCGCGACATTGCCGCACTCGAGAGAAAGCTGGCCGCCGGTTTGCGCCCGGCAATGTGGCGCAAGTCCTCCAATGACAAGTCCGGGAAGCTCAAGATTCACGCTGGGACCACGCGCGCGAAATTCCTTCGCAGCGTGGAGCGCTGCAAGGAATACATTGCCGCCGGAGACATCTTTCAAGTGGTGCTTTCGCAGCGGCTGGATTTCACCCCCGGAATCGAGCCCTTCGACCTTTACCGCGCTCTGCGCCAGGTGAATCCTTCCCCCTACCTCTATTTCCTGCGCATGCGCGACACGCAGATCCTCGGGTCGTCTCCCGAAATGCTGGTGCGTGTCACCGGACGCAAGCTGGAGTACCGTCCCATCGCCGGCACGCACCCGCGCGGGCGCGACGAAGCCGAAGATTTGCGTATGGAAGAGCGAATGCGCAACGACGAAAAGGAGCGCGCCGAGCACGTCATGCTGGTCGACCTCGGCCGCAACGATCTCGGCCGCGTCAGCGAATACGGTTCGGTGAAAGTGAAAGACCTGATGTACGTCGAGCGCTACTCCCACGTGATGCACCTGGTCTCGGCTCTGGAAGGCACGCTGCGCAGGGATCTCGACGCGCTCGACGCGTTCGCCGCCTGCTTTCCAGCTGGTACTTTGAGCGGGGCCCCGAAAGTCCGCGCCATGCAGATCATCGAAGAACTCGAGCCGGTCCGCCGCGGCATCTACGGCGGTTCGGTGCTCTACGCCGATTTTGCCGGAAACCTCGATTCCTGCATCGGCATTCGCACCATGCTCATGCAAGGCAAGCACGCCTATTTGCAGGCAGGAGCAGGCATCGTCGCAGATTCCGACCCCGCGCGCGAGTTCGAGGAGTCCATGAATAAGGCGCAGGCGCTGCTAAGGGCAGTGGAGAAGGCGAGAGGCAGTGGTCAGTGATCAGTGGGCAGTGGCCAGCTAACTTTGCGTCGGCTCTGATGCCATGAGTCCGTCCGCGATTCGAAATCAGTACCGCTTTGGGAAATCCGAAGGGGATTGTGATGAACATCACGTCCCGCTGACGTGATCGCGGTGCATTGTGAACGGATGCAGGGATTAGTGAGGCCCATTGTCCAGTCTTATCGGGATTTGGTCGCTTGGAAGAAGTCGATGGCGTTGGTGCTCGAGGTTTACCGCTGTACTCAGGCCTTTCCTAAAACTGAGACCTACGGTTTGACCTCTCAACTGCGGCGGGCAGCGGTCTCAGTCCCTAGTAATATCGCTGAAGGACAAGCGAGGCTATCGAGTGGAGAGTTCAGGCAGTTTTTAGGGAACGCTCGGGGGTCGTTGATGGAGGTCGAGACGCAGATTACCATCGCGCAGGAGCTCGCCTATCTCGACGGCGGCGAGGCCGAGAATCTGCTTGCCGTAACCGCCGAAGTTGGCCGAATTCTCAATGGCCTTCTTACATCCCTGCCAAACCGCAGATAGCTTTTCACTGGCCACTGATCACTGGCCACTGGCCACCGACCCGCCACTTGCGTCGTGCAAAAAATTAGCGATCAGCCTTTTCCCCGCATCCGTCAGCACGCTCTCCGGATGAAACTGCACGCCCTCCACGGCGAACTCTCGGTGGCGCAGTCCCATAATGGTCCGCGAGCCGTCTTTCTCTGTGGTCCAGGCGCTGACTTCTAATGCTTCCGGCAGATCTTTCTCCTCCACGATCAGCGAGTGATAGCGAGTGGCCGTCATGGGCGTGGGCAAGCCTTGGAAGATGGTTTTGTTGTCGTGGGTAACGGCGCTGGTCTTGCCGTGCATCAGGTGCGGAGCGCGCACCACGTTCCCGCCAAACGCCGCGCCGATAGCCTGATGTCCCAGGCAGACGCCGAGAATGGGCGCTTTGCCGGCGAAGTGCCGGATCAGATCGATACTGATGCCCGCATCCTGTGGAGTGCACGGACCCGGCGAGATCACGATCCGCTCCGGCTGCATGGCTTCGACGTCGGCAACCGTCACCTGGTCGTTGCGCCGAACTTCAACCTGGGCGCCAAGCTCCCCCAGATACTGCACCAGGTTGTAGGTGAAGGAATCGTAGTTGTCGAGAACGAAGACCACCGGCACCGTCCTGCTTTTAATTTACACCCAGAGGCAGGCACGGGAACTGAAACCGGCCACCCTTCCCACCGGAAGGTGCCACTCTAGTCCCCAAGGGTGGTATTGACGGATGCCGCGCTAAACGGCATTCTTTTGCACAGGTAAGACGCCACTTCAAATAGCTCGGAGTAAAACATGGCAGAGGCCCAGGAGAAAAGGGCTGCACGGCGCTTCGCGCTGCGGATTCCGGTGTCCATCAACCGCGGCGAAAACTCAGATTTTGGTGAATCGGCTCAAATCCGCGATGTTAGTGCGCGCGGCATTAGCCTTTACCTCGACTCACCCATTGAACAGGGTTCACCCCTCGGCTTCACCCTGACGCTCCCGCCTGAAATCACCCTTACGGAGAGTATCCGCGTGCAATGCAAAGGGCGTGTGGTGCGGATCGAGAACGGTTCCCCCGATGGCAAACTGGCCGTTGCCGCGGTGATCGAGGAGTACGAATTTCTCCCCGAGAGCTGAAGCGGATTCGCGCCTTCCTCCCGGCCGGCGAGATCGCGCTTTGGTGTCTCCAATCCACCCGCGTCACTCTTCTGTACGCAGCCCGCCGGGCACTTTTTTACCTACCTCACAAGTGATAAGGTTCCTCTTAATAGATCGAACCAATAGATCGAACCAATTAGGTTCAACCAACAGGTTCAACCGTTCAGAGGATTTCTTTTGCCGCGATTTGGCGTTCAACTAGGCGTTGTGCTGCTGGGACTTCTGGCGGTCACCCAGCATCAGTCACAAAATGTCTCGTCGCAAAATGCCGGGTCGCTAAATGTCGGGCCGCAAAATGCCAAATCCGATGCCAGTCATCCCACCACGACGCCTCAGATGACGCCTCCGCCGGACGCCGCACTCGTGAACAGTGTGCGCGTGCTTTACGAACAGAACGCCCCCGCCGTTGAGGTCATTTCCACTCACCAGGTTGTTCCGTCAATCGGATTTCTTGATTCGCCTCCGCGGCTGGTCATCGACTTGTTGAATGCGCGCATTGGCTTGCAGCGTAAACGCGTTCCCGTGCTGCAGGAAAACATTTTGACCATCCGGACGGAGCAATACCAGAAGGATCCTCCTATCGTGAGGATTGTGGTGGACCTCCTCGTTCCCTACAAATACACCTGGGACATCGCGGGCAATCGCCTGATGGTTCGGCTGAAAGCTCTCAACGTGCCAACTCAAGCTGCCAACGCGCCGGGCAACAAGTCGCCTTTCCAGCCTCCGCAAGCGTTGTCGTTGTCGCCCTCCGCCACGCCAACAATTGTGCCCCTCGCCGGCGGGGTTGGAGAGGTTTCGGTATCCGATAAGCGACTCGCGGCCGGCTCATCTCTCACGGCAGGACCCGATACGGCTGTGTTGCATTTGTCGAGAGGAGGCGAAATCCGCGTCTGTCCGGGCACAACCGTTTCGGTCACGCCTTCAAAGAACTCCCGCGACCTGATGCTCGGCATGAACACCGGCTCGCTGGAGACGCATTATGCTCTCGACGCTTCGGCGGATTCCGTACTCACTCCGGACTTCCGGATTCTCTTCGCGGGGCCGGGAGAATTCGACTACGCGGTCAGCGCAGACTCGCACGGCAATACTTGCGTGCGGGGGCTTGCGGGAAACGGATCTTCGGCAATCGTTTCTGAGTTGATGGGCGACCGCGTCTAT
The DNA here is from genome assembly GCA_050012155.1 of Candidatus Sulfotelmatobacter sp. GTDB lineage: Bacteria > Acidobacteriota > Terriglobia > Terriglobales > Acidobacteriaceae > Sulfotelmatobacter. The sequence goes on along the minus strand of JBEKHS010000026.1, from coordinate 3,756 downwards.
CAGGTAAAACCCACCGAGCAGGCGGTGTTTCACAATGGAAGGATCGATAAGGTCGGCACCGAGGTTCCGCGGGATTGTGGTTGCCCGGTGCCCGTTCCCGTAATGCGAGCCGCAGCGAAAACCGAGGCGCCACCGAATGCCAGTGTGGCTGGAACCGTGACGTCTTCGGAGTCTGTTGCCCAGCCGCAGACCTTATCCAGCGGACCTGAAACCGGGCCCGTGCCCCCGTCCCACCCCGGTGATATTCAAGTTCAAGTGGACGCACCGATCGTCTTCCGCGGCAAGAAAAATTCTGCCGCGCTGCCGGCGCCTGTTATCGAAGTGGCCCAGCTTCCCGTGATGGGATCGTCCGTCAGGCCTATGTGGCTTGAGCTCCAGGCGCAACCCCCGCCTGCCCCAGCCCCAAGCGCCGCGGGCGAGAGCGAGCATCATGGCTTGATGCACAAAATCAAGGGATTCTTCGCGGCAGTATTCCACTAGCTCCAGCCGCGAAGACCCGGAAGCGAATATAACGTCTGACCCAGAACGGCGAGGCTCTCAGCGCCTCACCCGCGATTGATGGCTCGCCGAAGCGGTTCCACCTTATCGCGCAGGTTGTCCTCGCGCAGGTTGTCCGCCAGGTCGGCGCCGCGCTCGGCCACATCGCGCACCCGCTCCTTGGCGTCGCGGACGCGGTCTTTGGCATCCTCCGCCCAATCCTGCAAGGTGTCCTTGGCATCGTCGTAGCCTCGCTTGAGATCGCGCCGGAATTGCTTGCCGGTCTTCGGCGCAAGCGTGAGAGCTACCAAAGCTCCCGCACCAAGTCCAATCAGAAAAAAAGTAATGGCGGTTCCTACTGTGTTCCCTTCAGAAGATTCATAACGTCCAGATCGCATGATATTGGCCTCATTTCCAGAGTGGCGGAATCGCGTCCGGCAAATTTTCTGCGCCAGCTTCGAATCCATCCAACTGCAATTCTAGTCCCTCCCCGAGAAAATTGGCGTGCCGACTCCGGGGAAGAATGCAGTCCTGCTTACGATGAACACGGCGTTGGGAAGGTTTCCTTTCCGGCAAGCTGAGTGTAAAATAACGCCTTAATCCTAAGTTGCAGCGGAAAATGTGGCCTGCCCGTCCTTCGGCGCGCTTCACTTGCTCAGGACAAGCTCTTCCGCCAGCTCAGCCAATGCGCCTTGAATGAAGGAGATGGTTCCAAGCGATGTCGATCCCTGCCACCCAACTGCGTCCCGGCATGATCATCAAGCACAACAATGATCTGCACTCTGTGTTCAGCGTCGAACACCGCACCCCCGGCAACCTGCGGGCCTTCATCCAGGCCAAGCTTCGCAACCTTCGCACCGGAGCCATGTTCGAACACCGCTTCCGCTCCCCCGATCCCATCGAGAAGGTGAACGTGGACGAGGTCGACATGCAGTTCCTCTACGCCGACGGTGACAACTACTACTTTATGGATACCGCCAACTACGAGCAGACGCACCTGACCAAAGAAATTCTGGGCGACGCCGTGGATTACCTGATCGCCAATCTCGAAATCAAGGTCGAATTCTTTGACGGCAAAGCCGTGGGCATCGAGCTGCCGCAAACCGTGGAACTCACCGTGATCGAGACCGAGCCCGGACTGAAGAGCGCGACCGCATCGAGCGTCACCAAAGCCGCGAAGACCGAAACCGGCCTCGTGGTGCAGGTGCCGCCCTTCATCAATGAAGGCGAAAAGATCAAAGTCGATACTGCCGAGGGTGTGTATCTATCGCGCGCGTAAAAGCGCCGCGTAAGCTCGCGCACGTAATACCACAAGCCTTGTCATCCTGAGGGCCGCAGTTTTTGCGGCCCGAAGGATCTACGTACTTCCTACCCACGCGACCTGATGGAAATTCTTTCATCATCCCCCCGCCGCGCCGCAAACGCCTCCGCGCCCCTTCCCTAATTAACTTGTACAATTGTACAACTTTGATATAATGGGAATCGTGGAAATAGTGATCGACACATCGGCAATTCTCGCCGTCATCGCGGAGCAACCGGAAAAGGCTGCACTGGTCAGGCTGACACGCGGAGCGATCCTGGTAGCCCCGGCCTCGGTCCACTGGGAAATGGGGAACGCGATGTCGGCCATGTTCAAACGAAGAGCAATCGGCATCAAGGATGCACTCCAGTTGTTGGAGGCCTACGCTGCGATCCCGATTCGCATGGCCGAGGTAGGGTTGAAGCAGGCCGTGGAATTGTCGGCGAAATTGAATGTATATGCCTACGATGCCTACATACTGGCCTGTGCCATCAACGAAAGGGCTCCGCTCCTCACGCTGGACGGCGGATTGAGAGAGCGTGCGCGTGAATTGAAACTGGATGTGCTGGAGGCCAAAAGCCGATGAAGTCCTACAGTTATTCTGAGGCGCGAGGAAATTTTGCGACCGTGCTCGACGAAGCTGAGCGGGACGGTGCCGTGGAAATTCGCCGCCGCGATGGCACCGTCTTCCGCATTCTGCCCCTGCGAACTGGCGCAGTGTCACCACTCGATGTGAAAGGTGTCAAGGTGAAGGTGTCGGCCGGCGATCTAGTGGCCATCGTGCGCGAGGGCCGCCAGCGCGGATAGATCGTTGTCGATCTTAGGAATAGGGAACGTCCCACATGGCCCCCGAATTTCACCCTTTTACGACGCCTGCTGTTGTTCCAAGGCTATCTGTTCGTTAATTTTCTTTTGCCCCTCGGCGACCGTCGCAGCAACGGCTTCGTCTTTGGTGCCGAATTTTCCGATAACCCCAAAGCCAAATGTCGTTGTCGTTGAAACTAGGTCGCTGTGGACATTGCTTCTGCCCCACCTGCCGAGTGCTTTGAAGTGAGTTGGTTCTCTGTAGATGTTCGCTTCGATGAAGTGCTCCTTGTAAGGGATGACTTCAACGAAGTCGGGCCTTGGTTCGTTTTCTGTACTCATGAACAAATTGTACCGCTTGCGGTACCGAGGTTGCAGGTCGTCGGCGTTTGCGGTTGTTTCCCTTATTTCGGAGAAACCGGTTTGCTCTCGCTCTCAAGGCAGGTTGAAGGATCAGCTATGCATTTGCGCTCCAAAAGTAAACCGGCGTTTAGCTCAGTTGGTGATTTGCCGTTAATATCGTCGCGCACGTATTGAATGGCGTAATTGACCGGAATGCTTTGGTTTCGGTAATCACTGTAAAATGCATCTACACCACTGAGAAATTGGCCCACGGTAATGTTCTCGAAACCTGACTTAAAACTCTTAAGACAAAAATCTTGTTTGAATTCTGGTCGATCCGTCTGGTTGAGTATTTGGGAAGCCGTGGCGAGTACAATGTCTGGGTACTTTTCTTTCCATCGCTTAAGAGAGTCATTTGTCGTATTGACGATGTCCAATGAGATTTTTGTGAGTTGGAAACAAGCGTTTACCTCCCTAAAAGCGCCTATACCCGTGCCGTTCAAAAATCCGAGCACATATCCCGTCCTGAAGCCTTCAGTATAGGTATTCCATTCGTGCCCAGTAGGACTTGCGTTTGTGCCTTGGCCAAAGGCGGCAGTCAGCAACAGAAACCATATCCAGCACTTCATACGTTGCCTCCACACGCATTCTACCGCCTTGACCGTCCACGATCTCGCGGTATGATCCCCCGAAACCCTGGAAACGGGGGCTGGCTGTGATCTTTCAACACGTTGTTCCCGAGAAGTGAATAGTCCATTCAAGCAACACCGGAGAAGCTGATGGTGCTGACCAATCTGCTTCGAAGGAGTCGAATGAATGGACCTTCACCAGAA
>JBEKHS010000025.1:0-65470 GCA_050012155.1 Candidatus Sulfotelmatobacter sp. | reverse complement strand
CAAGGCGCAGGGTTTTACGGCCACTTCCGACTACGCCCGGCTGGTTGAGATGGATGCGGTGATTATCTGCGTCCCCACACCACTCAACCAATATCACGAACCCGACCTCAGCTACATTACTGACACTACGCACGCCATTGCGCCTCACCTGCAACCGGGACAGTTGGTGGTCCTCGAGAGCACAACCTACCCCGGCACCACAGAAGAAGTGATGGTGCCGATTCTGGAAAAGGAAAACAAGAACGGGCTGAAGGTCGCTCGCGGGGTGTCAAGCGGGGAGAAGGAATTTTTCGTGGCATTTTCTCCCGAGCGCGAAGATCCCGGCAACACTACTGTGGCACGCCGCGACATCCCCAAGGTGGTTGGAGGAGTGAATCCGCAGGCCTCGGAGCTGGCAGGCGCGTTATACGGTTCGATCTTCAGTCGGACGGTTCCCGTCTCCTCACCGGCTGCGGCGGAGATGACGAAGTTGCTCGAAAACATCTACCGCTGCGTCAACATCGCGCTGGTCAACGAGCTGAAGATGCTCTGTCTGCGCATGGGAATCGATATCTGGGAGGTCATCGAAGCGGCATCCACCAAGCCTTTTGGTTTTCATCCTTTCTATCCCGGGCCCGGCTTGGGCGGACATTGCATTCCCGTCGATCCCTTCTATCTCTCGTGGAAGGCCAAGGAGTGGGACTTCCGCACCCGCTTCATTGAGCTGGCAGGAGAGATCAATATCAATATGCCGTATCACGTGCTCGCTTCCATCGGCGGGGCCCTGAACGGATATAAGAAATCCCTAAACGGTTCGCGGGTTCTCATTCTGGGCGTCGCTTACAAGAAAGATATCGACGATCTGCGCGAGTCTCCTGCGCTCACCATCATCGAACTCCTGCAGAACGAAGGCGCTCAGGTGAGTTATCACGATCCTTACTTTCCTTTCATAGGAAAGGGGCGCAAGTACGACCTGCAGATGAAACGGGTGGAACTGAAGGAACTGGGGCAGTACGATTGCGTCGTCATCGTCACCGATCACTCCGACTATGACTACGGAAAGATCGTTGGTGAGGCGCAGTTGGTGGTCGACACGCGGAACGCGACCAAGGGCATTCAGAGTCCCAAAGTTGTGCGGTGCTAGATTGCGAATCGCTGGCAGCGTTAGTCAGAGGTGCGAGCGGGCTTCAGCGTGGCCAAATAAATGCAGGTTCTCCACCGGGGTTGGGTGCTAGTGTGGCTCGACCGGCTCGGCCTGATCCCGGGTGTAAACGACTCGCGAAGGGTGTAATTTTTTGCTCTTAGCACGTTCTGTTCGGGCCTGTCGCCCGTGGGGTCGGGTAAGTAATTGAAATATCAATAGGATAAACTTCAAGGTTGCCGGCGAAACGGCCTTTGCCGTGCAGATTTTGACCTTGGATAGTAAAATTGGAGACTTATTGGCCCTGCAGTCCCCGGAGTTCGACGCTGCATCGGTCTGAGAAACTTCCAACCCAGACAGGTGTTTTCAAGAGCTGACGATTTAGAGACCTACGAGTAAACGCGGATATGAGTCCATCTGCCTCTCAAGACACTCTTTTCTCCCTTCTGCCGAGGACGAGAACCCCGTGGACGGAATTCGCTTTCAGCAGTGGGATGCAGGCTGCAGCGCTCGCCCTGCTGATATGGGTGCGCTTGCTATATCCCACCGTGGTTTCGCCACCGACTCACAGTTTTAATTCGGTTGAGTTGGTGGCTACTCCGGTTCCGGTCAATCACCAGCCGCAGCCCTTACGCCGTTTGCAGACGCCTGCAGTCGTTGCCGAACTCGATCCCCCGGCGACCGTATTGCGACTGCCCGCGCCTCTGCCAAAGGTGCCGGCCAAAGTGGAAGACGTCGCCGCCCCTACGGTCATTGCAACGAGGAAGTTAGACCCAATACCTGTGAACTCCGCACCCGTCATCCCCAAAGAGGGCGTAAAAACGAACGTGTTTTCCACCGGCAGCTCGGCTGCTCCCACAGTCGCGCGCGCTCCTTCACAGGTCCAGACCGGAGGCTTCGGCGACCCCAATGGAATTCCCGCCAAAGCGAATCAGGGCAAGGCGGTCAACATCGCAGCCTCAGGATCGTTCGATCTTCCGACCGGACCCGGTTATGGCAACGGCACGGGCGGTTCCAGGGGCGTAGCGGGCGTGGTCGCCAGTTCCGGGTTTGGCAACGGCACGGCCATTGGGAGCAGCAGTGCGCGCGTATCTAAGGGCGCAGTGCAAACCGCCGGCTTCGCCGACGTTCCCGCTGGGCCCACAGTTCGATCCCGTCCGGCGGAAGCGGCCGTCAAGGCGGTACCTGCGGAGATTATTTCCAAGCCAACTCCGGTTTATACTCAAGAAGCTCGAAGTCTGCGGATTGAGGGCGAAGTTCTCCTGGAAGTCGTTCTGGAGGCCTCTGGCAACCTCCACGTCGTCCGCGTTGTGCACGGATTAGGTCACGGCCTCGACGACAATGCCGTCAAGGCTGCCGAACAGATTCACTTCAAGCCGGCAATGAGGGATGGCCAGCCGACAGATTCCACAGTCGTCTTGCACATTATCTTTCAGTTGGCATAAGTTTCTCCCAGAAGGGTTTTATGCGTATTCTTCAGGTAGGTTCTCTGTCGTTCGCGTTATTGGTCCTCTCTCTACCCTCAGTGTCCCAGGATATGACTTCGGCCGCGTCATCGGCGGCCACGGCTGAAACGGCCCCAACGGGACAAAGCAGTGAAACTGTTTCGCCTCCGCCTCCCTCATCCTTCAACGAAGTGATGGATCGCGTGGTCGAGAGAGAGCATCTTTTCGTCGCCCAGATGCGCCACATGCATCCGATGGTCGAGACTTATCTCCAGTATCTCAAGACCGATAAGGATGAAAACACTTCCCCGGTCAAGGACCAGTATTACCTCGGCCGTCTGGATTTGAGCGACGGCCCCGAAGATACTTCATTCATAGGCCAGCCGGGTTTCGGTCACCGCATGCTCGACCATCTCACCGGTCTATATTCCATGCATTTTCTTCCGCTGGGTTTTGCCCAGATGGTGGTCCTCGATACCGATTTTCAAAAGAAGTACTACAACTTCACCTTCGTACGCCGCGAGTTTCTGGGCGAAATACGCTGCCTCGTAATCGATGTCGAGCCTCGAAAAGATGCGACGCCGGGGCGCTTCATCGGGCGCATCTGGGTCGAGGACCAGGACTACAACATCGTCCGTTTCAACGGCACATACTATTCGCGCCCCAACAGCGATTTTTACCTGCACTTCGACAGTTGGCGCTTGAACATGCGTTTGGGCATGTGGCTTCCTGCCTACATTTACAGCGAAGAATCGAACATGAAGTATCGCATCGCTAAGAGTCTGCACTTTCGGGCGCAGACCCGGCTTTGGGGATACGATTTGAAGGCCCTGAACAAGAACTCGGAGTTCACCCAGATTCTGGTGGACGCTCCCCAGTCGGTGAAGGATCAGAGCGATGTGGCCGCGGATGCGACTCCAGTGGTCGCGGAACGGATGTGGCAGCGCCAGGCGGAAGATAACGCGATCGAGCACCTGCAGAAGGTCGGCCTGCTTGCGCCTCCCGGCGACGTAGACAAGATTCTTCAGACTGTGGTCAATAATCTATTAGTCACCAATAACATCGATCTGCAGTCCGATGTGCGGTGCCGTATCCTGCTGACTTCTCCGTTGGAGTCGTTCACCGTCGGTCACACCATCGTGATCAGTCGTGGACTGCTCGACGTGTTACCGGATGAAGCCTCGCTCGCGATGGTATTGGCCCACGACCTTAGTCACATTGTGCTGGATCACAAGTTCGATACCAAGCTGGCATTCAACGACCGCATGTTCTTTCCTGATGAAGATTCATTTCAACGATTCGATTTCAAACAGCGGCCTGCGGACGAGGCAGCGGCCGACGCCAAGGCCCTGGAACTCCTGAAGAATTCCCCCTACAAAGACAAACTGGGTAGCGCGGGGTTATTTCTGAAGTCCCTGCAGGAGCATGCCCCCGACCTGCCGAACCTGATTCGCCCGCATCTCGGCAATGGTTTTGTGAGCCGCAAGAACGTCCGCATGTCGGAGTTGCTGGCTTCCGCGCCACAACTGGAGCCCAAGCGCACCGACCAGATCGCCGCGCTTCCCCTCGGTGGCCGGATCAAGCTTGATCCCTGGACCGATCAAGTGGACTTGGCAAAAGCAAAACCGGTTCCTTTAACTTCCGTGCGCGAGAAGATGCCGTTCGGCATCACGCCGTTCTTTCCTTATCTCACTCGAATGTCGACTCCCGGCAGCGAGAAGGTAGCGCTTACGGCCCCTGCTCCGAAGTAGTGGGATTAGTCTTGGTCGTTTGGGTCTGCTGCGAGATAGCGCAGCTGGCGGCGGGAAGACGTAGTTCGAGGGACTAGGACGGATGCGCACGAACAATCGCGAATCGTCGTCTAGCGACTATTGAAGCGAACTGCCAACATTAGAAAACACGTTGTTGGCATTCGAGCCGATCAGCCGGACTGTGCCGACCACGATTACTAGAATCACAGCCAACATCACCGCATACTCGGCGATATCCTGACCGCTCTCATCGTTCCATAGGTTTTGCAAAAGCTTTGCCACGGGCTCCGTCTCCTTGAATTACACAGTTACTGCAACCCCTCGCGTGCAACAGGGCGAAAGTCACAAGACTTTGTGACCAGATCATTTTTTCTGTCCCGAAGCTGGTTGTAACTCAATGATAGGTATGGCAGCCGTGCCCGCCAATGGCCCGTAAGTGCCATCAACGGTTACGGCGGTTATATTACCGAGCCATCAGCCGATGCTCTTCAGCGGAAGCGACTGATTTACCGCGAACAGAGCCAACTCCAGCCGCGTGGAGACTCCCAATTTGTCGAAGATGTTACTGAGATGATGCTTGACCGTGTCTTCGCTGATCTTGAAGTACTCCGCAATTTCTTTATTCGAGTAACCCGCGACCACTGCGGCGACAATCTCCAGCTCGCGCGGCGTCAGGCCAAATTTCCTCTGGCGCGCTTCGTCGCTGGACGACTGCACCAGCGTGCGCAGATATTGCACAAGATTGGAAACGCTCTCCCGTCCCACCCAGTACTCGCCCGACATCACAGTATGAATTGCCTTCAGCAGCAGCTGCGTGGCAGAGTCTTTCAGCACCACTCCCCGGGCGCCAAGCTGAAGAGCCTCCACAATCTGGCTTTTCTCCGCCGCCGCGGTCAGCAAAATCACCCGCACCGGAGCTGAATTGGTCCCTGCGCTCAGATCCCGCAGCGCTTCCAGTCCGGGATGCTTGGGCATCGCGAGATCGAGCAAGAGAATATCGGGCTTCAACTGCCGCGCCAGCTTTACCGCCTCCGCGCCGTCCGAGGCCTCACCCAAAACCTTCAAATCCGGCTCGGCTTCCAGAAGCCGGCGCAACCCATCCCGGAAAATGGGATGGTCGTCGGCAATCACAATGCGAACAGGCTGCGACTTCTTAAAGTTCATCGGAAACTTCTCCATCCCTCGGAACTTTGATTTCCAGGCGCGTCCCCGTGCCGGGATTCGATTCTACCGTGAGTGCGCCTGCAATTAAACGGACACGTTCTTTGATAATCATCGGCCCCTTGCCGATCTGGTCGAGTTGGTCCTGCGTCAGCCGGCCGGAAAACGGAAAGCCCTTGCCGTCATCCTCCAAGGTCAGACTCCACTGGCTGGGAGCCGAGCTTAAGCGCACCAGGGCATGACGGGCTTTGCTGTGTTTGCGCACGTTGACCAAACCCTCCTGCACAATCCGCAACAGTTCCCGGCAAATCTTGTCGGGCATCTCGAGTTTTTCTATATCGGTCACGAAGCGCGCGGAAATGCCTGTCTCCCGTTCAAACCGTTCCACCGAGTCGGACACCACACTGAGGAATTTTCGAGCATCCACGTCGATCGATTTCATCTGCTGCATCAGTTCCCGAAGCTTCAGAACTTCTTCCCGCAGCAGTCCCTGGATGCGGCCCAGTTCGCTGCCAACCACGGCCGGCGTGGTCTCCGCCTGCCGCCGGAGTACATCCACCTGCATCTCCACCGCGATCAGCGACTGCACGGCTCCATCGTGCAGTTCCCGTGCGAAACGGGCGCGCTCCGCGGCTCCGGCGCGGCGCCTCAGACGATGCAGTAGATAGACGTTGTAAACTGCCGGGCCCACCTGGCGGAGTAGATCGATCAGAAAGCGCAACTCTTCCTGCGTCTCGCCCCGCCACGAAGGCTCAAATACGAAGACTCGTCCCCGCCATTCGCCTCCGAATACGAAGGAAACCGCAATGAGAGATCGAAAGGGTTGAATCTGATTCAGTCGAATAAAAGGGTCGCTGGGTGGCGAAGGCACGGGATTGCCCTCGCGGTCGAGCGCAATCACCGATGAGCGGTCCCCCTCGTAGGTTGCGTAACACACCTCGCCCGGGAAGTCCTCCAGATAACTGCTCGCATCCCGCGGACCGGAATCCAGCCATACAAATTCAGAACTCGTTCCATCTCCATTGCGCAACTCGCCCAGAAAACTCCTTTGGCTATGTATCTCCTGGGAAGCAATCAGCAATCGCGATGCGTCGTACATGCTGACGATTTCCTGACTGATCTGCTGCAGCGTTCCCGTAAGTCCAGCTTCGACGCGCACCTTTGCGAGCATGCGGGTAACACCAGCTTTTTCCGCTCGCAGGTGCTTCTGCTGCTCCGCCAGGTAGCCCAGCAGGAATCCCATCACCAGCAAGTAGACCGAGAGCATGAATAGCCGCTTCGGCTCGAACTCGGTCGTATTCATTCTGAGGCCTGAAAAGATATGCCAGGGTAGGCTTCCCCCGCGCGCTGCCCACACATGGAACAACAGAAAGCTCTCCACCCACAGCAACACTACTTCCGCCGCGGCCGTGCTAATTGTCTCCCACAACCCCCAGCGGTAGGCCGCGGCAGTCAGAACAAAAACAAAAAATAGGATGAAGGGGCTTCTCGGACCATCCCCAAATACTGAAATGAAGGCTGGCCAAACAATGTCGGCCGTGTGCACGAGAATGCGAAAGGATTCGGTCGACGATTTTCGCCTGCGCAACAGCATCAGAACCAGGATGCTGTTCCCCATGTAAAACCCGAGTAGCCCGTAGGCCGCAGGAGAGTTGCCCAACTGCGTGGGATCCATGCGGATCGCGACCAGAGCCGAGACCGCCAGAAACACACGCGCGGTCGCCAGCCAGCGCTCGATTCGGCGAATCTCGCTCGGGTCGGACAGAGCCTGCGCTCTTCCGAAGAAACGGTGATTCGCGTCAGAGCCCAAGCTGAGTCACCCCCGATTGTGGAACGGATTCGTCAGGAACAGGATTGGTTCGCATATTATTGATAGGAAAGACCGAGAGCAAGCAAAACTTTTGCTCTTGTGGATGCCCCCGATGGCACTCCGCCTTCCTGGGGTCGATCAATAACTCCAGGCGCCGATTTTCGCAGCCGGCGCAGATTACTTCCGTAACCCGAACAGTCCCCAATGACAGTCTAGAATTGCGAGCAAGGGGTCTCTTTTGCGCGCCTACACCAAGCTCTGGGCAGCCGCAGTCGCCGCTTGTCTGGCGACCCTGATCCTGGCTGCATTAATTCTGCCTCACTCTTTTCGCCTCACTGCCCTGAGCGACATAGTCCAGTGTCTGTTGTTGTTTTCCGGAACCGTGTCTCTCATCCCGCACGCGGTAAAGTCGCGCGGGCACTTGCGCTTGTTCTGGGCGCTCATGGCCACTGGCATTGCCTTCTGGTTTTCCTACCAGCTGTGCTGGACCTACTTCGAAGTCTGGCTGCGACAGGATGTGCCGGACCTCTTTGTTGGAGACATTGTTTTGTTCTTGCAACTCGTGCCGCTGATGGCTGCTCTCTTGCTCCGACCTCACGCGCCGCAGGATGAGTATGCCGCACGGTTGCGCCGCCTCGATTTTGCCCTCTTGTTGATTTGGTGGGTGTACCTGTACGTCCTCATTGTGATCCCCTGGCAGTACGTCGTGGCCAATCCCACTGCTTACAATCACAATCTAAACTCGCTCTATCTCATCGAGAAGCTTGCGTTTCTCGGCATTTTGTTCGTGTCATGGCGGGGCAGCAAAGGCGGATGGAGAACTTTCTATTCAAGTCTGTTCGGAGCCAGCGTAACCTACGCGGCCAGCTCTTACCTTGCGAATTGGGCTCTGAGCCGGCAGACCTATTACAGCGGAAGCCTCTATGACATACCCTTAGCAATTTCCATGGCGTGGATTACGGTAATCGGGCTGGGGACGCGCTCTCGAGAACTACAACCCGGAGTCCGCTCCACTTCGACGTCTCATGGCTTGTGGCTGGCCCGGTTGGGCATGATCGCGGCTTTTTCGTTGCCGCTGTTTGCCGCATGGGCCATGCTGGATGATACGATTCCGCTTTCCATCCGTTCGTTCCGTGTGGTCCTGACTTTAGCTGCGGCTCTGCTCATGGGCCTCATGGTTTTCGTGCGCCAACGTTTCCTCGACCGCGAATTATTCCGCCTGCTGAGTCACTCACGCGAGTCTTTCGGCAATCTGAAGCGCTTGCAGGTGCAGATCACGGAGTCGGAAAAACTGGCTTCGATCGGCCAACTCGTGGGCGGCGCCGCCCACGAACTCAACAATCCCATCACCGCCATGTTGGGTTATTCCGATCTGCTTCTGACCACGCCTCTTACCGCGGGACAGAGCGAAATGGCGAAGATCATCGGCCAGCATGTCCGGCGCACCAAGTCTCTGGTGGCCAGTCTGCTCAGTTTCGCGAAGCCGAGCCCGGCTGCAATGACAACCCTGGACCTCAGCATCTTGGTCCGGACGGCGGTCAAGATCGCGCAGCCAGAGTGGCAAGGTCTCAGGATCGAAGTACGCACGGAACTCGCACAAGAGCCTCTTCTCGTACGCGGAGATTCCAACCAGTTGCTTCAGGTCTGCGTGCAAATCATCAATGACGCTCTGAATGCTGTTGGCCGGCAAAATGGCCGAACTCTGACGATTGCCGCAGAACGAAAAGACGAAATCGCCGTCCTTAGCATCTCCAGCATCTCCGATGCCAGTTCCGCAGAAAACGGAGTTCAGACCCTTGGAACGCTCGTGACCAATCCGGCTTCCGCTAAAACTCTCTCCAATTTGGGGCTGAGCGCGTGCCAGGGCATCCTGCAGCAGCATTCTGGGCGAATTTTCTGCCAGCGGGACCGGAGCGTGGGAATCGCCATCCGCGTCGAACTCCCAATCATCTCTACGACGGGGGAGAAATCGAGTGGAGCTGGGGCTCCGACGTGGCAATCTCAATCGTTCGCTTGAGCTGGCCGCACGCGGCATAAATATCCCGCCCTCGTGGACGCCTCACAAACGCGGGGGTGCCCGCTGCTCTCAGGATGTTTTGAAACGCCGCCACTCGCTCTGCACTGGGAGTCGTGAAGTCAATTCCAGGCCCTGGGTTCAACGCGATCAGATTCACCTTGCAGCGCAACCCGCGCAGCAACTCGGCGGTCTCCTTCGCATTTTGCGGCTCGTCGTTCACTCCCCCGAGCAGCACATATTCGAACGTAATCCACTCCCGGGTGCGCAGCGGAAAGTCTCTTGCTGCCGCTAGCAGCGCCTCCAGATTCCACTTCTTATTGAGCGGCATCAGCCGCGTGCGCAGTGCATCATTTGATGCGTTCAAAGAAATCGCCAGCTTCGGCCGGATCGTCTCCGCGCCAAAGTCACGAATGCGCGGCACGATCCCCGCCGTCGATACCGTCATCCGCCGCTCCGCGACGCCGACTTCCTCAACTAGCAAACGCGCCGCTTTGACGAAGTTGTCGTAATTCAGAAATGGCTCACCCATCCCCATGAAGACCAAATTGATGCGATCCCGGGGCGGCGAGACTTTCTGATCCTTGAGCACTGCGCAAACCTGCCCCACAATCTCGCCAGCCGTGAGATTGCGCTTCACGCCGAGCAACGCCGTCAGGCAGAACTGGCAATCCACTGCGCAACCAACCTGGCTCGAAATGCAAATCGTTGATCGACCGAATGAAGAACGGCCATGTTTTTGGGTGGCGCAGCGCTTCAGCGCTGCGATAGGCTCACCCTCTTCAGAACGGGCTTCAGCGCATGAGGTGCCGGAGTCGGCCTCCTCACCGGCTTCCGAACCATCGCCAGCCTCCCCGCCGTCGCCCTCCGGCATCCAAACCGTTTCCACGCTCTGCCCGTCGGCAAACGCAATCAGGTACCGCACCGTGCCATCGACCGACACAAACTTCTTCTCAATCCGCGCAGCCCCAACCCCGACCCCGCTTTCAACCAACTTCTGGCGCAACCCCTGCGGCAAAGTCGAAATCTCCTCCAGCGTTTCCGCCCGCTGCCGGTACACGGCATCCATGATCTGCTTGGCGCGATAGCTCGCCTCACCCACTTCGCTGACCAGAGCGGCGAGTTCCTCGCGGTCCATACCGAGCAGTGATGATGTTTGACGTTTACTCACTGGAAACCATTTTCGTAATAGTTTTGGGAAGGGCACGGCGTTCAGCCGTGCCGCTCAGATATACAAGAGACGTCGGGCTTCAGCCCCTGAGGGAGCATTCAAATCACTCTTGGCCACTATGAAATGTCTTCTTCCGTGTCACTTTGGTTCCCAATACTCAATCTCGACCACATTGCCAGCTTCGTGACGGAACTTCTCCGCCAGTTGCCTGCTGTGAGAAATTCCGCAAACTACGAGGACACTATCCGCGTCTCCCACTTCCTGCATCACTCTATCAAACATATATTGTTCGCGAACTTCATCGGAGGGCAGGCGGTGCGTTACCAGCACCCAACCGTTGCCGACTTCTTTTTGGTAACCATCTTCAGTCAGCCCACTACAAGCATCCTCACCTAAATACCTTGGCTCAGTGGTCCGGCCCCTCTGTTCTTCAGCTATGCCTCTCGCTTCCCTTTCCGCTACACACATGTCGATATTCTCTCGACGAGGCCCAAGAAACTGAGCAATGGTCTGAACCCCGGACTTTGCCTCTTCGCCAATGAACTGGACGCCACGCTCCGCAATCCGGCGCTTAAGGAGAGTTTCAAATTCAGCTTTCAAATCCTTGCCCGCAGCGCTGTCGTCAGCATACTGCACACTTTGCGTGTCGTGGCCTGACCCGTTAGCTATGATAAGCACGTGCACGGATGGACCTTCCGTAACCCACTGATTCTAAATCACTAACTGTTCTTGTTCTCACGCACCCTATCCCAACCCGCCAGATGTGTAAGAATAGTGCAGCGCCTCTGAGGAAATTCTAACCGCATCGACATGGTAAAAGAAGTCCGCAATATTCGCCGTCAGGTGTTGCCCCACGGCCTCACCGTCATTACCGAGCAGATGGAGCACATCCGCTCCGCCTCCATCGGCATTTGGCTTGAGACCGGCTCGCGTGACGAGACGCCGCAGGTCAACGGCATCTCCCACTTCATCGAGCACATGGTCTTCAAAGGCACCAAGCACCGCACTGCCGAGGAGATTGCCCGCCAGGTCGATTCCATCGGCGGCAACATGGACGCCTTCACCTCCAAAGAGTGCATCTGCTTCAACGTCAAGGTGCTCGATGAGCACGTCCCAGTCGCGCTCGATATTCTCACCGACCTGGTCCTGCATCCCACATTCACCGCCGAGGACATTGCCCGCGAGCGCGGCGTGATTCTCGAAGAGATCAAAATGGACGAGGACAATCCCGACTACCTGGTCCACGAAATCTTCACCCAGAACTTCTGGAAGGATCATCCTCTCGGCAAGCCTATCCTTGGAACCAAAGAAACAGTGAAGAAGTTCGAGCGGCAGGCCGTACTTGAAACATATGCCCACCGCTTCGCTCCCGGCAACATTATCGTAGCCGCGGCCGGGCATCTCGACCACGACCACTTCGTCGACCTCGTCGTGAAACACTTCGAACACCTGAAGCCCGCGCAGAATGGATTCCACTCCCCCGCGCCCAAGATCGTTCCCCGCATCGTGCTGCGCAACAAGAAGGCGCTGGAACAGGTCCAGCTTTGCATCGGCGTTCCGGCGTATCCCATCGCCCACGAGAAGCGCCACGCCGGCTACATTCTCAACACCCTGCTTGGCGGAGGCATGAGTTCTCGCCTGTTCCAGAATATCCGCGAGCGCCAGGGCCTGGCCTACTCGATCTATAGCGACCTCAACCCCTACCGCGATACTGGATGTATGGCCGTCTACGCCGGAACTTCGCTCGCGTCGGCGGCAAAGGTTGTGAGGTCGGTGGTCGCCGAATTTCGCGACCTGAAAACTAAGACCGTGCCGGAGGAAGAGCTCCGCCGCTCTAAAGATCAACTTAAGGGCAGCCTGATGCTCTCGCTAGAATCGAGCACGGCGCGCATGTCAAACCTGGCCCGGCAGGAGATGTACTTCGACCACTTCCAGGATCTCGATGAACTGATCGAAAAGATCGAAGCCGTCACCGCCGACGACCTGCAGAGTTTGGCCCAGGAGTTCTTCAAAACGGAATCCGTTGCGGTCACCGCTCTCGGCAATTTGAGCGGACTGAAGATTTCCCGCGACCAACTAGCCTGCTAAGAGCCTCGCTTTGAAAGGGCGCGGCTTCGAGCCGCGCCGCGGAGGCTCTCAAAAACCAATAGCGGCTTCAGCCCTCTTTCTCCAACTCTCAGGTGCTCGATTCTTTCCGCTCCCATATCGTAACTTTGCCCGCGCCGGCTCATCTCATCTCGGTCAGCAGGTGCAGACCTGCCGGACGACTCGATTCCAGATTTGCTCCCAAGGAGATCACAATGAAGAAGACTCTCGGCAGTTTGACGCTTGCCTGTATGTTGGCCGCCTCGATGGCAGCCTTTGCCCAGTCCAGCGGCAATTCGATGCAGCAAGACAACACCAAGCAAGACAGCATGAAGAAAGACGACTCCATGAAGAAGGACGACAGCAAGCCCGCGGCCAAGCCCAAGACCGCCAAAACCGCAAAGACCTCGAAGACGGCGAAGACGGATAGCATGAAGAAGGACGACAGCATAGAAAAGGACGACACGATGAAGAAAGACGACACAATGAAGAACGACCAGATGAAGCCGAATTAGTCCGTCGTCCGGGATGCCGGCGCGGGCGAACGAGTCCGCGCCGCGTCTCCGCAACGCTCGCGCGAAAAGTCCCAGTTGCCAATACCGCCTACGTGAGGCAAAATCACTGCATGCAGTCGCAGGCCGCGACCGTCGATGGGGTCAAGAAAATCATTCAGGAAGACCTAGTTGCGTGCGACGGTCAGCAGTCCGCAGCATTCAAAATGTATTCCATCGAGCCGTGTCCCTTTCCAATCCTTCGGAACGGGAAGATGGAAAGCGTTATGGTTGTTGCACGAAGAGGAGCCGAGGTCATCTACTGGGAGGACATCGAGGAGGGTTTCAACGTCTCTCCACTAGGAAAAGACGGGAGAATTCTTGATCGCCGATGCAATCAGGACACGCTGGGCCTTGCGCTGGATGCATGGATCGACGGCAGAGCACGCACTGTAGACGTCGACGCGGCTATCCCGGTCGAATAGGCGGCAAAGGGCCGCGCGCAGCCCCTAATGTCCGGTCACGCTGACGACCTCCTCCGGTCGGCCTCCGGCGTCGTCGTCAGCAGCATCAAGCTCCGCTCCAGAATGCTCACTCAGCCCCGTCTTCAAGTACTGCCGCAGGCAGCGCGAACACGGCACGTAACCATCCTGAATCGCTTCCTTGGCCGTTAGCGTGCGCTCGGTTGCCTTGTCGCGGATGAAAGAACATCCTGGCACGTGAAAGAGCTTCGATCCAGCCGAGACAACGACCACCATGTCCGGAGGAATATCGTGGCCCGGCGCCGCGAGTATCGACTTGACGGGATGTTTGAAAGTCAGAGTATTCGCCAATTTTAATCCGCCCGCGATCAAAGCCAGCGCCGCGACTGGCACCAGCCACGCCGCCCAGCTCGACCACCGCGACCCGCTCGACGCCGTATTCACGACCAGCCGATTTACCAGGCGGTTCTCAAGCCGCTGGCTGAAACCCGCTGGCACCTCCAACATCCGCTCATCGCCATAAAGCTGGACCACATTCCGCGTTCCCGCCAACACCGAGGCACACCTCTTACACGTGCGGAAGTGCTCGTCCATCGACGAGCGCAGCGCAGTGTCCACGTCGCTGTCGATGTAATTCGAAATCTCGCGCCAGACCTGCTCGCAGTTCAACATTTTCTGGTTCGCTACCATGGTTTGTTTCCCTTCTCGAATGGCAGCCGGCTGAACCAGCCCTGCTCCCATCCGGCGGCCAGCAGGTCGCGCAGCATCAGGCGCGCCCGCAGCAACCGCGTCTTCACTGAGGCAACTGTTATGCCCAACGCCTCCGCTGTCTCCTGAATGTTCAGGTGTTCCATGTCGCGCAGCACAAAGACCTCGCGATACTTGCGATCGAGCGTTCCCAGGGCCTCTGCCAGCTTTAGTCGCACTTCCTTGCGTTCAAGAGCTTCCGAGGGAATCTCGCGCCAATCGGCAAAGTCGCGGGGTGCGTACTCCTGTTCTTCATCGCCCCGGCCGGAACGATGACCGTCGAGTCCTTCCATCGCCACAGTTCGCTCCCTTCGCCGGCGCATCAGAGCCTCATTCACCGTGATCTGTATCAGCCAGGTGCTGAAACGCGCCTCGGCGCGGAATTGCCTGATGTTCGCCAACGCCTTCAGCATCGCTTCCTGGGCCACATCCTCGGCATCTTGTTCGTTCCGCAGGATGGCGAGCGCCGCGGCGAAGACGCGCCGTTCATAAGGCCGGACGAGTTCGTAGAACAGTTCATGCTGTCCGCGCTGTACGTCCGAAATTAACTCTCGCTCGCGCGCGCCCGTCTGCTCCGGATTTTTCAGTACCATGACTGGTTCGGACATCTTTAGAATCGCGCGCAAACCCCGCAGGGCTCGAAGCCATCGTTAGTATTTCGACTTGGGCAGTACGACTGAACCATACCCCCATAAACGAAACTGCGCCCACATCGGCTCGTTGTCAGGGCGCGCCTTCAGGCGCGGCGCGATCATCTTCTCCTTCAACTTCGCCTTTAGGCGTCGGATCGACCGCAGTCACGTACTCCGGATCCTTCTTCCAACCGGTCAGCATGGAAAAAAAATTGTTCCAGCCATGCAGAATCACCATTACGAGATGTCCCAGCACAAAAAACAAAATCGCCCACATCACGGCGAAATGCCAGATGCGGGCATAGTGAAATCCTCCCATCATCCACGCGAGCCAGGAAAACTGCACCGGCTTCCAGACCGCGAACCCGGTGACCACAGAGAGAACGCCGAGAATAATTGCGGTCGTGTAGGCCTGCTTCTGCAGCGGGTTGTAGGCTTCGTGAACCGGCGGTTTCGGCCCGAAGAAAAAATAGTGCTTCACCATCGGCCACACGCCGGGAATGTCACGCCGAGTGAACAATACCTGCCGATAGTTGCCGCTGAAAATCTGGTAGCCAAGATAAAGAATCCCGGTTCCGATGTAGATCCACATGAACGTCAAATGCCACTGCAACCCGCCACCGAGCCAGCCGCCGATGGCGAAGGCCCTTGGCCAATGCAGCAAATCTTTCTGCGGAATCTTGGCTCCGAAGCTGGGAAAGGCGCGGAAAATCTGCAGCCCGCTGCCCACCATCACGAAGAGTGAAACCGTGTTCAGCCAATGGCACAGCCGCACGATGAACGGATGCTCGTAGACAGCGCGTGCCACAACAACGGGCTCGTCGTCCTCGTTGTCTTTACTTTTGCTACTCGCTCGAACGATTTCGACGACCGCATTGCTCATCTTCTTTCCCCCGGCGCACTCACAGTGAAACGCTATAAACCGTAAAACCACGAATAGCCCTGGTCTTCCCAGTAGCCGACCCGGTCCAGCACGTGCGTAACTTTCAAATCCGTCAAATATTTGGCCTGCTTGTAGCCAATCTTGGTGGGAATCTGCAACCGCAGCGGCGCGCCGTGCTGGCGGGTAAGTGGCTGCTCGTACATTTCGTAGCAGAGCAGAGTCTGGGGATGCAGCGCCGTGGCCATATCCAGCGATTCGTAATAGTCATCGGCGCAGTTTACCGTAATGAAGCGCGCCGTCGGATCCGCGCCAACCATTTTCAGAAAATCAGACAACCGGGCTCCGCCGAAGCGGCCGATCACATCCCAGCCCTCAACGCAGATGTGGCGCGTGTTCTGGCGATAACGCGGCAGCGCCTGAACCTGCGTCAGCGTATAGTCTCCGGGCTTCTGCACTGCTCCGCTGACGGTTAGCGTCCAGTTTTCGAAGATCACTCCGGGGTCGTCCACGTCATAGCCGTTGATGGGGAATTTCGCAAAGGGAGTCAGGTCGGAATTGTCGAACTCTGGCGCGCGATGGCCGGAGCGGAACAGCCGCGCCGAAGCCCAGTCGCTGAACCCAAGACCCTTCTTGAGCAATCCCTCCTGCAGGCTGGGGATGGCGAACGCCCCCAGCGCCAGCACGGGAGTTAGCTTGAGCAATTCGCGACGGCTGTTTTGCCGGAACTTCTTTTCGTCGATCTTGCGATCGTCTATTTTGCGATCATCCTTCTTCATGAGTGACCTTCCATGCGTGGGACCGGCCCAGATTTTCTCGCGATCCTAAGAACTGAACGGGAACGCCGCATGCTCTTCTCAGCGAAAATGAGATTCACCAGCTTCGACGAAAGTTTCGTCCTATCCCGGTTTGAGAATATACCCCTTCGTGTCCGGCCAATCCGCACCTTTCGCTGGTCATTGCAGCGTTTCCGAGTCATACTAGCGAAACGGCAAACTCCAGGGGCCGTCATTATTCCCGCATGTCGAATTTAAGAACCGTCGTACCCCGGTCGGAACGCGATTCAGAAGCGTCCAGCCGAAAGCTCGCGTCCCAGGATCCCACACAGCGGAAATTAATGGTGGGAGCACTGTGTTTGCTTCTACTCGCTCTTACCATTGTACTTTGGCGTAATCGCGACTTCTGGTTTCCGGATACGCAGGGCGCAGTGTCGGACCAGCCGGCAGCAACTTCCCCTGTTGCGAAGGCAACTCCGGCAGAATCCTCCCCGGCGGTCACTAGGCCTGCCCCTGCGATGAAGGCGAAGCATCGGGTCGCATCGGAGTTAGAAACTCCCGCGTCAACAACTCAACCCGCTCCGGTGGCCGTGGCCCGGACAGTGTTGCCTCCCTTGGACGTGGAGGTTGTCGCCGGAGATTCACATCGCACCCTGCGGCCCGGCAGCAATTCCGTTCGTTTGGATTTGCAACCGGGAACGCCGCCACAAGCAGCCGTCGATGCCGCCCCGGTCGACAAAGCCGAAATTGCAGCGAACGTGACCACCGACGCTGCTGAGCGCGTGCAGATGTCGACCGATGCGTCCGCGGTAGTGAATCGTCCGGTCAGCCCCGGCTATCCGCTGCTGGCTCGGCAGATGAAAGTCCAGGGTTCGGTGATTCTGCAGGCGCTAATCGGCAAGGATGGGATCATCCAGAACTTGCGCGTGGTGAGCGGCCCGCATATTCTGGCCTCGGCCGCGGAGGACGCGGTGCGGCAGTGGCACTTCAAACCTCACTTCGAAGGCACTGAGGCGGTCGAGACCCAGGCCAAGATTACAGTCAACTTCACGATTTCAACCAACTGATCGATCGCCCGCACGTCTTATGCACTGGGGCTCAGGCACAACTGAGGCCGCCGGAAAGCACCGAGTCCAGCGATAATTTCTTCCCAAATAACGAGCGCCTCGATCTCTTTCGAGATCGAGGCGCCCGGGCAGCCCTCCCCCAGAACTGCTCACTTGTAAAATTAATCGCGAGGCAGGATTTTGCAAATGGCACTCAAGTGCTACACCACCCGCCCCAAAGTGCCATCCTAGTCCCAAGCGACTCAGATGCATCCCGGAGTTGGCATTTTGCAGGTCGGCCTGGGCTCACATCAGGTCGCTCGAGCCTCGCGCTGATAAACCGTCGCTGGATTTCAGGTATATTGACCCACGACGCATGCCCACCTTCTACGACCGTTTTGTCGAATGCGCAGAGCGCTGGCCGAACAACGTCGCTCTGGAACTCCAGCGGCGTGATCACATCGAGAGTTGCACATATGCCGAACTGCGCCGCATGGCCGAATCGGTGGGACGATGGGTCACTGAAAACGGATTTGCGCAGGGATCGCGGCTGGCCATTGTGGCGGACAACCATCCCCGATGGGTAGCCGCGTATTTAGGGACCATCGCCGCCGGGTGCACCGTAGTTCCGCTCGATACCGCGCTGCACGCCGACCAACTCGCTAAGTTGTTGCAGGATAGCGGCGCCTCAGTCCTGTTCTGCGATGCCAAGCACGCGCAGGCGGCGCGGGAGGCGGTCGCGAGCCTGAATATCGGGCTTGTGCTCATGGACCCAGACCGCATGGCCGAGCACTCGATCCAGGAGCACTGGCTCGGGAACCTGCCGGCAATCTTCGACGATGGGCCGGGGAAATTCCACCCTGCGGCCTCCGCGATCGACGACATTGCCTCCCTCCTCTATACCTCTGGCACCACCGCCGACCCCAAGGGCGTCATGCTCACCCATGCCAACTTTCTGGGTGAAGTGGAAGCCGTCTTTAATTGGGTCGATCTCGGACCCACCGACGCCTTGCTCGGCGTGCTGCCGATGTTTCACGTGCTGGCACAGATGGCGAATCTGCTCTTGCCGCTGGTGAAGGGCTCGCGCGTGGTTTATCTGGAGACTCTCAACACCACTGAGCTTTTGCGTGCTCTGCGGGAGCGAAATATCACAGCCTTTGCCGTGGTGCCGCAATTCTTCTACCTCATTCACGAACGCATCTTTGAAGAAATCAGGAAACGGGGAGCGCTGACCCAACGGGTGTTCGAGATACTCGTCGCTGTCAATCGCGGTCTGCGCAAGATGGGGATTAACGCTGGGAGAGTTCTGTTTAGCAAGGTACATGAAACCTTGGGAAAGAAGATGCGATATCTGGTGACGGGTGGGTCTCGCTTCGATCCGGAGATTGCGAAGGACTTTCATGATCTCGGCATCGATGTCCTGCAGGCGTACGGGCTGACGGAAACAACCGCGGCAGTGTTTGCAAATTCGCCGAACGATAACGTGATTGGGTCGGTGGGCAAGGCCTTGAAAGGAGTCGAGGCCAAAATCGTTGACCCGCAATCTCTAGACGATGGCAACCCAGCCGCCGGCGAGGTCGCTTTGCGCGGTGCGGTTGTGATGAAGGGCTACTGGAACCGCCCCGACGCGACCGACGCGGTGCTGCGCGATGGATGGTTTTACACGGGCGACCTTGGCTATTTCGATGCCGACGGCAATCTGTTCCTCACAGGCCGTAAGAAAGAAGTGATCGTACTGAGCAACGGGAAGAATATCTATCCCGAGGAGGTTGAGGCACACTACCTGAAATCGCCGTACATCAAGGAAATCGCCGTGATGGGCCTCGAAGGCAAGGCAGGAGAAGGCGGCGACCGCCTGCATGCTGTGATCGTGCCCAACTTCGATGTGCTGCGCCAGAAGAAGATTGTGAACGCAAAGGAAGTTATCCGGTTCGACATTGAAAGTCTGTCCCAGCAGATCGCCTCTACCAAGCGCATCGGCAGTTACGAGATATGGCAGGAAGACTTGCCTCGCACCACCACTCGCAAGATCAAGCGCTTCGAAGTCGAGAAGCGAGTTCAAGCGAATCAGACGCGGCGGGTCGACGACGATTCCGAGTTGCCGGCCGAGCGGCCGCTAACCGACGATGAAATGGCATGGCTGGATCAGCCCGAGGTGCAGCGTGCGCTGAAAATTGTGCGTGAAGCCTCGCGCACCGCGCCACCTACTCTGAGACCTGCGAACAATCTCGAACTCGACTTGGGGCTCGACTCCATGCAGCGCGTTGAGCTGCTCAGCGGGATCGAAGAGCAGCTGGGTGGAAACGTCGAAGAGTCTCAACTCGCCGAGATTTATACCGTGCGCGATCTGGTCGACGCCGTTCTCCAGAGCGCGGCCGGCGGCGCGGGCACGCCTGGAACTCGACCGGCATTTGCCGGCTGGAAGGCGATCCTGGCGGAAGAGCCGGAGCCATCCGACGTGATTGCGCTAGCCCGGCCGCAGCCGATTAGCTCTACGTTCTGGTACATGATTTCGCGGTTGATGCAAGTGATCGCACTCGATCGCTTTGATCTGCACGTGCGAGGAATCGGGAATTTGCCGAGGCGCGGTCCTTATATTATTTCTTCCAACCACCAGAGCTATATCGATCCGATCATCCTCGCAAGCATCCTTCCGCCCGAGGTGTTTGACAAAGTTTTTGCAGTGGGGACGAGCGAGATTTTTGGCAAGGGATTCATGCTGCGGCTGGCGCATTCGCTGAGGATCGTGGTGGTCGACCCGGACGCGAATCTTGTTCCCGCCATGCGCGCCGGCGCCTTCGGGCTGCGCCAGGGGCGGCCGCTCATTCTTTATCCCGAAGGTGAGCGATCGATTGACGGCACTCCGAAGGTTTTTAAGAAGGGTGCGGCCATCCTATCGATTCACATGCAGGTGCCGATTGTGCCCGTCGCGATCGAGGGGTTTTATGAGGTATGGCCCAGGAACAAACCGTTCCGTGGTTTCGCGCCGGTCAAGATTGTATTCGGTTCTCCGATTCTCCCGCCGCCGGAGAGTGAGGCGTCGGAGGCGGCTTACGAGAAACTGACTGCGGATCTTAGGGGTAAGGTAGTTGAGATGTGGGAAGAGCTACGGAGCCATGCCTTCCACAAGACCTGATCAGAGCCGTTCCTTCAGTTCCTCGACCAGAATCTTGGCAACGCCATAGAGCTCGACTAGTTGTCCCTTTTGAAATTCGACGTCATCCCGGCAGATATCGCCATGCAGCGATAGGCAAAGCTGGTAGGCAGCGCGGATTCGCTCCGAGGTCAGATAGGAGGCCACCGTTGTGGCTCCTTGATCAAAAAGTGGGGCGTTCGCCGATTGCTGGGCCGCCCAGGCTGTATTGCGTATGCGATTCAGCGCGTCGCGGAAATCGGTAAGAACGCGGGGATCAACTTGTCCGTGAAGCAGCGGCTCCTGCAGCGCGCGCAATTCGGCTATGGCGCTCGCCAGCCGCTGTGAAATGTTGGCGCGTGGCGCCGTCCCGCTATTCACTGGTCTGCCTCACACTCAGACACTAATACGTTTCTCTCCGGCAGAACAGACTCTGAGGAACATATGCCTTCGTAATCCCCGTTGTTGCCGAAATATTAACGATCGCAAAGAACGCCGGCGTTGCGAAACCTCTGCGCTGGCGAGGGTTTATTTCGCGCGGGGATGCGTCTGGTCGTACACCTGCAATACATGTTTCATCGACAATTGCGTGTAGCGCTGCGTGGTCGCCAGCCGTTCGTGGCCGAGCAACTCCTGAATGGCGCGCAAGTCGGCGCCTTCTTCCAGCATGTGCGTGCCGAAGGCATGCCTCAGCGTGTGCGGGTGAACATCAGACGAAAGACCCTTCGCGACAGCAATTTTCTTAATGATGCGACCGACGCTGCGCGTGGTCAGCCGCCCTCCGTGCCGATTAATAAGCAACGCGCTTGAGTGTTTGTGGACTGCTTCGATAAGTTTGTGGCGCTCGGGGAGATACACTCCGAGTGCTGACTTAACTGAGTCGCCGAACGGAACGTAGCGTTCTTTTTTCCCCTTGCCGCGAATCAGAATCGCTTCGGCACTCGACCGGATGTCGTCGAGGTTGATCCCGGTAAGTTCCGAATTGCGAATGCCGCATCCGTAGAGCAATTCCAGCATGAGCCGGTCGCGCTCGGGGAAGGCCGCCACTTCTGGCATCTGGCCATCGATCACCGAGTTCATCTCTTCAATCGTGGGCACGCGTGGAAGTTTTTTGGGAAGCTTCGGCGTGGCGACCAGCTTTGCGGGGTTTTGCTCGACCACGCCCTCCCGTGCCAGCCATCGATAAAGAGACCGCACCGCCGCCAACGCTCGCGCCACGGATGTTTTGCTCAGACCCTGCTCATAGAGTTGCGAGAGAAATCCCCGGACGGCAATGTGGTCTATCTGCTTCCATCCCCGCGAACCGGAGTAGACGGCAAAAAGCGATAAATCGCGGCTGTAAGCCTTGATCGTGTGCGGCGAGGCATTGCGCTCGCGCAGATGGCGCATAAAGTTGGCCACAGCTTTCGCGACGATTGTGTTCTCTTTAGTCATTGCCGGTCTTTCATGGCCCACGCTAATGGCGGGCTCTTGCCCGCGGATGGTGCTTCTGATAGACGGTCCTGAGCCGGTCGAGTGCCACGTGCGTGTAAATCTGCGTCGTGGAAATATCGGCATGGCCCAGGATGGTTTGCACCGTGCGCAAGTCGGCGCCGTTCTCCACCATGTGCGTGGCGCAAGAATGACGCAGCATATGCGGCGAAGCAGAGCGGCCGGAAACGGCGGAAGCGGCACGCACCATCTGCCAAACGCGTTGCCGAGTCAGTTTGCGACCTCCGCGGGCGATGAATAGGAAAGGCGAATTCCTCGCCGAGACCGCCGCGCCAGCTGTCCGCGCCATGCTGGGCGATCCCGTTCGCTTGCCTGCCGCCAGCACGGGACGCGACTGTGCGAGATATTCCGTGACCGCATCCTGCGCCGATTTCCCCAGCGGCACGACCCTTTCCTTGTCGCCCTTGCCCCGCACCAGCATGTATCCGGCATCGAGTTTCAGGTCTTCCAACTTAGCATTGATAATCTCCGAGACCCGCAGCGCTCCTGCGTAGAAAACTTCCAGCATGGCGTGATCACGCACGGTCAGTGCGGCTGAATCCTTCGTGTTCGAACTCAAACCCTCACGCCCCAGCGGAGCGGCCAGGGTCGCTTCCATTTCATCGCGAGCTAGTGCCTTCGGCAGAACTTTCCATTGCTTCGGCGATTCGATATTCAGCGTGGGATCGTGCTCGATTTTATTATCGAGAAGCAGATAACGATAGAGATGACGCAGCGCCGAAAGCTTCCTCCCCACGCTGCGCCCATCGACCTGGTGAGAAAATAACTGCTGCAAGAATTCGCGGACATCCGTCCGCTGCGCCTTAAGCAGAGTTCGTTTGCGTTTTTCCAGAAATTCCGAAAACTGACAGATGTCGGTGGCGTAAGCGCGGATGGAAAGCGGCGACAGGCCCTTCTCGATTCTCAAATAATCAAGGAAATCGGAAAGCACGCGTGCGTTGGCTTCTACAGTCATGATCTAGCGATGAAGGGAGTATGCGCGTTATCGGACGCTGATAAAAGTAATCAGGCAGATGCAGTTACCTCGCGCAGCAAATTCACCGCGTACAAAGCTCCTTCCGGCGTCTCTTCATGCTTGAAGTAAGCGAACACGTCGCGTTCGGCGGCCAGATGTTCTCCGATGCGCGTAACCATGCTGCGGCGTTCATCTCCGGTGTAGTTCGGCTTGCGAAATCTGTAGTAGACAAAAGCTCCAGTGACCACATCCGGTGTAGTTCGCTCCTCGGTCTCGGCCACGCACAGCGCCGCGCCGTGCGACTTCAGCAGCTCCCTGGTCGAATCGGCAAACCACGAGTCATGACGAAATTCGAATGCCGCCGGCAACGTACGCGGCAGAAGTGCGAGAAAATCCTTCAGTAAAGGAGCGTCCAACTTGAGGTTCGGCGGCAATTGGAAAAGCACCGGCCCAAGCTTGCCAGCGGCAGCCAGCGGCTCGATCGTTGCCAAGAACCGCGGGACAAAATCCTCCGTCCCCTTCAGCCGCTTGATGTGCGTGATCACCTGATGAGCTTTAATACCCAGGCGAAAATGCGCCGGGGTTTCCTGCATCCAGTTTTGGATCGTGGTTTCTTTTACCAATTGCCGGAAAGTAAAATTCACTTCCACCGTGTTGAGCTGGGTGGCGTAGTGGCCGAGAAATTTTTTCTGCGCGAGCTTCGCCGGATAGAAATCGGGTTTCCAGCTCGGGTAGGCCCATCCTGAAGTTCCAGCAAAGAGTTGCGGCATAGCGGAGTCTCAAAATAAAATTCGCGGCGCGCAGGATTATACCTTGCGTCTGCCCTTGCCGGCGTGCGGCCGCTTCTGGATCTTTTTCACAGCGTGACGGGAACTTCTCTTCGGCTCCTCTTCTGCCTGTGCCGCGATCGAGATTACAGGCTGAGCTTCTGCAGGCGGCGAGGCTGCAACTTTCTTGAGATCTGGCAACCGTTGCTTGAGTTCAAGCACCGGCGCAAACAAGTCCCCCGTCTTTTCCACGCGGGATACTACCTGCTTTGCTTCGAACACGAGCAGGTTCGCATCTTTTTTCTTTAGAGCGCGCTCAACTTCTTCCCACGCGACCGGTGTCGAAACCGTGGGATGCTCGCGTGCCCGCAGCGAATACACTCCAACCGTAGTCTTGTGCTCGTCGTTCTGACTCCAGTCGACGAAAACTTTCCCGGTCCGAAGCTGCTTCTTCATATCAGAAACAACCAGCTCGGGATGTTCATGTTCGAGCAATTGCGCCAGCGCGTGAGAAAAAGTCTTGGTCGATTCGTAGCTGGTGGGAGTGTTCAGAGGAACATAGATTTGAAGCCCCTTCGATCCCGAGGTCTTCGGAAAGCTCTGCAACCCGAAATGCTCAAAGACTTCGCGCAACCACAGTCCCACCTGGCAGCACTGCACAATGTTTGCCGGCGGCCCGGGATCGAGATCGAAGACCATCATTGTTGGACAAGTGATGTCTTCGGCAAGCGCGAGTGATGGATGCAGCTCGATGGCAGCCAGGTTCGCCAGCCAAACCAGCGTAGCCAGGTCGTCGGCGAGAATGTAATGGATGGTGCGCCGGTTTCTCCCGCTCCAGATCGGAGCAGTCTTCACCCAATCGGGCCGGTGCTGCGGCGCGTTTTTCTCGTAGAAGAATTCCTCATCCACGCCGTTGGGATAGCGCTTACGCGTGAGCGGACGCCCCGCCAGGTGCGGCACCATCGCTGGCGCAATGCGAACGTAGTAGTCGATGACCTGCTGCTTGGTAAATCCCGTCGCGGGATATAACACCTTTTCCAGATTCGACAGCTTGAGTTGTTTTCCCTGAACATCAATGGTCGAATCCATATTTCTGTACGCTTCCGCAGGACGAATGATTCATGGACGCACTGCTACTTTTGGATTCTAATATCTCGAGGGTGGAGGACCGTTAAATCGGGGATTTGTTTGAAATCATCTTTCTCGTCGAATGTCAGAATGTCAGCGATCCCGTTGTTCTTCATAATGACGCTGTGAATTACGTCTCCTAACCCCTGAGTGATACTTGAGAATGCCCTGCTTCACATGGTAGAAGAACTCAGCAAAGTCGTAGTCCTTCTGTGGGCTGACTTCGATAATCTGTATCTTGAGGTCCTTCAGCCGTTTCTCGCTGACCAACTGACTTTCAATCTCCGCAACCACCCCGCGATCCATATTCTTGCGGGAAACAAGGATATTCACCACTCAGTTACTGCCCACATTGACGTACAGAGCTGAATGTCCTTGAGCTGGGACGGCTAAGGCATCTTCGACTGTCTTCTTCTTGGTCTCTTCCGCCTTATCCAACGAGTGGTACGCAATCAAAACGTTGCTGTCGAGATAGACACGCTTCATTTCTTCTTGGCGCGAACACGCACTACTTCTTTTCGTTCGAACGTCTTCACTGCTCTGAACGAAACCGTCTCGCCTGACTTTGTTTTGAACTTAACGGTCGCCGGCTTTCGCACGGTCCTGGTAGCAACGAATTTGACGTTCCTCTGCGCCATAAAATTATGATACCACCGCCGTACGATGGTGAAGTTACATGAGCTCCCCCTAGCCGCGGCTGGATGAACGCCATAACCCGTTTGACAATCTGCCTTTCCACCACGTAATTTCAAACTTCTGCCCTTCATATTCGTCTGAGGATGAAAATTCGAAGCGTCTATCCGATCCTCGGGAGGTTCCTATGAAACACGGCATACTCCGGCCCTTCGTTCTTTTCCTGCTCCTCGCGGCCGTTGCCGCGGCCCAGGATGTCGCGTCTTTTGAAAAGCGGATCACGGTCAAGAAACTGCCCAACGGCCTGACCATCATGATCTGCGAGCGGCCCGAGGCACCCGTCTTCTCTTTCTTCACCATGGTCGATGCCGGTTCCGCACAGGATCCCCAGCGACAGACCGGCCTGGCTCATATGTTCGAGCACATGGCGTTCAAAGGCACAGACACGATCGGCACCACCAACTACGCCGCCGAAAAGCCTGCCTTAGAAAAGGTGGAAGTCGCATACGGCGCCTACATCGCCGAGCGCGATATGCGGGTCGGCCGCGATGAGGCCAAGCTGAAGGAATTGGAAAAAACCTGGAAAGACGCTATCGCCGCAGCCGACAAGTATGTGGTCTCCAACCAGTTCGCCAAGATTGTCGAGCAAAATGGCGGTGCAGGTCTCAATGCCTTCACTGATCTGGACGAAACCGCGTATCACTACTCGTTGCCCACGAACCGGCTTCAACTATGGGCGTATCTGGAGTCGGAGCGCTTCCTTCATCCCGTGCTGCGCGAATTCTACAAAGAACGCAATGTAGTGATCGAAGAGCGCCGCATGCGCACTGATAGCAATCCCACCGGCCGGCTGATCGAGCAGTTCACCGCCGCCGCGTTCGAAGCACATCCCTATCATCGACCGACCCTTGGATGGACGTCCGATCTGAATACGTTCTCCGCCACTGACGCCAAAAAGTTTTTTGACCACTACTACGTGACTGCGAACATGGTCGTCGCGGTTGCAGGTGATGTGAAGGCTTCAGAGGCAATGCCCATTCTTGAAAAATATTTCGGCCGCCTGCCCGTAAGCCACAAGCCGGACGAGACTACCACCACCGAACCGCCGCAGGATTCCGAGCGCAAGGTCGTGCTCCAAGAAAAATCGCAGCCCCTCTATCTCGAAGGCTACCACCGGCCCGACTATATGACGAAAGACGACGCAGTGTATGACGCGATCACCGACTTGATGTCGGACGGCCGCACGTCGCGCCTTTACCGCGCGTTAGTGCGCGATAAGAAAGTCGCCGCGTTCTCCGCCGGATTCAGCGGGCTTCCCGGCAACAAGTACCCGCACCTGTTCGCGTTCTATGCTTTCCCGCTTCCCGGACACACGACGCAAGAAGTGGCCGATGCCATTCACGTGGAAATCGAGCGGCTGAAGAAGGAAGACATTAGCGACGATGAATTGAAGATGATCAAGACCCGCACGAAGGCCAACCTGATCCGCGGCCTCGCCGACAATGGGGGATTGGCCGAGCAGTTGGCGACTTATGAGACCCGTTATGGCGATTGGCGCGAGCTATTCCGCTCCGTCGATCGCATCGACCAGGTGACGAAGGCAGACATCCGGCGCGTCGCCAATGCGACCTTCTACGATACCAATCGCACCGTTGGAGTCATCGAGACAGCCAAGGGCGCGGGACAAAACAGTGGGCAGGGCTCGGGAGATCAAGGCGCATCGGATCAGGGAGGTGCGCAATGAGCCGCAATTCACTCATTCTGATTCTTCTGGCCGTTTCGATGCCGTTTGCATCTTTTCCTCGCGCTGTTGCACAAACCCCGAAGTGGCAGCAGATTCCCATTCCGCCGCTTCCCGCATTCAAACCGCAACAGCCGAAGCGCATCGAACTTTCGAACGGCATGGTGATCTTCCTGCAGGAGGATCACGAGCTTCCTCTCATTGACGGGACGGCGCGCATTCGCGGCGGCTCGAGCAACGAACCCGCCGGCAAAACTGGGCTCGTCGATATCTTCGGTGAAGTCTGGCGCACCGGCGGCACCAAGTCCGAAACCGGCGATCAGCTCGACGACTTTCTCGAAGTGCGCGCAGCGAAGGTTGAGACCGACGGCGGTCCCGATTCAACCACCATCAGCTTGAATTGCCTGAAAGGCGATTTCGACGATGTTTTCAAAGTCTTCGTCGACCTATTGCAGAATCCCGAATTCCGAGCCGACAAGCTCGACCTCGCGCAGAAACAAGCGGACGATAGCATCTCACGGCGCAACGACGAGATCAGCGAGATCGCAGGACGCGAATCCGCCAAGCTCGCCTACGGAGCGGACAATCCCTATGCCCGCGAACCAGAATATTCCACCATCGCCGCCATCACCCGCCCGGATCTGATCGATTGGCACCAGACCTACGTTCATCCCAATAACATCATCCTCGGCATCAGCGGCGATTTTGACTCCACCGCCATGGAAGCCAAGCTGCGCGCCGCTTTCGAGTCATGGCCTAAGGGCGCCGACGTGCCGAAAAACAAGATCGAATATCAACCAGCCAAGCCCGGCTACTATCTCATTCCAAAAGAAGATGTAAACCAGAGCAGCATCCACATGGTGACGCTGGGCACTACGCGCAACAATCCCGACTACTACGCCATCGCAGTTTTCAATGAAGCGTTCGGCGGAGGCTTCTCCTCGCGCCTATTCAACGATATCCGCACCAAACGCGGCTTGGCATACGGCGTGGGCGGCGGCATCGGCGCCAATTTCGGTCATCCCGGCATCCAGCAATTCGAGATGGGAACCAAAAGTCAGACGACGATCGAGTCGATTCAGGCGCTCGATGAAGACATCGACAACCTCGCCAAGCAACCCATCACCGACGCCGAGATCAAGCAGGCCAAAGACGCCATCCTGAACGCGTTCATCTTCCGCCTCGACTCTCCCGACAAGGTTCTCGCCGAGCGCATGACCTACGAGTTTTACGGATATCCCCTAAATTGGCTCGATAAGTTTCCGGTCGAGATCCAAAAGATAACCGCGGCAGACGTCAATCGCGTCGCCGCGAAATACGTGCATAGGGATCAATTAGCCGTGTTGGTGGTCGGCAACACGAAGGACTTCGACAAGCCTCTCTCGTCACTTGCTCCGGTGAAAGAGATCGACATCACCATTCCGCCTCCGCCGGGTACAAAAGAAGCCGCAAAGGAAGACGAGAGCGCCAAGCCTGCCGAATCCAATGAAGAGGGCAAGGCGCTGGCGGCAAAAGTCGTTGCTGCCATCGGAGACGAGGCTAAGCTCGCCGCGATCAAGGCAGTCAAGACCGAACTGACGCTCACCCAGAAGACGCCGCAGGGCGAGTTCCCTATTCAAATGGAAGCGTTCGTGGTTTACCCGGATCATCTGCATGCAGAGATGCAAACCCCAGGTGGAACCATGAACATTGTGGTCACGCCCGATATCGCGTTCATGGCGATGGCCGGCGCAGGCGTGCGTGACTTTCCCGCCTCGCAGAAGGCCGAAACGTTGGAGCAGGTCAAGCGCGACCCGATCTTCATCGCTGCGCACTGGAAAGATCCCAACATGTTCTTCCATGCCGATGGAACCGAAAAAGTCGGCGACGTTGACGCCCGCATCGTTGACGTCAGCTCTGCCGGCGCCTCCGTGCGCTGGTTCGTCGATCCGAAGACCGGCCGCATTCTGAAAGAAACCTACAAGACACTCAGCCAGGGCCAACCAGTGCAAGGAGAAACCGACTTCGATGA
The DNA here is from genome assembly GCA_050012155.1 of Candidatus Sulfotelmatobacter sp. Taxonomy (GTDB): domain Bacteria; phylum Acidobacteriota; class Terriglobia; order Terriglobales; family Acidobacteriaceae; genus Sulfotelmatobacter. The sequence goes on along the minus strand of JBEKHS010000025.1, from coordinate 36,000 downwards.
TTGGAAACCAGTGAACGGCCTGAACCTTCCCTTCACTCGTCGGAACAAGCAGAATGGTCAGGATTCCAGCACAGCCGAGTACACATCGTTCGAGTTCAATCCCACGGTCGATCCCAAGTTATTCGAGAAGCCGGCGGAAAAACCGGACGCTCAACCCTGAAGTGACCATTTGATCGTAGCGCCGCCCGCGCCCCGACGGCCATTGACAATCTAACCCTAGCGGTTTATTGTAGGCGAACAAAAGGCGAATATGTCCAGCCTGCCCTTGTTCGCGCTTCCCGAGAAATCTCCGCTCGTCGGCATTGCCCGGCTGGCGTCGCAAGGCGAATCCCTGCGCGAAGGTCACGACGTTGAATACTTCACCCTCCCAGCAAAATCCTTATTGAACCGCTGTGTAAGCCGGCGGGGCGTGCCTTTCGAATGGACCATCAATCCTTACCGCGGCTGCGAGTTCGGCTGCAAGTATTGCTACGCTCGCTACACCCACGAATTTATGGAGATGCGCGACGGCGTCGCCTTCGAGCAGAAGATTTACGTCAAACAACATGCGGCGGAGTTGCTGCGCCAGGAATTGCGCCAGGTAAAACAGGGGGAATCCATCGCCATTGGCGCGGCGACCGATCCCTACCAACCGGCAGAGCGGCGCTACGAAATCACCCGCGGAATTCTGGAAGAACTCGCACGCCACGACGGCTTGAATGTGGGCATCATCACGAAATCGAATTTCATCTTGCGCGATATCGATGTGCTGCAAGCAGTAGCGCGGCGGAACCGGCTGTCGGTCAACGTCACCATAACAACTCTGGATGTTGAACTGGCGCGAATTCTGGAGCCGCGTGCCCCCCGTCCCGATCTGCGTCTCGATGCAATCCGCAAACTGAGCGAAGCCGGGCTGCGAGTCGGCATGAGTGGCTCTCCCGTTTTGCCGGGGATCACCGATTCTCCAAAAGATCTTGAGTCTCTGGTTCGTGCAGCTGCTAAGGCCGGAGCTCATCACATATTCGCCGGGCCACTATTTCTGAAGCCGTGTTCGGCGGCAGTGTTTCTTCCTTTTCTCGAAAAACAATTTCCGCATCTCGTGGAAAACTACAAGCGCCGCTATCATGGCCGCGCGTTCTTGCCCGCTGCTTATGCCAAGCCGCTCTCACACCTTGTCGCGCGTCTGCGGCAGAAGTACGGAATTGGGCACGATCCCCGCCGGTCGGACGCGATCACCCCCAGGACACCCTCGGAAGAACAGTTGTCGTTGTTCTGAAGAGCCACCATTCTATAAATCGACCATCGAAAATTTTCATCCCGCCCGTTCCTCTATAATCATCATTCCCATGGCGACCGCTTCCCCACCGGCCGAACCAGCGCCAGTTCAAAACGTCCCTCTGGGAGCACGCCTGCACAGGTTCTGGCAGCGGGTCACCGAGGGGATGGAGGTAAGCCAGCTCTGGTCCCAATTTGAGAGCGAAGCACGCGCCAGCTACCGCCTCTATTCGCGCGACGTGGCCGCCAAAACCCCAGAGGGACTCACCCGGCGCGGCCGGCATTTGCATGTGGTCAAAGAGTTCTTCTGGGCGGTTCTTGAGAAGCTCTCACCCGCGCGCCGTGTTCTCCTCCTGGCGGCGCTGATTATGCTGGTGATTCCAACCGGAGGACTTAGCTATCAGGGTCCCAACCACGAGTTGCATGTCATCGAGCTCGACTTGCACTTTTGGGGAGGGCTGTTGCTGTTTCTGTTGCTCATGCTGGAAATCGCCGACCGCGTGGTGATGAAGCGCGATTTGCAGATTGCGCGCGAGATCCAGACCTGGTTGCTCCCCGGCGCTCCGCCGCAAATTCCCGGAATCTCGCTGGCCTATACCACGCGTCCCGCAAATACAGTTGCGGGAGACTACTACGACGTATTTCCTCGCCCCGGCAAAACCAACGAAGAGAATCGAGTAGTATTCGCCGTCGCCGACGTCGCCGGCAAAAGCATTCCTGCGGCCATGCTCATGGCGACTTTTCAGGCCAGCCTCAAGACGCTTTCTACCGCGCAGGTGGCGCTGCCTGAACTCGTGGCGAACATGAACAAGTACGCTTGCTCCAACAGCCAGGGTGGACTGCGCTTCACCACCGCTTTTCTCGCGGAATACGACGCAGCCCGGCGCACCTTCAACTACATCAATGCCGGTCACAACAACCCAATCCTGCGCCGCAGCAACGGAGCCGTCGAGCGTCTGGACGTCGGCGGGTTACCCCTCGGCATTCTGCCGGAAGCGAAGTATGAATCGGCCAGCGTTACCCTCGCGCCGGGCGATTGGCTGATCATCTTCACCGATGGTGTGGTGGAAGCGGAAAACGCCCGCCAGGAAGAATACGGCGAAGCGCGCCTTCTCAGTGCGATCGGCGCGAACGCATCGACAGCGCCCAGCGAGATGCTGAAACGCCTGATGGCAGACCTGGACCTCTTCGTGGGCAACACTCCCCAGCACGATGACGTAACTTGCCTGCTGATAAAGGCAGAGAACTCCTAACCGCCGAGCGCGCTAAGGTCGCCGAGAAAACTCGGCGGATCCGGCTGCCCTACTTCCTCGGCGTGCTTGGCGATCTCGACGGTAAATCGATTTCCATCCACTCCGCATACATCCGATGAAACGCATGCACGCCCTTTTCTTGCTTCACGCTGAAGCGCCCGCGAGAATAACTTCGCGAGCGCAAATTTTTCTGCACGGTTTCGCAAATGCGCACGTCCTCAATCTGGATCTGGTCGCTGAATTCCACCGAGGCTTTCGCCGCCGGGCTCGCGTGATCCTTCTCCGAGAGATACCACTCGAAGATCGCCACTGAACGCTCCGGCCCGGTCGGCAGCACAATATTGAGCGAGACATTGTCGGGATAGCAGTTCAGCATCCAGTTGGGAAAAATCCAGAAATAGTCCGTCGTCAGGTCCTCGCGCGCTTCCTGGTAGCGCCGCGGAGTCGTGTCCCCGGGTTGGGCTCCGCGGATGGGACTGAACTGTCGCACATATCCAGCGTGAGGTTCCACAACGTATGCGTTGTAGTCGAGCTCACGATTCAATCCCGGATGCACGCTGGGCAGGTGGTAGCCTTCGAGATAATTGTCGACGTAGGTCTTCCAGTTGCAGTTCATCTCGTAGCAGCGGCGTTCAAACAACTTCATGTCCGCAAACGGAAATCGCCCGGCCTGGTGCGTCAGCTCGCTCAAGCTTTCCCGCAGCGGTTTCGCCTCGGGATCCAGATTTATCAGGATTAGATTGAACCATTCCTCCACCTGCACCGGCACCAGCGCAAAATCTTCAGGATGGAATCCTTCGACGCCCTCAATTTCCGTGGCGCTGATCAGCGCTCCATCCAGACCATAGGTCCAGCCGTGGTAGCCGCAGCGAAAAAGTTTGCGCGAGCCGCAGCCTTCGGCGGGCGGACCGGCGCGGTGCCGGCACACGTTATAGAAGCCGCGCAGCTTGCCGTCGTTGCCCCGCACAATGAGTAGCGGCTCGCCCACCAGCTCCGCTGTGAAATAGTCGCCCGCATTCCCGACCTGGTCACGGTGCCCCACCACTTGCCAGCTTCGCCCGAAGATCCGTTCTTTCTCGGCCGCGAACGCAGCATCGTCGATATAGAGATGCGAAGGGAGGGTCCACGCCCGCGCGATATCCGAGTCAACCGAGAAACTGTCCTTCCAAGCAGCCATAGAATTGGATCCCCGGCCCGGCAGGTTATTCTAAGCGAAGGCCCGACCCGCTTGTCCGGCCCGCTTCACCCTCCATCGAGTTCCCAGCCCGTCCTTTTGCCTGCAAGAATTAGCCGAAGCGGCGTTCCAACTTTGCATCAGGCTGTTTCAAACTGACACGAACTGTCAGGGCTGGCGACGCAATTTGGCATATTTAGCACCCTCTAAGGATTAGAATGAGACAAGAATCCCGTCTCTTGGTGAAACCAATGGGATTGCCCGAGGCAAGTCCGGAACCTAAGTAACTCTCACCGTGGCCAGCCAAGTGCCACATCATTCGCGACTGAGTCTTAGCACTGACCAGCACCAGTTCGAGGAAAGTAACGAGGAAAAATAAGTAAATGCGGAAACAACAGAAGGGTTTCTCTCTCATTGAGTTGCTGATCGTGGTTGCCATCATCCTGATCATTGCAGCTATTGCTATTCCTAACCTGATGCGCGCCCGTATGGCTGCCAACGATTCGTCCGCGGCCGCTTCCGAGCACACCATCGTTGTCGGTCAAGTCGGCTACCTCGGCGCTTATCCCGCCAATGGCTATGCTACGCTGGCCCAGCTGGGTGGCGCGGCCACACCGTGTATCCCGTTGCCTGCCAGCGGTTGCTTGATCGATAACAACCTGGCCACCAATGGCGGCGGTAACGGTAAGAGCGGTTACACCTTCGCGGTGACGCCCGGCGGCACGGCTCTGACTGGGTGGAACTTCTACACCACAGCAGCTCCGTTGTCGAACGTGACCGGAACCAAGGCGTTCTGCGCGGCCGATGACGGTGTGGTACGCACCGCAGCGGCGGGCACCATTGTCGCGCCGGCTGGTTATGCAGCTTGCCTGGCCCTGGCCCCGATGAATAACTAATACGGCCTGAGTCTCCAGGAACAACAACGTAGGGCGGCGGATTAAAATCCGCTGCCCTTTTGTTTTTCCTCCTGGTTTCCTTACTCTTCATGGTTTTCGGTCGCCGCCCTGCCTGACAATTCCTGTCAGCCGGGCATGACCTTTTGTGACGGTTTGGGATTCCATCCCGCCCCTTCAGACATCCAACTGCAATAAGGCGTATGAAAACAAAGGGCTTCCGTGTCTGGCCCATTCGCGGTTATGATTCCCTTTTTGGCATAGGGAGTGCAAGAGCTAAGGCGTTCCTAATCCAGCTGCCCCCGAGGCGGACAAACTTTCAGACTTGGAGAAATATAACAATGAAGAAGCAGAAGGGTTTCTCACTGATCGAGCTGCTGATCGTGGTTGCCATCATCCTGATCATCGCAGCTATCGCTATTCCGAACCTGATGCGCGCCCGTATGGCGGCCAACGATTCGTCCGCGGCTGCTTCCGAGCACACCATCGTCGTAGGCCAAGTCGGCTACCTCGGCGCTTATCCCGCCAATGGTTATGCCACCTTGGCTCAGTTGGGCGGCGCGGCAACGCCTTGCATTCCGGCGCCTGCCAATGGCTGCTTGATCGACAACAACCTGGCCACCAACGGCGGAGGCAATGGTAAGAGCGGTTACACCTTCGCAGTTACGCCCGGTGGAACGGCTTTGACTGGCTGGAACTTCTACACCACGGCGCAGCCGTTGTCGAACGTGACCGGCACCAAGGCTTTCTGCGCGGCTGATGACGGTGTGGTTCGCACCGCAGCGGCAGGCACCATCGTTGCCCCGGCTGGCTACGCGGCTTGCTTGGCTCTGGCCCCGATGAACAACTAACTCATGGCGAGTACCCGGGGAGGGTACAAAGCCAAAGGGCAGCGGATGCAAATCCGCTGCCCTTTTAATTTTTTACCAACATCTTCTGCGTCATGCTGAGGGCAGCCGCTCTTCAGGCGGGGCGAAGCATCGCCCTCCCATCCTGCCCGCTCCGCGCGGGGCTTGGACGGCACCCGATAGTCCCTTCGACTCCGCTCAAGGCAGTCTCTCCCCTACTGGTGAAAGCGCGGGGCTTCGAGATGTGCCTTTCGTAAACGATCTGACCGCGAACGGGTCAAAAGTCCGTTCTGACAGTTTCTGTCACCCGACCTGACTATTTGTGACGCTGCGCACCCGAAGCTGCGCCCAGAAGTCAGTTCTTTCCCTTATTTCAAGTAGAAAGCCCAGTTCCTCGCCTAGTCCACATCGTCCACGAGGTCCTGACTTTGGCATCGCAGGTGCAACTGTTAAGTCGTTCTTAAGCATTTATTGCTTGCCAGCTAAGAGGGGCAAAGACTTCACGATTCGAGGACAGAGACAATGCGGAAACAACAAAAGGGTTTCTCACTGATTGAGCTGCTGATCGTGGTTGCCATCATCCTGATCATTGCGGCCATTGCTATTCCGAACCTGATGCGCGCCCGTATGGCTGCCAACGATTCGTCCGCGGCTGCTTCCGAGCACACCATCGTCGTAGGTCAAGTCGGCTACCTTGGCGCTTATCCCGCCAACGGTTATGCCACCCTGGCTCAGTTGGGCGGCGCGGCAACGCCTTGCATTCCGGCGCCTGCCAATGGCTGCTTGATCGACAACAACCTGGCCACCAACGGCGGAGGCAATGGTAAGAGCGGTTACAAGTTTGCGGTCACGCCTGGGGGCACGGCTTTGACTGGTTGGAACTTCTATACCACAGCGGCTCCGTTGTCGAACGTGACCGGCACCAAGGCTTTCTGCGCGGCGGATGATGGCGTGGTACGCACTGCAGCGGCAGGCACCATCGTTGCCCCGGCTGGCTATGCGGCTTGCCTGGCGCTAAGCCCGATGAACAACTAACCGCGCTTTGAGTTTGGCGAGTACTCTGGGGGAGGGTACAAGCCAGGGGGCAGCGGATGCAAGTCCGCTGCCCTTTTTGTTCTTTACGACTACGGACTGGACGGAAAAGGAGACTTGTTACGGCGGTAACAGTGCCAGAGTAGAGGAGTTTGGCCTTTTAAGTGCCGCTATTTTTTGTAGTGCCACCGGGTCTGGAAATTTTGCCGGCTAATGGGGACAACGGGAACGAACGCCATGCGCAAACAAAAGGGCTTTTCACTCATCGAGCTGCTGATCGTGGTAGCGATTATCCTGGTAATCGCCGCCATTGCGATCCCAAACTTGATGCGGGCGCGCATGGCCGCCAACGACTCGTCTGCCGCCGGCTCCCTTCACGCCATCGACGCCGCCGAAGTAGGATATTTCGGCTCCTACGAAACCGTCGGCTTCCCGGCTACGCTGGCGCCTTTAGGCGGTGCGCAACCTTGCAGTCCAAGCATCGCCACGGCCTGTCTCATCGACAACTATTTGGCAACCAATGGTGGCGGAAACGGCAAGAGCGGTTACAGCTTTTCGGCCACAGGATCTGCGAGCCCGGCAAGCCCCAACAATAACCAGTTCTATGCCACGGCAACACCGAATAGCAATCTGACCGGCACTCGCGCCTACTGCTCAGTTGACGATCTTGTAGTCCGCCTCGAGCCCGCGGGAAATGTAACTCAGGTTGCCAGCTACGCGGCGTGCACGGCTTTGTCGCCGATGAATAATTAGAACCCTTGGATAAGCACATCCCGCGGCGTAAGGTCACCAGAGTACGAGCCTCTTTTTCTTACTTCCGTAATGTCAGGAGGCGGCGCCGCCACTTTACTCCCGAGTGGATTTTTATATAATTTTTCTAGAAAACAGACTGATTCCTGCAACAATGCATTCCTGCCATGTCTGCCATAGAAATCTTGGGCTTGGAAAAAACCTATAGCGTGGGCTTCTGGCGCAAGCGCCCCAAGCGCGCCCTGCATCCGCTACAACTCACGGTCGAGGACGGAGAGATTTTCGGCTTCCTCGGGCCCAATGGCGCCGGCAAAACCACGACGCTGAAACTGCTCATGGGATTGGTGTTCCCAACTGCGGGATCGGCGCGCATTCTGGGCTGCGAGTGGACTGATCCAGAAGTCAAGGCGCAGATTGGATTTCTTCCCGAACAGCCCTATTTTTACGACTATCTCACTGCGCACGAACTGCTCGAATACTACGGGCAGCTCTCTGGCGTTCCCGCCAAACACCGCAAGCAGCGCGTCGAACAAGTGCTTGAGCAGGTGGGGCTGCGGGATGTGAAGGGCGTTCAGTTGCGGAAGTTCTCGAAAGGCATGTTGCAGCGTGTTGGAATTGGCCAGGCCATCCTGCACGATCCCAAACTCGTGTTCTTCGACGAGCCCATGTCGGGACTCGACCCCATGGGCCGGCGTGAAGTGCGCGATCTCATGGAGCAACTCAAACACGAAGGCAAGACCGTGTTCTTCTCGACTCACATCCTCTCCGACGCCGAAGCGCTCTGCGACCGCGTTGCCATTATTCATAAAGGCGAACTCCGCGGCGTGGGTGCGATTGAGGATTTGACCTCGAGCGTGCAAGGCAAAGTGGAGGTCCTCTGGCAGGGTGCCCAGGCGCCGGCATCGATCAAAGCGTTGGGCGCAGAATGCCATGTCACCGGAGACAGGGTCCGCGCCATCATCAATGAGAGCCAGCAGGACGCGATCATCGATGCTCTGCGCCGCGAACGTTTGCGGTTGATCGCGATCACTCCAGTACGCACTTCGCTCGAAGCGTATTTTGTCGAAAAACTGCGGCGCGCCGAAACCACGGCCGGCAGAACCGCGTGAGGAGGTCGGCATAGAAATGCGAATCGCATACATTGCGTCCAACACTTTTCGCGAAGCGGTGCGCGACCGCGTGCTTTACAACCTGATTGCGTTTGCGTTGCTGCTCTCCGGAGCCGCGATTCTCGTGGGCCAGATTTCGATTGAGATCGAGAAGCTGGTCGTCATCAATCTCGGACTCACCGCGGTTTCTCTGTTTGGCGTAGTCATTGCTATCTTCATCGGCATCGGCCTGGTCTCAAAAGAAATCGAGAAGCGGACTCTTTACACTGTGCTCTCCCGCCCCGTGCGCCGCTGGGAGTTCATTGTCGGCAAGTTTTTCGGGCTGGCCGGCACCCTGGTGGTCAATACTTTCTTCATGGCGGTAGGCGTCTTCGCCGCCCTGTTCTACGTTTCGCACAAATTCGTCCGCGCCGACGCTTTGATTTTGGTGGCGTTGTACTTCATCGTTCTCCAGTTCCTGATCGTCTGTGCGCTGGCGTTGTTGTTCTCATCATTTTCTTCGCCCTTACTATCGGCCGTCTTCGCCTTCTCGCTTTTTGTCATCGGAAGCTTTGCCGAAGATCTGCGCAACTTCGCTGCCCTGGCCCATGGTCTGTCGCGCTGGCTCGCCACGGGCGCGGCTTACCTCGTTCCGAATTTTTCCGCGTTCAATGTGATCACCTCCATCGCGCACGAACAACCGGTCGCGGGACAACTTATTCTGCAAAACACTCTCTATGCCGCGTTCTATGCCATCATGGCTCTCTGCGGAGCGGTGCTGATCTTCGAATATCGCGACCTCAAATGACGCAGCGCAGGAAAACCACGATCATCGCGAGCGCATGCCTGGTGCTGTCGCTGGCGGCCAGCTCTTTTGTGCTGCATCGCACCGACCAGCTTCGTCCGCAGGCCACGCTCGATGAAGTCCTGTTCCTCAGTTCGCCGAAGGTGATCAAGCGCGCCAGCCTTGGCTATGACGGGCTGATGGCGTGCATTTACTGGACTCGCGCCGTGCAGTACTTCGGCTACCGGCATCACTATTACGCCACCAGCTACAATCTGCTGGCGCCGCTGCTTGAGATCACCACGCACCTCGATCCGCATCTCGTAGTCGCATACGAATTCGGTACCAGCTTTCTTGCACCAAAGCCGCCGTTCGGCGCGGGCGAACCCGAACGCGCCATCGAGTTGATGAACTACGGCATTCAGAACAATCCCGACAACTGGCATCTCTATTACGACCTGGGCTTCGTCTATTACATGCAGCTTCACGACTATAAGGATGCCGCCGAAATCTTTGAGCGTGGATCGCACATTCCGAATGCCCATCCCTTCCTGAAGATTCTGGCAGCGCAGATGGCGCAGCATGCCGGCGAGTATGAGACGGCGCGCATGCTGTGGTCGGCGACCTACCAGACCACGCAGGACAAGCAAATCAAAGAAAATGCGGTTGAACATCTGCGCGCGTTGCGCGTGGATGAAGACGTGCAACACTTGCAGGAAGCGGTAACCCGCTTTGGAGAGCGCACCGGACGCCTGCCCGCAAGCATGGCAGAACTCGTGGCCGCCGAGGGACTGCCCGGAACTCCCGTCGATCCCGACGGCCATCCTTACAAGCTGACTGCCGAGGGCCGCGTCGAAATTCGTGTTCCGGATGACTTCCCTTTCGCCACCAAGGGACTGCCTCCGGGATACAAACCGTCTCCGAAGTTCCACGCGTTGTAACCTCGTCCTTTCTGCGTTCCTCTTGCGGTTCGCTTATCATGACGCAGCATGAGCATCGATCCCTCTTCTTCCGCGCGAGTCAGCCTGTTGCGCTCGGGGTTGCGTTGGTGGAATGACATGGCCGGGCGCGAAGGGCGATTGGCGGCGACCCACCAATTGCTGCGGGCGATGTGGGACTTCAGTCGAGATTCCACTCCGGAGCGGCGACGGCAGCGCTATGGGGACGCGGAGTACGATTGGGAGTATCGCGTCAACACGACCAGCGCGGCTGTTGGCTGGCGGGACCGGTTGCTGGGAATTTTCCATTCGCCGTATCAGCCGACGGAAGCGGCCCTCTTCCACGAAATGCTCGATGCTTTACTCCAGCAGAGCCATTCTGACTTTCACGACTTTGTCTTCATCGATCTCGGATCGGGAAAAGGGCGCACGCTGCTGATGGCCTCGGATTATCCTTTTCGCCGCATCGTCGGGGTGGAACTTTTGCCGACATTGAACCGGGCGGCGCAGCAGAATCTAAGTGAGTACCGGAGCGAGTCGCAGAAGTGTTTCGCGCTGGAGGCGATCTGCGCGGATGCGACTGAGTTCGATTTTCCAGCCGAGCCAACGGTGCTCTATCTATTCAATCCGTTTCCCGAGTCCGGTCTGAGGCGTGTGATTGCGAATCTGGAGAAGAGTCTGCGGGAGCATCCGAGGGCGGTGTATGTGCTGTACCACAATCCGCTGCTTGAGTGCGTGCTGCGCGAGAGCACCTGGTTCAAAAATATTTTCGGAACACATCAGTTTGCGATCTACGAATCGCGGTCTGATCTGGATTAAAAAAAATCACAGATCGATCGCGTAAAATCTCTGGAAACAATAGCTTGCAGATTTCGCCATCGCCGAAATCTGGCTAAAATATTCCATCTAAATAACTTATGGATAAAATCTTTGATTCCATGGGCTTGCGGGCGGATTTCGGCAAGAAAGTTGAAAAGGAGCAGCTACTTCTCCCTCTCTGAGCGAGGAAATTTTGTATGACTCTATCCTAAAGCATGTGGGCAATGATGTGACATGTTGCCAACCATGCTGTGAAAAAGTGCCGGCTGCCACTGTTTGCTGCCTGGCAGAACGAACGCGAACCGGGCAACGCCGTTCTTGGAATCGTCGTGCAGCTAGCGTATGCTTAGAGCACCTAAAAAGGTGCTGAGGTAACGGGATCCTATGCTCGATATTACGAAGGATATTCAATCTTTAACGACGTTTCGGCGCCGCTCGGGCGATTTTATGAAGCTCCTGAAGAAGAGCAAACGGCCTGTAGTACTTACTGTCAAAGGTAAGGCTGCGGCCGTGGTGCAAGATGCGGGCGCCTATCAGCGATTGCTCGATATAGCCGCTCGTGCGGACGCCGGCGAAGGCATTCGTCAGGGATTGAAAGATGTGAGAAAAGGAAGGGTTCGTCCGGCGCGGGAGTTCTTTAGCGAATTCGAAGCCGAGCATGAAATACGCGGTTAATGTCACGCTGCGAGGGGAGCGGGACCTTGCCAGGCTCTACGGCGAAATCGATGCGGCTCACTCCGAGAGGGCGCGGGAGTGGTATCGGGGCCTAAAAGAGCAAATCCTCAGCCTGGGGAAGCTTCCCTTCCGGTGGGCTGTAACTCCGGAAAACAAAACCCTGAGGCACCTTTTGTATGGTCACAGGCGTAACACCTATCGCGTGATCTATCGGGTGGTGGGAATTCAAGTGGACGTGCTTCATATTCGGCACGGGGCCAGGAAGAGGTTTGAGTGATGCAGCGATACGTCGGATGCGATGGTACGGCTGGATGAAGTAACGTGAGGGATAGAATCAGATTTCCACCCTATCGTAAGCAACGCGATAGGATGGATTTCTTCACTGTTGGTGTTCCTGTTCCTTCTCCATTGCCTTGAACTCTTGCTGAGAGACCGTCACGGCGCCGTTGGGGCCGGGGACGTAAACGTCGTCTATCACGCTCGTCTTAAGATCGAACGAAATATATTTATCAGAGGATCCGATTTCGCCCACAAGCAGTTCCATCTTGAGCCCCTCTTTTTTCCACTTGGCGAGATAGTGAGCGTCCCCAACGGTCCGGTGAAAAGGCTCTCCCTAGGTGTACGTAAAATCGAAGCCCCGGTTCGATTCGCCATTCCTGACGTCCCCTCGTCCCCATCCGTCCACGATGCCCTGGTGCCGGTTCCAATGAGATTCGACAACCTGGATTTGCAACGGATAGTCAGCCAAGTTTTTGCCGGCGAGCAAAAGAGCCGGGAGCAAGAAGCAGATGCATAGGGCCCACGCTATTCTTCGCATTGTTTCACCTCGGAGGCAATGAGCGCTTCATATTAAAAGGGAGACGGGCATTTTGCAACGTCAAGCCCACATTGCATAGACTACGCTAATAGCGTATAGTTAGTGTATCCGCTATAGCGTGCAAAACAACCCATATGGAGTTCGTCGAAGCGCCGGCCTTTACGCGTCATTTGCCAGATTATCTGAGGGATGATGACTATAGAGAACTACAGACAAGGCTGGGAAATAATCCCGAACTCGGAGATCTGATGCCAGGTACCGGCGGATTTCGAAAGGTGCGATGGGCGGATGCGCGTCGCGGCAAAGGCCGCAGAGGCGGGTTGCGTGTCATCTATTACTACTTCAAATCCGACAGTCAGATATGGTTGATGACTCTCTACGACAAGGGCGAAGTTTCAGACTTGACGGCGAATGAGAAGAAGGCGCTTAAAGAGTCGATCGACAACGAATTGCAAACGCGTGCGGCTCATCGGAGAACCCAGCCTCGGAGGATGCGATAGTGAAAAAGAGGAACATTTTCATTGAATTGGTGGAGGGCGTGGCTGCCATGAAAGACCACCGCGAGGGCAAACTCACTTTGCGCAGCTACAAGGTCGACGTTGCACCGCTCCCCAAGGTGGATTCGAAGTTGCTTCGCGACACCCGAAAAAAGCTGCGCTGCTCGCGAGCAGTATTTGCGCGTAAGCTGCGCATTAACGAGAGAACGCTGGAAAAATGGGAGCAGGGGCGCGCGAAACCGAATCCTCAGGCGGCCGCGCTCGTGCTGTTGGTGCGGAAGTATCCGGATACGCTGGCGCGGCTGGACGCGCTGGCCGGGGGATGAGCGTGTACTCATGCTTAGGCCGATTTATCCCACATCTCCTTGAGCGGTGTCTTTAAGCTCAACACAATCGGGGTAAGTATCCCGTACTTTGTCACGGCCCACTCCCGTTTCAGTACTCTGCGTGAGAGCGCTATCACCTCGTCGACATCTTCGACGCCGGCGAAGTCGCCCTCGTTGCAGAGTAAGGCCTTCAGTGCTTCGCCCAGCTTGACGTGCTGATCCTCTGTCATGTTCAGTCGTAGCAATATCCGCCGATACACCAACAACGCGGCGTCCTTGGTCTCCTGCACTTTGTCAATGGCGGCTAGGGCCGCTTCCTGCCCGCTCACGGCGTTCAGCTTACTAACACGGTAGTGGTATGAGTCAATCTCTTTTAGATACGCCGCCAAATCATCCCGCAGTGCATTGATCCAGTTCTGTCGATGGTTGGAAATCACGCTCCACCGGGAAAGAACAGCCGCAATGACTGTCCCAACACCGATGGCTGTGAAGAACGCGATCCAAGACGAGGTGGCTGACATACGGATTTTCCTCCAAGTGATGATAGCGCAGACCAGCGGTTCAACTTTTCCCTGCTGCCGCGGGACAAGTTACACTTAAATCCATGACCACCACTACCGCTAACGCCCTCGCCCGCGCCTCGTCCGCTTATCTGCGCTCCGCCATGCATCAGCCGATTCAGTGGCATGAGTGGGGCGAGGAGGCGTTTGCCGCGGCGCGGCGGGAGAACAAGCCGATGCTGCTCGATATTGGCGCGGTGTGGTGCCACTGGTGTCATGTGATGGACCGCGAGTCTTATGACGACGCATCAGTGGCGGCGATTGTGAATGAGAATTTCATCGCGGTGAAGGTGGATCGCGACGAGCGTCCTGACATTGACAGCCGGTATCAGGCTGCGGTGAGCGCGGTCAGCGGGCAGGGTGGGTGGCCGCTCACGGCGTTTCTTACTCCCGATGGCAAGCCGTTCTACGGAGGAACGTATTTCCCGCCGGTCGACGGCTACGGGCGGCCGAGTTTCAAAAGAGTGCTGACCAGCATTGCCAACGCCTATAAAGAAAAACTTGGCGACGTGGTGGAGCAGGCGAAGATGGTGGAGAGTGCGATTGCGCAGGCGGAGTCGTTTGCCGGGCGCAGTGGGCGGGTTTCGGCGGGGATTATCGATGCGATTCAGAAGTCCGCGTTCAGCATGTTTGACCCGCAGCATGGAGGGTTTGGGCAGGCGCCCAAATTTCCGCATCCTTCGGCTTTGGATTTGTTGATTGAGAGGTTTGCGAAGACTGAAGCCGGAGCTTCGCTCCGGCGGACGGCCGAGGGCGGCCGTCCCCACATGGACCTTGCCGAGGGCGACCCCGACAACGATGAGCTTCGCCATGTCGTCGTTACTACCCTTGAGCGTATGGCGAATGGCGGGGTTTACGACCAACTGGCGGGGGGATTTCATCGGTACTCGGTCGATGAGCGCTGGGTGGTGCCGCACTTCGAGAAGATGTGCTACGACAACTCTGAGCTGCTAAAGAATTATGTGCATGCGTATCAGGCTGCGGGTTCGGAATTCTTCGCCAGCGTGGCGCGCGACATCATTCGCTGGATGGACGAGTGGTTGAGCGATCGCGAGCGTGGCGGATTTTATGCTTCGCAGGACGCCGACATTTCCATGGACGACGATGGCGATTACTTCACCTGGACGCTCGACGAGGCGCGCGCGGTGCTCACTGAGGAAGAAGCGCAGGTTGCGGCGCTGCACTATGACATCAACGAGATCGGCGAGATGCACCACAATCCCGCAAAGAATGTGCTTTACGTGCGAGCTCCGATCGAAGAGATTGCAAGGCGGATGAGTCTGAGCGGTGAGCGAGTGAGAGAGTTGCTCGATTCGGCGAAGAAGAAAATGTATGCCGCGCGGCTGCAGCGGCCGACGCCTTACATCGACAAGACGGTTTATGTGGGATGGAACAGCATGTGCGTGAGCGCGTACTTGGAGGCGGCGAAAGTTCTTGGGCTGGATGAGGCTCGCCGCTTCGCGTTGCGCTCGCTCGACCGGGTTTTGGCAACGGCGTGGAAGCCGCGGGCTGAGAAAGCGGGCGAGTCGCCCGCTGCCACACGATTGTTGCACGTGGTGGCTTATTCCGATCCCAAGGCCGAGCATCGTGAGGTTTCAGGTCTGCTCGACGACTATGCGGCGACGGCGTTGGCCTGCCTCGATGCTTACGAGGCCACGGCTGATTTGAGTTACTACAAGTTCGCCCGCAGTATTGCCGACTCGATGATCGCAAAGTTCTTTGATGCGGTTTCGGGAGGATTTTTCGACGCGGAACCGGCCGCCGAAGGTGAGAGTTTGGGAGTGCTTTCGACTCGCCGCAAGCCATTGCAGGATTCGCCGACGCCGGCGGGAAATCCGATGGCAGCGATTGCCCTGCTGCGCCTGCACCACTACACGGGCGACAATAGTTATCGAGAGAGAGCGGAGCAAACGCTGGAAACTTTTGCCGGCGTCGCGGAACAATTTGGCATTTTTGTCGCGACCTACGGAATCGCCGTCGTTCATTTGTTGGAAAGCCCGGTGCAGGTGGTGGTCGTCGGGGATGAATCGGAAGCAAGCGCCGCTAATCTCCTTGCCATCGCCGGTAGCGCGTTCTCGTTCACCAAGAGCGTGCTTCGCCTGGCCGCGAATCAGGTAGTGGCAGAAAACCTTCCGCCTGCATTGGCGGCCACTTTACCAAACTTACCCGAGCTGAAATCGGGCAAGTCGTTTGCGGTTCTGTGTTCGGGCTTTTCCTGCCAGCCTCCAATCACGAACCCGGATCAGTTGCGCCGGGCTTTGGAGTCCGAACTTAGGAAGCCAAGCTAGCTGGCTGCTGTAAGAAAGAACGGAGCCTCAGCGGCCAAACAGTTTGCTGAAAAATTCGAACGCGCCGCCGCTGCGCCTGAAGGCGCTACTGAAAACGCAGCATTTGCGGTATGCCTGAAGGCATACCCTGATACGAATCGTGAGTCTTTCAGCCAACTGTAAAGCCGCGCTGATTTTGCGCGAGTTACGGCACGAGTAAAACTCGTGCCCTTCCCGTTCGTGCCGAAATCCACAGTTTTCGCGGCGCGAATTAGGAAAGGAAAAAAGTTACTCCCAAAAAAAACTGGACTGACGGTTTATGTATGAAGTCCGTCAGCCCGAAGAGTGCGAGCCCGTGGTTCGGCCCAAGTTACTACAGGTTACTTTGGTGACCTTGCGACCGTAGGTGAGATGCGATTAACTGCTATTTCACCTGAGCCGGTGGTTTGCAACTTGGGCACGTAAAAATCGGCCCGCCGTCCTCGGCTGCAACCTGCGGAACGGTAGCCGCTACAAACGTGCCCAGTAGTCCTAACATCAGGATTACGATCCTGATTGCTCGGTTCATGGGTTCTCTCCTTCCGCGCCCCCTAGCGGTCAAGAAATCGACCCGGCGACGCGGACGAGAATTATAGTGTATAAGTCAAGCCTTCCCGTAAGAATCCCTTACAACCCACGTTGGAGTCCGTTAGTCACGCCAAACTGCCGTGGAGCCGACTGCATTACTAAGGCGTGCAAAATGGGCGAAAAGTCGACAAATTTAGGGCGTTTACCTTAAGCGACGCGGGGTATGCCATCTGTCATGTCAGCAGGCCGCGCTTTCGCAAAAAGGATTTACGAAATCCGAAATTGCGGGGTTCGCATACGCATGAGTTAGTTTGATTGCGGATGGCGTGGCTACCATTGGATGGGATCTGCTCGACGAACCCAGAAGGGTTCTAGCGATTCACCGACGAGCCCGCAGCCTGGGCAGCAGCTTTCGCCATAGGGGCATCTTCCGACGGGACCGAGGGCGCGGGGTGAGTCCGCGAAAGGGCGCGGTCTACCATGCCCTCGAACATCGGAATCAGGGAATCCGCCTGAAGCGGGTGTTGGATATCCGACAGGCTCTGCTCCCATCGCTGAGGCCGCAGCAGCGTGGACGCAGCGTCGCGGGCAGGACTCTTGGCCAAGGTGTAGGCCAACCAGATAAACAAGCTGCCATTATAGGCAGCCATATTAATCAGGCTCATCGACAATTCACCCAAGTGATAGCCCGCCCAAGAGGCGATCAAAAGCAGCTCAACCATCGCAAAACTGCCAAAACCCAGTGCGATGCCGAAACTATGCTGTCGCCGGCTCACGCCCAGGTAGCGGGCAAAAAACAAAAGGAAGAGCACCATCCCGACTTGAATAATACGTACGCAACGCTGCGCGGTCATGATGGCCTGCACCCACGGCGCGACATTCGACGCGTTAGTAGAGACCGATACCACGCCAGCCACCAAAAGCATTACCAGACCTGCCCACTTAAAAAGCACAGTGCCCAAGTCGCGCAGGGTGTGGAAGGGGCGGAAGACATCGAGAAAGGCTTCGTGAATCACAGCGAAGCCTAAAGCTACACCAATCGCCGTGCCGATCCACGAAACATAGAAGGTGCCATCGTAGTCGAGTCTGAAGCTTGCATAGACAACCGCGAAGATCGCGATCTGCACCACGATATAGGAAAAGAAAAATTTGAAGGCGCGTTGCTGGCCGCGACGGAACATGACGATCGCGATGACGGACTGGAGAATGGGATGCGCGAACCACAGACCGTAGTACAGAATTTTGAGTCTCTCGCTCATCGGAAACGTCTCGGTTTAGTTCTCCAAAACCACACTAGCGCGCTATAGCCAGGCATTCACGAATGGCGTTAAGTTAGGACTGGCGGAACCCTAGTTAAGAGAACTTAAACCTTTGCGGCCACTTGTTCAATGTACTCAGGTAACCGAAAGTAACGTTACCTTCGGGCCATATGGCGAGACAGGGAAACAGTCGAAGAAGAATTCTGCGAAACTTAGTCCTGAATAAACACGAAATATGAAGAGTTCCACAACGCAGTAGGTAAACTTCCCCGTGGCCGCGCCGTTAGGACTATGTTGTAACCTCCGCCCTCATTCAGACCTGCTTCTCGAAACGCATCTGAATGAATACCGCTTTGCTCCCGCTCTGCCTGGGTGCCATTCTGTGGCTGGATAAGGGCCAGACACGCCAGAAACTTGTGCACATCGATAAACCGTGCATGACCCGGAACAACAAACGAAATCTGCGCATCCTGCTCGCCGAAGTGCCATGCCAGCGACGCTGCCAGGTTCACGGCGCGTTCGTATGCCTGCCCGGAAACTAATCCGGCCTGGGGATTGTCGAACACAATGCAGAGTTTGCGCTCATCCTCGCGGCTGAATTCACGCACTTTCAGCGAGCCAGACTTGGCCGTTGACTTCCAATCCACGTGGCGCGCCGAATCTTCCGGCATGTACTCGCGAATGCGGTGCAGGTCGGAGCCGCGGCCGCGCATTAGACTCTCCCACTCGCCGCTCACCAGCGGCAGAATTTCAAACAGCTCATCGGGCGGCTCAACCGCCGGATACACGAGAATCTCGCGCTCGAGAGCTACATCTCGCGTCTTGGTCAGGAAGGCAAAGGGAAAGCGCGTGGCCACGCCAAAGCTCGATTCGCAATAGCGGCCACGGTGTTCAAAGCGCAGCTCAAGATCGGCCGTCAGGGCGGCGCGGGGCGGAAGATACGGGAAATAGATCATCCCGTCAAATAAACCCGGCGCTGGCAACGCGGCCTCCACCCGCCGCACCCGCCAATCGCGCAGCCGCAGCCACTGATTTTCGGGGGCTCGGTTCAGCGGAAATGTGAAAGTGGTGCGCTCCCACTTCCACTGCTTGCGGATTTTCTTTTCCCTGCGCGCCGGCACCACGCGAATCGAAAAAGAAGGCAAGAAGCGCCGCGAGTTGCGCAGCCCGATCCGACCCATGACCGGACGCCCGGCAAACACATGTTCGGGGAGACTGACTTCCAGCTCCAGGCCGCGCAGCACCATCGCGGAAACCACGCCTGACACCAGAATCGCCGCCAGCATCGCCGCCACCACGATGTACAGCAGGTTATTTCCGGTATTCAGCGCGGCGATGCCGATCACCAGCGTGACCAGCACATAGGCCACGCCCACCTTCGTGACTTCGTAGTGAAAGGTCTGGCGCAAACGCTCCAGAGCCACACGACGCGCCAAGTACGGCACCGTGACCAGCCCGACGAATGCCGCCATCAAAAGCGCAAGAGATGCAAGAAGCACCGAGGCTAGAGGTTTTCCTGCTTCACCTAACGCCGTCGAAAATAGAGCCGCCCCGAACGCCAGGCCTAATCCCACGAGAGCGAGCAAAAACTTGATCCATACTTCGACCGCCGGCGATTGCAGCCATGCTGTCGCGCCGCTGCTGGACTGAACCGGATTCACGGAAGTCGCGGAAGTGGAGTTCACTGTTCGCAGCCTAGCATCGCCTGTAAGAACGAGCAATTGCGATCGGCTTGCGCGGGAAGCCTTCGTAACCTTTGGCGATGTTGTGTTGAGGCAAACCGGCTGGCACCGTGAAGCCCGCGAGGTTCACGGACCTTGACACTGCCGCAAACGTATTTTCGATTCTCATTACTTTGTGTTAACCTGCCGCTCGCTATCAATCGAGCCCAGTAAGCGAGAACGGCCAGGAGCGCCGGTCATGCCATCTTCGTCGGCGGCTGGGCCTTGCAGCAGTTGTGGATGTTCTGGGTCGCCCCGCTCATCGGCGGCGCTGGGCGGGGGACTCTACCGCATGCTGTTCGCGGAATAGCTAGAAGCCGTCTCGTTGGACCTGAGGAGGTACACCGGCTCCTCAGCGGCTAAACAGTTTGCTGAAAAACTCGGATGCACGGGCGCGGCGTCTGAAGGCGCTATTGATACCGCAGCCGTTGCGGTATGCCTGAAGGCATACCCGGATACGAATCGTGAGTTTTTCAGCAAACTGTAAAGCCCTAGCCTTTATTGGGCGATGGGCGGCACGACAGGCGTGCCCTTCCCGAACTATTTAGTAAGAGAGCTTCTGGCAGCCCGAAACAAAGGCCTGCGGTCGAAGTCTGACGCAAGAGAATGTCTGAGCGGCAGCCTGAAAGTTGCCTGCGAACAGCTGCGTGTGGTCGAATCTACTGCAATGAACCGTCGCGAGTTTATTCGCCTCTCTGCCGCGGCTTCGGTTGCCGCCTTTCACCAGCCACGCAGCGTAGCCGAGACCGACACGAACGTTTCCGTACGATTGACTCTTCGTGCAGATCGGCTCGGCAATAAAATTGGCGAAGACTTCACCGGGCTGAGCTACGAATCGGCGCAGCTCGGTAATCCAAATTTCTTCTCCGGCGACCATACCGAGTTGGCGGGCTTTCTGCGCAGGCTTGGTGCGTCAGGCGTTTTGCGGATTGGAGGCAACACCAGCGAGTATTGTTACTGGGCTCCGAACGCGGCGAATTCTCCCGCAAATCGGCTCAGCCCGGCCGGTGCCGAGAGCATGCGCAGCGGCGACAAGGCAAATCCAATTGCGTTTGGCCTGGCCGTTGGCCCGGATACGGGACACAAGGCCCCTGCGCCGGTGAATATTACGCCGCAGGCTGTGCGCAATTTGCGGGAGTTTCTCGACGCCTGCGGTTGGAAGCTGATTTATGGGCTGAACATGGGTACCGGCACGGTGGAGGCCGCAGCCGACGAGGCCGCGTATGTGATGGATGTGGCCGGTGCGAAGCTGATTGCATTCCAGCTGTGCAACGAGCCCGACCTTTTCTTTCGCAACGGGATTCGTGCAAAGGATTACGACCACAAGCAGTTTGCCGATGAATGGCAGCGCTTCTACGAGGCGATTCGCGCGCGGGTTCCGAATGCGCCTTTTGCCGGGCCGGATACGGCTTACAACAACGACTGGCTGGTGCCTTTCGCGAAGCAATTCAAGCGTGAGGCGGTCTTTCTTTCGCAACACTATTATGCGGAGGGTCCGCCGACGGACCCTGCGATGACGATTGAACGGCTGCTCCGGCCAAATCCGAAGCTGGAGGCTGAGTTCGACGGAATGCAGAAAACGATGCACGAGTCCGGTTTGCCGTTTCGTCTGGCGGAAACGAACTCTTGCTATCAGGGCGGCAAGCGAGGAGTGAGCGACACTTTTGCCTCGGCGCTCTGGGGCGCGGATCTGATGTATCAGTTGGCATCGGCTGGAGGCATGGGCATCAACTTTCACGGTGGCGGTTATGGCTGGTACACGCCCATCGCCGGAACGCGTCAGGATGGGTTGCTCGCCAGGCCGATCTACTACGGCATGTTGTTATTTGCGCAGGCGGGAGCGGGACAACTCGTGGAATGCAAACTGGAAGGCTTGGACCAGGCGCCGTTGCTTACGGTGTATGGCCTGCTCGGCGCTTCCGGCGCGGTGAAAGTAGCGGTTTTCAACAAGAACCTCGACCGCGACGTTCGGCTTAGCATTGATGCGGGACAAGCCTTGCAGCGCGTGAGCCTGCTTCGTTTGCATGCGCCGCGTGTGGACGATACGACCGATATTACCTTCGCTCGAACTTCCGGCAGCGAGCGCGGCTCTGATCACGTTCGATCGCGCGTGATTCGAACCGCGCTGCTGCCGGTTTCCAGATGGTTACTTTGTTTTATTCGCGATCTGCGACTTTGAGGCTGCCGGCGTCAATCCGAAGATCCGCAGTTGCCGGTAGCTGGCCACATAGACTTTGCCGTTCGCGACCACCGGAACCAGATTCGCGTTACCGTTCAGGTTGGGCCATGTGCCGGCAACGCCTGAGAAAAGCCGGGCCATGGTGGCTCCGCTCGATTCGGGGTTGAAGGCATAGAGCACGATTTCGTCGGACTGTTGCGAGACCGGCCGCGAGAGCGCCCAGATAACGGGGGTTGCGTTATGGTTCGACGATACACTGGTAAATAATCCGGGATCCTGGTATCCGCTGCGCAGAGTCGGAGAATGGATAATGCCGGTCAGCGTTGGGCTGGGCGAGGTTTGCAGCTTCCAAACGTTCACCTGCGATCCACCGCTGCTGACGACGCGCGCTGCGCCGTCCTTCGGGTCGACGAAGTACGACTCTCCGCACCAGCAGCCCCCGATGACGTAAGTGCCGAGAACGTTATTCTTGATCGTCGAATATCCTCCCAGATCGTCTTCGTTCATGAAGTACATGTCGCCATATTTGCCGGCCGCTACTGCCAGATGGGGTATCGAGCCGGGCTGGTCGGGAAGGACCATCACGCCGCCGGAGCCGAAATCCTGGTCGCCTTCATCCAGGCTGGACTGGTTTGAAGGCGTAAAGAGGTCAAGGGCGGTCGTAAGATCGGGCGACACTTTGACTACGCTTTCCTGAATGTTGGTGACGCCGTCATAAGTGGTGCCGGAGTAATCGGAATTTCCGGTGACGAACAAAATGTTGCCGGAGTCGTCAGTAGCCAGACCGTAGCCGGACATCCAGATCGACGACAAAAAGAAACTGTCGGGAGAGTCTGCCTGAGTATCGTTGAGCCGATTGGCTGAGAGCGGAGCCAGCGTCGAGGCATTCCAACCCAACAACCAGCCGCGCGAAACGTTGGCCGCGAAATCGCAAAAGCTGCCAAAGCCGGCGTAGATGTTGCCATTCGCCTCCAGCAAGGCGGGGCGTTGCCGCTGGTAGGTTGCGTTGAAAACGAAAGTGGTGCCATCGGAGAGCGTGTGCGAAGCGCTTACGGTTTGCGGGGTGATCTTGTCCGCCAGGCTGCCCAGATCGAGCGCGTGCAGCCGATGCGCCGGACCGGAGCTTTCCTGTACGTAGTCGATCAGGTACATCGTGTTACTGCCGGTGTCGATGACCGGCGTGGAGTTAATGCCGACATTCGGTCCGTTATTGTTGCAGCCGAGTGGATAGCCCACGGGTCTTCCGAGATCCCGGGTCAGGAGCACGGTGCCGGCATTCGCGTCGATGGCGTAAACGGTGTTCGATTCCGTGACCACGTAGACCACATCATGCGTCCCTTGATTGCTCCCGCCCGTGATGTTCACTCCAGGGACAAGGAGAGGTTGCGCGTCCACCTGGTCGTTCAGTGTGACCTTGGCCAACTCAGCGAACTGCGCGCTGGCTACATTCGGGGGGGTGAGAACGGTTTCACTCGAATTCCAGCCAGTGCGGTAGTTGTCATAGTGATAGGTGGTTACGGCGGTTTGCGCCCCGGCCGCGGATACCGCGGCAACAAAACAGACGAAAACGAGGCTGATGTTCCTGATCAGCCCACGGATATGGATATTGAGATGAAACGGCGTCATTTAATTCCCCCAAAAAAGTGGCTTGTGATTGTAGGGTGATTGCGAAACAGGAGTCAATGTGAAGGAACTCTCAGAGAGGAAAGACTCCAGGCTGTTTGCTGAAAAACTAATTTCCTGTCGATAGCCGCCCCGCAGCGGCTGCCGACACTGATTCTAATGTACTTGCGGCATCGCTGAAGCGATGCCCTGATACGAATCGTCGGTCTTTCAGCAGCCTGCCAGGCTGCACGAGTTGGCGGCTTAGTACTCAGCCAACTCTTTCATGGCGCGGAAAAGATCGTTTGGCTGCGGCAGGATGGCGTCTTCAAGAATCGGTTGGTAAGCCACGAAAGTATCCGCGGCGGCAACTCGGCGCACTGGCGCATCGAGGTGATCGAAGAGGAGATCGGCGATGCGCGCGGCAATCTCCGCACCATAGCCCCAGCTCAAACTGTCTTCGTAGGCTACGAGGGCGCGATTCGTCTTCTCGACTGATGCGGCAATCGTCTCCCAGTCAAACGGACTCAGGCAGCGCAAGTCGATCAACTCCACTTTCACGCCGTGTTCCCGCTCGAGTTTTTGCGCGGCCTGGAGCGCCCGCGGCACGACTGCCCCGTAAGTGATCACGGTCAAGTCTGTTCCGGGATGCACGATCTTTGCCTTGCCGAATGGAACCATGTAGTTCGGGCCGGGATAGGGCGCGCGGCCATAGGTTTCGCGATAGAGGCGCTTGTGTTCGAGGAATAGAACCGGGTCGTCGCAGCGGATCGCAGTGCGCAGCAGGCCGGCGGCATCGAGCGCATTCGACGGGAACACAACACGCAGCCCCGGAATATGGGTGAACACGCTCTCCCCGCACTGCGAGTGATAAATAGCACCGCCGGTAAGATAGCCGCCGATGGCTACTCGAATCACGATGGGGCAGGAGAATACGTTGTTCGAGCGCCAGCGAATGACCGAGAGCTCATCGCGGATTTGCATCATGGCCGGCCAGATGTAGTCGAAGAACTGAATCTCGACCACTGGCTTTATCCCGCGCGTGGCCATACCTGTGGCGCGGCCTACAATCGCGGCCTCGGCCAGCGGCGAGTTGAACACGCGGTCCGCACCGAACTCGTTTTGCAGGCCAAATGTCAGTTTGAAGACTCCGCCTTTGCCTTTCACCAGCTTGCGCTTCAAGTATTCTTCGCGGCTGCAATCGGCCACGTCTTCGCCGAAGATGACGATGCGCTCGTCGCGCTTCATTTCGTCACGCAGAGTTACGTTGATCAGGTCGGCCATGGTCTTGGCGGGAGGTTTCTTGCCGTCGGCGGAATCGGGTGCGACCACTGGTTGCGTCTCGAACGCCGCCGAAGAGGGATCGAGATCGGGTGAGTACACATACCGGAGCACGGTCTCGGGCGCGGGCGGCAAAGCCGCCAGCGCCAAATCCACTGCAACCTGGAGCTCTTCATCAACTTTCCTCTCCAGTTCGTTGATGCCTTTTTCGTCGAGAATTCCTTCACGCAGCAAGAACATCTGCGTGCGTGAAACCGGATCGCGGGCGGCGTCGCGTTCGCGCTCGGAATCGGGACGGTACAAACGCTCATCGTCGGAGAGCGAATGCGAATAGGGGCGGATCACGTGGGCATGGACGAACGCCGGTCCGTGACCTTCGCGGCAATATTTCACGGCGCGCTGAAACGCTGTCGAACTCGCGACGGGATCGGTGCCATCGACTTCCTCGAAATGAAAATTCGGGAAGGCGGAGACCAGCCGAGAAATGCTGCCTCCGGCAGTTTGTATCTCCACGGGTACGGAAATGGCGTAGCCGTTATCCTGCACGCAGAAAATCACCGGCAGTTTGCCGAGAGCGGTGGCGTTCATCGCCTCCCAGAATTCACCTTCGCTGGTAGTGCCGTCGCCGAGCGAGACGTAGGAGACCTCGTCACCCTGGAAGGTGACATCTTTGAACTGGCGATAATCAATAGCACTGGGTGGCCCATCCTTCGCGTTCTTTGCGAAGGGTGGGATTCCCGCTGCTTGGGGTCGGTGCGAAAAATATCTTCCGGCCTCGGCGCAGCCGACCGCCTGTAGAATCTGCGATCCCGTCGGCGACGATTGGGTCACGATGTTCAGCCGTTTGTATCCCCAGTGCGAAGGCATCTGTCGGCCGCCGGAACTGGGGTCGTCGGCCGCCCCTACGGCTTGCAGAAACATCTCGAGCGGCTTGGCGCCGAGCGCGAGGCACAATGCGCGGTCGCGATAATAAGGATAGAACCAGTCGTAGCCCGGCTTCAGCGCCATCCCGGCCGCAACACCGATGGCCTCATGCCCTGCCCCCGACATCTGGAAGAAAATCTTCTGCTGCCGCTTGAGCATGATTTCCCGGTCATCGATGCGCCGGGAGGTGTACATGAGGCGGTAGGCCTCGATCAGTTGCTCGCGGGTAAGTCCCTCGTAGGTTTGGGACTTCTTGCCACTTGTGCCTGCGATCGACAGCTTGGGATCGGTTTTTGTCGTCGCCATCCGGTTCCCTGAGGAGTGCGTTATGAATATGCCGGCGCTTAAATAGGGTGCTTGATATTGCCGGACAGGTTGCATTGTAAACGAATCGGGGAGTGGAAAACATGCAAGTTCTCGCGTAGAAACGGAGGAGCTTTGGCCATCGGAGTGTTTGGCGAGGCACGCGTAGTGGTCAATTTGAAATCTTCGGCCGATATTTCGGGGTCATCCTGAGTGCAGCCGTTTTTCAGGCGGAACGAAGGATCTCCCACTGGCCGTATCTATGGGAGATCCCTCACGCGGCTGAAGTGCGCCGCGTTTCGGGACGACGCCCTCTTACGAGAATGAATTCAAACTGAGTCATTACCGAGGCACGGGGGAGTTGATGGCCGAATGCTCCCATCGTTTATCCTGAAAGAGCATGATCCACACCCGCCGCGCTTTCGATCCGCGCACAATCAAGCTCGTGATCTTCGATCTCGACGGTACGCTGATCGATTCGCGCCTCGATCTGGTGCATTCTGTGAATGCCGCGCTGCGCTACATTGGACGGACCGAATTGCCCGATGACGTGATTGCCAGCTACGTGGGCGATGGTGCGCCAATTCTCATTCAGCGTGCTCTGGGCGGAGAAGCGGTTGACGATGCGGTGGTGCGCAAGGGGCTGGAGTTTTTTCTTTCTTACTATCGCGAGCACAAACTCGATCACACGACGGTTTACGCGGGAGTGCGGGAAGCGCTCACTGTCCTTCGACGAACATCCAACGGAACGCCTCGAAAGATGGCCGTGCTGTCAAACAAGCCGGTTGGTCCCTCGCGTGCCATCGTGGAGGCGCTGGGGTTGGGTACATTTTTCGAGCGAGTTTATGGCGGAAACAGTTTTGCGACCAAGAAACCTGATCCGGAAGGCGCACGCATCCTGCTGCAAGAAAGCGGCGTTCGCGCCGAGGAAGCCGTCATCGTCGGGGACTCTCACGTCGACGTGGAAACCGGGCGCAACGCCGGTCTATGGACGGTAGGGGTCAGCTACGGATTTGCTCCGCATACCCTGAAGGAGAATCCGCCGGATGTGTTCGTGGATACGCCGGAGGAACTGGCCGATGTGTTTGTCCAGCAGCGATAGGAAATTCTGGTTAGGCAACCAAGGGGCTAAAGTCCCGGTCTTCATTGGTTCCGAGTGGCGCGGCTGAAGCCGCGCCCTTTCAAAGCGAGTCCGCCGATCGCAGCGCTGGAAGCGCTGCGCCACCCAAAACCGCCATGCACTCATGTAAACTCATCCGACGATGGGCCATGCGACGGATGGTTTCACTGCCTCAGAGCTGCGCAAGCTGCGCAGCATGAAAGATCCCTACGGCATCCAGAAATTTCTCGACGATGCGCCCTACCATCTTGCCGACACCGCCTGGTCGCCGCGACGGGTGCTGGCGGAGCAGACGGCGCATTGCCTTGAAGGCGCCATCTTTGCCGCGGCGGCGCTGCGGGTAAATGGATATCCGCCGCTGCTGCTTGATTTTGAAGCGGAACATGACACCGACCACGTGATCGCCATCTTTCGCGAGAACGGATGCTGGGGCGCCGTCGCGAAGTCGAACTATACGGGATGCCGCTGGCGCGAGCCGGTGCATCGCACGCTACGCGAACTGGCCATCAGCTACTTCAATTCTTACTTCAATCTGCGGCGCGAACGCACACTGCGGCGCTTCTCGGTTCCCGTGAACCTAAAGCGCTTTGACCGAGAGAACTGGATGACTACGGACCAACCGGTGTGGTTCATCGTGTATCACCTGTTCGAAATTAAGCATTACCCGTTGATCACTCCTGCGATGGCAAAACGGTTGCATCGCGCGGACGAGCGCTTGTTTCAGGCGGAATGCCTGGGCAAGGCGTACAAGACCAATGGCAAATAGTGTGGGCGGTTTGTGCATCTTCCGGGAACTGCCTGCTTTCTAAACACGTAGTGTCTGTCATGAAAAGACCGGGGTTCGCGCTCGTTCTGCTCATTCTTGTGCACGTTTTCTTGCCGGCGGGCATGCCCGCTTTCGGGCAGGCGGATCCCTCTTCGACTGCTCCCGGAACGCAGCCAAGCACGACTTCTCTGCCGGATTTGAAGCCGGATGCCGCCGGCAAACTCTCACAAGAACAGATGCAGCAGCTTTTTCGCGTTGTGGCTGACAAGGACATCGAAAACGACAAACGGCTGCGCGATTACACCTACGTGGAGCGCGACGATGAACGCAAGCTCGATGGCAAGGGCCAGGTAAAATCCACCGAGGTGAGGACCTACGATGTAATGGAACTCTACGGGGAGCAGGTGCAGCGGCTTATCGAAAAAGACGATAAGCCCCTCGACGCCAAGGATGCGGCGAAGGAAGAGGAGAAGATTCAGAAGATCATCGATAAACGCAAGAACGAATCGGAAGGCGATCGCAGGAAGCGCAAGGAGAAACAGGAAAAAGATCGCGAGGAAGATCGCAAGTTTGTGCGCGAGATTGCTGATGCCTACGACTTCAAGCTGGTGGGAACAGAACTGGTCGGCGGACGCGAAGCCTGGGTGATTGATGGCGAACCCCGGCCCGGGTTTGTGCCACAGATGAAAGAATCCAAGTTTCTGCCGAAGTTCCACGGGAGGGTCTGGATCGATAAAGACGACCTGCAACTCGCTAAAATGGATGTGGAATGCCTGGATACGATTTCCTGGGGATTGTTCCTGGCCCGCTTTCACAAGGGTTCACGCCTCATGATGGAGCAGACGCGAGTGAACGACGAGGTGTGGCTGCCGCTACATGTCACGGTCAAGGTTGACGTACGTCTCGCCCTGCTCAAGAACTTTGACGTGGAAGTGGAACAGACTTACCGCGATTACAAGAAGTTCCGCGCCACCGCGAAGATTGTGGGCGTGGGCGAAGCGCAGCCTCAAAAGTAGACGGTCCCACCTGTGAGTCGCAGTTAAGATAGAATCCCAGTTTTGATTTGCTTTGCGAGGAGGCTGCCCCATGTCTACCTTTACCCGCCGTGATCTGCTTCGCTCCGGACTTGCTTTGTCGGCATCTTCGCTGGTTGCTGGCCCAGTCGGGCGCGCTCACGCGTTGCTCTCGGCCTACCCTGGCGTAGCTTCGGCCGAAGCCGTGGCCGCGGTGGCTCCGCGGGAGCATTTGCTGTTTGACTTTGGTTGGAAGTTTTTTCAGGGGAATGCCAACGATCCTCTGCGCGATCTCGACTTCGGCTATGGGCAGGGCGATTTTGCCAAGTCTGGCGAATTTAAATTTGCGACGGAGAAGTTTGACGACTCCAAGTGGCGCAGTTTGAATCTGCCCCACGACTGGGCGGTGGAGTTGCCTTTCGTGCGTGATGAAGAGTTGCAGGGACACGGTTACAAGCCGCTGGGCCGCCGCTATCCCGAGACGAGCATTGGCTGGTACCGGCGCACGTTTGAGATTCCTAAAGAGGATGCCGGCCGCCGCGTTGTGCTGGAATTCGATGGCGCCTTTCGCAGTGCGCTGGTATTTGTGAACGGATATTTTCTGGGCCGCAACGACAACGGCTACGCGCCCTTCCGCTTCGATTTAACCGACTTCCTGCACTATGGCGGAAAAAACTACGTGGTCGTGCGCATGGATGCGAGCTTCGGTGATGGCTGGTTTTACGAGGGCGCGGGCATCTACCGGCATGTGTGGCTCACCAAGACGGATGCGCTCCACCTGGTCAAGTGGGAGAGCACTGTACAGGCAACGGTCAAAGGCGATTCGGCCAGCTTGATTCTCGGGGCCGTTGTGCGCAGTGAAGGTAGCGCCGCCGACAGTTGCCGCGTGCGCTGGCAGATTTTCGATCCAGCGGGCAAAGCTGTGGCAGCCGCGGACTCCGCAGTGCACCCCTTAGTGCCCGATGGATCAGCCGTTCTGGTGACCGGCGCCCACATATCGAACCCTGCGCTATGGTCGCCGGACACTCCCAGCCTTTACTCTGCCGTGGTCACGGTTGAGTCCAACGGAAAAGTCCGCGACGCCGAGCGCATCACCTTCGGCGTACGCGACCTGCGCTGGGACGCCGATCACGGATTCTTCCTCAACGGCAAGCGGGTCGAGATCAAAGGCACCTGCAACCATCAGGACCACGCTGGGGTGGGCGCGGCGCTGCCTGACGCCTTGCAGTGGTACCGGCTGGCGGTTCTCAAAGAGATGGGATCCAATGCCGTGCGCACTTCGCACAACATGCCCACGCCGGAATGGGTGGAGGCCTGCGACCGCATGGGCATGATGATGATGTGCGAAACGCGCATGATGAGTTCAAATCCCGAAGGTCTGGCGCAGTTGGAGTTGATGGTAAAGCGCTATCGCAACTCGCCTTCGATCATTCTGTGGTCGATGGGCAACGAGGAGTGGGTGCTGCAGAGCAGCGAACAAGGCGAGCCGGTTGTGGCTGCGATGGTGGCGCGTGCGCATGAACTCGACCCAACGCGGCGTTGCACGGCCGCAGTGAATGGCAACTGGTACACCGGTTTTTCCGTTCCTTTGGATGTGGAGGGCTTCAACTACAACCTGAAAGACATAGACCCTTACCGCAAGTCGCATCCCACGAAACCCCTCGTCGGCTCGGAGACCGCAAGCACCATCTCCACCCGCGGCATTTACTCGACCGATAAACTGCGCAACTGGGTCAGCGCCTATGACTTGAACCATACGGATTGGTCCGAACTGGCGGAGGAGTGGTGGAAGTTCTACGCCGCCCGGGAATGGCTGGCGGGCGGCTTCGCCTGGACCGGCTTCGACTACCGTGGAGAACCCACGCCTTATGGTTGGCCTTCGATCAACTCGCAGTTTGGCATTGTGGACATGTGTGGCTTCCCCAAGGACAACTTCTATTACTACAAAGCATGGTGGGGCAGCGAGCCGGTGCTGCATTTATTTCCGCACTGGAACTGGGAGCAGCGGGAAGGCGAAACGATCTCCGTGTGGGTGCATTCGAATCTCGACGAGGTCGAGGTCTTCCTGAATAACAAGAGCCAGGGATCGCAGAAAGTTCAGCCGCTCACTCACCTGGAATGGAAGGTAAAGTACGAGCCGGGAGTTCTCGAGGCGCGCGGAAGCAAAGACGGCAAAATTGTGCTGGTTGAAAAGCGCGAGACGACGGGCAAGCCTGAGTCGATTCGTCTGACGGCCAACCGAACCGAGATCAACGCGGACGGAGAAGACATCGCTATCCTGCGCGTGGAGGTGCTCGACAAGGAAGGCCGCGCGCTGCCCACTGCCGACAACGTGATCAGCTTCCGCGTGACCGGCGAGGGGGCACTGATCGGCGTGGGCAATGGCGACCCTAACTGCCAGGAATCGGACAAGGCTCCCAAGCGCAGCTTGTTTAACGGCCTGGCGCAGGTAATTGTGCAGGCGAACAAAACTCCGGGATCGATCACGGTTGAGGCTTACACCGAGCCGTGGCCTCGGCAGAACCTGCCTGCGACCAAGTTGACCATTACGACGAAGAAAGTGGAATTGCGGCCAGCGCTCGAGTAGCCAAAGATGGTTGGCCTTTCGGTCGATCTCGCGTAGGGCCAATAAAAACGCGTCGCGCCTGACGGGCGTCCGCAGGCCTCTGAAACCGAAGAGGTATCGGCGTCATCTAGTAAGTTTCGTCTTGCCTATTTCGTCGTGTCTGCTTGCTCGGCAGGGAGGAACCATGTCTGCACAGTTAACGCCACTGGCCGCCGATATTCGTGGTGATGCCTTTCCAAGATTATCTGCGGAACAGATCGACCGCATCCGGCCGCTGAGCAAGGTTCGAGAGGTGAAGGTCGGCGAGATCCTGTTTGAGCCGGGCGACAGCGACGTGCCCTTTTTTGTGCTGCTCTCGGGAAGCATTGAGATTGTTCAGCCCGGCATGCAGGGCGAGCGCCTCATCGTCACGCATGAGGCCGGCAGCTTCACGGGAGAAATCACCATGATCTCCGGGCGCCGCTGCCTGGCGCGCGGCCGGGTCACGTCGGCCGGCGAGTTTCTGGAGATGCACAATCATGAGTTTAGGACGCTCGTTGCCAGAGACGAGGAGCTGAGCGAGATTTTCATGCGCGCTTTCATCCTGCGCCGGGTGGAACTGATCAACCGCGGCATTGGCAATGTAATTCTGCTCGGATCGCGGCACTCGGCCCAGACGCTGCATCTGCGCGAATTTCTGACACGCAACGGGCATCCCCACACCTACGTGGATCTCGATACCGACACCGCCTCTCAGGATTTGCTCGACCACTTTCACGTCACGTTGGAGGAGGTTCCCGTTGTTATTTGCAACAACCGCACGGTGCTTCGCAGCCCGTCGATTCAAGAATTGGCGAAGTGCCTCGGACTGAATGCCCACATCACCGCCTCGGAAGTGAAGGACCTGGTGATCGTTGGCGCAGGACCGTCAGGCTTGGCCGCAGCAGTCTATGCCGCCTCGGAAGGGTTGGACGTGCTGGTGATCGAGGCTGATTCTCCCGGCGGGCAGGCGGGGTCGAGTTCGAAGATCGAAAATTATCTTGGCTTTCCCATGGGAATTTCAGGACAGGAACTGGCAGGCCGAGCAGCGGCCCAAGCGCAAAAATTCGGCGCCAAGATGTTGATCGCAAGCGGTGTGACAAAGTTGAATTGCGAACGGCGGCCCTACGAGTTGAACCTGGATTGCGGCCAGACTATTCGCGCGCGCACGGTCGTGATCGCCAGCGGGGCGCAGTATAACAAGCCGAAGATTGAGAACCTCAAGAAATTCGAGGGCCAGGGCGTTTACTACGGGGCTACCTACATTGAGGCACAGTTGTGCGGAAAGGAAGATGTGATAGTGGTCGGCGGCGGGAACTCGGCCGGACAGGCGGCGGTCTACTTGTCGCAGACTGCCAGCAAGATCCACATGCTGGTGCGGTCGAATCAACTGTCGGATACCATGTCGCGTTATCTCATACAGCGCATCGAAGAAAATCCGGCGATCGAAATGCACTACCGCACCGAGATTGTGGGACTGGATGGCGACGCGCAGTTGGAGCGCGTGACCTGGCTGGATAAGAATACGGGAGAGACTTCCACTCACGACATCCGGCATGTGTTCATTATGGCGGGAGCTTCTCCGCGGACAGACTGGTTGCAAGGATGCGTGGCGCTCGACAGCAAAGGCTTCATTTTAACGGGGCGCGATCTGGACTCCCTTACCGAGCAATACCATTGGCCACTCCCACGTGCGCCGCAAATGCTGGAGACCAGCCTGCCCGGGGTTTTCGCGGTGGGCGATGTCCGCGCCGGGAATGTGAAGCGCGTGGCCGCGGCTGTGGGTGAAGGATCGATCTCCATCTATATGGTGCACCGGGTGCTGGCGGAGTTGTAGCTGCTGGAATTCGTGCGCCAGAGAGAGTGAACTCTCTTTTGCCGGCGTTATAATAGAAAGATTCTCGCTCGGCGAAATTGCATTCTGTGAGGCCGTGCGCGGGAGTGTCGAGGACGGGAACTGTCCTCATCCGAAGCTAAGCTCATTCCATGGACTTTAAACTCGTTTCCGATTACAAACCGCAAGGCGACCAGGGGCGCGCCATCGAGTCGCTGCTGCGCGGAGTGTACGACCGTGAGCAGCACCAAGTTTTGCTGGGGGTTACCGGGTCGGGCAAGACTTACACCATGGCCAAGGTGATCGAGGCGGTGAACCGTCCGGCGCTGGTTATGGCGCACAACAAGACTCTGGCGGCGCAGCTTTACCACGAGTTCAAGAATTTCTTTCCCCACAACGCGGTCGAATATTTTGTTTCTTATTACGACTATTACCAGCCTGAGGCTTACGTTCCGGCCGCAGACCTGTTCATCGAAAAGGAAGCGACCATCAACGACGAACTCGACAAGCTGCGGCTTTCGGCGACCAAGTCGCTGTTTGAGCGCCGCGATGCGCTGATTGTGGCTTCAGTGAGTTGCATCTACGGCCTGGGATCGCCCGAGGCTTACTACGGCATGATGCTGTTTCTCGAAAAAGGCCAGAAGATCGCGCGCGAGGACATCACGCATAAGCTCGTCGACATTCTTTACGAGCGCACCAACGGCGAATTCAAGCGCGGAACGTTTCGCGTGCGCGGCGACGTGATCGAGGTCTTCCCTACTTACGACGATATGGCTTACCGCATCGAGCTGTGGGGAGATCAGGTGGAGTCGCTGGCGCAGATCGATCCGCTGTTCGGCACCGTCAAGCAGAAGTACATGCGGCTGCCGATCTATCCCAAGACGCATTATGTGATGAAAGATGAGACGCGCGCGTCGGCGGTGGAGTCGATCAAAAAAGAGCTGGCGTGGTGGGAAGTGGAACTGGAGAAGCAAGGGCGCGTGGTCGAGGCGCAGCGCGTTCACCAGCGGGTGAAGTTCGATCTGGAAATGATCAAGGTGATGGGCTACTGCCACGGCATCGAAAATTATTCGCGGCATTTTACGGGACGCATGCCCGGCGAGCCTCCGCCGACCCTGCTGGATTATTTTCCGCGCGATTATTTGATGTTCATCGACGAGTCGCATCAGACGATTCCGCAGTTGCGCGGCATGCATGCGGGTGACCGCTCGCGCAAGGAAACGCTGGTGGAATATGGCTTCCGCCTGCCTTCGGCGCTCGACAACCGCCCGCTGACCTTTGAGGAATTCGATCATCGCACGAATCAGCTCGTATATGTTTCGGCGACACCGGGACCGTATGAGCTGACTAAGTCGGCCGGTGTAGTGGTCGAGCAGATTATTCGGCCGACTGGGCTGATCGACCCTGAAGTCGAGATTCGTCCGGTGAAGGGACAGATCGACGACCTGCTGCACGAGATTCGCGCCCGCGTGGAGAAGGGCGAGCGGGTGCTGGTGACCACGCTGACCAAGCGCATGTCCGAAGACCTGGCGGAGTACTACGCCGAAGTAGGTGTGAAGTGCCGCTACATGCATTCGGAGATTGAGACGCTGGAGCGGGTGAAGATTCTCCGCGACCTGCGCAAAGGCGAATTCGATGTATTGATCGGCATCAATCTGTTGCGCGAAGGGCTCGACTTGCCAGAAGTTTCCCTGGTCGCGATTCTCGATGCCGATAAAGAGGGCTTTCTGCGCTCGCAGGGATCGTTGATCCAGACGATCGGGCGCTGCGCCCGGCACCTGAATGGCCGCGCGATTCTCTATGCCGACCGCATGACGGATTCGATGAAGCGGGCGATGGATGAAACCTCGCGCCGACGCGCCATTCAGACCGGATACAACGAAGAGAATGGGATCACGCCGGAATCGATCGTGCGTCCGCTGGACATGACGCTGGCAGGGATTGTCGCTGCCGACTACACCGACCTGACCGGCGGAGAAGCTGAGGGCATGCCGGAGTTCAAATCGCAGGAAGACTTGGATGGATATATTGCAAAGCTTGAGAGCGACATGCGCGAAGCCGCCAAACGCTTTGAGTTTGAGAAGGCGGCGAAGCTGCGGGACACGATTAAGGAGTTGCGGACTAAGGAGTTTTTGTTCGCGTGAGAGCGAGTTAACGAGCTAAATTGCTGGTTGGACCGCGAACCCGATATGGAGGATTCTTAGATGGCCTTAGCCGATATGCAAACTGGAGACCCAATTCTGCGCGCTTATGCCAATTTGAAGGCAGTCCGGGACAATCTGCCTGACAAGAATGTTTTCCGAGAGGGGCTGTATGCGATGTTTAATAATGCCTTGGATGAGCTGCAGGAGGCCGGCGTGGATGTGCGAGAGTGGCGCCTGCCAGGCAGCGCGCTGGGAAACACCCATGCCAAAGAGTTTGCGGCGAGAATTGACGCAATTCTGATGTACTTTAGTTTCCAGACGAAAAAGACAACGATAGGCTTTCGCAAGTGACTCGTGCATAGACAATTTCCTGTTGTGCTTCGGTCTGTTCTCAATGCGGGTGGGCGCCTTTATGAGACACATACTGCTTGTTCTCTTTGTGCTGGTACCTTTTGCAATC
Source organism: Candidatus Sulfotelmatobacter sp. (assembly GCA_050012155.1). Taxonomy (GTDB): domain Bacteria; phylum Acidobacteriota; class Terriglobia; order Terriglobales; family Acidobacteriaceae; genus Sulfotelmatobacter. The sequence goes on along the minus strand of JBEKHS010000025.1, from coordinate 268 downwards.
GCTCAGGAAACAAAGTCCCCGTCTGCTTTTTTCCACAATGATCGACTCGAGAGGGCGGAGTGATTGGCAAGAGGTCAATACTACGTCGACACAAGTCCCCGCAACGATGTGAATAAGCCGGCGAGATAATCCTGCCAGGTGGGGTGTCTGTGATCTTTCAACACGTTGTTCCCGAGAAGTGAATAGTCCATTCAAGCAACACCGGAGAAGCTGATGGTGCTGACCAATCTGCTTCGAAGGAGTCGAATGAATGGACCTTCACCAGAAT
>JBEKHS010000024.1:0-66738 GCA_050012155.1 Candidatus Sulfotelmatobacter sp. | reverse complement strand
CAAACCGCCCGGCGATCGATGCGGGTCTGACTATGCTCGATGCCGGCGGCGATTTTGCCGATGGCGTGATTGCCTACGAGGGAAAATGGCTCGGCGCGGAGACTTTTGTTTCGTTTGATAAGAAAGCGGTGGAGATGCTCATCGAGCAAGGGGTATCGGCGCGGTTGTTATAGGTGTGGTGAAGGGCATTTCCGCGTGGTCCGTTGTTCGCTGCGACGTTGGCGGCGGTAGGAACTCTCCGGTGCTGCCGGCCTGCAAGGGATCCTTCGACTGCGGTTGATCTCTGCGCTTGGGCGCAGAAATCAATCCTCGCTCAGGATGACAAGCCTTTAGAATCCGTGCGATCCGTGTTAATCCGTGGCCAAGAATTTCACTGCATGAACCCGCCGGGATCCTTCTTCGCCGTGCCGCCCACGGTTAGCCGATCGATCTTGATGGTCGGAATGCCTACGCCTACCGGCACGGCCTGCCCATCCTTGCCGCAGGTGCCCACGCCTTCGTCGAGTTTCAAATCGTTGCCTACCATCGAGACTCGCGTCAGAACGTCGGGGCCGTTGCCGATCAGGGTTGCGCCTTTGATGGGCGCAGTGATCTGGCCGTCTTCGATCATGTAGGCTTCCGAAGCTCCGAACACGAACTTGCCGTTCGTGATATCGACCTGCCCTCCGCCGAAGTTTACGGCGTAGATGCCGCGCTTCACCGAGCGAATAATGTCTTCGGGATTGTCCTGGCCCGCCAGCATGTAGGTATTCGTCATGCGCGGCATGGGGATGTGCTCGTAGCTCTCGCGGCGTCCATTGCCGGTGTCGGCGATGCCCATCAGGCGCGCGGAGAGCTTGTCGCTCAGATAGCCCTTCAGGATTCCTTTTTCGATCAGCACGGTTTCCTGCGTGGGCTCGCCTTCGTCGTCTACATTCAACGACCCGCGCCGCCACGGCATGGTGCCGTTGTCGATCACCGTGCATTTCTCACTGGCCACGCGCTTGCCGATCAGGCCGGCGAAGGCCGACGTCTTCTTACGATTGAAATCGGCTTCCAGTCCGTGTCCGACGGCTTCATGCAGCAAAACCCCGGGCCATCCCGGACCGAGAACGACTTCCATCTCACCCGCCGGAGCTTCGCGCGCGTCGAGTTGCAGAATCGCCTGCCGCGCTGCTTCCTTCGCGAAAAATTCCGGATTCTTGTCTCCGAAGAAGAAGTCGAGAGCGACGCGCCCGCCGCCGCCGGAGCCGCCGCGAGCGGAATTGTTTTCGGTTTTAGCGATACAAGACACATTCATGCGTGCCAGCGGCTGGGAATCTTCTGCGAAAGTTCCATCCGAACCCACGACAAGAATGTTCCTCAGCTCGTCAGAGTAGCTGGCGCGGACTTCCTGGATGCGCGGATCGTAAGCGCGCGCGGCTTTGTCGGCCCGCATCACCAGTTCAACCTTGGCTGTGATTTCGGCATCGACCGACGGCAGCGTCACGGGATACAAACTGCGCGCCGCAGTCTGCCGAAACCCAGCCACCGGCGTCTTCGCCGGAGCGCTCGCAATCAGCGCCGCCGTTCGTGCCGCGTGCAGAATGCGGCTGGCGGAAAGATCGTCTGTGTAGGCATATCCGGTACGCTCTCCGGAGACCACGCGCACACCGCAACCCGCGGAAATACCCTGCGATGCCGACTTCACCATCGACTCATCCACCATCAGCGATGTCGACGACAAATATTCGAAATAAAGGTCGGCGTAATCGCCGCCCGCCGAAAGCGCGGCCGCCAAATAATGTTCGAGATCGTTTTCCGTGACGCCGTAGTGGTCGAAGAAAAAGCGTTGTCGGTCGGCGAGAGATTGTTTATCTAAATTTTTGTGCACTAGACTTTTATTCACCAGGCTTCTACCCACGTCGATTAGATGCCGCCGGGCTAGTGGCAGACTCAATTGGCGGATTTACTCATTATCCCACACAGGTCTACGACAAGCTGGCGGAACATCCACAGCCGGAGCGTGACGATGGTCACATGTCACAGACGGCTGACCCGCCGAGGTTGCACAATGCGTGAGCGAGCTGCCCATGTCGACGGTAACGGTGCAAGCCCTCACTCGGACGGTGCAAGAATTCCTCAACGAAGCGGCAGGCGCCGTCGTGCTGGAAAACGGCGCGATCGCATTCGATCTGGCGCAATCCAAATATTCCATCTCCGGCGAGTACAACCGCTGCCTGCTGCATCTATGGTCGCCGGAGCGAAATGCCGTACGCCGCGTGCTGGATGCGGAAATCAAGAATGGCACGCTGCGCCTCGCCGTGCAAAAGCTCGGCCAGGCCCGGCCGTCGAAGCTGGAGATCTGTCGCGAACGCGACCGCCGTTCGCCCACCGCCCGCCGGACGGCCCGGGCCGCCTACGAGCAAAAGCTGCGGCACACGCTGGAGCGGCATTTTCCCGATTACAAAATAACCAGGCTGACGAGCGGCGTGGACCTGGAGAAATCCTTCGGCCCCATCTATGCGCGCGGCGTGATCCGCCAGGGAAGGTCAGCTTTCGCGGTGCTCGGCGTGAACGCGCAAGAAACGCAGGCCTCCATCGACGCGGCGCTCACCTTCGGCATTCTGTGGCTTGACGTTTGCCGACAGGGCCAGACTCGGAACGTACTGGTCGAAGGCCTGAAAATGTTTATTCCCTCCGGAACCTCCGCGCTGGTGCGCGAGCGCATGGCAAACCTGAATCGTGTCGCTGCCAAGTGGCTTCTCTACGAGTTGGACGAGCGTCACGATGCGCTGGTCGAGATCGACTGCGCCGATCGCGGCAATGTCGCGACTCATCTGGTGCACTCCGCCGACGACCAGGCCGCGCGCGATCGCTTTAAGTACTCGATTGCAGAGGTCCAGGCAGCGTTGCCCAATTGCGAAGTCGTCGTGCTTTCGGCGGCCGAGGTCGTCTTCCGCTGGCGCGGACTCGAGTTCGCCCAGGCGCGTCTGGGCTGCATTCCGGGATCGTTTTGCAGCACCGAGGAGATCGTCTTCGGCGTCGGCGCGGAGGAGCGCATTCTCGGAATTCCCAACCAGGACGAGTTCACGCAACTGGCCGATTGCCTGCGCGATACTCGCCATCCTTATGGCCCGCGTCATCATCCGCTGTGGCGCCTGCGTCCCGAGCGCTGGCTGGAGTCGCTGGTGCTCCGCGATGTGAGCGTCGTCGATGAAAGGCTGGATCCGTCGGGCCGCTATTCGCAGGTTCCCGCATTTTCCGCCGCCGACCGTGCCATGATCGATGTACTTGCCGCAACGCATGCGGGACGCCTGGCTGTGGTCGAACTGAAGGCCGACGAAGATATCCACCTTCCACTGCAAGGACTGGACTACTGGTCGCGTGTCGAGTGGCATCATGCTCGCGGCGAATTTCCCCGCTTCGGATATTTTGACGGTAAACAACTCTCGCCCGAGAAGCCCCTGCTGTTCCTGGTGGCTCCAGCCTTGCACGTGCATCCCGCCACGGATACCCTGCTGCGCTACATTTCGCCCGAGATCGAATGGGAGTTCGTTGGCATTGACGAACGCTGGCGCGAGGGAGTAAAAGTCGTCTTCCGGAAGAGGCCCGAGCGAAACATAGGCCGTGGACGGGAATTACTCAGCCGCGCAGCTAGTTGATGTTGGTGGCATGCCTCCGCCCGGGCCCCCAATGTTTATCGGCTTTTCTCTGCTTGCGGCTAACGAACACGCCAGTTCGCAATTCCTTCCAGATCCCGGCAGACGAGACTGGTCCGCAAACTGACCCAGAGCACCTGTTCCCGCCATGGAATTCCATTTCCGTAAAACTTTTCACAAACTTCCGGGACCGCGCCGAATGTAAGTTATGATGCCGCGGTTCTCGCTCCGTAGGCACGGCTTAACAGCCGAATGTCTTAGATCTGAGAATCAAGAAATGAGGATAAGAACATGAGAAGAATTCCTTCCCCACTGCTGGCACGAGTTGCGTTCGTTTGCGCGGCCGTGCTCTTGTTGTTCACCATCCCAGGACAGGCCCAGCCCCAGCAACTATTGACGCGTCATGTGCGCGACGAGGTTGCCAGTGGCCGGGCGCAGTTCGTCGGGCAACTTCCGGCAACCCAGACCCTGCACTTCGATATTGTTCTGCCGCTGCGCGATCGCGCCGGGTTGCAAAGCTTCAACCAGGAAGTCCAGGATCCTGCCAGCCCCTCCTACCACCAGTTCCTTACCCCGCAGGAGTTTACCGCCAGGTTTGGCCCTACACAGGAAGATTGGGACGCCCTGGTTGCCTTCGCGAAAGCGAGTGGCTTTGAAATAATCAACGGAACCCGGGAAGAACGGGACCTGAGGCTCACTGGCACGGTGGCGAACATCGAGAAGGCCTTCCATGTGACCCTCGGAAACTACCGGGACCTCACTGAAGACCGCACATTCTTTGCCGTGGACCGCGAGCCCACCGTCGACCTTCCCTTCCAGCTTTGGCACATTACCGGTTTGGATAACGATTCCAGGCCACATCCCTTGTATGTGAAGAAGAGCGACTACGCAAAGGCCCACGGGATCGATCCGGACAAAGTCGTGTCGAATGCCACCACCGGCTCCGGCCCTTCGGCTTCTTTTTTGGGCAGCGACATGCGCGCGGCCTACTACGGCGGAACGGCGCTCACCGGGACCGGCCAGACGATCGGCCTGTTCGAATTTCTGGGCACCGATTTGGCCGATCTGACCACGTACTACAAAAACGTGGGGCAAACCGAACCTTACACTCCCACCCTCATCTCAACCGGCGGGTATAGCACGAGCTGCACTGAGAGCGGCGGATGCGATGACACCGAGCAGACCCTGGACATGACGCAAGCGATGGGCATGGCCCCAGGCACCACGATGCTCTATATGTACGTTTGCGGCAACGCCTCGACTATCAGCGATACTGCCTGCATCAGCGCGATGGTTTCGACTGCGTCGGCTCCACTATCCAAGCAGATCAGCTGCTCGTGGGGCTGGACACCGGCGGACCCCAGCACTCTGGATCCGTACTTTGAGCAGATGGCCTCGCAAGGCCAGAACTTCTTTGCCGCGTCTGGCGACAGTTCGGCTTGGTCTGCGTCGAACGAGGCCTGGCCAGCCGACGATGCCAATATCGTCTCGGTCGGCGGCACGGACCTGACAACCTCCAGCGCGGCTGGTCCATGGAAATCAGAGACCGCCTGGGCAGACAGCGGCGGAGGCAACTCCCCGGACAGTATCGCGATCCCCTCGTGGCAAACGCCCGTGGATGGGTGCTCCGGTTGTTCGAAGACCCTCCGGAACGGCCCGGACGTTTCCGCCAACGCGAATTTCACCTTTTACGTCTGCGCCGACCAAACGACTTGTACGGCAAACGACTACGGTGGAACCAGCTTTGCCGCGCCCATGTGGGCCGGCTACCTTGCTCTGGCTAATCAACAGGCCGCATCCAACGGCGAGTCGATCGGATTCATTAATCCGATCATTTACCCAGCGGCTGAAGGATCCAGCTATGGCACGGACTTCCACGACATCACCAGCGGAAGCTGCGGCAAGTTTTCGGCAGCAACCGGCTTCGATCTGTGCACCGGCTGGGGCAGTCCGAATACGACCGGGATCATCAACTTGTTGGCGGGCTCTGCGACGCCGAGCTTCACGCTCTCCGATTCGCCGACTAGTCTGACAATTACGCAAGGCAGCAGCGGCAGCAGTACCATCACCGTGACCGACCTGAACGGATTCTCCGGCAGCGTAACGCTGGCTGCATCCGGCTTGCCCAGCGGCGTAACCGCAACCTTCGGCACCAACCCCACAACCGGGACCAGCGTGCTGACCCTCACCGCCAGCGCTACAGCGACTACCGGAACCTCTACGGTGACCATCACCGGAACGTCCGGCAGCCTGACTGCAACCACCTCGCTGGCTCTCACGGTAAGCGCAACGGCCTCGCCGAACTTTACCATCGCGGCGTCGCCCACTTCGCTCTCTGTAGCTCAAGGTAGCAGCGGGAGCAGCACGATTACGATCGCCAGCCAGAACAGCTTCAACTCGGCCACCACGCTGACCGTGTCCGGCCTGCCGACCGGCGTGACTGCGACCTTCTCCACCAACCCCGTTACTCCGCCGGCGAACGGCAGCGCAACCTCAACTCTGACGTTGGCCGCCTCCTCAACTGCAACCGCCGGAACGGCCACCATCACCGTCACCGGAACCTCCGGCTCGCTCACTCACAGCGCCACCATCACCCTCACCGTGACTTCTACGGGAACGGCGAACTTCACACTGTCGCTCTCGCCTTCTTCTTTCACGGTCGATGAAGGCGGCAGTAAGTCCACCACCCTCACCATCACCAGCGTGAATGGATTCCATTCTGCTGTTACCTTGAGCGTGAACGAATTCCCCACCGACGTTTCGGCGACGGCCTCGGCCAACCCCGTAACGCCTCCGGCCAATGGCAGCACGACCGTAACCATCACGTGGAGCGCTACCCGGCGCGCGCCAACCGGAACCACAACCATCGAGCTGATCGGAACCTCCGGATCGCTCACCAACGAGATACCCGTCACCATAACCGTGGCGCCTTGACGGGCTGATCAGCCTGGAACGATCAGTTCCTAAAACAACCGAGCCGGCCCGCTAGGGCCGGCTCTTTTTTGCATCGTGAATCCTGATCGCCAAGAAGATTGCAGAAGTTCTCAAAAGACGTTCGTCCGTCGTGCCGTGGAAGAGCGGCGCTTCAGCGCCGCGTAAGCCCCAGAACGAATGCGGGCTTTGGCCCGCCTCACCCCTTCCAATCCCCCAGCAATCGCCGTAAGTCAACCAACTGCCCCACGTGATACGCGTTGTGATCGGCCACCAGCAACGCCTCGCGCAAGATCGTCTGCCCGTCGCCCCACGGGATGCGGGCGTAGAGATCGGTTTTCGGATTCGCCACCAGGTCCTGCATCGCCTTCAGATCCTTGCGGAATCGGTGCACGCTTTTGTTCCACGCCCCCGTGCTCGGCGGCGCATCCGTCTTCGGCCAATAATCGTCCGGCCACTTGGGCGCCTCATACTTCGAGTTGCGGCTGAACTCGAGAATATCCCACTGCGCCAGCCGCAGATGTTCGAGCAGCATCCAGGCCGAGTGCGGCAATCCCTCCGGCTTCACCCCCCGCAACTTCTCCGGCATATCTTTAACCGCATCGTCAAACCGCGCATGAGCCCCACCCCCGTTGAGAAGATCAACCAAGTGCTCGCGCAGTTGCTTGCCGCTGGGATCTTTAATGGCCATCTCGGTTCCTTCCTAAGAGAAAGTCTATAACCACAGAGGCACAGAGACACGGAGAGCAACTTGGATTTAGATTGTTGCAGATTTTCGGTTTCCTCTGTGTCTCTGTGACTCTGTGGTGAAAACGCACTTTACCGATCCAGCTCCGCCGCCTCACCTCTCAGCACCCGCCCTATTCCGCGCACAATGCGGCGCATCGGCAGCGCTCCTTTGTCATCCGCAAGAAATATTTCTCCGATACGACTGCCGCGATAGTACCAGCGCTTGAGTAGCGCAAGATGCTCAATGATTTCGAGTGCCGGCCGCGCCTTCACAGCCGGAAGCGCCTCGAGCACAGCCTGCACCCGCGATTCCATCGACTGCGACTTCGCATGCTCCGCTGGTTGGATGCAGAATGTTGCCGGCTCAGAGATTGCTCCGCTCTCCACGCGAAAAAAACTAACCGAATCCGCCGCGTGGCATGGCTGAACCATCAGCGCCGAAAGCCGGTCGATGCGGCGAACGATCTCCGGAAACTGGCTCAGGATCGGCTTCAGCTTTTCCAGCCGCACATGGATCGCGGCGGCATCTTCAAACGCCAGATTCGCCGACGCGGCCTCGCGCTGCGCCGAAAACTCCCGCACCAAAGATTCGCCTCCGGAATCGAAATACGCCTGCACCCGGTTCACTTCCGTCGAATATTCCTCGTCCGTGCAGCCCTTGAAGCACGGCGCAAGGCACATCTTCATCTCCGAATAGATGCAGCCGGGAAACTGGGGGTCGGGATGCAGATCGTCCACGCAGCGTCGCATCTTGAAAAAGTCGAGCGAATCGTTCATGAACTTTTCGGCAACCGCGCGGTACTGAAACGGCCCGTAAAAAACATTCCGCCCATTAAGCCGTCCCAGGCGTGTGGTAATGGAAGCTCGCGGATATTCGTTCTCCAGATGCAGCTTCACCAGCGGCGCGAAACGAAACCGCATGCGGTTGCCGTACGTCCGGGGAAAAGTTTCGTGCAGCACGCGGTAGAGCAGGAATCCGGATTCGAAGTCGGAGCCAGTCGCCGTGTACTCGATCCCGCGCACGCGGTCGCGTAAGTTGAGTTTCTTCGTGCGCTCTTCGACCGGACCCAGTAGCCGCTGCAGCCGGCGCCGTAGGTTGGCAGTCTTACCGACATAAGGCTCGGCCCGCGCATCTTCGCCACGCAGCAGAAACACCGCCGGTGCCGCGGGCACGGCGGCGAAGACTCCCGCATCGCGTTCAGGCGCGAATTCCAGCCGCTCAGTCAGCACGAACTCATTTTAGTGCGGATTTACTATGGAGAACTTCTTTTGCCGCGGATTAACGCGGATTCTCACGGATAAATCAAATAGAAAAGCCACCCCACGCTAGAAGGTTTTATTGATCCGCGAAATCCGTGCAGATCCGTGGCAAAGTAGAGTCACAGCCCGCCATGCAGTTTTCCGAAATAATGGGCACAATTCAGCGACATGATTAGAATGCCCGCCCCAAGAACGAGCACATGCGATGTTTTGCGCAGATCGAAGCTTCCGACACGACAGACGAGCAGATAGCCGACGGCAAGGTTGAAGAGACCCCACAGGACATTAACCACTGAAGAAGACAAACCTACGCCGGGTGGCGTTGCGAACGGGCTTTGGAAAGCATGCCCCGAAATTCCGTTGCCGAAATGGGGCAGAGCATTCGCGAGGAATACTCCGCCGAAAAAGTACGATATGTAGTGATACCAGCGCATGGTCGCTCCCTTCTGGAAAGCTGGCGCTGCGGATTTCTGACGGAACCCTTCGCTCAGTCAGCGCAAGATCATTTTTAGTGCGAAAGCGATTCGTATCAGGGTATGCCTTCAGGCATACCGCAAGTGCCCCTCTTTCAATGCGCCTTCAGGCGCCGACATCCGCGGTTTTGAATCCGTGAAGATCCGCGCAGATCTCGGCAAAAGTTCACCGAAAGCTGGCGCTGCGGAATTTCTGGCGAAAGTCGTCCCCTTCCATCTTGATCACGCGGCACATCTCATGCAGCCGGGAGCGCATGCGTTCTCCAATGCGGTCGCCGAGGGTTTCGGCGCGCGTGGCCGCCCGCGCAGCAGACACGGAGCCATTCGCCCCGGCCGCCGGCTGATCTTCAAAATTGGTCGTAATGATCGTCGTGCGGTTATCGTTATATCGGCTGTTCAGGATGAGGCTAACCGTGTCCCAAACCCATTCCGTCGGCTTCACTGCGCCCAATTCATCCAGCACAAGGACATCGGTTTCAAACACCGGACGAAGAACGTCCAATTCCGTGGTCTGGACCGTGGCGTTGTACGAATTCTGAATCTCTTTCAACAGTTCGCGATAATCGTAGAAAAGGCAGGGAACGCCTTTATTGATCAGTTCCTTGGTGATTCCAACCGCCAGGTGAGTCTTGCCCGTCCCAATCTTGCCGATGATGAGCAGCCCCGTCCCATCGCGCGGATCGTAATCCTGCGCGAACCGGGAAGCCGACAGATGCGCGAACGCCAATGAAGGATGAGCTCCGGGAAAATCTGCGGTGTAGCTGGCCAATTCACAATGTTCGTAACGCCGAGGGATTCGCGCCGCCGCCAGCAGCGACTGCGCCCGCGCCCGCAGTTGGCAGTCGCAGCGCGTTACCCGCCGGTCCTTAGGCGCGCCCGTGCTGGCCGGCAGCGTCTTCCAGCCCGTCCCTCCGCATAGCGGACAAACCTCGGCTTGTGTCTTGACCAACCTCAACCCCGCTTCTTCGACTCTGTCCAATCTGGGCCCTCTTAATCTCTCTTCCTCTGACTTTGCACCCACACTCCACCTTCCCGCAAGTGCGAAACCGGAGCTGTCTGTGTACAACCTGTGCAGCCATCATCGCACCTGTGGGAAAACCAGAGATCAGGGGCCAGAGATCAGTGGCCAGTGGCCAGTGAACAGCATTACCCTGCCAGTCCCTGCTGCCCACTGACCACTGCCCTGACTGATTGACTACGCGAATCCTCGGCGTTAGCCTGTTTTCGTAGCAGGGCACAATCCTGTAGGTGCAGACGAGACGGCGATCGGGTGGAGGGTCAAATGAGGCCCATCCCAGCGTTGGTAACCGCTCCGATACTTCTGAGCCTTAGCCTGGGCTCTCAACTCGCGGCACAAATAATGCGCATCGCCAATGCGCCGTTCACCGCCACGGTGAAGGACACAGAGGATGGTGGGCTCACCTATTTAACGATAAGGGCCAGCAACGGGAGCACCTATTCGGCGTCGACAGCCAAAGGCGGCCACACTGCGCACATTCGCATTGAGGACGTTCCGAACAATCGCATAATTGAGCTGTCTGCGACGCCTCCGAACTACACTTATCGCTTTCTGGAGCCTTCCAAAGGCGGATGTAAAACGGATTCTATCGAGAGCTACCGCGAAAGACTGCAGCGGTTTCAGGAGTCCTATATTCAGAACCCTGACCGTGAAAAGCCACCGGGCGGCCACGTTCATCGGGTGATTCTCGGCACGAAGCAGGAAGACGGAATGACCCTCTTCGGAGAGAGAGCCGAGTTTACCCTGGCAAACGGGGAGAAGCGCACGACGGAAAAGTGGGAATCTGACCTGGGTTTTGATGTGAGCCGGATAACGGACTGGCACGGCAAAACCCGCGTCTGGACGGTGACGGACATTGAACGCGTTAAGCCCGACCCCACGCTGTTCGAGATCCCCAAGGAGTACCTTCCCCATAACGATCCATTGCTCGAAGCAAAGACAGTCTTCGTCGAAAACAGAACCGGAGACGAGCAGGTGAAGGACGCCGTCGAAAGGGCATTCAATAACTGGAAACGCATGAACAGCCCCACTACGTACAATAGCTTGAGGCAAATATCCGTCACCAATACCAGAGAGAATGCGGATATTGTCGCGGTCTTCACCAAAACTGCAAAAACCGATCTCGATTCCGGCATCGAGATGAGGGTGTACGTGCCAAACTCCGAAGAGCCTGTCTTTACAAGCCACTCAAATTTAGCCCCGCCCATAAACCAGAACCTTAGCAATTCGTACATCGCGATAAGCTGCGTAGACGCCCTGTGGACCAGGATCGCGAACACGCGCATCGGGCTTATAGACTCTCCGCGCTCACTGGCCACTGCCCACTGACCACTGGCCACTACTCCCAAAACCCGCCCCGCCAGCCCCAATCCGGGACACGGGGGTGCAAAACAGGCTTCCGGCGCGGATTTTCACAGTTGACATTCTCTGTAGAGAGAGGACAATACCACCCGTCAGGTTTTCCCAACTCAATCCACAAGCTTTTCCCTCCCGGTGCGAACTGGGTATGAGAGCTGGGTATGTGGACTGAGTATGAAAGAGACCTGCGAGGAGAAACTATGAACAAAGCCGATCTGGTTGACAAGATCGCAGGCGCTTGCGAGATCAGCAAAGCGCAGGCTACCACTGCGATTGATACCGCCGTGAGCAGCATTACCGGTGCGTTGCGGAAAGGAGATCGAGTAGCTCTGATAGGGTTCGGCACCTTCTCGGTGTCGCAGAGGAAGGCACGGAATGGGCGCAATCCGCAAACCGGCGCTACTATCAAAATCGCTGCCCGCAAGGTCGCGAAGTTTACCCCTGGAGCGGAACTGAAGAAAACCGTAAACAAGAAGTAGCACAAACAAGTCTTGAAGTTTCACGAAAGCGGCAAGGGGTCGGCCCTGCCGCTTTTGCTGTTTTGCGAAGTTTCAGCACTAGTGGCATGTCGCAGAGACAACGTTACTGCGGATGCGGCGGGTCGAATCGGAATACTTTCCCTGGATCTGCCCGAGATGCTCTGTGATGCGGCCGACTCGGGCTAAACAAGCCCAATGGCTATCTTCTCGGCTCATACCGCATCGCCACCGCCCCTGAGCCGAACTCCAGCCGGCCCACGAGCCTCAAGTCGACATGCTTCGACAGCCCCGCGAACAACGTCGGCCCGTGGCCCGCAAGCCTGGGGTGCACGACGAACTCGTACTCATCGATCAATCCCAGCTCCGCCAACGCCAGCGGGAGCTTCACGCCTCCCACGAACAGTCCCTTACCCGACTCCCGCCTGAGCTGCTGAACAGCCGTCCCTAGATCCCCGCGCACCAGCTCCGCGTTCCAATCGACCCGGTCCAAGGTGCTCGACACGACGTACTTCTTTGCCATGTCGATCGTCCGGGCGAAGGGTTCCATCCAATCAGGCCTCGCTCCCGTACGCACCGGCGACCGCCACGCTGCCTCCATCATTTCGTAAGTCACCCGGCCAAAGAGTAGAGCATCGGCCTGGCTGAGGTTCTCGACCGCGTGACGATGCAAGTCTTCATCTGGCGGTATCACACGATGATCGCAGCACCCGTCCAATGTGACGTTGATGGAATACCGAAGGGGTCGCATTACGCAAGAGTACCGTCGATGGCGGTAGACCAGCAAGCGAATGCGACTGAGAAATCGTGACCAGCACGTCTCGTTGAGAAGCGTTGAGCATCAACTCAGCGGAAATAGCCACACTGATATTGACGCATCTCAGCTAGTAAGCTTTACTCTGCGACATGCCACTAGCAACTGGAACGAACGCATCCGCAACGTGGAAGAGCGGCGCTTTAAGCGCCGTGCAAAAGCTCAAAAATTCTCGTGGGCTTCAGAGACCGCGTGAGAACTAAATCTCGGATGATGCAGTGGAAGAACGGAAGATTTGCGCCCCGGCGGGGCGTCTGAAAGTAGCCCGGCGCTTCCAGCGCCGGGGAAAGTGGAAATCGAGCCGCGTCCTGGAAGGACGCCTGAAGTTCTCACGCACTCTCTTCAGCCCCTGTGGGAGCCGTATTTCTTCACTCATTTTGAGCCGCCCTCAACCCTCCGACTCCTGCTGCGTGACTCGCCACCCAGGACGCGGTACTCTCAACTGGCATGATTGCTCATCTGCGCGGAAAACTGCTGGCGAAGCACCCCAATCAAATCGTAGTCGAGACGGGCGGAGTCGGCTACGAATTGAATATCAGCGTTCCCACTTTTTCTGAATTGCCCGCCAGCGGCTCCGAAGTCGCACTGCACGTACACACTCATGTGCGTGAAGATCTGATCGCACTCTACGGATTTCTCCGTCCCGAAGAGAAGCAATTATTCGAGAAGCTGATCACCGTCAGCGGCATCGGACCAAAACTAGCCATCACCATCCTGAGCGGGATGGCGGCCGACGAACTGGCGGTGGCGATTCGCGGCAATGACCTCATGCGGCTCACTAAAATCCCCGGCATCGGCAAAAAAACCGCCGAGCGCATGGTACTGGAGCTGCGGGACAAACTGCCGGCTGTCACCGGAGTATCCGCGCCAACCATGCCCGCGATGAGCGCCACCGAAGAAGACGTTCTCTCCGCCCTGGTCAACTTAGGCTACCAGCGCGCCGCAGCCGAGAAGGTGCTGGCGAGCATAGTCAAAGCCGCGGGCAGAGCCGAGAAGCCAGCCTCATTCGATGCAATATTCCGCGAAGCCCTGGCCGGTCTCTCGAAGTAGCAAACGAATCCGCCGGGCCTGGACGCCGCAGCCGTCGCGCCTTCCGGCGCCCTCAACTTGGTGCTGTAGAATGTTTTACGTGAGTAAATCCGGGCCCGTAGCTCAGCGGTTAGAGCGACTCATAATGAGTTTTGCCTCTTCTGCCGTGTTTGAGCACCAAGAAGCACCGGAACGCAACTCGATGAAAAGCCCAGTGGAATCGGGCTTCTCCGGAATTGTGGCTGAGCGCGGCCCTCTGCACCGAAGCGCATTATAGTGCACCTGAGGCAGTCGGCAACAGCCACCAGAACAGCCACCAATCTGAGCCAGGGCGACAGAATTCTTTTTTCAATCCGCCGCCCAGCGCCTCTTGACACCGATCTCCAATACGCCTACGGCATAGGCAATGAATCGAAATTACTCGACTGTCTGAATAATCTGCTGGGGTTGAGACGGATTTGAGATGTCGACAGTTACGATCCCCCAAAATATCCGCCGCCAACATTATGGCTGATCCGCCTATCGACACCACGTCCTACACTGGTGCACTCACCCACTTCCCCGCGCCACGTCCTCCGCTTTACACCCCGCTTCCAGTTGCTTTGGTGCCCCGATCATCCGATCATCTCCGCTTCCGTGTGCCTGCTCTTCGACATCCCTTTTCCCCTTTCCTTCGTCCGAAATCAATACTCTGACTCGTTCGGAAAACGGGGATCTTCTCTAGTCCAATAGCGGCCCCGACCTCTGCTATGACAGCGAGGCAAGCATTGCCACAGCGACGTTGCGCTTTGCCAAAGCCATTGGCTATACAGACCGTCCTTTTGCTACCGCCAAGCAGATTTCCTATTGATGACAGCACGATTCGGATCTCTGGACTGCAGTGGAGGTGAGCCGTTCGGCGATTTGGTCCAAGTGAGGCAGAGCATGCCGCGCGCAGCACTGCGCCGTTCAATCTGCGAGGGTCGGACAAAAACGATCGCTCCCGACTCGTGCCGGGCCATGACCAGATAGACGGCGTCCGGGTCGGCCTCCATCTCCAAGTCGAGCGTTGACGGAACTCCGCGCCTCGGCTGGGAACGCAGGGTTTTGACATCAACGGTGGTAAGGCGACCCGACTTTGTGATCTGGTTCAGGAACGTGTCGTCGGAAGTAAACTGCAGGCGTCGACGAGAGCGCGTGGATTTGGCTCCTACAACTTCCCACTTATCGCCCTGCACAACACGGAGCTCTTCCCGCTTCTGAGGGGGCATGGTCACTCCTTAATGAATTGCACTCACGCAGGGGAAGTCGCGTGGGGTCAATGTCGGGACAATTCCGGGGCCGGAAAACGCGAACATTATACGCCGTGCGTCAAGGAAAAGGCCGTGGTAACGAGAATGTATTCGCGCCACGAGAGGGCAAACGGGAGCGCAAAAGCTTGGGGCGACCTGGGCTGCTGGCGAGGGACGCCCGCGCCACACGCAACAGCAAATCTTCGACAGGGAGAGCGGATAGTGGTGCTTTAGTGTGACCCACTACAGGGAGAGCGCTAGAACGACGCGGGGAACAATATATTTTGGGTGTTCTCGTTTGTAGTCAAAAAAAAATATCATGGTCGGCATCAAATTGTCGATATTCCCCGACGCTCTCGCTCGCGCGACCGCAGCTGGCGTGCAACTGGGGGGCGCCTTCAGGTTCTATCAAGGAAGTACGTTTTTCGGCAGTGTCCTAATTTGTCAAACTAGGACACTACCCGTTTTTCCTCCGAGCGATATACCCCGCTGGGGAAACGTTGGGTCGGAGCGAATTCCAATCCAAAGTTCAGGGCGGTCGATGATGACCTTCTTCCAGACGTTGCCGTAGAACATGCCGCCGCGGTCCTCGTCCATGCCGCACGCAATCTCATAGATGGGCTGGAACTGGAGAACTTCAAGTACGTCTTCGACAAGGCCGTGGAAGGCAAGTTCATCGACCGCATGGACCAGAACCAGGAGATATTCGCTCGCTATATGAACGATCCAGCCTTTGCGAAGGTCGTGGCGGAGTTTCTGAGGAAGCAGGTATACGAGCAGATCAGGGCGGAGGCTAAACAGGAGTCGGCGCAGCAAGGGCGTTGATCTAGGAAACCTCCGATTGGGGAGAACGATGTCGACGAAGCCGGACGTCAATCAAGAACATCTCTAGTGGCACATCATCCGCCTCGATTCCCTAGACCGTGGCGGAATTTATGCCAGTGTCGTCGGATGAGCGAACTTGGAAAATAGCTTATTGAGCAATGAAAACGTCTGCCGTGACCCAACTCTGCCGCGGCCTCCGAAACCCGCTTGAAGTCATCATCAAGCCCGGTCACATCTAATGCCTTCGGGATCTTGTGAATACGCAGATTCGTTTATTGCTTCACTTTTTGTAATGATGCCAGGCGTCCACGGTGAGGGACCGGATGCTCTGGCACGTTCGCCGCTTGATGACAGATGTCACTCAGATTTGTAACCTTGATCCCTTGATCGTAGGGGCGGCGATTTTGCGGAGGTTAAGATGTAAGAGACGGCCCGTAAACATCCTCGCTGGTAAAGTAGTTACTTTAGCGACGCCAGGCCGGGCTCGACCCACGATAACAGAAAGTCTGCGATTCCTGGGAATACGGTGGCCAACAAGCCGAGTACCGGGCCGACTCCCAGGCCAATCAGTTTGAACCAGAAATCACCGCCCAATTCGCCGGGGTTCGTGTTGGTTATATGGCTCAGAGTGGAATCGCGGTGCATGTCTGCGTAGACGTAGCAGATCACTCCGCCGAGCACGATGAACAGAAGAATCATCACTCCACTGATTAAGTTGCGCGGATCGAATGGATAGAAGGCGAGCGACAGCGTCGCCGACACGAAGAGGCAGATGATGCCTAGAACCAGCGTGCGTATCCTCCCCAGCATGTTCTGCACGAAGCCTAGATAGGGAAGGCACGCCAGTTCTTCGGCGTTGCGCACGTGCGCTGGAACATCCGAGTACGGCACGCTGATGGATCTGCTCGGGGAGTCTTTGTCGGAATCCGAAGGTTCGACGATCAACGAACGTGATTCCTTGTGCCAGGCGGGAATCAGAATGTTGGTTAGCAGGTTTCCAGCCAGAGTCGCGACGCTGGTTTGGAAGTTTTCTAGTAATTGAAGACTGCCGGCGTTCGCGTCGCTATATTTTTTCGAATACCAGGAAGCGAATACCTTCAGGGCCACCTGCGTATTCTTGGCGGCCGTGATGCACTTGTTTGCGGCAAGGGAATCCTCATCGCCGGCCCGTTGCGGAAGATCGTCCAGCGACTTTCGTAGGTGATTCAGGCTCTCCGCTTGCCGCGACAAGAGCTTATACCGTACCTCCAGTACGTTGCCGCCCATTTTCCAGATTGATCCCCAGGAAAAACCGCGCAGAGCCTGCAAGGTTCGGCGAAGCGGCAGGCGATCTAGAAAAACCAGAAGCTGCCTTAGTCTGCTCCATGTTCTCAATAGCTGCCACGCTTCAGCCAACATGAGGCTGAAGCACAGGCCGAGCCAGCCGCAGAAAACGGTTCCGTACCCCGTAGCTCCCAGACTTCGAATCGGGGTTCCGAATTTCCAGAGAAGTGCCAGGATCACCGAAAAAATGACGGCAGCAAGAATCGCAGGGTCGCGGGATCCAGGCAACGCAAACTGCTCGGTACCATCCGCGGCGTCCTCCTGGCTGAACATTCGTAGCACCACGTTGTGTGCTGCAGAATTCTTCTGTTCGGCATCGTGGTCTGCGGTCTCCCTCAGCTGTAGTTCTGAGCTCTGGGGAAGCCGCGGGCGGTCTGGGCCGAAAAGCGCCAGGCCGTGAAGGGAACACCAGAACCATACGTATAACCCCCCCAGTAGGCACAGGAAAGGAACGATCGGGGACACGCCACTAGTCATGTTCATCGCCCGCCAGTAGCCAGGAATGCGATTGGCTGGCATAAGGCCCTCTTCAATAGGCCGGACGTAGAACCCGTAAGACAATGCCATCACGATCAGGAAAATGAGAACCGGCAAAGCCGCCTGCCAGGTCAGCCAATCCGCAGACGCATGGGTCTCGCCCTCGGACTCGTCGTTCTTGAGCCTTATAGCTGCGGCATGATTCGCAGTGACTGCCAACAGCGCGACCAGAGAGGTCGCCAGAAAACAGGTCATTGTCCAGGAGCGATACATGAATGGTACGGGAGTCCTGGAAAAAACGCCGCAGCCCAGAGCGCAGACGACACCTGCCGTTCCAGAAAGGCCTGCTCCGATGGCGATGAAGATGCGATGACGCCACGGGCTCAAACCGTAAGGATGAGTCGCCATGGCGAAGTGGGCTCGGAAGGCGGGTTTCCTGGTGAACGAGGGCCACTGGCAGCAAGCGGCGTGAAACAGAGCAAGAACAACCACAACCAGCCAGCAGCAAATCATCGACAGAGGCATCGTCCACAATTGCAGCCATTGTCGGGGCCCGGCTTTGGATTGGTCATTCGCCTCCGGAGGATGCGCCGAGACCGCTTGATCGCCGTTTGCGAATGCAGCCACTGGGTAGAAACTATCCCTTCCTAAGACTGAGAGCCAAACCGCCGGCCGCAAGTATTGGTCACAGGATGAGTCTATTTTGTGATCCCGTGTGGGATTGGATTCTGCACTGCTCGCCGCCGCCTTGCAATTTTCCGGAGCCAGCCAAAAAGGAACGGCATAGTCCGGAAGCTCGAAATTGGCCGGAGAAGGATTCGCCGGGAGAAACGCTCCACTCGTGGAGTCAAGAGACCTTATCTGCTGCTCGGTGAATGCGCCCAGTGATGCATGTAATAAGAAGCGAGCGGCGATATAGGTTCCTTCGACTGAGTCTTCACCAAAGACGCGATGAATGTGGGGTGCACTTGCGTTCTGCGCGCTCGCAGGACCGGCCCACCTTGTCCAGTCCTGGCCCCAAGGTAATAGGGGATAACTGGATAGCATCGTATTCCCGCTGATTCCTGTCGAGCCGCGTTCCCGCAGGAACAAGAGATCGGAACCGACGATGACAACTCTCCCTTCGGGATACATGCGCCGAAAGAACTCACTCAGGAACAGAGGATCAAGCGTGTTACTGCATCGTAGTATCAGATATTGGGAGTGATGGGCTTTGAGCGCGCCCACAATGCCTAGCAGAACTGATTCCTCCGAAAGCGGCGTTTGACTTCCCGCAAACGAGGGGATTGTGTCGTCGACTTCATTGGCAGGATCTGCCAAATTGCTCGGCAAATTCCTCCTTGGACGATTTGCCGGCTGTGGAGATTCAGATGTGAAAATCGATTGCGATTGGTATGCGGCGCGCAACGCTGAAATGTCGCGAGGATAATAGAGACGGAGGACGTGCGGGCACGTCGTTTCATCTTCCGGATTGTTGACAGGCCGGTTGTAAGACGAGCCATACGCGGTCTCGTCTTCTGAAATAAATGCGACCCTCGCATCGTTAGAATTCGCATCCTTGGAAGAGGTCGAGTTCAAGGAGTTCAGATACCGGCAGTAATCCCCCAGAACCTCGTCGTCGCTGGCTGCGAAACTATGAAAGGAGATATTCCAGTTCGTCAGCCGCTTATTGGCGCTCGAAATCGTCGTAAACCTTTCCACGGCCAAATTGCTGGTGGCGTCCCCGCTGAAGATATTTAAAGACTTGGGGTTATACGCAGCGTAGTTCAAATCCCGGTGAACTTTGTCGCTTGAAAGCAACTGGGCAAGTGACGAAAAAGATCCGGAAAAAGATGGGCCGAGGATCGATAAGGATGACCCGCCCAACCTCGAGACCCATTCGATCGCGTGTTCAAATTGCAAGCGATGTATGCCGCTCGTGGCTTCCTCGCCCACTATAAAGACCGCCAGACCATCCTTAAATCCAACCTCCCCTTCTTTGGAAACGTTTGAATCTGCTGTATCTCTTCGGAATAGAATCACGCCCGGCTGATCTTCGCGGGACTCTTCGCGATCATCGGCCTCATCCTGATCGCTCAGATGGGTGAAGGTCTGTTCCTCGGTCTCCCACGGGAGCCAGGAAGAATCGTAGACAAAACCCTCGTCCTGTCCGGCTTGCTGAATGGCCTCGCCGAAGCGATCAAACAGCAGGGCGAAATGGGTGTGTAGAGGATCGGGAACGGTGGCTATGACGAACGTCAAATGGGACGCTTTAGTTCTAAGCTCGCTCTTGACGTTTATTTTCCTGGTTGCAACGGTCGCATAGCAGGAATCTGGAGCGGTGAAATTATTTTGGTCTGTTCCCAAGAAGGAACGCAGTAAGTCTTCGAGGTCCGTGCACACTCCCGGCTCCAAGTCTTGGCTTTTCTTGCGAAGAGAAGCCGGGGCACTCTTTGCTGCACCCTCGTGGAGACTTCCGCCTCCAGTTGTGCTCGGAGTGCGGGTGGAAATACCGACAACGGCCAATATGGCGATGACGGCAGCGGTTCCCCATGTGCCTTCTCGTTTCAAGAACAGATCCTCATTTCAGCAGAGCAAGGACAAGAAAACGCTCGGCGCTTCTAACTACTCAAGACGCGAAAAGTTCCCATTTCCCTTTTAGTGATATTGGAGGCAAGTTCGTATCACCCCCGAACAGCGACTGACCGGTGTGGTCGATGAATATTCCTTCCTTATATTAGGAGAGGCCGATTTTGCCAATTCGCCCATTTTTCAGGACATGATGAGTTGATCTAGGTGGCGCGCGACAGTCAACGTTTTTATGCTCCACAGAAAGTAACTGCGATAAAATTCAGAATCTCGTAGGTTAGCCGCGACTCTATGTCCCTGGAAGAACTCATCAAGGCATGTGCCGAGGGCGACGACCCAGCGGCCTGGGAAGAATTCATTCGGCGTTTTCATGGCCTGATCGCTGCAGTCGTCAGGCGAACCGCCAGACGATGGGGTAGTGATTCTCCGGAATTAGTGGATGACATGATCCAGGAGACCTTTCTCAAGATATACGCAGGCCGCCGCCGGCTTCTCAGTGCATTCAAGCCGCAACATCCGGAGGCGTTTTACGGATTCCTGGCGGTGATAACCGCGAACTTAGTTAACGATTACTTTCGCACCCGGCACTCGCAAAAACATGGATCGGGCCAACCTGAGGCTTCGATCGACGAGAGCACGGCAGTCGCGGACGCCGCCGCGACAAATCGTCCAGCGGAAGATGTTTTTCGGAATCTCCAGTTGGGCGAAGTGGAACGGGCCCTATCTTCCTGCATTGGAGGTGTGGAGCGAGAGCGGGATCGCACGATATTCTGGCTCTATTATCGGGATGGCGTGAGTGCGGCAGCGATTGCGCGCCTACCATCGATCTCATTGAAGGTGAAGGGGGTAGAGAGCGTGATCAGCCGCCTGACGCGCTGCGTGCGGGAGCGGCTGTGCGGCGAGCATTGATGGAAGCGGCCTGCGGCAAAGGCATCGGCCCCCCAAAAACGTTATAGGAGGTAAGAGCAAAAGTTGTCGAGAGATCCACAAAGCCACCTCAGCCCGGATGAGTTAGCAGGCTTGGCTCAGGAGACGGAGTCCGCGTGGCAAGCTGCCGGTGCCGACCCCAATCGGGATCAGGCGAAGGCGCATGCCGAGGGCTGCGGTGTGTGTGGACCTCGATTGCGCAACCATCGTTCTGTGCAGGCCAGACTTCGGAGCATGGTGAGTCCCGTGGCAGCAGAGCGCAAGCGCGACTGTCCGGCAGAAGAAAAATGGACGGCAATAGCTGGTGGCGTCTCGCCCGCCGCCGAGGCCAAACCCATGCTGGAACATGCTTCTCGTTGTGACTACTGTGGTCCGTTGTTGCGAGCCGCCACCGAGGACTTGGATCCCGAGATTTCTGCCGAAGAGGAAGAGTTTATTCGTCAGTTGCCGAGCGCGAGCGCCGAGTGGCAACGGGCCTTGGCGCGCAAGATGACCGCGGCATCAGTGGCACCGGCGGGCGAGAAAGTTGCGACTCCAGGCAGCAAGACGGAACCGGGAAGATTGACTGAAAAAGAGACTCGTCCATCTGCCCACTGGCCTCTTGCTGGTTGGTCTCTCGCGAATTGGACTCTCTGGGCCGCCCCGGTGGCTGCCGCCGCGGTCGTCGCTGTTGGTGCCGCGATCTGGGTGGAACGCGCGTCGCCCTCGTTGTCGGCCACTAATCTGCTGATCGCGCAAGCCTACACCGAGCAGCGTCCCATCGAGCTTCGCTTTCCCGGAGCCGGTTACGGCCCGCTCCGGCAAGAGCGCGGAGAGCGCGGCCCGAGCCGCTCCCGAATGGACGAGCCACCACAGTTGTTGGAAGCAGAAATCCAGATCGCACGCGGCTTGGCCAGACATCCCCAAGATGCCGGATGGCTACAGGCCAAGGCTCGCGCTGACCTCTTTGAAGGGCATCACCAGTCGGCGATCGAGGCTTTGCAGAAAGCGGAGCGCGTGCGGCCCGACAACACTTCGATCAAGCTTGATTTGGCCACGGCTTACTATGAACGCGCGGGTAGCGAGGCCGATTCTGAGCAGGTCGCCGACTACGACCGGGCGCTGCAAGCCCTGAATAGCGTGCTGGGCAACAATCCGAACGATCCGGTCGCGCTATTTAATCGGGCAGAGGTTCATCATCAGTTAAAGCAATATTCGGAGGCGGCGGCGGGTTGGAAACATTATTTGCAGCTTGATCCGGCCGGGGAGTGGGCGGGAGAAGCGAGGAAAAGACTTGGGGAAGATCAGGGCGGAACAGCGACGAATTAGGAACTCACGCTTGGCTGATTTTCTTCAAACTGACTAGCGTCGCTCGCGCCCTGGCAGAGCAAGGGCTCGGGACTAGATCCCGAGCCCTTAACCTTGAAAGGCCTCACTTGGGGCAAGCGGCAGCGGCAGTGTCGGTTGGTTGTTTTTTACAAATGAGTGTGGCTGGGGCTTGGCACGCGACGCGCAGAGCGACCACCCACGGTTTCCATTCATAGGCTGGGTCGGCTGGCAGGTTGCCGGCTTTCGGATGCGAGTCGGCTGACTGCGGGGCGCCGGCGTCGCTTGTTTTGACGTCGTCGGGATCATCGGACCATTTCAGATCACGCTGGGGCACGAGCCCCGACAGTCTGTCTGCTGATAGAAATGCCTTCTTGGCGTGTGTTTCTGGGCTACCAATTTCGATAGGTGGTGCACTTAGTTCGACCTCGAACTCAGAACCGATCAGCGCGGCTGTCCCAGGCGGCCCCCAGGGAAGGTTCATTTTGTGGCATGTCTGTCCTTTGCACCTCGCGCTGATATTGAACGTGCTAAGGTCGACAAATTTGTACCGGAGAACTAATTTCGTGGCGTAACTGCAGTTTGGGTGCTTCTTGTCCCACTGGGCGCACTCTCCCTCATGTTTAGCTGATCCATGGTCGACTATTCGGATCGCCGCATCTGTAGGATTGAGAGCCCAAACCTCATCCGGTAGTGCAGGTATTGCAACCTGGAAGCTTCCTTGATTCTTCTTTACGCTTGAGCAGTCCCCTTTTTCTGAATAGAGGTAGGAGTTTCCCGGATCCTGAACAGCGGTGCCGTTCATCGTGCGAGGCATGAGCTTCATCTGTTCTGGTTGTTCCGCTCCGGCGGGACGTTTCTGGAGAAAATTCATAGTGAGCTCCACGTCGTCCTCGGGGCGGGGATAGTGCTTCCTGTCGGGTAAAAACTTATGGTTCCCGAGGACGACGAGAGGCTGTTCAAGTCCGTCAGTGAAGGCTGGTAGGTAGTGGGTAAACTGAAGGTTCGGCAGCCATATGGTGAGTCCGGGATTCTTTTGCTGATCCTGATTCTCGCACACGACAAATGGCCCTTCCAGGATAAGCTGCAAGTTTGGTGGGGGGGGAGGCGGGGGACTCGTATCCCCTCGGGCCGCGTGCGTGATAACTAGAAGTGATGCTGCAATACCACAGAGAACGAAGTAGCGTTTCATATTCCTCCTTAATTTTTGACCAATTTAGTTTTGACCGAAAGCATCGAATGCAGCCCAGTAATAGGGATGCGGCGCTCTTTGACGCAATGCCGCTTCCGCTGAGGCGAGAGCTTGCGGAACCGAAGCGCCCGCGAGCAATTTTTCGTAGAACACTTCCATCAGGAGCACAGTGGAGCTTGAGTCGACATTCCATCGGCTTGCAATTACGTGCGGCACGCCTTTCGCCAGAAATACGAGCGCCAGGCTGTCACTATCTCCGGGCATCCCAGCTTCGCCGTTCTCCGTTGAACACGCTGATAGAACCGCCATTTGAAGGCCGGGCAGAGAGACTCTGCGCAGGGCCTCCGCGTCAAGAATCGAAGCTTCATCCGTGCCAAGACCAGCATTGAGCAGAAGGCCGTTGCGATTGCCCTCGGCAACTGCGTGCCCTGCGAAGTGGAATATTTCCGCACGCGAAAGCTGGCCGATGACGGCGTTGAGCGAGGCCTGGCTATCGGCTAGGAGCTGGCCTTGCGGGAAGTAACGAATCACTGCCTTCGCCTCCGCCAGAACATCGCCAAGTGGCCTAAGGCCGTCGGCCGATCCGCCGGTACTGGCCGCGACCAGGGCGCGGGTGCTCGCATTAATCGGCGCGCTACCCGGCTGCGCATTGATGGGCGGGAGTATCGGCAGGTAGGCTACGGGATGCTCATCTTCGAGGTATTTTCCGGATCCGTCTACCAATATTTGGAATGGCACGGCCGCCAGGGCTTCGTCCGTTTGGATAATAAGAGTTCGACCAGCCTGGATGCGGTCGGACAATGGCCCGATAAGGTCGTTGTGGAGTTCCCCCGCGACGAGACGGATTCCCTCAAGCGACGACGAGGGATGCGAAGCTAGTTCCGCCAAACGAGTGACCCGCAGGCGAATGTTGGCTGGGTCCTCCTGGACCCACTTGGCATCCAACCCGCGATCGTCGTAAGCCCAGATCACTACACCGTGTGGAATTAATCCGAGTATGAGGGCAGTCTGATCGTGAAGAGCCGAAAAAGTCCGAGTCACGCGCTCGGATTCCTGTGAAATGAGCATACGCGTCGACGCAACCGCAGCTTCTACCTGGGTTCCCGGTGACGCCGGAGGATTCGACGATTGCGGCGGCTGCCTGAGGCCGAAGTCACGGTAGAGCTCCCATATATTCAGCGCCTCGGACGGGTTACCTCTTTGCAACTCGACATCGACGAGGTCAAGGTAGGGCTTGGCCCACTGCCGCATCCATAAAATCCGGTTCGATTCTGAGCGAAGGGAAGCCCGCATTGTCTCCCCCAAGGAGACCGCCTTGATAAGTTCATCTTCGGCGTCTGCAAGGTGACCTACACGACTCTGAAGTTCACCCGTAATGCGATAGAAGTCGGCCACTATGTTCATATTCGCAATTCTGTCGAGCCGGGGTCTCATGCGTTCCAAACGAGCAAGTCCGGTTTCTGGTTTTCCAGACTCATCATCGACCAACGCCAAATAGGCTTCCAAGGTAACGCGGTAGTTCTCGGTGACATCTGAGTTAGGCGCCGAAGAGAACAAGTGTTGGGCGGCATTAAGGTGCTCCTGGGCCGACCTTGGCTCCGAAGCCGTCACCGACGCCCTTGCGGCGATGACGTGCTCGAATGCCAAGGAGATAGGGTCCCGGGTAGGCGAAGCAATCGCGAGATCCTGGTCGTCAGCAGCCCGCGCTAAGTGCCAGAGTTCACTTTTCTCGTAGCTGAACCCGAGTGTTGTGTAAAAACCTCTCGCGACATAACTGTCGACCGAGGAAGCCCAATACTGTCGAAGTCCTTGGCGACAGCGCGTGAGGCCGGACGGCCGGTTACCCTTTAAGAGGTCGTCCGTGGCAAGCGTATCCAGAATCCGAAGTTCGATGGTCTCGTAGTGCGCGGATTGTGCGGAATGGTACGCTGCAGTTAATTGTTTCTCGCCCTGAAAATCACCTTGTTCGACCAAGCAGTTGTAGCGCTCGAGCCCGAGGCGTATCTGCAGCCGCGAGTAAAGGCGGTTCTCTACGGGAACGGCGAGATTATTGATTTGTTTCAAGCACTCCGGGCCCGCCTCCGAGCGAACAAAGGCGTAGACTTCCTCAAAGCGCGCGGCGATCTCGCCTGCTGGATTGCCCGCCTGCGAAAAAAGCTGCGCCGCCCTTGCCGCTTCCTTTCTTCCCAGCATGTAATCTGCGTTATCGGCGATTGCGGCTTTCTTCAGAGCGTCAGCCGCTAGTCCAAACGACGGCGACGCCGTCGCCAACAGCAAGTCGGTAAGCCACAAGTCGTCATGCCGCTCTTTCAGAATTACCGCCAGAGTCCCCAATGCCTGTCTGGCCTGAACAGACGCCGCCACCCTCCCATCCACCGGGAACGCCGCCGGCAACCAATCCTTGGTGACGAGCGAAAGGTATTCCTCGATCCGTGGCTCAACGGAGTCCCACGTCTTGGGGTCTGCAGTATCCACGGTCTGCGCGAATTCAGCGGGAGTCAATAATGGAGCCTTCGTTCTCTTATCGTGAGCATCAACGATTTCCTGGACTTCGCTCAGGCGCTGCTCGGCTTCGTCGGACCATTCTCCGGAGGCATCGAGAGACAGGTAGCGGTGCCAGTCCTCGATGCTTTGTTTGTAGAGGTAGAGGCGAGCACCGGTGATGGCGCGGTTGAACAGGGTGACGGGGTCGTCGGGGGATTGCTGGAGCGCGCGGCTTTGCAGTTCAAAGGCGGTGCCGTAGTCGTCAAAGCGGTCTTCGGCCTCGGCGCGCTCGAAATATGCGGTGGCTAGACCGTTCAGGACCGCAGCCGACTTGGGTTGCGTATCGAGAGCTTCTTGCATGTCGGTGATCGCGGCTTCGTAGGACGACTCCAGAAGGTTGGCTTGACCGCGGGCCATGAGGAGTGAGCCGTTTTCCGGAGCGTTTCGTAGACCGCGCGCGATCGCCGCCTCAGCATCGAGCAGACTCTCGGGACGGTCCATCCGCGAGATCTGTTGTCCGCGCTGTATGCGAATGGGAGAATGCGGCGTCACACCTATCCTGAGTTCGAGGGTCCGTCGCTCGAAGTACGCCTTCGCCAGAAGGTGGGCCGGTGACGAGGAAGTAATCTGGTGCAACAAAAAGTAACACCCGGCGAGCACTCCGACGGGCAGGAGCACCATCAGGAACCAAAGACGTGGTTTGGATATTTCCACAATGGCAGCGAGTAACCTGGAACAGTGGCATCTTACTGTACAACGGCTCCAGTCGCTCACAACCGTTCCGTCGTTAAGTCCTTTGCGTGACACAGCACATCAAACGGAATCTGGACGACAATACCTTCCGCCTACTCACGGAGGACTTGAACTAAGGCCTAATTTGCCGCGCTGTCGCAGTGACCTGCCTCGATTTTCTCATCCATGTAGAGGTGAGGATCTTCTCCGGCATCAGCCAGGTTCCGAAACCAGCTGGCGTTCAGGCACTCGTCCCGCAACCCCCTTTTGCCTAAGGTTGACTTCACTGATTGATTCCACGCAATAGGCAGGGGAGTAGTTGAATTTCCTAAACCGTTGAACGGGCTAGCATGCCACTAGGTTCTTACTACTCGCGTAGCGAAAAGGCTAGCTATCGCCAAGATGAATATCGGATCGCACCGCTTCTGGAGCAATTTGGGAACAGCGGTGCGGAAAGCATTTCGCCGCAAGACATCGAGAGATGGCTGGACCAACAAGCGAAGCGCCGGGAGTGGTCCACCGCTACGAAAAACCGTTATATCGCTCTGTTAAAGCTGATTTACCGACTAGCTGAGCGGGATCGAAAAATCAAAGTGAATCCAGCGCGTCTACTCCGGATACGGAAAGAGAACAATGGCAGGATTCGGTACCTGAATCAATTCGCCGCTTCCAACACCGAAGTTGATTACTTAAAGTGTTGCACAGACGAAGAGTCTCGCCTGAAGACTGTAATTGAAATGCGTCATTTGGAGCATGTGCTCGAGTTTGAGATCGCCCTTCAAACTGGAATGCGGCCGTCCGAACAGTATGGGGTAACCTGGGACCGCGTGGATCTCGCTCGGCAGCACGTTACGATTCCTAAAAGCAAAAACGGCAAGGTTCGTCATGTGCGCTTAAACTCTGCGGCAGTTGCAGCCTTCAAGATTCTTCAGCAGCGCTCAACGAGGGCTGTTGGCCCGGTTTTTGTTAATACCCATGGGGAGCCGTTGCGGGGGTATAAGCACTGGTTCGATCCGGCGGTGAAGGAGGCGGGTCTCAAAGAGTTTACCTGGTATTTGCCTTCGACACACGTTTGCGAGCCGCCTGGCGATGGCTGGGGTGGACCTTCGAACGCTGGCGGAACTGATGGGACATGAAACAATCCAGATGACGATGCGTTACGCACATCTCGCACCTTCCCACACGCTGGCGGCAGTAGAGCGACTTGTGTCACCATCTGGTTTTTCCGTGCAGGCGCAACTGTTCAAGAAGGACTAACAGCCACCAAAACAGCCACCGAAGGGAAAGTCGCCGCGGGAGTTCGCTCTGCGGAATCGAATCAAATTGCTTATATATAATGATTTGTGGCAAATCCGGGCCCGTAGCTCAGCGGTTAGAGCAGTGGACTCATAATCCATTGGTCCAAGGTTCAAATCCTTGCGGGCCCACCAACCTTTTCCACTCCTAAGTCTCTGATAAGTCTCGGAGGACGTGATTCCCGCGTTCCTTCAAAAGCGCCTTAAGTGGACCCTCCCCGCGGGACTAGAGTTCTGAAATCGTGACTGAATTGGGGCTTCCGTTTGTTGTTGCTGAGACTCGTTTACAATACCCGCATTCCCGGCTTATGAGGTGATGTGATGACGATACTGGGGAGGGTTAGGTCCAAGAGTCTCAGCGGAATATTAACCGTAGCCTTGATCACATGTAGCTACACCTTGGGCCAAACCAGATCCGGTCCAGTAGACCCAGGCGTGCGCGGTGGAGCGGCGGGTGCGGGTGGTCCGCTGCCGGGTCTTACAGCGGACGAGAATGCGTTTTTTCTGGATGGGCAGGCGAGATTCGCTGAAATCGAAGTTGTGAACAAGGGCGCGAACAACGGCCTCGGTCCGCGCTTTAACTCGAATCAATGTTTCTCCTGCCACTCGCAGCCTAATATGGGGGGAACGAGCCCGGCGAAAAATCCCCTGCCCGCAGTTGCCGTCTTGGACGGAGCCAAGAACATGGTGCCATGGTTCATCGTGCCAGACGGCCCCATCCGCGAAGCGCGGTTTAAGAAGAGCAACGGCAACGCGGATGGCGAAGTGCATGACATCTTCGTGATCACGGGGCGAGCTGACGCCCCCGGCTGCAATATCGCACAATTCGATTTTCTGCCCGCGGGAAATCCGCTCACGGGCCAGGGCGGAAATCGCAATATCATTTTCAGGATCCCGACCCCCGTCTTTGGCGCGGGGCTGATTGAAGGAATTTCCGATTCGGCGATCCTTGCCAACATGCAGGCCGACGCCTCGGCGAAGTCGGAGCTGGGTATCCACGGACACGCGAACGCGCACCTCAGCGGAAACGTGAATCTGAGTGCCAACGACGGAACTATCACCCGCTTCGGGTGGAAGGCGCAGAACAAATCCCTTCTCATGTTCGCGGGCGAGGCCTACAACGTCGAGATGGGAATCTCGAACGAGTTATTCCAGCAAGAGCGCGACGAAACATCCGGCTGTATCTTCAATCCCACCCCCAACGACACTCTTAACTTCACAACCACTCCCTCGAGCGCCGGCAATTCGAATGGCATTTCGAACCCCGCGGTCATCTCGGACATCGAAGCGTTTGCCAACTTCATGCGGATGCTCGCTCCACCCGCGCCCGCTCCACCAACGGCGTCCAGCGAAAAGGGGCGCGACTTATTTACGAAGGTTGGATGTGCGCACTGCCATACGCCGTCGTTCACTACAGGAACAATGATTGCGAGCGGCTCCGCGACCAGTCCGAGTGCTGCACTTTCCAATCAGACTGCGAATCTTTTCTCCGACCTGCTCGTGCACCACATGGGAAAGGGCTTGGCCGACGGCATTACGCAAGGCGGCGCCGGCCCCGACGAGTTCCGAACTGCTCCTCTCTGGGGCGTCGGACAGCGCGTCTTCTTCCTCCATGATGGGCGTACGTCCAATCTGGTGGACGCCATCAGGGCTCACCGGAGCCACGGCAGCGAGGCCAACAAGGTCGTCGAACACTTCAATAAGCTGACCGTTCAGGAGCAACAGGAAATCATCGATTTTCTGCGCTCTCTCTAGCCGGGTAGATGCCGTCGACACTTTTGCCAAATTGCCTTCGAACAACCTGGCTGCGCATGTCCGGCATTTGCGGAGATTCGCCGCCAATGTGACAATGACTGTATGCACAAATCCTTCACCACCGCGTTAATCATATTGACGGCTGGAATCCTGTCGTTGGGCAACGCCCTGGCGCAGCAGACTCCGGCTCCGACGACTCCACCGGCCTCTGCAACCCCCAGCACCGCAGCCAAGGCTCCGGCGGCAAAACGGCCCGCCACGGCGGCGAGACCCGGCGCTCCACTCGTTCTCAAAACTCAGAAAGACAAATTCAGCTACGCGCTCGGGATGAAGATGGGGCAGAATTTTCAGAAACAGTCGGTTCCGGTCGACCCGGCCATTCTGTCGCGCGGCATAAAAGACGCGATGGCCGGCGGAAAGACCCTGCTCACCGACGATGAGGCGCAGGCCGCCATCATGGCGGTGCAGACCGAAGTGCGCAAGCAGCAACAGGAAAAAGCGCAGGCAGCCGGCGCCGCGAATAAGAAAGAAGGCGACGCTTTCCTGGCGGAAAATAAAACCAAAGATGGCATAGTCACGCTGCCCAGCGGTTTGCAATACAAAATTCTCACCGCGGGCACGGGACCGAAGCCCACGCCAAGCGACTCTGTGGTCTGCAACTATCGCGGCACTTTTATCAACGGCACCGAGTTCGACAGCTCCTACAAGCGCGGCCAGCCCGCCACATTTCCTGTGACTGGAGTCATCAAAGGTTGGACCGAGGCGCTCCAGCTCATGCCCGTGGGGTCGAAGTGGCAACTCTTCGTACCTTCCGATCTCGCTTACGGAGACTCCGGTCGCCCCGGCATCGAGCCCAGCTCCACGCTGATCTTCGAAGTCGAACTTCTTTCCATCGAGGACAAGAGCAAGGACAAGGCTCCGGAGAAGCCCGAAGAAAAGAAAGACGAAAAACCCCAGGAGAAGCCGCAGGGCAAATAATTTCGCGGTTTTCGATCCTCGGCGCCGGCTCTCGGGACTCCGCTTCAGCGAACAGCCGAAGCCCGATAGCCGGAGCCGTTGTAGTAATTTGATGTGAGATCACCGACTCAAGGAAGCCTATGGCGCACACTGTATTCTGCGTGAAATTAAAAAGGGAGCTGCCGGGGCTGGACGAGCCTCCCTTCGACAACGATCTCGGCCGCAAGGTCTACGACAACGTTTCGCAGGAAGCCTGGCGGATGTGGACCGAACACTGCAAAATGCTGCTCAACGAATACCGCCTGAACCCCGCCCGCCGCGAAGATCAGGAGGTCATCGTCAAACAGCTAGACCAATTCTTCTTCGGCGAAGGTTCAGCCGTGCCCAAGGAGTACGTTCCACCAACCCAGAAATAGCGGCTCGATCTCGCCTTCCAGATCGTGGAAGAGCGGCGCTTCGAGCGCCGCGTAGAGAGCCAAATGCATGTGGGCTTCAGCCCCAGTCGGCATCTACTCCCGTTTCACTCGGTCAGGTTGTAAATCAGCCCGTGGGAATCCCTGACGTAGCCGGGTGCCCCATTTCTCGCGTCCTTTGCGAGAAGTGGGGATTTCGAGTCGGATCCTCAGCGCGCCTGCGCCTGCATATACGCGCGCAAGATGGCGTTGATACGGGTCTGATAGCCGGGTTGCTGACGAAGCCAGCGGAGCAGGTCGGAGTCAAGCCGCATCGTCACAATTTCCTTCGGCACCGGCATTACGATCTTGGCGGTCTTCCAGAAATTTTCGTTCGTGGCATTGGCGTCAGGGTCGGCCGCAATCCCCTTGCGGATGCCGGCGGCACTCATGCGCCGCAACTTGCCCCAGTCCGTGCCGCGCTTGGAAGCCGGCTTCTTCGTCTTTGTCATGAAACAACCCCCTGGGCTAGAGCACACGATCTTCGCGCGCGGTCTCTATATTCCAAGCCATTTTTCGGGAGTGAATCAGTTTACTTATCGGTGAGTTGGCCTCTCAGTAATTCTTCGAGGTACTTCGCCATTACCGATACATCGAGCTTACCATCGTTCCAAGCCCGATCAGCAGCCTCCAACGCGTCATAGTAGGGTTGTCTGTCTTCCCGTATGCGTTCCGGCACGATCCTTCTACCGGGAAGCAATCTGCCCTGCTTCATACAAATCAGGTAGTAGCAGGCAGCCCTCGCAGTCCTTCCGTTTCCTTCGACAAATGGATGAATCCAGTTCATTCTCCATAGGGCGTACGCTGCGATCCATGTTGGGTGTTCGACAATTGTCCAATTTTCATGAACCAGGGAAAAGAACCGATCCATCAAATTGGGCACATCTTTGAAGTGTGGTGGGGTATGTTTGCCGACGTAAATTGGTTCCTCGCGGTATCGCCCACCGAACTGGGCAATATTGGCAACCGCTGCATAGTTGAGCGCCCACAGAGTGTATTTGTCGAAGGCCTCGATACCCTTTTCTAAGCCTATCTCAACGCAGTTCGACAGAAGGTCATACTGCCGCAAAAGGTTTTGGTCCTGGATTCGCGTATACAGCGCGGGATTACCTTGTTCGCGGACCGACATGGCGGGAAAGTCGCGGCCCCCAGCATCCCGGGCCGCGATAGGGTCTTATGGCAGTAGGCGCATGTGCTCAGACGCCTGCCGCACACTGTCTTTCGTATTCTTTGCGTTGGCCGGCGCATTGCCAAAAGCGAAGCTAATCCTCTGCTCGCGCAACTCATCCTCCGTCACAGGCGTTAGGCGGGATGCTTCCAGCGCTTTCAGAAGTTCGGGATCGGCCTTGATATCCCCGAAAAACTGCTTTCGATCTGCCATAACACTAACCTTCTTTCGCCCTCGGCTCGGGTACCGGATTCAAATAATAATGCTTGCTTTGTCTAAGTCAATAGCTTACTGGCGTGGCCACATCTCTTCCACGTCAACGTCTTTTCGGTTTGGGACTTCCGCCGCGACCTGGCGACTACCCGTGCTCCGTCTTCCCCTCCAGCAAATCCAGCGCGTGCGGAATCAACTCCAGCACAGCCTCCAGAGATTCCACCGCGCCGCCGGGACTGCCCGGAAGATTCAGAATCAGAGTCTTCTCCCGCACGCCGCACACTCCCCGGCTCAATGCGGCGAACGGAGTTTTCTTCGCGCCGTCGAGTCGCATGCGCTCGCCAACGCCATCGATGAGACGGTCGCAAATCGCTTCCGTTGCTTCCGGCGTGACATCGCGCGGCGCGATGCCTGTTCCGCCCGTGGTTACGATGAAGCGCGCCTCGAGTGCGAGGTGAACCAGGGCATTCTGAATCTGCATGGAATCGTCCTGCACGATTCGCGTGGCCACCACATGGAAGCCGGATTTGTTCAGGATCTCAACAATCGCCGGCCCGGAGAGATCCACGCGTTCCCCATGCGCGCAGGAATCGCTGACCGTAACTACCGCGGCAGTGAGCACGTGCGGAGATCCTTCAGCTGTCGAGGAGGACATCTTCTTCCTCTTCCGTGTTGCCGCCGCTCGAAGTAGGGCTGCTCGAACCAATGCCGCTCGAACTTGGCACGCTCGAACTCGCTCCGCTATTGCCGCTTGGGCCGCCACTCGCGGGGCTGATCGCGGCACTACTCGCACTCGCACTGGCAGCGCTATCTTCGGTGGCCTCCGCGCCGCCTTCACGCTGGGATTCGTCGAGCAGGCGCAGACCCTCCATCAGCAGCCCTTGAGTGTTGAGCTTGGTGGTTTCCTGATCGGTCTTGCCTTCGAAGTTCAGCTCGAAGTTGCCGCCGGTCCAGCGTAGAACTTTGAAGACAGCCTCATCACCCGTTAGTGCTCCGTAAGTCGCGTGCTTGACCTGGCCTTCGACAAAGAAGACTTCGCACTTGTCGGCGTCGTGGTTGAGTTTGAGCTGGCAACTCTTACGCCCCATTTCGAGCGACTGCATCAGGTCGATCACGTTCATCTGCGAAAGATTGCCGCGCACCACGCCGTCGGAGGGCGCGGTCTTCGCCATTTTTTCGAGCGCAATGCGATCCACGGTGCGTTTGATGCGGCGGGTGGCCTCTTTCAGAAAAAACGGCTTGGCGATGTAGTCGTCGGCGGCATCCTGCGGCGAAAGCCGCTCATCAATGTCAGCGCGGCTGGCCAGCAGGATCGCGGAAAAATTCGCCGTGGCGGGCCGGCTCTTCAGCCGCTCCACCAGTTGGCGTCCATCCATGCCTGGCATGCGGTAGTCGCAGACGACGAGATCGGGAGGATCGTCGACCGCCTTCAGCAGCGCATCGGCCGCGTCTCCCGCAGCCGCCACCAGCGCAAAGGGAGCGAGCGCCTGCTCGAGCATGCTCAACACCATCGGATTGTCATCGACCAGGAGCAGTTTGACGTCGTTAGCCATGGAATTTACTTCGCCCGCCGATACTCTCCGCTCTTTCCGCCGCTCTTGCGCTGCAAGACGATTTCGCGAATCTCGATCCCTTTATCGAGAGCCTTGGCCATATCATAAATTGTGAGGGCGGAAATGGCGGCGGCTACGAGGGCCTCCATCTCGACTCCGGTTTCAGCGGTGGTTGTGACTCTGGTGGCGATGGCGACGCCATTCTCGCACAGCGTTATCTCGACATCAATGTGCGAGAGTGGAAGGGCGTGGCACATTGGGATCAGTTCTGAGGTGCGCTTGGCGGCCAAAATTCCGGCGATGCGGGCGACTTCCAGAGGATCGCCTTTGGGATTTTTCGGCAGCGCCTTCATTACCTTAGGACTCATGCGCACAAAGGCGCTGGCCTCGGCCTCGCGCCGGGTCGGGGCTTTGCCGGAGACATCGACCATTCGGGCGCGGCCGGAGGCATCGTAGTGGGAGAGCTTTTTCGCCATGCGGAAGTTCTATCTTACATGGAGAGTGAGCGTCGGGGAGCGGCGCGGCGGCTGAAACCGCTTCGATTTTTTCCGTCTTACGGCATCGCTGAAGCGATGCCCTGATACGAACCCGCCTTCGGAGCGGCTGGAGCCGCCGTTAGCTCTGGGATGGCCTTCTCGGCGCAGCTAAAGTTGCGCTCTTTCAAGCAAGAGCTCAACCCTGCCAGTTGGGAGCGCGCCGTGTCGAAACCCGGTCAGCGCGGCATTACTGCTATCCATTCGCCGGCGGCGATGTGCTCCCGATCTGCGGGGATGACGATGTAGCAATTCGAGCGGGATTGAGCGGCGATGTCGCCTGATCCCTGCCAGGGCACGAGCTCCACTACTGACTCTTCGTATTTGCCGGAAAGGATTGCGGGGAGAAAGCGTTTTAGACCAGACTTGACGCGAATCTCGGACTTCAGGCGGGCGTGCAGGAATGTGAGCGGGCGGGGAGACATTCCCGACAGCGCTTCGAGCATTGGCTTGGCGAACAACTCAAAGGTGACCATGGTGGAGACTGGGTTTCCAGGGAGACCGAAGAAATACTTGGGGGAGCTGTTGTTGGAAGACGGGGCTGGCGCCCCTGAGCGGGCGGGTCGCCCGCTCCCACACGAGCCGACGCGGCCGAAGACTACCGGCTGTCCGGGTTGGATTCTTGCTCCGGTGAAGAAGAATTCGGCTTCGAGATCGGCGAGAACCTGTTCGACTAAATCGTAGCGTCCCATGGAGACGCCGCCGGTCATGATCAGCAGATCCCGCTTGAGACCTTCTTCGATCAGATCGCGCAGTCGGTGAGCGTTGTCGGGAGCGATCGGCAGGATCACGGGCTGGCCGCCGGCCTGCTGGATTTGCACGGCGAGCGAATAGCTGTTGGAGTTGCGAATCTGAGTTGGGCCGGGGGCAGTGTCGACGCCGACGATCTCATCACCCGTGGTAAGAATGGCGACGGTCGGACGAACAAATACCTGCAAGCGCGATTTGCCGGCCGAGGCGGCGAGGGCGATGGCGGCTTCGTTCAGGCGCGTGCCGCGATCGAGTAACAGGTTGCCGCGTTTGGCTTCGGCGCCCTGAGCGACAACATTTTCGCCGGCCGCGACGCCTCTTGTTATTTCAACGGAGTCTCCTTGTGGCGATGTGTATTCCACCATTACCACAGCGTCTGCGCCCGGCGGCACGGGCGCGCCGGTCATGATGGAGAAGGTTTCGCCGCGATTCAGGGCGGAGGGAAGTTCCCGCGGGCCGGCTTTGATTTCTCCGATCACTTTCAGACTTGCCGGAAGCGTTGCCAGATCGGCGGCGCGCACGGCGTAGCCGTCGCGCATGGAGCGGGGGAAGGGAGGAATGTCGCGATCGGCGGCGATGGGCTCGGCGAGGACGCGTCCGGCGGCGCGGAGCAGGTCCGTAGTTTCGGTTTCTGCAGGAGATAGGCGCGAGGCGCGGTTTTCGACGGCGAGGCGTGCCTCTTCGAACGTCAGGATCAGTGGTTGCGATGCGGCCATGTGAGGATGATAGCGGAGGCCAGCGGCTGAAGCCGGGTTGATTTTTGGCGCTTTAACGGCATCGCTGAAGCGATGCCCCGATACGATCTGGTTTGCGCATGGCTGACTGGCGTGCTTGCGTCCCTCAGCGGCTAAACAGGATGCTGAAAAACTCACGGTTCGTATCAGGGCACGGCTTCAGCCGTGCCCTTCCCGCGCCCTCGCGCTTCCGCGCGGCGATATAATGTGGAGCAGGAAACTTTTTTCTTGGCGCCGGGTTCACGGGGTTGGAGTGCGCTGGTCACCGGTTGAGTCGGTCAACGGAAAACTCTCGGCGCCTCACGTCGACCTGCAGGAGAAGCCATGCGTATCCGCTCTCTCGGGCCCCTTAGCAAAACTCTTTCCCTGACCGTTCTGCCGCTCATACTCGCGAGTTGTGGCTCCAACAGTCCCAGCATGAACAATCAATCGAACAACGGGTGTAGCGGATGCTCGTTTGTTTACGCGACGACGGACGCCGGCCAGATCCTTACCTTCCAGGCCAACTCCAGCGGCGCGCTCGGGACGCCCACAATTACGCAAGGCGCGGCTGACAGTCCATATCTTGCGGCTCCTCTTGGGGGAAGCACCGTATATGCATCGGATTTCGACAATAATGTGATTGATGCCTTCGCCGTGAATGAGACCAACGGCGTGTTGACGGCGATCATGGGATCGCCTTTCAGCCTGGGCGCGAGTACCGGCGATCCGGCCGGAATCGCGAACTTTAGCAATTGTCTTTATGTCGGAGACACGAACGGCACGGTGGTTGCTTTCAACGTCGCTTCTGACGGAGGCCTGACAGCCGCTTCCGGTTCGCCCTACTCCGCCGGCTTTGCCCCGGTCAATCTGATTGCGTATAACCCCGGCAATTTTTCCGTTTTGTACGCCGCGGATTTCAGTGGCGGCGGGATTTGGGGCTTCACGATTGACTCCAATTGCGCTCTGACGCCTGTTCCGGGTTCTCCGTTTGCGACACCGGCCAACAGTTCGCCAGCCGCGATCGCGGTGAACTGGACGACGCTCTATGTCGCGTTAAGCGGTCTGAATGAAATTGCGGCCTATTCGGTCAGTGACTCCGGCGCTCTCACCCCGGTGCCGGGCTCGCCCTTTGCGGCCGGGCGCGGTCCAGCGTCGCTTCTTGCCTACAACACCTTCTTGTATGCCCTTAACGGCCTTGACCACACGATCTCGGCCTACAGCGTGGACCAGAGCACGGGAATCCTGACCGAGATCGGGGGATCTCCATTCCCCGCGGGTACGGCGTTCGGAGGGCTGATCAACGGCAATGGCGGAGTCTTCTACGCGCCCGATTCTCAGGCGAACAGCATTCTTGCTTTCAGCGTGAACGCGTCTATGGGCAGCCTGGCGCCGTTAGCTGGTTCCCCGTTTCTTATCAGCGCGGAGCCGGAAGCGTTAACCAGCGTGCGCCTTCCAATTTTGGATCCGCCTTAACTCAGCGGCTGAAGCCGATTGATTTTGGGATCTCTACGCGGCGCTGAAGCGCCGCTCTTCCACGTTACCTCTGGAGGCCGCAGGCTTTCAGAAACGCCTGCGCCTTTTCAAGAGGCTATCTGGCGAGCTCCTGGCCCAACACGGTGGGATTGCTGGCGAAAGAGAGGCCGGTTTCGAGGTCGACGACGCGGTCGCGCACGAGCTGGGCGATTTCGCCATCGAAGTGCTGCATGCCCTCGGACGAAGCGGCCTTTACGGCGTCGAGCAAGGTCTTGCCGTCGCGGTCACCTTTCTCGATGCACTCACGGGTGCGGGCGTTGGCTTTCAGGATTTCGGCGACGGGAACGCGTCCGCTGCGATCGGCCTTGGGCAAGAGCCGCTGGCAAATAATGTAGCGGAACGACTTGGCAAAGCGCTCGCGTGTGCTTTGTTGTTCGCCGGGCGAAAACGAACTGACAATGCGCTCGACGGTTTTAGATGCGTCCATGGTGTTGAGGCTGGAAAACACGAGATGGCCGGTTTCGGCGGCTTCGAGAACGCTCTCGATGGTTTCGCGGTCGCGCATCTCGCCGACCAGAATAACTTTGGGCGCCTGCCGCAATGCCGAGCGCAGAGCGTGAGCGAAGCTGGGCGTGTCGCTGTGGAGCTCGCGCTGGTGAATGGTTGAGTTTTTGTGGTTGTGCAGGAACTCGATGGGATCTTCAATGGTGATGATGTGGTAGTTCTTCTCGCGATTGATGCAGTCGAGAAGCACGGCAAGCGTCGAAGACTTACCGGATCCGGCGGGGCCGGTGACGAGGATGATGCCATCGCGGAGCTTGGCCACATCCGCGAGGCCTGGGGGCAAGCGAAGCGAAGCGAAATCCGGAATCGCAGTGGGAATCACGCGCATCACGACCGCGCAACTGCCGCGCTGAATGAAGACGTTGACGCGAAAGCGCGCAACGCCGGCCAGGCCGTAGGAAATGTCGCACGACCCGTGTTCGCGGAGGGTGGCAAGCGCCTGTTTATT
Source organism: Candidatus Sulfotelmatobacter sp. (assembly GCA_050012155.1). GTDB lineage: Bacteria > Acidobacteriota > Terriglobia > Terriglobales > Acidobacteriaceae > Sulfotelmatobacter. The sequence goes on along the minus strand of JBEKHS010000024.1, from coordinate 28,048 downwards.
ATCTCCGATCAGGTCGACGGCGATGTGGCGAGTGTCATCGGGAGTGAGAGTTGCGATTCCCGGCACCTGCACTGGGATGAGCTGGCCATAAACCTGGACCTGCGGAGGACGGCCGGGAGAAAAAATGAGATCGCTGATCTTGTCGGCGGCGCGCAGCATGGCGCCCAGCAGAGCAGGCGTAGCCACTTTGCCGCTGCCGGAATAGCCTTCCAAGGAAACTGAAATTGCCGCGATGCCGGGCGTTGCCATTTCTGTCCTCTTACTGACTGTTTACTGATTACTGACTGTTCTCGTTTCAGGGAATTGCAAGCACCACAGAGGGGAGTTAGGTGGTAGCTACACTGTACCGCGCGGAAGGAACGAAGCGTAGGGACGGTTAGGACATAGCCCTTGGTAACACGAGGGTCGGGACGCCGAAGGGCGGCTTAGCCGCCCTCTGTTGCGGTTCAATCCGTGCCGTTGAGAATCGGTTCAGTTCTTGGCGGCGGTCTTCTTCTTTTTGCCGAAACCGGTTTCGATGGGAGCGCCGATGCTGGCCAGCATCTGCTTGGCGACATCGGCGTACTGGCCGGTGGGCGCAAGTTCAAGATATTTATTGAAAGCCTCGGCGGTGCCCGGGGGCGCAACCATCTTATCGCCCTGCAAGGTGGCTTTGCCGATAAGGTTCACGCCCTTCTGATAGTAGGCATCGGCCTTAGTGGGATCGGCTGCGATGCATTTGTCGAAGGCCGCGATGGCGTCATCGATTTTACCCGCGTTGGTTAACACCGCGCCGATATTGTAGTAATAGGCGGCAGAGCCTTCGGGATTCAGCTGAACCGCCTGCGTATAAGCCTTGACGGCATCATCGATCTTGCCGGATTTATTGTCAGCATCAGCCATGTTGTTGTAATAACCCGCCAGCTGTTTGGCATCGTCGGGACCCTTCTTGGTTTCCATGGCCTTTTGCCTGAGGTCGATGGCTTTTTGATAGTCGTCGATTGCGGCCTGCAGGCGCGCCTTCTTTTCCGCGGGATCGGTCTGCTTTAGCGCCGAGCCACGATTGGCTTCGCCGAGACCGTACCAAATCACGTCGTGGGTAGTATCCATCTGCGTGGCTTGGGTTAATGTGGCAACAGCCGTGTCGTAGTCGCCGGCCTTCATGGCGGCGTTGGCGGCGACGAGCTTCTCGTTTAAAGATTTAATTGTGGTGTTTTCCTTCTGAGCCTTTTCTACCTCCGCCTGCCGCTGCTTGAGCTGTTCCGGGGTCATGCCGGCGCCTTTGGCCTGTTCGGCTGCCTCCTTTTTCAAGTCGATGTCGTAATTGTTCTCGTCGCGGCTTACGGTGACACTATTGAGGTGGTAGAGTTCTTTATTCGCTTTGAGGTCGTCATCGTTCTTGTAGAGCAGGATGTTGTACTTGCCCGCAGTGATGCCGAGGGAGAAATACTCGCCCTTCTTGTTGGTCTTAAGGGTAAATTTCTGGCCATTGTCCTGGTTGGCATAGATAACGACTGCGTCAGCTATGGGCTTACCATCGCTGTCTCGGCAAACTCCCTTGACGGTTCCGGAGAATTGGGCGAAACCGGGAGGCACACAGAGTCCCAGCATCAAGAGAACGAAAACGAGACTTGCAAAACGCTTCTTCATCTTGGCCTCCCGGCGTGAAATATCTTTAAGACTTATCGATTTCCGGTTGTTGATCGAGAAGCCGTTCGTTGGCCCTCGCCTTTCAATCCAAAATCAGCAATCAGAATTCAGCAATTCCTTCTCCACGTACGGAATTGGATCTCTGGCTCCCGCCACTGCAAACGCCCGCAAGCGTAGCATGCAGCTATCACAGACGCCACATGCCCGATCCTGGCGACTGTAGCATGACCAAGTTAAATCGAATGGCGCATTCAGTTCAAGGCCCAGGCGCACAATTTCCGCCTTGCGCAGGCGGATCAGCGGAGTGACGATTTCGATTGTGCCCTCTTTCGTGCCGGCCTTGATCACGCGGTTGAAGGCCTCGTAATAGGCCGGGCGGCAATCGGGATAGCCGGAACTGTCCTGCTCGACAGCGCCGATAAAGACTTTCTTCGCGCCCAGCACCTCGGCCCAGCTTACGGCGACGGCCAAAAAATGCGCGTTGCGAAAGGGCACGTACGTCACGGGAATGTCGTGGCCAATGGCGTGCGATTCGGGCACGGCAATGTTTTCGTCGGTGAGCGCCGACCCTCCAATGGCGAGCAGAGCCTCGTTGCGGACCAGGAGTTTGTCCTGAATGTTCAGACGCCGGCAAATTGCCAGGAAGGATTGCCGCTCGCGGTCTTCGGTGCGCTGGCCGTAGCTGATGTGCAACGCGGCTGCATTGTAGTCGCGGACCGCGAGAGCGGCGCAGACGCAGGAATCCATGCCGCCGCTGAGCAGAACTACCGCGCGTTTTTTTGTTTCGCTCATCGAGTCAGTGAGTCCAAGACTGTCTAATCGCCTCTAAACACCGCATGCTTTGCAGGATAGTAAAGATCGTCCTTCTCGGCACTGTATGGAATCTCCCATGGCGAACCTCCACCGGTGTCTTAAACGCCCTTCACGGCCGGGTCCCAGATGAACTTGTGCAACTGCAATCCCAGGCGCGCCGGAACGTCATCGGCGAGCATCCATTCGGCTAATTCCTGCGGATCGAGCAAACAGTGCGAGCTATCCCGCGAACCAGTCGCATCTTTGCGAAAAGCCGGCGAAAAAAGCACTGCATTGACGCGCTCTGCCAGGCGATGGCGATGCGTAAAGTCGCGGGCAAATTCATAATCGGCGCGCCCGCTCAGCACGAACTTGACTTCATCGTGCGGAGTGAGTGTCTCCAGATTCTCGATATGGAAAGTATCGGCTTCGCCAGAATCCGGACACTTCACGTCCACGATCTTAATGACTTCCGCCGGCACGTGCTCGAGCGGGCGTTCGCCGCTGGTTTCAAGCAACACGCGATAGCCGGTTTCGAGCAACTGCCGCATCAGCGGAACGAGTTCGCGCTCCTGGAGCATCGGTTCGCCGCCGGTGATTTCGACTAATCCGCCACTGGGATTGAGGCGCCTTACTCCATCCAATACTTCTTCGGCCGTCATCTTCCGGCCGCCCTGAAAAGTGTACTCGCTGTCGCACCACGAGCAGCGCAGATTGCAGCCCGTGAGACGTACGAACACGCACGTCAGCCCGGCGTGGGTCGATTCGCCTTGCAGCGATTTGTAGATTTCGGTGATCTGCATGGAGCAGTGGTCAGTGGCCAGTGATCAGTGGCCAGCATTCAATCCTGGTAGTCCCGAATTCATAGCTAGTCGCTATCTTCTGGCCACTGATCACTGAACACTGGCCACTGCTGTGACTGCTACTCGCTGTACTTTGCGGTGGTGGTGTCGGTCTCGAAGACCGTTACATCTTTTACCCGCACGCGGCCATTCGTCACGTTCTTCAGGCGCTGGTTCGACTCGTCATAGAAATACTTCGCCAGATTTTCCGCTGACGGGTTGACCACGGTGAACGGCTCGATGTCGTTGATCATCTGGTGGTCGAGCCGATCGATGACGTGCCTCATCACCTCGCGCAAATCTTTGAAGTCGAGCAGCAGGCCGGCTTTGTCGAGTTCGGCGCCGGCCAGGGTTACGCGGATCTTGTAATTATGGCCGTGCGGCTTTTCGCACTTGCCCTTGTAGTTGCGCAGGTAATGTCCCGCGGCAAACGTATCGTCAACGGTTACTTCAAACATGTATTCCTTCAGCGGCTCCGCGTAAATACAGGCGGTAGCGCATTCATCACGGAACATCTATTGTAACGCGCCGCATAGGAAGAAAAACCGTCGAGCTTCGCTCGACGGACAGCCGGGGGCGGCTGTCCCCACATGATCCAACTGAAACGCTAGAGCCGCTTGACTGACCGGTATTCCAAACTGTAGCTTGCCTATTCGGTTCCCTCTGGAAAAGGAGCAGGTATGCCGCGTTGCAGAATCTCGGTGCTGGTTCTGGTTAGCCTGGCGTCGATCGCCAATCTCGCCGCGCAGAATCGCCCCGATGCGCCGGAGTACGACATCAAGGCGCACTACACCAAGTATGAGTACAGAATTCCGATGCGCGACGGCGTGCGTCTTTTCACCGCAGTGTACGCGCCTAAAGACGGTTCCCGCGCCTACCCATTTCTGATCGACCGGACCCCGTACAGCGTGAGTCCGTATGGCGTGGATCAGTACCGCCGGAACCTGGGGCCATCGCCCGACTTCGAGAAATCCGGGTACATTTTTGTTTTTCAGGATGTGCGCGGTCGATACATGTCGGAGGGAACGTTCGTCGAGATGCGCCCGCACATCGACGACAAAAAGTCCAAGCAGGACGTGGACGACAGCAGCGATCTCTACGACACCATCGACTGGCTGCTGAAGAATGTGCCGGACAATAACGGGAAGGCTGGGATTTGGGGCATTTCCTATCCCGGATTTTTCACTTCTGCCAGCATCATCGATTCGCATCCGGCGCTGAAGGCGGCGTCGCCGCAGGCTCCCATGACCGATCTTTTCATGGGTGACGATGCCTATCACGGCGGAGCATTTATGCTCGATGCCAACTTTGGATTCTATGTTTTCTTCAAGCCGCAGGAGAATCCGCAACTGCCGGCGAAAACGCCTGCGCCCTTTGATTTCGGAACCAAAGACGCGTACGAGTTCTACTTGAATGCGGGGCCGCTCGACAATCTTAGGAAGTATCTTGACGGCAAGAGTGCGCTTTGGGATGACCAGGTGAAGCACGACACCTACGACGATTATTGGAAGGCGCGCAATCTGGCGCCGCATATGAAAAACATTCACTGCGCCGTGCTTACCGTGGGGGGATGGTTCGACGCCGAAGATCTGCAAGGCCCTTTCAGCACTTTTCACGCGATCGATAAGTACAACTCGGGAATCTTTAACGCGCTGGTAATTGGGCCCTGGGTACACGGCGGGTGGGCCCGTTACGACGGCGATCATCTGGGGCGGGTGGAATTCGCGTCCAATACCGGAGACTTTTACCGGAAGAATATCGTGTTTCCGTTTTTCGAGCAGTACCTCAAAGGCGGCGACGATGCGAAACTTCCGAAGGCATATGTCTTTGAGACCGGCACGAATGTCTGGAGGCGCTATTCGGAATGGCCTCCGAAAGAGGCTGAAGCGAAGACGCTCTATTTACGCGCGGATGGCGGACTGTCATTCGATCCTCCGAGTGCCGACGCGCCTGCGTTCGATGAATACATCAGCGATCCAGCAAAGCCCGTGCCTTTCGTGAACTATACCGCGCTGAATGTGCCGCAGGAATACATGGATTCTGACCAGCGCTTCGCCGACAGCAGAACCGATGTTCTGACTTATGAGACGCAGGTGCTGCAGGAAGATGTGACGATTGCCGGGCCTATTTCGCCGCGGCTTTTTGTCTCGACCAGTGGAACGGATTCCGATTGGGATGTGAAGTTGATCGACGTATATCCCGCCGATTATCCCGACAGCAAGTTCGACCAGCCGAGGCCGGAAGACAGAGACAGGCCGCGCACCGACGTGCCTCCTCCGCCGTTCACCATGGCGGGATATCGGCAACTGGTGCGGGGCGAGCCTTTCCGCGGAAAATTTCGCCACAGTTTCGAAAAGCCGGAGCCGTTTACGCCGGGCAAGGTCGAGAAGATCGATTTCACGATGCAGGACGTAAACCACACCTTCCGCCGCGGCCATCGCATCATGGTGCAGATTCAGAGTTCATGGTTCCCGCTGACCGACCGCAACCCGCAGACTTTCGTTAACATTCCTGACGCGAAGGCAGCGGACTTCGTGAAAGCTACCGAGCGTGTGTATCACACCAAGGAAGATGCTTCCGGGATTGTGGTGGGGGTGGTAGCAAATCCGGGAACGGCCAGGGAGCAAAATTAGAAGACTCTAAAGCGAGGGCCGGACGTCTGCATTCCAGCGTTATGCTGAGTTACAATTACGAACACGCTTCGCCATTTCTGGGGTCTTACCCGCGCCTGCGGAATGACGCGAGGCAGTAAGGACAGGTCCAGATGAACGTCCTGTTATTGTCGATGCCCGATTCGTTCGAGCATATGCCACCGGTCGGGATCCGCATGCCGAACGGTGCGCTCACCTCACTCGCAGGAAACGTCGATCCGCATCACCGCGTAGCGGTCGCTGACTTGATCCTGGCGCACCGCCAGGTTCGTGAAACCGTCACCCGGCTTGTGCGCGAGCTTGATCCGGAAGTCGTCGGACTTTCCATCATGACATTTCAGCGGCGCACCGCCGGCCGCATTATCGAACTGGTGCGTGCGCTGCGGCCGGGAGCGAAGATCGTCGTCGGCGGTTACGATCCCAGCCTGGCGCCCGAAGCGTACGAGGATATGGGCGTCGACTATCTCGTGCGCAGCGAGGGGGAGGTTACGTTTCGTGAATTGCTGCGCGCAATCGAGAAAGGTTCCGGGTTCGAGAGCATCGGCGGACTTTCCTATTGCAACGGCGACGGTTGGGCGCACAACCCGGCACGCGCACCGCTCCGGCTCGAAGACAGCGAGATACGAAAGCCCAACCGCGATGCGCGTGTGTTGAAGGGATACACGATGCTGGGCCGGCAGGTCGATGTGGTCGAAACCTCGCGCGGCTGCACCTTCGACTGCAGTTTCTGTTCCATTATCGAGATGCGCGGGCGCAACTTCTTTACATACTCTTTCGACCGGGTGCTGGCCGACATTCGCGACGCCTCCGACCACGGGGCCCGCACCATTTTTTTGGTTGATGACAACATTACGCTGAACGTCCGGCGGTTTGAGGCGCTGTGCGAGGCTATCATCGCAGCCGGGTTGCATAAGATCGATTACTTCGTGCAAGGGATGACCTCGGCGATTGCGAATCATGGCGAGACATTGGCGCCGCTCATGCGGCGTGCCGGCTTCCGCTATGTTTTTCTGGGAATCGAAAATATTCTGGAAGGCGACCTGCAATTCTTGAAAGCTTCCGCCAAAAACACTGAGCGCACAAACGGGCAAAACACCGGCAATGCGACGCTCAAGGCGATCGATTACCTGCATCAGAACCAGATGTTTGTAGTCGGAGGATTGATTGTTGGCAGCCCGGGCGATACGCGCGAATCGATTGAAGCCAACCTGGAATTCGCCCGGCGTTATGTGGATTGGCCTTATATTCAGCATCCAACGCCGTATCCGCGCACGCCTATGACGAAAGAGTTCCGCGATCAGGGCCTGATCATAAATGAGCGGTTGGAAGAATACGATGGCACCACGGCGGTGGTGCGCACGGAACATTTGTCGGCGGAAGAGGTGGAATTCATGCGCTGGAAGGCCGAGCGCTGGATGAAAGTTCACCATGTCCCCGCGGCGCTCAGGCATGATCCGGGCTTCGTTCTGCTCCGGGGCTGGAAGATGCTGTCGCATACTTTCCGCGGAAGCTCGATCTGGTCGGCGCTGGGGCTGGAAAGCCAGAAGAAAGTGTTTGAACGGTATCGGGAGATTCGGAGAGCGGAACGGGAGTATGTGTAAGGTTACTCTTTAGCTTCGTTCTTAAGCGGAGATTAAGTTTGGGCGTATGAAAAGGGCAGCTAACCTGCAGATTGAAACCAGGGCGATTTCGTCACAAATGCCAAAGCTGACCACCGGAGGACGAGTGACCATCCCCTTGCGGATCCGCGCCGCGCTTGGACTTCAGCCTGGGGATCGCGTCGATTTCGTCAAAACGGAGAACGGTGGATTTCGGATGGTCCCGCTCATCAATACCCTGCGCGATGGGGCCGGCTCGCTCAGTAGGAAAAACGTCAAGCAGAGCTCACGTCGAAAAACTCCTCCACGACCCTCACGTCCGTAGTCTTCCTGTAATTCGGCAAGCTCTCGATAAAAACCCGGCCATACTGCTTTTTAAGAATGCGATTATCGAGGAGCACCAGCAATCCCCGGTCGTGCAGCGACCGGATCAGGCGTCCGAAGCCTTGTTTGAGCGTGATCACGGCCGCGGGAACTTGATACTGAAAAAATGCGTTGCCGCCGTCGGCGTCGATTGCCTTCACCCGCGCGGCTACGACCGGATCGCTGGGCACGGCAAACGGCAGACGGTCGATGATCACGCAACTCAACTGCTCACCCTGCACGTCCACGCCCTGCCAGAACGATGACGTCGCAAACAGTACGGCATTCGGCGTGAGCCGGAACTCCTCGAGCAGCGCGGTTTTCGGCGCGTCGCCCTGGCGCAGCATGGGGAATTTTAGCTCGCCAAGCAGGCGTTGATAGATGTCATTCATCTGTGCATAGCTGGTAAATAGTACGAAGGCGCGACCGCGAGTAATCTCCAGCAGCTTGCGAATGCGCTCGGCCGCTTGCACCGTGAACTGCGGCGTGCGCGCATCAGGCAGATCCGGCGGCACGTAGAATAACGCCTGATTTTCGTAATCGAAGTGAGAAGGCAGCACCGACTCGCGCGCATGATCGAACCCCAGCCGCTGCCGGATGTATTCGAACCCTCCGCCGACTGCAAGCGTGGCCGAAGTCAGCACGGCGCATTCGAGCTTGGACCAGAGGCATTCTCGCAGGATCGGACCGACATCGATCGGCGTGGCCTGGAGGAAGACGTTCTGCCTGCCGGCTTTCTCAGTGTCCCTCGATTTCTGCTGCGAATTGGTTCTTGCCCGCCCACCGCGCCGCTCGATCCAGAAAACCGTGTTGCGATCTTCCGATTCCATGGCGAAAGCGAGTTGCACCTGGAGTTCCTGAGCTCGGCGCACAAAGTTGAAAATTTCCTCCGGCTTCTGCGCGAGGCCTTCAAGTTCGCCGGCCAACCGCATCAGCGCCTGATTGAGCGCAAGGAACTCATCGCCGTTTTCTTCCAGAAATTCCCGCCGCGTCTCAAACGCGAATCGACCATCTCCGGGCGGCAGCAGCGAAAAGAAGAATTGCGAACGCTCGCGCAAACTGCCGAGCGCACCAGAGAGTGACGCCGACATCATCCGGTGATGTTGCAGCGAGGTCTCGACATCCCGCGCCAGATCGTCGATGCGCAGGTTGCTGACAGAGATTCCGAAATAGTTTCCGGCGACATCTTCCAATTCGTGGGCTTCGTCAAAAATCACCGCGGCGGCTTCGGGCAGAATTCCCGCGTCAGGCGCGCCCTCGGCTTGCAGTTTTATGGCGAGATCGGCGAAGAAGAGATGATGATTGACGATGATGATATCGCTCTCCATGCCTCGCCGCCGCATTTCGGTGATGAAGCAGCGCTCCCACTCGCTGCACTTCTGCCCCGCGCATGCCTCGGCGCGCGCGTCCAGCTTGTGCCAGAGCGCGCTGGTCTCGGGAAGCTCGGCGAGTTCCGCGCGGTCGCCGGTCGCGGTCGTCTTCTCCCACGCGGCAATTGCGCGATACTGCTCGATTTCTTCCAGCCCGCTGAGCACGGGCTGATCGCGCAGGTCGTAAAGCTTCTTGCGGCATAAATAATTGTTGCGGCCCTTCATGTAGCAGACCGAAAGCCGACGGTTAGAATTTAGGTCGCCGGAGGCTGCTGCTCCGAACAGAGCCTGCTCCAGGAAGGGAACGTCCTTGTAGAAGAGTTGTTCTTGCAGATTCTTCGTGCCTGTCGAGATAATCACACGCTTGCCCGAACGGATCACGGGCATCAGGTAGGCCAGCGTTTTTCCTGTGCCGGTGCCGGCTTCGACGATCAGGTGGCGTTTTTCTTCCAGCGCCTGCTCGATGGCTTGCGCCATTTGCAACTGGCCGCGGCGAAATTCGTATGCGGGGTGCGTACGCGAAAGAACTCCCCCGGGCGCGAAGAATTGATAGAGAGATGCGTCGTTCGCATTGGGTGCGGAGCGAGTCGACGTTGAAGGAACTGCGGATTGGGAACGTGAAGCCACGGGAGTCTCTATAATACGAGTTCCGGGTTACCTGTATCGCATTGGCCATGTGGGGACGGCCGCCCTCGGCCCGTCCCCGACTCGAAGAGTCGGGTTTCGGCCCGGGACACCATTGGGTCTGACGACCCAAGGACAGCCGAGGGCGGCTATCCCCACATTAAGATTCATTTTGACTCAACCTACTTACAACTCGACCAGCACTCTCGCCACCACCGCGGCGGGCGTGCCCACGCTTGCCATCGTAGGCCGGCCTAATGTGGGCAAGTCCACCCTGTTCAACAGGATCGTTGGGTCGCGCCGCGCGATTGTCGGCGACGAGCCCGGCATCACGCGCGACAGGCTCTATGGTGATGCGGAGTGGCGCGGCCGCCGCCTTCGAATTATCGATACCGGCGGAATTCTTCCCGAGGAAAAAGATTTCATTCCATCGGAGATTTTCCGGCAGGCGCGGGTTGCGTTCGACGAGGCCGCCGCGATTGTGATGGTAGTCGACGGGCGCGCGGAGCTTGCCGGCCCCGATCTTGAACTGGTTCGTTTGCTGCGCAAGACCGGACGTCCACTTTTTCTCGCCGTGAACAAGGCCGATAGCGAGAAGCAGGCATCGATTGTCGACGAGTTTCATCGCTTGGGAATTAAACAGATGTTTGCTGTCTCCGCCGAACATGGGCGCGGGATCGACGATCTGCTGGATGCGGTGCTGAAGGTCCTGCCGGCCGAAGAAAACTCTAGCGCCGAGCACGCTGAGAGCGCCGAGGAAGAGCGGACCGGCGAGGCGACTGGAACTGGTGGAGAAGGCGAAGACACCAGGGCCGAACCTGTTTATGAAACCAAGGTGGCGATCATTGGGCATCCGAACGTGGGCAAGTCCACGCTGTTGAATTGTCTTACCGCTTCGGACCGCGCCATCGTCTCGCCCATCCCCGGTACTACGCGCGACGCGGTCGACGAAATCGTCGAACGGGATGGACGGCGCTTTCGCTTCATCGACACCGCCGGTATTCGGCGCAAAGGCAAGACCCATCTGATGGCCGAGAAGCTTTCCGTTGTGATGGCGCGCAAGCATCTTGAAGGCGCCGATATTGCGCTGCTCGTCATCGACGCGACAGAAGGGGTGAGCCAGCTCGATGCCGCGATCGCCGGGTACGCTCACGAGAGCGGGCGCTCGATGATCATCGTGGTCAACAAGTGGGATCTGGTCAGCGGCGGCGCGCAGAAAGCCGGCAGGCCGTCGAAGGCCATGCGCATGCGGGAAAGCAAACGACCCGGCGACCGCGATGCTTACGAAGAGCGGCTGCGCCACGATCTCAAGTTCCTGAACTACGCGCCCATCGTTTTTATTTCCGCGAGCACCGGCAAGGGCACGGAGAAAATCTTTCCGCTGCTCGAAGAAGTTGCCACCGAGCGGCGCAAGCGAATTTCGACATCGGCGATGAATCGCTTTATCGAAACTGTCGACTTCGAGCGCGCCTCGGTGCCCATGCGCTCGCGCGTGAAGATTCTCTACATGACGCAGGCGTCGGTGGCGCCGCCCACCTTTGTGCTCTTCACCAATCGCGCGGTGAAGCTGCATTTCTCTTATCAGCGGTTCTTGGAGAACCAGATTCGCAAAGCTTTTGGATTTTTAGGGACGCCAATCTGGATTAAGAATCGGGCGAGGAATTAGTTTTCGCTCTGCGGTTAGCGAATGCGAATACGAGTGGGACCGACGACCGCCAATCGGCCTGACAGTTCCATTTCCAACAAGTTCCCAAGCCGTGAGCGGACGAAAGATAGAACCGATTGCGGCCCGATGCGTCGGGGCGGAACAAAACTATGCCACCGTGTTCGTTGACCGGATATTGCAAAAGGCTGGCGATACCTTTATCGAGAGTCATCAGAATGCGGCCTGACGACCGAGCGGCGTGTACGACCGCGGTGTCTTCCGCTCCGGTCAATCCTTCGCCATGGACGGTGTCGGTATTATGCCCGAGGCGCACGAGATCGTCCGCAAGTTCGCGCGGAAGATTCTCATCCAACTTGAATCTCATTTCGTCCGGATCGGCACGAGGCGCTCTTCGTGCGCCAGTTCTGCCGCGTAGCTGAGCGCGGCATCGATGTGCGCCGGCTTCAGGGAGGGATAGCTGCTGAGAATCTCTTCTTTGGTCGAACCATCTGCAAGACTGTCAAGGATCACGGTTACGGGGACCCGAGTGCCAGCGGCGCAGACTTCGCCTCCGCAGACATTCGGCTTGCTCTCGAAGAAGTCCTGCCACGCGACCACGGCTGCATTCTAACGGGCCTTTCTTCAATATCCAAATGGAATCTTGACTCGCTAACCTTCTATTCCACCGCCACCTCCCGGTCCATCGTGAGCAGTCCCACGCGCTGCACGCCGGCGTGGTGGGCCACGTCGATCACGTCCGCGACGTACTGGAAGTCGACATCGGCATCGCCGCGGACGAAGGCGACTTTCTCCGCGCGCTTCAAATAGATTTCGGCGAGACGCGTTTCCAGATCCTCCCATTTCACGACGTCCTGATTGATCTTCACCGTCGGCGGCTCATTGTCCTTTGTCCATACTACCTGGATGACGACGGTGCTCGGCTGCGCGATGTTTTGTGTTTGTTTTTGATCGGGCTGGGGAATCTGGGCCGTTTCTCCCTGCTCTTTGTCCATGGATACTACGACCATGAAGACGATGATCAGCGTCAGCAGCACGTCGATCAGCGGCGTGACGTTAATCTCGGGACCACGCGCACCTTTGCCTGCCATTGAGAAGGACATGGGAAGCTCCTCGGCTTCGGTTTGGCACGCGCGTGTCTGCAACATCAGACACCCGAAGCGGGGCGGGAGTTCCCGAGCACTCTGGTTGCAGACGCAACGAGTGCCCTCAGTGGCTTTAAAGCCCACATTCCTCCTGATGGGAGATAGCACGGCTGAAGCCGTGCCCTTCCCGATCTCGCGGATACCAGTGAGACGCGTCTTAGCCGATCGGCGCGGGAGTTGGCGGCAACGGCGGCGGCTCATTCGGCGGGGAGAAGGCCGCCGGTGGAATTGGCGGCGCTGGCAGTGCGGGATAGAGCACCGCGCTCAACGCAGGGTAACGTGCAGCGAAAAAATATATGGAATACGCCGGGAAGAAAATGATTACGGGGACGGAGATCAGCGCGGTAACGAAGAGAAAGGCAACCAGCAAAATGCATCCCGCCACCACGGCAAGCGTGATGGTGTACGCAGTCCACTCTAATCCTGCGGATTTTCCTGCAACGACGGCGGCGATGGCCACTCCTGCCGCCGGAATGAAGATGATGAGGGCAAGAATGAAACCCACGATGCCGAGGATGATGGCTGCGCCGAGCGCCAGCACAATCTTCATTCCGATATAGCCCGCGTAGCCGGCCTTCTCGGCCTCTATCATCGGCCAAAGCCGCCGCCAGCCTTCCATCGCGCCAATGTTTTCCAGCGCCATCTGCGGAACGACGAAATCCTTGGTCAGCACAAAAATGACTGCCATCGCGATGGTGAAGAGTGCAATCACGAAAAACAGTGCAATGCCTGCGAGCACCAGGCCCAGCACGTGTTGTTTGGGATCGCTGAACCATCCGGCGGAGAAGGCGAGGCCCGCTGGGATTCCGACCAGCACGACCACCACGCCAAAAGTAACCAGTGTGTAGAGCAGCTTCCAGAGAAAATAGCGCCATCCCGGTTCCTGCCGGCGGTACCATCCCTGGCGGATGTGGCACTCCTTAGCCAGCACGCTGTCAAACAAAATGAAGCGCATGACGCTGCTGACGTACATCAGCACGATGCCGAACACCAATGCAGCCACGATGATAACGATGACCAAGGCCGCGACCAGAGCGGGATTCGCGCCGCCGAAATCCGGCGACAGAAAATGCTGCGTGCCGCCGGGATGCTGCGGAATATTGAAGTTGGAGAGGTTGGGCGCGTTACAACCGCCGCCGGAGCTGAGTTCGCCGGCCAGCAGGCCCACGATGGCCAGCCTTACCCATTGACCGATGCGAAACGGCTGCAAGAGCTGCCGCTTGGTATGCTCGAAGGCGGGGGAGATGGCGTCAACGGCGGAGAAAGGCAAGCATGCACCTCGTCGTCTTTATCTTTGAATGGTGAGCAAGGTACTGCAAACACAGGAGCGGGTCAAATGAATTCTGAAGATGCGGACAAAGTTAGAAAGTCGGAAATAAGAATTCAGAAGTAAGGAATACAAGGACATCGGGACTTTACTTCCGTATTCTTACTTCTAACTTCTGCCTGCCGCTTTCATTCGTAGTGCAAGGCTTCCACCGGATCCAGCCTTGAGGCGCGCAGGGCGGGAACGAGTCCGCTGATCACGCCCACCACAAGCAATACGACGCTTGACAGCGCTACAGTCATAATGGAAATGCGCAGGTGAATATCGCCCTGACCGGAGTTATCTTCGAACAGCGGGCCCATCATGGGCAGAGTGCCTACCCCCCAGGCGATGACGTAAGAAAGCAGCACGCCGATGGCGCCGCCCAGCAGCATGATCAGCAAAGTCTCCGCCAGGAATTGCAGCTTGATATGCCGCTTGCGGGCTCCCAGCGCGCGGCGCAGACCGATTTCGCGAATCCGTTCGTCGACGGAAACCAGCATGATATTCATTACGCCGACCCCGCCGATGCCTAAAGTTAACGTTCCGACAAAAGCCAGCAGCACCTGCAGACCAATCGTGAGCGCATCGATCACCGGGCGGAATTCATCGCGGCCGAACATCTGAAATGCCTTGGGATCGGTCGGCGAAAAATTCTGCCGCGTGGCGACCGCTGCGAGAACCTGCGCCATCGCCTTCTTTTCAAACTGCGGAGCGACGGGCTCAAACACCATGACGGCCGCGTAACGCGTGTTCCAAAGGTCTCCGGCGGTCGAGTAGGGAATCCACGCCGATTCGTCGTCGCTGCTGAAATAATTGCTGAGCTGAATCTTGCGCGCCATCACGCCGATCACGGTGAAGCGCACGCCGCCGACTTCCACCGTCTCGCCCACGGCCGGACGGCCGCTAAACAATTGTTCCTTGATGCGCCCGCCCAGGAAGATCACGCGGCGGCGTTCGAGTTCGTCGCCGGAATCAATCCAGCGGCCCTCGGACGGGACTTCGTTGCGCATCTCGCCATACTCGGGACAGACACCTCGAACCGCCGCGGTGCCGACCATCCGGTCGCCATAGGCAATTCCCGGGCGATTCACGGTTTCGAGGCAAACGTGTTTAACCAGTGGTGAGGTTGCCTTCACCATTTCGAGATCAGACTGCTCGAGGACAACTTTCTTGCCGGCGCGCTGGCCGCCCGGTTGCTCGCTGGTTTGCTGCGGCCAGCAGATGACAACGCTTTTTCCAAAGGCATCGAAGCCATGAACCAGAACGCCGCGAAAGCTGCTGCCGTAGGCGATCAGCAGGGTGACGGTGGCGATTCCCCACACAATTCCCAGCATGGTGAGCAGGCTGCGCGTGAGGTTCCGCTTCAGCGCGATCCAGGCCTCGATAATGATTTCGATCAGCATAAAGAAGATTGGGCAATCGGTAATTTAGTAATTTTGTAATTTGAAACCGAACCCAACATCGGTTTGCAAATTACAAAATTACTAAATTACCCAATTACTAAATTCCTTCCTACCCTCCTGCCTCATAACGCAGCGCTTCGATGGGATCGATCGAGGCCGCTCTGCGCGCGGGGTACAGGGCCGCAGCCACCGCGATCGTTCCAAGCAATGCTGTCGCCACCAGACCCGCGGTCCAATCGGGAACCAGTCCGGCAAAAAAGTCTGGCATGGGCAACAAATTCACCAAGGCGCAGAAGCCGAATGCAACTCCCAGGCCAATCGCGCCGCTCAGCAGGGCAATGATCAGAGCCTCCACAAAAAACTGGCGCAGAATTGTTCTTGCGGGTGCGCCGAGGGCTTTGCGCACGCCAATCTCGCGCGTGCGCTCGCGCACGGCGACCAGCATCACATTCATCACGCCGATGCCACCCAGCAGCAGCGTCACAATTCCGACCGCGCCGAGGAAGTATTTCATTCCGTCGGTCATGGTTTTGAAGGCTTGCGCTTCCTGCACCGTATCCCAGATGGGACATGCTTCTTTGTCGTTGGGGTCGTAGCGGTGCATGCGGGCCAGCGCGACGCGAATTTCGTGTTTGCAAGCTTCGTGCTGCTCCACCGATTTGGGCGTGACCAGCAGCTGATCGAAGGTGGTTGAAGTTCCCGGAGGTTTGTCGGGGAAATCGCGGCGCATCGCGGAAAACGGAACGAAGATTTTGTTCACGTCCCAACCGTCGTAACTCGAATCCTGTTTCTTTGTGGCCATGACTCCGATGACAACGTAAGGGAAATCGTTCAAATAAACGTTATCCCCCACGGGATTGCGTCCGGGGAACAATTGCTTCGCCGCGTCGGATCCCATAAAGGCGACGCGGCGCGCCTCGCGCATGTCATCCCAGTCATAAAAGCGTCCCTGACCTACGTCGAGACTGCGGATGTAGGCGAACGCCGGATGCGACCCGGTGACCGTGAAGGCTGCATTGTTAAAGTCGCTGTGCGCCCGCACGGTATCTTGTTCGAGCTCCGGAATGGCGTATTGGCAATCGGGAGATTCCGCCTGCACCACGGGCAGATCGCCGTCTTCCCAATGCACGACGCGCCCCGCATGGGTTCCACCAGCCTGCAGGCTGGTGCGGCCATGGAAGACGATCATCACGTCTTTGCCCAGATTCCTGGCTTGTTCCTCCTGCCCTTTGCGCAAGCCTTCTCCGGCCGCCACCATCAGGACGATTGAAACGATCCCCCACGCGATGCCAAACATGGTGAGAAAGGCGCGCAGCTTGTGCGCCCACAAGGTCCGCAACACGTCGCGGAAAAGATCTCCCAGGGTCATATCGTCTCTTGTTTGGACGCGGCCTGGCGAGGAACGTAACCCGCCGGGCGGTTCTGTCTCTGCTATTAGATACGTATGGGAGGAACTCTTTGTTCGAGAGAAAATACCCGCTTATGACGGGACTGCGGACGGGACCGCCGCACCCAGTGAGGCAAGGATCCATCCTTCAAATTCCGCGACCGCCAGCGCACACTGCAACCGGTGCCGCTCTTTGCGATCGCGGATCTTTTTCTCCAGCGGGGGCAGGAGATCGAAGGTGATGTTGGCCGGCTGGAAGTTCTTGGGATCCGCATGCGTGACGTAATGGGTCAGCGACCCGAAGGCGGAGGCTCGTGGCGGCGGAACGGGCTGTTCTCCGCGCGCCAAAGCTGCTGCATGAAGTCCGGCCATTAACCCGGTTGCAATCGATTCGACGTAGCCTTCGACGCCGCAAATCTGTCCGGCAAAGAGAACTCGCGGGTGAGCCTTCATCTGCAGCGTCTCCTGCAACAGCGTGGGCGCATTGATATAGGTATTGCGATGAATCTGGCCGTAGCGCAGGAAGCGCGCATTTTCCAGGCCTGGAATCATGCGCAGCACGCGAGCCTGCTCGCCGAACTTCAGGTGATTCTGGAATCCAACTAAATTGTAGGAATCCGCCCGCAGATTTTCCTGGCGCAACTGCACCACCGCGTAGGGCATGCGGCCGGTGCGCGGATCGTTCAACCCCACCGGCTTCATGGGCCCAAAGCGCAGCGTGTCGCGACCGCGCCGGGCGATCTCTTCGATTGGCAAACAACTCTCAAAATAATTCAACTTCTCCCAATCGCGTTCTTCGACGGACTGCGCGGCCAGCAAGGCATCATAGAAGTGGTCGTATTCGACGCGATTCATTGGGCAGTTGATGTAGTCCGCCGAACCTTTGTCATACCGCGCCGCCATATACACGCGCGACATGTCAATCGAATCCGCCTCGACAATTGGGCTGATCGAATCGTAAAAATACAAGTGCGGATTGTGTCGAGCGGGCGCCCCCGCCCGCTCAGGTTCTGACTCTTCCACCGTCTCGCTCAGCCGGGCGATCTCCCCAGCCAGCACGTCGGAGGTCAGAGGCCCGGTGGCGATGACGGTGACCTGCGGGCCGGATTCCTCAATGGCAGTTGCTTCTTCTCGCCGCACTGTTATGCTCGGCTCCCGCGAAATTACGTCCGTCACCTTCGCTGCAAACGTCACGCGATCGACTGCGAGAGCGTGTCCCGCTGGAACCGCGCACTCGCGCGCAATTTCGAGGAGCAGCGAACCCGCCCGCCGCATTTCTTCTTTCAATAGCCACGGAGCCGTATTTTCAGAATCTGACTTCAGGGAATTCGAGCAGACAAGCTCGGCAAAGTCTGCCGTCTGATGCGCGGGCGTCGAGCGCACCGGCCGCATTTCGAATAGCTCAACTTCTACGCCTCTTCGCGCACACTGCCACGCCGCTTCGGAGCCAGCCAATCCCGCGCCAATTATGCGGACCCTGGATTTCATGGTGCTCTCTCCGCGAGGCGACGTAGAGCTTCGCCGGTCAACAAGACCGATCGCCATCGAGTGGGGAACTCCGCTCCCAGCGCCTTGTAGAGGTCGATCGCACTCTCGTTCCAGTCCAACACTTCCCAGCGCATGGCGCAGCTATTCTCCTGCCAGGCGATTTGCGCTACAGCGGCCAATAGGGCTGTCCCGATTCCTTTCCCGCGAAACGGTGAACGCACAAACACGTCCTCGAGGTACAGCCCCGGCCCCGCCCAGGTTGAATAATAGCTGAAGAAAACGGCGTAGCCGGCGGCCTTGCCGTCCCACTCGGCGATCAGCGCGCGAAATTTCGGATTCGGCCCAAAGCCATCCCGAGCCAGATCGTCCTCTTCGATTATGCAATGATCCAACTCATGTTCGAATTCGGCGAGTTCGCGGATCAAAGTGCGGAGCAGCCCAACATCATCGATGGTGGCAGGACGAACGGACAGCATGGCAGGTTGGAAGAGCTTTGCAGCCTATCAGTGTATCGTGGAACCCCGTTCTTGACCGCTGGCCGGTCTTATCTGGCCGATCTTGACAAGCCGGTCTTCGCCGGCCGATCTTCACGGCAGGATCGGAGTCGCTTCGGCGGCAACGCATATCCAGAGGCCATTGATAAGCACCCAGGTGTCGGTAAAACGGCCGCGTCGGAGGTATGGCTTTCCCCCATCGATGCCTTTGACCCGGTAAGTTCCAACCACGATGGCGGTCTTTCCAAAAACCTGCACGCTCATGGATTCCGCCACGATCTGCTCCATGTGCGTGCTGTTCGACTTTACCCGCTCCAGAAATTCCGCTTTCGTTAAGAGCTTACCGTCGTAATCGACGTAAACCAGAGAATTGTCGAAAATTGCGGCGAGGGCTTTTACGTCGCAGCGTTCCTGTGCCTGGTCCCAGGCATGCTCCAGGGCAAGAATCTTCGATCGGGCAAGCGCATCGCCAGCGTCCTGGGCTGCCGCGGATGAGAGCGCGCAGCAAACCAGAACTGCGATAAGTGGAATCGTCCTCATGGAATGGCCTCTCTTTATACATCTATCGACCGCGCAGACGTTTTACTGCAGCCGCGAGCCGAAAGCGCCAGAAAACCGACTCTCGCAAATCAATCGTTTCATCTATCATGGGTGAGTTCTATTCCCTACCGCGGAGGATTCGATGGCGAGAATCAGCTTGATTGCCCCGGAATCTGCTTCCCCTGAAGTACGCGAGATTTATGACACCACGCTTCGCGGCAAGCCCGGGAACGTGCAGAAGGCTCTGGCTCATCGTCCGGAGATGCTTAAGAGTTTTCTAAGCTTCTACCCCAGCGTGGGGCGTTCCCTCGATCGCAAGTTGTACGAGCTCATTTATCTGCGGGTTTCTTTCATCAACGGATGCCATTACTGCACGCAACACCACGTGGCATCGTCGAAGCGGGTTGGACTCACTGCCGAAGATTGGGAAGCGCTCAAGGCGGGAAACTATTCGCGCTATAGCGAGAAGGAACGGGCTGCGTTGATTTATGTGGAGCGGTTAACGCGTGCGCCGCATGAGATCAACGAAACAGACTTCGACGAACTCAAGAAGCACTTTTCCGATCCTGAGATTGTAGACATCCATATGCTCGCCGGTCTCGCCAACCTGACCAATCGCTTGACCGATCCGTTAGGACTGGAAGTGGAATTTCCGGAAGAGAAAATCTAGGAAATTTAGCAATTTTGTAATTTGGTAATCGGGCAATTTGATTTCGCCCAGCGCCTTGCTTCTGCGCTGGTCTTCGGAAATTACCAAATTACAAAATTACCCAATTACAAAATGATTCTCTCGTCTCCCACTCGCTTTGTCACCCGCTCGCGATCCAGATATTCGAGCAGCGGGATGGCATATTTGCGGGTCACTCCAGTCAGCTCTTTGAATTGCGCTACATCAATCTTCGAAGATTTCGTCTTATACGCGGCCACTTGCCGCCGTAACTCTTCGAGAGCGCCGCGATGAAAAACCATTTCGTCCGAAACTTTGATCAATACTTTATCGCGCAGCAGCAAAGTCACAATCTTCTGCGCGCGGGTCTTGTCCACCTTGAGGCCTGCGAGCACTTCGCGCAGAGCGGGAACTTTCAGTCCTGCTGAGGCGAAAGCGTCTTCGATTGTTCTTTTCGACTCGGCTTCCTCGTCTTTCATCACCACGCCGCGACCGGGTAAGCGCAGCAGATCGCCCGCAACTTCGATTTTGTTTTCCCGGACGAGCATGGCGAGGGCCGCATCGAACACCTCCGCTGACGCTCCCGTCTGCTCGCGCAATTCTTCGCGAGCGACGCCGGCGACCAGAGGATTTTTCTTATGGAAATCTCCGGCCTTGTTTAGCAGGTCCGATTTCAAGGCCTCCAATGCAGACCCGTCCAGGAAAAGATCACCGGCGCGCACCACTCCGCGCGTTTTTATGGCCTCGGAGAGTTGAGCTTCGATTACCTGCTTTGTCCAGCCGCTTTCGGCAATCAGCTTCGACATCCAAATTCCCTTGTGACCGCGACGAGCAATCCGCGCCTTGAGAATCGCCTCGGCATTGCCGCCGGCGAGAATTTTCAGAAACTCGCTTTGACCGGGCAGGCGCGGAATGAGAGTTGCATCCAACACGATCCCGCCGCCGATCGTTACCACGGGAGAGAATTGCCGGATAATAAAACGGTCACCGGGCAGAAGCAGCGCCGCCTCCGGCAGCTTCACACGGGCAAACGCCTCCTCGCCCGGAGCAATCTGCCTGGTTCCACGCAGCGATGTTCCGAGCAGCAATATTTCAGCGGCGGCCTCCATGGTCGAGGAGTGAAAATGTACGCGCGCGCGATCTTTCAAGGCCCGCGGCGCGGAGACGAGCATTCGCAACTTCACATCTGCCCGGCGGGTTGGCTCAAAGGTCGCGGGCGGCGCCAGGGTCATTCCTCGCAGCAGATCTTCGGTGCTGGCTCCAGCCACATTCAGAGCAGTTCGTTGACCAGCGACGGCCGCGTCCGCCGTTTGCCCATGCACTTGCACGCCGCGCGCGCGCACTCGACGTCCTGTTGGAAAAGCTTCCAGTTCGTCCTCGCGGTGAATCGTCCCAGCTACAAGAGTTCCCGTCACTACAGTGCCGAAACCTTTCATGGTGAAGACGCGGTCGATCGGCAGCCGGGCAATCGCATTTGAATTTCGCGATTGCACTTGCCCTGCCTCCGCAATCAGCGCTCTCTTCAGGTCTCCGAGACCCGCGCCAGTTAAAGAACTCACGGCGATGATCGAACTCGGATGGTCCGGACTCGGCTCATCCAAACTTGTCCGATCCAAGAAAGTGCCCTGCAGAAACTCTTCCACCTCGAGTCGCACCACATCGAGCGTTTCCGCGTCGACTGCGTCGGACTTGGTCAGCACCGTGATGCCGTGCCGGACGCCCAAGAGTTGAAGAATATCGAAGTGCTCGCGCGTCTGCGGCATGACTGCCTCGTCCGCCGCGATCACCAGCAACACCAAATCGATGCCGCCAACCCCCGCCAGCATGTTGCGCACAAAACGCTCGTGCCCCGGAACATCGACGAAGCCCAGCCGCAGCGTCTCGCCATCTGGCGAGGGCAAGTCCATGTGCGCGAACCCCAGGTCGATGGTAATGCCGCGCCGTTTTTCCTCCTCCAGTCGATCGGCGTCGATTCCCGTCAACGCCTTCACTAATGCCGTTTTGCCGTGGTCGATATGTCCGGCCGTTCCTACGATGATGGATTTCATCTGGCTCGTTATCTTACCGGAGGATACTTCGTAGTTGAAAACCGGCTTGGAATGGCTCTACCCATCCCTCGCGCTAAATGCGACAATAGAGCTTCCCCATGAGCCCAACCGCCACCTCTGCCATTTCCCCAGGCGTCCTCCGGCAGCACGGCCTCACTTCCGACGAGTACGAAAAAATCAAGCAGCTTCTCGGCGAGCGCGAACCCACGCTTACCGAGTTAGGCATCTTCAGCGTAATGTGGAGCGAGCATTGCTCCTACAAATCGTCGCGCGTGCACCTCAAGCGGTTACCCACGCGCAGCAAACGCGTGCTGCAAGGGCCGGGGGAGAACGCGGGCATCATCGACATCGGCGACGGCTGGGCGTGCGCTTTCAAGATCGAGTCGCACAACCATCCATCGTTCATCGAGCCGTTTCAGGGCGCGACCACCGGCGTCGGCGGAATCCTGCGCGACATTTTTACCATGGGCGCAAGACCAGTCGCAGTGATGGACTCGCTGAGGTTCGGGCCGATTTCTGATCATGTGAAAGCTGCCAGCCCGGCCGCCGCTGGCGCGGCTGGACAGCCGAGGGCGGCTGTCCCCACACAGGCAATGCCGACCCAGGCTGAGGTTCACAAGAATCACTCCATCCTCGAGGGCGTGGTCAGCGGCGTCGCATCCTACGGCAATTGCTTCGGAGTGCCCAACCTCGGCGGCGAGACGAAATTCGAACCGTGCTATTCCGGCAACCCGCTGGTGAACGCATTTGCCATGGGCCTGGTGCGTAAGGATGAGATTTTCTACGCGCGGGCTGCCGGCGAGGGCAATCCGGTGATCTACGTCGGGGCGAAGACCGGACGAGACGGGATTCACGGCGCGACCATGGCCAGCGAGGAATTCAGCGAGGCTTCGGAGGCGAAGCGCCCTAACGTGCAAGTCGGAGATCCTTTCCTGGAGAAGCTGCTGCTCGAAGCTTGTCTGGAGGCGATGCAGACCGGCGCGATAGTTGGCATCCAGGATATGGGCGCGGCTGGCCTTACCTGCTCAACCTGTGAGATGGGTGGACGCGGTGGCGTCGGCATTGAGATTGAACTGGATCGCGTGCCGCAGCGCGAAACCGGCATGACGGCATACGAGATCATGCTGAGCGAATCGCAGGAGCGCATGCTTTTGGTGGCGCAAAAGGGCCGCGAACAGGAAGTGTTTCGCGTTTTTGAAAAATGGGGACTCGATGCTGTAGAAGTTGGCAAAGTCACCACCGACAACAAACTTCGCGTGCTCCACCACAGTGAGGTCGTCGCCGAGATTCCGAATCGGGCTCTTACCGATGACGCTCCGGTGTATAAGCGGCCGCTGGCGCGCTGGGAACCTCCGGTGCCGCGGGAAATGCCGGACTGGATCAAGCTGGGACGCGTGTCAGGTCGGGAGGGGCACGACTTTAGTCGTGCCGTAAAAAGCCCGGAGCGGAATACGGCTTCAGCCGCTGAGGGCGGCCAACCTCAGCGGCTTCCAGTTGACCTCACACATCATCTGAAGCAGCTTCTGGCCAGCCCCAACATCTGCGGCAAGCGCTGGGTCTGGCAGCAGTACGATCACATGGTGCAAACCAATACCGTGGAAGCGCCTGGAGCCGGCGATGCGGGCGTGATTCGCATCAAGAATTCAGATCCAAGTGCATCTCAGCGCGGCCTCGCGATGGCGCTCGATGGCAACAGCCGCTGGTGCTATCTCGATCCGCGGCTGGGCGCGATGCATGCCGTAGCAGAGGCCGCGAGAAAAGTTGCGTGCTCGGGAGCGACCCCGGTAGGCGCAACCAATTGCCTTAACTTCGGCAATCCTGAGAAGCCGCACATCATGTGGCAGTTCTCGCAAACCATTGATGGCATTACCAAAGCCTGCGAGGAGCTGGAGATCCCGATCACCGGAGGCAACGTCAGCTTCTACAACGAGACGCTGGGCGAGGGCATTTATCCCACGCCGGTGCTGGGCGTGGTCGGAATTCTCGACGACGTGCGCAAGTCACCAAAGATGCACTTCGCGGCCGCAGGACGCACGATTGTGCTATTGCGCGCCGGCGAAGCTGCCGATATCACGGATGTAGAGAGCGAGTTCGGCTCATCAGAATACTCTAAAGAAATTCTCGGCGCTTTGTGGGGATATCCGCCAGAACTCGATCTGGAGAAGGAAGCCGCGCTGCAGAAGGCGGTAATTGAGTTGATTCAGCAAGGCTTGGCGGATTCGGTGCACGATTGCAGTGATGGCGGATTAGCTGTGGCGTTGGCCGAGAAGACATTTGCGAAGGGCATTGGTGCGCGGGTGAATCTGGCGCCTGGCGGGCTTCCTGCGGAGTTTGTGTTGTTTGGAGAAGATGCCAGCCGCGTCGTGCTCTCATGCGACCCGGGGAAGGTTGGACGAATCCAACATGTGGCGGAGCGGTACGGAATCGCGGCTGATGTACTGGGGGAGACGATTCCGGAGCGGCTGGAGATCGCGCTGGATGGGCAGGTCGTCGTCTCTGGAGCCGTGGCAGATTTGAACCAGGTTTATGAATCTGCTTTGGAGTCCAGTTTGCGGACCGATCCGGAGTTGGTAGCAGCGGATTGAGTAAAGATCAATGGGCGGAGGCGCGGGTTGAAGAAAAGATGCGAACTTCGCTCGCCGGAACAGCCGAGGGCGGCTGTCCCCACATGCGGAAGGACTTTCAGGTTTTGCACTGAGCGCTAAAGGCTAATTGCTAAATGCTGATTGCAGATAAATTTCACGACGAGTGCGGCGTGGTGGCCATCTTCGCGCACCCTGAAGCGGAGAAGCTCGCTTACCTGGGCCTGCATGCGTTGCAGCATCGCGGGCAGGAGTCGGCGGGGATTGTCACCTCCGATGGGCTGACTTCGCGCGTGCACAAGGCGATGGGCACGGTCGCCGACATCTTTACCGAAGATGTGCTTTCCAAGATTCGCGGCACGCTGGCCATCGGGCACACGCGCTATTCGACCGCGGGTGATTCGGCGCTGCTGAATGCGCAGCCGATTCTGGTGCAATCGAATAAAGGGTCGATTGCCGTCGCGCATAACGGCAATCTCGTAAACGCGATGGAGGTTCGCGGCCGGCTGGAGCGCCAAGGCTCTATATTCCAGACGAACAGCGATACGGAAGTCATCGTCCACCTGATCGCGCTTTCGCGGGAGCAGACCTTGCCGGAGGCGATCGCCGACGCGCTGCAGCGGGTGGAAGGCGCGTTTTCGCTGGTGTTAATGACTCCCGACCGGATCATTGCGGCGCGCGACCCGCGCGGCTTCCGTCCGCTGGCCATGGGACGGATTCCGGCGCTGAGTGGACAGAAGCAAGACGGACAGAAGCAAGACGGGCAGACAC
The DNA here is from genome assembly GCA_050012155.1 of Candidatus Sulfotelmatobacter sp. Classification (GTDB taxonomy): domain Bacteria; phylum Acidobacteriota; class Terriglobia; order Terriglobales; family Acidobacteriaceae; genus Sulfotelmatobacter. The sequence goes on along the minus strand of JBEKHS010000024.1, from coordinate 2,682 downwards.
GCGACACCATCGTTTTCGCTTCGGAAACGTGCGCCTTCGATCTGATCGGCGCGACCTACGAGCGCGACGTGAAACCCGGGGAGTTGGTCGTCGTGGGGCCGGAAGGAATCAGTTCCAGTTTCTACGCACCGGCCGCGCCGCAATCGAGCTGCATCTTCGAGCACGTGTATTTTTCCCGGCCTGACAGCGTGGTGTTTGGCCGCGCGGTGCAGACCAGCCGCGAAGAGCTGGGACGGCAGCTGGCGCGCGAGGCTCCAGTCGAAGCCGATCTCGTGGTTCCAGTGCCGGATTCCGGCGTGACCGCGGCCGTGGGCTACGCGGCTGAGAGCGGGCTGCCCTTCCGCTTCGGTTTGATCCGCAATCATTACGTGGGACGCACCTTCATCGAGCCCAGCCAGAGCGTGCGCGACTTTGGCGTGAGGCTGAAACTGAACCCGGTGCGTTCGCTGCTCGAAGGCAAGCGCGTGGTGCTGATCGACGATTCGATCGTGCGCGGCACCACCAGCCGCAAGATCGTCCGCATGATTCGCAACGCCGGGGCCAAAGAAGTACACATGCGCATCTCTTGCCCGCCGACGATTTCGCCGTGCTACTACGGGGTGGATACGCCTTCGAAGAATCAACTGATCGGAGCGAATAAATCAGTCGACGAAATTCGCGAGTATATCCGCGCCGATTCGCTGGCTTATCTCTCGCTGGAAGGGCTCAAAAAGGCTTGTGGCGATGGTGAGAAGACTTCCTACTGCTCGGCTTGCTACACCGGCAAATATCCTACAAGTATTGTGGATGTCGAAGAAATCCTTCCGGCGAGTGTGCCGCGTTAACTACTTCCGCGCTTGCTAGGTTCGCGCATGAACGACGCGCGGGATCGATTGCAGGTCCGGCCTGATCTCCACTTCCTTCCAATCGCGAAGCAGCTTTCTTACTTCTTCTGCAATTGCTCCGCTGATTTCCATGACCAGCCAGCCGCCCGGTCTCAGCGCGGCCTGGGCTTGAGGGATGAGACGAGCGATCACTTCAACTCCTGTGCTACCGGCGAAGACGGCAGTGCGTGGTTCGAATTTGCGCACTTCGAGCTGCACTTGATCTTCTTCCGACTCGCCGACGTAGGGAGGGTTGGAAACGACAAAGTCTAAGGAGTTGTCATCGAAGCCGGCGAGAAGATCGGCTTCGCGGAACTGAATGCGGGATTCGAGTTGATGGCGGGCTGCGTTGGCGCGGGCGATTTCGAGCGCGGCGGGGGAAACGTCAGTGGCGATGATTTCAGCTTGCGGCAATTCCGTGGCGAGCGCCAGCGCGATTGCCCCGGAACCGGTGCCGATGTCGGCGATGCGTAGGTGGTTGGCGGGCGTGGGTTCGCGCCTTACAAGGTCCAACATGGTTTCGATTACATGTTCGGTTTCAGGGCGCGGAATCAGAACGGCGGGCGTGACGATGAGATCCATGCGCCAGAATTCCTGATGGCCGGTTATGTACTGCGCGGGAACGCCGCGTGATCGTTCGGCGAGAGCGGCGTCGTATCGGCTTTGTTCATCTTCAGTAAGTTCGCGCTCGGGATGCGCGTAGAGGTAAGCGCGGTCGCAGTTGAGGGTGAACATCAAAAGCAACTCTGCGTTCATTCTTGGCGATGGAACCTGGTCCGCGGTCAGGCGCGAGATGGCGGAGGCGAGGGCTTGCTTTAGCGGCACGAAGTTATTTCAACACAGTCGTGGCTGGGACATTCGCATATATAATTGGTAGGGAAGGGCTGTAGAACTGCTCAGCATTCGTGTAGCGGGGTATGAAAACGACCCGGTACTTTCGAGAGCAGGTTTTGCGCAAGCGACCTTACATCCAAACAGAGTGGTGCGAGAAAATATTGGTTGAGCCTGTCGCTCGCGCGGTGCAATCAGACGGCCGAATCCGATTTTGGGGAAGAGTGCCGGAACTCGGAAGCCGTATACTCCGAGTCGTGACTTTGGCGGATGGTGAAACTGTGCATAATGCGTTCCCCGACCGGAACTTCAAGGCTCCGGGATAAAGGAATCGACCATGAAATTACACTATGACCAGGAAAGCGACTCGCTGTATATCGATCTGAACTCGCGTCCCAGCGCCGACTCCAGGGAGGTGCAGGAAGGCGTGGTCATTGATATGGACGCAAAGGGAAAGATTGTCGGTATTGACATCCAGCACGCATCGGAAGTTATGGACCTGGCCACCTTCGAGGCGGACTCTCTGCCGGTGACTGCGGTGCGCTCCCCGAAAGTATCGGCGCGATAACCGGGAAGCGGTTCCCGCCTGAGTTCCCTTAGTTTATCCCTTCTTGCTCCATCCGTAGCCGAGATAAATCATCTGGCCGATGTGATGTTGCATATGCGCGGCGCACTGCACGACCATAGCAAGGCGATTCGTGGCGTCGGCGCCGAGGCCCGAATATTTCGCCGACCAATCTTCCGGCGATTGCGCATGGATGGTTTTGAGAACCATTTCCACCGCATCGTTGAAGCGTTGGAGCGCCTCGTCCTTTGATGGTGGTTTCGGATCGTTGAATTCGCGTGGCCGGTCGCGGACGTACCCGGTTTGCGCGATCTGGGCGCCAATATAGTAGTTCAAGTTGCCGGTAAGGTGCAGAACCAGATGGCCGAAGCTGTTGCCGTAGGGGAATGGCTTCTGCCAGAACTGGGCGTTGGTGAGAGGCGC
>JBEKHS010000023.1:0-121042 GCA_050012155.1 Candidatus Sulfotelmatobacter sp. | reverse complement strand
ACCCGCTCGCTCGTTCGCTCTTGCGTCAGCAGCAGCGAAACCTGCGCGTCCTCCATCATGTACTTCAGCCGCTCCTCCGGATACCCAGGGTCCAGCGGCACATACGCTCCCCCTGCCTTCAAGATCCCCAACAACCCCACCACCATCTCCAGCGACCGCTCCACGCAGATCCCCACCAGTACTTCCGCTCCCACTCCCTGCTCCCGCAGATATCTCGCCACTTGATTCGCTCGTCCGTTTAACTCCTCATAACTCAGCTGCTCGTCCCCAAACACCACCGCCACCGCTTCCCCGTGTCCTCGCACTGCGGCCTCAAACAACTCCACTACCGTCTCGCCCTCTCCATACTTCTTCCCCATGCGATTCCGCTCCGCTGCCTGATCCTCCCCAGCCATCTCTATCGGGAGTTCTACGCACAGAGCGGAAGAGCCCTTAGTCACCATAGACGGATCCTCGCGTGGAACAGTCTCTTCGACTTGGTGGTTGATTGACATAGTTTCAAACCTGCGGAGCAAACGATCTTCCAATTACCCATCAACGGAGTTAGCCGACAGCAAGCGCTCGCCCAGCAGCGCAGCAGGACGCGATGCCTGCGATATCAGTCGTTGTGGTGGTAGGTTGTCGTGAAGATGTTGGTGAGGATTGGAACTTATGGAACTAGCTGCAGCCTGCTGCACCGATCGTTATGCGAGGTGTTTTTTGACATCGAATCGCTCTTTATCGCGGTCGGACGAGAGTTCGTTACGCCGCCCTGTCGATCTTACTTACCATGCTATTGGTGATCTCCACAGCCACCGACCTTCGCATTATTTCTACCGAGATGACCACTCGATGCTTATCCTTATTTAGGGTCACTATGCCTTCCACTCCGATCATAGGACCATCAATAATTCGCACACGTGATCCCGCCTCGAGGTAAGGACAAGGCTCGACTCTGTAATGCGATCTCATCAGCGCCTGCAGGGCTTCAATCTCGCACAGCGGAACGGTCAGCGGGTTGTTACGACTTCCCACAATCTTAATGACGGCCGGGCTCGAAAAAATCGGCTTGAGAGGAGCACGGCTCAGCTGACAAAACACATACCCGCTAAACAATGGCACATCAACTTTTTTCGTACGGTCTGACCAATGGAGTTCCGATCGATAACTCGGAGCGAAGCTCGCGTATCCTATATCGCTCAGATGCCTGACGGCAACAAATTCATGCCGGTATCTAACTTGCACGGCGACCCATGACAGGTCGCTGTCGAGGCCGCGCAAGATCGTGTCAGAACGTTGCTCTCGCACACGAGCGCTAGTTATGGGAAGGGGTTGGTATTTATCTTCATAATTCAATCGCTGTAACATATAACACCAATCGTTTCGGTATGACGGTTGTTAGTGGGTTGTCTACCAGAAGGACGACACGCTGCCGCCATTTGAGTCCCCAAAACGGGAACCCGGCAGCTGTCTAGTTATAAAATTTCCAGATTAGCTTTGCGCCAAACTCTAAGCTCAACTGAATTCATAAGCTGCTCAATATTGCTCACTGATCTATTCTTCGGCTGCCTTATTGGCTACCCGATTTGCTCCCTCCGAGGAGTCGGGATGCACGCCAAAAGCTGGCCTCATATGAGAGCCATCTCGGGGAGCCGGGTTCTCGTCTGTCGGCTCCCCGCTTCTCGTGATCCGGATCGAGTCATCAAACTAGATCATTCTCTCTAGCCGCACGTAGCTCGCCTCCATTCCATGTTCCATGCCGGTCGCGAGCATGGCCGCCCGGGTCTGAGCATCGGGTAGCGTCATTCGCATCGTCATCAAGGTTCCCTCGACGTCCGGATCGAATCTGGTTTCAACGTGGTTGTCCGGCGTAGGATCAGGCAGGTGCATTCGCTCGACGTGCACAATCCTTCTGTAAGGCTCCAGTTCCAGATACTCGCCGGTGAGATGGAACCCGCGGGCTTTGCCATTCGTCCACTCGTAACGGATCTTGCCTCCAGGTCTCGCTTCATTGACGCAAACCGGCATGCTCCAACCTTCGGGACCGAGCAGCCATTTCTGGACTAACTTCGGATCGGTATGGGCGCGGTACACCGCTACCGGCGGCGCGGCAAAGCGCCTTGTTACAATCACGTGCTTATCGCCTTCCGTCTTTAACGTCATCTTGCTCATCATTTTTCTCCTTTTTTCTGTTTTTCGATCCCGGCCAGGACTCCGTCCAGCCTGTCGTAGCTCTTCTCCAGTGCGGTGCGCAGCATGGCCAGCCACTGGTCCATGGCTTCAATGCCGGAGGTTGCGAGACGGCGAGGGCGTTTCGTGCCATCGACTCGGCGAACGATGAGTCCCGCATCTTCGAGCACCTTCAGGTGTTGCGAGATTGCTGGTTGTGTCATCTCGAATGGCTTCACTAATTCATTGACGGTGGCCTCCCCTTTGGCGAGGCGCGCAAGAATCGCGCGACGCGTGGGGTCCGCCAAAGCAGAGAAAGTGGCATCAAGACCATTCATAGGTGTTAACTTATATAAGTATTTAGTTATAGTAAAGGAGAACTTCATTGCGTTGCGAAAAATCTTTGGAGAGTCCGACGGCCAGGGTTTGAAAGATGTAGTCGATGAGACACCTCGCGGGCTCCAACCGCTTGGACACCGGATCGTGGCGTGGTAGCCTATGGCGGCGGGGCAGAGGCGTGGTCGCCGTTCGCCCTATATACCCAAAGTAACTCTCATGCCGGACGAAACCAGGCCTCTTCGAGCCGCTCTATCCACTTCATCTCCGGGGACTTCTGAGGGTTTTCGGGAGCCAGAAGAAGAGCAACTTTCTCGCCGCAATGGGGTTCAACCTAGTGTGAGCACTGCCGCCATGGATCGGGGCATCCTGATGGCGTCGCTGGGACCGCATTCGTCTAACACTCTGCAGCCAGCGATCGTCGGCGCCGAAAGCTATACCGACGCCGAAGTGATGCTGCGGGTGAAGGCGGGGGATCAGTCTGCCTTCGATTACCTGGTGCAGAAGTATCGCAGGCCACTGGTGAGTTTTATGTACCGGATGGCGCGCAACACGGCGGCGGCGGAGGATCTGGCGCAGGAGGTTTTTCTGCGTGTGTATCGCTCGCGCCAGACTTATGAGGCCAGCGCCAAGTTCACCACCTGGCTGTATCGCATCGCGACGAACCTGGCAGTGAATCACGCGCGCGACACCCGTCACGAACGGCCGGAGGTGACGGTCAGTCTGGACGAACCCGATGAAGAAACGGGAACGACGCTGGACTTGGCGGACAGTGCGATTACGGCCGAAGAAGCTCTGGTGCGGCGGGAACGGATGCTTGCGATCCGAAGTAAAGTGGAGGCTCTGCCGGAACGGCAGAGGCTGGCGGTGATCATGCACAAGTACCAGCAGATGGATTACAAGCAGATTGCCGATGTGTTGAAGTTGAGCGAGTCGGCGACGAAATCGTTGTTGTTCCGGGCTTATGAGACTTTGCGGCAACAGTTAAAAGAATTTGTTTAGGAAGTGTTTAGTGGCGAAGAGAGATGTTTGAGGGGAGCAGGGTTATGAAGTGCGAGGAGATTCACGAAATGATGCCGGATCTGGCGTCCGGAATGGCAGGAATGACGCCGGAGATCAGCGGACATTTGGCAGGCTGCGGCGCATGCGCCGGAAAGATGGAAGAGTTCCGCCAGACGATGGCGTTGCTGGATGAATGGCGCGCGCCGGAGCCGTCGCCTTACTTTGATGTGCGGCTGCAAGCGCGTCTGAGGGAAGAGATGGCTAAACCGCAGCCAGGCTGGGTCGCGTGGTTTCGGCGTCCGGTAATGGCGGCGGCGCTAAGCTTGCTCATGGCGATGGGTGTGGGCCTGTTTCTCACTAATGGCGGCGGAAGTTACAAGGCAAACGATAACGTAATAGCGATCAATGATCCTTTAGCGCAGGCAGAACCTGGAACCGCGGTGAGCGATCTGCAGGCTCTGGAAAAGAATCACGATCTTTATTCCGACTTCGATCTGCTGGATGACTTGGAAGTGCAGCACGATGTGGTCGCAAATCCGTAAAGGCGCAGTCGAAGCTGGAGCAGAAGCACAGGGCGAACCAAGGGGAGAATGCGGCGGGGGAATTTCATGACCGGATGGGTGGCGGCGGCTGCGCTGGCCATGGCAGCGGTCATGGTGTCTCCATGTCCGGCGCAGCGCAACGACTTCCGGCTCACTCCCGAGCGGGTTCAGAATCGCCAGCTTCATCCGTGGCACGGACATGCCGGCGACTGGCTCCGCCACTACCGGAGCTTGTCGCCTGCCGAGCAAGAGCGCGCTTTGCAGAGCGATCCCGGATTCCGCCGTTTGTCTCCGGAGCAGCAACAGCGTTTGCGGCAGCGGCTGCAACATTTCACCAGCCTTCCGCGAGAGCAGCAAGAACGCATGCTGAACCGGATGGAAACGTGGGAGCATCTGACGCCGGGCCAGAAACAACAGGCGCGAGAATTGTTCGGCCGGATGCAACAGCTTCCCGCCGACCGGCGGCGCATGGTAATGACCGCGGTGCGCGACCTCCGCGCCATGCCACCCGATCAGCGGGAGCAGATTATCGATTCCAACCGCTTCAAAGGTATGTTCTCGCCGGAGGAGCGCGACATCATGCGCGGAGCCACCCGGCTTCCGCTCGCTCCGCCAGAGAACGGAAGACCCGAAGAAGCGCCGCCGGAGCAGTAAAGAAGGCGGCGGTCGTTGGGCGTTGGTCGTTGGCAAACAAGGCGCCCCAACTATCCCGTGTTGTGCAATCCGGCAGCAATGCCGTTGATAGTCGCGCCCAGGGGATACTCAAGTTTCTCCGGTTCCCGGCCTTGCTGCTTCCGCCGCAAAAGATCGACCTGGATCAGGCTCATCGGATCCACATAGGGATTGCGCAGATGAATGGAGCGCGCCAGCACCCGGTTGCGAGCCAGCAACTCACGCTGCCCGGAGATGCTCAGAATCACGCGCCGCGAGCGCAGAAACTCATCTTCCAGCATGGCGAAAACGCGCGTACGCAACGCTGCGTTCTTCACCAGACCGGAATAAACCCGGGCGATGTGCAGGTCGGCTTTGGCCATGCCCAACTCGACATTGCGCACCAGGTCTGAGAACAAAGCGAAATGTTTTAACATCTCGCGCAGCATGCGCTCGTGGCTTCGCCCCTTGGCGGCGAAACTCTGTAATCCCTGGCCCACTCCATACCACGCTGGCACGGCGTGGCGGCTCTGCATCCATCCAAAAACCCACGGAATAGCACGCAGATCCTCCAGGCGGCGGCCCTTGGTGCGGCGCGACGGCCGCGAGCCTATGCGCGCTGTATCCAATTCCAGCACGGGCGTAGCCTGCTCAAAATATTCCAGCACGTCGGCGTTCTCCGCAATATCGTGCCGATAGACGCGATAGGCCTCGCCCGACATTTCTTCCATGGCTTCTTCCCAGCGCGCCTGATCTTTTGCCGGGGCACCGGAACGCGCGAGCGCTTCCAGGCTGGCGGCAATCATGAGTTCCAAATTCCATTCCGCCAGCACGGGATCGGCATACTTCCAGTTGAGAACTTCTCCCTGTTCGGTGATGCGAATGCGTCCCGTAAAACAACCCTCCGGTTGGGCCAGAATCGCCGCGTGCGTTGGACCACCGCCGCGCCCCACGGTGCCGCCGCGGCCATGAAACAACCGCAGCTTTACTCCGCACTCCTGCGCCGCGCGATGCAACTCACGGTGGGCTTTGTGCAGCTCCCATGTGCTGGTCAGCATTCCTCCATCTTTATTGGAGTCGGAATAACCCAGCATTACTTCCTGCCACCTTCCCCAGGAATCGAGAAGCGGCTGATATTCAGGATTTCGCCACAGCCGGCGCATCACATCGCCGGCCGCCCGCAAGGAATCGATCGACTCAAACAGCGGCACCGGCATCAGGCCTGGGTCGTTTGGGGATGGATCGTTTGGAGATGGGTCGTTTGGGGACGGCTCATTCACGGATGGAGCGTTCGAATATGGATCGCCATTGGAACCAGCCAGACGCACGCCACAGGTCTTTGCCAAACGGACCACGTTGAGCACATCGTCTTCCGACTCCGCCCCGCTGATGATGTATTGTCGGATCGACTGGGCGGGATAAGTCTGCTTGAGTCGCTGAACCGCATGGAAGGTATCGATCAACTCACGAGCTTGAGGCGAAACCGTTTCGCTGCTCTCGGGCAAAGGAGCCCCCGCGGCCACGGCTGGCGCCGTCTCTCGCAGCTCGGCCTTTCGCGGTTTGGTATTTCTTAGTTCGGCGTTTCTTACTGATTTAAACGATCCCTCTTTTGTGCCGATCTCCCGCAGAACTTCTGCGTGCACGCGGGCATGCTGGCGGATGTCGAGAACCTGCAGATGGAAGCCGAAGGTTCGAAGTTCGCGCAGTAGTGGATCGACAAAAGCCTCTGCCAGCCGTTGCCCGCGATTCGCCATCAGGCTCGTCCGCAGCAGAACCAGATCCGATTCGAACTCGGTCGCGTTCTTATACGAATCCCGAGCGCTCGGACCTTCCCGGCTGCGCTGCAACCGGTGAATCGCATGCGATAGAAAACGCCGGTAGTGCTCGACCGTATTGCCCGGACCCCACCGCATGACAACTCCAGGCGTCGAGCGGTCATATTGTGCCAGCCGGGAGAGAATCTCTGCCGAAGCGCCGACCTGCCGCAACGACGAGCTGAGGCAATCGCTCAGGAATTCCACCTGCCGGATGTATTCGCCCAGAACCACGGTTCGCGCCAGCTCAAGGGCATCCTTCACACACTCCGGCTTGACCAGCGGATTGCCGTCGCGGTCGCCGCCGATCCACGAGCCGAAACTGAGCAGATTCGGCAACTCGGTCGCGTCCAGAACCGTGCCGTAGACGCTGCGCACTGATTCCGCCACTTCGGCATAGATGCGCGGCAGCGTTTCAAACAGCGAGAGGCGAAAATAACGCAGCCCCATACGGATTTCGTCATTCACGGTGGGCTTGGTCTGGCGAACTTCATCGGTCTGCCAAAGCGCAGTGATCTCCGCGTGGATAATTTGTTCGCAGCGCAGCGCTTCTCCCACGGTGAGAGGAAGACGGTCGAGCCGCTCTAATTGTTCAGCGATGCGGCGGCGCTTCAGCAAAACTGTTTGGCGCGCAACTTCCGTGGGATGGGCCGTGAATACGGGGGTCACCATGATCTGGCGAAGAGCCTGGAATGCTTTGTCGGCATCCAGCCCCGCCTCTTTCATTCGCAACAGCGTCCCACGGAAAGAACCGGGCTGAGGAGCGCGTTGACGGTCCAACTGACCGGCGCGGCGGCGGCGTTTGCGATGGTTCGTCTCCGCCAGATTGGTCAGTTCGAAATAGATGGCGAAAGCTTTGGTGACCTGATAAGCGCGGGTCAGGTCCATTCCTGAAATCATTGCCTGAGCCTTGGCCATAAGTTCCCCGCGAGCGCCGGCGGCGGGACTGTGCTCGACCCGCTCGCGATGCCGAATCATCAGACGCCGCAACTCTTCGACGGTATCAAACAGCTCCTGGTCTACCTGCTCCACCAATACCCGCCCCAGTAGTGCGCCGAGCGAGCGCACGTCCCGCCGCAAAGAGTGATCCTTGGCGGAATCGTCCGACGACGCCGTGAGTTCGGACAAACGGCCCTTTTGATCGTCCGCCTTCCACAGTGGTTTGGACTGGGTCATGATGGGGCGACTTCAGCGTCGATGAGAAGACAGGATAAATCAAAAGCCAGTTCTCAGTTCTCGGTTCTCAGTTCTCAGTTCTCAGTTCTCAGTTCTCAGCAAAAGCGACCGCACGCTCCCAGAAGGCTGGAACTGAAATTGCGGGCTTCCGGAACACACGTTTGTCAGAAGTTGTTGCGAATCTTCCCGCGCAGACATGCATCTCGCGAGAACTGAGAACTGAGAACTGAGAACTGAGAACTGAGAACTGAGAACTGAGAACTGAGAACCTACTTGGGGGATTCGAAGCGATAGCCGATGCCGCGCAGGGTCTTCAAGTAGCGCGGGTGCCGGGGATCGGGTTCTATTTTTTCCCGAAGGCGTCGCACGTAAACGTCGATCGAACGCGGCGTCACAAAAGGAGTCTCTTTCCACACTGCATCGAGCAGCTGGTCGCGCGTGAGCACGCGTCCGCAGTGCGTGGCCAGGTACTCGAGTAAGCGAAACTCACGCACCGTGGTAAGAACCGCTCTTCCCTGCACCTGCACAGTCATGGAAGATGCGTCGATTTCAAGGTCGCCTAAGCGCAACACCTCGGGAGTCACGGGAGGCTGGCGCAGACCGCGAAGCACGCTGCGCACCCGCGCGACCAGTTCGCGCGGGCTGAAGGGTTTGGTAATGTAGTCGTCTCCGCCCAGTTCGAGTCCTTTCACCCGGTCGGCCTCGGCGGTTTTCGCTGTCAGGAAAATAATGGGAGTCGAGGAAAGAGTGGGGGTCTGCCGAATATGGCGGCAGAGATCAAAACCGTCTGCGCCGGGAAGCATCACATCGAGAAGAAACAGCGAAGGCGTCTCCCGCAAGGCTTCGGAAATTACTGACGCGCCGCTGACAAAACTTTGCACGTCAAACCCAGCAGCCTGCAGGTTATGGGAGATTAGCCGCGCGATGTCCTCCTCGTCTTCGACCACGAAAACGAGACAGCGAGACGCTGCGGTGACACTCGCCTCGCCTAGCGGTTCGTAAGATCCCATGGGGGAGTGCATCGTCACTTATGCGGCAAAACGCAGGGCCAGAGCCGCTGCGGCGCCGGATTCTGCCTCGACTGTATGTTGCGAATGTTGCGGGAATGTTTCCCGCGTGTTAACGAATGATGAATTTCTGAGAGCCAGTAATCGCGCGTTTGGCCGCTCCCTTACATAACTTCACAAATGGGAGTTACTTAATCGCTGGACCTTCGTTTTTTCGACAAACGGCAAACTACGCCTAGAATTTAAGCAAGTGAACCTGAGGTGTACCGTGGCAAGACTCCGTATTCTCTCCATTTCCGTTCTCTTTGTCTTCGTTTTCGTGGCTGGCGCCGGGCATGCCCAGGAGAGCGGCACTCATGTATTTCTCGTCAATCAAGAGGTCCGGGTAAGCGATCTGCCATCGCTGACCGCGCCCTCGAAAAACCGATCCGCGGTCCTCGCTGTGGCGTTGGATACGATCATCCACGAACCGGCGGTCTGCTGCGGCAAGGACTCCGCCCTGGAAGATGTCGCGCAGTATGCCTCTGTATCAGATCGGATGTCATTGCAGGAGCTCAGCGCCAAACTGCAGGGAAGGCATCTTTTGAGCGATGGCCAGCCCATCGTTGTGCGTTCGGAGTACGTCCCTCAAAGTTCGATCTACGTTGGCTTTATGGTCAGGACACTGCAGGAGCAACACGCGCTCCTCATCGAGTGGAACTCTCACGTTTACGTCTTGTACGGAGCGATATTCGATGAAACGCGCGATCCTTATGCCGGAGTGCAAGACTCTATCCACAAACTCTTCCTGCTTGATCTGCGATTTTCCGATCAGCGAAGAGAAGTTGTCTTCGATCGCGAAACCGACGACTGGGGTAAGGTTCAGGGATTGCTGACGGTTGCATACAAGATGCAGCCGTCCACGTGGAAGTAAGAACAACGTCAATTTCTCTGACGACTGACCACTGGCCACTGCCTTTAGGTTGCCGCCCGCTTCTTGGGGGCGTGCCGCAGGCTGCGGCCTTCAATGAGGCTGTAGAGATCCTCGGCAAGATTCGTGGTGTGGTCGCCGGCGCGCTCCAAAGCTTGTGCCATGAGCAGCACGTCGAAGCTCGAAGGATTGTTGTCCGAAGCATGCGAGGTGAGGTGTTTCTGGAACATCGCATGGCAGACACGATCGATGTCCTTGTCCATTTGCAGGACCTTGCGGGCGCACTCCAGATCGAGATCGACGAAACCGCGGTAGACCAGATCCAGCATTTCGCGCAGGATCGCCGACATCTCCACGAGTTGCCGCACATCGGAAGCCGCCATCTTCGCCGTCCGCGATTGCACCCGCATGGCCACGCTCATCATCAGGTCGCCGATGCGTTCCAGGTCCGTAGTGCACTTCAGGCTGGTCAGCAACTGGCGCGCCCGCGCCTCGTTCACGCGCGTGATGGCCGCCGGCAAGCGCTCATCGATGTAGCGCTCGATAACGTCGAGTTCCTGTTCGCACTCTTTGATGGCGAGAAAAGCCATCCGCGAAGAATGCGTAACCAAATCCCGGACATTGAAGGCGGCATCGCGAGCGATAAGGAGGGCCCTGAGCGCCGTTTGCGTCAGATCGTCGAGCGACCCCGTCTTTTTCCTGGCGGATTTCTTTCCCGCGTCTTGAGATTGGCTGAGCACGGTCTCAGCGGTGTTGGGTGCGGCGAGTTCTTCGACTACGGCACGCGATGAGGCAGCTTTGCGGGGCATGTTTCACAGAGGCAATCGTGACCGATCGCCTCTAGTTCACAGTATCTCACTATTGGTTCGGGGAACAGTTTAGCGAAGCAATGTGAAAGGAGCATTAAAACCCGGTTGCGGACGCCGCAGATGGGGACTACAGTTTTCAGGTTGCCGGAATCATGGAACTCCTCGAACATCTGCGTCGTCAATTTGCGTATGATGCGTGGGCGAATCGCGAGGTGCTCGCTGGGCTCAGGACGAGCACCCGTCATCCGGCGCGGCCGCTTCAGCTTCTGGCGCACATTCTTTCCGCCGAACGATTGTGGCTGGAGCGCATCCGCAAGCAGCCGCAGAGTCAGCCCGTGTGGCCAGAGTTCTCCCTCGAGCAATGCGCAGTACAAATCGACGAACTCGTCCTATTGTGGCGTGAACATTTCGATGGGCTTTCGCCCGCGGGACTTGTGGAGCCGGTCACCTACAAGAACAGCAAGGGCGAGGCGTGGACAAGCAGCGTGCAAGACATTTTGACCCACGTCCTGATGCACTCGGCGTATCATCGCGGACAAATTGCCACGCAGGTGCGCGCCGGCGGCGAAGCGCCCGCATACACGGACTTCATACACGCGGTACGCCAGGGCCAGATCAAGTAGAGTCTGATCGAGTAAGGTGCGGTAATATCTCAGCAGATGAAAAGATTACCGTTTCTTCCTTTTCTTTTTTTTCCGCTGCTCTGCCTCACAACCGTCCAGGGCGCGAACGAACCAGAGTTCCCTTCCATGCCCGCTGCCGTTTCAGACAACGCGGTCGCTACGCTGAAGGGCGGCTTCGATCTTTTTTCCATCATGGGAGTCGGACCGAAGAAGACCTGGGATGCCGTTACCAATCACGTCTACGTCATGCACCTCACGCATTCGGCGAAATGGCATGAAGGCCACCCGGTCCCCGGAGTGGCCGGCCGATTGGGCGCCTCCGCTGCCGGGGCCAAAGGACAGGTCGTTCTCATGGGCGGATATGTCGTAGACGCCCAGGGCGACGAGATCACGGTTCCGGATGTGAACGTTTATGTCGAGGAACGGAGCTGGCATCGCGGCAGAGACATCCCCATCCCCGTCGATCGAGCGGTAGCTGGCGTGGACCATGATCGCTTCGTCTACCTGATCGGCGGCCGGTCGGCGAATGGCCCGGTGAACGACGTGCAAGTTTATGACGTGGAAAAAGACACGTGGAGCCAGGCGACACCTTTTCCAGGCACGCCTGTTTTTGGTCTTGCCGGTGGCTTAGCCGACCAGACCATCGTGATCGTCGACGGCGCCAAGCCGGGGCCAGCGGGCGGCTCGCGTTACGTATCCTCGGATGAGTGCTGGTTGGGCAAAATCGATAAGAAAGACCCGAACAAGATTACCTGGAGCAAACTGCCTCCCCATCCCGGCGTGGCGCGTTTCGCCATCGCGGGCGGCGGCTCCGGGCGCGATCATAAGATATTCTTTTCCGGGGGCACCGCCACTCCCCATGACTACAAAGGCGTCGCCTATGATGGCAAGCCCACCGAAGCCAGCGCCGTGACTTTCGCTTACGATCTTCGCCGTGCCCAATGGGAGACCGTTAATGAGAACACCTCCGATCCACGTGCAGACAGCCGTGGCCTTTTGGAGACCCCCCTCGGCCCCGTCGTCGTGGGGGGCATGGCAAACAACCTGGCCGCGACCGCGAAGGTCACGCTGTTGCAGAAGAAATGAGATTATTCATTGCGAGGCGGCGGCCGACAGCAAAATCTCCGCGACTTCATTGGGACGCTCGACGTGGCAGTCGTGGCCGGTCTTCACTTCAGCGACTGTCCATCCAGAAGCGCGAGCCTTTGCCGCAAACGGCGCAAAGAAAGGTTTCGCCGGATATCCTTCCGCCACGCAGCTAACGAAGGTGGAGTGAATGCTCTTCCGATTGGCCGGAACAGAAAGCGGCTCCTCAAAACACCGCAGACTGAAATCACACAGCCTCTCACGCACGAAATCGCGCGCCTCTCCCGGCTTCAGCCCCCACAGATCGAGCTGGCCTTCTCCACCAGGCAGCCGCCAGCCGTCTCCATGCTCTCGCGCCACGTTGCGAAAATAGGAGCCAATTTCAGCCGGGAGTAAATCCAGTACGCATTGCCCATCTTCCGGAATAAAAGCATCCAGAAAAACCAGACGCTGTACCCGAGGGGGGCCCGTCTCGACCACGCCGCTAATAATCATGCCTGCGTAACTGTGACCAACAAGAATCACTGGGCTTGGCAACCTCGATAACTCGATCGAAACATCCTCGACATGCCTTCGCAACGTTATGTCAGGAGACAGACAACTCTGGTCCGTTCCCAGTCCGCTGAGGACAGGCGTTATCACTTTATGGCCTCGCCCCTCCAGCAAAGGGACCAACCGGTCCCAGGTACCGGTCGACTGCCAAGCGCCGTGTACAAGTACGAAGGTCAACATGGGGGGAGTTTAACAGGTTGATCTCGCGGTCCCGCTCTTGCGCAATCCCCTCCCCGCCGACGATACTGGAGTGTTACTTGGCAACCCTATCTCTGACTATGAAAATCACGCTCTCGTTCTCCACGCCCGCTGAACTTGAAACCGAAGCTCTCGTCGCCGCTGCGCTTGATCATGGCGAAAAAGATCACGCCGGCTCAAACAAGAAGGAGAAACTGCAGCTCAAGCTCGCGACCGGCGACGCGGCCGTGCAGTCGGCTGCGGCCGACCTGCTCGCGAGCGGCGAGCTGACCGGCAAGCCCTTTGAAACGAACCTGCTGCACAAACCCGCCGGTTTGAAAGCAAAACGCCTGTTGTTGATCAGCGGTGGATCGTCGAAAAAGTTCACCAGCTATGATCTGCGCCGGCTCGCCGGAGCCGCTGTGCGCACCCTTAAGTCACGCGGCATCCGCAGCTTTGCCTTCATAGCCCCGCCGAGCATTCCCGCCGAAGAAGTTGTGCGAGCGATTGTTGAAGGTGCTCTGGTCGGGAACTTCGATACCGACTACTACCGCAGCGACCGCAAAGATCAAAAGATTGATGCACTCACTATTCTGGCCGGCGGAAACGCCGATCGGGCCGCGCTCGAGAAGGCTGCCCACGAGGCGCAGATCATCGGCGAATCGCAGAATTTCACTCGCGATCTGGTGAATGAACCTTCCAATCGCATGACCCCGACCATCCTGGCCGACCACGCGAAGAAGATGTGCCAAGAAGTCGGCTTAAAGTGTGAAGTCTACGGCGCCGACAAGATTAAAGAACTGAAGATGGGCGCATTCTGGGGTGTAGCGCAAGGCTCCGACGAACCGCCCGCACTCATCGTAATGAAATACGAACCCTCTGGCGCCCCCGAAAAACCGGTCTTAGGCCTCGTGGGCAAAGGGATCACCTTCGACACTGGCGGTATTTCGATCAAGCCGGCCGACGGCATGGAGAAGATGAAATACGACATGGCCGGTGGTGCGACCATGATCGGCGCGATGCGCGCCATCGCGCTGCTGAAGCCCAAAGTAAAGGTCATCGGCATTGTCTGCGCCACTGAGAACATGCCTTCCGGCAAAGCGCAGAAGCCGGGCGACGTGCAGATCGCGATGTCGGGCAAATCGATTGAAATCATCAACACAGATGCCGAAGGGCGGCTGGTGCTGGCGGACGGTCTCTTCTACGCGCGCCAGCTCGGCTGCACTCACCTGGTAGATGCGGCAACGCTCACGGGCGCAGTCGTGGTCGCGCTCGGCTACGCCAATGCCGGAATCTTTGCCAACGATGACGCCATGTACGAGCGCTTTCACAAAGCCAACGCCGAGGCTGGCGAGAAAATGTGGCGCTTGCCGCTTGACGACGAATACAAAGACAACATCAAGTCAACTATCGCAGACATCGTCAACTCAGGTGGACGCTGGGGCGGAGCCATCAACGCTGCCATGTTCCTGAAAGAATTCGCCGAAGATACCCCTTGGATTCACCTCGACATCGCCGGCACCGCCTGGATGGAAGATCAAAAGCCCTGGATCGCCAAGGGTCCTTCCGGAATTGCTCTGCGCAGTTTGGTGGAGTTCGTGAAGGGCTTTGCGAGCTGACAAACTGGCTACAGATCTGCACGGATTAGGCTTCGGGAGCAAGACCCTGAGAAAGCTCGAATCCGTGGAAATCCGTGCCGATCCGTGGCTAAGGTTTCTTGCAGTTCACGCCGAAGTCTCACTCTAGGAGGTAATCCCATGAAAGTTCTGATGCTGGTTGGAGTTGTAGTACTCGTGCTGGGGATTCTCTCGTTCTTCGTTCCCGTGCCGCACTCCGAACATCACGGCGTTAACCTGGGCGACGCGCATGTGGGCATCACGACACATGACGAGGAGAGGGTCCCACCGGCGGTGAGCATCGTTCTCGTAGTCGTCGGGGCCGGTTTGATGATCGCTGGCAGGAAGATTTAGTCAGCGCGGGAAATCGGCCACAGGCGCCGTGAGCAGACTCAGTCGCCGAATCTCTCTGCCGCGCGAGCTCGCGCCTTGGCGGCTTCTTCCTCGCGATTCTTCGGTGGTGCATTCGTTTCGAGCGATTGGAGAAGACGCGCCGAGATTGCGGCGATTTCGTCGACTGCCGCCGCGAACGAGTCCTCATTGGCCTTCGATGGCTTGTTGAAGCCACTGATCTTTCTTACGAACTGCAGTGACGCGGCTCGAATTTCTTCCGCATTGACCGGCGGATCGAAGTTGAAGAGGGTCTTTATATTCCGGCACATTCGGCATTCACCTCAACCATTTATTTTCTCACGAACACCCAGAACGGCAGCGGTGACAACCTCTTCTTCACCTGAGGAACCGCCGTCCTGCCTTTTTGATACTCTACGATCTGAATCGAAGAGTCCTCGGTCTTACCTGAGGTGTTTATGTCTGGAGGTTTTCGTTTGTTCTGGAGTTTGTTTTGCTCTCTCGCTTCCCTGCTCTTCATCGTCGCAGTGGTCTACGCGGCCAATGATGTGAAACCCACTGCGCCGTCGGCTCCTCCCAAAACCGAAGCCCGGCCCCTGACCGAGAACTTTCACGGGACGAAAGTGATCGATAACTACCGCTGGCTCGAAGACGGCAAAAGTCCCGACACGCAGAAGTGGGTTGAGGATGAAATGGCCTACACCCGCTCACTGCTCGATCCCTTGCCCGGACGCGATGCGATCAACAAACGCCTCACCGAATTGCTCACCATCGGCAGCATAGGCGTCCCGGAGATCGCCGGAAAACATTACTTCTACACCCGGCGCGAAGGCGTGGAGAATCAGCCCGTACTTTATGTACGAGAAGGGCTCAACGGAAAAGACCGCGTTCTCATCGACCCCAACCCCCTCGCCGCCGATGGCACCATCGCCCTCGACTGGTACAAGCCTTCAGAAGACGGCAGGTATCTCGCCTACGGCACTTCGCCCAGCGGTTCGGAAATAAGCACGCTCCACATCATCGAAACCAACACCGGCAAACTCCTGCCCGATACGATTGAGCGCACGCGTGCCTGCAGCATTGCCTGGATGCCCAACAACTCCGGCTTCTATTACACGCGTTATCCCAAGAAAGGCGACGTGCCCGCCGGGCAGGAGATGTACAACCGCCATGTCTTCTATCACGAGCTAGGAAGCGATCCGGCGAAGGATCCCCTCATCTTTGGCGAAGGCCGGGACTCTCAAGACTGGCCCAACGTGAGTCTCGATAACGACGGCCGCCTGCTGCTGATCACCGTGGAGCAAGGCTGGACCAAGACCGAGCTGTTCTTGATGGATTTGAAAGCGGGCACCCCGCCCACGCGCATCACCACCGGCAAGAATTTTCTCTACAGCGGCGAGGTCTACAACGGCAGGGTTTACATCGTAACCAACGAAGACGCTCCGCGCTACCGACTCTTCGTCGCTGAAGCCCTTGACTATGATCGTGACGATTGGACGGAACTCATCCCCGAGACCGGCGCAGTTTTGCAGAGCGCGTCGCTCTGGGGCGGCAGGATTTTCGCTCGGTACGAGGAGAATGCAACATCCCAACTGAAGATTTTCGATCTTGAGGGCAAAATGCTCAAAGAAGTCGCCCTCCCTGCGATCGGCTCCGTCTTCGGATCCGACGGCAAATGGAATCGCGATGAGGTCTTCTACGGTTTTCAATCATTCACCATCCCGCCCTCGATTTATCGCTACGATCTGCAGAGCGGCGCCACCTCGCTGTGGGCCAAGGTAGACGCACCTTCCATCGATCCCGCCGCCTACGAAGTTCAGCAGGAGTGGTGCCACTCGAAGGATGGAACCCGCGTGCCCATGTTCATCGTGCACAAGAAAGGATTGAAGAAGGACGGGCTCAATCCCACGCTCCTCAACGCTTACGGCGGCTTCAACATCAGCCTCACGCCTGACTTCAGGCGCCAGGTATACCTGTGGCTGGAGCACGGCGGAGTTTATGCGGTTGCGAACCTGCGCGGCGGAGCCGAGTTCGGCGAAGACTGGCACCGCGCCGGCATGCTCGACAAGAAGCAGAATGTCTTCGACGACATGATCGCCGCGGCGGAATATCTGATCGCAGAAAAATACACGGACAAAGATCATCTCGCCATTCAAGGAGGTTCGAACGGCGGCCTGCTGATGGGGGCAATGATCACCCAGCGTCCTGACTTGTTTCGCGCCGTGGTGTGCCAGGTTCCGCTGCTCGACATGCTCCGCTACCAGAATTTCCAGATCGCCAAGCTTTGGATTCCCGAGTACGGCACCGCCGACAATCCCGAACAGTTCAAATGGCTCTATGCCTATTCGCCCTATCACCACGTAAAGGCGGGCGAGGAGTATCCCGCGATTTTGTTTATGACAGCGGACACGGACACCCGCGTCGACCCCATGCACGCCAAAAAGATGGCGGCAGAGATGCAAACCGAAGCTAAGAATGGGGCGAGCCGAACGCGCCCGATTCTATTGCGGATCGAAACCAAAGCGGGACACGGAGCCGGGAAACCCGTGACCAAGCAGATTGAGGAGTACACGGATATTTATTCGTTTTTGTTTTGGCAGTTGGGAGTGAAGTGAAATCACTGGGCCTTTTTTTCGGTCGTGTAGAACACGTTAGCATCGAAAATGCCGTTTGTAGAGAAAACCTTCTCCCAGAGGGCCCGAGCGTCCAAGAGGCCCTGTTTCTTTAGCACGTAAAGCCGGTACAGATCTTCTGACCTGATTGCGGTGATGTTGTGCAGTTCGGCGGACTTCTTCCAGCCATCGCTGAAGCCGCTCTTGCGAGTTCCCACCACCTCCTCGACCGAGTTATTTCCCACGAAAATGCCCTTGTACTTCTTGCGGCGGAGTTGGACGCCCCTATTGATCCACTCTAAAAGCTGCTTCATGCCATACTCATCGAATTCCTCATTCTTGGTGCCCTTAACCTCGAGGACGCCTTCGTAGATGTTCTTCGGTGTCGTTACGGTTACCCAGCCGTCCTCTTTGCCGGGGTCTTGGGGCTCCTCTATGCCTGCACCAAGCTCCCGCAGGGCAGACCTCACCGCGACCTCCAGCGGCTGTCCCTTTTCGTACAGCAGCTTCAGGCAATCGCGTGCGGCATCCCGTTTCACGAGCTCGGCGTCCAACTCGGCGCGCTTCGCTGCGATCTGATCCCTTATCTCGCTGATACGCGAGTCTATCTCCTCCTGCCCGGGCGCTACATGGGAGCTTAACCACTCCGGCTCTGGGGCGCCGACTTCGACCCCACAGATGTCACGCAAGACAATGACCAGTGCCTCATCTTCGCTGACATCGACCTTCGGTAGGAAAATGATCTGGCTATATCGCGTCTGATTTTCCCACGACTCGGAGTACGGTCGGAATGAGAGTTTTTCGATTGCAAGATTCACCGAAAAAGCCAAGTCCTCCCGATAGCGATTCCAAGCAAGGCTCTGCTTCTCGACGGTGATTCTGAGATTGTTGTTGCGGATGTAGTCTAGGTTGAAGATTCCTTGCAGGGCCTCTTCGTCCGGCTTCGCGCCGCGCAGAGCGTAGTCCCACCGCTTAAGATGTTGCAGGTATCCTTGGTAGGATTCGTAACTCCAGTCCGAGGACAGCTCTATCGTGTCGCCCGGTTTGTCGTCCCAATCGAAGCTGATTCCGGTCCAATCGAGAAACGGCCCATCGGAGTTCTCGCTATGGATCTCGGGCCGGGGGTCGCCCAGGACGAGAATCGTGCCCTCCGTATTGAGGATGTCAGTCATCGCGTGGATGTCCAAGATCTTACCTAGGCTCTCGTAGTCGGCCTCGCCCCGTACCGACAGGAGATCTAGTATGACAACGTCGAAGTCCCTGAGATTGGGCACCTCGTCCAGCGAATCCCACGCGTACGATGACACTCTGATCTCGGCGCTGTGGGCGTTGTAGCCTTTGGCACCGATCAATGCGATTTTTCGCTGGCGTGCCATGTAGGTCCCGGTGGAATGTGTAAAGAATATCAGTGTTGTCTCTCTAAAGGGCGCGAAGAGGACCAAAGGCTACGAACAGCGTCCGTTCCGCGCTCCACGTCAAGGGCAACGTCAACGTCAAAACCAACACTGCGGGAGTTCGTGTTCCCACCTTTCGCAGAAGACGCGAAAGATGGGGCACCCACTTTTGTTCTTGCCGATAACAAAAGTTAAAGCAGCTGGGGGTGAGGTGATTGTCATCCTTTCGCAGACGACGCGAAAGGATGGCCCCCCACTATTTAGTAGTCGGCAATTTGCAGAGCGAAACGACATCACTGGCGATCGCCTGTGCGCCGACCAGTGTGTTGGGAATGGAGTGTGGGGCGCCGGCAATACACGAGATGGCTTTTGAGCTGGTAATGGCGCTTTCCCACGTCGCCGCCTGATTCGGGCCAGCGCCCATATCCAGATCGCCTAAACGAAAGTTGACGAAGGTGTTCGGGTATGACAGGACAGCGTCCGTCGACACGACGCTGTCGTGCAGGAAGACTGCATCATAAGTTGTCTCGTGCGTCCTGTAGGTCATCGAACAGATGGGCTCTGGGTAGGCGGGATCAATAAACTGTTCGGCGCCTCCGACACCCACACCATACTGCGTGAGGGTTCCGCAAGGGTTTATTGCATCCGGCTCGGAATCATCACATGCCCAGACCTGTTGCCCGTAGACCGGTCCGCTCGTGGGTTCAACCATTGCAAAGATAGAGCCCAGCCCGTAGTGCGCCATGGCTAGGCCAATTTCTTCTGCTCCGGCGCTATTGCCTGTGGCACAGAACGGGGCGGCAGTGTTTGCCTCGTGAATATTGGTATAAACCCACTGTGCCAGCGTGGCATAGCGGCAAGCGACAGCCCGCATCCCGCCGGGCCCCGTTTGCCAGCCGTAAGGTTGCTTCAGTGTGAATGGACGTTCCCAACTAATCTGAACTACGGTAAGTCCCGCTTGGTTGATCGTGTCCAGGACCGTGGTTCCATACGTGTAGTTATTTTCATAGAAGCCGGTCCCGTTCCCTCCACTCGAAAAAACCACGGTTCCAACCGGAGTACCGGTGGGATAGGTGACCTTTATCCAGCCGGTAAAATCATCAACCTTGGGACAGGAAATAGCGATCGCGTAGCAAACGCCGGATAGATCGCCGGCTGGACAAGTCAAGGATGTGCCGGTCGCGGTGCCTAATGGATCCGTAAGAGTCACGAGGCTCGAACCACTCACCGATCCGTAGGAAGCGGTAATGGTCGGTGTCCCCCCAGCGATTGCCTTTACCCGGCCCGGCGAAATGAGTTCCGCCTCGGTCGGGTCCGAGGAAGACCAGTCAACAGTATCGGTGATGTTTGCCTGCGTTCCATTCTCCAATGTACCGGTCGCAGTAAACTGCTGTTGACTCCCTACCGAGAGCGTTGGGTTCACGGGCGTGACAGAAATTGAAACCAAACCCGAGAGGTTGCCCGCGGCCGAGGAACCCATCGATTGCAGAGATGACGAGGTTCTTCCTTTGACCGCCAGTGTGTCTATGTTTGAGGGAGTTTGCGCTTTCGCGATTAGAGCGCCGCAGCAAAGCATTGACAGCGCAAGCAACCACTGCGAATGTATCCTGAGTTTTGCCACGACACACCCCTCCCTAGAAATGCAGACCTGGGATCTGAGACATAAGCCAGCGTCTCTCGCTCGTCACTTCGTGCGCGCGGGGAGGGCTATCTCACGCACGAACGATCTGTACTCGGACGAACTCCTAGCGGACCCGCCGCAGTTTCGCGAGACGGTTCCAACCGGAAGCCTCCAGCATATTGCCGCCACGCAGCTTCGCGGTGGTGCGATGCGAAATGGTTTGGGCCGAGTACCGGCACGAATCTTACTTGCACACGAAGGGCAAGTCAAACAAAAGCAGAGAGTTTAGATGTATTTCAAGTCGGCAGTTGTCCTAAGATCGTATAGTCGAAAAATTCAAGGAGAAATACGGGGCCGCGCACGTCACCGGATCGAAGTGCCGTAACGTATTGAAAATAGGTATTTTACAAAAAAGTCTATTGTTTTTTCGATCCGGATCGACCTGCGGTTATAGCACGATGCTAGGTAAAGGAGCCTCGGAACGAATCCAAAAAGGCACCGGGGAGTGAAGTAAAGATTCGTAATCCCTCTAGAAAAGTATTGACCTCTTTTTGGTTTCCGCGTAGATTGAGCTGTTCCACGGACATCCGGAGCCTCTAGGTCTGATCTGAGATACTCGGCCTGTGAGCCCAAAGCAGGAAACGAGCATCTTCGGGGTCCGGTTGAGCATCTATTCAGTTAGGAATTGCGCTAACTCCTTTACAACCTCAGTGGAATGAGTGCCTTAGGACGGCTTGTGGGGTTCTGGGCCGGTTTCCCGGGATCGAGGGCGAAAGCGAAATGCCCATACTTATAAGGAAGGAGTCAACAGACATGCGCTCTGATCGTGTGTTTGATGCTTTACAAACATTACGGAATCGTTATATGCTTTGCCAGCTCGCCTCCAAGGCCACGCGGAAGTTCCATCGGCCCAGCACCAGAATCCAGGAAACGATGAATGGTGTTTTGGACCGGATCGCAGGCGCGGAGCGACAGGAAATTCTGTCGGAGCCAGAGAATTTTGCTGAGGCACAACGGCGGGCTGCTTAAACAGCCCCGCCTTCCTGCCCGGTTTGTATTGTCTTCCCTGAATACCCTCCTTTGAAAATCTCCCGCAGACACTAACGAATACGTCTTAGTGCACGGGTTTAGGTGAATATGACCATTGCTGAATTAAAAGAAAAGAACATTACTGAGCTGACCAAGATCGCCAGGACCTTGGAGCTGCCCGGAGCCAGCGGACTGCGCAAGCAGGATCTCATCTTTAAAATCCTCCAGGCGCAGAGCGAAAAAGAAGGCCACATTTTCGCCGAGGGCGTGCTTGAGATCCTGCCCGACGGCTACGGCTTCTTGCGCTCGCCAGACTACAACTACCTGCCCGGGCCGGATGACATTTACGTATCGCCGTCGCAAATCCGCAAATTCGATTTGAAAACCGGCGACACGATCAGCGGACAAGTGCGGCCTCCGCACGAGGGCGAGAAGTATTTTGCGCTGGTAAAGATCGAGGCGGTGAATTTTGAGTCGCCCGACGAGGCGCGTAACAAAATTTTGTTCGACAACCTGACACCGCTGTATCCGCAGGAGCGTCTGAAATTGGAAACCACGCGCGAGAACGCGAGCGCGCGGGTGATGGATTTGCTGACGCCGCTCGGCAAGGGACAACGCGGGTTGATTGTTTCTCCGCCGCGCGCCGGCAAGACCATGCTGCTGCAGAATGTGGCGAACTCGATTACCACGAACCATCCGGAGGTCGTCCTGATGGTGCTGCTGATCGATGAGCGCCCCGAAGAAGTTACTGATATGCAGCGGTCGGTGAAGGGCGAAGTGATTTCTTCGACCTTCGACGAACCGGCGGCGCGGCACGTTCAGGTCGCGGAGATGGTGATAGAAAAGGCTAAGCGGCTGGTTGAGCATAAGCGCGATGTAGTAATTCTGCTGGATTCGATCACGCGTCTGGCGCGGGCTTACAACACGATTGTTCCACCCTCGGGTAAAGTGCTTTCCGGCGGCGTGGATTCGAACGCGTTGCAGCGTCCGAAGCGGTTCTTCGGTTCGGCGCGCAATATTGAAGAAGGTGGGTCGCTGACGATTATTGCGACTGCGCTGATTGACACCGGTTCGCGAATGGACGATGTGATCTTTGAAGAGTTCAAGGGCACGGGCAACTCCGAAATTATTCTGGAGCGCAAGCTGGTGGATAAGCGGGTATTTCCGGCTATCGACATTCAGCGCTCGGGCACGCGTAAGGAAGAGTTGCTGATCCCACGAGAAGATTTGTCGCGGATCTGGGTGCTGCGCAAGGTGCTGAACCCGCTGTCTCCGGTGGAAGCGATGGAATTGCTGATCGACAAACTGGGCAAGGCGAAGTCGAATAGCGAGTTCCTGGCGAATATGAGCGCGCTGTAAGCATCAGCCTCTGGCTTCTGGCGGCATTCGCGACTTGCGGTTCTGCTGAACGCATACCTCAGGTATTTCTCGTCCCCGCTAAAAGTGGCATACTTTGGAGAACGGGCAGGCAGATTCTCGCCCGTCTTCGAGGACGCCATGCGACTCCAACAAATCGCTTGGACAGGTTTCATCTGTCTATGGTTCGGGATTCCCGCGCTCAGCCAAACCTCCAGAACGCCCGCTTCTCCCGCGCCGCCCAATAGGGTGGAGGGCCCCACGGCGAGCGAAGACGCAGACGAGACCCAGCAGCGCCTCGCTCGAGACATGCTCAAGAAGGCCAACGCAGAGCGGCATGCCCTTCTCAAGGCCGACACCGACAAATTGCTCAAGTTGGCGGTGGAATTAAAAGACTCCGTGGACAAGTCGAACGAGAACGTCTTGTCGCTCGACGTAGTCAAAAAGGCGGAAGAAATCGAGAAACTCGCCCACAGCGTGAAGGACAAAATGAAAGGGCCGAACTAGATGTAAACGGGATTGCTCTGCCCCCCATGAAACGTAACGCCATCCGGCTTCGCCGGATGGCGTTTGTCATTGAAAGACTTTCTCGGTTACTCCGCCTTGCCGCTTCTGATTCGCATACCGTAGAACGAGCGGTATACGAAGAAGAAGGAGACAACAAAGAAAGCCAAAGCCAGCACGTTCGTGATAGTTGCACCCTGGTCGCGGGTAAGCGTGACTGCCAACTCCACTGCCAATAATCCAAACAAAGTTGTGAACTTGATCACCGGGTTCAGAG
The DNA here is from genome assembly GCA_050012155.1 of Candidatus Sulfotelmatobacter sp. Classification (GTDB taxonomy): domain Bacteria; phylum Acidobacteriota; class Terriglobia; order Terriglobales; family Acidobacteriaceae; genus Sulfotelmatobacter. The sequence continues at coordinate 97,449 of JBEKHS010000023.1, read as the reverse complement.
CCACAGACGAAGTGTCCTTGAACGGATCTCCGACGGTGTCGCCGACGACCGTGGCGTCATGCAGAGGAGTTCCCTTTTGTTTCATTTCCACTTCGACGATTTTTTTGGCGTTATCCCAGGCGGCGCCGGCGTCGGCCATGAAGATGGCCTGGTAGAGGCCGGAGATGGCGATAGAGATGAGGTAGCCGATGAAGAAGAACGGCTCCACGAAGGCGAAAGCGAGGGTGCCGAAGAAGACGGCGATGAAGATGTTCAACATGCCCTTTTGCGCGTATTTGGTGCAGATCTCGACCACCTTCTTGCTGTCCTCAACCGATGCCTTGGTCACGCCTTCGAGCTTGATGTTGGCCTTGATGAATTCGACGGCGCGGTAGGCGCCGGTGGTGACGGCCTGGGTGGATGCGCCGGTGAACCAGTAAATCATGGCGCCACCGGTGACCAGGCCGAGGAAGAACGGGGCGTGCAGCAGCGAGAGATTCTCCTTGTTCACAGTGAGTCCGTCGGTAAGAGCCATGATGATGGAGAAGATCAGCGTCGTGGCGCCGACTACGGCCGTGCCGATCAGCACTGGTTTGGCTGTGGCCTTGAACGTGTTGCCTGCGCCGTCGTTGGCTTCGAGCAAATGTTTGGCGCGGTCGAAGTTGACTCCCATATTGAAGTCTTTCTTGATCTCCGCTTCGACGTTCGGAACCTGCTCAATCAGAGAAAGCTCGTATACCGATTGAGCGTTGTCGGTGACCGGACCATAGGAATCGACGGCGATGGTGACGGGGCCCATTCCGAGGAATCCGAAGGCTACTAATCCGAAGGCGAATACGGCCGGGGCTAGCATGGTGGCGGCTACGGCGAGGCCGAGCGTGCTGAAATAATAAGCGATGGACATCAGCACGACCATCGACAGGCCGAGGTAATAGCAAGAGAAGTTGCCGGCGACGAAGCCGGACAAGATGCCGAGCGAAGCGCCGCCTTCTTCCGCGGAAATAACGACTTCCTTTACATGCCGCGATTCAGTGGAGGTGAACGACTTCACCAACTCGGGAATCAGCGCCCCAGCGAGAGTTCCGCAGGAGATGATCGCGGCCAGCTTCCACCATTGCGAGGCGTCATTGCCAAGCTCAGGAATAATGAAATAGGACACCAGGAAGGTCAGCCCGATCGAGACGATCGAAGTAACCCAGACCAACGAAGTGAGCGGCGTTTCGAAGTTCATCTCATCGGCGTTGCCGAAGCGGCCCTTGGCGATGACCGCGTTGAGGAAATAGGAGATCGCGCTGGCCACGAGCATCATGACGCGCATAACAAAGATCCACACCAGCAACTGCACCTGCACCGTGGGGTCCTTCACGCCCAGAAGGATGAATGTGATCAGCGCTACGCCGGTGACTCCGTAGGTTTCGAAGCCGTCGGCAGAAGGACCGACAGAGTCGCCGGCGTTGTCTCCGGTGCAATCGGCGATGACGCCAGGGTTGCGAGCGTCGTCTTCCTTGATCTTGAAGACGATTTTCATCAGATCGGAACCGATGTCGGCAATCTTGGTGAAGATTCCGCCGGCGATGCGCAACGCGGCCGCACCCAGGGACTCGCCGATGGCGAAGCCGATGAAGCACGGGCCGGCATAGTCGCCGGGGATGAAGAGGAGGATGATGAGCATGATCAGCAACTCGACGCTGATCAGCATCATGCCGATGCTCATGCCGGCCTCGAGAGGAATCTGGTACACGGGAAATGGTTTGCCGGGCAGCGAGGCGAACGCGGTACGCGAGTTGGCGAAGGTGTTTACGCGAATTCCGAACCAGGCCACGCCGTAGCTGCCCGCGATGCCGACCAGGCTGAACGCGAGGATGATGGCAACGCGCATGGCTTCCATGTGCTGGAGGACGCCGAAGTAAAGCAGGATGATGACGGCGATGAAGGCCCACAAAAGCAGGATGAATTTCCCCTGGGTTATAAGGTAGGTCTTGCAGGTTTCGTAGATGAGTTCGGAGATTTCGCGCATGGAACGGTGCACCGGCAGGTTCTTGAGGCGCATGTAGATGACCATGCCGAAACCGAGGCCGAAAATACAAAACAGAATCCCGATCAGCAGCAGGCGGTGGCCGTCGATGGCACCGTTCAGAAAGCTGACCGAGGAAAGGTCAGGTAGCTTGAGCGAGGCTTCGCCGCCAGCGCTTTCGCCCGCGGGTTGAGCGAGAGCTCTGACTGCGCCGACGGCAAGCAACGCGGCCACAGCGAAGGTTTTCTTCAACAAACCGGATGCCAAACGGCGTCCTTGGAACGCAGCACTAGCGAGCCAGGTGCGCATAATGAGTCCTCCAAATGAAGTCGGTTTTAGGAATCTATAAACGTGTTTAGGCACTGCCCTCCGGCGAAAGTGCACAGATCCGAGCACTCCTGTGCCGCACATCTGGATTCAATCGCCGGAATTCCGAACACGCTTCCACCGCAAGACCACAACGGAGTGTTGGAGCTTGGCCGCGTCGGAGTTCACGCCCGTGCCGGTCGGAACATCTAAAATGCTGCTCCGAACAGTCGAGTGCAAAACGGCCATTTATAACATGTTGCAGGGATAGGGTCAATCGCACTCCAGTGGAGTAGCGGTGCTCGCAATAATGCTAAGTCCAGTAGGTTCTATCCAGCGAACGGTACTGAATGGCCTCGGCGATGTGCTTGGGTTCAATGGGCGCGGTGTCTTCGATATCGGCGATCGTGCGCGCGACCTTAAGGATGCGGTCGTGGGCGCGCGCACTCAAACCCTGCTGGGTCATGGCGCGCTCGAGCAGGCGTTCGCAATCGGCTGAGAGTTCGCAGAAGGTGCGGATGTGGCGCGATGACATCTGCGCGTTGCAATAGAGCTTTTCGCGAGAAGAAGCGAAGCGTTCGAGTTGTTTTTGCCTTGTGCGCATTACTCGTTCTCGAATCTTCGCGGAACTCTCCGGTTCGTTGGTCGAGCGCATCTCTTTGTAGTTTACTGCCGGGACGTCGATGTGAATGTCGATACGATCCATGAGCGGGCCCGAGATTTTCGAAATGTAGCGCTGGATCATCGGCGTAGTGCACTGGCACTCGCGAGTCCGGTCGTTGCGGAAGCCGCAAGGACAGGGATTCATCGCCGCCGCCAGCATGAAGCGCGCGGGAAACGTCAGCGCCATGGCAGCACGGGCAATGGTGACGGATCCGTCTTCGAGCGGCTGGCGCAGGACCTCGAGTACGTTGCGGGGAAACTCCGGGAGCTCGTCGAGAAACAGCAGGCCGTTGTGCGAGAGCGAGACTTCGCCGGGACGCGGAATTATGCCCCCGCCGATCAGGCCGGCGTCGGAGATGGTGTGGTGCGGAGAGCGGTAGGGGCGCTTACCGACCAAGCCGCTTCCGGCATCGAGCACGCCGGCGACGCTGTGGATTTTCGTGGTCTCGAGCGCTTCTTCGAAAGTAAGCGGCGGAAGAATGGTCGGCATGCGCTTGGCCAGCATGGTTTTGCCGGAGCCGGGAGGGCCGATCATCAGGATGTTGTGGCCCCCGGCGCAGGAGATTTCGATGGCGCGTTTGGCTGTCTGCTGGCCGCGAACATCTTTGAAGTCGACCAGGAAGTCCTGCGATTCGCGCAGAAGCGCGTCGCCATCCGCTTTGAGGGGGACGATTCCGTTTCCCGAGTTCACGAAGTGGATCACATCCAGGAGTGAACGGACTGGGTACACATCGACGCCGCCGACCATGGCGGCCTCGCGTGCATTGGCCTCGGGAACCACCAGGCGCGAAATCTTGCGGCAGCGCGCTTCGAGGGCAATGGGCAGCGTGCCGCGAATGCCGCGCACTCCCCCGTCGAGAGACAGCTCCCCAATAAACAAACAGTCGTCGATCTCTTTCTTGGTGAGACCACCGTAGGCGCCTACGATGCCGAGCGCCATCGGGAGGTCGAAGCCAGAACCCTCTTTCTTTATATCGGCGGGAGCGAGGTTGATGGTGATGTGAGTGGGAGGAATGTCGTAGCCGCAGTTCTTCAGAGCAGCCCGCACCCGGTCGCGGCTCTCGCGCACGGCGGCGTCGGGCAGGCCGACGGTGTGAAAGTGGTCCTGGTCGGTCTTGATCCCGGAGCAGTCGACTTCCACCTGAATAATGTTGGCGTCAATTCCGTAGACCGCGGCGCTGAGGGTCTTGTAGAGCATGGGCGCTCCGGGCGAGACAGTCTTCGTTTTCTGTGCCGCCGTCGGCACACCAAGGCCTGATTCCGGAATCTAGCTAGAGTATCCGCGGGGAGGCGGCAGCGCAGTGATGGATGTCACAGCGTGAGGCTGTGGATATTGAGAGAGGATCGTCGATTCCCGGCCCTCGCGTCGTTTCTGAAGTATGAAACGGTGATTTTGGCCCTCGCCGCATGTATTGATAGATACTTCCCTGCATGAATGAAAATGAAACGCCTGAGAACCGCTTCCGGCGTGCTTTTTGGACCAACCGCGTTGAATCGATCTTCGTCTAACGAACACTGCAAGGTCAATCTTGGAACCGCTCGGGAGAAACGATGCTGCGCTTGGACAGGTTCATTGCTCTGGCAATACCACTCGCTGCAATCACTTTCTTCATTGCCTGTGGCACGTCTCCTTCGTCTAGCACGTCTAGCTCGTCCAGCTCCGGCACTGGGAGCAATTCTGTGCCCGACTATGGCGAAGGCATTGGCGCTTCAGGGCAGATCGGGCCGGCAAAATTCTTGTATGCCAACCCGCTTCCGGGTGGGGGCTCCTACGCTTTAGCGATCCAATCCAACGGGATGCTAACGGCCGAGACATCCGGTTCGGCCAACAACATTAATCCGATGACTATGGCCATCGATCCCACGGGGTCCTATCTGTTCCAGACGGCTCAGGGATTCAACGGAGGCACGCAAGGTGGGCTTTTTGCCTACGTCATCAACCGCTCGAATGGATCGCTCGCCACCGCGAGCGGCTCCCCTTATATGGTCACGCAGAGTCTCTTTGCCGACGTCGTGGACAATGCGGGGAAGTTCATTTATGTGCAGGGAGAGTCCGGAGTGTATGGGTTCAGCATTCAATCGGGCGGGGCGCTGACTCCGGTTTCCGGGTCGCCTTTTTCGATTGCAGGTCCTCCTTCTTCCCCGGGATTCCCGACGCCGGCGCACCTCATGGCGGTTGACCAGTTGAACCGGTATCTATACGTTTCAACGAGCGCCGGCATTTCGGCGTACACGATGGATCCGAGCACGGGCCAGCTTGCCCCCATCTCAGGATCACCTTTTGGTACCAACGTGAGCGGTCCATGGACGATCACAGTCACGCCGAATGACAGTTTTCTTTATGAACTTCAGTCTACAAACGCTGGGATGATGTATGGCTATCACATCGACTCATCGTCTGGTGCGCTGAAGGCGCTTTCGGGCTCTCCCTTCAACGTAGGAACCTGCGGGACTTCAATGCTTGGAACCCCAGGTCCGGACAACATTACGATCCCCAGCGCGGGCAACTTCATGTACACCAACTGCGGAATCTATTCCCTCGATAACGCTACCGGCGCGGTGGCGCAGGTCTCAAATTTCGTCTCGGGAGACTGGCCGGTCATCGATCCGACGGGAAATTTTCTCTGGGCAATCACGGCCCAGCAGAATTGTTTCCAATGCGATATCGGTGTGACCACCTACCAGGTCGATGCTAATTCGGGCAGCCTGACCGCAGTGCCGAATTCATTTTTCCTTTTGACCAATTCTGAAGTCGGGAGTGTCGACAGCCTCGCCATCACCGAGTAGATGTCACAAGTAGGATTGGTGATAAAGTAACGCTCGATTCGACGGAGCCGGAGCTTAGGGCAATCAGCCCGTTCGGCGAGAAGTTCCTCCCAACATCGACCCTGACGTACCAGATTCTCCAACAACCGAGGTTGTTACACCCCGTCTATACAAATATGATGGGTTAAGTGCTTTCATAGCTTCGTAGTTCCCACACGCTTCAGGTAGCGTCTCAATGATGCAGGCACCGCCAAACAATCCCCGGCGCCCCCGCCCTCCTCAGAACCTGGAACGCGAGGAGTCCCAGCTTTGGCGATGGATTCTTCTGTTCATGGTCTTGCTGGCCGCGGGCTTTGCCGCACTTGCCTGGGAGCGGCTCGAGGCTTTGCCCTACCATTTGGGCCCGGCGGCCTTGGGTGTGTTGCTCCTGTCCGTGCTGCTGGCCGTTTACGCTTACGGCCGGCGTAAGGAAGTGGTTGAACTCAAGAGCTTGCTCCAGGATTTGCAGGAACACGTGGGCGCGGCTCCCTCCGAGCAGCAACTCGACCAGCTCAACGAGATGATCGCGCGCTCCCAGCGCAGTTTCAAAGAGCTCATCGACTCCTTCGAAGACGCCGCCTGCGCTGTATCCCTCGATGGCACCCTGCGCACGGTCAACAAGAGCGTGAGCGAGCTTGTCGGGCTGCCTTATACCGCGATCGTGGGACATAAGTTCTTCGACTTCCTCGAAGACCCGTCTCGCGAGAGCTTGGAAGCCGGACTGTCGCGCTTTCTGGAGAGGAAGCATTGGACCGGGACGGTCCGCGTACGTTTGAAGAACAACTCCCGCCCGCTCTACTTCGATTGCGTGCTTAATGCGATCGTCAAGAGTGGAGAGGTGGTCGGAGTCAGCGTACTGGGGCGCGACGTAACTGGACAGCATGAGAAAGAACTGCGTTTCACTGAACTCTTTGAGACACTGCAGGAGGGCGCCTATTTCAGTACGCCGGAGGGCAGACTCCTCGACGTCAATCCAGCATTGGTAAGCATCCTCGGATATGCCACAAGAGATGAGTTGCTCGGGCTCGACCCAAGCAAGCTCAATGTGGATCCGGAGCAAGCTCCCATTCTTGGCCGCGCCCCGGACGACCGCGGCGGCACACGCGCCCGCGAGATCACGCTTCTTAAGAAGGATGGGGCTCCGGCGGTTTTCCTCGAGTCCTCGCGTGCGGTCTGGGATTCCGCAGGCAAGCTGATTCGTTACCAGGGCACGCTGGTCGATGTTACCGAGCGGCGCAAGCTGGAGCGCCAACTGCTGCAGCAGGAGGAGTTCCGGCGCCGCCTTCTGGAGAGCTTCCCCGACCTGATTCTCGTGGTCGATCTGCAGGAGCGTTACACCTTCGTCAGTTCACGGGTGCGTGATCTGCTGGGGTATCAACCCGACGATTTATTGGGTAAGAAAATCTCTGAAGCCGAGGATCACTCGGCGGAGCTGGCGGCGCTCTATCGCGACGTCGCGTCCAGCACAAGAGCATTCGGATCGGCGGAATACGGGGCCCGCCACCATGATGGCAGCTGGCGCACGATGCGCGCCTCTGCGAGTCAGCTCTTCGATGCGGATTCAAAACTCAGCGGCGTGATTATTTCCGTCCGCGACATTACGACGGAGAAGAAACTCGAGCACCAGATCATCCAAAGCGAGCGTTTGGCTGCCATGGGCGCGATGATCGGCGGGGTCGCCCACGAACTCAACAATCCGCTGACCAGCATCCTCGGCGTCAGCGAACTTCTACAGGATAGCCAAACTACAGACGCGGCGCGCAAGCAGATCGCGATATTGCAGCAGCAGGCTCGCCGCGCTGCCGAGATCGTTCACAACCTCACCTATTTCTCGAGGCCGCCCGCGCCCGGGAAAACCCCGGTGAACCTGGCTGAGATTGTCGAACGCACACTCAACCTGCACGCCTACTCACTGCGCAAGAACAGCATCACTGTGGACTTTCTTCGCGAGTCCGGCTTGCCCTATGTTCAGGCGGATCCGCACCAGTTGATGCAAGTTTTCCTGAACTTAATACTGAACGCCGAGCAGGCCATTCGCGAAGCCCGTGATCATGGAACCTTGCGCATTCGCCTCGGGCAGACTGGGGAGTCGGTTTGGGCCACGCTTCAGGATGACGGTCCGGGGATCTCCGCCGATGTGCTGGCGAGTATCTTCGATCCTTTCTATACGACGAAGCGGCCAGGACGGGGGACCGGACTCGGACTCAGCATCTGCAAGGCCGTGATAAAGGAGCACAACGGAACCATCGAAGCCGCCAACGGGCCGGGAGGCGGAGCCGTCTTCACCGTTACTCTGCGCGCGGCTGCCGCTCCAAGCTAGCGTGTCGGATTAACTTCGCTCCACGGCCATGGCGACCGCATTACCTCCGCCCAGGCATAACGCGGCGATTCCACGCTTCGCGTTGCGGCGGGTCATCTCATATATCAAAGTCACCAGCACCCGCGCGCCGCTGGCTCCGATGGGATGCCCGATGGCAACCGCTCCGCCATTGACGTTGACCTTATTCGGATCGAGTCGAAGTTCACGCATCACACCGAGCGCCTGCACGGAGAAAGCTTCGTTCAGTTCATAGAGATCTACGTCTTCGTTCTTCCAGCCGGTCTTCTCCCAGATTCTTCGCACCGCGTCCACGGGCGCCATCATTACCCACTTGGGCTCCACTCCGCTGGTCGCCTGCGCCACAATTCTCACCATGGGCTGAGCGCCGAGTTCTTTTGCCCGCTGCGCACTCGTCACTATGACGGCCGCAGCTCCATCATTCACCCCGGGAGCGTTTCCAGCCGTCACGGTTCCGTCTTTCTTGAACGCAGGCTTCAACGAGCGAAGAACCTCAATGGTTGTATCCTCGCGCGGGGATTCATCTCGATCGAAGAGGACCGGGGCCTCACCTTTTTTCTTCGAAGGAATTTCTACGGGTACGATCTGCGACTTGAACCGGCACTCCTTCATGGCGGCTACGGCCTTGCGATGCGAGCTTACGGCAAACTCATCCTGCTCTTCGCGCTTGATGCCGTATTTTTCCGCAACATTCTCGCCGGTGATGCCCATGTGATAGTCGTTGTAAATGTCCCAGAGTCCATCGTGCACCATGGAATCGATCACCTGCCCGTTGCCGAGGCGATATCCCTTGCGCGCCTGCGGCAGCAGATAGGGAGCGTTCGTCATCGATTCCATGCCGCCCGCTACCACGATCGAGCTGTTTCCCGTCTGCACCGCTTGTGCGGCCAGAGCGACCGCTTTCAATCCTGAACCGCAAACCTTGTTGATTGTCATGGCACCTGTTGCGGGAGACAATCCGCCGAAGATTGCCGCTTGTCGTGCCGGATTCTGTCCGAGTCCAGCCGGCAGCACGTTGCCCATGATGCACTCGTCGACCTGATCGGAATTTAATCCTGCGCGCTTCACCGCCTCACGCACCACGACCGCGCCCAGTTGTGGAGCGCTCGAGTCGGCGAGAGCCCCCTGAAATTTTCCCACCGCAGTGCGACAACCGGAAATAATGACAACATCATCAAAAGCCGCCATTGATCATGCTCCCGCGATGATTTCGCACCCCCATTATAGATGCTGCAAGGTGCAACTTTGATGAAGTTCCCATCAATCGTTCCTCGCAGTGTCGCTTGCTTGCCGAGCAACCAGGGAGAGACAGCATTTCGTGGATCGGCGCATCTTAAATCTCTCGTCATCGCATGCTCGCGGCGCGTTTTCATTCACCGAGGCAAGATTTTCTTCTTCATTGCTCATCACTCTGTGACTTTGGTACAACAACGCTCGTTCATCGCGTGCATTTTTTTCTTGACTTCATTTTTCATTAACTCTATACAATCAATTAGTTGCAACAATTGATCGTTGCAGATTTTTCCATGAGAAATGGAAAGGGAGAATAGAAACAATGGCAACCAAGAAAAAGGCAAAGAAGAAAAAGAAGCATTAAGAAAGTCAGTACGAAGTCGACAAAAGGGGACGCGGAAAGCGTCCCCTAAGTTTTTGCGCGGGTATTGCCGTAACCGGCCAATCGAAATCCTTCACTCTGTCGCCGCATTTCGGGCGAGATTCGGAACCTGCTTCTCTCTCGCGGGACACAATCCGCGAAATGCACAAAAGTTGCAGTGAAAGCCAATGTTCGGTTCGAAGTTTCCGGCGGCAATGCCGGTCGCGGCGTCCCGCACTCGTTCGCGCGCTTCCGCCAGTTGAAACTCCGTGCGCTTCGATAAGACCAAAACGTTCCCTTCGAGATTATGAAACACTAATTCGCCCACATGATATCCCCACTTCTCGCGGGCAGCCATCGCATAGATGGAAAGCTGCAGGCTCGTGTCCGCGTCTTCCTGCGATCGAGCCTTGCCCGTTTTGTAGTCCACGATTGCGACGCTGCCGTCGGCGGCGCGGTCCATTCGGTCGATTCGTCCAGTAACCTTCGTCCCTGCGATTTGCACATCGAACCATTCTTCTGTGTGGAGGACCTCCGGGGCAGAAGTTGAGCGCGTCCCTTCCAGGAAGTCTTTCAATTGCTCCGCGCCTTGTTCCAGGTACAAGTCTCGTTGATATTCGTCCTGAATTCCGGACACAGCCAGGTCGTCACGAAAAAGCTGCAGCACTTCGTCGTCGCTTTTGGTCCTTCCCAGGCGAACAGAATCGTAGTACGTGCGCAGGACCCGGTGCATGGCGGCGCCATACTGCACGGCGGCGTGGAGTTGCCGCGACAATTTCCACTCGCGCTCGAACTTGAACTGCAAAGGACAAGTCTCGTAAGACTCCACCGCCGTTGCGCTCAATCTCGCCTCCAGTCCGTCGACTGCGGGGAGAGCGAGCCACGCCGCCAACTGGGAGCCTTCGGGACGAACGGAATCCGCCGCCGCTGCGATCTCGATCAACTCAGGCTGCGATGGAAGTGCCGGCCGAGATCTGAGCCAGGGCCGCAGCCCGGGATTGATCATCAGTTCGCGCATCAGCCCAGCCGGCGTTTTGTCGCGGCCGATTCCCTGCTTCCCATAGATGTGCAGTGAATCCTTGGCACGGGTCATCGCAACGTAGAAGAGCCGTCGCTCCTCCTGATCGTTGAGCGTCTTGTCATCGCCCGCCGCGGCGGAGTCCGGATCGCGCAATTCCCTGGGATACTCGACCAGCGTCTCGCGATAGCTTGCAGGGAACGTACCGCTGTTAGCGCGAAGAATGAAAACATGCGCGAACTCAAGTCCTTTGGCTCCGTGCGCAGTCATGAGGCGCACGGCATCTTCATCGTCGTTCGATGCCAGCGGGATCACCCCGTTCGCCTCGCGAAAGTAACTCAGGTATTCGAGCCATTCGCCCAGTTCTTTGGTCTTGGTGATTGCCTTGCTTTCCCACTCGCCAGCAAACTTCAGAGCCGCCTGCACGATCGGCGAATGAATGTCGAGCTGAAAATGCATTCCGATCAACTGCAAGGCCATGCGCGTCTTCGCCTGTTTGCGGTTCACTTCATCGCGCGCCGAGCGCACGCAATCCAGCACCGCGCGGCCGCCGGCTACCGTGTCCAGCACTGAAGCAAGCGAGATTGTTACTCCGTCCTTCGATTCTTTCGCAATCGCCCGCAACGCAGCTCGGAGCTGTTCAGGATCCATTTGGAACTGCGGCAAGGCCGCCACCCGAAATAAATTCGCATCGGAGGCGAGGTCCACCACCACCGCGACGCAGGCAAACAAATCCCGCACTTCGGGCGTGTCGCTCACGTCCATATTTTCAATGGAGAATGGAATTCCTCGCTCGGCCAATTGCTGCACGACTTCATCGCGATGAATGTGAGACCGATAGAGGACGCCGAAATCTTTCCACCTGCAATGTGAACGCCGATGCGTCTCTGCAATGAGGCTGGCGACGTCGGGCGCCTCCGCATCTTTCCCGGCGAAAGAAATCGTCTCTACGGGAAACGTGGCCAGCGCTTTTCCCTCGTTCTGCGCTTGCTCCTCCCGTGCTGACTGCAAAGGCGTTCGGCGGTAGGCAAATGCGCGCTCACCCGCCGCGAACACGGGAGGGTTCCTGTCGACGACGGCAAACGCACACTGGAGAATGGGAGTGGTCGAGCGCCGGTTCTTGCCGAGCACGACCAGCCCCGTCTGAGGAAAATGCCGACGGAACAGATGAAACGCAGCGCTGGACGCCCCTCGAAAACGGTAGATGGCCTGGTCCGGATCTCCAACGGCAAAGACGTTCGCATCCGCGCCTGCCAGCGTCGCCAGAATCTTGATCTGCGCGAAGTTAGCGTCCTGAAATTCGTCGACCAGAAGAAATCGGTTACGGACGCGTTCCGCGGCCAGCAACTTTTCGTCGCTCGCCAGCAATCCGTGCGCCCGGGTAATCATATGTCCGAAGGTGCCCAGGTTCTCCTCGCGCAGCCAGCGCTCGGTTGTATCAAATACCCTGGCAATCTCCCGGCAACGTGCGATCACCTCCGAATCGCTCAGCTGATCTTTGGACTTCGCGACGCGAGGGATTGGCAGTTCGCCGCGCTCGAGGCGCGCAACGTATTCCGCATATCGTTCCGGCGTTACCAGTTCGTCGTGGCAGCGGCTTACGAAACCCAACAAGTCGCGCAGAAACTGTCCCACATTCGCCGCGCGGACATAGTGTTCCAGGCGAAGCTCATGAACCCGCTTGCGCAAGTAAATCCAAAGATCGCATTCATCGAGAACGTCAAACTTCTTCCCGGCGCGGGTAAGCAGGTCGAAACAGTAATCGTGAAATGTTGTGGCATGAATTTCTTTGCCGAGAAGCGCGCCCACTCGGTCGCGCATCTCTCCGGCAGAAGCAACAGTGTAAGTAAGCGCGAGCACCTCTTCCGGCTTGGCATGCCCCAGCTCTACTAAGTGAGCAATGCGATGGATCAATACGGAAGTCTTTCCGGTTCCGGCTCCCGCCACCACCAGCATTGGTCCGTAAACATGCTCGATCGCCTCGCGCTGGCGATCGTCGGGAATAAACGGCGCTGGTTGAACTTTTGATTTGGAGACGGCCATCGCGGCTCAGAATATCACCACGACCAGCCGCGCGCAGGGGACAAGCTTAAAGAGGACTTAGTACGACGCCAAAGCGGAAGCCACAATCGCGGTGGCGGCGATTGCCGCCGTTTCGGCCCGTAGAATCGTGTTGCCCAGCGAAGCTGAAATCCACCCGGCTTGCTGAAACGAGCGCAGTTCGTCGCCGGTCCAGCCGCCCTCGGGACCAACCGCCACAGCAACAGTGTCCTGGACGTCAGATTTGACAACGTCGCGCAGCAGAGTTCGCTCTTCCACTTCTGACAGCAATATCCGCAGTGTCCCCGGAAGTTTCAGTGTTTCCGCAACTTTGATGGGCGCAGCGATCTCCGGAGGCACGACGCGGCGCGATTGCTCCGACGCCTGCCGGACAATCCTCTGCCAACGCTCTATCCTTTTCGCCGAAGCGGCTGCCAGATGCGAATCCGTCCGATGCGCGATTACAGGCACAATTCGCGATACGCCGAGCTCCGTACACTTCTCAATCGCCCACTCCATGCGATCAAACTTGAAAATAGAGAGCGCGAGCGTGATTTCGCTCAAGCGGTCACCGGGAATCTCTTCGCTCAGCTCAAAGTCGACGCGGCCGTGGCTGATAGAAGTAATGTGCCCCCTCCGCACGGCCGCGCCCGTCGCAATATCAAAATGGTCTCCGACTCGAGCGCGCAGCACGCGGATCAAATGATCCGCATGATCGCCGGTCAGGGAGGCGCGATCGCCCGAGACTTCGTCAGCAATCCAGCGGCGGCGTGTCATGGGAATGCAAGCGGGCGGCGCCTGAAGGCGCAATTAAGGAGTCGCGCTGACGATACGCCTGAAGGCGTATCCTGATACGAATCTCAACACGCAAACCTGCTTCAACCGAACATATCCTTCACTTTGCCGAGCAACGACCGCATCATGGGCTGATTATCTACCTTTGTTGTGGTCTCCAGTTCCTGCAGCAGTTCCCTCTGGCGCTTGCTCAGCTTGCTCGGAATTTGCACCCGCACTTCCACATAGAGGTCGCCCTTGCCGTGTCCGTTGAGCACCGGCACACCCTTGTTACGAATGCGAAATGTGGTTCCGGGCTGCGTTCCATCGGGAATCTTGAGCACATGCTCGCCCTCCAGTGTGGGCACGCGAATCTCCGCCCCCATGGCCGCCTGCGTTACGGATAGCGGAACCACGCAGTGCAGATCATTCCCTTCCCGCACAAAAAATGGATGCTCCTTCACATGCAGCACGATGTAGAGATCGCCAGCCGGCCCTCCGAAGGGGCCGGCTTCGCCGCCGCCACTAAATCGGATCCTGGTGCCGTCTTCCACGCCCGCCGGAATCTTCGCATCCACGGACCGCTGCCGCAGCATCCGGCCTTCGCCTTTGCACTTCGGGCACGGATCGGTAATCACGTTGCCCGTGCCCTGGCATGAGGGACACGTGCGCGCGATGCTGAAGAACCCCTGCTGATACCGCACCTGCCCCCGACCAGCGCACGACTTGCAAGTTGTGGGGCCCTTGCCCGGCGCGGCTCCCGAACCCCGGCAATCCTCGCAGGCTTCGTGACGCCGCACCATCACGCGCGTCTCCGTGCCGAACGCAGCTTCTTCGAACTCGATGGTTAAGTCTTCGCGCAGGTCCGCGCCCCGCTGCACCCGACTGCGGCGCCGGCCTCCGCCGCCGAACGCATCCCCAAAGCCGAAGAACTCGCCAAAGATGTCGCCAAAATCCTGGAACACGGTGGCATCGAAACCGCCTCCGGGGCCCGCTGCGCTGCCCACTCCAGCATGTCCGTAACGGTCATAGAGAGAGCGCTTCTCGGAGTCAGCCAGTATCGCGTACGCCTCGGTGACCTCCTTGAATCGTTCTTCCGCGTCCGGATTGTTCGGATTCCGGTCGGGATGGTGCTGCATGGCGAGCTTCCGGTAAGCGCTCTTCAACTCCACTTCGGTGACCGTGCGGCTTACTCCAAGCACTTCGTAATAATCGCGTTTTGCGTTCGTGGCCAGGATAGGCGTCCTACCTTCATTTAGAAATGAGAAACACGGCTGGGTTGGAAGCTCAGTTTTTTATTTCGCTCTTACCTATTTCAGGGATTCTTCGCCACCTTCACCATCGCAGGCCGCAGCAGCCGATCCTTGAATTTGTAGCCGCGCTGCAACTCCTCGATTACCTGATGGTCGGGAGCTTCGCTGGTCTCCACCATCTCGATCGCCTCGTGGTAACGCGGATCAAACGTTTCGCCGTTTGAAACGATGGCGTTCACCGAAAGCCTGGTCAGCGCGGCTTGCAGTTGCTTGTAAATCAGTTCTACTCCACTGCGCAATTCAGCTGCATCGGATTTAACTTGCAAAGCGCGCTCCAGACTATCAACGACCGGCAACAGAGACTTCATGGCGTCGGCCACGGCGTAGTCGCGAAACTCCTGCTGTTCCTTAGCCGCCCGGCGGCGCACATTCTCAAATTCAGCCTGCGCCCGCGCCAGCCGGTCGACCAGCGAGTCGCGCTCCGCTTTTAACTTCTGCAATTCCGTTTCCGGAGCAGACGCTTCACGACTCATCGGCGACTGCGCGGCGCTGTCATTCCCGCCGTCGGACGGAGGCAGTTCATGTTCCAGATCGAGCGTGGCCTTCTCCGCTTCGGATCTTCCTTCTGATCTTCCATTTCCTTTACTCATAACCACTGATTACTCCGATTCATTCAGGATCTTGTCAAAAAGGCGGGCAATGTAGGAGACCGCCGTCATGGTGTGCTGATAATCCATCCGCGTCGGGCCGATCACGGCCAGCGAGCCGACCATATCAGTACCGGAGCGCGCCGGGGCTCCAATCAGCACGAAATTCTGCATGGAAGGCAGCGCGTCATCCAGACCGATTACCACCCGCACGGCCTCCTGCCTCACATCGAGATATGCCCCAAGGAGTTTCGCGACTTTCTCCTTCTCCTCCAGAGTCTGCAGCAGTTCCTGCAGACGCTTGCGATCCTCCTGGCCGGTCACCAGATTTGCCGCGCCTTCTACGAACACTACCTGCGTACCCGCTTCAGCGGCGAGCGCGCCCTGCTTGTAGAGCTGCTCGATCGAATTCATCAGTCGATCGTACTCGCTGCGTTCCTGTTCAATCCTCCGTGCAAGTTCAGCTCGCATGGATTCCATCGTCCAGCCGCGAAAATTCTCGTTAATATACCTTGCCGCGAGATCGAGCTCCGCCTGCGGCAGATCTAGTCTTAGAACACGGTCGCGCACTAAACCCGATCGCGTTACCAGCACCGCCAGCACCTTCTGATCGCCAAGGCGGGAGAAGTAGACATGCTCGAGAGCGTTTTTAGCGCCGCTGCTGGCCACGGTAACACCCACGTTGCGGGAAATCAGGGAGAGCACATGAGAGGTGCGCTCCATGAACTCCTGCACGTCGCTGATGCCCGCCAGCGACTCGGCAATCATGCTTTCTTCCTGCGGCGCCAACTTCGCCGTTCCCGTGATCTGCTCCACGTAGTAACGGTACGCGTCTGTGGTCGGGATGCGCCCTGAAGAGGAGTGCGTCTGCTCCAGAAAGCCGGCGTCCGATAAATCCGCCATCACGTTGCGAATCGTTGCCGGACTCAGCCCTTCGCGGCTCGTTCGCGACAGCGTGCGCGAACCCACCGGCTCGCCCGTGGAAATAAAAGTCTCCACGATCGCAGTGAGAACTTCGCGTTCCCGCTTGCCGATATTGGGATCAGATGGCATTTCGCGTTGGGGAGTCATCCGGACGTGCAACCGCCAAACCTCTCCGGCTAAGTATTTTAGATGCAGAAACTTAGCTTAAGACGCAAACCCGCGTCCTGCTTGGATTCTAGGAACGGTCTGGCGTCCTGTCAAGGACCGCAAAGATGGCCAAGCGCTCCGGTCCGCCCGAATCTTCCTCGCATCTTCCTCACTGGGCTGATTTCCGCGTATCCTCAGAGTCCCCACCATGCGGAACGAATCGATATGAAATCCAAACCGCACATCGCGGTGGTCGGAGCGGGCGCCTTCGGCGGCTGGACGGCTCTTCGTCTCCTCGAACGCGGATCCCGCGTCACCTTGCTCGACGCCTGGGGTCCGGGCAACTCGCGCGCGTCGTCGGGGGGCGAAACCCGCATCATGCGCGGAACCTATGGCCCCGATCAGCCCTACACGGAACTGGCTGCTCGCGCACTCAAGCTGTGGACCGAATACGAACACCGTTGGAAACGGCAGGTCTTGCATCGTACCGGTGTGCTGTGGATGGTAAGCAGCCGCAATGATACGTACGAACGCGGCTCGATCGATGTGCTGCGTCAGGCCCGAATCAAGTTTCAGGAACTCTCCACGGCGGAGATGAAAAAACGCTGGCCGCAGGTTAACTTCGCCGACGTTCGTTGGGGAATTTTCGAGCCCGAATGCGGATACCTTGACGCGCGCGCCAGTTGTCAGGCCGTGGTCGATACGTTTATCGCCGAAGGCGGCACGTATCGGCAGGTCGCAGTCTCCGGTAAGGGTTTGGAGGATGCACCGCTTAGCACTTTGACGCTTTCCGACGGCTCGCGGCTTAAGGCCGACCATTACGTCTTCGCCTGCGGCCCGTGGCTGGGAAAATTGTTTCCTGAGACTCTTGCCAAGGTTATCCGTCCCACCAAGCAGGACATTTTTTTCTTCGGGCCGCCCGCGGGAGACTCGCGCTTCAGCGATGCTCATCTTCCGGTGTGGGGCGACCACGGCAGGCGCTTCTTCTACGGCATCCCTGGCAGCGATCACCGCGGTTTCAAAGTGGCCGACGACACGCGTGGCGGCCCATTCGATCCTACGAATGGCGAACGAGTGGTTAGCCCGGCAACGCTAAAGCGCATTCGTGAATATATCGCATTCCGCTTTCCCGCTATGCAAGACGCCCCGCTGATCGAGACCCGCGTCTGCCAATACGAGCAAACGCCCGACAGCCACTTCATCATAGATCGACATCCGCGAATGGAGAACGTCTGGCTGCTCGGCGGCGGCTCGGGACATGGCTTCAAGCACGGGCCAGCGCTGGGAGAGATGATGGCGGAGATGATCCTGAAGGATGGCGAAGTAGATGCCGTTTGGCGGATTTCGAGGTTCACGAAACGGCGAGAAACCTAAACACGGAGGACGCAGGGTTGCACAGAGGGACCTGCCTGTGTTCCCCAGTGTCCTCTGTGTTTTAAGCTTTAATTACTGAATCTGAATCACGCTGGCTGACTCGCCCGCCTTGATCTCGCCCACGCGCTCCGCAACCTTGCGTGCGAAAGCAAAGATCGACTTGGCGTGCGGCGAATTTTCGCCTTCTAATACGACCGGCTTCCCCCCGTCGCCGGACTTGCGCACTTCAGGGTCGAGTTCGATGCTCCCGAGAAACGGCACGCTGAACTGCTGCGCCATCTTCTCCGCGCCGCCGCGCGAGAAAATGTCGATCTCGTGGTTGCAATGCGGACACACAAAATAGCTCATGTTCTCGACTACGCCGACCAGATCCACTTTCATCTGCCGGAACATTTCGATTGCTTTGCGGGCGTCCTGCAGCGAAACGTCGGACGGAGTCGAGACCACTACCGCGCCCGTCAGCGGCACTGACTGCACCAGTGACAGCGCGATGTCGCCCGTCCCGGGTGGCAGGTCGACTACCATGTAGTCGAGATGCCCCCACTCGACGAGTCCCAGGAACTGCTTCACGATTTGGTGCAGCATGGGACCGCGCCAGATGATCGGCTTGTCTCCGGGATTGAGAAATCCCACGGAAATTACCTTCAGGCCAAACGCTTGCAGCGGCTCGATGCGGTTTTCCCCCACCATCTTCGGTTGCCCACTCAACCCCAGCATCAGCGGAACATTCGGCCCGTACACATCGGCGTCGAGCAAGCCTACCTTGTGTCCCATCTTGGCCAGCGCGACTGCCAAATTCACCGAGAGCGTGGTCTTGCCCACACCGCCCTTGCCTGAGCCCACGGCGATGATCGCATCGACTCCCGGCAACGGCTGTGGCCCCGGCGCGGCTTGCCCGGGATGAGACGGCATATGAGCATTCAAGGGATCACACTCCAAAGATGAAATCAGGATGGGTCGAACACCTAGGATTATACAGCGGATCGATCACCATCACTGCGCCACTACCTTGCCTTGCGCCGTCTTTCCAGTTCCGCTCGGCGGATCTCGCGCCGCCGCCCCGCGTCGTCATAGCGGCGTTTCTGCTCGTCCGTCTCAAGAATCACAGGCGCGACCTGCAAGTGGTTTCCCTTTGCGTCGACCGCCACAAAGGTGAGGTAGGCGGAGGCAACGTGCTGCGCCGTGTCCGCAAGATAATTCTCAACAAAAACTTTGACGCCGACTTCCATTGATGTATGAAAGACGCGGTTCACCGACGACTTCAGAATGACCAGGTCCCCGACCCTCACGGGCACCAGGAAATCAATGTGATCCACCGAAGCCGTCACCGCGTAACTTCGCGAGTGGCGGTGAGCCGCCATCGCTCCCGCCAGATCGATCCAGTGCATCAACCGCCCGCCGAGCAATGCGCCCAGAGGGTTGGCATCGTTCGGCAGAACAATTTCCGCCATCTCCGATTGCGAGTCCCGTACCGAACGTGGCTCTAGCGTGTCTTCGCTCATAACGCCTTTCAGTCCTCATGTCTTGCCGGAACGCGTCAGCTCAACTTGCAGCCCGCGCGGTTTCTCGGCACTTCCTTTTTTCAACGTACGCTGTCAGAAAGCATTCTGCCATCCGCTGCACGCGAGTGTCGTGATGCCGTTTTTCCCACCGCGCCTCGTCCGCGTTAAATTCCAGCTCGCCATGCTCTACAGGACGATGCCTACGCTCGCACACGTAGCGAACTCGAATGCTCCCGCCAAACTTACTCTTGCCATCTGGCAAAGTTCTGGCGCCGAATCGCACCGAGTCCCAAATTCGCTCAACTGGAAGCCGCCGGCAACTTTCCGCATATCCCAGGTTGCAGAATTCCGTCAATTCCTCCTGCGTTGGAACCTGACCATCATGGCCAGGCGCCGTGCAGCGCCCACTCCATCCGCATCCGAGCGGAAGCCGCTCGGCGTGCAGCCAGGTTCCTCCCGCTAACTTCTCCATCGGCAGAAAAAACGGACACGCCACCGGCACACTCCTGTAGTGCATGAAATGTCGAGGACCGAACATTCTACTCAGTCGCCAAGAAACATGCCAAGTGCAAGCAATCCGCGAACAGAATGCGATTCTGTAGTAACCTCATTTCACGTGGAGATTGATAAATTTCTTATGGACCGCATCGCCGCCCTCAACGACATCCTCACGCAGAACCCCAACGACAGTTTCGCTCGCTACGGTCTGGCGATGGAATACTCAAAACAGGGCGATCTCGACCGCGCGCTGGCGGAATTCTCCATTCTGCTCAAGGCCAGTCCTGACTACACTCCCGGATATTTCATGGCCGCGCAAACGCTGGCCCGCGCCGACCGACTCGCCGAAGCCAAGATCATGCTCACCGATGGCATCGCCTCCGCCCGCCGCACCGGCAACCTGCACGCTCAAGGAGAGATGGAAGCGATGCTGGCCGAGATGGGATAATCGTTAGTTGCAACCGAGGGGAACGCAAATCCCATCCCATGAATTCAGCGCGTTGCTTGGGCCTCATCGGTGGACTTGGCGTCGGAGCCACCATTCACTATTACGAAAAGGTGGCAAGAGCGCTTGAGGCGCAAAACCGCTCGCCTGAGATTGTAATTGTCCACGCTGAAACGTCTCGCGTATTCGGCCATGTTCAGACCGATGATCGCGACGGCCTGGCCGAATATTTGAACGGCTTCATCCGGCGACTAATATCCGCCGGAGCGGAGATGGTTGCGATTCCCGCAGTCACTCCGCATTTCTGCATCCGCCAACTTGTCGCAATTTCTCCATTGCCGGTGTTGGACATTTTCCAACCTCTGGTTCGCGAACTTGCAGCGCAGAGGATACAACGTGTCGCTGTTTTTGGAACTCGCTATGTCATCGAATCGGAGATCTTCGGCGCAGTGACCGAGGTCGACATTGTCAGGCCTAAGGAACACGAGGTGGATTACATCCACGAAACCTATATCGAACTCGCTCGAACGGGAAAAGGACTGGAGGAACAGCGAAAAGGCCTAACTGCTATTGCCCGTGCGCTCATGAAGCGCGATGCAGTCGAAACGATCATTCTTGCAGGTACGGATCTCGCTCTGCTCTTCGATGATGCGAACACCGACTTTCCCTTCGTCGATTGCGCAGCGTTGCATATTCAGGCGATCCTGAAGGAACTGACAACTCCCGTCTAGCAGCGGGAAGATCGGGTTGAACTTTCATCCCGCCATCCGCCCCATCGCCCATTCCACCAGTCCAGGAAAATGCTGATAGATCTTTACCGGCACATACATCGTCCAAGGCACGATCACTTCCCGCTTTCGTTTCAGATATCCTCGCATCGTAGCCTGGGCCACGCGCTCGGCGGTGATCCCCTTCACCGAGCTGGGACGCACCTTCTTCAACTCATTTCCACGAATCGCATTCTCGCCAAAAGCAGTCCGCACGTATCCGGGACAAACCGTGAGCACATGAATCCCATCCTTCTTCAATTCCACCCCCGCAGCCTTGCCCATGGCATTCAGCGCAAACTTGGTCGCACTGTAGGCTGCGTGAAACGGGATAGGAATGTGCCCCGCCACGCTGGATATGTTGATGATCGTGCCCCCACCCTGCTGCCGCATCACCGGAATCACTGCCTGCATCGCGCCGACTGCTCCGAACAGATTGGTGTCAAACATTTCCCGGCACGCCGCCATATCCATCTGCGCCACTGAATCCAGCAGGCCGTGCCCCGCATTGTTCACCCACACGTCGATGCGCTTGAAGTGATGCAACGTCAGGCCGATCACGCGGTCAATATCCTCGCGGTGCCTGACATCGCAGGGCAGCGCGAGTGTTCTCTCGCCGTGCCCTACACGCCCTCGCGCCGCTTCCACTCGGCCCGCGTCGCGCGACAGCATCACTACGCTGGCCCCTTGATCGGCAAAACTCCTAGCAATCGCTTCGCCGATTCCCATCGAAGCGCCCGTCACCACCACGATCTTCCCGGCAAGTTCCATGACTGCTTCTATTCTCCCGCAACTTGATAAGTCAAGCGCTGCGTTACAATCAGGATGGCGTGGGCATTCTGCGCCGATTCGCCACGCTTAAGCCGGAGACTTCTTGGACGCCCTTCTGCCCCTGTTCCCGCTGGACGTGGTTCTGTTCCCCGGAACTCCGCTCCCCTTGCACATTTTTGAGCCGCACTACAAAGAAATGATTGGCGAATGCCTCTCGCAGCATCGCCATTTCGGCGTGGTACGCGCAGTTGAGCAGGGTCTGGCCGACGTAGGATGTACTGCGGAAATCGTCACCGTTGTGAAAGAGTATCCCGACGGACGTCTAGACTTAGTCACCGAGGGTCGCATGCGCTTCGAACTGTTGCGGGTCAATCAGAAACGGTCCTTCCTGCAAGCGGAAGTTCTGATGATCGACGACGAACCCGGAACCCCGTCGCGGGAGGAGTCCGCGCGCGCCATCGAATTGCATTCCGAACTCCTCACTATTGCTGGCGCCAAACAAGATCTCTCTGCCGCCGACCCTGAAACATTGTCCTTCTATCTTGCCGGCTCTCTGCCCCTCGATCTGGATTTCAAACAGAAGTTGCTCGCCCTGCGCTCCGAGCCTGAACGTCTTACCCTACTCATTTCTTATCTCGAAACCATCATCCCCAATCTTCGCCGCGCCGCCAGCGCTCGAGAAAAGGCTGGCGGCAACGGCCACGTCCACTAAAACTCGGCTTCGGGCTTCCGGAAACCGGAGGCCGGACGCCGATTTTCGCTGAAGCCCGAAGCCCGCTCTTCCGCGTATAATCCAGAAAAGTATTCGTTCTGGGGGTTCTTTTCATGAGTCTTCCGCTCACGCTTGGCGAATTGCGCCGCAGCACTTTTTCCGAAGCATGTTTGCGAACGCGCCGCGTGAAGGACGAACTGCGCCAGAATCTGATCGCGCGCCTGCACAAACATGACGGCGCCGGTATCTTCCCCGGCATCGTTGGCTACGACGATACCGTTGTTCCGCAAATTGTGAATGCCATCCTGTCGCGGCACAATTTTATTCTGCTTGGCCTGCGCGGCCAGGCCAAAAGCCGCATCCTGCGGGCCCTTACAACGCTTCTCGATCCTCACATGCCCTACCTCGCGGGATGCGAGATTCGCGACAATCCCTACGCCCCCATTTGCCGCCGTTGCCGCGAAGAAGTCGCCCGCCTCGGCGACGCCGCTCCCGTCGCCTATCTCACGCCCGACGACCGCTACGTGGAAAAACTCGCCACCCCCGACGTGACGATCGCCGACCTCATCGGCGACATCGATCCCATCAAGGCGGCGCGCGGCGGCCACGAACTCTCTAGCGAGTTCACGGTTCACTACGGCCTGCTTCCCCGCGCCAATCGCGGCATCTTTGCCATCAACGAACTTCCCGACCTCGCCGGAAAAATCCAGGTCGGATTGTTCAACATCATGCAAGAGGGCGACGTGCAGATTAAGGGCTATCCCATTCGCCTGCCGCTCGACCTGGCGATTGTGTTCAGTGCGAATCCAGAGGACTATACCGCTCGCGGAAAAATCATCACTCCACTGAAAGACCGCATCGGATCTGAGATTCGTACACATTACCCCGCGACGGTCGAGGAAGGCATCGCCATCACCGCGCAGGAGGCCTGGACCGGCCGCAACGGGCAGGCGTTGCAGCTTCCTGGGTATATTCAAGAGGTGATCGAGCGCATCGCGTTCGCGGCCCGCGAAGATAAGAAAGTCGATAAGCGCTCCGGCGTCAGCCAGCGCCTGCCGATCAGCGCGATGGAGAATGTCGTTTCAAACGCCGAGCGCCGCGCTCTGCGCAACGACGAAAAACTCGTCGTGCCCCGCGTCAGCGACATTTACGCCGCCTTGCCTGCGATCACGGGCAAACTCGAACTCGAATACGAAGGCGAAATGAAAGGCGCCGATCATGTATCGCGCGAGTTGATACGGACCGCGATCGCGAAAACCTACGACGAATATTTTACCGGCGCCAACGTGCAGCAGATCGTGCAGTGGTTCGACCTCGGCGGAGAAATCCAGTTGTCGGATTCGATCTCCGCCGCCGAAGCGCTCGAAAATCTCAAAGAAATTCAGGGCCTCATCGACAAGCTCGGCCCACTTGGCGTCTCGCGGGAAGAAAGCCCTGAACAGCAGGTCTCGGCCGCCGAGTTCATCCTCGAAGGCTTACACGCGCACAAACGCATCGGCCGGAACGAAGAGCGAGTATTCAAGGCGGGAGAGAAAAAGCCCGAACCGCAGCGCGAAAAAAGTTTCGACAAGGAAGAACCACCGTACCGGCAGAGAAGGCAGTTTAATTAAAAAGTGGACAGTGATCAGTGGCCGGTGGTCAGGAAAACCCGGTCTTGTTTTTACTGGCCGCTGATCACTGGCCGCTGGCCACTGTTTTATGAAGCGCATCCGCTACAGCAAATACGTTCCCGACGCCGCCGGCGAGATGAGCATGGAAGACCTGCTCAGCGCGCTCTCTGATTACCTGCTGCAGAGCGGCTTCCAGAGCGACATGTGGTACGAAATGCCTGAGGGTGAACAAACTCTCGACGACCTGCGCCGCGCAATCGAACAGGCCCTGATGGAAGGCGATCAATTCGACGAAGAAATGCGCGAACGTCTGCAACAAATGGCCGCCGATGGTGAACTCGACGAACTGATCGAAAAGCTGATCGAGCGTATGCAGCAGGAAGACTACATTTCAATCGACCAGCCCCCGGATCCCTCGCGCCCCTCCGGTGTCGGCGGCCAAGTCGGGGAGAGTCAGCAGCAGGCGAAATTCGAAATCACCGACAAGAGCCTCGACTTCCTCGGCTTCAAGTCTCTGCGCAACCTGCTCGGCTCGCTCGGCAAATCCAGCTTCGGACGCCACGACACCCGCGATCTAGCCACTGGCATCGAAGCCAACGGCGCGTCCCGCACATACGAGTTCGGCGACACGCTCAACCTCGACATCACGGCCACGCTTTCGAACGCGATTCAGCGGGAAGGCCTCACCCTGCCGCTCAACATTGAGTACTCCGATTTGCAGGTTCATCAGTGCGAGTACCAATCTTCCTGCGCCACCGTTCTGATGCTCGACTGCTCGCATTCGATGATCCTCTACGGCGAAGACCGCTTCACTCCGGCGAAAAAAGTCGCCATGGCCCTTTCGCACCTAATTCGCACGCAATATCCCGGCGACTCGCTCTCGCTGGTGCTCTTTCACGACTCCGCCGAAGAAGTCCCGCTCTCGCAGCTAGCCCGCGTCAAGGTCGGACCTTATTACACCAACACACGGGAAGGCCTGCGCATGGCACAGCGCATTCTGCAGCGGCAAAGAAAAGACATGAAGCAGATTGTCATGATCACCGACGGCAAGCCCTCCGCTCTCACTCTCGAGGACGGACGCATTTACAAAAACGCCTTCGGCCTCGACCCGCTGGTGGTGAGCCAAACGCTCGAAGAGGTTTCGAAGTGCAAGCGTGCCGGCGTGCTGATCAATACTTTCATGCTCGCCTCAGATTACGGCTTGGTGCAATTCGTTCAGAAAGTAACTGAGATGTGCCGCGGCAAAGCCTACTTCACCACGCCTTACACGCTTGGGCAGTATCTGCTGATGGATTACATGTCGCGGAAGACGAAGACAATTCACTGAGACGGAAAGACCAACATTGGACTTGGAACTCCCAGCCTATCGACCAAGGCTCTGCCAGTCTTCGAGCTTACCATCATGGTTCAGATAAACAATGAAGGTATCGGAATAGATAAGTTGTAAGCCGTTCTTTCCCCAATCATTTTCCTTCTTGGGAAACCCCAAGGCACACTCCAAAGCTCCCCTATCCATGCCGCGGAAAATTTCAGCCTTTTGGATCGCCTGAATTTCCTTCGAGGTAAAGTCTTTCGGAATACTGGTCAGAAAGGAAGCCTGCAACCCGGTCCAGCGGGCTCGAATGTCCTGCCTCATCCCGGTGGGGAGGTACCCTCATATCGGAGACAGCCAAGGCATCCGCGCCATCCGGTAACTGGAGCTTGAGTATCACAACTTCATTGGCGGCGACGTACTTAGCAGCAGTCACTTTCAGCGGCCTCAGGAGCGGTGCTCGAGGAAACTTAAGTCGCTTAATGATCTCGCCGTCGCCCGTCATCTCTTCGAGCATAGAGTCTGGTTCGTAAAGATGAGAATACTGGCACGCATAAAGGTCTGCGCCAATAATAGAAGTTTGGTTCTTTGAAATAAGCTCAGTGAGAGCTTGTTGCTCCTCCACAAGACGCAGCGAAATTCGCGCCGTCGCTGGATAAGCTGTGAGCATCCCATAACGACCGTCATCAAAGCGAACGACAACATCGAAGTACGGGTCAACCACGGAGTCTTCGCGGATTGGCTCGCCCAGAGCGTTCATCTTCCCCTCGCGTCGCGAACCGTTTAGCTGCACGGTTACAACAGTAGCAGTCTGGCCACTATAGGACACTGGTAGAAATGGGAATTCCGACTCCACGAAGCGATCACCTCGCTGCTCCGAGGTGTGCCACACTTGCGGTCCTACCATTACGACTTTCTTCCCCAAATATGTCTTCTTCACCTCTGCGAACGTCGTACCAGCCACCGCACGGCACGCCCAGACGAGAGTCACTAACAACACAAAGCAAGCTGACTTGCGACGCATGTGGCAGCACCTCCGCCGTGGCAGCCTAGCGCCCGCAATGGGATGGATCAATGGCACAACAGTGCTACCTGCTGCGACCGATGGCCCATTCAACGCCTACCCGGCGACGCAATCCCTCACTCTCCTACGGCATTGACTTACGATGTGCACTAATGATCTAATGCACATTAGCATTTGTCATTTTTGTGCGACGAATGAATGGAGGGTTAAATGGCCCGCGTACAAGTCCTCAGAGAAGTCACGACTGACGATCCCGCCTCAACCGAGTGGACCCTGTGGTTTCAATGGTGTCGATACCTATACGACGATGGGGAGTTCCAACATGGCTATCGCTTTATTTGGAGGCGGCCCCAATCCGCAGGCGGGTCACTTCAAGCCGCGCGTGGTCAGGCTAGGATTCCGTCTATTGCCATGCTTGAGCAACTTGTTGCCGGAGCAAAGAGAGACGGGTGGGGCGATTTCGATGGAGACCTCGAAAGTTCAGACCTCCAGGCGGCGGCAGACAGGCTGCGGAAAGCTGGCCTCATCGTGGACGTCACGAGCGGGTACGTCGGGTGGCCTAATAAGGAAGCGGCAGAAAGCGGACATCTGACTCCGCAGACGCTCGCTGACGAGCAACTTATCCGAAAACGCCTTCGAGATGGGTTCGTCCCGGACGTCATCGCGGTCGAGTTTGGGGGTCCCCGGTAACGCAGTGTCCTCATTTGACCCCAAACTGCTGATACTCTTTACTTTCCATGGCAAACTGCATTCGATGTGGCCAGCAGCGTGGTGAACTCGCCGACAATGCTCCGCAAACCGTCATGCCCACGCCCTGGGTTCGCCACGAATCCAGCATCGGCCTCACGCAGATAATCTTCGGCATCAATGCCGCGGTATTTCTTGGCATGGTGCTCGCTTCCGGCAATCCGGCCGCGTTCGCCAATCCGCTTCAAGCGTTCCCAATGCCCGAGAGCATTCAATGGGGCGCAAACGTAGGCGCGCTCACGTTCTCGGGCGAATGGTGGCGGCTGCTGACCAACGTCTTCGTCCACGGCGGGCTGCTTCACATCGGATTTAACATGTGGTGCCTGTGGAATCTGGGTGCACTCTGCGAATCGCTTTATGGACGCTGGAGCTACGCCACCATCTATCTCATCTGCGGCATCGGAGCCAGCCTCGCGAGCGCCGCGTGGAATCCGTACCGAGCCAGCGTTGGCGCCTCCGGAGCTATCTTCGGACTCGCTGGCGCTTTGATCGCAGCCTTGAAGTTAGGAGAGTTTTCGGTACCGCGTTCCGCCCTCTCGGGCACGCTGCGCAGCCTCGGAGCATTTGTCTTTTACAACCTGATCTTTGGATTTGCGCTCCCCGGCATCGACAATACCGCGCACATCGGGGGTTTAATCACCGGCCTAATCGTCGGCGCGCTCATCGCCCTCATCGCCCCGCACCATGACCGCCCAGTGCGCCGTGTCGCGGTCTTCCTCGCGACAATTGTCGCTCTCGCTGTTCTCGCGGCGGGAGCCGCGCATTATCACGGCTTTCCCCTGCGCCTGGGACGAGTCCACTTCGGACAGACTGCGACTTTGGTTAGAACCGCGCCTGACCAGATGATCGCAGGGGCTCAGAAGATCGTCCGTCCCTAACTTGTCGCGGATACCCGCAACCGAATTGCTACCCGTTCGAGCCCAAATGCAACAAAGCTTCTCTCAAACGTGCGTGGTTTTGGGTTTGTCGGAAGTAAGACATTTCGTTCGGAGCCGATTTGGCGCGGATGATCCTGATCAGCTGATTCTTTTCGTCGGAAGACCAGCGGGCCAGGCTGGGAATTAGAGCCAGGACGAGTGACCAGTTCTCAAGCGATCGATGTTCGGCAGGAGTCCAGCGGGATGTTTCGATCTTTAGAATTCGCGACACAGCGGCGACAGATGCTTTGCGGATTTTTTGGCTGTCGCCGTTAAACGCTCGCGCCATGCGACGGTTGACGAACAGGCCCAGGTTGCGAATGGAGAAATTATCCCAGGGGCCGGGCTCTTCCAGCCGGCCAACATCGTAGAACATATGGGCTTCGGCGAGGCGCCTGAGCGTCCGCGGCGGCGTACGATATTGCGGATCGGCAGCTATTTTTTCTTCTTCCTTTTCGCACAGCCGCTGGAGATCAGGGCGTCCCGACCGAAAACCCAGCTTGCGGTAAAACCAGAAAGCGCCGGAGTCGATAGCCTCGTCGTTGTCCTGCCCGATCTGATAGGGATAGATCGAAAAGCATGTCGCAGCTGTCAGAGCGCGAAGGCAGCGCAGCGCCTGAGAGTAGATCCACGCAGTCTCCCCTTGACGAAAAGTATAGAAGGTGTTGAAGCCGACCTCGATCCATTCGCAGAGTCCAATAGCTTCGATGTAGTTAATCGGAACGCCGTTTTTCAGAGTGTACCCAGCGACATAGGCCCGGAGCGGTAGACGGCGCGCGGGAGGTAGTCCCCAAAAGTGCATGACGACGCCACGGCCGAGATCGGCGCGGACCACCCAGCGCGGGTCGCCGAGAGTGGTGCCGTAGAGTTCGCGATAGCGAACCACCATGACTTCGCGGATGTGCTGCATCACAGCCTTTCCGGCGGCGATCGAAAGGTTCTCGAGTTTAGGCGCGGGCTGAGCAAGCTCGTGAGCGAGCGAAACTTCGCGGCGTTGGATCAGCGGCGCGTTGTGGAAGTAGAGGTGGCGGGGGCGACTCCAGTTGCGGGTGCGTGAGAGTTTCAAGTTCTCGATCTTCCAACGAATTGGGAGACGCAAAGAATCATAGAGTTCGGCTCGCTGGCGTTCTGGAAGATCGAGTCGAGCGAATTGGCTCGGCAGCCACGCAACCGCATTCTCCCGGCCTCGGGCCGCATCAAGCCAGCGTCGCCATGGGATGCCAGCTTCCACGTCGGCATCTTCCTCGAGCAACGGAATAAAGCGGGGCCAAGTGTTGCCACGCGCTCGCTCGCCCAGGGAATCGTCAAAGTAATCTTCCCAGGCGATCTCAACATTGCGCGGAATGCGGCGCTCCAGCCATTGGGCGACGTCGAAGGAAAGAATGTCCTGCATCGTGGTACCCGCGATGCCGGAAGCATCGAAGTCGTCGAATAACGACATGTCGGCATTCGATGCGCGAAGTTCCTCGATGCGTTGATAGAAGGTATTGAGAAGACGATCGACGCGTAGTACGAGAGAGAGGGCGCGAGGAAAAGCGCGCAAGAAAAGCAACGTCTCATGGAAGCGGATCAGCTGGCGAGCATCGAGCTGAAGTTTGGCGAGCTGGGTGAGAGCCTTGTCGATGACAGCGGCGTCTCCAGAATCGAAACGGTTTTTGCAGGCTTCGAGTTGCGTAAGAAGCTGAGTTGGATCTCGATAAGTGGTCGGCATGAGCGGCGAGATAGTGTAACCCAGTTGGAGCCGCGGGATGCTCAGTTGTATCCTCCGCGCAAAAGGCTTGCTGCTGATCTTCCACGCGCGTTCAGGATTTGTTCCCTGGGTTATAATCTCGTCACTCAATGAACCTGTCTCCCGGCTCCCGACTCGGTCCGTATGAAATTGTTGCGCCTCTGGGCGCTGGCGGCATGGGTGAGGTCTATCGCGCCCGCGACTCCCGCTTGAAGCGTGAAGTTGCAATCAAAGTCTTGCCGCAAGCGTTTTCTCGTGACGCGGAGCGGTTGCGCCGCTTTGAACAAGAGGCTCTCGCCACCGCCGCCTTAAATCATCCCAATATTCTGGCTGTCTTCGATATCGGCACGAGCGAAGGCGCGCCCTATGTCGTGTCGGAGTTGCTTGAAGGTGAAACTCTACGGGACCGGCTGCGCGGCGGAGCACTCGCTACTCGCAAGACTCTGGATTACGCCCTGCAAACTGCCCGCGGATTGGCTGCGGCGCACGAAAAAGGAATTATTCATCGCGACCTCAAACCGGAGAATCTATTCCTCACGAAAGATGGCAGGGTAAAGATCCTGGACTTCGGCCTGGCCAAACTGACGCAGGCCGACTCCGGCGATCACACCTCTTTACCCACCATGACCCACGCCACGGAAGCCGGCGTGGTGCTGGGAACGGCCGGGTATATGTCGCCCGAGCAAGTGCGCGGAGTCGCGGTGGACGCGCGCTCCGACATTTTCAGCTTTGGCGCGATTCTGTATGAGATGCTCTCCGGCAAGCGCGCCTTTCACGGCGACACTACCGCCGACACGATGAGCGCGATCCTGAAGGAAGACCCTCCCGAGCTGAATGAAACCAATCGAAACGTCTCACCGGCCCTCGAGCGCATGGTGCAACATTGCCTGGAGAAGAATCCCGAGGCTCGCTTCCATTCCGCCAGCGATATTGCATTCGATCTGGAACATCTGACGGGAGTGTCTGGCGCTACGGCGAAAATTACGACGGTTGCAGGCAAGCGGCCGCAGGGCAGGCTGATCGCACTGCTGGCGGGCGGCGTCGCAATCGCGCTACTCATGCTGGGTCTGGGGTGGTGGCTGGGCCGGAGCGGTGGGCCAGCCCCACTGGCCGAATATCAGCAAATCACTTTTCGTACGGGTTACATCGGCAATGCGCGCTTTACGCCTGACGGCAGCATTGTTTACAGCGCATCCTGGGAGGGGGGCGACCACCAGCTTTATATGTCGCGCACGGACGATCCGGGCTCGCGCGAACTGGGAATCAAGGGTGCCGAGCTGCTTTCGATCTCCAAGGCTGGAGAACTGGCGATCCAGATCAACGCTGTGTACCACAGTGGCTACGCGCGCAGCGGTACGCTGGCGCGCGTGCCGTTGAGCGGAGGAACGCCGAGAGAGGTGCTGGACAACGTTGGAGACGCTGACTTTTCCGCCGACGGCAACAGCATGGCGATTATCCGCTACGTTCCCGAAAACAATCACTGGCGTTTGGAGTATCCCATCGGCAAAGTGCTGCTCGATAGCATCAACTGGTTGAGTCATCCTAAGATTTCGCCTGATGGCAAATGGGTCGCTTTTGCCGACCACGAAAATCCTGGAGGTGACGACGAGGGCTCGCTGGCCGTGATCGGCGCCGATGGCAAAGAACCAGAAAGGAAGCTTTCTTCCGGCTGGACGTCGCTACAGGGAATTCTCTGGTCTCCCGCGGGCGACGAGATCTGGTTTACCTGCACCAACACGGGAGAAGCTTCGAACCCGCGCGCCGTGACCCTTTCCGGCAAGCTGCGGACGATGACGAACGTGCCCGGAGGGATGTGGCTGGAAGACCTGCACAACGGCAAGGTGCTGACCGTGACCAATCACGAGCGGCTCGGAATCCGGGGCATGGCGCCAGGCGGAAAAGAAGAGCACGAACTGGGATGGTTCGGCTGGTCGGAGTTGCGCGACATCAGCCGGGATGGCCGGAAGATCCTTTTCGAAGAAGAAGGCGATGGTGGCGGACCAAACTACACGGTGTTTCTGCGGGATACGGACGGTTCGCCCCCCGCGCGCATCGGCGAAGGACGCGCAATGGCTATCTCGCCCGATGGAAAATGGGTGGTCACGATACCGGCGAAGGGCGGACCGCTGAATCTGGTGCCGACGGGAGCGGGCGAATCCAGACAGCTGACGCATGATGCGGTTAGCTATGGCATGGCCCGGTTTTTTCCGGATGGGAAGCGGTTGCTGGCTTTGGGGATTGAAGCCGGGCACGGGGGCCGCGACTACCTAATCGATGTAAGCAGCGGAGATTCCAAACCCATCACTCCCGAAGGCGTCTCTGGCGTTGGGATCTCGCCGGATGGCCGGAGCGTAGCGGTGCGTGGGCCGGATCGAAAATGGGGAATTTGGCCGCTGGAGGGCGGCCAGTTTCACCCCGTACCCGGGATTGAAGCCAACTATGCCGTCATTGGCTGGTCCGCGGACGGCGGATCGTTGTATGTGGCCGCCATTCTGCGGGAGGCGAAGTCGTCGAAGGTTTCGCGAATCAACATACAGACCGGGAAAATGGAACCGTGGAAAACCTTTGGAGAGGAAATGGGCGCCGGAGTTTCGACCGTGGTTGCGCCTCATCTTTCAAGCGATGGGAACGCCTACGCGTATCTCTACGTGCAAATCCTCTCGGAGGCGTATGTGGTGACGGGATTGAGATAGCTAAGAAACTGCAATACACAATAATGATCGGCAGCTCGCTTCGCATTACGCGTAACCCTTCTTCTTCCAAACCTCCCAGTCGGCACGTACCGCTTGGAGCATGGCTTCGGCGGCGTGGTGCAGCCACTTCCCTTTTTGTTTATCCAAATGGCGCATGATCGACTTGCGCGCGGCTGAAGTGCCGAGATGAATATTGGCGGTCTCCCATCCCATGGCGTGAAGCAGCCGCAGTTCGGTATCCGGACCGCGCAAGGATGCCAGTTCGATGCGCGAGCAATGAGGACCGAGGCGGCGGACGATCCAGCGTCCGCGCAACTGGACGAAAGGATCGGGGCAGCGGACGGCGCGGTTGATGATGGTTTGGTAGAGAATCTCGGCGGGGCAGTCCTTCTTGGCGTCATCGTTTTGAGCCCACCAGGAGGAAGACGGCACTAGCGCTTTGGCTTCGCGGGCAATGCGACCGCCGTGCCAATCGGCGATGGCGACATAACGAGCGTGGCCGAGACTGCCAAGCCCGGCAACCCGATGTGTCAGACGATAAGAAATGCCTGGCGCAGGCATGAGATGTTCAAGGGCATCGACGGCGCTGACCGGAATTGCAGTTTTGAGCGTGGGGAGTGCATCCATCTTTTGCCAGAAATGGATGGGATCGCGCAGTTCGCCCTCGGCGATAAGACGCAGCCACTGATGCTTCTCGCCAAGCACAAAAGCGTTCCCTTTTTCCCGTATCGATTCGCGATAGCCTTCGAGCATGGTGGTGCAAATGTCCTCGCGTTTAAGAGGAAGACGTCCAGCCTCGACCGCGAGATGAGCGCTGACGGCCAGCCGAACCAGGTCAATCGTGTAGGCCATAGGCCATGCTTCGTCGAAGTCGTTGACGCCCCAGATAAGCCGGCCTTCGACGTCACGCCAGGTTCCAAAATTCTCGACATGCAGATCGCCCACGGCCAGCACCTGCGGAGCCTCGGCGAGATCGGGACAGACTTCCGGCCAGATCTGCGCCCAGCGGTAATAAGTGGCGCGGAGAAACATGAAGACGTCCGCCTTCATGTTGGTATGTTTGAGCGCAAGGTCTTTCCGGTCGATATGGGTGTGCTGGCCCAACCAGTCTTCAAACTGGCGCGTGGCTTTGACGACGTTCATGCGGGCAACAATAAGAGGAGAAACGCGCGAAGTCAAACCGATGACAAGACCAACCTGACTTTTGTCGCGCCTCAGGAAGCTGTGGTTCAGCTGACACACTGACCTCGATTGGCCACTCTTCTCTAGGCCGGGAAATCCCTAACTTCTTGGTTTTCAACCCAAGACAATTGGCAGTCGCCATGCCTTACAAGTCTGCGTACGCCAAACGGCGATGGGAGAAGGAATCATTATGCAGATGGCGATCACATTCATGGCAGTAGTGGCGGGCCTGATTTTTTCCGTGGCAGTGGCATTGCTGGCTGAAGAGCTGATTTTTGGGCAGGTGTTCCGGCTGTTCTTTGCCCGGCAGGCCGTGGCGTTGAAAACCGGGCAGAAGCGCTGATAGCGCAAAAGGAGAACGACGATGCTGGCGTTGAAGTATTTGTTGATTACGTGCGGCCTGGGAATGATGATCGCGGCCGTGTGCATTCTCACCTACGATCTGTATCGCGAACTGTTGTATCGCCGAATGCTAGAGACCCCGGGAGGGACAGCCACCGCAGCGCCAGTAGTGCTCCGGTGGCGGACCTCGCTGGCGTTGGCAATGCTGGCATGGGGGCCTCTGCTTGTCGCTTTTAGTATTGTTGTGGTTCCTAGCGGAATGGCGGGTGTGCGTGTCAGCGAGATGAGCGGCACCGTGCCGGGAACGCTCTACCCCGGAGCACACTTGGTGGCGCCACTGATCGAAGATGTCGCATTGTTCGACACCCGCGATCAGATCTTTACAACTGGAGATTCTGAAATTCCGAAGCCCTCCGCGGGTGGTCTTCCCACGAGGCCGCAGCTTCTCGATGTACAGGCCAAGGAAGGCTTAACCCTGGGTCTGGCGATTACCGTACGCTACCGCCTGGATGCGAAGAAGCTGGATTACATTCAGGGGAATTTGCCGCGTCCCGTCGAAAAGGAAATCGTGCCACCGACCGTAGCCAGCGTGTGGCGGGAGATTGTGCCGAATTACACGGTGCGCGATGTTTTTTCCGCCAAGCGCGAGGAAGTGCGGCAAAGGGCAGCAGGAATGATCACGCAGAAGCTGGCGGCAGACGGCATTGTGGTCAAAGAAGTGATGCTGCGCGACATCCAGTTGCCACCTGAGTATGCGAAGGGACTCGAGGCGCTGCTCTTAAAAGAGCAGGAGAACGATCGCATGGGTGTGGAGACAGAGTTGAAGAGCAAGGAAGTGCGCATTGCCGAATTGGAAGCCGAGGCTGCGAAGGTGCAGCAGGTAAAACGGGCCGAAGGCGAGGCGCAGGTACATGTATTGCAAGCGAAAGGCGAAGCCGACGCTATGCAGTACACCCTTCCCCTCAAACAAAAGCAGATCGAGCAAAGCCGGCTGGAAGCGCAGGCGCGCAAGGAAGCGACCATTCAGAATGCGGAAGCGGAGGCGCAGGCGAAAGAGATCGACAGTAAAGCCGAGGGCGAACGGCGGAAATTGCTAGCGGACGCCGAGGCTCAGGCCAAAGTGATTGACAGCAAAGCCGAAGCTGAGCGGCGGACGTTGCTGGCGGACGCGGAGGCAGACCGCATTCGGGTAACTTCGGCGGCGGATGCGGAACGGTTGCAGAGCGAGGCGGCGATTTTGAAGGGGAATCCGCTGCTGATTAATAAAATTGTGGCGGAGCGGCTCTCGGACAAGTTGCAGATCATGATGGTGCCGGCGGACGCGAAATTCTTCTTCACGAACGACGTTTTGCGCGGCATGAATGTGGCGAGCCAAGCGGAGCAACAGAGATAGTGGTCGGGGCCAGTGGCTGGATCTCACCTGTCCACTGGCCGGTTTTCCTCGCTCCAGGAATGCTCACTGACACCTGGGAACGTCCAATTGCGACAAGCTGCCGCTTTGCTGCGTGCTAAAAAGCCGCGCCTTTTCATTTCACAACTGCGAAACTCAAGGGTGAGATATGATGCCAACGATTCGGTGGCGCGCTCCAGAACCGGATCCGGATCGAAAACAAAAGCGAATGATGTTTCGCCGCAAACTGCTGGTCGTGTTCGCTCTCACGGTATTTTTGTCGGTGGCAACCGTCGCATTCCTAGTCTCGGCAGTCACTCGGCAAGCCTTCGACCATAGCGAGGATGAGCGAACGGCAGCGCTGGTTATGCAGTTTCGCCGTGAGTTCTATCGACAGGGCGACGACGTAGTGCGGCGTGTGGAGGCCATTGTCGCGTCCGAAGCCGTAAGCCACATGGCATTGGCCTTGAACCGCGCACCAGCAGATTCTGGACCTTATTTCGAGTTGGCCAAAGCGGCCGCGGAGAATAATCAACTCGACTTTCTGGAGTTTGTGGAAAGCGATGGCACCATCATTTCCTCAGCACAATGGCCAGCCAAGTTTGGATATCCTGAGGCTGCGGTGGCAGCATTCCCTGCCGACACAGGCCAGGGCGCATTTCTCAAACAGGAGGAGTTGCAGGAAGGAATTGCTTTGGGTTTGTTCGCCGTTCGCGCTACGCGCGTTGGGGAGCATCCAGTTTATGTGATTGGCGGGCGACGTCTGGACAAGACGTTTCTCGCGGGGTTGGATATGCCCGCCGGAACGCGGGTCTTGCTATACCAGAATCAAGAAGATCGCTTCGGGCCGGAGTTGCTGCTCGATCCATCCGTGTCCGCCATGCCAACTGTGAATGCTGCAGAGAAACTGCAACCTCTGGTCGATGCGGTGCGGCAGTCGAAAAAAGAAATGACGGGCTTGGTGCGGTGGTCGGGGAATCGCGGCGAGGATGAATTGTTTCATGCGCTTCCGCTGCTCGGCGCAGGAGCGGGCAACGATCGTCCGTTGTTGGCCATTCTGCTCATCGGCAACTCGCGACGAACTTATGTTGAACTGATGCGGCACATTCGATCGGCGGCGTTGATGGTTGGGGGCGGAGGCATTCTGCTGGCGATTCTCTTGAGCAGTTGGGCAGCCGCGCGAGTGACGCGTCCGGTGGAGCAACTCGCGCACGCCGCGCAGGAAGTCGCGACCGGAAATTGGAATGCTCGTGTAGAGGTGCGCGGCAACGATGAATTGGCGCAATTGGCCGATTCTTTCAATCGCATGACCACAGAGTTGCTCGGCCAAAAGGAGCGGCTGATGCAGGCCGAGCGCGTGGCAGCATGGCGTGAGCTGGCCCGGCGGCTGGCGCACGAATTGAAGAATCCGCTGTTCCCGCTTCAATTGACGGTGGAGAACCTGGTGCGCGCCCGGCAACAGAATCCGGAGCAGTTCGACGAGGTATTCCGGGAAAGCTCGCGAACGCTGTTGTCGGAGATCGCGAATCTCAAAGGGATCATCGGCAAGTTCAGCGAGTTCTCGAAAATGCCGCAGCCGGAATTGCGGCTTGTGCAGCTGAACGATGTGATTCGCGGCGTGAGGCAACTCTTTCAGGCGCAACTGGAAGACGCGCGCCGTGCGAAGATCAGTTGTGACCTGCAACTGGATCCGCACCTGGAAATGGTTGCCGCGGATGCGGAGTTGTTGCACCGGGCGATTTCAAATCTTGTTCTGAATGCCATGGACGCGATGCCGCAAGGGGGAGTTCTTACCCTGCGCACGCGGAGAGAGGCAGGCAAGGTTTTGATCGAAGTTGCTGATACCGGATCGGGCTTAACCCCGGAGGAATGTGAACGGATATTTACTCCTTATTACACGAACAAGCAGGGTGGCACCGGACTGGGGCTCGCCATCGCACAGTCGGTGGTGAGCGATCATAGGGGAAGAATCTACGTGCAGAGCGAACCGGGACGGGGCTCCACGTTTGTAATCGAGTTTACGAGCGGTGTGAATTCGGAGTGGGCCGCCACTTAGAGTACGTTAGAGATCAAGGAGAAACGTTGCCTGCGAAAGCACATCTGCTGATTGTGGACGATGAAGCGAACACTCTCGCGTCTTTGTCGCGTGCCTTCCGCTTGGCCGGACACGAGGCCACCGTATGTGACAATGCCGCCAAAGCATTGGAACTGGCCAAAGCCCAGAACTTCGATGTAATTCTTTCCGATGTGGTAATGCCCGCCAAGGGCGGACTCGCGCTGCTGGAAGAATTGAAGTCACAGGGAATAACGGCGCCCGTGGTGATGATGTCGGGACAGGCAGACATCGAAATGGCAGTGCGAGCAACGCGCCTGGGTGCCCTCGATTTTCTGGAGAAGCCAATTTCCACCGAAAAGCTCTTGCTCACGGTGGAGAACGCTTTGAAACTTCAGCGCCTCGAAAGCGAAAACTGGCAGCTCAAGCAGCGCCTGGGCAAGCATGAGATTGTATGGCATGGCGCTGCAATGCAGCGCATGATGGCTCAAGTCGAGCGCGTCGCGGCCAGTGACACACGGGTTTGCATCCTCGGAGAAACCGGCACTGGCAAAGAACTGGTGGCGCGCACGATCCATGAGCGCAGTCCTCGCGCCGCCGGAACCTTTGTGACGGTGAATTGCGCGGCGGTGCCTGCGGAACTGATAGAGTCCGAACTTTTCGGCCACGAAAAAGGTTCCTTCACCGGGGCCGCGGGACGCCACATTGGAAAATTCGAGCAAGCGGATCACGGAACTCTTTTTCTGGATGAGATTGGTGATATGCCGCTGGCGATGCAAGCCAAGTTGCTGCGGGTGCTGGAAGAAGGCGAAGTGGAGCGCATCGGCGGCGATAAGCCCGTCACCGTCGATGTGCGCGTCGTTGTGGCGACCCATCGCGATCTGGAGGCTCGAGTGCGCGAGGACAAGTTTCGCCAGGATCTGTTTCACCGGATTTATGTTTTCCCCCTGGTATTGCCGCCGTTACGCGAGCGGCGGGAGGATATTCCGGCGTTGGTGGCGCATTTTGCTGCGCAAGTGAGCGCACAAAACGGATGGAAGCCGATTCCGTTTTCGGCTGAGGCAATGGCGGCATTGCAAGCGCGTTCCTGGCCCGGTAATGTGCGGGAATTGCGCAACATGGTTGAACGGCTGATGCTGCTGGCAAGCAACGGTCAAGTGGACCTCATGACCGTGGAGACGGCCTTGCCCAAGGGCGCAAGCGGCGGTGGTTCGCCGTATTCCACATTTTCTTCGGGGCCGCTGGCCGAACGCGTGGACGCTTTCGAGCGGGAAGTCATCCTGGCGGAGTTGAAGCGCAGCCATTCCAACGTCAGCATGGCCGCCAAATCGCTGGGGCTGGAGCGCAGTCATCTTTATAAGAAGGCGGAACAGCTGGGAATCGATCTGCGCGCGATGCGGCGGGAACAAGACCCTGCGCAAGAATGAGTCTCGCTTCCACAAAACATTCTGGAGAAAGCATTGAGCACAGCAATCAGGTATTGGATTGTCCGCATTTTATTTCGTACCTTCTTGCGCATCTTTCTCGCTTCTCTTTTCCTTATATCCAACCACGCTGTCGCGATTGATCCGCCTTCCCCGCCCGCGTA
Source organism: Candidatus Sulfotelmatobacter sp. (assembly GCA_050012155.1). GTDB lineage: Bacteria > Acidobacteriota > Terriglobia > Terriglobales > Acidobacteriaceae > Sulfotelmatobacter. The sequence goes on along the minus strand of JBEKHS010000023.1, from coordinate 58,291 downwards.
TGGAGTTCGCATGGAACAGGCGTGGATTCCAATGAAAGATGGCATACGCCTCGCGGCAACGCTTTACATGCCGGATGGCGCAAAACCGGGAGAGAAGTTCCCTGCCCTGCTGGAGTATCTGCCCTACCGTAAAGATGATGGCACGGCGGCGGAAGACTATCCGCATCATTCTTACTTCGCGCGGCGCGGCTATGTGAGTGTACGCGTGGATATTCGTGGCTTCGGCGCAAGTGAGGGCTCACCGCCGGAGCGGGAGTATTCCGAACAAGAACAGGCGGATGGAGAGCAGGTGATCGCGTGGCTGGATCATCAGCCGTGGTCGAACGGAAACGTAGGAATGTTCGGCATCTCCTGGGGAGGATTCACCGCGTTGCAGATGGCGATGCGGCATGCGCCGGGATTGAAGGCGATTCTCGCCGTGGATGCGACAGCGGAGTTGTTTCACGATGATGTGCATTACATCGATGGCATGGCGCACATCGATGAATTCGAACTGAACATGGATATGGCAGAGGGATGGACGGGCGCTCCGGATTACACGCTCGACGAGAAAGTTCTGGGGCCGCGATTCGATGCGCCTCCATGGTCGCTGCTTTATTTGAAGCATCAGCATGATGGGCCGTTTTGGCGCGAGCGCGTCCGTCCGCTAAAGGAAATTACTATTCCGAGTTTCCTGATTGGCGGATTGCTCGATGGCTACCGCGACAACGTGCCCGACATGCTGATGCAATCGAGCGGGCCCGTGGAGGCAATCGTTGGGCCGTGGAATCACACCTATCCGAATGACGCAGTGCCGGGTCCGCAGATCGAATGGCGCAACCAGGCGGTGCGCTGGTTCGATCATTGGCTAAAAGGACGTGACACCGGCGTGGAGCACGATCCGCGGCTGGTGGTTTATATGCAACACTGGCATCCGCCCGATCCAGCTCTCGAAAGCGTGCCCGGCGAATGGAGACAGGAAGACGCGTGGCCGCCGAGAGACTCGCACCCGTCAACTCTGTTTCTGCAGCCGAATCACACGCTGGCACAATCAAGCGCGCCGCCCGATATCCATCAGCTCAAATATGTACCATCCGTTGGTGTCGAGGCGGGATTCTGGTGGGGCGAACTGTTGAGCGATGTACGGCCGGTCGACGCCTTCAGTCTTGTATACGATTCAGCGCCGCTGGAGGATAATCTCGCGATCCTGGGCCGTCCTCACGCTGCGCTGCAAGCGTCGGCCACTGCGCCGCTGGCAGACTGGTTTGTGCGGCTGTCAGATATCGCACCCGATGGAACGGTCACGCAGATCACGGGAGCGGGTATCAACGGCGCTCAGAGCGATTCGATGAGCGAACCCCGCGATCTTGAGCCCGGCAAGACCTACACCCTCGACATTGAAATGCACTTGACGTCATGGGTCTTTCCCAAAGGCCACCGCATCCGCGTTGCGATTTCGAATGCATTGTGGCCCATGATGCTGCCCACACCATATTCCATGACGACTTCACTGGAACTCGGTGGCAGCAATGGCTCGCGGATTGTATTGCCGGTCGTTGCTGAGCACGGAATTGCGCCACCCGCATTTTCCCCTCCGGAACCTTCTGAAGAACGAGGAGACATCAAGAGCAAGGGCTTCCCCTGGCCGGGCGAGTGGACAGTCGAGCGCGACGAAGCTCGCCACAAGACTACGGTGCACTGGAAGGGGCAGGAGGGCGCTACGTATCCCTGGGGCGAGGAAGTTGATTACGAAAATCTGACCTACGACGCGGACGATGCGCATCCGGAGACTTGCTCCGTGCGCGGCGAAGCGGAGAGCACATTTACACTAAGGGGCCGCACCCTGACTTGGCGCGGGCATTTGCTGATTACCACCGATCAAAAGAATTTCTACTACAAGTACACTCGCGAATTACTGAAGGATGAGACGGTGATCAAATCGAAGACTTGGCAGGAGACGATCGCCCGAGATCATCAGTAAACCACAGAGGTGAAGGTTGGGCGCCTTCCCGGTCCTTCGCGTCCCATGAGCGCTCTTCGCTGCGATTTTCCACAGAGAGCCTCACTCGCGCCGGCACCTTATAAGTATTTGGCTATTTGCAATCTCCATGCAGCCTATTGCTGAACAGCCTGTTTTTCAGCTCCAAAACTTTCTCTTCGCAAGAAGGTTTGCCATTCTTTCACAACTTCGGCGTCAGCAAGAGCTTTGATGTAAACCCCTCCGACGACCGACCTTGCCTGAAATCCCATCTGCTTGCCAGACTTCGTGTCATACCAATCAGTGAGTGGCACGCGGGATGTTGTTTCGCTAGTCCACTTTGCAATGGGTGCCATGAACAACTGGTACTGGCTCTCTGTCCCGGCCAGGGTCGCCGTCCAAATTTCCCAATCGAGCTTGGTGTAGTCTTCGCGGTTATCCAGCGGCAGGCCGTACACATTCATGTGCTTCGCGTAGAAACTCAGCTCTCTACGCTTCACATCCGGATCGAACAGATTTAATCCCAGAACCTGATCCCATACCAAGTTGTATTTCTGGCTCCAGGTTCCCGGTGCATCGAAGGCCAGCTTGTAGTGGTCTCCATCGATGGCGAGCACCTCCCACTCGCCAGCCATTTTCTTGGCGAGGGCGGCAAATTTTGCGGATTCGTTCAACTTGCCTAACCCCTGCGCCATGGCCGCAAACGCCCCCAGTCCTTCGATCGCTTTAATGGAAAGGTTGGCGTTGTGAGCCAAGTGTCCTGCGAAATCATCTGTGGACAGTTGATTCTCGGGGTCCAATCCTTTTTTCGCGACGTAGTCAGCCCACTTCGTAAGTAACGGCCAATATTGCTCGGCTACGTGCCAGTTTCCTTGGGCGCAGCCCAGGGCTGCCACCAAAATCAGCAGATTCCCGGTCTCTTCCACCGGCATCTGATCGTCTTCCGTGCGCTCGCCACCCCCGTAGACCTGACCATTGGCCAGCGGAAATGTTCCAAGATCATGCGGCGCAAAAGGAAATTTCCAGCGTGGCAGCATGGCATACATCAGCACCGGCTTTAATTGCGCTTCGAGCAGTACCGGATTCATAAACAAGAAAAACGGTGCTGAGGGATAGAGAACGTCTACAGTTGAGATACAGCCGTTGCTGAAGTTTTCTTTCGGAAACATGAGCGGAGAATCATCCACATCGGCGACCAGCACATGCGCGGCGAGGGTTTGGCGATAAGCAAGAATTGCGAGATCCGAGTACTCCTTGCCGCCTGCGCGTTCCAGAACGGCGCGAAGCTCATTGTCAAAGCGCTTGCCTCGTTCCACCAATGCTGTGTACTGGGTCTCTGCGGCTTCGAGCATCTGCTCACCTGTCTGTCCATTACGCTGCCAAAATTCGCGCTAACCGGCGGCGGACAAGCCCTCGCACTGGCTGAGCTCGGCCAGTGGAACATGGCCGACGTCCAAGCTTATTTCACCGCAGTCAATCAGCCACTCAATGTCCCTATTGTGATCGAACTGCTGGGCGGAACTAGCGGAGCCTGTCCCGGCGACTGCGACGATGGCGAAGAAGCGGTCGACATCCAGCAGATCATCTCGATGGCTCCGGGTGCGTCTGTTCTGATTGTTTATGAAGACACCTCCGGCAACGCCGACATCGACATATTCAATGCCTATGCGACCGACAACATTGCCAAGCAGATGAGTTTTTCCTTCGGCATCGGCGACGGCAATGCCGCCTCGGACGAACAGGAATTCGCGGAGTTCCACGCCCAGGGGCAAAACTTTTTTGTGGCTCCCGGCGACGAGGGCGCAAATCTCGGCGATGGGGGTTGGCCGGGGTTCAGCCAGAATGTAACCGACGTTGGCGGCACGGACTTGACCACGGCAAGCGCGGGCGGAGCTTGGTCCTCCGAAACAGGCTGGGTCGGCAGCGGCACTGGGTGGTGCGACAGCAGCAACAGCGTCACACCGTGCTACCAAAGTCCCTATGATGCGATTCCGAGTTATCAGGCGCCAGTTATCACCAGTCAAAACGGAGGCTCCACGAAGTACCGCAACCTTCCCGATATTTCCGCCGAAGCGAACACCGACAACTTCTGGTGCTCCAGCGGGACGTGTCCGGGAGGTATCGGTGGAACCAGCCTCGCAGCGCCGCGGTGGGCAGGCTTTCTCGCTCTCGTCAACGAACAAGCTGCCACCAATGGAGAAACTGTCGGCTTTCTCAACCCACTCGTGTACACCATCGGCCAGGGGTCGGGCTACGATACGGCGTTCCACGACATTACGACTGGCAGCAACCCCAGCGGCTCCACGGTTCCTGCGGGCTTCACAGGTTCTCGCTTTCGGCGGGAACGGCCAGCCCCGCATCGATCAGTCCCGGTGGTTCGTCCACGGCTGCAATCAGTGTGACCTCAACCAATAACTACGCGGGTAGTGTCACGCTTTCCTGTAGCATTGCGCCGGTCGTCAGTCCGGCGCCGACATGCTCCTTCGGAAGCTCAAGCCCAGTGGCTGTGACCAGCACCGGCGGTAGCGCCACGTTGACCTTTACTACGGTCGGGGCATCGGCATCGATGCTGCGCCACTCCAGCATGTTCTATGCTTTCTGGCTGCCTCTGCCAGGACTAGCGCTGATTGGTTTTGGCTTCGGCTCCAGAGATCCGCGCCGCAAGAAGCTTCTGGGATTCTTGCTCTTGTGGATCGTGGTGACCGGCCTCATCATTCTTCCCGCGTGTGGATCGAACGGGAACAACGGCGGCGGTGGTGGCGGCAGCAGCGGAACTCCCGCTGGAACCTACACAATCACGATTACCGGCAAGGATGCGAATGGCCTGACTCAGTCCAATACTGCTCCTACGGTGAGCGTCACCGTCAACTAGCCGTGTAACAATACGAGATACTGCGAAAGGGGACGCCCTCCACTGGAGTCTCCGGGAGATTTACGATGCGAAGATTCTGCACGATTTTCTTGGCTGTTCCGCTGGCTCTCGTGATGTTGCTCACCGCGGCCCGCGCCCAGACCTCCGAAAAGCCGGACTTGAGCAAGCAGCCAACCCTGTACGTGGTCGGCTATGCCCATCTCGATACGGAATGGCGATGGGAGTATCCCCAGGTCATCGACGAATATATTCGCAAGACGATGGAGGATAATTTCAAGCTTTTCGATAAATATCCTCACTACGTCTTCAATTTCAGCGGCGCCAACCGCTACCGCTTCATGAAGGAATATTACCCCGCGGATTTCGCGAGGCTAAAAACGTATGTCGATCAGGGACGATGGTTCCCGGCGGGGTCGTCGATGGAAGAAGGCGACGTCAATACGCCCAGCGCCGAAACCATCATCCGTCAGATTCTCTACGGCAATGACTGGTTTCGCAAAGAGCTGGGCAAGGCTAGCGCCGAGTACATGTTGCCCGACTGTTTCGGATTTCCCTCTTCGCTGCCGACCATTCTCGCGCACTCGGGCGTGAAAGGATTCTCGACGCAGAAGCTCGTGTGGGGATCGTCGGCTCCGGTAGGAGGCCCGGAGTCGCTCGAGAAAACGCCGGAAGGTACGCCGTTCAACGTAGGCGTGTGGGTAGGACCGGATGGCGAGAGTGTGTTGGCCGGTTTGAATCCTGGCCCTTATGACGGCGGGGTCGACACGGATCTCAGCAAGCCTTTGCCTCCACTACCGCCCGATCCTGCCTTTGAGGAAGTAAAAAAGAAGATGCAGGCGGTGCGTGCCAAGCTTGACCAGGAGCAGGGCAGCGGCCATGCGTCAGATCCGAATGATATTGCGGAATCCATTCAACTGGCAAACGAACTGGAAGCGTTGGCACAGGTTGATCAAGACCGTGCGCAGGCACGGCATCAACGCGATTGGGCGGGGCGCGTCGAGCTGAACGGTAAAATCAGCGGCGTATTCACTGACTATCATTATTACGGCACGGGCGATATCGGCGGGGCTCCGCACGACGAATATGTGAAACATCTGGAAGCCATCGTCACGCAGGGCATGACCAGCCTGCCACCGCAGAACGGATTTTTCTTTCGCGGGCAGGAGCGTGCGGGAGGGCCGCCAGTTAAGGTCGGCGACGGCCCGGTTCATGTGATCTCCGCCAACGCCGAGCAGATGTTCCTCGACATCACGGCATCAGAAGCTGCGGGACTTCCACGCTACACCGGCGAAATGGAATTGACCAACCATTCTGCCGGTTCGCTGACGTCGCAGGGCTACCAGAAGCGCTGGCTCCGGAAAGAAGAGTTGCTGGCCGACGCCGCGGAGAAGGCTTCCATCACCGCCAATTGGTTGGGTGCGCGCCCGTATCCTCTCGAGCGCTTGAACGACGCGTGGACGCTGGTGATGGGCGGCCACTTTCACGACCTCGCCGCCGGCACCGCAACTCCCCGAGCATACGAGTTTGCCTGGAACGACGATGTAATCGCCATGAACCAGTTCGCGGGCGTGCTCAGCAATGCCACTGAAGCCGTGGCCGACGCTCTGGGCACCGAGACCAAGGGCGTACCCATCGTCGTCTTCAATCCGCTGAATATCGCCCGCGAAGACGTGGTGGAAGCCAGCGTGAACCTTCCCTTTGCCAAGCCGAAGTCTGTGCGTGTGACGGGTCCGGACGGCAAGGAAGTTCCGGCGCAGATTTCGAGTGGCAAAGTAATTTTTGTAGCGAAGACACCATCCGTCGGCTATGCAGTTTACGATGTACAGCCCGGCACGGGAGCGGCCTCGGCACTGCACGTCTCGGAGAATTCACTCGAGAACGAATACTACCGTGTAAAGCTGAATGCTGACGGCGACGTCGCCAGCATCTTCGACAAATCAATCGGCAAGGAATTGCTGGCCGCCCCAGCTCGGCTCGCGATTTCCTACGACAATCCCGAGCACTGGCCTGCGTGGAATATGGACTGGGATCAGGAACAGGCCGCGCCGAAAGCCTATGTCGCCGGTCCCGCGAAGATTCGAATTGTGGAAGATGGTCCAGCTCGCGTGGCTATTGAAGTTTCGCGGGAGACCGCGGGATCGAAGTTCGTTCAGACCATTAGCCTGTCGGCGGGTGACGCAGGGAAGCGGGTCGAATTCGCAAACGCGATCGACTGGAACACCAAAGAATCGAATCTGAAGGCAACTTTTCCTCTGACCGCTTCGAATGAGATGGCCACCTACAACTGGGATATCGGCACAATCGAACGTCCTTCTGCCCGGCCCAAGAAGTTCGAAGTGCCTTCGCACCAGTGGATCGACTTGACCGACATGAGCGGCGAGTTCGGAGCGACCATCCTGACGGATTGCAAGAACGGATCCGATAAGCCAAACGACCACACCATTCGTCTCACCTTGATCCGCACGCCGGGCACACGCGGCGGTTACCCCGACCAGGGCACGCAGGATATCGGACATCACGAGTTTGTCTACGGCATCGCCGGGCACGCTGCCGGTTGGCGCCAGGCCCAGACCGATTGGCAGGGCCAGCGGCTGAACGATCCGCTCATCGCGTTTGAAGTTTCGAAACACGCAGGTGCGCTGGGCCACGAGTTTTCTCTTCTGAAAGTCAGCAATCCTCGAATTCGGCTCCTCGCGCTAAAGAAGGCGGAGCTGAGCGATGAGATCATCGTGCGACTGGTGGAACTCGACGGCAAGCCGCAGCCGGACGTTCGAATCTCCTTCCACACACCGATCGCTGCCGCACGCGAAGTCAATGGGCAGGAGCAGCCGGTTGGAACCGCAACCGTGAAGGGCGGCGACTTGGTCGCTTCGTTCTCGGCGTATCAACCGCGCACCTTCGCCGTTCGCCTTCCTGCGTCGCAGTCCAAGGTCGCGGCCGTGCATTCCGCCCCTGTGACTCTGCAGTACGACCTCGCGACCGCTAGCAACGACGGCACGGAAACGAAAGGAGGATTCGACAGCGAAGGTAATGCGCTGCCGGCAGAGATGTTGCCCGCAGAGATTACCTTTAATGACGTGCGCTTCCAACTCGCGCCAGCGAAGACAGGCGCTCCCAATGCTATTGTCGCCAAGGGACAAACGATTGATTTGCCGCCCGGCCACTTTAACCGCCTGTATGTTTTGGCAGCCTCGGCGCAAGGCGACCAAAAGGCCTGGTTCGAAGTCGGCGGTGAGAAGGTCGAAGTGAATATCCAGGACTGGGGCGGATTCATCGGACAATGGGACGACCGGCAGTGGAGCTCGGGTGACACTTCGAGCGACAACTATGGCAAGATGATTGGCCTTACTCCGGCTTACATCAAACGCGCCGACCTAGCCTGGTATTGCTCGCATCATCACAATGCCGCGGGCAAGAATATTGCTTACGGCTACTCTTACTTGTTCGCGTATCCAGTCGATCTGCCAGTCAACGCGAAGACCATTACATTGCCGAATGACGACAAGATCCGCATTCTGGCGATCTCCGTTGCCGAAGAGAATCCACAGGTGAAACCGGCGCAGCCACTCTACGACATGTTCGCGCCGCCGCCCGCCGGTGCCGACAACTTTACGATCCGGACGCCGACCGCGAGCCTGTCCGTTCCCAGAGGCAGAAGTTCGACGACGGCAATCACCGTGATTCGCAGTGGCAATTTTCGGGCCGGCGTTAACTTGAAGGTCGCCGGCCTGCCTGCGGGAGTCACGGCCTCCTTCAGCCCGACCAGCACTGACAAAAGCAGCAATCTGACGCTGACCGCCGACGATTCGTCGAGCCGTGCGGCTTCGACGATCACAATCACCGGCACCTCCGGCGATCTCTCGCATGCAGTCTCTGTGCCGCTCACCGTGACCGCGATCAAAACCGGCACAGTACCTGTCGATCTGACTTCGGCCTTCAACAAGAACACTATCTATGCCGACGGCTCCACGTTCTCAGCCTCAGCCAGCGCCGACGGCGAAGGCTTCGCTTATTCGCAAGAAGCATTGGGCCCGACGCCGCTGTGGGACGGTGTCTTGTTCAACCTTGGGCCGGCCAATAAGCCGGACGCGGTTGCCGGTAGAACCGTTAAGCTTGCAGAAGGCAAGTTCGCCAGCCTGCATCTTCTCGCCGCGGGTGTTGAAGGCAGTCAGGAGTCGCAGATCTTTACCATCACCTACGCCGACGGGACATCTTCTTCTGTTACGCAGAGCGTCAGTGACTGGTATGAGCCGGCCGGCTACAAGGGTGAGTCCGAAGCCATCGCCGCCCCCTACCGCCTCGAAGCCGATGGTTACAAAGACAACCGAACCTTCTATCTCTACGGTTACTCGTTCGATTTAGACAGCACTAAGGTGGTGAGCAGCATCACCTTGCCAGATAACGAGCATGTACTGATCTTTGCCATGACACTTGTTCCTTCCGCGACCTCCTGAAGAGTCGCGCCAAGAGCAAGATGCGCCGAAAGGCAGGGCGCGACCGTAAACGGCAAAAGCGCGCCGACCAAGAACAAGAATCATTTATAGATTTCTTGCAGGACCGGCACCTGCGGTGGCAAACTGCTGATCTTGTTCCGAGCGTTGATTTTTCGCTTTTGCTGGTGCGAAGTCGAGGACCACGCGTGAAGGAACATCGCCGTGCTCAAGGCGATCGAAGATCTGATTAATCGAAGATAGCGGCTGCAGCTCGATATCGGCTTTGACCTTCCCTCCGACAGCGAAGGCTAGGGCTTCGGCCATATCCTGGCGCGTGCCGACAAACGAACCGCGGATAGTTATGCAGTTTGCCACAACGTCGAAAAGCGGAACTGGGAATTCGCCGGGCGGCAATCCGACCAAGACGCAAGTTCCTCGCTTCCGGGTCATGCCAACGCCTTGCTTGAATGCGATGAGCGAAGGCGCGGTAATCAGAACGCCATGAGCTCCGCCGCCGGTGGCCTTCTTGACGGCAGTTGCGGGGTCTCCAGTCTTGGCGTTGATCACGAAATCGGCGCCAAGGCGCGTGGCATGGGCCAGCTTGCCATCATCTATGTCGATTGCGCAGACGAGTAGTCCCATGGCTTTCGCATATTGGATGGCCAGATGACCGAGTCCGCCAGCACCAGAAATAGCGATCCATTCTCCGGGCCGCGCCTCGGTCTGCTTAATCCCTTTGTAGGTCGTGATTCCCGCGCAGATCAAGGGCGCAGCCTGCGTAGCTGTTAAGCCCGCAGGCACGTGGGCAACGTAATCTGGGTCGGCGATGATGAATTCGGCAAAACCACCGTTAACGCTGTAGCCGCCGAACCGCGCCTCGGCGCAAACCGTTTCCCAACCAGTCAAACAGTATTCGCAGTGACCACACGCCGAGAAGAGCCACGGCACACCCACCCGGTCGCCCTCCTTCACAATTTTCACCCCTGAACCAACTGCAGCTACCAGACCGATTGCCTCGTGGCCAGGAATGAACGGGAGAGTTGGCTTCACCGGCCAGTCGCCGTGGGCCGCATGGAGATCGGTGTGGCATACGCCGCACGCCTCGGTCTTCACCAGGATTTCGCCGGCCCCGGGAGAAGGAATGTCCAATTCCTGAAGTTCCAAGGGTTTTCTGAATTGCTCGACAACAGCTGCGTGCATCTTCGTGGCCATGTTTCCTCCGCTTTAATTCTTTGCCCGTAGGAAATTCGAGCTTATCAACGGAGTAGTGGTTTTTCTGAGCAAGAGTGATCAGTCCAGCCCGGCTTCTACAGATGCAGGTGAGGCCAGTCATAAACGAGTTCAATATCACTTTGAGTCAAAGACGAAACTAACGATGAGGAACGAGCGGGCTTTCACACGCTTCGATAAACTGTCTTCTAAGACGGGCTGACGATTTTACTGTTGCCAGCCTCCGCCCAGGGCTTTGTAGAGTTGGACCAGGCTGCGATATTCATCTCCCCGCGCCGCTGCGAGCGTCAGTTCGGCGCCGTAAAGCGACCGCTGCCCGTCGAGTACTTCGAGGTATGTCGTCGTGCCGCCCTTGTAGCGAAGCGTGGAAATGCGGACGGTCTCCTGCAGGTCTGCTACCGAATCCTGCTGTCGTGTCCGAACCTGATGAAGTTTCTCGTAACCGATGAGCGCGTCCGAGACTTCTCCGAAAGCGTGCTGGATCGCTTCCCTGTAGCCAATCAGAGCTTGTTGGTGTTGAGACTCAGCCAGATGCAAATTCCCTTTCAGCGCGCCTCCGGTAAAGATTGGCTGGCTAACCTGCGCGCCATAAGACCAGATGCCTAGCTGCGTGTTGTAGAGGCTTGGGAAAGCAGAATCCCGACCAAATGAACCCCCACCGCCCCCGGTCAGCGAAATTTGCGGAAAGAATTGCGCCTTGGCGACTCCAATGTCGGCGTTCGCAGCAATCAAGATCTGTTCCGCTTCCCGAATATCGGGCCGCCGCTCTATGATTGAAGACGGAAGGCCGGCTGGAACTTCCGGCGGAAGTGACTGCTCTACGAGCGTAATCCCACGTGCGATGTCTTGCGGGTAATTGCCGAGCAGTATGCTGATGGCGTCTTCGACCTGAGCAATCTGTCGTTCCAGGTCAGGAATCTGCGTATTGGCAGTGTCGAGTACCTGCTGAGCCTGGAGCACATCCAGCTTCGTAGCAACTCCGTGCTCAAGCCGCAGATTGGTGAGTTTGACTGAATCCGTCTGCGTCCTGACCGTCTCACGCGTGATCGCGAGTTGCAGATCAAGCTGCAGCAGCGTGAAGTAGTCGGTCGCAACGTCGCTGACAAGGGTTAGTACTACAACTTGACGCGCATCCTCAGTAGCCAGCAGTTGGGCGCGGGCGGCTTCGTTGGCGCGGCGCAGGCGGCCAAAGAAATCCAACTGGAATGCCGCGTCGGCGGTCAACGTCAGGAAGTTGTAGCGAGACTGTTCAAGGTTTTCCTTGCCGCCGCTGAAGTTGGCATTGCCCGACACCTGGGGAAACAGGCTCGAACGGGTAATCGCGAGCTGCGCGCGGGCCGCGTTAATGCGTTCCGTAGCCAGTTGCAAGTCGTAGTTCTGTTTAAGTGCCGTACGTATGAGTTCCTGCAGCTTCGGATCCTGAAACACCTGCCACCAGGGCAGATCGGCATACGAGGCAGTCTGCGCCTGCAGCTGAGGATTGTCTGCCAGATCTCGAAAAGAATTCGGAGTCTGAACGGCAGGGCGATGATATTTGGGCCCCACCATGCAGCCAACCAACATGGCCGATCCCATAATGACGGTCAGCAATTTTCCGGTGCGCATACTCGATTCCCTTGAACCCGCGTTCTCGCAACCATGCAGCAGTCTCAATCCCCGGACGCGGGTGAAGGCGCAGCTGGCAATATGCCTGATGCGGGTTCCTTTCCAGCGCTCGTCCATTTCTCAACCATGTAAAAGATGCCGGGAACAAAAAAGATTCCGATCGCGCTCGCAGCGAGCATCCCGCCGATCACGGCCGTCCCCATGATCTGCCGGGCTACCGAACCTGCCCCGCTCGCTGTCCACAGTGGAACGCAGCCGAGGATAAACGCGAATGATGTCATCAGGATCGGCCGCAGCCGCAGCCTCGCGCCTTCGAGCGCGGCGTCGGCGAGCGGTTTTCCGTGTTCGTACTGATCCTTCGCGAACTCGACGATCAAAATGGCGTTCTTCGCCGCGAGGCCGATCAGCATGATCAAGCCGATCTGCGAGTAGATGTCGCTTTCGATCTGCACCATATACGGCGGCAGGAAAACGCTGAGCAGAGTGCGGCGCAGCCACAGCACGAAAAATGCTCCAAATACCGCCACCGGCGTGCTGAGCAATACGCTGAAAGGCAGCGACCAGCTTTCGTAGAGCGCAGCCAGAATCAGGAACACGAACAACAGCGACAGGCCAAAGATGGCCTCGGGTGGCACTCCCTGGCGCGCTTTCTGTTCCAGAAACGAGATCCCGGAGTAGTCGAATCCCATCTCTTGTGGCATGGTTTGTTTGAAAACTGCTTCGAGGGTGGAGCTCGCTTGGTCCGCGCTGTAACCCGGCGCGGCACTCCCATTGATTTGTGCGCAACGGTACTCGTTAAAGCGCTGTGTAAATTCGGGGCCGAGCTGCGATTTGACCGTGGCAAGCGTAGACAACGGAACGTTCTCGCCTTTGCTGTTGCGGACATAGAAGCGTCCAACGTTCTCCGCGCTGGCGCGATCTTCGCTCTCGGCTTCGATGTAGACCTGCCACTGGCGGCCAAAGCGGTTGAAGTAGTTGATGAAATATCCGCCCATGAACGCCTGGATAGTGCGGTAGACGTCGGAAAGGTTGACGCCCTGCTTCAACACTTTGTCACGATTGACATCGACGAATTTCTGCGGAACGCTCGCCAAAAAAGTGGTACTCAGGCTGCCGATCTCCGGCCGCTTTCGTGCCGCGTCAAGAAACGCGTTCAAATTTTGCGACAGAAATTGGATGCTGCCGCCAGAGCGGTCTTCGAGGATGAAAGTGAATCCGCCTGCGGTGCCAACGCCCGGGATGGCCGGGGGCGAAAAACTGAATGCGATTCCCGCTGGCAATTTGGAAAGCTGCTGATTCAAATGCGCCTTGATAGCTTGAAACTGCTCGGCTCTTGACGTGCGCTCGGCCCACGGCTTCAGAGTGACGACAAAGAAAGCGTTGTAGCTGGTGCGAACAAAACTGAGCAAGCTGAAACCGATGACGCTGGTCGTATACTTCACACCCGGTGTGTCAGCCAGAATGTTTTCGATTTGCGCCGCTGCCTGCGAGGTTCGCTCCAGCGACGCGTCATTGGGCAATTGCAAATTCACATATGCATAGCCCTGATCTTCATCGGGAAGAAAGCTCGACGGCACGCGATTGGCGAAGAATCCCGCCGCGAGGCAAAAGGCCAGCAGAAGTACGACCACCACTGCTGTTTTCTTGAGCAGGACACCGCTCCAACCGACATAGCCCTCAGTGGCTCGCTCAAAGACTCGGTTAAACCAATCGAAGAATCTCCGCAGCAGGCCATGGCTCTCTTCGCGCGGCCGAAGCAGCAATGCGGCCAGGGCAGGGCTGAGCGTAAGCGCGTTGAACGCGGAGAGAATTACGGAAATGGCTATAGTGACGGCGAATTGCTGATACAGCCTGCCAGTAATCCCAGGGATGAAGGCCGTGGGCACGAATACAGCGGAGAGAACCAGGGCAATTCCTACCACCGGACCCGACAATTCCTCCATCGCCTTTAACGCTGCATTCTTCGGAGTCATGCCCTCTTCGATATGCCGTTCCACGCCCTCGACGACGACGATTGCGTCATCTACAACCAGTCCAATCGCCAGCACCAAACCAAAGAGAGAAAGCGTGTTAATGGAAAAACCAAATAGCGGGAAGAATATGAAGGTGCCTACGAGCGAAACCGGTACGGCCAGCAGTGGAATCAGCGTAGAGCGCCAGCTCTGAAGGAAAAGAAAAACAACGATGATGACCAGGACCAGCGCGATCACAAGGGTTTCAACGATTTCCTTGATTCCCTCCGTCACGGAAAGAGTTGTGTCCAGAGAAACGGCGAAATCCATGTCCTCAGGGAAACGCTCTTTCATCTGCGCCATCAGCTTCTTGACCCCGGCAGCCGCGTCGACTGCATTTGATCCGGGCAGTTGGTAGGCTGCAATAATTGCTCCCGGCTTGCCGTTGAAACGTCCGGCAACGCTGTAGTCTTGAGCGCCCAGTTCGATGCGAGCGACGTCTCGCACGCGGACAGTCGCACCGTCAGGCGTCTCGCGAACCACGATGTTGCCGAATTCTTCCGGCGAAATGAGGCGCCCTTGCGCCAGAACCGAATAGGTGAACTCCTGGCCCTTTGGAGCGGGCTCGCCTCCCGCTTTGCCCGCGGGGTTCACGGTGTTCTGTGCCTGAATCGCACTGACGATCTCAGGAACCGTTATGCCAAGTTTTGCCAACGTGTCCGGCTTTACCCAAAGGCGCATCGCGTATTGACCGGCGCCGAATACCTGCACATTGCCGATGCCTGATGAGCGAAGGATCGGGTCGGTGAGATTGATGTAAGCGTAGTTCGCGAGAAACCTTGCGTCGTACGTTCCGTGGGGAGAGTAAAGCGCAACCCACATTAATGGAGCAGTGACCGATTTTCGCACTGTGACGCCGTAGTTGTTGACGTCCGATGGAAGCTGAGAAGCAGCCTGAGTTTCCCGCGACTGCGTGAGTATGAAATCGGTATTCGGGTCGGTCTTTACGTCGAAGTCGACAATCAGGCTGGTGGTTGAGTTGCCGGTGGCGTTCAGCGAGTACATGTAGTTCTCGTTATCTACTCCGTTCATCTGCTGCTCGATGGGAGTAGCCACCGCTTGCTCCAGCGTCTGCGCGTCAGCTCCGACGTAGGTGGCGAGCACTTGAATTTCGGGTGGAGTGATGTTCGGAAACTGTGCGACGGGTAAACTCAGCACCGTGAGGGCACCAACCAACACCATGACGATAGCAATCACCATGGCGACGATGGGACGGTTGATGAAGAACTTCGACATGGGTAATCCCCTTATCGACTCGCCGATCCTTGGTTTGTCGAACCTTGGTTCGTCGAACCTTGGTTTTGGACCATGAATGGCTTGGGATTCACGCGCACACCACTGTGCAGTCTTTGAGTTCCTTCAACAACGATTCTGTCTCCGGGATTGAGCCCGTTCGCGATGATCCATCGGTTATCAACCCGGTCGCCCACAGTGACCGTTCGAACGTCAACTTTATTGTCGGCGCCAACCACAGCAATCTGGTAGCCGCCCTGCAACTCCGACACTGCCCGTTGCGGGACAAGCAACGCCCCCGGCTCGGTCCGGATTACAGCCCGGACTTTGGCATAGCCGCCGGGTCTCAAAATATTGTTTGGATTGGGAAAGAGCCCGGCGATTCGAATCGCGCCCGTCGTCTCGTTCACCTGGCGGTCGGCAAAATAAAACTTTCCTTCCTGCGGATAGGTTGAGCCGTCCGCTAAGATCAGTTGCAGCCGCAATTCCTTGTCGGCCTGCAAACGGCTCTCCTCAGTCGGAAAACGTCTCCGCCACGAAAGATACTGAGGCTCGCTCACGGTGAAATAAACCTTGATCGGATCCACTGTAGAAACTGAAGTGACCACTCCGCTATTGGGGCTGACCAGTGCGCCAACTTGTAGTTGCGCCTGGCCGGCCACGCCGTCGATGGGCGAAACGAGGCGCGTAAAGTCGAGATTGATTTTCGCTGTTTCAACCGTAGCCTCGTAGGTCTTGATCTGAGCCTTGGCTGTTTCTACGGTTGCGATCGCGGCGAGATTGTTCTGAACCGAATTGTCGAGGTCCTGCTGGCTGGCCGCTTGCTCCTTTGCAAGCGGCGTGTATCGCTGGACATCAAGTTCGGTGCGACGCTGCACTGCTTCGGCATTGGCGAGCGCGGCCTTCGCCTGAGCAAGCTGGCCTTGAGCCTGATCGAGCACCGCCTGAAAAGGCCGCGAATCGATCTGGAAAAGGAGTTGGCCCTGCTTGACCGATGCGCCCTCCTGATAGCCTTGCCTCAGCAGGTAGCCTGTAACCTGCGCCCTGACGTCAGCGTTGACCAGTCCGTCCAGAGTACCAATCCATTCCGCGTAGATGGGAATATCTTCTTTCTGAACCTGCGTCACCTCGACATCCGGGGTGCTTGGCGGTGCACCCATAGCTTGCTTGTACGGCCGAACGGCTTCAACAATTAGAGCGAGCACGATCAAGCCAAGAACTCCGCCGATCAACAGATAGCGCTTCTGGACCTGAGTCATGTTGTCTTCCCCCATCTTGCTCGCGGCCGGGCTCCGAAACGCATGTCCTGGCTCTACAGTCGAGGACGCCCGGGACGGAGCAGGCTATCATAGTCGATTGCGAAAACAGCGCGTGAGGCAACCACTGGCACAATCGATTAAGAATATCGATGCATTTTCACCCCAGAGGTCGTATAAAATCAACAACGCTTGCCCCCAATCGTCAAGGCCGCACTGCCCCGTCAGCGTCCAGCGATTCTGCATTCTATCGCGGCGGGCGGAAATTAACGGACCAAAGCCCGTCCGCCGCACGCGGCCGTCCTCGCGGTAGGCGAATCTGACAGCAAAGCTATCGAGATTTCTTAGCGTCTATGGAGGCTAATGCTTAAACTGGTACCGGAGGCTGTGAGCAAGGAAAACACCCATTGAATTCTGCCGAGCTTCCGCCGGTCACTGTAGCCCATGGGTGCCCGGATAGGGTCATGGAGGCGTAGGACCGACTCTGCCGGCAAAAAGTAGCTAATTTCTCTCCTCGCGCGCACAGATTGTTCCAGGTCCTGAGTGGGCCAAAAAGACCGACATATGGCGAAAAAGCGACCAGCTATAGACGGAACAATTAGCTTAAAGAAATTGGCTGACTACCTTGGTTTGAACCCAGCGACAGTTTCTGTTGTGCTGAATGACGTCCCCGGGCGTTCTATTCCTCAAACCACGCGTGACCGCATCAAAGCCGCCGCCAAAGAGCTAAATTATCAGCCGAGTCTTTTGGCTCGCTCGCTTCGCAATCGCCGTACCCAAGCGATTGGGATATTGGTACCTCAATTAGGGGACGGCTATCACACTCAAGTGCTGGGCGGTATCGGTGATCACTTGATGGAAGCGGGCTATTTTTACTTCACCGCTCACCACAGACACCGCAAGGATCTAATTGAAGAATATAGCCGGATGCTTCTCGGCCGCGGGGCTGAGGCTCTTATTGCGATTGATACACGATTGGAACATTCGTTTCCGGTGCCGGTCGCGGCGGTGGCGGGAAATCATCCCGTCCACGGCGTCACCAACGTAGTGCTCGATCACCGCTTCGCCGCGGAACTGGTACTGACGCATCTGCACTCTCTTGGACACCGGCGCATCGCCTTTATGCGGGGCCAGCCGTTCAGTTCAGATTCCGACGAACGTTGGCGCAGCCTCGTTCTGGTAGCGCGCCAGGTAGGCATTCCCGTCAGCCCCGAACTCGTTGTTCATCTGGATCGCGACATTTCCTCGCCTGAGTTGGGGTATCCCGCCATGCAACATCTGCTTTCCGGAGGTAAATCATTTACCGCCGTAATCGCATTCAACGACATGTCCGCC
The DNA here is from genome assembly GCA_050012155.1 of Candidatus Sulfotelmatobacter sp. Taxonomy (GTDB): domain Bacteria; phylum Acidobacteriota; class Terriglobia; order Terriglobales; family Acidobacteriaceae; genus Sulfotelmatobacter. The sequence continues at coordinate 40,358 of JBEKHS010000023.1, read as the reverse complement.
ATTGGCGCAATACGCGCTCTTCAGGATTTTGGACTGCACGTACCTCACGATATATCTGTCATAGGGTTTGACGACATCAAGGCGGCGGAGTTCAATAATCCCCGGCTTACGACTATCCGTCAACCACTGTCGAATATGGGCAGAATCGCGGCGCAATGCGTTCTCAACCGGCTTCACCGGTCCGAGCGTTTCCGAGAACAGATCGTGGTCGAGCCTGAGTTGATGGTGCGCGAATCGACGCAGAGGGTGAATGCGAAAGGCCTAAAGAAATAGCTTCTAGATGCGCAGCTATTCTGAAGCCCTGTTGAAATCCATGCAGATCGAACACACACACCGTATACAAACAATCCGATGGCTTCACGTCGGATTCGTCTTCACAGGAGCTGGCACTACATTGCTGGCATGCCTTCTCCCAACCCTCAGCACAATGTGGCACATGAACGATGAGCGTGCCGGCGTTCTCTTCGCGGCTCAATTTTCTGGCTCGGCGTTGGGCGCGTTGTTAGTGGGAACCAACTTCCATGCCAGTGTAGTTCGCGGTTATTTACTGCTGATTGGGAGCGCTGCATCGATAAGCTTTTTCCCGCATTTCTCTCAGGTACTTCGGTTTCTGGTTTTCGGTCTGGGACTCGGTTTAACCATGACTGCTACCAGCATGTTGATTGGCACAATGTATGCCGGCAGGCGAGGAAGAGCGCTGTCTTTCCTTAATGGATTCTGGACAATCGGCGCGGCGCTGTGTCCGGAGATCGCAGTTCTTTGGGTTCGTAGATGGCCGCCCACTTACTTATTTCTTGCTCTGGCTGTGGCGATGTCAATGGTCTTCGTCCTTGTGGTCCATCCTGCGTCAGCATTTGCAGGGCCCGTCGCCCTGGTCGATAAGGTTCAGGCCGAATACAAGGACTGGCACTTGATCGTCGTTTTTGCCGCTCTGGGAGCCTTATATGTGGGCGTCGAAACTTCCATCAGCGGATGGCTGATGACCTACGTTCATCGATTGCCCTTCGTCAACCGATTGTGGGCTCCCATAGCCACTTCGTTTTTCTGGATTGCGTTACTTTGCGGCAGGATGATCGCGCCTGCAGTACTGCTCAGAGTTTCTGAGGCACAACTGCTGAACACATCCCTTGCGATTGCCTTGACGAGTACTATTTTGTTGCTTCTGAGTCACTCTCCTATAACGATTACTCTTACTGTCGCAGCGGCGGGCTTAGTGCTGGGGCCTATTTTCCCGCTGTGCCTTGCGAAAGCCCTTGCGTCCCTGAACGATTCCCCGAAGGCGAAATGGGTTTTCTCAATCTCCGGCATAGGTGGAGCGATTTTTCCCTGGATAACCGGCATACTATCTGCGCATGAGGGTTCGCTACGCGCAGGTCTGTTGGTTCCCGTTTTCGCGCTGGGGGCGATGATGCTGCTGAATCGGTTGGAATCCGCTGGCAGATGGCGAACTATTGCTTAGGATTACGATCATCGCCTTCCTCGGGAGATTGATCCTGACGCAAGCCGTGATAAACCTCGCGAAGCTTCTCCTTCATCTGCTTGTACTTCTGGTATTCCTCTGATTCGTGTAGCGCGTCTGCGGTGCGTCCCGTCTGCCGATAGATCGTACTCAGGCGGTAGTGGGCCAAAGCGCTGGTGGGGTCCATCTGGAGAGCATGCAATAGAAGCGGCTCGGCTTTTGCCGGTTGATCCATTGCCATAAAGACCTTGGCTAGGCCGATGCTTGCTTCGGGATCGCCTGGCTGCAATTGTATGGCCCGGGTAAAACGCTCATTGGCTTCCTTCAGATCGTCTCTCCGAAGGGCGATTTCGCCCAACCTGCATTCGGCCTGTTCATCGAGAGGATTGGCCTCCAAGGCTGCCTTGTACTCTTTCTCGGCCTCGTCCCGGCCCTCCGCAGTCGACGAGGTCCTGAGCATATCGGCAAGTTCAAAATGTAATCCGGGAAGCCGCGGATCGATCTTGAGCGCCGCGCGGTAGTGCTCAATCGCTTCAGCGGTATTCCCACGCTTCGCCAATTCGTGCGCCATCGCTTGCTGCATTCGAGCCGAATTAGGGTCCACCACGGACAAGCTCAGCAAAGACTCGGCGGCGAGGTCCGAATAGATGCGGTAAGCGGTGTAGAGCAGAGCCTCATTCGTAGGCTCCAGCTTCCGAAGATCACTCACGATCGACGCCGCTTTATCCAGATCGCCCGCTGCGGAATCGATTTCGATCAGCTCCATTCCAGTCTCGATCCGAATCTTCTCTTCTTGCACTCTTGGAAATGCCTTCTCCAAATCTCCGCGAGCCGCGTTGATGTCGCCCGTCCGCTTTTCGCCGATGCCAAGAAGAGCCTGAATTTTCCACAGAGTGGGCTGCAGTTTCAGCGCAGCCCGGAGCTGTGGAATCGCATCCACATAGGCCCCCTGGAAGAACAGCACCGCGCCTAGGTTACCGCGCGCGTCTACGTTATTCGGATCGAGGGCAACAATGGCTCTAAATTCGGGTACTGCTAGATCCGGCCTGTTCTCCTTCAGGTATTCCGCGGCCTTGTGGTTGTGTGATTCGATTTGCTGCTGCCGGCTGGGGCTCGGTTGGGAGAAACCCGACAGCAACTCCAGACATAAAACCGCCCACAACAAAACAAATACTTCTTTGGTCCTCATGTCACGATTGTACGGTCGAGGAGTCGTGTCTCAGAAACGGCCAGTGGGTTGATTGATTTCGCTACAGGCCATCTTTCTCCCAATCGTTTCTTCTCCTCACAAACGGCGATCGCCCCGCGCAAGCGCGACATTCGTTGTTTAGAGCCGTGCAGTGCCCCCATGATCTTTCGGGCATCCTCAATAGCTTGATCCCACATCGAAATAGAATTGGTTGACATTTGCTTAATATTTGGCTTAAACTATGCTGAAATGGCTAGTCACGACTACCGCACCGCGCTCGATGCCGCCGTCGCGGAACTTGAGGACCTTCTCATGACGCAGGAAGTCCTTCGGGGCAGAATTCTTTCGCTTCGCAAGACGGTTTATGCCCTGTCTACATTGTGTCAGGAAGCCGGAGAAAAATTGGAATGGCGCGAGCGCTCTTCTGCGCGATTGAAGGAAGTGCTTGAAAGCAGTATTACTGACGACATTCTCAATGTTGTTTATGGTTCGGCTGTGCCCCTGACCACGACTGGGGTGCGTAACGAACTTGAGAAAATTGGAACTCTTGAGCGCCACAAGAATCCGTTGGCAACAATCAACGCAGTTCTCACGCGACTGGTGCAACAGGGAAAGTTGATGGAAACGAAAACGACTAGCGGCAGGAAAGCTTGGGAAAAAAGCACTACCCCCGTTTCCAAAGTTGAGCAGCGGTCCAAGCGACACACCAGCAAAAACCAGAAAAAACTGGCTTCTTAGTGAATATCGCGGCGGGCCATTCGACAGGCCGATAGAGTTGATGTTCGAGGGTTCGGGTGCGGAGATCAAGAACTCGCCAATCGAGTGGGAACGCTCGTAGAAGCCATCGCACACAACTTCTCCGTCCCCCCGATACCTAAAAATCTGCTGCCTTCGCTCAACTGGTGCATCCGTCACAGCAACACTCTCTTAGCCCATTACTGCAACCCTAACCCCCGCGCCGAGAGAAAGGGATGAGGACAGCGGAATCGGGTCCTCATCCCCGATTGGCTGTTTCTATTAGAACCTCACGACAGCGCTGAGTTGGCCGCTGCGAGGGGCAACTGCGGCGCCGGTCGCATTGTCAATCACCCCGAAATTTGCCCCCCCAAGCGTAAGGCCCGGTGGGTTGAAGCTCGGATGGTTGAGGACGTTGACCCAATCTGAGCGCAACTCCAGGTTAACGCGTTCTCCGAAGCTAAACCTCTTAGCCAGGGAGAGGTTGACGACTGACAGGCGTGGTCCCCTGATCGAGTTTCTAACCTCATCGCCGAATGTTCCGGGTGCTGCCGATGCGTACGCTGCAGGATTGAAGAATTGTATGGCGCTTCCTGCGCTTTCGTCCGCCGCGGGAACCCCGGATTTGGGATTTCCAACAACATCGGGATACCACGAGCAACCGCTGCACTGCGAAAAGCTGTTGTTCACAGCATTGACTATGGTGAATGGAACCCCGCTCTGGGCGATGACGGTTCCCGAGATCCGCCATCCGCCGGCCACTTCGTTCTCCACGGCATTGTTGTTCAGATACTGCTTTCCCCTGCCAAAGGGTAAGTCGTAGGAAGCGTAGCCTTTGAACGCTTGCGGGACGTCGAAGTTCGAATTGCCGTAGTTGGAGGATGGGTTGTTGCCGATCTGCCAGATTTGGTTCCCGGCACGGCTCCCCCATCCGGACGAATCCTGGTCATCCAAAAAATGCGACCAGACGTAGTTGAAGCTGAACAGCAAGCCATTGGAAAAATGCCTGTTGATCGCCAGTTGCAGCGCATCGTAGTGCGTCTTGGCGTTGTAATTATTGCCCGTAATGTTGCCCCAATCCGGAAACGGACGGAAGCTCTGAATCTCCGCCTGCGTTGTGTAGCCCGGCGCTCCAGCCGCAATATTGGGCAAAACGGTTGGGCTGGTTATCTGGTTAAGGTCTGTCGGGTACTGCAGATTGGAAGCTTGGCTGCCCACATAAGCAATCGACGCCGCATAGTTGCGCCCGAACTGGTGTTCCACGCTCAACTGCCATTCGTCGATGTGCCCCGGTGTGACGCTGCTGTACGGAAAGAAATTGGCGCCTCGGTAGGACCCGGGAGTGTAGTACTGGCCCGGGTTGTTCGCTTGTGGCGAACCTACGACGTAATGAAGCGTCGTACCAGCGGTTGTGGCGCTCGCGGAAAGCGCGATCAGCGGATCCGGGCCTGTTCCGGTGTTCGGGTCAGGCTGAGTACCGTTGCTGGTACTGGTATAGGGGGACCCTTTGCCAATCAGGTTGTTAGGATCATACGTGTCTTCGCTATAGTTATAGGTGTACTGCCCGTACCCGCCTCTAACGACTGTGTCGTTCCTGATGGACCAGGCAAAGCCGACGCGGGGCAGGAAGATGGAATAATCAGACTTCTGCAAAGTGCTTCGGTTGTCTTGGCCCGCGAACCAGTAGTAGCCTAATGAGCCGTCGGTAGGATTCACAAGATTTGGATCCCAGGCGCCAATCGCATTGTGGATCTCGCTCATGCCAGTGGTTCCCACATAGCGCAAGCCTAGGTTCACTGTGAGATTGGGACGGACCTTGAAGTCATCCTGAACGAAGAGTTGCGGACTCTTCAACCGCATGTAGGAAGTTATCTGATTCGTCGCGCCCCAGTTTTCGACATCGCCAAGCAGGAAATCCGCGAGACCCGCTCCGCCAGCGGACGCGCCGCCGGCGACGAAAGCGGCATTTTGCTGGGTGTATTGACCGGTGAAACCGAAGTCGCCAGCGTCAATATTCCCCCACGGCGTGGTGTCACCCTCGCCCATAAGCACCTCAACCCCAAAATGCAGGATGTGCCTGCCGCGGACGAGCGTTACAACATCCGACGGGTCGTAGAGGCCCTCGATATATACGGCGTTCGTACCCGCCTGAAGCTCTACGCAGCAAGGGCCGTTAACATTTATGTTGGGGAAAACGCTCGCTTTCGCGTATTGCAAGCCCAGTGAGCTCGCGGGATTGAACCCAATGGTCTGAGGTACGAACCAGTTACCTTGTTTGGTATAACTCATGCGGAGATCATTCACCAGCGTCGGGGTTATGGTCGACGTGAGGGTAACCTGCGCGTTGTAACCGTCTATGTCCCCCGAATAGCAATTGAGGGGGCACGGAGTGGAATTGACATTCAGCCCCGGATTATCCTTCTGGCTGATTGAGAAAGAAATGCGATTCTTTGCCGAAAGATCGTAGTCAATGCGTCCAAAATATCTGAGATTTGGATTAGGAGCGATCGCCGTAAGGTTGAAATTGTTTGTAATGGCACCCGTCCCGCCAGCGTTAGGCATAGGGTAGTAACTAAGAATCATCGCCGCCACGGGGTCCAGGCGGCCTGCTGGAATCACGTTTAGGCCGGCGAGAGCTCCCGTATTCTCCGCTGCGAATGTCGTGCGCTGACATCCCGGCGTTCCACAGCTGGTGGGGTCGTAGAGGGTTGGAAGGCCGGCAGCGGTGAAATCGAGGTTCGGTCCGAGCGGCCCCATGCCTCTTTCGGCTAGAGTTGGCACGGTGCTGGTTTTAACCGGTGACCCGGTGAAACCATTGTCATAGATCCTATCCCGCACAAAGTAGAAAAACAGCTTGTTCTTTACGATCGCGCCGCCGATGGAGCCGCCCCACTGGTCGTAGCGCAGATATCCCTGCCCCTGCCCCGCAATATTTCCCTCTGCGTTAGCTACCTGAAAATAGGGTTGAGCGTTCAGAATATTGTTCTGCCAATATTCGTAAGCCGACCCATGAAAGCGGTTGCTTCCACTTTTGCTGATCTGGTTGAACACAGTGCCGCCAATACCGTACTGCGCCGAGAAGGAGGAGGTTGTGACCTGCACTTCCTGCACGGCCTCAAAGACCAGGTTGTCCACGTTGTTGCTGACCGGCAATTGAACTACAGCGCCGTCTTGAAGGTAGTTGGCGTAATTGGGAAGGTTGCCGTTAATCGAAACCGCGTCTCCGGCATTGTAGTTGCCGCTGCCCTCGCCTCCGCCCGCGCCCGAAGCGGTTCCTTCGGCGCCGGGGAGAAGGATATTGAAGTTGGCCCAGTCGTTGCCGGTAATTCCGGCTCCGATTTGCGGCAACTGCTCTACCGTTTTCTCGTCAAGAACTGCGCCCCGCTGGGAGGTTTCGGTCTCCAGCAGCGGCGCACCTCCGGCTTCCACTGTGATTGTTTCTGACACCGAGCCAACTTCCAGGCTTGCGTCCTCGGTGATGACATCGACCTGCAGCGCGATGGGGCCACGCACAAACTTTTTGAAGCCTTTGGCGGAGAAGCTGATGTTGTAGTTTCCGGCGGGCGTCGAAACGGTGTCATAGATACCATCTTGGTTGGTGACGAAATCCTTCGTCTCCCCAGTGTCGATATTTGTGAGGGTCACGGTTGCCCCCTGCACTGCGGCTCCCCCGGCCGTCACCGTGCCGCGAATCTCACCGGTATTTCTGCTCTGTGAAAATGCCAGCCCCGACATGCATAGCAGCAAAGAAAACACGAACCCGCAGCGGATGAACCGCGTCATAGAGTTTCTCCACGCCAGAAGTTGATGCCACACTCCCACAGATAAACCCGCACCTTGGTTTGATAGACAATCGGTTGCCTCTTAATAAAAACCGATTACAGGGCGGACATTACAATTGCTTCGCCCGCGTTGTCAAGCACAATCTGTTGCGAGATATGTAAAGAAAATCGTTTGCGTTAACGATCTACAGAGGGTAGACTCCAGCTCAAGACTTCTGTCCATTGTCATATCGCAACGCCAGCTCTATCTAAGACAAATCGTTTGTCTAAGCGGGTGTGCAATCCAAGTGAAGATCGAACGCTCAAGAGGGAGGTTGGATGAAGCGCAACACTCGCCGGGACTTCCTTAGAATGGCCGCCAGCTCGGTTGTTGCCCTCACCACATCGAAAATCTCGCTGCTTGAGGCAGAGGTTTTGCCCCCCGTGCGTGCGTGGGTGACCTCGAAGGACAAACGATACCAGGCGGTTGATTCCCTTCACTGGCGGGACCAGATCAGCGATTCTCTAACTGCCATCCGGTTAGATCCCACTCAACGGTACCAGGAGATCCTTGGCTTTGGAGCGGCATTCACCGACGCTTCATGCTACCTGCTGGGCAAGCTTAGCCTCGAGCAACGGAGCGCGCTGCTTTCGGAATTATTCGGAACCTCGGGCTTGCGGCTGTCTGTTTGCCGCACCTGCATTGGATCAAGCGATTATTCGACCGCGGCTTACAGTTTCGATGATGGCGCCGAACCCGATCCGGAGTTGAAGCGGTTCAGCATAGAGCACGATCGTGAATATATTCTGCCTGCATTGCGAGCCGCACGTGCCCTGAATCCAGATCTGTTTCTTTTCTCGACCCCTTGGAGTCCGCCCGGCTGGATGAAGGCGGGAGGTTCGATGTTGGGGGGTTCTATGGAAAAGAGATATTTCGGTCCGTATGCGGATTACTTCGTTCGTTTTCTCCATGAGTATTCGAACGAAGGGGTGAAAATCAATGCCGTCACAATTCAAAACGAGGTCGATACCGACCAGGACGGTAGAATGCCGGCGGCTCTGTGGGGACAAGAATATGAGATGGAATTTGTGAAGAGGTACCTCGCTCCCGCGATCCAGCGCGCTTCCCTCGACACAAAGATCTGGATACTGGATCACAACTATAACCTTTGGGGAAGAGTCCTGGACGAACTGAGCGACCCGGAAGTTAACAAACATGTGGACGGGGTCGCATGGCATGCCTACGTTGGTACCCCTGATTCCATGACGCGAGTTCATAACGCATTTCCGGAGAAAAACTGTTACTGGACTGAGGGAGGGCCTGACATTACCAGCCCCGACTATTCAACCGACTGGGTGAAGTGGTCACACACATTCACCGGAGGGCTGAGAAACTGGGCGCGCTGCATCGTAGGATGGAACCTTTTGCTCGACGAAAACGGAAGACCGAACATTGGACCGTTCCGTTGCGGCGGACTGGTAACTCTCGACTCCCAAACCCACAAACTTTCCAATAGCGGGCAATACTGGGCCTTCGCCCACTATTCCAAATTCATCCAACGGGGGGCCCGTGTAATTGCATCCGAAGGTCAGTTGCCAGATATCGATCATGTTGGCTTTGAGAACCCCGATGGCAGCCATGTTCTGGTCATAACGAACCAAGGAGATGCGCGCCCCGTTCAATGTGCACTCAATAAAAAAGCTTTGGATTTAACCTTGGATCCGGATTCTGTAACTACGCTAAATTGGTAGTCGATTTGGTGATCTTTCTAGCCCGGGCCAGCCATATAAAGCCCACAGCGCTAATCGCGGTATCCACAGAAAAAGAAAAGGCCCCATCGTGACATGGGGCCTGAATCTTTCTTGAGTTTACCGCCGAATCTATCCTATTTCGGAGACGGCGTGCCTACTACTGACCTTTCCAACAACAATCTGCTTTAATGGAACATCGCCATCTTGAAGAAAGCTCCAGTCAAAGCGCCGAAGCTCACACAGAGGGAGCGGCAAAAGAAGTACAGGTATGTCGAGCAAAGGTTTGAGATCGGGTTTGCGAGATAGAGACCAAAGGAACAGTGATGTTTGCTATCGCTGCTCGCGATCGTAGTAATCAACCCGCCGAGCGTGGGTTTGACCAACGAGCAGCGCTGGCATTCAATCACTCTGATTAAGCGATTTTTACCCGCCAGCTCGTGCTGAACGGTTCGGCGACAGGCGGCATGTGGACCACCGGTTCGATATCTTCCATCTCGACTTCGACCGTTACACTTTTCATAATCATTTCCAGCGTGAGCACAACCCGAAAGTTACTCTTCCTGCGCAAAAGCACGCCCTCTATCCCGGCCATCACGCCTGAGCGTATGCGCACGCGCGTACCGACGCTGATATACGGATGAGGCTCGATTTTCCGATGTCGAATGCCTTCGCGAAGAAAATCGATGTAGGAGTCGGGAACGGGCAGGGGCTTCGCTCCGCCCACGATCGATATCACCCCCGGTGCATTGAGGACGGGAATACGCTCACCGCAGCCGATCCGCACGAAGATATAATTCGAAAAGAGGGGGAGTTGAAGCGTCCCTTTGGACCCGTCTTTCCATTGGCGCCGTTTTTCGTAGATAGGAAGAAAGCTCTCAATGGAGCGCACGCGCAGTTGCTGCTCCACGCTCTTCTCATGTCGCGACATGGTGAACGCAGCAAACCAGTTCTTTTTTCCCGCCGAGCTAATGGGGCTGACACCAGGATATGCAATGCCGTCTCTCATGGGCCTTTCCTTCGTCGTCCGCGGAACAGAAGATCCGCCTCTTTTTCGGTTGGCGGAAGCTGTCCGCAAGCCGAGCTTCTGGCCGCGATTCGGGTGAAAGAAGATGCGTCCAAAAACAGGGCGGACTGTTCGCAAGTAGCCGTTGCCGGGAATGCTTCCGCCAGACCAAGGGCGTTCGCATCCAGATTGGGTTCAATGGTCTGATTCCCGACCAGAACCGTTTGCGCACTCGAACTCTTACCGCACAGGGCGAAGACCAGCAGAGTGGCGGTTCGTCGACTTAGCCAGCAGAGTGGAAGTCCCTAGGAGATACAACAAGTGACGATAGGCAGCTCACCTGAAACAGTAGTTTCCGTTAGAGCCGTCATCATCCTAAAAAACTTGGGGCGAGCATATCAGAAGCTTTCGGATTGCAAAAAGTTTTTGTTGCTTGTTACAGAATCAGAACAACGATAGACAGCGTGAGGGTTACAGCAACAGAGTTTTGCAACAAACAGAACTTCATAAATGTGATCTATTTTCATTGTGGAGGTCTGGATCTGGCTCTGGGCACGCACAAAAAACCCGGATGGGTCTAGTTTCCAGCAACCACGCTCGTTGAGGCTTCGGCTAATTAGAAGAGCAGTGAGTTTCTTGCAATAGCTGCAAAATGAGCTGATTCAACCGCACAGGATCAGCAACCTCCGATCCCTCGGCCAGCAACGCCAACTCAAACAGTATTTCCATAGAGTCGCTTACCGCCCCGTCCTCTGAATTAGCTGTGAAACGCTCATAAAGCCGTGCTACGAGTGCATGATCTGAGTTCAGTTCCATGATGCGCCGCTGTTTAGGGCCGCCTCCTTTTCCTTTCTGCAGCAAGCGCTCCAGGTGAGGGCTATACTCATGCTCCTCGGTCACCAAACAAGCCGGAGAACCAACGAGGCGCGTGGAGAGACGGACTTGCTTAACATATGGATCCAGCTTTTTCTGGCAAGCCTCGAGGAACTTTGCATACTCCTGCTCTTGCTTGTTGAGCTTCTCTTCCCGTTCCTTCTTCTCCTCGTCCGTTCCTAACTGCACCTTTCCCTTGGTAACGGATTTCAGTTTTTTCCCTTCGACCTCATGTAACGACTGCACCATCAGTTCGTCGACGGGATCGCTGAAGTAGAGTACCTCGTACCCTTTCTCGCGTGGTGCTTCAAGGTGCGGAGAGTTTTCAATTACTCTGCGCGACTCGCCCGTAAGGTAAAGAATCTCGCTCTGCTCAGACTTCATCCTCTCCACATAGGATTTCAAGGTAGTGAGTTCTTTGGGATCATTGGAAGATTCGAACAACAAGAGCGGCAGCAGCCTCTCCTTGTTCTCGTAGTCAGAACTGACGCCTTCCTTTAATGCTCTCCCAAACTGGCCCCAGAACTTCTGGTACTTTTCCGGTTCCTTTTCCTTCATTTCGCTGAGCCCATCCAGGACTTTGCGCGTTAGCCACTTGCGTATCTGGGTAATGTGGCGGTCTTGCTGTAATCTTTGCCGCGAAATGTTCAGCGGCAAGTCGGTGGAATCCACTACTCCTTTGATGAAGCGAAGATAGCGAGGCAGCAGGTCTTCGCATTTGTCCATCACCATGACCCGCCGGGCGTAGAGCCTGAGCCCGGATTCGGCAGCATGGTAGAAAAGATCGGATGGTGCTTGCGAAGGAATAAAGAGCAAAGCCTCATACTCAGAGGTCCCTTCAGCTTTCAGCGCTAGAACCTTGAGCGGCTCGGTCCAGTCGTTGGAGACATGTTTGTAGAAGTCGTTGTAGTCGCTTTCGCTCAGCTCGGAACGGCTGCGCGTCCAAATCGGCTTCATGGAGTTCAGTGTTTTGGTTTCGATCTTGATGTCGTTGGTCTCGTCTTCCTTTACGCCAGGCTCCTGCGCTGGACCTTCATAGATGATCGGATAAGCAATGAAATCCGAGTACTTATGCACGATCATGGACAGCTTCCAGCGGTCGGTGTAATCCTCAATCCCGTTCTCGGCATCGGGCTGTTTCAGATGGAGAGTGATTTCTGTCCCGCAACTTGCCTTTTCCGCTTCTGCCAGGGTATATCTGCCATCTCCGGACGATTCCCACCGTGTGGCACCGGTTTCACGTGCGCGGCGAGTGACGATGCTCACCTTATCCGCCACCATAAACGCGGAATAGAAACCGACTCCAAATTGTCCAATCAGCTCAGCCAAAGCTTCCGCCGATTGCGACTCTTTCACGCGTTTACGCAGTTCCTGCGTTCCGGAGCGGGCAATCGTCCCGATATGATCGATAAGCTCCTGGCGACTCATGCCAATGCCGGTATCCGAGATAATCAGGGTCCGAGTCGCCAAATCGGGTTTGAGCCGGATCTCGTATTTGTGGTCCATGGCAACCAGTTCCGGATTAGTTAGCGCCTCGAACCGCAACCGGTCCAGAGCGTCGGAAGCGTTCGAGATCAGCTCACGCAGAAAGATCTCTCGCTGCGAATAAAGAGAATGGATCATCAGGTGGAGGAGCTGCGTGGTTTCGGCCTGAAATTGAAGCGATTCGATCATGGATGCTGTTGCCGTAAGTGTTCTCCTGAAAGTGTAAAGGGACTCCCGCGAGGGGGCCCAAAATCATGAAGCCTTAGTTTACTCGAACACGGTTACGCCACAAGAACGTCATCTTCGTGTCAATTTAGGATAATGTTTGACTTGCCTATCGATGGACTCAAATGTTTGCAGGATGTCCGCTCGTAAAATATGGGTGAAATCCTGGTCGAGATTGCGAATGAAGAAGTGATCCCCTTTGAACATTCTCACCTTGCAAATGGCTGAGGTTTGCTGTTTCCAGGCCTGGCATCCTTCAGTCGACACATTGTCATCGGCGAGCCCACCATAGACAGTAATGGGGCAGGACAGCGGCTCACCAGGAATGTATTCGTAGGTCTCAACCATCTCAAAATCTGCCCTGAGCACATCCATGAATAATTCCATCAGTTCAGGATTCTCGAGTACTTCTGCGGGTGTACCTTTGAGCCTTCCTAATTCCCGGAGGAACTCGGCTTTGGGGAGGTTAAATGTTATTGGCTCTTTCCTGGCTTGCTGGGGAGCGCTACAGGATGACACAAAAATGTGTTGGGGGCTGGCGCCCTGTCTTCGGCGCAGTTCCCGCGCCAGTTCGAAGCCGATGAGAGCACCCATGCTGTGCCCATATAGGACATACGGAATACCGATGAGAAAGGATATGCGGTCAGCGATTTCCTCCATAAGCGCAGGAAAGCGCGTAAATGGCCTTTTACCTATATTCCCGCCACGGCCTGGCAGGTGCACTAAACAGACATCCAATTCTTCGGGCAAAAAGCGACGCCACGATCGGTATATATCGGCGCTTCCGCCAGCATAAGGAAAACAAAATAGCCGCAGCGAGGGCGTTTTAGTGGGCGAGAGATGTTCAATCCACGCTGGCTCGCAACGCTGCGAGTGGTCTTTCACGGTCGGCAATCCCGATTCACTTCGACTAGCGCCCATTACGAAATCTTAGAAGGAGACCCGAATAACCAAGAGCATGTGGTCTCTCATAGGTCCAAATCTGACGGGAGTTGATGCGGTGAGTCCGCTATCACTCGATTTGCAGAACCGCAACCCCGAGTCCTCGGGCTCCGCGCAGTGCTCAACATCGAAGACCAAAACAGCTCAAGCCTTCCGTGATTCCTGGTTGCTTGAGCTTTCGGCAGCAAAGATGCCGAGCCCCAGCACAGGACCAATTCTGATCTCTTCAATCGTGCACTTGGCTGGCCTTGTCACAACATGAAGAAAGGTTTCTGCCAATGTAGCCGGAGATAACATTTTCTCCCTGGGTACCCCTGATCCATATTGATTCCACATCTCAGTATCAACGGCGCCCGGCAATAGAGCCACGACACGAATGCCGCGCCCGCGGAGCTCCTCCCGTAACGAATTAGTAAACCCCAAGCTGCCGTATTTAGAGGCATGGTAAGCAGAATTGAACGGGAAAGCTTGGATCGAAGCGATGGATAGAACATTCACGATTGTCCCGCCTGCGGGCATCAGTGGCAGGCACGCACGTGTGCACAAGAACATTCCGGTTAAGTCGGTATCCACTACCTGCTTCCAGGTTTCAATTGAGAATTGAACAACTGGGGCGGGCAGGTGCGCGACCCCCGCACTATTTACTAAGATGTCGACCGTTGGATAGCGTGCCTGGATAGCGGCAGCAAACTTCTGTACTGCCTCAGTATCACAGAGATCAACGTTGAGGGCCTCGACCTCGGCGGAGCCGACGGACAAAGCCTGTTGGGCAGCTTTGAGACGTTCCGTATCACGTCCCGCGATGACCACATGGCAACCTTCCCCGACCAGCGCCTGCGCCAGGGCGAAGCCGATGCCACGATTGCCTCCAGTGATCACAGCCGTTCTACCCTGGAGAGAGTAAGTTTGAACTGGCAAAAGCAAACCTCCTAATTCTTTTTCCTGACTGAGACCTAACGACCGCTCAGCGAGCGTGCATCTGTCTGTACTCATGCCGGCACTATATTCCTCCGGTCACTTCGAGCACCTGTCCCGAAACATAATTAGAAAAGGGTGAAGCAAAAAACAGTATTGCGCCGGCTGCTTCTTGTACTGTGCCTGGACGACCCATCGGATGCATTTCGCTCCATAACTTACGTCCGTGACTAGGGATGCCGAGAGCAATGTCAGTACCTTCTCGCTTAATCTTCACACCGTCCTCGACAGGACCAGTTAAGCGTGTGCTGATTTGACCAAAAGCTACGGCATTCGCCTGAATATTAAACGGCGCCCATTCGCGAGCCAAGCTCTTGGTCAGGCCAATTACCCCAGCCTTAGCCGCAGCATAGTTTGCAGCCCCCGCAATCCCCCGTGTTCCTGCAGCGGAGCTGACATTCACAATTTTTCGTGACCGTACGCTGCCCGCAGCCGACTCCCTCTTTGCGATATCAAGCAAAACACTAGCTGCTGCACGAATAATTCTGAAAGGAGCCGTGAGGTGACAATCAAGCATGGCGCACCATTGCTGGTCGGTGATTTCGTGGACAGCGTTGGGCCACGGGTAACCGGCATTATTAACTACAATGTCCAACCCTCCGAAACGTTCAAGCGTGGTGCTGATTACCTTTCCGGGAAACTCGGGATCAGTGATATCGCCTATCAGCACTTCGACTCCTTTTTCTCGTTCGCCAATGTCGGCGGATGCCTCGTTCAATGCATCGCCATCTATGTCAGTCATCAAAACCTGAGCCCCGCAACTGACCAGCAATTCTGCCGTCGCCTTCCCGATGCCTCGAGCTGCTCCCGTGACTAGCGCTACTTTACCGTCGAGGAGGTGTCGGATTGTTGCTACGGTCATAACTTAGTCTTCCGAGATCGGCCACTCATAAGATTTTGCCGCTAGACCCTGATCGATCGACTGAGGTCCGGGCCTGGCTTGGTCCTGACCCATTGACTAGCCCTCGGATAATATTCGCTAACTCGCAGCCGCAGTGGCGGCGACCGTATTGCTCACTCTCCACAACTCAGCATTGAGCAGGGCCCCGCCGGCTGCACCGCGGATCAGATTATTTACAACAAACGTCAGCCGCAGGTCGAATACCTCGTCAGCGTTTGTGAGGTTACCAACAACAACGCCCATTCCCTCAGCATAATAGGCATCCTGCCGGGGACGCGGTCTCCCATTTTCCTTCAGGACGCTAATCGGCGCCTGTAAGCTGGAGTGGAGTCGCAGATGCCCCAGAGGGTTGAAGTTAGACAACGTATCATCGACTTCGCTAATATCATTTATTTTGTTACGGGTCTTAATCCGAACCTCAACAAAATGACCTTCCTGTACACAAGTCCGATTACAAGTGACGGAAAGCAGAAATGAACCGCCCAATATCTTCTTGACTTCTTGGCGGATATATTCCTCAGTGTTTTCCGGTGAGTTGTGGAGCGGATAAATATTGCCGAGGACGAGATCCAACTCATATTTGCGGTCGCCACGTCCCGAAAGAGACTGGTAAGTTGTAACGACCACTTCTCGTAGGCCGTATTTCGGTGCCAAAGCTGCAAGGACCAGAATCAAACCCGATGTCACGCAGTTCGGATTCTTTACCAACCGTGCGTCAGCAACTTTGTCTCCATTCACCTCGGCTACCACGAGAGCAACGTCGGGATCGAATCGCCGATAGGGACTATTGGAAAACACGAGACGATCGTCTCGGAGCAGTTTCTCTTCGAATTCTCCCGCCCTGGACGGGACAGAGGAGAAAATCAGAGGGCAATCCGATTGCAGCAATTCCTCAAAGGATGAGACACGCATTCCGTCGATGGCCTCAGGAGCCGGATGTGGTTTCCAAAAGGAACCATAGTGCTGTTGGAGTTCCTTCTCCTTCTGCTCCCACACAGCACGATACGAGGCACCCGCCGTTGCTTCACTGCCGACAACATGTGTCAGTCGGAAGTAGGGATGATCCAGCAGTAAGCCCGCGAGACGGCGGCCCACCATCCCGGTTGCTCCCAACACCGCAACTTGCTGCTCGAAAACGTTCTGCTGCTTTTCTGAGTTCATTGAAGAAATTCTCCTCTTCCCGTATGAGCCAAAAACAAAGCTTGTGCTTCTTTGGCCTTCGAAAATGAAGTTGTTTAATGATTCTGTGATAGATAGCGAACTGTCGAAAGAGTTATGCCATCAAATTCGTGGAGACCGGCTTGGGTTCTGGCTGCGTCTACCTCTAATCTCCCCTGTGCCAACTTTCGTGGGCTTAAGCCAGGATGCAAGAGACGCAAGCTCGTCACACATCGAGTGTGTTCGCGATTGAATGGAAGGCCGATGAGGAAGCCGCAGCAGCAAGTTGTTGGAGCGAGGCCTATTGGTTGAACTGGAGCCAGGAATCTCAGGTCATTGGACTGCGAATGTCCACTCCATCTTTCCGAACTCCAAAACTGTAGACATATCTTCTGGAAGAAGAAATCTATCCTTTACTAGCCTTTCCGCTGCTTCGCGGTACAAACGCATATAGTCATCCATGGTCTGATATCGTTCTGCGATAGACAACCGCGGATCACCTAGGCGTTTTCTTTCGTCTGCCGTCTTGGAGAAAGGGATGTAAGCTCCAATGAACGGGATGGTGTATCCAATCATCCCCAGACTGGGATCTCTCAAGTTCCAACCAGTGTAAGTTGCCAGTGGAACCTGCAGTTCGGGTAGGTGAATTCCTGAACACTCGTTGCCATCCCGATCAACCTGAGGCACGAGGATGGTATACGCCGCTCCGATTCCCGGCGGTTCACGGGTGATAATGCCCTGTTTCCACTCAGGGCCAAAATCCAACCGATAAGCGCCGAGCGGCGCAAGCGGTAGCATCACGCCCGGGATCGGCGGGAAAGTCAGATCATGCTGCGCCACCAGGGTTCCATCGCTGATATGCGGATAGTTGCTGGGAGGAGGCGGAGTACCATCCCTTGTCCACTGATCCATGTCGCTGATCAGTGCCCGCCACAACCAGATGCATTGCACCGCGTTGCTCTTCTGCTGGCCGTGTAACTCCGGAATAGAGCCAATCTGCGGAGGAAACCTTGTCGGCACGTGCCCCTGGCCGGCGGCAAAATAGATCCGCACGTCCTTGGACGGCGCAATGTCAGTGGTTCCATCTACGCTGGTGTGGATGAGGGACGAAGCCCGTTGCCAGTACTCGTGGGATGCGTTCACGAAGAAAATGCGTGGTGTAGTTTTCGAGTGCCGCGCTGCGTCGAGCAGTCCCGCCGTCTGTCGAAGGACGGAGTCGGACTCCGGCAGATCGCTGAAGGGAAACAAATCTGTGGGATAGAACAGGGACGAAGTTGTCTCTCCATCGCGAGAGGGTTGGGCAAAACGATGGTTAAAGCTACCTCGCCCCGCGCCTGCGACCATCGCGAGCACACCGTCAAACGCCTTTCGTCCTGACTCATCAGCATTGAAGTCTTGCCACAGGAACTGCCGAAGGAATCTTCCAGTTTGTGAAATCCCTACGCCAAGAACCCGGTCTGAGTGCACAACGGCATTTCGGTCGTACTTTGCATACGAAACGAAGTCCCGTACCGTGGCAAGACCGAGACCGACGACCACTGGGTCTTTCGCCGCGTAAACAAGCTCGTACAACTTGCCCGGTTCGAACCCACCGTCCAGCCGGATAAACCGGTCATTCGGGGCAACTCCGTGTTGATCCTGGTGAGCAAACTGCCACTGTGCGCGCGCGATAAGATGGCGCGGACAGGTGGGACAATCCCGCATCGTGAGCACATTGGCAGGGTCGGATGGATCCGAGACAGGATAACCCGTGCCGCCGATGCTGCCTACGATGACATGCGCCAGCGGCCATTCATCCCGTCGCTCGGCGAGCGTCCAATCAGCTCGCACCAATCCATGAATGCTGGCGCCGTCCGATTGATGAGCAATAGGCGCATACGACCGCATGAAATCGGCGCCGTCGCGAACATCCCATTGCCAGCCAATCCAGGCGAGAGTGTAACCTTTCTTGAGAAAGAAGCCGTCTCCAAATTCCGACTCTTTGCTTGGGTCGCTCGTGCGCATTGCTCCCTGCAGAAGCGGAAGCAAGGCTTTCTCACCACGATTAGGAAGTTCCAGCAGTAACGATCGATTGCCTCCCGACTTAGGGCTAAGCACATAGAAATCAGCGCTGAACTCCACTTCACCACGCGCATTACGCGGAGCTTTATCTAAGTCGACGATCTGCACGTTGTGCGAGTTCCCGGGATCGATCGCAAAATATACGCGACCTGCGATCTTCTCGTACGCCCCGATCGTACCCCACGCTTTTCCACCCAAAACGTCGGCGCGTTCGGTGATTTCTACCCGGACGACACGCGCTCCAGCCACCGATGAACCTATGAGCAAGATAACGATAACGAAGGATAGCGCTCGACTTATGTTTGCAGCTAAACGGCAGCACCGAGCATGAATCGGTCTCTCCACCCTCTGTGCCAGATGGGACATCAAGGGACCGCGTAGCACGATGACTTTTCTGTTTCTCTTTTGGAGAAGACGACCGATGTTATCGGGCCTGTATCTGAACCCTCCGCAACAGGCGATCGTCATGAGCCTCGTCGACTTTTCTCAGTAGTATGGCGATCGGCGGGTACACACCTCCAAACCACAGTTTCTGTTCCACCGCCGCCCATCGATGCAACAGACCCCGAATTCTAGCAGAACGAATCTGCTCGCTTACACTAAAATCGTGCTTTGCAGCGGACTAATTGCGGCGCTGAAACTTTCCGCGAAATTTTGTTTTCGCGTCGAAGCGGCCACGCGCCGCGCAAGACCTATCGGGCCGCGAACTGACCTTCCTGCTTGCCAGGCTGAAATTCGGGCACTCCCATTTGCCAGAACATAAAGGCCAACTCATCTGCCAGTTCTTCGTTCCGCTGAGTTTTTGTCGATCCGAATCCGGCCCAGAGGCTTGAGGAATGGCCCATATCGTACTCGATGCGCAGCAGCACAGGCTTGCCGCTGTTGCTGGATGCCTGCAAACGTGCGGTCATCTTAGCCGCCTGCCAGGCCTCCATACGGCGATCGTTACCACCCGCTGTGAGAAGTACTGCCGGATAAGGTGTATTCGGTTCTACGTGTTGGTAGGGATCCATCGCATACAGCGCCGGAAAAAGGCGTGAGTCCGTGACCGTTCCAAACTCCGAAGTGTTGGCTGGCCCGGCGGGCATGGTTTCGGAACGCAACGGGTTAGACTGGCCTACCAGAATGAGCGCCACGGCAAACAACTCGGGACGCTGATTAATGACTGTTCCTACAGTCACTCCTGCCGCGCTGGTGCATTCGCCCGCCAGGCGTAGTGGTGAAGTGTATCGGTGCTCGATCAGATGCGTGGCGGCAGCCAGCATGTCGTCAGCCGAGTGCTGCTTGGTCTGCATGCAGCCACCAAGATGCCACTCCTCCCCGTATTCTCCCCCACCCCGAACGTGAGCCACCGCAAAAACTCCGCCACGCTCAAAAAATGCCAGCAGCGTCGGACGAAAGATCGGCTCGAGGGGCGCGCCGTATACGCCAAAAGCTTGCAGCCATGTAGGGTGTGACCCGTCCAGCGGCATTCCTTGTTGATGAACAATCGAGAGCGGCACCATGGTACCGTCTGCGCTCTTGACATTGACCTCTGCGGACTCAATCTGCGAATAGCCAGAATCTACAGGAGATTGCTGTACCAGACCGGTATCAGTCAGTTGGCCGGACAATGCATCCAACTCATACCACAGCGGCGACTTAGTCCACGAAGTCAGCTCCAGCCAGGCTTCAGGCTGGATAGGATTGGTCGTCACTGACCGAATCGCTCCGTCAAAAGGAAGCTTTACCGGATGAAGGCTGGCGTTCTCATAAGATAGACGGTGCATCCGCCCGATGCCACCGTCTAGTTCTTGCACGTAGAGCGCATCTCGAGCGGCGAAGATGCCGGTAACCACTCTTTCGCTCACTGGGACTACCAGGCCAGCATGGGCCAAGTCGGGATTCGCCAGGCTGGTTCGAAGAACCTTGAAGCGGGAAGCGTCTTTGTGCGAAAGCAGGAAGAGGCTGTCTCCATGGGTGTCATAGCCGGTAACTTCGTCAACTGCATCGACGGCTTTCTTCCACACCAGCTTCGTACTGTCGTTCTTCAGAAACATCGTCGTGTACGCATCAAACTCGCGTTTGGCTCCATGCATGATCAACCCCACCAGGTAATTTGGGGCCGCTGCGGAGTAGTAAAGCGCGGGCACATCCGTTTCCGTTACCTTCACATCGGGAGACACCTGATACCCAAAAACGGCCGTTTCTTTATCGGGATCCCCGCCCAAAACGTGGCGATAGGTACGTCCCTTCTGATACTTTGCACTCGGTGGCGTATCTGGGGGTAGCTTTGGAGTACGCGTGTAAAAAAATGAGCCATCAGGCAGCCAACTAAGTCTTGCCAGCCGGGCGCGATCGATGGCATCGCTCAAAACTTTTCCGGTCGCAGTCTCCACGATACGCAAAATGCTGTCTTGCGATCCGCCACGAGAAATCCCATACGCAACATACTTCCCGTCAAGCGAGGGTTGAAAGTAATCGACGAAGAAATGCGTGCTCGGATCGGTACTCATGTTCTCAGGATCTACCAGCAGTCGCTCTGCTCCGGTCAGCCTGTCCCGCACGTAGAGCTTGTAAATGTCGGATCCCGGATCGGCCTTCATGTAGAAGTAGTGTTCGCCCAAGACCTTCAGCGCCGAAACTACGCTGCCTGCGCGGTCCAGCGCTTTGATGCGATCCAACAATCGATCGCGGCCGGGGATATTCGCAAGTACTGCGCGCGCGTACTTGTTCTGTGCCTTCATCCAGGCAATTACCTCGGGGTCTCCAGAATTCTCGAGCCACCGGTAAGGATCTGACACCTTGGTGCCGAAATAGTCGTCGATTACTTCACGCACAGGTGCATCGGGTAACTTGGGCAACATGGTTTGAGAAACCACAAGCTGGGCTCAGCCTGGCCCAACCTGAACTCCGCGGCGTTCCGGAGGTGAGGTCCACGCTTGTTTTCAATAAGGCGACACCGAGAGCCGCTCTAAATTTGGACTGCAGCATTGTCTCGCCACGTGTGGACAGAGCTTCGCTCTTCTCACTTGGGAGCGCCGAAAGAGGGCTTTTCGAAGAATTCGCAAAATGTGAAAGACATTCTATACATCCGTTATTTATTGGCTGTCAACCCCAATTTTCCGGCGCTAGTTGTTCATCTTCTAAGGTTACTGTTCAGGCTTGTTCTTTCCGCTCTTTTTGGCAGCGACCTTCATCGTCGCTGGCGGTTTTGGCGTCCAGAATTCCGGATCGCCCGCCGCAAACTCCTTCGATACGTGCGACTTGTCGGGGCTGATAGCGTAAAGGTTGCTCTCGGTGTGCGCGTACGCTGCTCGGACGATCTGTTGGTTGTGCTCGGCGGCTTCCCCTTTCCATTCGCGCGGCAGGTCCTGTAGGTTCAGCAAATCATCGTTTTGCGCTAGAGTGTTCATCGGCACAAATGCAAAAAATGTTGGCGATGGCATCCCCGCGTTCACTTGATACACGACCCACGGCAAATCGGACTCCATTTTTTCGTATGCTGCAGCAAGCTTCTGAAAGGCTTCGGCGAATTCAGCCTCGTGGCCAAAATGCAGTCGAACCTCGAGCACTCGCAAAAAACGTGCCTTCGACAAATCAATGCGGTTCGCGCGGTAGCTTAGATCATCCCGCTTTTCGGCGATTATCGTGCGCTGGCTGGCGAGCGCGCCGTTGATCCGCGCTTGAAGTGTCCCGAGCTCCGCGTGAGCTGCGTAAAGGGGTCTCCACTCAACAAAAGCTTTTTCGATGTGGGCAAACGAATCGAACGGATCGAACGACAGTACTTCCGAATCTCCGGTGATCGGCTCCAACACAATCCACGAATTCGGCACCTCCAGATTCGCGCAAGCGCGTGCTGCGGCCGCGAGAGCCTTACCGCTTTCAGGCGTTTTATCGAACCGGAACCTCTGATAAACGAGCACTACGAATTTTGGGGGAGCTGTCTCCGATTGTATGGCGCCGTTTGCCTGGCCGATTGCACCGCCGGCGCACATCAGCACGATTGCGGCAACCATCGCTATATAATGCGCAATTGTCATTACGCGAAGGCCTCCTCGGAAAGCCTGATTTCATCTTTGCGGCGTAAACGACTGGACCCGCAATTTGCTGGTCGCCGTCCTTTTCGCCACAATTCGCCTCCGTTTGGCGCGCCATCTCGGCTCGTTTATCGCTATATTGCGAACTCCTCGATAGGGAGACGCCGCTGATGACCAAATGACACGTCACGAGTATCGGCGTATTGCCGGCCATCTTGGCTTATATAACTCCACGGAGCTTCACAACTGACCGCTTTTGAGGGGTGAAAGAAAACGTCCAGGTGATACACTGGCACGCCGACCGGGGTTGTGTGCATCACGAAACTGTACCGCGTCCTGTTGAAATCGCGAATCTCCGCACCTTGGTGCGGTGTTTGCGGATGCCACATAATCGTATCTCCTTTCCTTACGCAGACCGGCTCGCTGCACAAGCCTGCCGCTTCGCATTGACGCACAACCTCACTTTGATATTCATTCCAGAGTTGGTTCGAGCCCGGCTCTATGGCATCCAAGTCCGAGTACAATCGACGTGCGATACCCTCGCGATCCACTTCCGGGATCCTGTGTCCGCGCTTAACAACCATCAGCGGACCATTGTCCAGATCTATATCCTCGAGCGCGACCCACACGCCAAGGTATAGATATTCAGGTCTCGTTGCAAAAAACGGTGTGTCGCGATGTATCGAAAAGCCGGAGCCTCTTTTGTAAAAAAAGGACGTGAAGAGGGCTGTCTCACGTTCGAATAAATAATCCTGAACCGCTAGTGCGACAACGTTCCGCCGAAAGAGTTCAAATAGCGGCTTGTAAACCATGTGCAGGTTAACGATTCTTGGATAGTGATTATGCTCGTCACGATAGGGTCGGAATATCGTCTCATTCTTCCTCTCGAAATCCATAAAGCCACTTAGAACCTCGTCGCACAGAGTTGGGGGTACCGATCCGGGTATTACGGTGACACCATCGTTCACAAGCTCCTCAATATGCGGTGCAATCGAGCGTGGACACTCCGATAAGGTGCGCCGCTCATCATGAAAGTCAAACAACCGATTGGACGCTTCAACTCCCTCTGTCACCAAAGCGAAATTGCTTAGAGTAGTAGCCATTTGTCTTGTATCTCCTTATTTTTTAGTTTGTCTCGCATCTGCCCTGGGCGTTCGGCATGATGACGCGCACCCAGCTAGAAGCGGCTTGTTCTGTATAATCCATTCAATTAACTGTCAATAGCCGGAACGGTCAGTCCTGCCCGGATTACTACCTCGACGAGTCGGAGATACGAAGTCCCTAGGCTCCCATAGCTGCGGGCGTACGAGGCTAGTGGAATGACCACATTCTGTGTCTGAACGATGTTCCCCGCCTGAGAGCCTGCAGCTTCAACGCTCGTGAACGCACAACAGGCGCTTGGACGCGATCCGAGTCTCGTTGGGGTAACCGTAGGCGTTATTGATGTAACATACGCTGTCGATACTTACACTGCGGTTAAAGTGACTATGCCCATAGACGTGAATTCCAGAATTCAGGATGCGCAACTGTAGTTCGAGGTTAGTAGTACCAAGGACCGGATACAAGTACCTAAATGTCGCGGGAATATACTCCGGCATCAAATCGAGTCGGGGGAGGAAATGCGAGAACGTAATCACCGTATCGCCTGCGCCGCTGACCTTTTGCTTGTTGCACGCGGCAAAATAAGCGGCAACTTCTTTTTCTCTGACTCCGTTCGGCCAGCGACAGGCGTGGTAATCCATCCAACAGGATCTCAACTGTTCCCCTGGTTCACCAAACGAGTAGTCATACCAAGCCAGCAACGGAATGATTGAGACATTCCGCTCGCGGAACGGTTGCATCGATGCACCGCTGGACTCGACAATAGCAGAAACGTCCTGAAGTTTCTGGAGGGAATCTTTTTCAGGCGCTTCGTGCAGAACCCAGAGGTCGTGGTTTCCGGGTACAAATAGCAGCTTCCTGAAACGCCTCGTCATCGTATTCAGGCACCAATCGAATAAAGGCAGTGAATCGGCGATATCGCCCGCGAGTATCAGAACATCATCGCAATAGTCGGTGGCGGATATGTTCGCAACCCACTTTCGATTAACGTCGTAATCAACGTGGACATCCGAGAGGGCAAAGATGCGCATGATACTTCAGTGTTATCCAGCCGCAGTGCATTAGAAAATAAAGTACGAGCTCGCACTAAATACAACAATAATGAGCTTCTAACGAAGCGATGATCCGATCAACCGATAAGACGTTTGTTTTACTTGCTGCCGCTGTCGAGCTTGCTTTAGCCAGCTCCTCGAAAGCCTGCTTTCTTCCTGGGGCGTGAGCTGGAAGATATAGCGTACCAGTAACTCAACCTGGTCCTGATCGTAGCCCTTCGACACGGACAGCATCATTGGTCCGTTGACCACCCAGCGGCCGTTCTCCTTGCGGAACAAACCGCTGGGCATTGCAGTTCCTGGACTGAACGCCTGCGGATCCACCATCCACTGCTTCACCCATCCGGGATTCAACCTTCCTTGAGCCAGCAAGAAGTTCGGTGCACTCGCCAGTTTATCGTGTGCGGGATCCCCAGTAGCATGGCACGTCACGCATGCGGTGCTCATCAAGGTACGCGCCGTATCGATTTCTTTCGCGGTCAACGGCTCCATCGGCTCGGGAATGGAAATGACCGGCTGGTGCGACATTGCCTTAAAGAACCGCACCAGAATCCGAATTTCATTGTCCGAAAAGCTGAAAGTCGGCATGCGTAGCTGCAGATACGATCGCACACCGTTGCGGTGAGTGTCGGTATCGCTCAAGGCTGGATTTTTCAAGAATCTGGCCAACCATTCGGGGCTGACCCTGGCGCCTTCCGTTATTAGTGAAGGCGGTAGCTGCTCTGGATGATCCTTGTAATACGGGACCGACATAACCACGGTCTGCTGTCCCGGCAGGATCTGGTGACAGCCCATGCAGTTGTATTTGCGGATCACCCACCACCCACGCTGGATGTCACCGCGCGCATCACTTGGCTTGTAGATGTATTCTTCCGGAAGCTGCGTCTTCTGGCTGCCTAGCAGGAACATTGTGAGCGCGCGCGTCTGGAGGGGGGCCAAGCGCGCGTTGGGCATGTGCGCTTTTTCCATAGGCTTCGCTGTGCTCGAGTCATATACGTTGGGCTCAGCCAACTCATGCTCGACGAAGCCTTTCAACGAATACCAAGGCTCCTTCGCGGGTCCCCCGGGCAGCCGCTCTTGATCTTCGTGAGCGGTTATGGGCTCCTTCCCCGACTCCGCCATGTGACGGACCGGCCCAAAATTCAGTTGTTCGACCCTCCTGCTGCCCTCATACGTCATGTCAGCTGCAATCGGGTCATCCTCTTCGAAGCCTGCAATTTCATGGCATCCTGCGCAGCCGTAGTACCGGACCCAGACCTTGCCTTGCTCCTTCAGCTTAGGATCGTCCAACGAGTCCTGCGGAAACGCATTAGGGTCCTTCTGCTTCAGGGAGACGAGATAAGTTGCGATGTCGCGTGATTCCTCCAGGGTCAACCGCAGGTTCGGCATCCCCGATTCTTGCTGTACTTGCATGATTTGACCGTCGTTCGGGCAGCGATCATGGTCAAGATCGAACTGGTACGGCAAACCGTGCTTGGCATAATCTTCCGGCCCAATGTCTTTCTTCTCCAGAGGACAGTACGGACGAATCCGCTGTCGTGGATTTTGTATCCACCGCACCAGGTAATCGTACTTATCTCTTTCGCCAGCTCGCGAAAAGGAAATCGTAAAAAAATTGCCGATTATTGGGCCTTCGCCTACTATCGTAAGGGTCGAAGGTATTGGACCAGAAAAGTTGGGCAGGTTCGGCTTGCGCACGGCGAGAGTGGGATCAGCCGCAATTCCGTGACAACCCAGGCAGCCGCGCCTCTCCACCAGCTCTTTTCCTCGTGCCGGATCACCCGGTTCCTGTTTGGCAATGGGATCCTGAATCCCCGCCTGCCACAGATATGCCGCTATGGCTCGCGCCTGCTCATAATTGGTCGCAGTTGGGCCCGTAGCTCGTCCCGACCCAGTGATGAAGAAAGGAAGCCAGTTGGGGTTCAGTTTTTGCCGGATTTCCTTGAAGTTATGCCCAACCTTCTTTTCCTCGCGCAGCAAGTCGCGTGTGCGCTGATCCAGTTGCTCCAGTTGAATGTCAATCTGGCTGTTATCCAAGTTCAGGTTTCTTACTTCCTGTCTCAGCCGGCGAGCGTCTTCGTCCGTCAGCGCCACGTCCGCCTGGCCCTGCTTGGACGTGATTTGGCGCAGGTTGTTTTTCTTCCGCTGCTCGAGCGTACGGGTTTGGGCGGCCACTGACTTCAACTCGTCCCGCTCGTCTTCAAATCCTGGATACCGATGACACCCCACACAGCCCTGCCGGTACATGTCTTTGGCTCGATCGAGGGTATCTGCCAATTCGGTTGTGCCGGCCAGCACCCTGTCAGCCATATGGCAGGTTTGGCATCCGGTTTCTATGTATCCCTTGGGGTATAACGGCCTCGGCCAGTTTTTGTAATTGCCATGCGCCCGCTCTACGCTGGCCGTTTCGCGACCATTCCCTCCATGGCACAGGGTGCAACCGAACTTTGCAGGATCGTGGATTCGCAAGAGCTCCGGCCTGGGATGCGTCACAAACGCCCGCGCGTATTGGTCCGGTTTCTGATTCGGCAACGACATGGAGACCGGCGTCAACTCCAGCCCAGTCATGGTCAGGGACACGCCGATGTGACAGGTTTGGCATCGATCCACGAGGTTTGCGTCCGGCACGCTAATTTGTAGTTCGTTCAGGGCAGGCTTCCTATCGACGTACTTTTCCCTTAGCTTGTCCAGTTGATCTGGCGTCAGGTCTGTCATCCGGGCGGAGATGAAGGCGTTGGCCACATCAAGGGCGTCCTGAGAAGGCTTCATCAGCGCGTCCAGTTGCCGGGCCAAGTCGTCTCTTTGCTTTTTCAGGTCCCGATATATTTTCTCCCATTCCTCATAATCTATCTTGTTACTTGGATCCCGGAAGTTGACGAAAACCATGCGTACCGGGCCCAGTTGCTTATCGACCTCATCGAGCTTCACCTTGAGCCCCTTCGCCTGTACGTCCTCCTGTTGGACCAGTTGCTTGTACGTCGCGTACAGCCTCTGGTACTCCGGGTCATCCTTGATTTTTTCCTCTTCGATTTTCTCTTCCGCTTCGGTCGAACGCACTTCGACCTTGCTCAAATAAGCGCTAAACCGGTGCGCGAACTCTCGCTGATATTTCGTCTGAGGCGACACTTCGCGCCAAAGCGCCCAGAAAAGTATCCCGAGCAGTGCCACCGCAATAAGGTAATACCCCACTTTCGGCAGCCTCGAATTTCGTTCATGCGTCATTTCGTCCGCCACGGAATCCCTCCCATTTCTCTTGTCAAGCAAAATCGGCGCGCTCACCCAGAATGCCTATCGGCCTCTGACGAAAAACAACCTGCGGGCTCAACGGTCCTTGCTAAGGATTGCCTACCACGCTCGGCAGGCGTTCTGGCGTACCATCTTCTGACCTGCTTTGCAACCAAAAGCCTTGGCGAAATCGGGATTGTTTTGCAGCGTGCCGTTGACACGGAAGCGCCCAGGCGAATGGGTGTCTGTTTTCGCGAGCAGGCGCTCGATTTCATCGGTGCGGTTTTCGCACCAGATTTGGGCAAAGCTCAAGAAGAACCGCTGCTCCGGAGTGAAGCCCTCTTTCTTTTCAGTAGCGGCCTTTCTGCCTTTTCCGGCGTTCCGAAAGGCCAATAGGGCAATGCGCGCGCCGCCATTGTCAGCAGTGTTTTCACCCAGAGTCAAGTGACCATCAAGGTGAATGTCATCCAGAGGGGTAAAGGAGCTGTATTCGTCGGCAAAGCATTCTGTCCGTCGCTCGAACTCATTGCGATCGGCATCCGTCCACCAGTTTCTCAAGTTCCCCTCAGCATCGAACTTACTGCCCTGATCGTCAAAGCCATGGGTCAACTCGTGACCAATCACCATGCCACTGGCGCCAAAGTTCACGGCATCGTCTTCAGATTTATCAAAGAAAGGAGGCTGCAAGATGCCGGCAGGGAAGTTGATATCATTTTCCGAGAAATTGTAATAAGCATTGACGGTGGGTGGACTCATTGTCCATTCTGTCTTGTCCAGCGGCTTGCCGATTTTGTCGATATTGTACTGGCGATCGAAAGCGCTGGCCCGGTGCACATTGCCCAACAGATCGCCACGAAGGATTTTGATATCGCCGTAATCGCGCCATTTATCGGGATAGCCGATCTTGTTGGTAATCGCCTTGAGCTTGAGCTCTGCCTGGGTCTTGGTTTCAGCCGTCATCCAGGACAGTTCGCGGATGTCGATTGCCAGTGCCCGCTCTAGGGCATGAACCATCTTCAGCGTGCGCTGTTTGCCTTCCGCGCCGAAATGCTGGTCCACATAGAGTCGCCCCAGAGCCTCACCGAGAAATCGGTTTGTCGACTCCACACAGCGTCTCCAGCGCGGCTGGAGCCTCTGCTGCCCGTTCAGGTAGCGTCCAAAGAAATCGAAATTCTCCTGCACAAAGGCTTCGGAGAGATAAGGAGCAGAGGAGCGGGTTGCTTGCCAGCGCAGATAGGATTTCCAGTCATCCAGGGTGATAGATTCGAGGGCGACATTTACTTTCTCAAAGAAATCGAGAGGAATAACGTTGACTTCAGTAAAAGAAGGTGCGCCGGTGGATTGAAAGTAACGCTGGAATTGAAAATTGGGAACAAGAGTCGCGAGCTCAGTGACGCGCATCTTGTGATCGCGATTCTTAGGATCGCGCATTTTGACGCGATCAAAGCTGGCCTCTGCAAGTCGCGTTTCGATCTTCATTACCGCCTGGGCTTCTTTCCCGGCTGAGGCGTCATCATCACCAACTAAATGAAATGTTTTGGCCAGATGTTCCTCATATTTGGTTCGGATCTGCTGGGATTTCGCGTCCTGATTTATGTAATACGAGCGGTCAGGCAGTCCCAGTCCGCCTTGTATAACATTCGCTATCTCCAGAGTGGCATTATGCAGATCGGGCCGGGCCTCAAAGTCGAAGAGCAAGCCGTCAGCCGAACCCATATATCCCCACGGGCCAGTCTCCAATCCATGTGCGTTCAGGTAACCGATCGTATCGATGAGTTGTTCCTTGCTGGAGACAGCGGCGATTCGCTCCAGCATCGGCTTAAGTGGAGCGATTCCCTTGGAGTTAGCGGACTGTTCGTCCATGCAGGAGGAGTAAAAGTCGCCAATCAGCTTTGTGATAGGGTCGCGTTTGGGATTGTTAACAGAGGCTTTCTCCAGAACGGTATGCACTAAATGGACGTTATACTCGGCCAACTCGTTGAATCTACTCCACCGAGACTGGTCAGGCGGAATGGGATCGTTCTTGCGCCAGCCGCCACAGGCATACTGGTAAAAATCTTCGCAGGGATCGACAGACCGGTCTATGTTGCCCACATCCAGAGACCTTGGTGGCGACGTTCGCTCGGAGGTTGCGTCCGCCACCCGGTCAGATGAGGCACTTTCTGCGATCTGCTGAGGCGCAGACACTCCAAACAGGATGCCGGTAATGATCACAAAAACATTCACCGTAAGACTTTTTCCAGTGAGCATTTCATCTGGTCCCTCGACCAATTAGTCTCTTGATAATGGTTCCCGGCAGCTTTAGGGGCAAAACAGCATCGATGTGTAAGGCCCGCGCCAACCGGTCAAGCCACAGAGATTCTGTCATATCGCCAATAGGTTTATATCTATTCCTACGAAGTGCGAGCCTCTTCACTTGTAAAGAAATATGCACCCACTGCAACAACTGTGAGAACGATCGCACTCCACACAAATAGACGTCTGATCCCTAGTCTTTGCGCCAAATAGCCTGAAAGTAGCAGCCCTAGTACCTGCGCAAACCCTGACAAGGAAATAAAGCTGCTACCGACGCGACCCCGCATCTCTGGCGGGGTTTCCTCTTGCCACAGGGTCTGCGATGCAACGAGCACCCGCGCAATCGCAAAGCCCATGGTCAAATATCCGGCTGCCAATACAGGTATATTTGAAAATATTCCTATAAATGCCGCACCCAAGCCAACGGTGACCAACCCCTGCAGTACAGCACCTGTCTTACGCGTGTTGCGGGCCATACGGGTGATATGTAAGGTGCCCAGGAGCAGACCGACACCGAACATGGAACTCACGATTCCAAACGTGACGGAGCCGGCTGACAACACATCGCGAATGTAAATCGAGATTAACGGACTGAAAGAGCTGAGAACGAACACAGCCATTGCCATAGCGGTGAAGACGAAAGTCAGTTCTCGATGAATAAATATGAATTTGTTTCCTTCGAACAGATCAAATGCGAGAGCTCGCAACGTCTTCTCGCGACTGCCAGTGTTACGGACAATCGCTAGCGTGGATATCATGGCTCCAGAGAACAGGAAGCTTAGTGAATCCAGGTAAAAACATGCTTTTTCGGTGAGCCACGCCACCAGTAAGCCAGCCAGCGCAGGAGACAATAGTCTGACCGTGTACAAGGCTTGGGACATCCGCGCATTGGCCGCAAGCAGCCCATCCTTCGGCACCAGTATCGTCAAGGCGACGGACTGCGCGGAGCTGAAGAGGCTGGATACAACAGCCAAAATCGCAAAGATTAGACAGATCTGGCGCACATCCGTAACGACGACCAAAAACAGCACAAGGACGGCACGTATCAAATCGCTGCCAATCATGACTTGCTTCACATTCCAATGATCGATGAGCACGCCGGCGAAAGGCGCAAAGATGGCCAAGGGAAGAGAGTACGCCAATATAACTCCTGTGGCTTGAGTGGCGGTTCCATGGAGGCGAAATGTAATCAGGCTTAGAACGCCGAAAAGGGACAGCATGTCGCCGAAGATACTTACAAGGTGCGCCACCCAAAGCCTGATAAAAGGCTTCCGCACCTGGACGTCAACGAGAGATGCAATCGCGGCCACAGTTACACCGAGGAGCTGTTCAGATTACTTTCGGTAGGACTAGCATTCCCGACGTTTTACAAAGAGGGATTCAATCAAAGTACCATCGCATCAATGCCAGGGCTTTGTTCTTCAATCGGCAGCGGCGATACCCATCGGCAGCTCCACGACCCGGCAAGTCTCGAGAAAAAAGTCCCTGGTCTTCCGCAGCATGTCCTCCATCTGTTCCTGTCTGAAGACGCTGGTGCAGAAAAGTGCCTGGATATGAAGTTTGTCTTCCAACACAAAGAAGCGAAAGCCACGATCGTAATCCTGCCGCTGCTCGGTAAACTCCAGCAATGCATATAATCCGTCGATACATATCTGAAAGTGATCCTCAGGCAATGGTCGTGGACTAATGTCACCCAGACAATTGAAGGCAATACATTGGGACCAATCCTCAACGGATTCCAGCTGTGGGCCAAGCTCATGGTTCATGTAGCGCAGCAGACCAAAATGCTCTCTCTTGTTCGAATAGGTGCGGTGCTGCCGAAGGATGGCATCAAGAAAGGCATCGTTCGCATCTTCCAGCTCCAGGTCGAAAAGCGCAGGATACTGCACAGAGAACCAACCCAAGCCACGGGTAAGATCAAGTCCTTCAGTTCCTGCCTCGCGGCCATTGGCCGTCATTCTGACTAAGACATTTGCTGCATGAGAGCACTTTCGATAACCCATTAGAAGCGAGGCCAGACAAAGCTCTTCCAGAGTCGATTTGTTTTCGGAGATCCAAAAATAAGCGAATGCCGTTTCAGTCTCACTTAGTACTGTGGTGAGAGATTGGACGTTTCGCGCCGCTCCGTTCTCACACGCTGGCGCAAGCGATTTTTGAGGGTGGTTGGCAGTCGGAAAATGATTCATCCAAAACTCACATTCCCGAGTCACTTGTTCCTGATACGCGAGCCGGAACAGATGTTCCGCCCACTCGGCAACGATCACGTCACGCGGGAACTGAAGCCTTCGGTTCTCCCGAGCATGCTGATAACACAGCTTGAGATTAGTAAGGAACGTAAAGAATGAAAAGTTGTCCGTTACAAGATGGTCAGTGACCCAAACCAAATATTTAAGCCTGCCAGCGCTCCTGACCAAACCAATCTGAACAAGTGGGCCGGACAAAATATTCAGATCCTTCTCCAGATCACGTGCAAGTTGCAGCAACAATCGGCGCATCTCGCGATCATCTCCGAAGTGGCTTACCTCCAGCGGCCTTATGGGAGCAGCGCAAACCTCCGGACAGTAGTACTGCCTCCATTCTCCAAGTGGATTCTGGAATCGCAGGCGGAAAACATCCTGGGCGCACCAGTTTTGCAGGGCTTGCCTAAGAACCTGCTCATCAACATCGTGATGAATTTCCATAAATGAGGGCACTGCATCTCGACAACTGCTGTCATTCGCAGGCTTGCGCCCGATGAGCATAGCCTGGATCGGCAGCAGAGGAAAGGTACGCGCCGGTAAATCTGATGGACTAACTTTCGGTCTGACGCGCTGGCTCAATTGGAAGATGGTCCGATTATCGCGAAGCTCACGCATTGAACAATCGAAGGACGCCACAGCGAGACGGTTAACCAATTGCAGCGCAAGGACTGAGTGTCCCCCCAATTCAAAGAAATCATCATGAATGCCGATGTGATCCACACCCAACACCTCCGACCAGATCTCCGCCATGCGGCGCTCAGTTTCATCTCGAGGAGCAACGTAGTTTGGATTCGCGCTCGATGCGCTATTCCCATTGCCATCCACTTGATGATTCGTGATCTCTGATTTCAGAGCTGCTGGCTGAGTGGGGATCATTTGCGGGACAGGCATTTCATAGCGTTCCTGCGCAAAAGCGTACGTGGGAAGAGGTACGCGTCTTAGTCGTCTATCGGCATACACGTCTTCCCATACGATATCTGCGCCCTTAACCCAGGCCGTGGCGATCTGTCCCAGTTGATCCTTGGCCAACGAGGCACCGTTTCCGTCCAGGATTGAACGGGGCCGATGAGCATCTTCTGAGTGCCGAGTAAAGATATCGTTTCGTGCCAGCGCGGGCCCGTCGGAAACATGCGCCAGATAAAATTCCAGCTTTCTGACAAGTTCCTGTTTCGACGAAGCCAAAACCGCCAAACGCTGTTCAAATGGCTCGCGGCCAATCTGCAACGTTCGAGCGATGGACTTCGGTCCAATCGAACTGGAACGGCTACTCTGCAAATAGTGGATGAACTTTTCCACATAGCTATCGAGAGATGTTCGCTGCCTGGCGGAGAAGACAAATATCAATGAGTTGTCAGGGCTTTGAGGGAGGCCTTCGTCGCCAGGACTTTCAGGTGCAGAGTACTCTTCGATCAACAGATGCGCATTCACGCCACCAACGCCATAACTGTTGAGACTAGCTCGACGCGGTAAGGGACGGGCTTTATCGTCCGTGATAGGGTTCCAGATCTGATTGGCAGCGGAAATTACAAATGGGCTGCCCTCGATTGCGATGCGAGAATTGAGTTGTTCAAATCCTAAAATACCTGGAAGCACTCGCTCACTCAAAGCCATCACTACCTTAATGAGGACACACATCCCCGAAGCCACCTCTGGATGCCCCAGATTGGGTTTGAGGCTGCCAATGTTGCATGTGCCGGCCGGCAGATTTTGCTTCGACTCCGACACAAGCTGGGTGTAGGCCGCCTTGAGCGCTTCCATCTCCAAAGCATCACCCATTGGGGAAGCTATGCCGTGCGCTTCAATGTATCGAACGGACCTTGGATCAACCCCGGCCTGTCTGTACGCCTGCAACATAGCTTCTTTCATTCCACTTACGCTGGGGGTGGTAATGGACAGCCCACTACCGCCGTGACACATGCCGCTGCCTTTGATCACCGCGTAAATGTGGTCGCCTGATGCGATGGCGTCGTCCAAAGGTTTAATCAGCACTACTCCCACAGATTCGCTGCGAACATAACCATCTGCACGCTCGTCAAAGCTACGCACATGTCCGGCGCGACTCAGAAAACCGATAGCGGCGATGTCCTTAAATCCAGCGGGATTGTTGAGGATTTGCACGCCACCAACAATCGCCTGTCTGCAATCGCCCATACGGATGGATTGAATAGCACGATGCAAGGCAAGAAAACTGCTCGAGCAGCTCGTGTCATACGTCTCACTAGGACCTAATAAATTAAGGTGATAGGAGATGCGGTTCGCGGCGATGGAGCCTACCGTACCGAGTCCGATAATCCTATCGAATTCGTGCATATTTTCACTATGGAATGCACCGCTCGATGAGAAAGCGATGAAAACACCTGTCTTATCCAGGCGCAAAGCTGCTCTCGTGTAACCAGCGTCTTCCATTGCTTCCCATGCGCATTGGAGCAGTAACCGCTGCTGCGGATCCATGAGTTTTGCTTCACGAGGCGAAATGTCGAAGAAGCGGGAGTCAAATTTGTCGACATCCGACATAAAGGCGCCCCACTGGACTGACGGACTTCTCGGATCATCTGGACTATCGAAGACTTTCTGCCAATCCCATCGATTCCTTGGTATTTCACCAATGGAGATAACGCCGGCTTTTATGTTGGCCCAGAATTCATGGATGTCGCGGGCACCGGGAAACCTTCCACTCGCTCCTACAATGGCCATAGCCGCACCTGAGGTGCGCATGTGTTCGTCTGCGGCGACCGATGGACTTATAGTCTGTACTAGAGACGGTTGAGGAGACTTACAAGACAACTCGCTGAGGTTCTGAACGACGCACTGCTCCTGCTCTGGAGTAAAGCCCATTGGAATACAAAAACGCGCACAATCGTTCAACGAGGAGCCCTTCTGATTTCCGGGCAGATGAACACCGCCGCGAATCCCAGTCTTCTCCCAAAACCATCGTAAGAATGATTCACTGGCGTATTTCCGACTCTCATATCCTGGAATTTGCCGCACTGGCACTACAACACAATGCGCCACAGCCGGACTCACGCAGGGGATTCCTGCCTGTTCCATGGCTCTCCTGATGTTTTTTGTACTTTCAATCTGGGCAATACAGGAGTTTTCAACATAATCAAGCTGGCGGAAACCTTCTCCTACTATTCCATGCTCGATTTGACTGATGTAACCGCCTTCCATGCGGGCGAACTCGCGAATCCTCATCATGAAGTCATCGTGCCTGCTACTGACGATGCCACCCATGTTGATCCCAAACTCCTTGGAAAGGCTGCCGACAATGCAATCCGCGTGACCAACAACTTCACGGACGATACTCCATACCGTCCTCTCCCCATAGCCCGGCTCATGATTCCGAATCAAGAGAGCGTTCTTCACAATTCTCGTAATGTCCAAAACCAGCATGAGGCCGTGCTGAGCAGCCAAAGAGGCGGTCTGCTGCAGTTGAGCCATCGACACAGGATGCCCACCGCTGGCATTATTGCCGAGCTCTAGGAAGATCATTTTGACCGTTCCGTGGTGGCGGTTCAGACAATCCTGCAACGCTTCGAGGTCAATGCCACCGCGGAATACTTCAGAATGATTGAGATCATAGACCCTTGGGTCTGGTGCCTCGATTAGATGAAAACCATAATTTACAAGATGGTGTATAGCAGTTTCGAAAAGAAGGTTGGTGACGACTTTCCCATTGTTTGCAGCGGCGGCCTGGAAGAAAAGCTTTTCTGCCGTTCGCCCGAGAGGCGTTAGGTGGATCTGCGAGCAACCCAAAACACCGCGAATCACCGGCTCGTAGTCGCGGGTACTCTCGATCTGTTCGGTCAATTGGAGGACTCGGTTCTTGGTATTGTGGCTGCGAAGATAAACCCAGGAATCGGAGATCATGTCCACGCGCACGTCATTGGGAGAAATCTTCGTCACGTCAAAAAACCGATCGGCACTTTGCGGTTGTTGTTGCGGTGCGGCTGGTTCGGTCCTCTCGATACCTATTCGGGTGGGTGAAGAAGTAAGCTCGCTCAGTAATTTCTGGATCTCCGTAAAAGGCACGCCCTTTTCCATGAACATGCTGAGGAAACGAATGATGACGTCGGGTTTGGTTTCTGAGGGCCGATAAAGACAACTAACATCACTAACTGGCTGGAACTTGTTCTTAAACCTGTAGTTCTTTTCTCCCAGTTCAAACACTTTGCTCAGAAATGTGTCTTTTTCTTTCATATCAGCGAGCAATGCCTTCCCCGCCTGGTCACTTCCCTGGGTATGGTCGATAACTCCCCAGGTCATACCCAAGCTGAAATACTGGCATCCTTCGTTCCTGAGGCATTTGATGATTTCAACGACCGCATATTCAATTCCGCCGATTGGCATGTCTGGACTGTAGTATTCCTGGTCCATCAAGTATCCATCCCCAGGAGTCCCAGTGATCAGCAAAACATTCTGCAGTGCACCCTCGAGATAGGTTAGGAACATGCGATAGCGACACCGCCACGTACCATCCTTGAGTTCGGAAATGAATGGCTTTACCGAATGAACAAATTTCTTGTGCTCGCACCACCGTGAAATCACATCCACAATTTGCGTCCTAGTCTCATCCGTCAAGGTTGTGCATTCACGGGTTGTGCATTCACCGGCCTGAGCAAAACGGTTGACAACATAACGGAGCTTGCGGCTCCCTCCCCCAGACAGATCAAAATCGGCCAGGTTATGAACGATCTGCACAACTCCTATGGGAACAGAGACCCAGCCATTCGCCTCTTCCCTAGCTCTATCTGGGGGAACAAACGACCAGTAACAAATTTGATATCCTTTCGACCGCCCAAATTCAGTTAGTTCCCGCAACAGTTCGGACTCGCCACCTGTAGCGCCCTGATAGCACGTGACAAAGAGCATTTTGTCTTCATCGAGGAAGGCATGGATGAAGGCATTCTTGCTTCGCGAAATGTAGAACCAAGGCCACAAGTCGAACAGGTACGATCCCAGAAAAGCCTCGCCCGCGATGGATTCGAGCAATTCCTTGTGAGCGGGAGTCAATTGGGACTTTGAAACCAGCTCTCCGTATTGTCCGGCTAGTTCTGAAGCCAAATGGGTTGACTGCACACGATTAGCTTGCGCTGCGATCGATGGCGTTCCTCTATCAGGCTCTATGCTGAGATCGCGCTGTGGCTTGTCTCGAGATTCAGCACGTGGTTGTACGACTGCCTTGCGGGTATGAGGGGCTGAAACCTTTTCGGTCAGCAACTCTTGAAGTTGCTCCCTATGATTTTCCAGCAGGTAATTTGTGAGTTCGGCGATATTTTGATACTGGAAGAACAATGTCTTGGGCAGAGCACCCACTGCCTTTTCGATCTCGCTCGTAATATCAGCCACCATGAGGGAGTCTATGCCATAGGACGAAAACGACTTATGATTTTGAAATTGCGCAACTGGAATCTTTAATACGCCCGAACAGGCCTGTTTGATGAACGTGCTCGTCCGATTCCACAATAATAATGATGTGAGGGATCCAGACGTATCGGCACTATGGGGCTGAACGATAGGACTGACCAATGGAGCTACCACCTCGCCCACCTTTTTGTTACTGGCGGTCGACGGCTCCGAAGGTGTGGGTATTTCTGAAGGGATTGCGATTCCGAGAGCACTGGCAATCTTGTGATGATTCCCACTTAAAACCAGTAGCTGACTGGAACCATACTGGAGACATGCGTCAAAAGCCTTGAGCCCACCAAGGGTTGATATGGCCTTCAGCCCAAACTTCTGCTCGACGATCTTCTGCAGCGATTCGGGAACTTTCATGCCACCCTGTTGCCACAAGGGCCAGTCGATGGCCGTACTTTTTCCGTGCCTTTTCCCAACACCGACTAAGCCGTCGCGGTAGGTGCAGTAGGCATCCATAAAAGCGTTGGCGGCGGCATAGTCGGCCTGGCCTATATTGCCTAACGCTCCTGCGCTGGAGGCAAAGGCAATGAAATGCTTCAGTTTGCAATCCTTGGTAACTTCATCGAGGTGCACTAATCCTGCCACTTTAGGAGCTAGGACTTTTTCTATTTCGTCCACATTTTTATTGAGGATGAAATTATCGTGAATCACACCGGCAGCATGAATAACACCGGTAAGTGAGTGCCCTTGATTGGCAATTGTGCCCACAAGCTTTTCAACGTCTGCCCTGCTGCTGCAATCCGCTTGCAGATAGGTAGCGGCGGCTCCTACTTGCGTGAACTCCTGCACCGTCCTGTTTGTCTCGGGACCGAGAGCCGATCGGCCCGACAAAAACAACCTTATTCCGCGAGCACCCGATGCCAGATGCATGGCCACCAGCCGCCCCAGCCGGCCTGCTCCCCCGGTGATTAATACACAATCGGTTGCATCCCAAACAGAGGGCTGCTCAACAATGTGAGATGCCTGCTCCCAATCGCGCTGCTCGCGAACCCCTGTCCTGTACCGCACACAAACATCGAATTGCTGCGCGTTTTGCTCCAGTCGATCCACCAACAATTGAGGAGCGTCCGCTTTGGACATGGCAATAATCTGACCGACAACCCTTGGGTTTTCTTGCTTAACCGTGCTCAACAGAGCTCCCAACCCGAAAAACACCTGTTCGATGTTTTTCAAGGGGACAGCCACCTGAACCAAAACTTTTTCCTTTGGTTTTTCGAGCAGGATTGCTTTCAAGCTTGTGAAAATCGATTGCGCATGGGCAAGATAGCGGGACTCAATTGGTAATTGCGCGGACGGCAGCAAGATCGAGGGGCACGCGAGGCGTTGATCTAGGGCACTTTTCACAGTCTGATCAAACTCGACCGCGATTACGATTCTGCTGCCGTAATGAACGGGCTCAGACCTTGGGACTATCTCAGTCGCCTTCCAAACTGGTTGCAAGATCAAAGGCGCAGAGCCATCAGTTACTCCACTCATATCATGCGCAACAGGTTGCGAGATGGAAGAGCTCGCAGTCCGAAAAACCAGCTTGTGAAACGCAACGCAAACCTCACCGTTATCGTCGCAAAGGTCAATATCAATTTCGGGAACCTTCTCCGCAGGGCCGCTGCCGTGGCTGAAGCGAACATGAGCCAGCATGGAGGGCGAAAGCTTGCCATGAATGGTGAGCTCACTGAGGGCATAGGGCAGGCCCATCACGCCGGATGATTGGTCATCCTCGATGCCCAAACCGATGCTCGCCTGCAACGCTCCATCGATCAGACTGGGGTGGAGGACAAAATCACTGGCAGCCTTTTCAACATCTTTGGGAAGAACCAGCCTGGCGAACAACTCGCCTTGACCGATCGACACGGATTCAATTGTTTGAAACGAAGATCCGTAATGGGCACCATGCTTCTCGAAAATCCGATAGCAGTCATCCTTGCCGAGTGTCCTTCGATTGCAGCGGCGTTCGATGCCCTCAAGATCAATTCTCTTAGCCTTCAGCCATGGTCCAGTGACGAGGAAACCCTCGGCATGGGCGCCCGATTCCGTTTCCCCAGCGAATACCTTGAAGGAGATCTGGTTCTTGTCTGGGAGCAAACAGATGACAACCTTCTGGGGAGTGTTGCCCACAATGATGGGCTTGATCCAGGCTACGTTTTTTATCCCGCAGATCGTTTGCTTAGCAGCTAGCTCACCTGCGATCCGCGCCATTTCCAAGTACGCCACCCCAGGCAGCACCGACTCATCCTGCATCCGGTGATCTCTGAGGAAGAACTCGTTGCCTTGAAGCTGCGAGGTAAATTGCTGCCTCGTAAAATCCGAGGTGTTTTCGTGGACCATCGTGTGCAACCTATCACGCGTTCTTGCCTCTGGAATCTCCTGCGGTTCCGGGACCCAATATCGTTCGCGAGCAAAAGGATACGTGGGCAGCGATATCCGCCGGGGCTTGCTCTCCTCGTACAGTAACTCCCACTCCACTTCCAGCCCCTGCGCCCATAACTCAC
>JBEKHS010000022.1:0-83153 GCA_050012155.1 Candidatus Sulfotelmatobacter sp. | reverse complement strand
ACATCTCTCACCCTGGCTCGAGCATTACAACTTCCACCGCCCGCATGGTAGTCTCGGTTACGCTCCGCCCATCAGCCGGGCTGCTCCACCGGGTACAACGTCTTGATAGATCACAGCCACCCTTCGATTCCGATTCGACGAAGAGACCGGTAAGTGGTTAGGCCACTAGCTGCGCGTCCGGCAAGGACAGCAAAAACTCTTTCAGGTCATTGTTAGTTGGCTGTTCCCCGGCAGTAATCAGTTCCCAATGGCCGTTGTCGTAGATTGTGAGCAACTGCCCATCGCCGCTGTAGTAGTACCAGTTCGCAAGTCTGTAGCCTTTTCGTTCTAGGAGCGTTCCCATTTCGCCGTCGGCTCGTACCGGCGCGGCATTGTGCCACCTCTTGCCAATACAATTGCAGCGTATGATCCCGTCTGCCTGTCCCTTAGGCGCAGTGTTGCACCCCTCGCAAATGGTTGGCTGTAGCGTGTACTCCATCTAGGCTGCCTCTTACACGGCCATTTCTGATTCGGGCATCATAACGTTCGGGATCGATACGCTTTGTTTTTCGTGCAGCAACTCTATCCATTCCCGTGCATTTTGTGTCCGGAATCCGATTTGGGCTAGATAGGCCTCCAGCACATCATCGCCTACAAGCCTCTTGGATGGTTGCCCACCATTCTTGAAGTCTTGGTACCGGGCAAATATCAGCATGTAGCCGGTGTGGCAGTTAGCTGCGCATTGTTTTTCCACAGAATGTCTAAGCTGCCTTCGATTGTGCTCACGTCACTATTTTACTCGCTTTTACTCACAAATTCTTACCCAATTTTTAATCTACTGCCGAATCCTCGGGTTCGCCACCGAGTACAGCACGTCCGTCAGGAAGTTCACCGCGACGTAGGTCAGTCCGATCGCCAGGATGCAGCCTTGCACCAGATAGTAATCGCGGTTCGATATGGCTTGAATCGTCAGGCGGCCGATGCCGGGCCAGGAGAAGATTGTCTCGGTCACGATTGCGCCTGCCAGTAGCGCGCCGAATTGCAGGCCCAGGACGGTGATGATGGGGATCATGGCGTTGCGCAGGGCGTGGCGGTAGACGACCGTGCGCTCGGGCAGGCCTTTGGCGCGGGCGGTGCGGATGTAGTCCTGGCTGAGCTCTTCGAGCATGGAGGTGCGGACCATGCGGGTCAGGATGGCGGCGAGCGCGCTGCCCATGGTGACGGCGGGCAGAATGATGTTGGCGAACGAACCTGCGCCGGAGACGGGGAGCCATCCCAGCTTGATGGCGAAGAGAAGAATCAGGATGGGGCCGAGCGCGAAGTTGGGGAATGACAGGCCGAAGAGGCTGATGACAGAGATGGCGCGGTCGTCCCAGCGGTTGCGGCGCTGCGCGGACCGCACGCCGGCGGGGATCGATAAAACCACAGCCACGAAGAGCGACGCCAGCGTTAGTTGCAGCGTGTAGGGATAGCGCTGGCCAATGAGTCGCGTCACGCTTTGGTTGTAGCGGAACGAGGGGCCGAGGTCGCCATGGAGAACACCTTTCCAGTAGTGCAGGTATTGCTCGCCGAGCGGCGCGTCGAGGCCGTAGGCGTGGCGGGTGGCGGCGATGTCGGAGGGCGGCGCGCCTTCGCCCAGCATTTGCTGAATGGGGTCTCCGGGAACGAGATGAATGAGCAGGAAAACGAGGCTTACTACCAGCCAGATTACCGGGAAGGTATAGAGAATGCGTTGGAGGAGAGCCTTCGGCATTTTGTCGTTAGTCGGTGGCTGCGTGACCGGCGTCTTTGATATGGGCAAGGTGGTGACACATGTGGGCGACGTAATCTTCAACGACAAACTTTAGAGTCAAAGGCTCGGAGTTGGCGATCGTGCAGGTGCGCGTCCAATCCGAATCGCCGACGCTGTCTGCGGCGACGAGAAGTTGCCGATTAAATGCCGTCCATGTGTCGATGAGTTCACGCCAGTCGCGTCGCTGGTAGCGATGCACCTGCACCCAGCGCTGCTGCTCGTATCCCGGCATCGCGGGCTGGTCTTCGAATAGCGTGCGGACGATCCGCTGATGGTTGTTGGCCGCGGAATCGAGCAAGCGCCCTAGTTCTTCCTTCGGCGACCACTTTTCAGGAGACGGCTTGCGCGCGGCGGTTGCGTCCGATAATTCCGCTAACTTCGATGGCTCAGTCGACACTAGCTCCTTAAGCATTGCTACAGATGGTTGCACTCAATCCTCCAAATTGGTCTAATCTCCCGCTTGCTTCGCGCTCTCGGCTTTGCTCTCTACACCTTCCAACTTTTCGATCTTTACCTTGGCGATGCGGTGACCTTCCATCTCTTCGACGGTATAGCGGTGACCTTCATACTCGAAAGCCTCGCCAAGGTACGGGATGCGTTGCAAGCGGGCCAGGACGAATCCGGCGAGGGTCTCGAATCCAGCGTCGCGGGGCAGGACGAGACCGTGCTGGGTTTCGAGGTCACGGATGTTGACCGCGCCCTCGAGCACCAGAACAGATTCGTCTTCCAGCGCGGGCTCGGGCGGGGAGACGTCGAACTCGTCTTCGATGTCGCCGACCAGTTGCTCGAGAATGTCTTCGACTGTGATCACGCCCGCAGTCGAACCGAACTCATCGACTACCACGGCGAGGTGACGGCGGCGTTGTTTGAATTCGTCCAGCAATTCGGCGAGAACCTTGGTTTCGGGGACGACTAGCACGTCGTGAATGATGTGGCCGATTTGCATGCGGGCAATTCGGACTGCTATGGGCTGGCCGAGATTGACCAGCTTAAGGCGCACCCAGCGGACGAGTTCCTTGTAATAAAGGACGCCGACGATATGCTCGGGGCCGCGCTGCGGGTCGTAAACCGGGATGCGCGAGTGCTGGCCTTCGACAACGCGGTTCAGGGCTTCGTCGAGGGTGAGGTCGGAGGGCAGGGAAAAGATATCCGGGCGGGCCACCATGACTTCGCGGACGGTGATGCTGTCGAGTTCGATGGCATTGTGGATCATCTCTTCCTGCGACGCGGGGATCTGGCCGACCTGGCGGCTGGCAGTGACGATGAGCTTGAGTTCATCGGGCGAGTGGACGGGGCCGCCGCGGCGGGCATCCCGCGCCCCGAAAACCCGCAGGACCAGGCCTCCGGAGCGCCGCATGAAAAAAAGCACGGGCCGGGTGATGGTAAGGAACGCTTCCATGGGGGCGGCCACGGCGAGGGCAATCTGTTCGGAACGCTGCAGGGCCAGAGTCTTGGGGACAAGTTCGCCCAGTAGCACATGCAAGTAAGTGATGAGACTGAACGCGACGACGATAGCGATGCCGTGGGCGTAAACAGCGGCATGCGGAACCTCATGAACAAAACGGAGAGCTTC
This sequence comes from Candidatus Sulfotelmatobacter sp., assembly GCA_050012155.1. Taxonomy (GTDB): domain Bacteria; phylum Acidobacteriota; class Terriglobia; order Terriglobales; family Acidobacteriaceae; genus Sulfotelmatobacter. The sequence continues at coordinate 79,809 of JBEKHS010000022.1, read as the reverse complement.
GACGAGGCGGGCGACCATGGGTTCCCCGATCCAGCCTAAGGTCAGGCTAACCATGGTGATGCCGAGTTGCACGCCGTTCACGACTTCGTCGAGATGCTGGTGCAGGCGCTGGACGATGCGGGCGCCTGAACGGCCTGATTCGATGAGCTGTTGAATGCGGGTGTCGCGAACGCTGACCAGGGAGAACTCCGCGGCCGCGAAAAACGCATTCGCTGCCACCAGCAGAAGGATCAGGAGCACGCGGAGCAGCACGAAGGCGATCATTGTTAAGTAATTCTGACGGGTAATTCTGAGGTGTAATTCTAGCATTCCAAAGGGCTAGCAGCCCTTGAAGGGTAAGCCGCGCAGCGCGTAACATTTAGTGAAGGACGCTCATCTGCGGGCGCAGTTGCAGAATTCGATTCCGGCCAAGCTAACCTTTCTTCCACGCGAACGGTCTAACTATCAGGTGGCAGGTGGTTTGCGCCGCCGCGGGCTATTCTGGCCCGGCTCGAAATCTCCGGAACAAAGGCAACTCAGGCTGCGTACAAGGTAGTGAGAGCGCGAAACCGCTCTATCTCTGAGGCGAGTCAGTTTCATCGATCATTTTCAGCGGCATTCAGGAGGCGGTTGTGAACGGAAGCGTTAACAGCAAGAAGAAGCGGCGCAAACTGATTATCTGGGCGGTCGTCGTAGGGGTGCTTGTACTGCTGATCGCGGGCGGAGTGTTCGCGGCAACACGTGGCGGCACCAAGATCGATCCGACGAAGCTGGCGAAGGTGGAAAAAGGCGATCTGGCCAAGAGCGTGGTGGCGACCGGCAAGGTGACGCCGATTACCAAGGTCGAGGTCAAGTCCAAGGCCAGCGGCATCGTGAAAAACCTGGCGGTGGATTATGGCGATCGGGTGAAGAAGGGCCAACTGCTGGCGCAGCTGGACAAGGTGGAGATTGAAGCGCAGGTGGCGCAGTCGCGCGCGGCCTTGGATGCAGCCCAGGCCAACCTAACCAGTTCGCAGGCTGACTTCGAGCGGGCCAAAGTGGACGCTGAGGGTCCGGACGTGCCGCTGCTGAAACGCGCTTATGACCGCGCCGAAGGCATGGCGAAAGACGGCGTGGTTTCCGCGTCAGCGCTTGACGATGCCGAGAAGAATTATGAAATGGCTTTGAACAAGCAGAACGTCTCCAAGGCGCAGGTAACCGTGCTCAAGGCGAAGATTGCGCAGTCCAAGGCCCAGGTGGCGCAGGATCAAGCCAACCTTACCCAGTTGGAAGAGCAGTTGAGCTATACCGACATCGTGTCTCCGATCGACGGCATCGTGCTCTCGCGCGATGTGGAAATGGGCGACGCGGTGAGTTCGATTTTGGTATTGGGATCTTCGGCCACGCTGGTGATGACGCTCGGCGATACCAGCGAAGTCTATGTGAAGGGCAAGGTGGATGAGAGCGACATCGGCAAGGTTTATTTGGGCCAGCCGGCACGGATCAAAGTGGAATCGTTCAAGGACAAAACTTTCACCGGCAAAGTGACGAAGATTTCTCCCATGGGCGTGGAGAAGGACAACGTCACCACGTTTGAAGTGCGGGTTTCGATCCAGAATCCGGGCGGCGAACTCAAGGCCGAGATGACCGCCAACGCTGAAATCATCCTGGAGGAGCACAAGAATGTGCTGCAGATTCCCGAAGGAGCGATTCTCTACGACAAGGACAAGAAGGCCTCAGTCGAGATTCCCAATCCGAAGGGTAAGGATGGCAAGGATAAAGTCGCGATCAACATCGGGATTTCGAACGGCGCCAAGACGGAAGTGCTCAGCGGGTTGAAGGAAGGCGACCAGGTGGTGCTGCAGTAGAGCGGGCTTTGGGCTTCGGCCGCCGGGCCTCGGCTTTCCAGACTTGTGTGGAGTTACTACGACATGAATAGACAACACTTTTTCGCTGCAGTTTCTATCCCGGCGCGTTCCTCATTCATGGCGATCGCGCTGGCGCTGCTGCTTACTTCCACGTTAGCGGCTTTCGCCTCCACGCCCCAGGGGACGTTCGATAAGACCTTCCAGGTCAGCGGACCGGTTGATTTGGAAGTGCAAACCCACTCGGGCGATATTATCGTGCGCAGCGGGCCCTCGGGCTCGGTTTCCATTCACGCCAAAATCTTCGTTAGCGACCACTGGCTGTTCGGAAATGAGCGGAAGGCCGATGTGTCCGAAATCGAGCAGCATCCTCCGCTGCGTCAGGATGGCAACAGTATCCGCATCGATTACGTAAACGTTCGCGACATCTCCGTGGACTACGAAATCACCGTACCCGCTGACACAACGCTGCGCGCCCACACCGGCTCGGGCAATCAGACGATTGACGAGATTCGCGGCAACGCCGACTTGCAGAGCGGGTCGGGAGACATGAAGCTCTCGCGGCTTACTGGAGAAATTCATGTGCAAACAGGATCGGGAAATGTGCGGGCACGGGAGATCGCAGGTCCGGTCCGCGGCGGCGCAGGCAGCGGTGATCTTGAGGTGGAAGAAACCGGCGCGGGCGATATCGAGCTGCATACTGGATCCGGGAACATTACAGTTCGCGGCATTCAGGGTTCATTTCACGGCGAAGCCGGCAGCGGCGACATTACAGCCGAAGGCAGGCAGACCGGCACCTGGGAGATTCGAACCGGGTCGGGCAATGTGCGCGTGCGGCTGCCCGCGGATGCCGCTTTCGACGCAGATATTAGAACCAGTTCAGGCACGCTGAATGTGGATGCGCCCATCACGATGACCGTGCAGGGCCGCGTGGAGGACAGGCACAAACAGATCCTGGGCAAGGTGCGCGGCGGGGGACCGCTGCTCACGCTGCACACCGGCTCAGGCGATATTCACATCGAGTAACATGGTCAATGGCAAAAGCAGTGGCCAGTGGCCAGTGGTCAGCAAAGCCAGACGGGGTCTTACTGGCGACTGATCACTGGCCACTGGCCACTTTCTTATTACCTCCGTGCCTTGACTCCGCGGTTACTAACAATTACTTTCGAGTTTTTGGGTAGCGGTACGTGTCTTCATCCGCGAGGAAAATCTTGGCGCACCAACCGATCATTACTCTGACTACCGACTTCGGCAGCAGCGACCATTTTGTAGGCACCGTGAAGGGTGTCATCCTGGATATTGTGCCGGAGGCGCAGATTATTGATATTTGCCACTCGGTACAGGCCTTCGATGTGCTGGATGGGGCGCTCACCATTTCGCAGGCGTATTCCTACTTCCCGAACCGGACGGTTCATGTGGTGGTGGTTGATCCCGGGGTGGGCACGGCACGGCGGCCGATTCTGGCTTCGTGCGACAAATATCATTTCGTTGCGCCCGATAACGGCGTGCTGTCGCTGGTTTATGCCCGCGAACAGCGTATGCATGTGCGGCACATCACTTCCGAACATTACTATTTGCAGCCGGTGAGCAATACCTTTCATGCGCGCGACATTTTTGCTCCCGTCGCCGCATACCTAGCCAAAGAAGTCGACGCGCTGAAGTTTGGCGACGAAGTCGAGGATTACGTTCGCTTCAATGCGCCCAAGCCGAAAGCGGTCGACGGCAACCGTCTGCGCGGGGTCGTGCTCAAAGTCGACCGTTTCGGAAACCTCATCACCAACATCACTCCGCAAGATGCGCCCGGGCTGTTCGGCACCGGCGGCAAACCCTTCAAAATTGTCGTAGGAAGCCGCGAGATCACAGAAATTCACAACGCTTATGCCGAGGGCGCGCCGGGAGAAGTGATTGGCATTCTCGGAAGCATGGGCTTTCTGGAGATCGCCGCCAACCGTGGAGCCGCCGCGCAGTTAACCGGAGCGAGCAAAGGAACAGATGTTAGCATCATTATCGGCGACGCCGCGGCTGCAGGCAAAGGCGCATAAGGCAGTGGCCAGTGAGCAGTGGTCAGCTACAAGATTTTTACTGACCACTGGACACTGATCACTGGCCACTTGTTTTCTTGGGGTGGGCGTACCGCTCCATCTCGGCCGTCCACTTGAGAAAGCGCCACAGGCTGGTGCGCTCCCGCCACAGAAATTCCCAGAATTCCAGAAAACCAATTTGCGTCATCTTGACGCCGCAGTAGGTCTCGATGCGCCACAGCAGATAAGGGCTGCGCCACGGAGCCAAACGATGGCCTTTGGTCGCGTTCCAGAGAAAGCGGAGCCGGTACGGCATGGCATGATCATAACCCATGTTAGAATCCTGTCTCCGCAAGGGATTTTCTTCCATGTCCGATCCAGAAACGTCCGACGCAGACACCCGCCAGAAGGCCGAAGACCACTACTATGCCGCGCTCGACTTGATGGCGGATGGGAAGCTGAAAGAGGCAGTCGCGGCCTACCGGGAATCGCTGGCGGTCGATCCTTCCTTTACTGAATGCATGCACGGGCTGGCGCGGGCGCTACAGGATTTGCAGCGCTACGACGAGGCCATTACGGTAGCCCAGAAGATTGCGGAATTAGATCCCGATGACGTACTGGCGCACACCAGCTTGTCGGTGCTTTATCAGAAGAAAGGCATGATTCCTGAGGCTGAGGCCGAGGGCGCGAAGGCGCGGGTGTTGGGGTGGAAGCAGCAGTTGAAGAAGGGCAGCTCCTAGCTTCTAGCTGCTAACTTCTAGCTCAACCAGCCGAACGCGAAGCCCAGCGCCTGAAGGCGCACCCGTAAACACAACTTGCGGCACGCCTGAAGGCGTGCCCTGATACGAATCTCACCTGATACCAATCTCACCGATACGAATCCCGCTGATACGAGTCTCACTGGCTCCGAAGGCTGATGAAGGGCTAGGGGCTAGGGGCTAGCGGCCAGAAGCTAGAAGCTTTCTACAGTTCATACTTCTTCATCAAATGCCGGAACGATCGGTACGATATGCCGAGCAGATCGGCGGCTTTGGTCTGCACGCCGTTGGAACGGTTGAGAGCGCTCTGCAGCAGCGTGCGTTCGATTCCGGCGACATAGCATTCCATGCCCACGCCCTCCGGGAGCACCGCGCCCGGCGCTACTTCGGACATTCCTCCTGCAACGCCCGCACCGGCTGCCGCGGCGCGAGCCTTCGGCCGTTCCGCGGGTAATTCCACGTGCAGTTCGTTGGTCACCTCAAGAGCGACGGCTCGCTCGACCGTGTTCTCCAACTGGCGGACATTGCCCGGCCATTCGTAATCGCAGAGTGCGTCGAGCGACGCTTTGTTGACGCGCATGATACTTCGATTGGCAGCGGCCGCGTATTTCTTCAGGAAGTGGTTGGCGAGCAGAGGAATGTCCTCGCGGCGTTCTCGCAGATTCGGCACGCGAATTGGAATCACGTTGAGACGGTAATAGAGATCTTCGCGGAAGAGATTTTCGGCGACGGCTTTGTCGAGGTCGCGGTTGGTGGCCGCGATGACCCGCACATCAATTGAGACTTCAGAGGTGCCGCCCACCGGACGCACAGTGCGCTCCTGCAACACGCGCAGCAGTTTTACCTGCATGGCCAGCGTCATTTCGCTGATTTCGTCGAGAAAAATTGTCCCGCCGCCCGCCACTTCAAAAAGTCCACGCTTATTCTGGTTGGCTCCGGTGAACGCTCCCTTCAGGTAGCCGAAAAGTTCGCTCTCCAGCAGAGTCTCAGGAAAAGCTCCGCAATTCACCGACACAAACGGCTCGGTGGCGCGCGGCGAGCAGATGTGAACGGCGCGTGCAACCAGCTCTTTTCCGGTGCCGCTCTCACCGTGAATCAGAACCGTGCTGGCGGTGGAAGCGACGGTGCGCAACGTCTGCTTCAGCTTCTCCATCGCCGCGCTGGAGCCGATTATATTGTCGAGCGAATTGTGGGAAGCGGCATCGCGGCGCAGGGCAAAGTTTTGCTTGCTCAGAGACAGGTTTTCAAGCACACGGTTGATGGTCAGTTTGATTTCGTCCACCAGGCCGGGACTCTTACGAATGTAATCCGATGCTCCTCCGGCTTTCACCGCCTCCACGGCGGCTTCGTAGTCGTCCACGGCGGTAATGAGAATGACCGGGGAATCGGGCGAGACGCGGTGCGCGTGGCGCAGCACTTCGATGCCGTCGATGTTCGGCATTTTGATATCGGTAATGATGAGGTCGTAGAGAGCGCCGTCGATTTTGTTCTTGGCCGCCTGGCCGGATTGCACGGTTTCGACGCGGTGTCCCTCGCGGCGCAGGGCGATGTCGAGCATTTCGCAGATGGAGCGCTCATCGTCGCAAACCAGAATGTTAGCCACGCGGCCTCCCTTCTGCTGCTACGGCTGCGAGTTGCGGCGAACCCTCTGGGGAAGCAGGCGTGAGCATGGTTTTCGCCGGACGCGCGCCCGCAGCGTACCTTTCCGCGTCGAGACGCCGCAGCCTGAGAATAAACGTGGTTCCCTGCCCTGGCTTTGACCTTGCCCACACTTTGCCTTCGTGCGCCTGCACGATCTGGTAGACGACCGCCAACCCGAGTCCGGTGCCGCCTTCGAAGTTCGATTGGAAAGGCTCGAAAATTTTCTCCGTCTGTTGCGGAGTCATGCCGGTTCCGGTATCGGTGAAAGTCACCTGCCAATCGTCGCTGTGGCGTTCGATGCCAACCTTTAGACTGCCACCGTTGCGCATCGCGCGGACCGCATTCTCGGCAATGTTCCAGAAAACCTGTTTGATTCTGTCCCCATCCGCGATCGTCCACGCCTCAGGAACCGCGAACCGGCTTTCAATTGTGATGCCGGTATTTTCCGCGGTCATGCGGTGGCGCATGAGTGTGAGTGTGTCCTCCAACAACCGCACCAGGTCGGTCTTGCTGAAGTGATATTGTTTGCCGCGGGAGTAGGCGAGGAAATCGGTAATAATCCCGTTCAAGCGTTGCGACTCGCGGGTCACGATATCGAGCAGATGCCGGTGCTCCTCGCTCATTTCAGGTATGCCGGAAAGCATGCTGACCGAACCTGCGATAGAGGTGAGAGGGTTCCGGATCTCGTGGGCGATGGCCGCCGCCAAGCGGCCCACAGCAGCGAGGCGATCCTGCATGCGGACCTCGCGCTCCAGGCGGCGAATTTCGGTGAGGTCATCCAGCGCATAGACGTAGCCCAGAGCTCCGCGCTCCGGCCCGCTGAGCGCGGCGACTCTTACCCGGGCCGTCTTGCGGAACGTGGTGGCAGTGTCGAAGCGAACTTCCGCGTGGGTTTGCGACTCGCCGTTGGGCAGCGGATCTAGAAATAATTGCGTAACTGGTTTTCCCAACAGTTGGCTGGATGTGTGTTCCAGAAGCTTCTGCGCTGCGCTGTTGACCAGGGTAATGCGCCCATCGAGACCGGTGGTGATCAATCCGCTGCTGACGGACTGAATAATGTTCTCATGCAGAATCTGCAGGTCCTGCAGCGCGCCGCTGGCGTCTTTGAGCTGAACCCGCGCCTGGCGCAGCTTGGCGACCAACTGGCTTGCCAGGTAGGCGATAGCCAGAAAGGCAAAGAGGTTCACGAAGATGATTCCCTGTAGCGCTTTCAGTTCGGGATGGGTTGTGCAATAGGAGTGCACGACTCCGTAGTAGTTGAGTTCGAGGACCGTGCCATAAAGTATGAAAGCGAGCGCCGCGACCAAGTACGCCCATATTCGGGGAAGCAGGATGCCGGCGACGATGATCGCCAGCGGATATAGAAAGTTAAACGAACTGTCCCAGCCTCCCGTCTCATGCACCACCAGGCTGATCATGATCAGATCGGTGAGGACTTGCAGGGAAGCTTGCAGGCGATGCTCCTGCCAGAAGGACAACAAGAGCACATAAAAGAGCGAAACCGTATACCAAAGCACAATCGTGCTGAGGAAGAGACGAAGCGGCAGCCGTGTGGGCGTCAATTCCGCAACGGTCAGTTGGATTCCGAGAAGAAAGGTAAGGATCAGGATCCGTACTTTGACCAGCCACGCCAGCCAATTCCGCTCGTCAAAAGTCGATTGCATCGAGGTTCCAATGGTTCATTCAGACCGATCTCGAAGAAATCGCGCTAAAGAAAGATCCCTCGAGGAAACATCCGGTGCGATCCCTCACCTGCTGGAGCTAATCGTCTTTACTTATCCAGCCAGCTTGGCGATCATGGCGAACAGAGGCATATACAGCGAAATTACGATGCCGCCGATGGTAACGCCGAGCAGGCCGATGATGACCGGTTCCAGCATGGCCAGCATGTCTTTGGTGGCTGCGTCCACTTCTTCTTCGTAAAAGTCGGCGATCTTCTGCAACATGCTGTCCATCGCGCCGGTGGCTTCGCCGACGCCGATCATCTGGGTCACCATGTTCGGAAAGACGCCACATTCGCGCAGTGGATCGACGATGGTGCGGCCTTCCTCGATGGCCTTGCGTACTTTCATCAAGGCTTCTTCCAGCACAGCGTTGCCGGAGGTTCTGGCAGTGATCGCCAAGCCTTCGAGAATCGGCACGCCCGAAGTAATCAATGTGCCCAGAGTTCGCGTGAATCGGCCAACGGCAATCTTGCGCAACAGCGGCCCGACAACGGGAAGATAAAGCAGAGTTTTGTCGAAGTAGTAGCGTCCGCGCGGGGTTTTGCGAATCTGCTTAAGGCCGAAAACCACGCCGATCCCCGCCCCGATGATGACCCACCAGAACGCTCCGATGAATGCGCTCAGACCGATCACGATGCGTGTGGGAAGAGGCAGGGCCACGCCCAGGCCGGCAAACAGGTTGGCGAAGATGGGCACGACCCACTTGAGCAAGGCGGCCACGATCAGTCCGGCAATACCAACGACGGCAACCGGATAGATCAACGCCGATTTCACGGCAGATTTCAGGCGCACCGCCTTTTCCACGTAGGTGGCAAGGCGTTGCAGGATGATGTCCAGAATACCGCCGGTTTCACCCGCTTCAATCATGTTAGTGGTGAGGTCGTCGAATACCTTCGGATACCCGCGCATGGCGTTGGCCAGCGTCGCGCCGCCTTCCACCGTGGTGCGGACGCCGGTCAGCGTCTTCTGGAAGGCCTGGTTTTCCTGGTTGGCCGCCAGGATTTCCAGACACTGGACCAGGGGCAACCCGGCATCGATCATCACCGAGAACTGGCGGAAGAAGATGGCGATCTCTTTGACTTTGACTTTGCCCGTTCCAAAAGTGGGCATGGCAAACTCTTTGCCCTTTTCGCGGATCGCGCCCGGTGTAATGCGTTCGCGACGCAATTGTTGCCCCAGCGTCTGCTTGTTTACCGCCACGCGCTCTCCGGAGATTTTTTGTCCGGAGGCATCCTTGCCGGAAAATGTGAAAACTGGCATGGTCTTAGCCTCTCCTCAGTATCGTCGCTAATCTCGTCACAATTCGTCTTGCGTGCATCGTGAGCCGCCGCTACACAACGCGCGTCATCTTCACTAGTGCTTGGAGGGCGCTGCCCCCTTGGCTTGGACAGATCCGGTGCCGCCCCGGTTGGTCAAGGTGGCACCGCGATTAATCATTTCCTGAAGCTCGTCGGGATTGCTCGAGCGCTGTATCGCTGTTTCCAGCGAAACCTGCTTTTGGAGATATGCCGTCGCCAACGCCTGGTTGAACGTCTGCATGCCGAACTTGTCTTGTCCGGACTGCATCGCCGAGTAAATCTGGTGAATCTTGTCCTCACGGATGAGGTTGCGCACGGCGGGGTTGGGAATCAGAATTTCCATAATCATGGCGCGCCCCTTGCCGCTTACGGTTTGCAGCAGGCTTTGGCACATGATGCCTTCGAGCACCAGGGAAAGCTGGGCGCGAATCTGCGGCTGCTGGTGCGCGGGAAAAACGTCGATGACACGGTTGATGGTGGACGTGGCCGAGTTAGTGTGCAAGGTACCGAAGGTCAAGTGTCCGGTTTCGGCGATGCGCAGGGCCGACTCGATAGTTTCCAGATCGCGCATTTCACCGATCAGCACCACGTCCGGGTCCTCGCGAAGAGCGGCGCGCAGCGCGTCGCCGAAGCTCTTGGTATCGGCGTGCAGTTCGCGCTGGTTGACCACGCAGTTCTTGTTCATGTGCACGAACTCGATGGGGTCCTCGATGGTGAGGATGTGGTCGTGGCGCTCGCTGTTGATCTTGTCGATCATGGCCGCCAGCGTTGTCGATTTGCCGGAGCCCGTCGGTCCCGTGACCAGCACCAGACCGCGCGGCTTGTCGCATAGCTTGCTGACCACAGCCGGCAGGCCAAGCTGGTTGAACGACTTGATTTCGAACGGAATCAGACGGAATACGGCCGCCGTGGCCCCGCGCTGGTTGAACACGTTGGCGCGGAAGCGGGCCAGCCCTTTCAATCCGAAAGAGAAGTCGAGTTCGAGGCTTTCCTCGAAGCGGTGCTTCTGGGAGTCGGTCATGACGCTGTAGGCCAGTTGCTTGGTCTCGGCGGGCGTCATCTGCGGCAGATCCAGCGGCACCAGATGGCCGTGGACGCGGATTTGCGGCGGCGAATTGGTGGTTATGTGAAGATCGCTGCCACTCATCTCCAGCATTCTTTTAAGCAAATCACTTAACGACAAACCCATAATCGTGATCCTTCCTTAATTTCTTAAACCTGAACGAACTAGTGAATGGTCTCGCGCGCAACTTCTTCCAACGTGGTGATGCCCGCGGCCACTTTGATCAGCCCGCTGCGCCGGAGCGTGATCATGCCGCGCTCGATCGCTTTCTTCTTCAATTCGACTGCGGAAGCGCCGACAAGCACGAGTTCCCTGATTTCGTCGTCGACTTCCATCACTTCGTAGAGACCGCAGCGGCCTTTGTAACCCGTGTTGTTGCAGACGCCACACCCCTTGCCTTTGTGAATCTTCGTAGTCTTGGCTTCCTCAGGCGAATATCCTTCTTCGATCAAAGTCTGAACCGGAACTTCCACCTCTTCCGTGCAATCCTTGCAAATTCTCCGAATCAGGCGCTGGGCGCAAATCAAGTGAACAGAAGTTGCCACCAAGAAGGGCTCAATACCCATGTTCATCAAGCGTGTAATGGTCTCGGGCGCACCGTTGGTATGCAGGGTGGAAAGGACGAGGTGGCCGGTGAGAGCGGCCTTGATGGCGATCTCAGCCGTTTCGAAATCGCGGATTTCGCCGACCAGGATGATGTTGGGATCCTGACGCAGGAAAGAACGCAGGGCCGCGGCAAAGTTCAAGCCAATCTGCTCCTTCATCTGCACCTGGTTGACGCCGCCCAGCTGAAATTCGACCGGGTCTTCCGCGGTCATGATGTTGGTATCGGGCTGGTTGAGGCGCGAAATGGACGAATAGAGCGTGTTGGTTTTACCTGAACCCGTGGGACCGGTGACCAGCACCATGCCGTAAGGCTTGAGAATGGCTTTCTCGAACTTAACCAGGGACTCCGGTTCGAAACCGAGCTTGGTCATGTCGAGGCGCAGATTTTCTTTGTCGAGCAAGCGAAGCACGATTTTTTCGCCCCAGAGTGTGGGCAGAGTGCTGACGCGGAAATCGAGCTGCTTCTTGCGGCCGCCGATGTTCATTTTCAGCATGATGCGGCCGTCTTGTGGCAGGCGCTTTTCGCTGATATCGAGCTTCGCCATAATTTTCAGGCGGGAGGTGATGGCGTCTTTCAGTTTCATGGGCGGCGACATGATCGACTGCAACACGCCGTCAATACGGAAGCGCACGCGGAATTCTTTTTCATAAGGCTCGATGTGGATGTCGCTGGCGCCGCGCTTGACCGCGTCGGTGAGGACAAGATTCACGAGCTTTACGACGGGAGCTTCGTCGGCAGCTTTCTCCAGCTGCGAGAGCTCCATTTCCTGCTCTTCCGCCTGCACTTCGATGTCGCTTTCGTTCATCTCCGACATCGACTGCATCACGGTTTCAAGGTCTTCTTCCTTGCCGCCCGCGCCGTAGGCCTTGTCAATGCCTGCCAGGATGGAACTTTCGGAGGCGACCACCGGCTCGATGTTGAAGCCAGTCATGAACTTGATATCGTCCATGGCGAAGACGTTGGTGGGGTCGACCATGGCGATGGTGAGCGATGCCCCGACGCGGCTCAGGGGCAGAATCTGGTAGCGTTTTGCAGTTTCGAAAGGAATCAGCTTTACGACAGCAGGATCGATTTCAAAATACGAGAGGTTAATGGCGGGAACGCCATATTGGCGGGAGAGAAAATTTGTGACGTCCTCATCCGTAAGGAAGCCGAGCTTCACCAACGCAGATCCCAGGCGGCAGTTCTGCTCTTTCTGGGCCTTGGTGGCTTGCTCCAACTGCTCCGGGGTAATGATCTTCTCTTTGACGAGAAGGTCACCCAGCCGTTGAGACATACGTCGATCTCCTATCCACGTAGTGGAACGATGCCCGCTAACATCACGGCATTTCGCACAAAGCAGTGCTTTTACTTTGGGAGGACGGCAATGCCTTTGTGTTGACACAAATTGTCAACGCAAGTCGATTACCGTACCAGTTACCGTAGTACTTGGACTCGCCGCCGCGGCTAAGAGTTCGCAGGGTGCTCATTGGAACCCGCGCCAAATGCGCTTTTTGCGCGGTAAAATTCAAGCCCCAAGCCGGGGTACATGCACTTCGGTAAGTGCCGAGGGCTGCCGTGGCTGCGCGGCTTTCGAGTTCGCGCGGGCGTACACTCAGCCGAAGGAGCTTTTCGATTTTGCGGATTGATGCGAGAGAAAGCCAGATTCGTACCTACTACCGCACTCTATTTCAGACGTGGGGACCGCAGCATTGGTGGCCGGCGCGGTCGCGGTTTGAGATGATCGTCGGCGCTTATCTGACACAAAACACGGCGTGGACAAACGTGGAAAAAGCTTTGGCCAACCTGCGAGCGGCTCGCCTTCTTAGCGTGAAAGGAATCCGCCGGACGCCGGTTGCGGAACTCGAGTGCCTGATTCGACCCGCTGGCTATTTCCGTCAAAAAGCGAAGCGATTGAAACTGTTCGTGATGTACCTGGACCTGCAATACCACGGGTCCCTGGCAAGATTGTTGGCTCGTCCCACGGCAGAGCTTCGAGAAGAGCTTCTCAACCTGCATGGCGTGGGCCCCGAAACAGCCGATTCGATCCTGCTCTACGCCGGCAATCATCCCGTCTTCGTCGTGGACGCCTACACGAAGCGCATTCTTGCCCGCCATGAGATTCTGCCGGAAAACAGCGACTATGAAGAGATGCGGGATTTGTTCGAGCACGCACTGGCAGTTGAGGCCCAGTCCGTTACCGATCGCGGTGAAGTCCGAAGTAAGCTGTCGACCGCAGGCTTTCCCGGCGCCGCGCATGCTCCGTCCGCAATGAGCACAGCCAAACGCACCGCCCTGGCGCAGGTTTACAACGAAATGCACGGTCTCATTGTGGGCGTAGGGAAGAACTATTGTAGAAAATCACAGGCTCGATGTGACGAATGCCCTTTACGAGAGTTCCTGCCGCGGTCTAAGTAAATCAAGGTCCTGGGTCGTCGGTTTTGGAATTTTGGCTGTCGCGGAGATTCCGTGTTCAAACATTCTTGGCAATCAGCAATTTCGGCCTTAGTGATGACTTCTGCCTGCTACGCGCAATCGCTGCGGCAGGAAGCTGACAATGCTGGTTTGCTGATCGGGACGGCCGTTCGTTCTTCGCAACTTTCCGAGCCCGCCTATGCCTCAACTCTGGCTCGTGAGTACAACATGGTTGAGCCAGAAGATGCGATGAAGTGGTGGGTGCTGCGGCCGGATGCAGACACTTACGAGTTTCGCCAGGGCGACGAATTGGTACGTTTCGCGCGCGCTCATGAGATGAAAGTCCGCGGCCACTGCCTGGTGTGGGGCCGCTATAACCCGGATTGGCTGACTCAAGGCCATTTCGCCACCCAGGACTTGGCACGGCTTCTGCGCGAACATATTACTCGGGTGATGAAGCACTATGAGCGCCAAGTGTTCGCGTGGGACGTAGTCAACGAAGCTCTGGATGAGAACGGAAGTGTGCGCGATTCCATCTGGTACAACCAGCCCGGCATCGGATTGGCGAGGAAAGGAACGGCCTACATCGAACAGGTCTTCCGCTGGGCGCATGAGGCCGATCCGCATGCGTTACTGTTTTATAACGAAGCCGAAGGCGAGGGACTGAACCGCAAGTCGGACGCGATTTATGCCATGGTCAAGGACTTCAAGCGCCGCGGCGTTCCCATCGATGGCGTGGGATTGCAGATGCACATTCCCACACTCGACTTGGACGTCCCAGCCATTGCATCGAACATCGCGCGGTTAGCGGCGCTCGGGTTGCAGGTTCACATCACGGAACTTGATGTTTCGCTCCCGATAGATTCCAACGGGCGGTCTCGAGCGGAGGACTTGACGCGCCAGGCTGACGTCTATCGCGGCATCGTGCGGGCATGCTTGAACAGTGCGGGCTGCACGGCGATCCAGACCTGGGGATTCACCGATAAATACTCGTGGATCGGGTCGCATTCCCGTGGCACACGCGGGCAAGCCCTGCCCTTCGATCGAGCGTACCAGCCGAAGTCCGCTTACGGCGCGATGTTGCAGGAACTCTCGGCGGGACGTGCTCCTGCTCATTGAGCCTTTGCACGACACCGTCCGACGGTTGCGCTGAGGCAGCCACTGAGTCATCTTCAGCGGCCGGGTTGGCATCTATAATGGTCTCCGGCGCGTTCATGCCTCGCAAGGGCTCCGTCCCTGCGAGTCGATCGCCGAATTTGTCTTGGCGCAGACCGTTCCAACTCGAACTCCCAGAACCTCGAACCGCAGGCGCGTAATTATCTTGCTCGCGATTTCGGTTTTCATTTTGTTCGCGATTCTGGTTTCGCAAACCGCGTTTAATCAAACCATATTGCGTCCTGATACGAACCAGCAGGTTGTGGTTTTCTACGCTCTCTCACTGCTGATCTCTCTTTTATTCGTCGCCCTCACGTTCGTGCTGGCGCGCAATCTGCTAAAGCTATTTGCCGAACGCCGGCTGGGCGTGCTGGGCTCGAAATTCCGCACGCGGATGGTCGTCGGCGCGCTGCTGCTTTCGTTCGCGCCCGTGGTGGTGATGTATTGGTTTGCCTACGGATTGATGAATCGCTCGATCAACATATGGTTTTCCACTCCCGTGGAGGAAGTCCGCGCGGATACCGATGCCATGGCTTCGCTGCTGGCGAATTATGCGGCGCAGAACGCGCGCGCCGAGGCGGTTGCCATCGCGGCCTCGCCGCAAACACAGCGCGCCTTCGACGGCCATGGTTTCTCCGCGACGGTCGATGAATTCCGCAGCCACGAGCCTACCCTGCAAGGCGGTTTCGTCGTCGCCATTGAAAACGGAATTCCAGAGGCCAGCCTCGGCGTGCCCGCTCCCTGGCCGGTATTGAAGGAGAAGCTTCCCTTCGCGGAGGCCGCGGCCGGACAGCCCGCCCGTTTCACCTGGGAGCAAACCGAATACACGCTGGGTAGCGCCGCGGTGGGGAAAGATGGCTTGATTTTAGTGGCCATTCCTCTGCCTACGGAGTTCTCGAGGACGGTCAGGCAGATCGAAGCCAGTCAACAGCGATATCTTCAACTTAGCCACGAGCGCAAGCACGTGCGCCAGACGTACATGGATTTGCTTCTGCTGCTCACCATGATGGTGCTGTTTGTGACCACATGGCTGGCGCTGTTTTTGTCCAAGCTTGTAACGCGTCCGCTGGCGGCATTGGCCGAGGCGACTCAGGAAATCTCCCGCGGCCGTCTTGATTACCGCATCGACGTCAGCGCTGCCGATGAGATCGGAGACCTCGTCCGCTCCTTCAACCGGATGGCGGAGGAACTGGAGACCAGCCGGCATCAGATTGAAGCTTCCAGCCGCGACGCGAGCGCCGCCAACGCCGAACTCGACCAGCGCCGCCGTCAGATGGAAACGATCCTTGAAAGCATCCCAACCGGAGTGCTGTCACTCGATGCCTCCCGCTGCGTCACTCACGCGAACCATGCCCTGCTGCGCATGTTTCATCCCGAAGGCTACGCCGACGGGCAGCACATGCTGCGCGGAGCGCGTCTGGCGGAAATATTTCTGCCGGAGGTGTTAGAGGACCTGGAGCCTATGCTGCGCCGCGCCGATCGCATGGGCATGACCACCAGCCAAATGGAGATGCCGCTGCAGCGCACCTCTCTAAATGTGGCAGTGACCGTAGCAACTTTGCGCCATCAGGAGCAGCGTGCAGGATACGTGCTCGTGTTCGAAGATCTCTCCGATCTTCTGAAGGCTCAGAAGCAAACGGCCTGGCGCGAAGTGGCGCGTCGCGTCGCACATGAAATCAAGAATCCGCTCACGCCCATTGCGCTATCTGCGGAGCGCATTCAGCGTCATCTGGAGCGTGCCACGCCGCCCGACAAAGCGTCGTGGGACATTATTCGTTCCTGCGCGGAAACGATTGCTGGCGCGGTCGAAACGGTTCGCCGGCTGGTGGACGAGTTTTCGACGCTGGCTCGCTTTCCCGCATCCAATCCACACCCGGCGGATATCAACGAGGTCATTGAGAGTGCGCTCTCCATGTTCAATGGACGGCTGGATGGCATCGCTTTGCATAAATCGCTCGCGCCAGACTTGCCTAAAGTTATGGCGGACGCGGAAGCGGTTAAGCGGGCTGTTGCGAACCTGGTGGATAACGCCGCCGAAGCCATGCAGGGTTCGATGGTGCGCGAGATGCAGATTTCAACTGCGCTGGTTGCCAGCCGCGATGCAGTCGAGATCACCGTGGCAGATACGGGCCATGGCGTGACTCGCGAACTCAAGGAAAAACTCTTCTTGCCGTATTTCTCCACCAGGAAGCGCGGAACCGGGCTTGGATTGGCGATCGTGAACCGCGTGATTGAGGAGCATCATGGGTCCATTCGTGTGGAAGAAAACGACCCGGTAGGAGCGCGCTTCATTGTGGAGCTTCCCGTGGTTCCTGAGCCCGCGCTCGCGGACGTCACTGCCCAGCATGCATAAAATTCTTATCGTTGACGACGAGACCGGCATTCGCGAATCGCTCGAAGGAGTGCTGGCGGATGAAGATTACGAAACCGCCTCGGTGGAGAGTGGCGAAGAGTGCCTGAAACTGCTGCGGCGCGAGCATGGTTACGAAGTCGTGCTGCTCGATATCTGGTTGCCCGGCATCGATGGACTGGAAACGCTCGAGAGGATCCGCGAGTTGGATAATCCGCCGGAAGTCATCATGATCTCCGGCCACGGAACCATCGAAACGGCCGTGCGTGCGACCAAGCTGGGCGCGTACGACTTCCTGGAAAAGCCGCTATCCATCGACAAGACGCTGATCCTGATTAAAAACGCCATTGAATCCAAGAAACTGCGTCACGAAAATGTCGATCTAAGAAAACAGCTTCTCGCCAAGAGCGTGATCGTCGGCGACAGCATTCCAATGAAAGCGCTGCGCCAGCAGATTGGCCTGATGGCGCCGACGAACGGACGCGTCCTCATCTACGGCGAGTCGGGCACGGGCAAGGAACTGGTGGCGCACGCAATTCACGCGCAGAGTCTGCGCAAGGACGAGACGTTTGTCGAGGTCAACTGTGCAGCGATTCCCGAAGACCTCATCGAGAGCGAGCTGTTCGGCCATTACAAGGGATCGTTCCCGGGAGCGGCAGTCGACAAAGAAGGTAAATTCCAAAAGGCAAGCGGAGGAACGCTTTTTCTCGACGAAGTCGGCGACATGAGCCTGAAGACGCAGTCGAAAGTACTGCGCACGCTCGAGGAGCAGCGCGTCGCTCCACTCGGCGGCGATGAAACGATTGCGGTGGATGCGCGCATCATCGCTTCCACCAACAAAGATCTGGAAGAAGAGATCTCCAAAGGAAATTTTCGCGAGGATCTGTTTTACCGGCTGAACGTGATTCCTTTTTTCGTGCCCCCGTTGCGCGACCGCAAAGAAGACATTCCTCTGTTCGCGCGGCATTTTCTGAAAGACCTGGCCACCACCTACGGACGGCGCCCCCGCGAAATCACCGACGATGCGGTTGAAGCATTAATGCGCTACTCGTGGCCGGGCAACGTCCGTGAATTGCGCAACGTAATCGAGCGCATTGTCATCATGAATCCCATGACCACCCGGCTCGACCGCAAGCATCTGCCGCCGCTGGTCTACCGCGACGGCCACCGACGCGCCGCGAAAAGCGAATTCTCCACGCTGCACCAGGCGCGCGATGCCTACGAAAGGGATTTCATCCTAAAAAAACTGGATGAGAACCACGGCAATGTAACCCGCACCGCCGAGCTCCTGGGGCTGGAGCGCAGTCATCTTTACCGCAAGATGAAAACTTTGGGCATTGCAGTAAAAGAGTAGGTTGCCGGTAGTGGCGCAATTTAAACTATTAGACGTCGACCGTCATCCTGAGCGGAGCCGTTTTTCAGGTGTAGCGAAGGATCTCCCACTTAACCGGCCCAGCGCGTAAGCCAAACTGCACCACTGCCAGGTTGCCGGGGCGATTGGCGAGGATCGAAGCGCTACCGCTTCACCATGTGGATTTCAGTACCGTTCTTTCTGAACTCCACTTTGTCCATGAGTTGGTTGATCAGAAAAATTCCGCGCCCGTGATTGGAATAAACGTTCTCCCCAACCGTGCAACTAGGGATGCCCTCGGGAGTAAAACCAGTCCCTGGGTCGCGCACTACAATCAGAATTCCGCGCTCTTTGTCATTGCTCACCAGGCATTCGACCGTCTTGGTAGGATCTTCTTTGGCGCCGTGGATCACGGCATTGGCTAGAGCCTCTTGCAGCGATAACTCGATCGCATCTTCCTTGCCATTCACGCCATCCATCTCACGCACCACGGCCATAACTTCCTGCACAACCGGATCGACTGCCTTGCGGTCGGCGGAGAGCGTCACTCGCAAGATCAAATGCAGCTTATCGGGATCAAAATTTTTCTCGGGAAGCGACTCTTCTGAAGAATCCGAAGATGGCATGGGTTGGACCCGTGGTTTCGCGATTATGTGCGGTTCGGTAGACCTGTTAGTTGATTCTAGCCGCTAACCGGCCCAGAGGACAAACTGCGTGGGTGCACCGATTGACGGCAGAGTGGAGTGCCCGATGCGTGCGGACAGCGCTACAGGAGCGCGTCAACCCGACGACCTTGGCGATCTTATCTCTTGGAGGCGGCTTCGAGCGGCGTCTTCTTCAACTCGATCCGCCCATCGGTAAGACGTTCTAATTGCCTTCGCCAGTCGAGTTCATCCACAAAAGCACGTGATGACCGCCAGTTGGCCTGCACTTTGACGTAAAGCGCGAGAAAAACCTTCGTTCCCAACATGCGCTCGATTTGCAGCCGCGCCGAGGTTCCGATGCGCTTCAGCATTTGTCCCTTCTTGCCGATCAGGATGCCCTTCTGGCCCTCGCGCTCACAGTAGATCGTGGCGGAAATTCGCGTCAGCTTTGAGCCCTCTTCGAATTCTTCAACGACGACAGCGGTCGCGTAGGGAAGCTCTTCCTCAGTTTCCATCAGCACTCGCTCCCGAATGATTTCTGAAGCCATGAAACGCGCCGGCTGATCGGTGACCTGGTCTTCCGGGAAATACGGCGGCCCGGCGGGCAATGCCGCCGTTACTTCCTTGAGCAGGATATCGAGCCCATCCCGCTTCAAAGCGGAAATCGGAATGATGGCGTGAAACGCATGTAGCTTCTTATACTCCTCGATCAGTGGCAGCAGCTTTGCTTTGCCGCCTCGAAGCAGGTCAACCTTGTTGAGGACGAGGCAAACCTTCGTCGAGGAATGCTTCAACATTTGGATGGCGAATTCATCGCGCTGATCAAGCTTGCGCGTCGCATCCATGATCAGCAGAACCAGATCGCAGCCTTCCAATGCCTCACGTACTTCGACCATCATCTTGCGGCCGAGAGAACTGTCCGGCTTGTGCACCCCTGGCGTATCAATCAGAACGATCTGCGCCGCGTCCCGGCCTTTGGCCTTGGGCAGGTTGACAATTCCCTGAATCCGGTTACGCGTCGTTTGCGGTTTGGGCGAGATGATGGCGAGCTTTTCGCCCACGAGAGCATTGAGCAGCGTGGACTTGCCGGCGTTAGGACGGCCGAGAATGCAAACGAAACCGGAACGGAATGGCATAAAAAGGGGCGAGCGGCGAGCTTCGAGCAAAGCACGATCGACGTAATCTCAGTATTTCACGAATCACGCGAAGTAAACGGCTTTACTCGTAGCTCGAAGCTCATCGCCCGTAGCTTCTCAAATCAGCTTCAGCTGCCGGGGCTGCACCGCCGTAATTCTGACGCGTTCGACCTTGCGGTCGGTAGACTCGAGAACTTCGAAGCGCAGGCCGTCGTCGTCCACGGTTTCGCCGCGCTGTGGGATGTGGCCTGCCAGTTCGCTCACCAGACCGGCCACCGTTGCCGATTCCTTTCCCTCCGGCCTTGTTCCGAAAAGTTCGGCGAGCCGGTCCACATCCATGCCCCCGGAAACCACGAACGACTGATCGTTCTCTTTGACGATCTCTGGCTTCTCGTGCTCGTCCCGAATCTCACCAACGATTTCTTCGACCAGATCTTCGATCGTCACCAACCCAGCTACACCGCCGTATTCGTCGACGACGATTGCCATGCGAATATTGTTTTTCTGCATCTCCCGCAGAAGGTCGCTTCCCAATTTGCTCTCGGGAACGAAATACACATCGCGCCGCATCAGCGTGTCGAGAGTGCGTGTGGAAGCTTCACTATCCGCCACCTGCAGAACGTCCTGCGTATAAACGATACCCCTGATGTTGTGAATACTTTCCACGTACACCGGGACTCGCGAATAGTGCTTGGTGCGGAGCATTTCGATGAATTGTTCGACCGTCGTTTCCACGGGCACGGCAAAGATCTGCGGACGAGGCTTCATGGCTTCGCGCACGGTCTTGCCGCTGAATTCCACGACGGACTGAATCAACTCGCGGTCGCCCTCCTGAATAATGCCTTCTTCCTGGCCCGCCTCGATTAAGGCATCGACGGCCTCAGAAGCGCTTTCCGGCTCCTCGCGTGTGTTCTGGCGAGTGAGCGATACCACCGATTGCAGAAAACCCAGAACGATGGTCATGGGTAGCACCAGGTAAATCAGTGCGGTCAGCAGCCATCTCCAGCGGATGAGCCAGGCGCCATTGGTGCGCGAGAAGAGAACGAACGGCAGAAATTGATTGAATATAACGATGACCAGAATCAGGCTGATCGCGGCCTGCAGAATCTCGTAGATGCTCCAACGTTGATCACCGAAGACTACGTAACCCACAAGTAAGGCAATGGTCGCAGTAGTCAACTGCTTCAGTACTGTCATGGAGAGCGAGGCGCGCGCCCGGGTAACGTGTAAGCCAGGCTCGACCCTCTGCTCGAAGATGTCGATATTGTCCTGGAATTCCCGCGAGAGGAATTTGCCCATCTCCTGATAAACGCGGTCGACGTAAGAAGCCAAAGCTAAGAGGGCAAGCAACGGACATAACGCGAGTGCGACTTCCCAGTTCATACCTGTCTCCGCTTCGCACCGGGCGCGCGGGCTTTTCTGCGACCCGGGACTTTGCCGGAACCGGGCCGCGTCCTCTCGATCAGTCCAACTTCCAACCTCAGTTGCCGCCGCAGTTGGAGTTCTTTGCGTGCCATCTCGCCATTATCGCGCTCGTGATCGAAGCCCGCCAGATGCAGGATCCCGTGCAGCGCCAGAATCTTCACCTCGTCCGCTACGGTGTGCCCGAGTCGCTCGGCATTTTCCCGTGCGATGTCCGCCGAGATTGCCACTTCGCCGGCAGCCCGCCTGGAGGCAGCGATTCCAGGCGCGGCTGGAAACGACAATACGTCCGTGGCTTTATCTGCTCCGCGGAATTGCCGGTTGAGAGATCGTAACTCGGCGCTGCTCGTCACCAGCACATTCGCCGCGTCATGCAAATGGACGGCGCGGCGCGCCCGCAATACAAAACGCTCGAGGGTCGACCGGCTCAGGCCTGCGATTTTTTTTCGAAAGATAACCAACTTGCTCCCAGCGTGATTTCTCACGGACACCGGCAAAATAAACAGGAGGGCCAGGCTTCGGCCCTCCCACTTACTTAAGAACTTATTCTCCCGAAGCTTCTCTGGGCCTGTCGTTTGCGTTTGTTGCCTCAGAATTCTTAACATCGTTCTTAACGTCGTTCTTAACGTCGGCGTTCTTGCCCCCAGCCAGCAAAAGCATCTGCTGCTCGGCCACCTGCGTTCTGTGCTCGTCGTAAGCACGAATAATCCGCTGCACCAGGTGATGGCGCACCACATCGGATTCGTCGAAGTGAACGAAGGTAAGGCCTTCGACGCGCTTCAGGATGTCGATCGCTTCCAATAATCCGCTGCGCCGGGCGTTGGGCAAGTCGATCTGCGTGATGTCCCCGGTAATCACCGCTTTGGAGTTGAACCCAAGACGGGTGACGAACATCTTCATTTGTTCCGAGGTCGTGTTCTGCGCTTCGTCGAGAATGACGAAGGAATCGTTCAGCGTGCGGCCTCGCATGAATGCGATGGGGGCAATCTCGATGACATTCTTCTCCAGATAGCGGTCGACTTTTTCCGGATCGAGCATGTCATATAGCGCGTCGTACAAGGGACGCAGGTAAGGATCGATCTTATCCTGCAACGTACCCGGCAGGAATCCCAGCCGCTCGCCCGCTTCCACCGCCGGGCGCGCGAGTATGATGCGATTGACGCGCTTAGCGAGCAATGCGGAGATCGCCATCGCCACCGCAAGGTAAGTCTTGCCCGTGCCCGCCGGACCAATGCCGAATACCATGTCGTGCTTTTCAATAGCCTCGACGTAGCGGCGCTGATTCACGCTCTTCGGCTGCACCATGCGGCGCCCCAGCGAGCGCTGCCGTCCGGCATCGGCCAAGCCGCGCAAGGTTGCGCTTGAATCCGCAGTGAGCACACGCAACATGCTGTTGAGATCGCCGTTGTTGAAGGTGTAGCCGGAGCGCTGCAGGCTTTCATAATCGGCAAACACCTGCTCGGCGCGAGCCACGTCGCGAGCCGCGCCCTCAAGTTCAATCGCATTCGATCGGAGATCGATCGTGACGTTTAACCCGTCTTCAAGCAGCCGGACATTCTCGTCGCGTGTGCCGAACAAAGTCTCGATGTTGGGACTAATCCCGATGCTTTTCTTCATTCAATCTCTTCGAAATAAAGACACTTCTGCCGCTTCGCAGACAAAACAGGATTATGCTCAGAGACGGGACCAGCCGGAATGCTCATGCCCAGAAGGCAAGTCACTACCATTAGTTAAAGCCTAACCCGCGCCGGGATGGGAGTCAATGGCCGATGAGTAGGGTATCAGTTTGGAACCCAGCCTACCACAAGCATGGCGTAGGGGTGGAAAGAATGGGCTGGGCCCGCGGGCCTCCGGCAGCAACTGCGTTACCAACTTCACTTCTGAGAGCAGGCTTGCGTCATCGCGGTAAAAACAACCGCGTGCATAGATTCGTTCCAGCGCTCTGGGTGGTCTTGCACGAACTTGGAAACGATTGCTGCCACTTGCGTACTGCTCATACCAGTAATGCAATCTCCGAACGGCCCGATCTTCTGCCAGTCATTTGAGGCACGTGGCGCACCAAACAACGGTGCAAGCAGCATCCCATCTACAACACCCATCGCGTAATCATGGCGGCCTTGGTCGTTCATGCGCGTAAACTCCTCTGCCGTCAGAAATCCAGTCTTAATCGAGACTCCCTGCTGCGCGATGCCGGAGAAGGCAAACAACGCGAAAAGAGCAAGGACCGATCGTTTCATTTCTTCCCCTTAAATTTTGCCCCTCCCTGCCTAACTCAGCACTGAACCGCTCGCCGTTAACGATTCGCTTCGCGCCTCATCCAGTATTTGGTCGAAATTGCTGTACTCGATCTGCGGCACGTTGCCTTTATATCTGCGAAAATAGTTCGCCAGCAGACGTCTTTCCTCTGTGCTCAGAGGTCCTACCTTGCTCGTGTCCGCCGTCTCCGTGATATCTATTGATCCACAGTTCTCGCACCGCAGGTGAAATATGTCTTTTCCTTGGCGATCCATCTGATAGGTGGAACCAGTGCTATCGCAAAAAGGGCAATTCGTCTTCATCGGCTACCTCCGTTTGGGAATCATAGTCACCATTGGGGCCCTTCGATGTGCGGGATGTCACAGCCAGCCCCTGTGGAAAAGATAGTGCCCGGTGCTAGTCCGATGGGGTAGTGGCTGAATTTCAAATTGAGCCACTACCTCCGATGGCAAACGTTTGACCGGTCGAGACTTGCCCACCTATAATAAGGAATTCGGTACTCGCCGAATATTTCTGTACACACAAAGGTAACCGATCAGACATGGCTAATCATTTTTCGGCGCTCAAGCGCGCTCGTCAGACCACCAAGCGCACGGCCACCAATCGTGCCAACACCTCCCGCCTGCGCACCGCGCTGCGCACTTTGCGCGAGACCATCGAAAAGGGCGACAAGCAAGCCGCCGAGCAGACCTACCGCCAGACGGTCTCCGCGCTCGATAAGGCGATCCAGAAGGGCACGCTTCATGGCAATACCGCCGCACGCTACAAATCGC
Source organism: Candidatus Sulfotelmatobacter sp. (assembly GCA_050012155.1). Lineage (GTDB taxonomy): Bacteria > Acidobacteriota > Terriglobia > Terriglobales > Acidobacteriaceae > Sulfotelmatobacter. Next base: position 55,393 of record JBEKHS010000022.1, on the reverse strand, counting down.
GGCTGGGCGCTCGTGTTAATGCAATGAAGTAGCTGGTAGCTCGGAGTAAAATAGCACCATGACTCCGGAAGTTTCTGAACTGCTGAAAAAAGCCCTCGCCCTTCCGCCAGAAGCGCGCGCTGCGCTTGCCGGTTCCCTCCTTGAAAGTCTTGACGAGACCGTCGATGCCTCCGCCGAGGAGGAATGGAACGAAGAAATCGTGCGCCGAATCCGGGAACTCGATTCCGGCAAGGTGAAGCCCATCCCGTGGGCGGAAGCGCGCCGTCAGGTTTCAGCGATTCTCAGTGGCCGCTAAGCCGCTTGATCTTCACCCCGAAGCACTCGAAGAATGGAAATCTGCGATTGCGTGGTATCTAGGGCGAAACGAGACTGCTGCGGTTAACTTTGTCGCCGAAGTGGAGCAAGCAATAGACTTGATTGCAGCATCTCCTCAACGTTGGCCTAAGGGTTTGCACGGAACGCGCAAGTTCGTCCTGCAACGCTTTCCCTTTGCGGTTGTTTACCGTGAAAGAGAAACTGACATCCAAGTCCTGGCCATTGCACATGGGCACAGGCGACCTGGATATTGGAAGGGCCGGCTCTGAATCCATCCAGAAGGGGACAATTCACGGCAATACCGCCGCGCGCTACAAATCGCGGCTGGGCGCTCGTGTTAATGCAATGAAGTAGCTGTTGGCTGTTAGCCTTTAGCTGTTAGCCTTTAGCTCTTAGCCTGGAGCGGCACTCCCGTTACCCAAACTGACAGAACGTCGGAGTTTCTCCAACTCAACGCTTCGGCTCTTCGATCGCTCGCTTCAACGCCAGAAGCTGATCGCGATACCGGACTCGGACGGTGCGCAGCACAAACGGAAGCCCGAGCCACATCCACCCGTGCGGGCGCAGGTCGCCGATGAAGGCCACGGTCGTGCCCGACTCGTCTGGCTCAAGAACATATTCGAAGACGCCGGTAACGCCGCCGTACGTGTTGCGATGGCCGTATCTGTGCGGAGGTTTGTAAACCCAGACCTCCGAGTCCACTTGCAAGGTCTTTCCCATGGCGTCCATCGTAAGCATGATGCGGGACCCCTGCCGCAATGGCTCGCCGCCGATTACCTCGACGCGCTGCACCAAGCTCCGCCAGAGCGGTGCCGTGCGGAAATCCATCATGAAGGCGAAAACCTCTTCCCGCGGTCGGCTGATGTGTTGCGTGTACCGGAAGGCGCGCATCAATCGTTGTCCCCCAATTCGAAGATTTCCTCCACTCTTCGCTGGAATACACGCGCGATTTTCATACCTAGCGGCAGGCCCGGATCGTACTTCCCGGTTTCGATCGCGTGAATGGCCTGGCGCGACACCCCAACGCGCATACCCAGCTCAGCCTGAGTCCAATTCTCTTCGGCCCGCAGCACGCGCAGCCGGTTTTTCATCGGTAAAACCTCGACACCACCATGATCGCGATCCACCACAGCACTATCATCGCCATCCATATTGTCCTCAGTAACACGTAGTCGACGAAGCCCGCGCGTTGCAGGAAGTCAGCAGCAAAGATGAATAGCGCCGTCGCTCCAAACGCCACAGCCAGAGCCACAAGATGGATGCGGCGCTCGAATTCGTCCTGGGACTGGATGAGCCTGGCAATCGCCATCAGCCAGGGCACGAACCCGAACACGCCCAGCGCCGCCAACGTTCCGCGAACCACGGCACTCTCAGGGTGCCGATGCAGCAGTCTTGTCGCCACCACATAGGTGGCAAACCATATGACAAACGCCCCCACAATCAGGGCCAGCCGTCGCAGGCCTGAGTCTGGACGCTCGGAGTTCTCTGCCATAGAATGACCCCTATACACGACATAATGTAATGTTATCATTACTTTTGTCAAGCATAGATTACTCGTTCCCAAGGGAGCTTTGGATCGATACAACAATGACGCAGGTCTTCCCAAAACGGCTGAAGACGTTGTAATGGCTGGGGTTGAGTCGATCAGGGTACTGTGACGAATGTAGCGGCTAGCTGCTGACCTTCAGCCGCGGAAATAAGAAGCCGGTATGCCGGCGGTGCTCCTCGAAATCCGCTCCGAACTGCGCGGAAAGCATGGCTTCTTCCCGCTTCGCCTTCACCCAAAAACCCAAAATAATGATGCAAGCTCCCGCCACGCATCGCCAACGATCGATAGCGATGGTCGAACCGATCACAGCCAGGTCAAGTCCGGAATAAATCGGGTTGCGAAGGCGGGCATAGGGCCCGGTGCGGATCAGCTTGTGATCTTCTTTGATCGTGATCCGCCCGCTCCAGTACTGTCCGAGATGCCACCGCGCCCAGATAGCCAGCGCGATCCCCACCCATACGAGGACGATGCCGGCGACGGTAATACCGAAGATGCGCGGGAACACCTTGTGGCCGAAAACTCCGATATCGGCATCGCCGTCGGACATCAGCGTAAAGCCGAGGACTTCCACGAACATGATTCCGTAGCGCCAGACGAACGGCTCTTTTCTCTGAGTGCGCCGCGTCTTCAGGGCGGCAAGCACCCAATACGCTACGAGAACGATCCAGGGGCCTTCGAAGAGGTATTTCAAGATCATGTTGTTAGGTATATAGAGATACGTCGATAGAGAGCAGAATGTTCAAACCCAGGGCCGCTCCCACCTTTCACGCTTTTCGAAAGCGGGCAAGGCGCGGCTGATCGCCTACGATTTCGCCCGAGTTTGCAGAACCGGAATATCGCGCCCGCCAGGAACTCTCTGGAATTCCCTGGTACTGGTGCCGTTTCGCGTCCACAATCCATTATTTCTTGGGTTTAGTCTGTTTGGTGTTCTTATTGAGCTTGTTTTCGGCGGCCTCTAGCCTAGCTAGTGAAAAGCCCGGATTAAGCCCGATAAAAAGCTCAATTGTGGTCGGATCGCTCGGACCATCTGTACGGCAAGGCCAGCAGGCTCGAATATCTGCAAGATCACCTAAGCCTCCATCATCTACAAGGATTTCGCGTAGCCGTCTAAGCGTTAACACATCCTTTCCGGTAATCTCTATTCCTGTAATTGCCAATGCTAGCGTTAGAGGTTCGTTGCCACACTCAAATCTCGGAGTCATTGGAGGTACCATGGCAAACCCGAGTTCTAGACAGACTCCCCACGCCTCCGCATCACCGTTATATGACCTTATGACTATCGGTTCAGGCCATGAGTACAGTTTCAGTACACCCTCCATACCTTTGGGATGTTGGACTGACCGACGCGAAAGCATGGGCAACGCCAGTTTTAGCTTTGTGTCTGTAGCGTCCGCCTCCTTGGAGACTGCGATCACTTTGCTTTGGGCCTTGCCAGCCGCTTCGTTTGCCGCTGTGGATTTGGTGAGAGCTTCGCCAGCCTCGGTATCAGCAGTGCTAGATTTGTCGAGCGCCGATTGTGCCTTCGTATCGGCATTTCGCGCTTTGACATCTAGAGAACTAATCACCTGCTCAGATAGGGCATCATTTCGCTGGCCATACCGGTACCCGGCTATTTCGCACAAGACAGCTATGGCAAAGAACCATATGCCTATCGAATCAAATAGGTGTTTCCTCTCCTCTTGCTTGGAATTGTGGGCCAACGCTTCAGCCACTACAAGCAGCGCGAAGAACACAAGGCCAGCAAGTTCAAGATCGCTGTGGGCCCGCCTAACTGAGTCGAGCGAATTCCAGTTTGGGAATATTTCGAGAAGCATTATCGCGTCCGCCAGGAACTCTCCAGAATTTCCTTGACCTCGATTCTCAAAACTGTAACCATATCTCTCTAAGCATTTGATCTTTGACAACCAAATAGCAATGAGATAACTACCGCGAATAGAATATTTTGCGGTCCGGGCCACTCATTCTAAAGGCATTTAGCGAGGGAGCCAAGACCCTAAGTCCTTTGAATGAAGTATTTTACAAGTAAGTTATTTGTCTTCAATAATTTAGCCAGACCACAAAATGCAACTCGCTGATTCTACGGATTTTAGCTCAAGAAATCTGCGTTTTTTTTGATCTGGATCGATCTCCGAGGTTGTTCGTCGAGGGTCGGAAGCTAAGAGCTAAAGGCTAAGAGCTAAAGGCTGCCCCCTCACACCGGCAACTGCTCTTGCATCCATCCCGGCGTTTCCAGCTTCGCCTCGGCAGTCAAATCCATCACCAGTCGCTCCAGAACCATCCGCTTGCTCACGGGATTAGAGCGCAGGGCGAGATCGGCCTTGGCCACCAGGCGGATGGCGCGCGTCAACTCGCGGCGGGACTTATAGCGGCGCGCCTGTTTGATGATGTCGTCGGCGGCAAACGGGGGCACGCGGAAGCCCTGCCACAGCGCAGCCCACAACATGCGCTGGTCGCGCACGTTGCGTTCGAGAATCACCAGCATCTGCTGGAAGGTTTTGGCCAGCATGTAGATGTGGCCGATCGCTGCTTCCTCGCCGTCGCCCGAAGAAAGGATCGCATCCAGAACTTCGAGCGCGCGCACCCGCTCTTTGGAAGAGATGGCATCGGTCAGCTCATACAGAGAACGCTGCTTGGCCGCCAGCACCATGGTTTCCACGTCGCCCAGCGTGATGCGGTTGCGGGCGCCGACGTAGAGCATGAGCTTCTCGAGTTCATTGGAGATCATCATCATGTCGCCGCCGAGCGCATCAACCAACTCGCGTGCGCCGTCGGGCTCGATCTTTACTGGTACGTCGCGGCTCGTGCAGTAATCGGAAATCCAGCGTACCGCTTCGCCTTCTTCCACCCGCGCCAGTTCGACGATGCCGCAGTACTGGCCCATGGTTTCGCGGATGCGCTGATAGCGTTCTCTATCCTGCATCTCCATGCGGCGAACGTCGGCCGGAATGCTGATGTGGTCGGCGACAAAGACAATCATTGCGTCGGGATTTGGATTCTTGCAGTAGTCTTCGATGGCCGCGAGTTTTTCTTCATTCGAACCGCGGCCGAAAAGATTCTTCACCCCACGCACAAAAAATACCTGGAACGGCGCCATCAGCGAAGGCGTGCGGGCGCGGTCGAGAACTTCGGCAAGGTCGTTTTCCGCAAGATCGAATTCGAATATGCTGAAGTCCCGAAGATCAGGCGAGACAAGATGCTCGATGATGGCGTCACGAAAGCGCTTGCGGAAGAAAGCTTCGTCGCCGACAAAGACATACGCCGGACGAAGCTTGCGCGATTCAAGCTCGCTGACGAACCGGTCCGCCTGGGCAAACGCCCGCATTGGAACTCCTTCGTGAAAACTCCAGCAAAAATCGGTAGTGGTGCGGTTTGACTATTACACGACGACTGTCATCCTGAGCGGAGCCGTTTTTCAGGCGTAGCGAAGGATCTCCCACTTAACCGGCCCTACGCATAAGCCAAACTGCACCAATTCCAAAAACTCCAGCAGCTATAACTTATCGGAAGGTGTCTAGTAAAACAAATACTTCCGCCACTTGTCGTCGCTGCGGCCCATGAGGCGCATGATGTGGCGGCTGGTATGCAGGTTGAAGGCGCGGGGCTCGCGCATCAGCTTCATGCCGGCTTCGAGGGGAAACTGGTTGCCCTTGCGGCGATTGCAGGCGTGGCAGCAGGCCACAAGATTCTCCCAGGTCGACGAACCTCCGCGGGAACGGGGAATCACGTGATCGAGCGTCAACTCGCTCGAGGACAACACTGTCGCACAATACTGGCAGGTGTTACGGTCGCGCAGCAGAATATTCTTCCGCGACAGAGCGCGGCTCTGGTGCGGTATGCGCCGATACTCCAGCAATCGGATCACTGAGGGCACACGCATGGCAATGCGCGCCGCATGCAGGAAGTGTCCATTCTCTTCTTCCGTCATGGCGACGCCCTTGAGCACCAGCACAAGAGCGCGCCGCGCCGCGCAAACGTTAATGGGCTCGTAGGACGCATTCAGCACCAGCACGGGCGCGTGTAGCGCATTGCCATTGCTGTCACGATGCATAGCCGCCGACGCAAACAAGCCGGCGGCGTGACGGCCCGGTGGTCCTGCGTCGGCTTCGATCCTGCCTGACATAAACATGAGTCCTGGAATCCGGATCTTTACATTCCCAGATCTTTAAATTCTAGGTTCCCACGGCTTTTGCCATGGGAACGTCTTCCGTTCCGATGCTCTCCTCCACTTCGCTGGCAGAAGGCCTTATCTCCATGTGCTGCGCCGAGATTTTCAGCGTGCGGGCGACGGTCGCGACCCAAACCTTGGTTGCACCTGCGCGGCGAAGAACACGCGCGCACTCGGAAACTGTGGCGCCAGTCGTGTAAACGTCGTCTACCACGAGAACTTCGCGTCCTTTCACGGCTTCGGGATGCAGTACTCCAAAAGCTCCCCGGAGGTTTTCGCGACGCTGGTGGCTGGTAAGACCAATTTGCGAGGTGGTCTCTCGTTTCCTCTCGAGCACCGGGCATAAAAACAAGCGACTATCCGGCCGCCGTACTCTCATCGCAGCGCGAGCAATCAGTTCTGCCTGGTTGAAGCCGCGCTGGCGAAGCCTGGTGCGGTGCAGGGGCACGGGAACCAGGACTATCGGCTCTGCTGCAAATTCCGGCTCGAGCATCGCGACAGCCTCAGCCAGCATGCGTCCAAGAACGTTCGCCGCCGGGCGCACGCCGCCATACTTGAGCAGATGAATCAACTCGCGCAGGCCGCTTTCATAGCTGCCGTAGGCCGCGGCGCGCGCAAACACCGGCTCGATGCGGCGGCAAAGCCCACACCGGGCCTCGTCCTCAACACTGGCGGCAGCGTAGGCGGAAAACAAACGTTCTCCGCAAATGGCGCAGAGACCGCCCGCAATCGGGCTCATGGAGTTGAGGCAATCCTGGCAAACCGGCAAGCGCGAAATCTTCACCAACGCAGTGCCGCAGACGCGGCAGTCGGAAGGAAACAGGACTGCGAAGAGACTTTCGGCAATCTGTGTGGTCCATCCGCGCCCGCCCAACCAGCGGCTTAAGCGGATTTCCCCAGCCCGGGAAGCAATAGAAGGGCTTGCCACTGCAGCTTTGGCCTGGCTAGCCCGAATTCTGTCCCCGCTACTGCTGAAGACGGCCTCCGTGTTGCCCGCAAAAAACCCTGTTGGCGGGCCACTGTGCGATTGCCTGCTTGCTAGCAGTATAGCGGCGACTGGGCTCGCTAGGCAACGTTACGATTGGATCGCGGTACCGGAGCCGGCATCTTCTTGATCGCTTCCCGTGGCCGCTCTTTCACCGGCATGAACAGCAAACGATAGTCCCGCCGGAAGCACTCGGCGCATCGCACCGGCTGCAGAAGAAAGAGCGGTAGAAGATAGCGCTCAGAAAGCGTACGGCGCCGCGAGCGGAAGCCGGTATCGCTACCGCAATCGTCGCAGTGGAATTCAAAGTATTTCTGGAACCAAACCTGGTCAGGGGAGTTCTTTACCACGTTGCACCTCGAAACAACGAGACTGCGAAGGGGCACAAACCGATTGCCACTATTCTACCGTCAAGCACACGAACAAGCCAACCGGAAGATGCTTAGCTAAGTCAGATCAAACGACGGTAGTGTCCTAATTTGCTAGGACACTACCCAAACGACGTCGCACTTGTAATGCAGCCCACCCACGTGCTAACGTGCGCCATTTAGTCTTTTGAATGAGTTACGGCACGAACTTGCTTTCATCTCAGGCCCCACGAGGATTTCACTTATGAGCAACCCAGTCCCCGAACCAGGAACTGGTGTCAAGAAGCACGTCCCCTTCGTCCCCGAGAACATGGAGATGAAGGAGTTCACTCTGAAGGCGGTGCTGCTGGGGCTTTTTCTGACGGTTCTGCTCGGGGCGGCCAACGCTTACCTGGGATTGCGAGCCGGTATCACGATCGCGGCAACTTATCCTGCCGCGGTGATAGCGATGGCGGCTATGCGGGCGTGGAAGGGTTCGCTGCTCGAAGAAAACATCGCTCGAACCGCGGGCACAATCGGGGAGGGTCTTGCCGCCGGCGCAATCTTCACCATCCCTGCCTTCGTGATCGCCAAAGCCTGGCCTTCCTTCCGACCAGCCGACGCATATTGGAAGTCGACCGCTCTCATGATGGTGGGCAGTATTCTAGGCGTGCTCTTCATTTCATTGGTACGCCGAGTGATGGTGGAAGATCCAGAATTGCCCTTTCCCGAATCGGTCGCAGCGGCGGAAATACATAAGGCGGGTCGGCGGGGAGCGGATGCCGCCAAGTATCTCTTCTGGAATATTGGCGTAGGCGGGGTCGTTTACATACTGGGGCGCTTTGGACTTTTCGCCGCGGATAAGGACATTCATTTTGCCGTGGGCAGTCTGGGCCGCAGCCAGGTGCGTTTGGGAACAACTGGCAGCGCAAACATTGTGGCAGCGGGCGGCACCAGCACTTTCGCCGCGCCCAGTGTGAGTCCGGCCTACCTGGGCGTCGGCTACATCATTGGTTTGCGTCTGGCGTCGATCCAGTTTGCCGGCGGGGTGCTGGCTTGGGGTTTGATGGTTCCCTTGCTCATATTTTTCCTGGGACCGCAGATTAAACATTACCTTCCCGCAGACACCCCCGACAATTGGGCTGCCATAGCGATCGCGGTGTGGAGGTTCATCGTGCGCCCCATCGCCGTCGGCGGAATGCTGGTGGGCGCGGCATACACGCTTTTCAAGATGGGCAAAAGTCTCACCGCAGGCATTGGCAGGGCACTGTCGGATCTGCGCCAGACCGCAGCCCAGCGAGCCAAACTCTCTCGCACCGAACAATACATGAGCTCAAAAGCAGTTTTCAGTTTGATTGCCTTGATGTTCATGCTCATGTGCGTCCTCTACATCCGGATTTCAGGTCTGATTTGGCCGGCAATATTGGCGGCCGTCGTGATGTTAGTGGTCGGCTTTTTCATGGCGACGGTTTCCGGCAGTCTTGTCGGATTCATTGGCTCTTCCAATAATCCGGTTTCCGGCTTGACGCTCTCGACTTTGCTGATTGCGGCGCTTTTGATGGTGTCGCTTGGCGCCTCTGGAATTAAAGGTGTTGCCGTGGTTTTAGGCGTAGCCGCGGTGGTTTGTGTTTCGTCTTCGGTGGCGGGCGAACTGCTACAGGATTTTAAAGTGGGTTACATCCTGGGCGGTACGCCACGCGAGATTCAGAAGGCCGAACTAATTGCCGTTGTCGTGGCAAGTCTGGCCATGTATTGGCCTCTTTATCTGCTGGACACCGCGTTCGGCTTCGGCAGCCGCCAGCTTTCGGCGCCACAAGCCGGCCTGATGGCGACCCTTGCCATTGGCATCGTCGGCGGCGATATGCCCTGGCCGCTGGTGGTGGTGGGAATCTTCTTTGGTATCGCCATGATCATGATGCAGGTGCGCAGCCCCATGCTAGTGGCGGTAGGCATGTATTTGCCCTTTGAGACCACGTTCGCCATTTTTCTTGGCGGAGTTTTCCGCTCCCTTGGAGATTGGATGGCCAAGCGGCGTGGCTTCAACGAAGCGCAGCGAGCGCGGGTGGAGAATGCCGGCGTTCTCACCGCCTCGGGACTGATCGCCGGCGAATCAATCTTTGGACTGCTCTGGGCAGGATTCATCGCATTGTCGTTTTCCCAGCAATCGTGGCTAAAGCCTGCCGCCGCGTGGGCGGCAAGGATCACGTCAGCTCAGATCTTCGCACATCCGCTGTATCTCGCCGGAATTGGTGTCATGGTTCTGCTTGCTGGCCTGATGATCTTTTTGCCCCTGTCGAGTGCGGGCGATCCGAGCGAACCCGCGCCGCCGACAGCCATCATGTGACGGCAGAAGTGAAAATGCAGAAGTTTGAATACTCATCACGAGTAGAATCGCACTGTTACTTTCTGCAATCTACCTTCTTACTTCTGCATTCCCGTTTGAGCCTCGCTATGTCGATCTCCGAAAATATTGCCGCAGTGCAGGAGCGGGTCGCCGCGGCCGCCCGGCGCGCTGGACGCGACCCCGCCAATATTGTGCTGATGGCCGTAAGCAAGACTCAGGCGCCGGAGCGCATTCGCGAGGCTTATCGCGCCGGACTTCGAGTGTTCGGAGAAAATCGTGTACAGGAATTTGCCGGCAAGGTCGAGGCCCTTCGAGATCTGGAGAATGCGGAATGGCACATGATCGGGCACCTGCAAACGAATAAGGCAGCGAAAACAGTCGAGCTGTTTCGCACTGTGGATTCGGTCGATTCGCTGAAGCTCGCGGAGAAGTTAGACGCGGCCGCCCGCCAGCTAGGCAGGAAGATCGATGTGCTGATCGAAGTCAACGTAGGTGGCGAAGCCGCCAAGAGCGGAGTGGCGTCGGATTCAAGAGAGCTCGAAGAATTGCTGATCGCCGCACCTCGGCTGGAGTCTCTGATCTTCCGCGGACTGATGACCGTACCTCCGTTCACCGACGACCCCGAAGGTGCGCGGCCCTACTTCCGCAAGCTGCGCGAATTGCGCGATACGATTGCCTCTCGCAAGCTGGCCGCCGTCGCGATGGACCAACTCTCCATGGGTATGTCGCACGATTTCGAAATCGCCATTGAAGAGGGATCGACCTGCGTGCGCATAGGCACGGCGATTTTTGGGGAACGAGCAAGGGGTTAGGTGCAAAGAACTCAGAGAGGACAAGCGCGTGGAGTCTACAACGGCGAAGCAGTTCCTCATTTCAAGGGTCATTGAGGAGGCCGAGGTCGAGCAGGTGAATCTTTCCGATGTTGAAAAGAAGATGCTCTATTTCACCGAAGTGTCTCCCTCCCTCCCGGACATCTACGAAGTCAACGCCGAGTTCGAACGCGACTACAACAGCGATGAGTACGAAGCCAAAGTTGTCAGTCTGCTTAGGAACGCTCGTGAGCGTGATCGGCGCGAATCGTCCAGCAAAGAACAGACATGGAAAGATGTGCTCGACGCGCTGCGGAAGGAAGATCATTACATCTTAGTCATGGTTTATCGGGCTTTCCCGGAGTATCGGCAGTCTCCAGTGCCAACCCATCGAGTGCGCGACTATGTCGTTTACATTGCCGTAGGAATTGCGGTCGTTCTTGTATGCATCGGGATCGCGATATTGAGTCACTAAGCAATTGATCCCCACACAACAAATAGCTGGCGCCACTACGTTCGCGATCAAAATTCATCCCCGCGCGAAGAAAAACGCCATCACCGGAGAACTCGGCGACGCGCTCAAAGTTTCTCTGACGGCGCCGCCAATCGGCGGCAAGGCCAACGACGCCTGCATCGAATTCTTTGCAAAACTTTTGATGCTGCCACGATCTTCCGTTACCATTGCCTGCGGCCACACCAGCCGCCACAAAATGATTCGTGTTGCGGGACTCTCGGCCGATGAACTACGCAGACGGATTGGAATATAGCGCTGTCCTCAGGGAGCCACTCTTGAGCTTTTCCGAACGCTTGCAGGAGATCCGTACCGGTTTCGAGCGTCCCTTCTGGGTCGCCAACATCAGCGAGTTGTTCGAGCGGCTTTCGTATTACGCCGCATTCGCATCTCTGGCGCGCTATCTGCACGAGACGCTGAACTTCGGTGTGGAGCGGGCAAGCAGTCTCACTGGATTGTTTGGAGGCTTGGTGTGGTTTCTGGCCGCTTTCGGCGGAACCCTCGCCGACCGCCTGGGCTTTCGTCGCGCCCTCTCTCTGGCCTACCTGATCCTGAGCATTTCTTACTTCTTGCTCGGTTCAATCGGAGCGCCTTGGCTTGCCCCGGTCCGAAACGCCGTCCCGCTGATCGCCCTCGTCGCGGTTCTTCTGATGTTGCCGGCCCTCGGCATCGCCTTGGTGAAGCCCAGCGTGGTCGGAACTACGGCGCGGGCCTCCAAGGAAAATGTCCGTTCGATCGGATATTCGATTTACTACACGCTGGTCAACGTTGGCGGGGCCGCCGGGCCCTATGTCGCTTCCTGGGTTCACCAGCACATGCGGGTAGAAAATGTTTTTCGTGTCTCAGCGATCAGCGTGTTCGCCATGTTCTTCGCCGTGCTGATCTTCTTCCGCGAGCCGCGCCGCGCGAACGATGCGCAGACCGCCACTCTCGGCGAGGCGGCAAAGAATTTTATTACTGTGCTCTCAAACCCGCGCTTCATGATCTTTCTGCTGATCTTCTCCGGATATTGGATCGTCTACTGGCAGGAGTTCATCATTCTCCCAATCTACATTCACGATTACATTAATCCCAGGACGGATACTGAGCTGCTGCTCGTAACCGGGCCACTGACTGTGATCGCCTTGCAGATGGTGATGAGTCTGCTTACGCGCAAGATACCGGCGTTTCACGCCATCACGCTGGGCACGCTCGTCTCCGGCCTGGCTTGGATGATTTTGATCGTGCACCCTACTGTGACGATGGTGGTGGTAACGCTGTTCGCGGTTTCGCTGGGCGAAATCATTCAAGCTCCGCGCTACTACGAATACATTTCCCGCCTCGCTCCCCCGGGCCAGCAAGGCACATACATGGGTTTCGCCTTTCTGCCCATCGGAATCGGCTCGCTGATTGGTGGCTGGTTCGGAGGATTGCTGATTCATCACTTCGGAGAAGTAATGCATCGTCCGGAGTTTATCTGGTGGTCGGTCACCGCCGTGGGTGTGGCAACAGCGGCGCTGCTGTGGGTGTATGACCGATATTTGAGGCTACAGACCTCTCCCCGGGAACAAAGCTGACATGGTGAGAAGATTGAACGGACAAGGTTCAGCCGCGGAATCCAAGATCACAGCCGCAACGGTTGCTGCTCAAATTCGCCGCGCGCTGAGAGACGGCGGTTCCGCCGACCATGCTACCAGTGTGCAATGGTTCTTCAAAGACGAAATCAAATCGCATGGATGGTATACGGCGGACTTGCGCCGTGCTGCCGTGGGTTTTCGACGAGAGCTAAGAAAAGAACATGGGCTCGATTTTCTCATCGCCGTCGCCGATCAGCTCTTTTCCGGATCGGTTCTCGAAGAGAAAATCGCCGCCGTGTTCCTGCTGGAGAAACTCGATGGCGAGTTCGGCGACAGTGAGTTCGGTCTCTTCGAGTCGTGGCTCGACCGCATCAGCAGTTGGGCCGATCACGACGCGCTTGTGCATGATCTAATCGCTCCGATGATTGCGTCCAAACCGGTTCGGGCAAAAACAGTTTTTCGCTGGGCGAAGTCGACGAAGCGATGGCACCGCCGTGCCGCCTGCGTGGCATTGATTCGTGGCACCCGAGCCAAGTTGTTTTTTCCGGAAATCACGAAGCTTTCGAACTCGCTTCTCACCGATGAAGATGACATGGTGCAGAAGGGATTGGGTTGGCTGCTGCGTGAGACAGCGAAGTTCGACGCCAAGCGGACAGTTCCATATCTAATGAAGATTCGCGGACGTGCCCCGCGTCTCGTGCTGCGAACGGCCTGCGAGACCTTGCCGGAGGCGACTAAGAAAAGAGTCCGGGCAGTTCAAAAGTAACTAAGCGCATCGCTGCAAGGCTGCCGAAAACCACCACTAAGCCCGATTCGCCCAAACTCCCCTCGGTTGTTTACAATAGGGGTTTGCCCATGGACGTTGCTGCCATCCAATCTGCCCTGCGCGAACGCAACATCGACGCGTGGCTCTTCTACGATCACCATCATCGCGATCCCATTGCCTATCGCGTTCTCGTCTTGCCGGCAAATTTGATGGTGACGCGGCGCTGGTTTTACCTGATCCCGGCGCAGGGCGAGCCTGTGAAGCTGGTTCACAAGATTGAAGCGGGCCATCTCGATTCTCTTCCCGGCGGCAAGCGCCAATATTCGGGATGGCAGGAACTGTTCGACAGCCTGAAGTCGATTCTTGCTCCTTACCGCGACATCGCCATGCAGTATTCGCCCAACAATATCGTGTTCACCATTTCTCTGGTCGATGCTGGAACCGTCGAGTTGCTGCGCGGCTTGGGCAAGAACGTCGTCAGTTCGGCTGATCTGGTCGCGCAATTCGAAGCCACGTGGAGCGAGGATCAAATCAAGAGCCACTTTGCCGCGCGCGACAGCGTGGATGCAATTGTGGCGGCCGCGTTCAAAGAAATCGGACGCCGGGCGCGCAACGGTGGAACCACGGAACATGAAATTCAGCAGTGGTTCATGGAGGCGTTTCGGCGCGAGAACTTGCTTACCGACGATCCGCCGATAGTGGCCGTCAACGCCAACGCAGGCAACCCGCACTACGAGCCGCGCTCCGATCGTCCTGTGCCGATTCGAGAAGGTGATTTCGTGCTGCTCGACGTATGGGGAAAAAAGAACACTCCCGGCGCAGTGTACTATGACATCACCTGGGTCGGCTTCCTGGGCTCGCATCCCTCCGGCCGTATGCACGAAGTGTTCGAGGTTGTGCGCGACGCCCGCGACGCCGGCGTAAAGACTGTGCTCGATGCCATCAGCGCAGGACGCAGCATCGCCGGATGGGAGGTCGATCGCGCGACACGGAGCCACATCACACAGAAAGGCTTCGGTGATTATTTCATTCACCGCACCGGACACTCCATCGGCACCGACGTTCATTCCAATGGCGCAAACATGGACGATCTGGAAATCCACGACGAGCGCCGGATTCTTCCTAACTCTTGCTTCTCCATCGAGCCCGGCATTTATCTGCCCGAGTTCGGCGTGCGTAGTGAAGTCAACGTGCTGGTCCGGCCCAAGTCGGCCGAAGTGACTGGCAGCATTCAACGTGAGATAGTAATTATCTGATGGCAAATTCAACCACAGCAAAAACCAAGCCGGTAGCCGAACCCGTGCAGCGCGACAGCATGATGGCCGTAATCGCGCCAGCAGTTGGCTGGCTGATTCCCGGCGCGGGGCACATCATTCAACGGCGCTGGATTCGAGGCTTGCTGCTGTTCATCTCCATCGGAGCGATGTTTGTGCTGGGGCTGATGATGCAAGGCCACATCTACAAGGCCAATGGCGGCGACATTCTTGACATTCTCGGGTTCATCGGCGATCTGGGCGCAGGCGGAATGTATATTGTGACCCTCGCCATGAATTGGGGCCAGGGCGCGATCGCTTTCGCGATTGCCGACTACGGAACCAAATTCATGATCGTTGCCGGCTTGCTGAATTTCATCGCGGTGGCGGACGCCTACCACATCGCGATCGGAAAGAAACAATGATCGTGAAATCATGACCGTGCAACTCACGCATTTCAGTGCGGCGCTTGTCTTCGCGCTCTTCGCCTCTGTCGTCTTCGGAATTACGCATCGCGAGACCACGCGCGATATGGTCCGCTACGGCCTCTATTGTTTTGTCCTGTTCCTCGGTGGCGTTCTCGTCGCGGGGTGGGCGATGTGGCTGGTGCGGCGCTAGTTGTTTTACCCTTCCCACACAAACGCATCGAACATTCGCTTCGATTCGAAATCCAAACGCCGGTAGAGAGCGACAGCCCCCACGTTGGCCTCGGTTACGGTCAATGAGAGCATGGAGAAGCCGCGCTTGCGGAGACTGACCGAGGTCGCGGCCAGCAGAGATTCTCCAATCCCACGCGAGCGGTATTCCGGAAGCACGCAAATTTGTGTCACGTGGCCGACGTCGCCCCGCACGCGAGAGCACAGGATGAGGCCGATGAGATTCTTTGCCTTGCGATCCACCGCGGCGAAGGACGATTCCGCATCGAACAGGCCGCACCCCGGAAATCGCACAATGTTATTCAGGAAGCGCAGCGATCCCGCCAGAGTGTGGTATTGGTCGTTGATCTCCGCGTCGACGTGGCCACGATAAGCCGCGGTAATTATGGCGGCCGCGGGCTGGTAATCCGCTTCGGTCCAGCGCCGGATTTCGATTTCCGGATGCACTGGCGGCATCTTCGTCGCCGCGTTTCCCAGCTGCAGCACCATGAACAGCCGTTGATGACGCTGGAATCCCTGATCTAGAAACGGCCGCGCCACACTCCCCGCTTCATGCGCCAGAAGCTGGGCCTCGACCCGGTGGATGCCGGGAGACTGCTGCAGCGTTTCGATCACGTGGGTCAGCAGCTTGACTTCGACTTCGTGCACATCTGGAAAGCGGCTGTCGTTGGCCACGAATAGATCGCCAACCACTCCTTTGCTGCCTTCGTAGACGAAGAAGCTGTAGCCGAAGATGCGGCCGCGCTCGATGGCGGCGTATCCGGGAAGAATTTTCGCGTCGACATAGCGCAGGACCATTTCCGCCGAGCCGTTGTAGTCCCAGGAGAGCAGGCTCGCCCAGACCCGCGACTCGTCATCCAGCAGGGGGCGCAGATCGGCGGAAGAAAAATGTCTGAGGTCGAGAATCTCCACGGAGCTCCTGCAAAATCAGCCGAAGAAATCCGGGCTCACTTTGCGGCGGCAGAACTCCGAGTGTAGTGCGTTTCGAGGACGCGAGGCAAACGGAAGGTACACGTACAGGCAACAACGAACCTAACGTGAGCCCACGGAAGGAGCGCCAGCCGCGGCGACCCAGAAGTAATCCACATGCTGGGCGGCATCGTGGCCGAGGTACGAAACGCGGCGGCCCGCGACCAGCTTCGCGACCTCCACCTGCGAATTCTCGGGCGCTACGAGAAAATGTTCTTCGGCGGGAACGCTGCCCCAGTCATAGTTGAAGGTCAGCTGGTTGCGATAAAAAGTGAGACCGTATTCCAGTTCGCGTCGAACATGATAAACGGCCAGCGGCAGGTGGTGGGTTTCGATGCTGGCAATCTCCCGGGCAAGAGGACGCGCCGAAAGCGTCTCGTCGATTGCGCCAGAGCCGAGCTTCAGCACCGCCCCTACGGTCAGCACCACCGGAATCAGGGTGACGAACCGCAGCATGCGCAGCCCGTTCTGTCGAACGAGGGTTAGCGCAATTCCAACAGCCAACAAGAACGCGACCGCAAGCGCCACCAGCGTGGGCTGGCCTCCCGGAATTCGATGCTGCGTGATCAGATAAGCGATCAACAAGGCGGGAACGATCAGCGCCGAGGCCAGGAGCGCATGCAGTACAACCAGGCTCTTCGCCGCGGGCTTTTCTTGTTCCAGATGTTGCCGCAGGTATTGCGCCGGCAGCAGGCCGCCTGCCGGGATTGCCGGGAGAATGTAGCCCGGCAATTTCGATCGCGAAATCGAGAAGAACAGAACGGGTACGATCAGCCAGCAGCAAGCGAAAAGGCCGAATCGAGATTCGGAATCACTTTCGCCGGTGGCCGCCTTTCGTTTGGCCCACCAAAGTCTTATCGATTGAACAAAGCCAGCGCTCACGAACACCGTCCACGGAACCAAGGCTAGCGCAGTGACTGGCAGGTAATACCAGAACGGTTCGGTATGGTGATAAAGATTTTCCGAGAAGCGCCCGAGATTGTGCTCGACGATAAATTCGCGAAAGAATTGCGGGTGCCTCATCTCTATTGCGAAATACCACGGCAGAGCGATCGCACAGAACAGGAGAATTCCGGGCAGCCAGAGCGTCTTGAGCGCGTGGCGCAATTCGCGAACCGCAACGGCGTACAGAACGATCACCGCCACCGCGAGAAACGGCGCGACCGGCCCCTTCGCGAGCGTCCCCAAAGCCATGAAGGCATAAAAGACAGCGAGGTAACTCTTCCTTCCAGTTTCCCGCCACACCCACCACGCGAGCATCGCAACGGTGAAAGCCGCCGCCAGCGCCATATCCATGGAGGCGGCGCGGGCATATCCGATCAATCCTGCGCAAGACGCCGAGATCAGTGCGCCATCCAGCTCAAAGCCTGGCTGGAAGCGGCGCAGAAAGAAATACACTGCCAGTACCAGAAACGTGGCATCGATCGCCGAAGGCAGGCGCGCAGCCCAGTCGCTCACGCCGAAGACTTTGTATGCCAGCATGGCCTGCCAGTAATAGAGCGGAGGCTTCTCCAGCCAGGGCTGGCCGCCAAGCACAGGAGTGACCCAGTCGTGTCGTTCCAGCATCTCGCGCGCCACCTGCGCGTAACGAGGCTCGTCTGCTCCGATAAGCCCGAACTGCGATAGTCCATACAGGAACAGAAAGGAACAAAAGCCTGCCAGCAGCAGCGCGTCGGTGCGGATGCGATTGGTCATGAAGTAATTTGGCGATTAATGAACTCGACAGTACGCAGGTTATTGTACGGAAGGACCGAGACGCAGCAACTCCAGAACCTGGCGCACGGCGTGGGGCTGAGGTCCGTCGACCGAGCAACCGCTGGCGCACTCATGACCGCCTCCGCCAAAACCTTCAGCCACGCGCGCTACATCGAGTTTGCCTTTGCTGCGCAAGCTCACTCGAAAACGGCCGTCGGGCAGTTCGCGGAAGAACGCTGCTGCTTCGATTTCGCCGATCGAAAGCACGTAATTCACCAGGCCTTCGCAGTCTTCTTCCTTGGCCCCGCAGCGCTCCATTTGCTCCTGCGTAACCCAGGTCCAGCCAACGTGACCTTCGATGTTGAGGTTGCGCAAGGCCTCGCCCAACAACCTCATCTTGGCCACCGAGTGGGCAAAGTAAATGCTGCGCGCGCAGTGTGAAGGATCAGCGCCCGCCAAGACCAACTCGCGCGCCAGTGCAAAAGTGCGCTCATTCGTTCCCTGAAACATGAACGAACCCGTGTCCGTCATCAGCGCGGTGTAAAGGCAGGTGGCAATGTCGGGCGAGAACGGCGTGCCCGCTTCGCGAGCCAGACGGAACACCATCTCTCCCGTAGCCACGGCATGAGGATCGATCCAGTTCACGTGCGCGAAAGGGCGCCCGCTGACATGATGATCGATGCTTATTAGGTAGCGGTCTTCCAAACCTTCCAGGCGCGTTCGATGAATGCTGTCACACTCGAGAATAATCGCCGCCTCGTAATTGCCAACCACCCGGTTTGCCTGCAACACCTGATCGGCGAACGGCAGTGCACGATAGATGCGTGGCACACCATCGTGCAGCACCACATCGGCTTGTTTCCCCATGGCACGAAGCACCTGGCAGCAAGCCAGTGCCGATCCGATGGCGTCGCCGTCGGGGCGAGCGTGCGATGTGAGCACAAAACGGTCGCGCCGCTCGATTTGATGGAGTACATCCTGCAACATCGCTACACCTTTTTCTCACCAGCCCCCGTACGAGATTTCATTCTCTTTTTCGCCCGCGCCAGCAACTCCTCCACCCGGGCTTTCTCGCGCTCCGAGCGGTCCAGCCGGAAATACAATTCCGGCGCGCGTCGCAGCCGCAAACGCTCCACTAGTTCGTGCCGAATATATTCTTTGGCGGCAATCAGGCCCTCAAGACTTCGATCCGCTTCCTGGTCGTCGCCATCCACATCCACCAAAACCTGCGCCGAACGGCCATCGTCAGCCACATGCACTGCGGTCACGCCCACCAGCCCAATACGCGGATCTGCCAACTCTCCTTCCACCAGCGTTTCGATCTCCTCGCGCAAGGCCTCGCCCAATCGTCCACGATGATATTTGACCCCACGCTTCTCCACCACTCACCTCGAAGTAAAACGCATGAGAATATCAGAAAACCGACCGCAGAGGTTAGCTCTGAGTGCTATTGTCGCGCACAAAGGGGCGATCGGGGTAAGTACAGAGGTAACAATGCGATAGAGGCAGTGGTCAGTGACCAGTGGCCGGTGGCCAGCGAAAGCCGTGATCGCGTCTATAGAAATTCGACAAACGAGTCCGCGACATCCGCCCCGTGATTATTGGCGATGCGCGTTGCTTGCCGCTCCACGTTCTTCATCAATCCATCGAGATAATCGCGTGAGTCGGAGATGCTGACCACGCCAATGGTGGCGCGATTCCACACCGGGCTGGCCTCTAGCTCGGCGACGGACACATTGAAGCTGGCGCGCAGCCGGTCTTTCAGGCTGCGAACAACCTGCCTTTTGTCTTTAAGCGATTGCGCCGCTTCGATATGAAGTTCGAGGGTGAGGAAAGCAATCATGCAGTGGCCAGTGGCTAGTGCCAGTAACCACGGAACTGGTTCGACTGGCCACTAACCACTGGCCACTTCTATGCAATTACTTCCGCGGCAATTCTCTCCGTAACAAACGCCTCGATCACGTCGCCGACTTTGATGTCGCCGTAGTTGGAGATCGAGATGCCGCACTCCATGCCGTTCGTGACCTGGCTGGCGTCGTCCTTGAAGCGGCGCAACGATCCCACTTTTCCCTTGAACACCTGCGCATTGTCGCGCAGCAGGCGCACTTCGGAATCGCGCTTGATCAAACCGTCGCTCACGCGGCAACCGGCCACGGTGCCAACTTTCGGAATTCGGAAAACATTGAGCACTTCGGCGCGGCCCTGGTAATTTTCTTTGAAGGTGGGCTCCAGCAAACCGCTCATGGCGCGCTTGATCTCATCCTGCAGTTCGTAAATGATCGAGTGCAGGCGGATGTCCACTTTCTCCTGCTCGGCCAGCTCTTGTGCCTTGCGTTCCGGCCGAACGTTGAAGCCGATGATAATCGCATTCGATGCCGAGGCCAGCAGAACGTCAGTCTCGGTAATCGCGCCCACGCCCGACCGCAGCAGCTTCAGGCGCACCTTCTCGTTCGAGAGCTTGGTCAGCAGGTCAGTGATTACTTCCACCGATCCCTGCACGTCGCCCTTCAGAATCACGTTCAGTTCCTTGGTGCCTGCGGCCTTGATCTGCTCGGCCAGACCTTCGAGCGACACGCGCGAACTCTTCGCCAGTGCCGCCTCGCGCGCTTTCTGCTCGCGGTATTCCGAAATGCCGCGCGCCTTGTCGCGATCTGCGACCACTACGAACTGATCGCCGGCTTGCGGCAAAGCCTCCATACCGAGGATTTCGACAGGCGTCGAAGGCGGAGCTGTCTGCAACTGCGCGCCGCGATCATCAAACATCGCGCGCACTTTCCCGTAGACGTTGCCAACGACAAAATTATCGCCTGCGTTCAGCGTGCCGTTCTGCACCAACACCGTGGCCACGGGACCGCGCCCGCGGTCGAGCTTGGCTTCCAGCACCACGCCAGTCGCAGCGCGCTCCGGCGTCGCTTTCAATTCGCCGATATCCGCCACCAGGCAGATCATTTCCATCAGCAGATTCAGATTGGTTTTCTTCTTCGCCGAAACGTCCACGAACACCGTTTTGCCGCCCCATTCTTCGGGCACCAGGCCGCGGTCGGCAAGCTGCTTCTTCACGCGGTCCGGCAAAGCGTCCGGTTTGTCGATCTTGTTTACCGCAACAATGATGGGAACCTCGGCGGCGTGCGCGTGGTCGATGGCTTCCAGCGTCTGCGGCATCACGCCGTCGTCGGCCGCAACCACCAGCACGACGATGTCTGTGGCTTTCGCACCTCGCGAGCGCATGCGCGTAAACGCCTCGTGACCGGGTGTGTCGAGGAAAACGATCTCGCGACCGAACGCCGGCGATTCTTTGTCCGTAATTCGAACTTTGTACGCGCCGATGTGCTGCGTGATTCCTCCCGCTTCGCCGCCCGCCACATTCGTGATGCGGATGGAATCGAGCAGCGTGGTCTTGCCGTGGTCGACGTGGCCCATGATCGTAACCACGGGCGGACGGACTCCGGTCTCGGGAGCGGATTCTTCGCCCGCGGCAGCCGCGTCAATCTCCTTAGCCGTCTGTTCTTCGAACGTAATCACGTTCGTATCCGCGCCGAAGAAGCGGGCCATTTCGCTGGCCAATTCCGCGTCCAGAGTCTGGTTGATGGTGGCGAAGACGCCGCGGACCAGCAGGCGCGAGATGAGATCCTTGGCGCGAATGTCCAGCTTCTCCGCCAGATCCTTCACGCTGATCCCTTCCGTGATCGTGATGCTGCGGGTGATCGGCAAGGGCTCGTTCGAGACCACCATGCGCGGCGGCGGCGTGTAGCCCTTCATCGGGCCTTCCTTCACGCCGCGCGGAACATAGCGCTGGCCGGGTCGCCGTGCTGGCCCGCCCGGACGGCTTCCCGGACGCGTCGTTCCCGGAGGTGGAAGCGCCGGTCCTACTCCGAGCGGGCGCGCTCCTGCAGGCGCCGACCGCGTGGGATGCATCGGCCTTCGCTCGCCGGGACGCAGCGGCGGACGAGCTGCACCGGGAGCTCCGCCGGCCATCGGCGGACGCCGCTGAAAAATTGGTTGGCCAGGCACGGGACGTCCCGGCGCTGGACGCATTGCGCCGCCGATCGGAACTCCGGGTTGCACCGGCGGTGGGGTCGATCGGATCGGAGCTTTATATACCGGACGCGGCCCAGTTTGTGGAACGATCATGCGCGGCAAGGGAGGCGCAGGAGTAGACGGACGCGCCGCAACCGGAGGCGCTGGCGGAGCGCTCGCCGAAACCACCGGAGGCGCTCCAGCTGAGGAAGTCTGTGCCGCAGGCGCTGACACGGGGCGTGGCGGCGTGCTCACTGGCGGCGTCGCCGTAGGCGAAGATGCTGCCGGGGATGTGATCACAGGACGCGTGGGGACCGGCGGAGCAACCACGGGTGCTTGCGGGGGGGCCACGACCGGTTTCGTCGTTGGAGGCGCAACCACCGGGCGGATCACGTCAGCCGGAGGAGCCACCGTGGCTGTGGGTCTTTCGGCCGGAACCTGCGTCACGGCAGCAGGCGTCACTGGGCGCGGCGCTACCGGAGGCGCCACAGCTTCTTTCCGCTGCGTAATCGCCTTCAACACATCTCCAGGACGGGAAATGTGCGACAAATCAATTTTGGTCTTGATTTCTTCTTCGCCGCGAACTCCGCGCGAACTTGACCTGCCAGCTGACGACGAACCCTCCGCCGAGGAGCGGATGTACACCCGTACCTTCTCTGCTTCGTGCTCTTCCAGAGAACTGGAGTGCGTCTTCTTCTCGGTCACTCCAACCAGCGGCAGCGTGTCGAGAATGGCTTTACTCTTGACTTCCAGTTCTCGGGCAAGATCGTTAATTCGAACCTTACTCATCCGGCCTTTCGTTTCTCCGTGCTGTAGTTAGGTCATCATTGCGACCTCACGGAGTCAATTTCTTCGGTCCCACGCCGTCGAACTTATGCCAGCGCGCCATAATTATTCTCTGGTCTCGGAAGCGGATTCCTCTTCCGCAGAGGGCTGTGCCTCGGAAGGCTCCGCCTGCCCTTCGTTCTCGTCCCCGGCCAGCGCATCCGCTTCGACCGTGCCTTCTTCGCTCGACGCAACTTCCGCACTCACTGCGGCCTCGTCGGCGGACGCCGCTTCCTCCGTCGCCACCGGAACTTCTGCGGTAATGTCTTCCGCACCCGGTTCAGAACTCGGTTCAGAAGGCTCCGCCGCGACGGCTTCGCCTTCCGCCGCCACTTCCCCTTCAACCGCTGCGCCTTCCAGGCTGGCGAAGTAATTATTCACCGCAAGACTGATTTTTTCCACCGTCTTCGGCCCGATGCCCTCGATCGCCTCAAGTTGTTCAGGCGTCATGTCGGCCAAGGCTTCCACCGTGGTCACGCCCGCAGCGCTCAATTTCTCCACCAATCCGTCACCCAGGCCAGGCACGCTTTCGAGCGGAGTCGTCGTCTGTGTGACCATCGCCGACATCTGCTGCTCGACTTCCTGGCGCTTTTCTTCCTCGCTCTTGATGTCAATCTTCCAGCCCAGCAGCTTCGCTGCCAGCCGTACATTCTGCCCTTTCTTGCCGATGGCAAGGGAAAGCTGGCTGTCATCGACCACCACTTCGAGATGCTTGCCGCCGGAATCGACCACCGTCACCTTGCTGACCTTTGCAGGCTGCAACGCTTTCTCGGCAAAAGTCACCGCATCTTCGTGATACTCGATGATGTCGATCTTCTCTCCGTGCAGTTCGCGGATGATCGACTGCACCCGCATTCCCTTCATGCCCACACAGGCGCCCACCGCATCCACGTCCTTGTCCTTGGACATGACGGCGATCTTGGTGCGCTCGCCCGCTTCGCGCGCGATCGCGCGGATCACCACCGTGCCGTCGTAAATCTCCGGCACTTCGGTCTGGAATAAATGCTGCACCAGGTCCGGCACGGCGCGCGACACCACCACCGCCGGCCCCTTCGAAGCTTTTTCCACCCGCGCAATCACCACCCGAACCCGCTCACCAATCGCAAACGATTCCAGCCGCGACTGCTCTTTGCGCGGCATGCGCGCTTCCGCCTTGCCGATGTCGAAGATCACATCCGGACCTTCCACGCGCTTCACCGTGGCGTTCACGACTTCGCCAACGCGTCCGATGTACTCGTTGTAGACCGTGTCGCGCTCCGCCTCGCGCACCTTCTGGAAGATCACCTGCTTCGCCAGTTGTGCCGCAATGCGCCCGAGAATTCCTTCCGTAACCTTCGGAATCCGCAGTTCGCCGCCGACCTCGAGCTTTGGATCGGCCCGGCGGGCATCTTCCAGCGTGATCTGCAGCAGCGGATCCTCCACCTGCTCCGGAGTCTCCACCACTGTCTTCACCGCATAGGCGTTGATCTTGCCGGTCTCTTTGTCCAGTTCCGCGCGCAGGTTTTCCTGGGTCTTGTAGTATTTGCGCGTCGCCATAACAATGGCGTCTTCCACCGCGCTCACCACAATCTGCGGATCAATGCCCTTCTCGCGGCTCAACGCGTCGATCGTGTTGTAAAGCTCACTTGCCATAGAAAAACCATTTAGTAATTGGGTAATTTAGTAATTGAAAACCTAAAATCCCAAGCGCTGGCTTTTGGTTTCAAATTACCAAATTACTCAATTGCCAAATTACCCGATTCCCCTAGATTTCCGGCACCAGGTTCGCCTTCTCTACGTTGGCGAACTCTATCGCGATCTTCTGTCCCTGCTCTGCCGCGGCCGCGCCCATTTTCTTGCGGGACTTCTTGCTCGACGCAGTCAAATCCAGCGTCAAGCGGCCGTCGCGAAAGCTCTCCAGCCGTCCCTCGAAGTACCGGTTGTTGTTCACCGGATTCCTCGTCATCACCTTCATCCGGCTGCCGGTGAAGCGCTCAAAGTCACCCGCTTTCGTCAGCTTGCGGTCCAACCCCGGCGACGAAACTTCCAGCGTATAGCTGGTCGGAATCGCATCCTCAACATCGAGGATCGTGCCAAACTCGCGGCTGAAGTTGGCGCAATCTCCATGCGTCACTCCCGCCAGCGGATCGCCACTCGCCGCTCCGGGCTTGTCCAGAAACACGCGCAGCATGCGGGCATTACCGCTCCCGCGAAATTCGACTTCGACCACCTCAAGCCCGCTGGAGGCCGCTACCCGCTCCGCAATCTCGCGTACTCGATCAAGCTCAAGTGCCATGCATCCAATAACTTGCAGACCCGCGCGTGCGGCCGATTCCTCCGCAACGAAAAAGTGGGCTTGCGCCCACTGGTGTGCTTCGCCAAATGCTGGTACTACACAACAGTTCTCAGTTTTCTAATATACGCCGGGAAGGGGGTAAAAGACAAACGGCGATACACTGGAACCCAGGCGCATAACATGGAGGAAGCCCATGCCGGAAGCCCAGGACGCAACCCCGCCTCCCTTGAAGTCAGGTATGAGATTAGTTGGGTTCGCCGGAGAGAGTAACGGGATTATTGCGGTGCTGCACTACATTGGCGACAAAGCTTACCTGAATGCGAATGGCCCGAACGGAGCGCCCGGCCAATACATGGCCTCATTTGTTTTGGCTCGGCCCAACTCCCGCAACTCGCCGGAGAATGACATCAAATTTGCAGATGCTCTCAGGGGCGATTCGCACCTCGCTATCTCTAAACCAGCAATTAAGCTGGAGATCGATCCCGACCAAGTTCTTTTGTCGTTTAAGAGCGGGACAGTGAACCTTCTGTTCCGTGGATTTCCTAATGAGAGCGGATATCTCGCCAAACTGACGACCGATCCGTTTTTTGCCCCCGACCGGGCCACAGCCGAGAGGACAGCAAGAACGGCGATCCACGGCCTTCTCAGCCACCTATCTGCTCAGCTTGATGTCCCGCTGATCATCGAACTCGTAGAAGTCGTGGAAGTGGCAACGAATAGTCGTGGGATCACCTTCACCGCGCCTTTCCCGGCTACACCGATGGCCGTCAGAGGGGAAGGCGAGATTAAAGATCCGGAACTCGAGCACGCTATGGCGTTGTATCGTGAAGCCCTCAATAGCAATACTGAGATATACAGATTTCTCTGTTTCTACAAGATTCTTGAGGCAAGCAGAAAGCGGCGGGAAAGGCTAGGAAGAAAACACAAGGCGGCCCTAAAACCGGCCAGAGAAGGCGAACAAATCCCGCTTCGAACAAAGCCGGAGATGGAAAGGTGGCTGAGAGCTCTCTTTCACGTAAACCGCAACTGGGATGATGGCGTCCTAGAGCAGATATTTATTCCCGAAGTCTTAGGCAAGAAAATCAACAATATCTTCGACACTCAACTTCGACCGATACGCGATAAGATCGCGCACGGCATCTTGGATTCGGGCGAATTGCTATTACTTGATAGGACCGAAGATCGACAAATGGTATCGAAGTGGCTTCCCTTCCTTCGATGCGCAGCGCGTAGGGTTATGAAAAATGACTTCAAAGATTTCCTTGGTTACATCGGAGAGGATGGAACGGTGTCGGGATAGCCGTTAACTTAGCTGAGTGGCCTGCGCTGACGGCTGTGATTTTGCACGGGGCTTCAGCCCACGAGAGGCCTCGTCAACGCCGCGCCTCAGAACTTTTCCCCGGCCCCAAGATCGCTCTTCCTGGAAACACGTCGGGCACAATCTTCCCTTCATCCACCGCGACGGTCCCTCCAACAACCAAATATCGCACGCCCACACTCGGTTCCATCGGCTTCTCGAAAGTCGCCCGGTCGCTAATAGTCGCCGCATCGAACACGACAATGTCGGCGTCGCAACCTTCCTGCAATCTTCCTTTCTGCCGCCCGACCGGCGTCGACCGCTCCAGCATCTGCGCCGGCATAAAACTCATCTTGCGGATCGCGTCCATCAGTGTGACGGTTCCCTTCTCCCGCACATATTGCGCCAGCACCCGCGAATAAGTCCCGGCGTTGCGCGGATGGCTTTCGATGCCATCGCTCGCGATCATGACCAGAGGATGCGGAATCACCTTGTCGACAATTTCCTGCGTGTTGCTGAAAATCAGCACCCAGCGCGTTGTGTTGGAATTATGAAGTTCGTCGAAACGCTGCTTAGTGAGGTGCTCGCCAGTATCCGGCAGCACGAGGTCACCATAATCAATCCCAAGTTTCTCCCGCCAGCCCGGATTAAACACCGCCGAGTTCAACGCAGTCATGCCCGCGATGTAGGGATACGCCTCTGTCGTCACATCCAGCCCGCGAGCACGCGCTCCCTCCACCATCGCAAGACACTCCATCGAATCGCGCAGGCAGCTGCTGTTGATGTGCACGATGTGCAGAGACGCCCCCGTGATGGCGGCAGCTCCGATCACTTCGCTGACCGCTTCGATGGAGGACCCCGGCTCAACCCGTCCCGCGCTGCGTATGTGGGTATAAACCGGCAACCCGCGCTCGGCGGCCAGACGAAACATATCGAGCACTTCCAACCGCGTCGCACCCGGCGTGTACTGAATGCCCATCCCAATCGCCAGGCCGCCGGCGTCCAACTCTGCCCGCAGCCGCTGGCCCATCGCTTCGATTTGTTCCTGCGTGGCCGGCAGATCGGTCGCCGGCCCGCTCTTAGGCAGAATGGTTCCCGCCGGCAGTGGTGCCCCGAACACCGCAGCCCGCGCCGCCACATGGCTGGCCGACGTTCCGCAGTGAATCAGCGAGTGCCCTTCCTTGGATTTCAAAAACAGAGCGACGTCCGGCGCGCCGATCTCCAACTCCAGCGCACTGGTCACACCATCCAGCGCCTTGACACGCTCGCTCGCTATGTCCTGCCCATGCTGGTGCAGATCGATAAATCCTGGGGCAACCACCAGCCCGCTAGCATGAACCACACGCCGTCCGCTCAGCGCCTCCGCTGACACACGAACAATTTTCCCATCGCGAATGCCGACGTTGCGCACCCCATCCAACCCGGTCTCCGGATTAATAACGCGTCCGCCTTCGATCACAAGATCGTACTGCTGCCCCGCCGCGATGGTCGTTAAGATCACCAGCAGACAAAGAGATAAAATCAGCCTGTGCATAGTTGCTCCGTCTGCACCAGCGATCATATCAAGCCTTCAACTTTCCTACACCAGCGGCAAGTGGAGAGCGGAGAGCGGAAAGTCGAGAAAAAGAGGCGGCGCTCTACCAGCAGCACCGAGGGCGACACAGCTTCGCCGGGTTGTTACAATGTGTCCGGTCTCCCGCCGATGCGACTCGTTAGCCCACTCTTGAAGCACGCGGTGTATCCGACGTTGCATCACATCGGATGGTTGGATCGCATCACGCCGCCCGGCGGCTATGCGGTCGTGAATTACCATGGCGTAGTTCCGTCGGACCACTCCCAGCCCGAGCTTTTTCTCGATGGGAATCTGGTGCAACCAGAAGTCTTTCGACAGCAACTCCAATTCCTTAAGAGTCACTATCACATCATTCACCCGGAGGATTTTCGAGCATGGGTCGAACGAGGCAAGGCGCTTCCTCCACGCGCCATTCTTGTGACCTGCGACGATGGCCTACTGAATACATTGACGGACATGCTTCCCGTATTGCGGAGCGAAAGTGTCCCTTGCCTTTTCTTTGTAACTGGGGCTTCGTGCGGCGATGATCCGGGCATGCTTTGGTACGAGGAGCTTTACCGTTTAATGCGCATCAGGCCGCTGAGCGCGTTGGAAACACAGCTTCCACCAGAGGCAGGACCTTCACCCGTTGCAGACACTTTTCAGGCGCGCTGGTGGAGTACAGTCAGAAGAGCATCTCGCTTGAACGCAAAAGAGCGCGCAGCCTGGATGACTCTTGTGCGCAGCGAAGTTGGAGCGAAGCAGAATTTCGGTTCTGAAAAGCGATGGCGTCTGCTAAGCGTTGCCGAACTCAGGCTGCTATCTGACGCCGGAATGAGCATCGGAGCGCATACACTATCTCATCCTATTTTGTCACTCTGTGGCGACGAAGAAGCGCAACGCGAGATTCACGAAAGCAAGAGCGAATTGGAACGCGCGCTGGGGCGGCCGGTCTGGGCCTTTGCCTATCCTTTCGGCAACCCCGCCACCATGGGAGAGCGCGAACTGCAGTTGGCTCAAGAAGCCGGCTTCGCATGCGCATTCCTCAACGTGGAGTACTGGGGCGCTGGGCCCACCAATCCCTTCGCGCTTCCTCGAATTCATGTAACCGCGAACACTACGCTTCCTGAGTTCGCAGCCCACTTGAGCGGGCTTCACACTCTCCTGCAGCGCGCGGTGGGAAGTTAGAGCGATAGTGTCCTAACACGCTGTTGCATCTCGAGCGAGAATGCGGCATCCTTCTACACTGGTTTTGAAGTCTCTCGGTAATGAAAGCCTGAGCTCCCGTGCACGTAAAGGTTCTGAACGAAATCCCGGAAGATCCCGATCTCTCTGAAGCGTGGAACACCCTGGTGCTGGCCATGGAAAATCCAGAGGTGTTCTTCACCTATCAGTGGGCATTGGCTGCCAGCCGCGGATTCCGGCAGCAACTCTCGACGCGCCTGTTTCTGATCTATGACGTCGAACAACTGCTTGGAATCGCGGCACTGGCCGTCGATCCGCGGGCCCCTCGTGCAGCCTTCTTCTTAACGTCGAGCACAGCGGACTACTGCGACGTCGTTAGCACTCCGGCGAATCGAAAAGAGGTCGTATTCGCGCTTCTGGAAGAAATCCGGAAACTCGGCCTCAGTGATCTGGTGTTGGCCAATGTTCCGGCGAATTCAGCCACGCTTCGCGAATTGCCCGGCGTGGCCGGGTCGCACCGCTTCTACGTCACCTCGCGCACTGCCTACAACTGCGGCGTCGTCGAACTGGGTGGTGAAGAAGAGCGCGGGGCGCTCCTTCGAACCCTGGCCAACAAGGGCCGCGAGAAACGCGCACTGAAAAAGCTCACAACCCTCGGGGCGGTGAAGGTGATTCACCTTACCGAGCCTGAGCAGATCGGGGCGAGCCTCGAGTCGATCGTCTCCGCGCAGATTTCCCGGTTTCTCGCGAGTAACCGCGTCAGCCCGCTGGTGGGGCAGGAGCGGCGTACATTCCTTCGCTACCTCAGCGATCTGCTCTCTCATTCCGGTTGGCTGAAGATCAGCCAGTTGGAAATCGACGGGCGGCCGGTCGCCTGGAATTATGGTTTCCGTTTTGGCGGGAGCTGGTTCTGGTATCTACCCACCTTCCAGATGGAGTACGAGCACGTCTCACCCGGATCCTGCCTGCTTCGTCTCCTGGTGGAAGAAGGAGCCCGGGACGCTTCCCTTCAATGGCTCGACCTCGGCCTTGGAGACGAGCCCTACAAAGAACGCTTCGCCAACAATAGCCGGCAGACTCGCTACGTTCATCTGTCTCGCGGATTGTCGCGGCATGTCGTGAGCGTTGGCCGCGAGTTGCTCAGCAGCACGGCAGCCCGGTTTCCCCAGGTTGGTAACAAGCTCCGCGATGCCCGAACCTTTTACCGATCCGTGGCTAGTCGTGTCCGGGAGACCGGAGTCGCCGAGACCGCCCGACAATCGATTCGCAAGGCCGTGAGATCGTTCGCTTCCGAAGATGAAGTGCTGCTGTTTGAAGCTCCTCAAGCTCTCGTATTTAATGAGCCGAGTGTTCAGCTTGTGCCGCTGACGCGGGAGCATCTTGTGGAGGCTTCGATCATCAATGCCGGCGACGCCCACACGTTGCGCTACCTGATGCGGTGTGCCGGGCGCTTGACCAAACCCGGCCCTTCAGGCTTTCTTCTACAGGATGAAACGGGCAGGCCAATCCACATTCTGTGGATAGCCAACTACGACGGCTTCCGCTTGTCGGAAATCGATCATGATCTCGAACCGTCTTCTCCCAACGCAGCTATGATCTTCGATTGTTGGACACCTGGGGCAGACCGCGGACAAGGCCACTACGCCACAGCGATTCGTTCAGCAGCCGCGCAGTTAATGCAACAGGGCAGAGCCGCCTGGATTTTTAGTGGCGCCAGCAATGTCTCATCTTTGCGAGGCATTCTAAAAGCAGGTTTCGCCTATCGCTTTTCATTAATCCGCCGAAGAAGGCTGGGACGCGCGATCATGACTCGGCAAGACACAACGACCGTGATTTCACCTTCGGCCAAACCTAGCGTTCCCGCTCAAACCGTCCCGCAAAAGCAGCACGACGTCGCTTAGCGGCGCTTCTTGAGCGCTAATCTTTCGCTTCCATTTGCCTGAATCGGCGCGCCGTCTCTAGAATGAAGGTTCATCCCGTAACTGGAGAGAATTTTCCGAGAAACTTATGATTCATTTTCCCGTACCCGAAGCTCTCACCTTCGACGACGTTCTTCTCCTGCCCGCGCACTCCGACGTAATTCCGGCAACGGCGAGTACCCAGACTCAACTGACTCGCGACATCGTTTTAAACATTCCCATCGTCAGCGCCGCCATGGATACAGTTACCGAATCGCACATGGCGATTGCATTGGCACAGCAGGGCGGACTCGGCATTATCCATCGCAACTTGAACATCGAGCAGCAGGCGAACGAAGTCGACAAGGTGAAGCGCTCGGAGAGCGGCATGATCGTCGATCCGGTCACCATGTCGCCAAATGACAAGGTAAGCGATGCGCTCGAAGTCATGCGCAAGTACAAAATCTCCGGCGTGCCGATCACCGAGAATGGCCGGCTCGTCGGCATTCTCACCAATCGCGATCTGCGCTTTGAAAGCCGCTTCGATATTCCCATCGATCGCGTGATGACCAAGAAAAATCTGATCACCGTTCCAGTAGGCACCACGCTCGAGGACGCGGAACAGATTCTCCACGAGCATCGCGTCGAGAAACTGCTGGTCGTCGACGACAAGTACAACCTGAAGGGACTGATCACCGTAAAGGACATTCAGAAAAAGCTGAAATATCCAAACGCAGCCAAAGATTCTCAGGGACGCCTGCGCGTCGGCGCGGCGATCGGCGCAACCGGCGATTTTCTCGAGCGCGCCCAGGAACTCGCTGAAGCCAAAGTTGACGTGCTGGCCATCGACAGCGCTCACGGCCACTCCACCAAGGTGCTTGAGGCGGTGAAGCTGGTGAAGTCGAAACTGCCTGAGATGCAACTGCTGGCCGGCAACGTCGCCACTTTCGACGGTGCTTGCGAATTGGCGCGTGCCGGCGCCGATGGCATCAAAGTCGGCATCGGCCCCGGTTCTATCTGCACCACGCGCGTCGTAACCGGCGCGGGCGTCCCGCAGATCACCGCCATCGCCGAGGCTTTTCGCGCAGTAAAAGACGCCGGCGTCCCGATCATCGCGGATGGCGGCATCAAGTACTCGGGCGACATCACCAAGGCGCTGGCCGCAGGTGCAAGCGCGGTCATGATCGGCTCCATGTTCGCCGGCACCGATGAGAGTCCCGGCGAATTGATCCTCTATCAAGGCCGCTCTTATAAGTCCTATCGCGGCATGGGCTCGCTAGGCGCCATGGCCCAGGGATCCAGCGAGCGTTATTTTCAGACCACCGAAACCGATTCCTCCGCGGCCTCGATGGATGGCGAATCGAACCGCTTGGGCAAGCTTGTTCCCGAAGGCATTGAGGGACGCGTACCCTACCGTGGCTCGGTCGCGATGATCGTTCATCAAATGGTGGGTGGATTGAAATCAGGGATGGGTTATTGCGGTTGCGCGACTATCGCCGAACTATTGCAGAAGACTCGCTTCGTGCGCATCAGTGGCGCCGGACTCCGCGAAAGCCACGTCCACGATGTCATGATCACTCGCGAGGCTCCCAACTATGGCGTCGAGTAGCGCAAGGTTCGTATCAGGGCATGCCTTCAGGCATGCCGCAACGGGCTCCTTTTCGACTCCGCCTTTAGGCGTCGCGGCTTTGATCCGCATTGTCCATATTGTCCCTTTTGCGGCCCGTCACCGGTGGTACTCTGCCTCTTGAGCTCCGACCGGCACCAGCTTCTGAAGGCGTGGATCGCCGCCATCCTTTGGCTCATCGTCATCGCCATTGAATCCAGCGCTCTGCTTTCGGCCAGGAACACCAGCCGGATTCTTTATCCTCTGCTGCATTTCTTGTTCGGCATGGGCTGGGAACGCTTCGAAGTCTGGCACTTCTACATTCGCAAGACTGGCCATGTCGTCGGCTACGGCATATTGAGCATCCTGGCCTTCCGAGCCTGGCGCGAAACCTTTCCGGCGCAGGGAAACCCTCCATGGACCATCCGATGGGCCAGCACCGCCGTGCTGATGACGGCCTTCGTCGCCAGCCTCGACGAATGGCACCAGAGCTTCATCCCTTCGCGCACCGGCCGCTGGCAAGACGTGGTTCTGGATACCTGCGCAGGTATTGGCGCGCAAATTCTATTATTTGCGTTCAGCCGGCTTCGAAATCGGACGACGGGTGATCGTCCAACGGGAATCGCGACACACTAGCCTCGCATCGTTAATTCAATTGAGAATGGATCGGGAAACGCAGTGCGGCGAGAGAATCTCTTGCTGCGAGTGGAATCTAGATCATATCATCCGCGCATACTAGATTGTCTTTTTTCGCGGCCTCCCGCAAAATTCACATCCATGACCGGAGAAACTGTTCAACTGAACGGCATGGAAATGTACTACAAGACGGAGGGCGCTGGTGAACCGCTTCTGCTTCTGCATGGCGGCGGTGGCTCCCACGAGGACTGGATCTACGCGGGCCGTGAGCAATTCGCACAGGACTATCGGCTGATTCTGCCCGACGCGCGCGGCCACGGCCGCTCGACGAATCCGCAACGAACAATTACACACCGTCAGTGCGCGATGGATACTCTGGCTCTGCTCGATCATCTCGCTATTCAGAAATGCAAAGCGATCGGCCTGAGCATGGGCGGCAACACGCTTCTTCACATGGCCACTTTGCAACCTGCGCGAATCGAAGCCATGGTGCTGGTAAGCGCGACGATGTATTTTCCCGAGCAGGCTCGCGCCGTTATGAGAAAAATCGAAGTGGACAATCCCTCAGACAAAGAAATGGGGATAATGCGCAAACGCCACAAACACGGCGACGACCAGATCGGCGCTTTGCTAAAGTGGCAGCGCAGCATAGCTGACAGCTACGACGATATGAATTTCACGCCCCCGTTACTAAACACGATCACGGCATCGACCTTAATTGTTTATGGCGACCGCGACTTTCTTTATCCCATCGAGATGGCCGTAGAAATGTACCGCGCAATTCCGCGTGCCGCACTTTGGGTGGTGCCGAATGGAGGTCACGGTCCAG
Organism: Candidatus Sulfotelmatobacter sp.; assembly: GCA_050012155.1. GTDB lineage: Bacteria > Acidobacteriota > Terriglobia > Terriglobales > Acidobacteriaceae > Sulfotelmatobacter. The sequence continues at coordinate 21,353 of JBEKHS010000022.1, read as the reverse complement.
TCTTTCTCGATGCGGCTGCGCAGTTTACGCAAACTGTCCGGGATTTTTATCGGATGTTGTCTACGAAACAAGTTACTTAGCCCTGCGCAGAATGTGAACCCTGATCCGTGGTGCTTCTCGTTCCTCACAGAGCGCGCGGCAGCCTGCCCCGCAGCTGCAACAACGCAGCCGCAACTAGCGCCAGCGCCGCCGAGAAATAAAACGGAATCGCGGCGCCGTAATGCTTCCACAGTTCGCCGGTGATCAAGCTGGCAGCCAGAGTGGCTATGCTGCTGATGAAGAAATAAATGCCGAGAGCGCGGCCGCGCACCTGCTCGCTGACGGTTTCGACCACAAGAGCCTTCAGCACAGGCTGGGTCAGAGCGTAATAGAAACCATACACGGCCATTGCCATCCAAATCGCGAAGGTTGAAGGCGCCCGTCCGAAAACAAAATACACCACGGCGAAAATCACATAGCCTGCGGAGCCCACCAGACGTCGCGAAACGCGGTCACTGAACCAGCCCGCAGGCCAGGATGCGAGGGTGTACGTGATGTTGAAGACCAGCCCAAGCAAAGGTGCGAGCGCCACTGGGATTCCGACGTTCTGTGCCCGCAGCACCAGGAACATATCGCTCGAGTTCCCCAGAGAAAACAAAGTCACGGCAATGAGGACAAAGTAGAAAGACCCGGGCAAAGCGATCCGGTCCGGTGTGGAGGTAATACGCGGCTCAAAATTTTCAGGTGTGGGGACAGCCGCCCTCGGCTGTCCGCCGGGCGCAGCCCGGCGCTTTTCGCGAATGCCCAGCACGGCGGCTGCCACGCACAACGCTCCCGGCACAGCAGCCGCCCAAAACACGCTCCGAATTCCAAAACGCGCAAGAAGAAGCAAAGCCACCAGCGGCCCGGCGATAGCTCCGGCGGAATCCATCGATTGAATCAGGCCATACGCCGAACCCAGCCGCTCTTTCGGCACCGACTCGGCCACCATCACATCGCGAGGCGCGCCGCGCACGCCTTTGGCGAGACGATCGGCAAAACGAATCAGCAGAATTTGCGGCCATGCCGTCACGATCGCGAGCAGCGGCTTCACAACGTTTGCGACAAAGTATCCGGCCACGACGACCGGCTTCCGGCGAGGAATGCGGTCGGCGAGATATCCGGAGAATAGCTTGGCAAACGACGCCACGCTTTCGGCGACACCCTCAATCAATCCCAACTGCGCCGGCCCCGCGCCCAGCGACGCCAGAAACGCCGGCAACACCCAGTACGCCATCTCGGTGGCCGTGTCATTCAGGAAAGAGATGGCGCCGAAGACGTAGATGTTGCGCGCAGTGGACGGTTCGCGCTCGGCGGGCGGCTGGGGCATGAAAAAGTTTTATCACAGAGGCGCGGAAAGACAGAGGGTAGGCGGGAATATCTCCGAATCTGATAAGGATTCAATGCATCGCCACAACACTGAGAACTGAGAACTGAGAACTGAGAACTGAGAACTGAGAACTGAGAACTGAGAACTGCCTTCAGTACATCGCGTCGTACTTCGTCACCACCCACTGCCCATCTTTGTTCTCGGAGGTGACGGTGAAGAGTTCCTTGTAAGTCCCGGCTTCGCCGGCGTGGACCAGGCGCTTGCCGCGGTAGTGAAGGATCGTCAGCGGTGGATTGCTCTCCCACTCCGCGATCTCCCAGGACAGCAGCGGATGCTGCGCTTCGGAGTTGCATATGAAGTGGGCATACTTCTTGCGGTAGTCGTGCTCCCAATCGGCCAGCAATTCGTCGCAGTGGCCGTCGCGCAACTCGCGAAGAAAAAGGTTGGCGCTGTGCTCGATAGTCCGGTCGCGCAACGGATTCATGCGGATGCTGACCGGCAGGCCGCTGAGCGGATCGCGGTCTTCAGAGCGCGCCAGCACCGGTCCCTGATTGCTCAGCCACCAGATGTAGCCGAGAAATCCGAAGACCAGCAACGCACCGACGCTGGCGGCAATCGCGATCTGTGTGCGAGTGAAACCCATCCGAGGGTAAGTTTACAGAGATGGCAACTTACGGCAAGATTACGAGTGGGAACAGCAAAGGTTCATGTACAAGTGGGGGATCGGAGAGGGTACCGAACGTCGGTCGCCGGGCCTGTCGCTAGGAATGACAGGACTTTTGTTGATGGCAAGAAAAAAGGGCACGACCCGCGCCGTGCCCCCTAAACATAACGGACTACTCTTTCTTGTCTTCCGCCTCTTCCTTCACCGGCTCAATGCCCCCGTCGTGCTGCGCCTGCGCCTCGGCGTCTTCCATGGCTTTGCGGGCCTCGGCATTCTTCTTGGCGCGGGCTTCGGCACGCTTCTCGCGCTTCTCGTCGAGCACCTTCTCGCTCCCTAAGAGTTCGAGGAAAGCTTTGTCTGCGCCGTCGCCCTTATTCCAGCCGGTGCGGATGACGCGCGTATATCCACCGTTGCGGTCGCCGAAACGCGGTCCGACAGTATCGAACAGCTTCACCAGCGCCTCGTCAGTCATTAGGTAAGCGCCGGCGAGGCGTCGCGCCGCGAGGTCGCCGCGCTTACCGAGCGTTATCATCTTTTCGACGATAGGCCGCGCGGCCTTGGCCTTGGGCACGGTCGTCTCGACGCGTTCTTCTACGATCACGGAGGTGACCAGATTGCGCAGCAGTGAGCGCCTGTGCGATGTGTTCCGTCCAAGTTTGTAGCCCGCTACTTTGTGACGCATGGGAAGACCTCAGTGGCCAGTGGTCAGTGGCCAGTATTCAATTTGAATACAAAACGTCAGCGGCTAATGCCTTGTCTTTCTGACCACTGCCCACTAGCCACTGACCACTGTTCTTAGAGCCCGTCGTCCGGTCCGTAGGCCGAAGCTGGAAGAACCAGATTGGACGTGGGACCGGGCACGGCGTTGCCGTGCTCGTCGATCTTCATGCCCAGGCTTAGACCCATCGAGGAAAGAATCTCCTTGATCTCGTTCAGCGACTTGCGGCCGAAGTTCTTGGTCTTGAGCATCTCCGATTCCGTCTTCTGCACCAATTCGCCGATGGTCTGAATGTTCGCATTCTTCAGGCAGTTGTAGCTGCGCACGGAAAGCTCGAGTTCCTCGACGGAACGATTCAGATTCTCGTTGTGAATTTCGGGCTTGCGATCGTCCGAAGACGATGTGCCGGTTTCGATTTCCTCCTCGAAGTTGATGAAGATATTCATATGATCCTTCATCAGCTTCGCCGAGAGTCCAATCGCATCGGCGGGAGTGATGGAACCGTTGGTCCACACTTCAAGCGTGAGTTTGTCGTAGTCCGTAATCTGCCCGAGGCGTGCAGCTTCCACGGTGTAGTTGCACTTGCGCACCGGCGAGTGTACGGAATCGATTGGAATGAAGCCGATGCCGAGATCTTCGTCAAAATTCTTGTCGGCGGAAACGTAGCCACGGCCGCGCTTGAGGCGCATCTCCATATCGAGCTTGCCACCCTCGCTGACGGTCGCGATGTAAACGTCTTTGTCGAGCACTTCCACATCGCCATCGGCTTCGATCATGCCGCTGGTGACCACGCCCGGCTGATCGGCGCGCAGATAGATGGCCTTCGGCGCGTCACCCGCCAGCTTGAATGGAATCTGCTTCAAGTTGAGGATGATGTCGGTCGCGTCCTCGACCACGCCGGGAATCGACTGAAATTCGTGGAGCACACCCTCCATCTTTACTGCCGTGACCGCCGCGCCTTCGATGGAGCTCAGCAGCACGCGCCGCAGAGCGTTGCCCACGGTGGTGCCGAAGCCGCGCTCAAAAGGTTGCGCCCAGAAAATTCCGTACTTGTCGGTGAGAGTGGAAGTGTCAACTGCGAGACGTTTCGGTTTCTGAAAACCTTTCCAAAGCATTTGTTTCTCCTTCGGCCGTTTGGCTCAATCCCAACTCGCTGAGTGGTCCAACCCAGGTCGACATCGGGAAAGGCTGATCTGGCTCGAATTGTGGACCTAACTATTGAGTAATTGGGATTTTCAATTACTCAATTACTAAATTTCCCAATTACTCAATTCTATTACTTACTATAAAGTTCAACGATCAACTGCTCGTTCACGGGCAGCTGAATATCTTCGCGCTTCGGCAGCGAAAGCACGCGCGCCGTGTAATTGTCGCGATTCACTTCCAGCCAGTTGGGCAGTGTGCCGTGGCTGGCGAACTCCTTCGCGAACTCCAGAACAGCCAGCTTTTTGCTGTTCTCGCGGATGGAAATTTCCTCACCCGCACTCACTTCGTACGAAGGAATGTTGACCTTGCGGTTGTTGACAGCAACGTGCCCATGGCGCACCAACTGCCGCGCCTGGCGCCGCGATTGCGCGAAACCCAGGCGGTAGACAACGTTGTCAAGACGCCGCTCCAGTTGCTGCAAAAGCAGTTCGCCGGTGACGCCTCGCGAACGCGCGGCCTTCTCGAAGTAATTGCGGAACTGGCCTTCGAGAGTGAAGTAGATGCGCTTCGCCTTCTGCTTCTCTCGCAACTGCAGGCCGTAGCCGACGATTTTGGCTTTACGGTCTTTCCCATGTTGTCCGGGAGCGAAGTTGCGCTTCTCGATGGGGCACTTATCGCTGAAACATTTCGAGCCTTTGAGGAAAAGCTTCATTCCCTCACGGCGGCACAGACGGCAGACTGGATCGGTATAACGTGCCAAGTTGTTCTCCTTTTAGATGACCGGTTTACAGGTTTGGCTTCACCCTTCGTCCCGGAACAGTGGTCAGTGGCCAGTTACCAGTGGCCAGCAAACAGCTTTCGATTCTGACCACTGGCCACTGACCACTTGCTGCTACACTCTTCTCCGCTTCGGCGGACGGCATCCGTTATGCGGAATCGGCGTCACGTCGCGAATGGAGCGCACTTCAATGCCCGCTGAGGCCAGAGCGCGCACCGCGGACTCGCGCCCCGAACCGGGACCACTGACCCGCACGTCTACGCTGCGAACGCCATGATCGCGTGCCATGTTGGCCGCATTCGAGGCCGCCTGTTGCGCGGCGAACGGCGTGCCCTTGCGCGATCCGCGAAAGCCCAGCGAACCCGAGCTCTTCCACGACAGAACGTTGCCGTTCATGTCGGTGATGGTCACAATCGTGTTATTGAAGGACGCCTGCACGTAGCACAGCCCATGCGGAACATGCTTGCGCTCCTTCTTCTTGAACGTCTTCTTCTTGCCTTTTTTATCCGGTGCGGCCGTGCCGCCCGCTGCTGCTGGTTTTGCCATTTTCCAGTTCTCAGTTCTCAGTTCTCAGTTCTCAGTAAGTCCCGGTTTTTAACTGAGAACCGAGAACTGAGAACTGAGAACTGCTTCTATGTCTTCGACGTTGCCTTCTTCTTGGTCGACACCGTACCCTTGCGCGGTCCTTTGCGAGTGCGCGCATTGGTATGGGTACGTTGTCCGCGCACCGGCAGGTTGCGGCGGTGACGGAATCCGCGATAGGAGCCGATTTCGATGAGCCGCTTGATGTTCATCGAAACTTCCTTGCGCAGATCGCCCTCCACCATCCCTTGCGCCTCAATCACGGTGCGGATGCGGTTGACTTCCTCTTCGCTCAGGTCCTGGACCTTCTTCATGGGGTCCACCTTGGCCTCATCGAGAATCGTTCCAGCGCGCGGATGCCCGATGCCATAGATATAAGTCAGCGCGATGTTAATGTGCTTCTGGCGCGGTAAGTCGACGCCTGCAATGCGTGCCATAGACCCCTATCCTTCCAACTGCCGCCGGTTTTAGCTGTGAGCTAAAACACGTCCGATCGCGATTCGCTCGTGACTCGAAGCTCGCCGCTCCTACCCCTGGCGCTGTTTGTGTTTCGTGTTGACGCAGATCACCCGCACCACACCCTTGCGGTGGATGACCTTGCACTTGTCACAGATTTTCTTTACTGATGCTCGCACTTTCATATCATTTTCAACTTTCAAACTCGTGTGGGGACGGGCGACTCGCCCGTCCGCCGGGCAAAGCCCGGCGCCTTCCTATTTATACCGATACACAATTCTTCCGCGATTCAAGTCGTAGGGTGAGAGTTCCACCGCAACCTTGTCACCCGGCAAAATGCGGATAAAGTTCTTGCGCATCTTGCCGGAAACATGCGCCAGCACCTGGTGCTTGTTTTCCAGTTCCACCTTGAACATGGCGTTGGGCAGCGGTTCCAGAACCACGGCCATCACCTCAATCGCGTCTTCTTTGCTCATGCACCCCTTAGAAACAGTGGTCAGTGATCAGGGGCCAGTAACGCTCTCGATCCTAACTGGCCACTGATCACTGATCACTGGCCACTATTTGGTCAAAATCATCGGCCCATCTTTCGTCACCGCGACACAATGCTCGAAGTGCGCGCTGAAACTTCCGTCCACCGTGACCGCGGTCCACTTATCGCCAAGAACCCGCGTTTCCGGCTTCCCGTAGTTCACCATCGGCTCGATCGCGATCACCATACCTTCGCGCAATTTCGCTCCGTGGCCGCGCGCTCCAAAGTTCGGCACTTGCGGCTCTTCGTGCAAGCGCGTTCCAATACCGTGCCCCACGAATTCGCGAACCACGCTGAAACCCGCGGCTTCCACGTGCTCCTGCACCGCCGCTCCTACATCGCCCACCGAGTTGCCGATGCGCGCCTGGTCGATGCCCCGGTAAAGCGATTCCTCAGTCACAGTCAGGAGCTTGCGCAACTCCGGCTTCACCGACTCGCTGACCGGAACCGTAATCGCCGCGTCGCCATAATATCCGTCAAGCACCACGCCGCAATCGATGGAAACGATGTCGCCATCTTTCAGCGCCCGCTTCTCCGACGGAATACCATGCACAATCTCTTCGTTCACCGACGTGCACAACACACACGGATAATCGTAGTACCCCTTGAACGCCGGCTTCGCTCCAAGCTCCGCAATCTTTTTCTCAGCGGCGCGCTCCAGGTCCATGGTGGTAATGCCAGGCGCCACCATCGAGCGAACCTCATCGAGAACCTGGCGGACGATGTGGCCGCTGTGCCGCATCCGCTCAATCTCCGCCGTCGACTTGCATACAATCGCCATTCTCAAACTTGATGATCCTCAAGCATGATGATCCTCGAGAATCCTGAAAATCTGCTCCGTGACCTCGTCCATCGGCAGATCGCCGTTCACCGAGATCAATCTTCCCGTGCGCTGGTAATAATCCGCTACGGGAGTAGTCTGCTCCTGGTAGGCCGCCAAACGGGGCTGGATCACTTCCAACCGGTCGTCATTGCGGGTCACCAGCTTCGACCCATCGAGATCGCAGAGTTCATCGACGCGGGGCGGCTGGAAGTGGACGTTATAGATCCGTCCACAGGTGGGACAAGAACGGCGTCCAGTAATCCGGAGCAACAATTGATTATAGTCCACGTCGAGTCTGATCACAATTGGCCAGGCACGAGTCGGGCGCGAATTGTCAAAGAGCTTTGCTTCCAGTAAAGCGTCCAGCCATCCGGCCTGGGCCGCAGTCCGCGGAAAACCGTCCAGCACGTAACCCCGTTTGCAATCCGGCTGGCTAAGCCTCAACCGGACCATTTCGCAAACCAAGTCGTCGGAAACCAGTTCTCCGCGTGCCATGACCGCCTTGGCCGCAACTCCGAGTTCTGTGCCAAGCACTACGTTCTGCCGGAGCAGATCTCCCGTGGAGACCTGTGGGATGAGATACCGCTCCATGATCCGCTTGGCCTGGGTGCCCTTACCGGCGCCTGGCGGACCAAGCAAGACCACGGGACCGATATCCCTTGAGGTTTCCTGCGCCATCGAGTTGGCCAAAGCCTCCCGAACAGTTTTCCCGGCCGGCCTCTCACAAGGCCGTTTCCGGTGCAGCAACCCCAGCTCACATTTGTAATTTGGTAATCGGGTAATTTCGCAAATTTAAGAAAACTCCCCGACGATTTTTTCAGATTACTGAATTACCAAATTACCCAATTACCAAATACTTCTACGACCAGTTCCTGCGGCCGCGAATGCGCCCACTGCGCGGCGTGAAGCCATCGTAGTGGCGCATAATAAGTTGCGCCTCGATCTGCGTCACCGTGTCCATGGCCACGCCCACCACGATCAGCAGCGACGTTCCGCCGAAATAAAAATTCACACCCAGACCGTTTGTCACCCAGACCGGAAGCTTGTCAAAAAACGACCCTCCCAGCCAGAACGGCAGATGGTTCAAGTGAATGCCGGCGATCATCCACTCCGGAATGAAGGAGATGATGATCAAATACAGCGCGCCCACCAGCGTAATGCGGGTCAACACTTCATTGATGTAGTCAGCCGTGCGCTTGCCCGGACGGATGCCCGGAATGAATCCGCCATACTTCCGCATGTTGTCGGCGACTTCACTGGGATTGAAAACGATCGACACATAGAAGTACGCGAAGAAAATGATGCCGATCGCATACAACAACGTGTAGAGCGGCTCGCCCCACCTGAGCGCGTCGAAAAGCGGCCCGAAGTAGCGGTTGCTCTTCAGGCCGACCCCGATGGTCTGCGGCAACGTAAGAATCGAAGACGCGAAAATGACCGGCATCACGCCGCCCGCGTTCACGCGTAACGGCAGGTGCGTCGACTGCCCGCCCATCACTTTGCGTCCGACCACCCGCTTGGCATACTGCACCGGAATTCGCCGCTCGCAGATGAACGCCACCACGGCAACCATGAACACGACCAGCCCGGCCATCAATACTGGCGTAATCGCTCCCCATGTTCCGTTCTTGGCCTTTTCGAAAAGGTCCTGCACGCCGCGCGGCAGGCCCACAACAATACCGGCAAAGATGAGCAGCGACATGCCGTTGCCGATCCCGCGGTCGGTAATCTGCTCGCCCAGCCACATGACGAATGCGCTGCCTGTGGTGAGCGTCAGCATGGTCATCAGGATGAACTTCGGACCGGGATGCAGAACAAAATCCCCCGCCTTTTCCAGTCCGTAGCCGATGCCAAACGACTGCACCGCACTGAGAATGACGGTGATGTAGCGCGTCCACTGCGTAATCTTTTTGCGCCCGAGCTCGCCTTCTTTTTGCAGCTTGGCCAGCGGCTCATACACGACTGTTAGAAGCTGCAAGATGATCGACGCCGTGATGTACGGCATGATGCCCAGGGCGAAGATGGTCATCCGGCGCAGGTTGCCGCCGGAAAACAAATCCACGAACCCGAGCAGCGACCCCGCGTTCTGATTGAACGCGGCTTCCAGTTTGAGGAAGTTCACGCCCGGTGTTGGCAGATGTCCGCCCAGCCGGTAGACCGCGAGCATGGCCAGTGTGAACAGAACCCGCTTGCGCAGGTCCGGGATGCGGAAGATGTTCGCCAGCTTTTCAAACATTACTGCAAGACCTCAACCTTGCCGCCTGCTTTGGTGATTTTCTCCTGCGCCGACTTGGAGAATTTGTGAGCATGCACGGTGATGGCGATGGTGAGTTCGCCGTCCCCGAGAATCTTTACCGGCAGCTTGGCTTTGATCACTCCGGCCTTCCGCAGCACATCCGGCGTGATGGCCGAGGCGTGCAGTTCCGCGCCCAGCGCCGCCAACCGCTCCAGGCTGACAATATTAAATTCTTTGCGGAAGATGTTGGTGAAGCCGCGCTTCGGCATGCGCCGGTGCAGCGGCATCTGGCCGCCTTCAAAGCCGCGGATCATGCGCGAACCGGTGCGCGAACGCTGCCCTTTGTGTCCGCGAGTGGACGTTTTGCCCATGCCGGAGCCCATGCCGCGCCCCACCCGCTTGCGCTTTTCGGTGGCCTTCTTCGGTGCTCGAATGTTGGATAAATTCATAAGTAAGCTCTGAGCTTCGAGCTACGAGTCGTGAGCAAAACGGGCTCTTCTCGAAGCCCGAGGCTCGCAGCTCGCAGCTACTTCAAGATCTCCACCAGATGTGGAACCTTCGCCACCATGCCGCGAATCGCCGCATTGTCCGGACGCTCGATCACCTGGTTCAGCCGGGTAAATCCCAGACCCTTGACTACCAGCTTTTGTTTCACCGGAGCGCAAATGGCCGAAACCACCCACTTTAAGTGAATCTTCCCGGCAACTGCCTTCGGTTTCTTCGTCGTCATCGATAATTCCTCAATCCTGAGCGCCGTTTCTAGGTACTAGGTACTAGGTACTCGGTACTGCTACAGCTCCTGCATCGTCTTGCCGCGCATGGCCGCGACGCTCTCTCTGCTTTTCAAATGCCGCAACGCGTCGAAGGTCGCCTTGATCACATTGTGCGGGTTAGTGGTGCCGATCGACTTTGTGAGGACGTTCTGGATTCCCACCGACGTCATCACCGCTCGCACCGCGCCTCCGGCGATCACGCCCGTGCCTTCCGGAGCTGGCTTCAACAGGACTTTGCCTGAGCCATAGCGCCCCAGAATCAGGTGCGGAATCGAAGTCTGCGTCAGGTTGACCTTGATGAGATTCTTCTTCGCCGATTCGATGGCCTTGCGAATCGCCTGCGGAACTTCCTTGGCCTTACCCGCGCCATGGCCCACCACCGCCGCCGATGGATCGCCCACCACCACCAGCGCGGCAAACGAAAGGTTCTTGCCGCCCTTCACCACTTTGGTGACGCGGTTGATGGCCACAACCTGGTCTTTCAACTGGAACGAATTTGGGTCGAGCTTCTTGATTACTGTTGGCATCCTGATTATTCCTCGGGATCAATCTCCTGATGTATCGCCTCTTTAAAGGCTCCCAAATAGTGGGAGACCTTATGGAATTGAACCCTCAGGTTATGCAAATTAACTTCGTCCACCCCTAGCAACGTTTGTTTTCCGTCGCGGTAGAACGCGTACCTTGCTGCTTCCGACTTTCCGTCATGGGTATTGATCTGCTGCACTAAGGACTCAAATGCCTCAGTTGCCGCTGCAGGCATCTGGGCGGCAATCTGTGGCGCCAACGATTTCAGTGTGTCCCAGAGCGCTTGAATACTATGTTCACGCGTGAGCTTCTGAAGCTGCTTGTCACGTTCCTCGGAAGTGCCCCCGTGAAGCCAGTTCAAAAAGAGGGAAATCGACCCTTTCAGTTCCAACTCCACATGGTGTCGGTACAAGTAGAAAATGGGGTAAATTAACGCGTCTTCAAAAGCAGCCCCCAATAACGATTCAACTAAGCGATCCGCCGCAAGCAGATATCCGCTGGAGTATAGAGAATTACGTCCGACCGGGCTTCTTTCTTCTCCCCACCCAGTGGCACCCGTGCAATCGACAAAGGCAGCCTCCCCTGTTGAGATCAGAAGCGTGTCGCCAAGGCGGGGTAACCAGTCCTCTAGCTCCGGTTGGATCCTGCGCTCTTCCTCTTCCAGGTCAATTCTGACTATTTGTTCGCTGCCCATGCTCTCAACTCCATCGCATCTTGCGCTAAAATTGAAGTCCTGCTTCGCGCGCCGCATCGGCCAGCGCCTTCACGCGGCCGTGATAAATGTAGCCGCCGCGGTCAAACACAACCTTGCTCACACCCTTGGCCTTGGCGCGCTCTGCGATGGTCTTGCCCACGGTCTTCGCAGCCGCGACGTTGCCGCCGGTGCGCCGGTCTTCCTTCTTGCCTTCGGCCGAACTCGCCGAAACCAGCGTTTGCCCATGCAGGTCGTCGATGACCTGCACATAAATGTGATTCAGCGAGCGGTATACATTCAGCCGCGGCCGCTCCGCCGTCCCCTGCATCTTCTTGCGGATGCGGTCGTGAATATGCCCGCGCTTTTGATTCTTCGATTTCTTCGTAAACATAGACTCTGTCCCTTAGTCGACGGTCCGGCCCCGGACGATTCTTATTTCGCTCCGGTCTTGCCCACCTTCTTCTTCAATCTCTCGCCCGCGTAGCGCACACCCTTGTTCTTGTAAGGATCAGGCGGACGCAGCGAGCGCATCTCGGCCGCCACCTGGCCCACCTGCTGCCGATCGATCCCAGTCAGCGAGATCTTGGTCTGCTTGGGATCGACTGCGGCTTCGACGCCGGTCGGCAACGGATACTCGATGGGATGCGAATAGCCCAGGTTGAACACCACCATCCCCTTGCCCTTCATCTCGGCGCGGTAGCCGATGCCGACGATCTCCAGCTCGCGCGTCCAGCCCTTGGTCACGCCTTCGACCGCGTTGTTGACCAGCGCCCGCGCCAGTCCGTGCAGAGCAGCCTGCGAATCGTTCTCGCGGATGGCGACAATGTTTCCGTCCTTCTGCTCCACTTTGATGCCCGTGGGCAGGGCCGTATCCAGCTTGCCCTTTGGCCCCTGCACCAGCACCGTGTTGCCTTCGATTTTGACCGTCACCCCTTTCGGGATCGGGATCGGCTTTTTTCCAATTCGTGACATAAGCTCTCTCTAGCCATGAGCTACGGGCTGCGAGCCGCGAGCAAACCTAAAATGATTGCTCATGGCTCGAAGCCCGCCGCTCGAAGCTCTTACCAAATCTCGCACAACAACTCGCCACCCACACCTTCTTTACGCGCCTGCCGCCCAGTCATCACGCCGCGCGGCGTGGTCAGAATATTGATTCCCATGCCGCCCAGCACCCGTGGAATCTCGCTGCGCCGCACGTAGACGCGGCAGCCCGGTCGCGAAACGCGCTCCGCCTTTGAAATCGCCGCCTCGTTGTGCGCGCCGTATTTCAAGTAGATCCGGATGACTTTGTGACCTTCCTCCTCCGTGGCCTTGAAGTTCGAGATATAGCCCTCTTCCTTCAAAATGCGGGCGATCTCCACCTTCAGCCGCGAAGCCGGAACGTCCACCTTCTGGTGCCGCGCCTGTAGCGCGTTGCGCACCCTCGTCAACATGTCTGCGACCGGATCGGTCAACCTCATCGTTTGTTTCTCCTCTCGCCGCCCGTTCGCTCCGCGTTCAGCGGAGAACCTGCAGCGGCTTCGTTACAGCCTACCCATGACGCTCATTACTCGGACCTTGTCATCCTGAGCGAGACGCCTTTTGTCTCGCTTTGTCATCCTGAGCGGCGCCCTTGCCGCGAAGGATCTCCCGCTCATCGAACCCCGGGCGGAAGCTTCCTTACCAGGACGACTTCGCGACTCCCGGAATCTCCCCACGCAGTGCCAGCCCGCGGAAGCACAAACGGCACAGGCCAAACTTGCGCAGATAAGCGCGCGGCCGTCCGCATATCTTGCAGCGGTTGTGTCGGCGCGTGGAGAACTTCGGCCTTTTTTCCTTTTTGTCGCGCGCCAGCTCAAACTTCTTTTCGATCTTAGCGTCTTTAACTCGTTTTGCTGTAGTCATGAAATCCTTAAAAGAATCTGTATCGCGAACCTAAAACTGCGAAACCTACTGCGTCCGGAACGGCATGCCCAGGTGCTTCAGCAGCGTCCGCGCCTGATTGTCATTCGCCGCCGTAGTCACAATGGTTACGTTCATTCCCTTTTGTTTGTCGACCTTCTCGTAAGAGATCTCCGGGAAGATCAACTGGTCGTGCAGACCCAGCGTGTAATTGCCGCGGCCGTCGAACGACTTGGTGGAAACTCCACGGAAATCGCGCACGCGCGGCAGCACGATGTTCACCAGCCGGTCAAAAAATTCGTACATGCGGTCGCCGCGCAGCGTCACCATGGTTCCGATAGCCTGCCCCTCGCGCACCTTGAACGCCGCGATCGACTTCTTGGCCTTGGTCACGATCGGCTTCTGGCCGGTAATCTGGCCCAGTTCGTTCACCGCGGGATCAAGCACCTTCGAGTTCTGCGTAGCCTCGCCCATGCCCATGTTCACCACGATTTTATTCAGGCGCGGAACCGCCATCGCATTCTTCAGCTCGAGTTCCTTCAACAGGGCCGGCGCGACTTCCTTCTCGAACTTGGAACGCAACCGCGGCCGTTCCTTGGCGCTGTGGTGAGCCTGCGCCGGAGCCTTCTGCTCCTGCGCCGAGTCCTTCGATCCCTTCTTGTCTTTATCTTTTGCCATATTCTTTTTTAATCTCCTCCCACGGTTTCGGAGTGGTTACCGGTTCGTGAGAATTGAGCGATTTTGCGATTGAGCCATTTGGCGATTGAAAACCCTATTCCCTCAGCTTTTCAATCGCTCAATCACCCGATCGCCCGATCTTTCAATCATTTATCCAGCGTCGTTCCGCACTTCTTGCACACCCGAACCTTACGGTCCCCGCGCATTTCGTGTCCGATGCGCACCGGGCCGCAGCTGGGACAGACCAGTTGCACGTTCGAGAGCGCGATCCGGCTCTCCTGCTCCGCGATGCCGCCTGCGATGTTGCGCTGCGGATTCGGCCGCACATGCTTCTTCACGATCATTACATGTTCGACCAGAAGCTTGTTGTCGTCGGGAAACACGCGCAGCACGCGTCCTTCCTTGCCCTTATCCCGGCCCGTAATCACCTTGACGGTATCGTTACGCCGGATATCCACTCGCTTGTGCACTGTGCTGACAGTTCTCATAAACCCCTATTTAGCGATTGGGCGATTGAGTCATCGAGCGATTAAAAACCATCCGTCTGCAGTCTTGATCTTCAATCGCCAAATCACCCGATCGCAAAATCGCTCAATTTCTCGACCCTTAAATCACTTCCGGCGCTAATGAAACGATCTTCAAAAACTTCTTCTCGCGCAGCTCGCGGGCCACAGGACCGAAGACGCGCGTCCCCACCGGCTCGCCCGCATCGTTGATCAGCACCGCGGCGTTCTGGTCGAAGCGGATGTAGGTGCCGTCGCGCCGCCGATGCTCCTTGCGCGTGCGCACGATCACCGCCTTCACCACTTTGCCCTTCTGCACCTGGCCATCGGGAGCGGCTTCCTTCACCGCGGCGGTGATTATGTCGCCGAGGCCGGCATTCAGCCCGGTCGACCCTCCGAGCGGCAGAATCATCTGCAGCTTGCGGGCGCCGGAGTTGTCGGCCACCTCCAGCATGCTTCTCATCATCACAGCCATGGCAATCTCCCGTTCACTCTCTCATCCCGAGCTTTGTCATCCTGAGCGGCGTTCTTTGCCGCGAAGGAACTCGGAGACTCACTGGAACCATCCCTTCGAAGGGCGCTCCCGGCACGCTTCCTTACTTAGCATCCTGCTCCAGCACGATCTCCGGCACCAGCGTCGTCTTGCGCACGATATCTTTCAACTTCCAGCGCTTCAATTTCGACAGCGGACGCGTCTCTTCGATCCGCACCACATCTCCCACGTGCGCTTCGTTCTTTTCGTCGTGCGCGTAGAACTTCTTGTTGCGCGCCACCACGCGGCCGTAGAACGGATGCGCCTTCTTGCGCGTCACCTTGACCACGATCGTCTTGTGCATGCGGTTGGCGACCACTTCTCCCACCACTTCCTTGCGCCGTCCCTGCACCTGCTCGCTTTTCGGGGTCGCAGATTTTCCGGTTGCGGTTTCCGCCATTAGCGTTTCTCCGTTGCGGCGCGAGTGCGCTCGCCTAGAATAGTCTTTACGCGCGCGATATCCTTGCGCAGCCCGCGAATCTTCTTCAGGCTCTCGGTCTGGCCCATGTTCAGCTGGAACTTCAGCTTGAACAACTGGTCCGCCAAGTCCTGCCCCTGGTGCTGCAGCTCTTCGTCGGTTAGGTTTCTGACTTTGTCTGTCTTCATAAAATGCTCTCAGCTTTCAGCTCTAAGCCTTCAGCTTTCCCGCCAGCGCTTTTACTGAGAGCTGACGGCTGAAAGCTGATGGCTGTTTTCTAGTGCGCCGTTTCGCGCTTGACCAGGGTCGTGCGCAGCGCCAGCTTGTGCGACGCCAGCCGCATGGCTTCGGTCGCGTCCACCAGCGTGACCCCTTCCATCTCAAACAAAATCTTGCCCGGCTTCACCACCGCAACCCAATGATCGGGCGCGCCCTTGCCTTTACCCATGCGGGTTTCGGCCGGCTTCTTGGTCACCGGCTTGTCCGGAAACACCCGAATCCAGATCTTCCCGCCGCGCTTCACGAAGCGGGTCATCGCCACGCGGCTGGCTTCGATCTGGCGGTCGGTAATCCATCCCGGCTCGAGCACCTTCAGCCCAAAATCGCCGAATGCCAGCGTGCTTCCGCGCCAGGCTTTCCCGGTCATGCGCCCGCGCTGCTGCTTGCGGTACTTCACTTTCTTTGGCATCAACATAAATAAGCTCTCAGCCTTCAGCCGTCAGCTCTCAGCCAAACCCACTCCGTCTCGCTGACGGCTGAGGGCTGATGGCTGACAGCTATTTCAAAACGCTCCCACGCCCGTCTGCTGCTCCCGCTTCTTGGTCGGCAAAATCTCGCCCTTGTAAACCCAAACCTTCACTCCGATTACGCCGTAAGTCGTCCTCGCTTCGGAAAAGCCGTACTCGATGTCGGCCCGCAGGGTGTGCAGCGGCAAACGTCCCTGTAAGTACCACTCCGAGCGCGCGATTTCATTTCCATTCAGCCGCCCGCTTACCCGCACCTTGATGCCCTTGCAGCCGAAGCGCAGCGCCGAATCCACCGCCTTGCGCATGGCGCGGCGAAAGCCCACGCGCTTCTCCAATTGCAGCGCAATCGCCTCCGACACCAGCTGCGCGTCGAGTTCGGGTTTGTGCACTTCCTGGATGTCGACAAACACTTCGCGCGACGTGCGCTTCTGCAGGTCACCCTTCAGCTTGTCGATTTCCGCGCCCTTGCGCCCGATAATAATTCCCGGCCGCGCCGTCTTGATGATGATGCGCAGCTTGTTGCCGGGACGCTCGATCTCGATTGCGCTCACGCCCGCCGACTTCAGCTTGTCCTTCAATTCGTTCTTCAGCTTGATGTCTTCGAGCAGCAGCTTGTCGTAATCGCGCTCCACAAACCAGCGCGACTTCCACGGCTTGGTGTAGCCGAGGCGAAAACCATAAGGATGGACTTTTTGTCCCATTGCTTCTCCTAAATCAATCCAAAAAAACTCGTCACTATCATTTCCAAAAAGCGGGTGCCCCATTTCTCGCGCGTTCTTTGCGCGAGAAGTGGGAATTCCATCCCCTACTTCGCAGCCGCTTTGCTCTTCTTGCCAGCGCCCGCTGCTTTTTTCGCCACCGGCGCTCGCCGCTTCGGAGCCGCCGCACTCGCCGGCCGCGTCTGCCCGGAAATGTGCGCCCCACCGTTACCTCGCTCCGCGAGTACTAACGTGATATGCGAGATGCGCCTCTGATAGCGGAAGGCGCGTCCCTGCGGCGCCGGACGGATGCGCTTCATGCGCGGCCCGTCGTTGGCGATGGCGCTCTTCACGTACAAGTTATCGATCTCAACGTCAAGATTCTTCTCGGCGCTAAGAAAGTTTGCGTTGTCCAGTGCCGACTGCAGCAGCTTGCCGATGTGCGCCGCCACCCGCTTCTTGGTGAACAGCAGCGTGTTGCGCGCCTCTTCCACCTTGCGCCCCTTGATCAACTCCAGCACCAGGCGCGCCTTCTGCGGCGACACTCGCAAGTAACGCATTTCCGCTCGGAATTCCATAATCTCGACTCTGTCCCTAAGTCTGCCTAAGCCTCTTCGCTCTCTTAACCGTGGTTAAGCTAAGGGCTAGGGCCTAAACCGTTTTATCCCTTCGGCGCCGGAGCAGATGGCGCGGAAGGAGTAATCGCTCCCGGACCTCCCGGAATGCCCGCCGGCTTCGCCGCCACTTCCGTCGCCGCCCGCATGGAGTGGCCCTTGAAGTTGCGCGTGAAGCTGAACTCGCCCAGTTTGTGCCCCACCATGTTCTCCGTGAGATACACCGGAATAAACTTTTTTCCGTTGTGCACCGCAATCGTGTGCCCCACCATCTCCGGAACCACGGTCGATCGCCGCGACCAGGTGCGCAAAACTTTCTTTTCGTTGCGCGAATTCATGGCCTCCACCCGCGACATCAGGAAGCCATCCACGAACGCGCCCTTCTTGGTTGAACGTGCCATAAATTCAGCTCTCAGCTTTCAGCCGTCAGCTCTCGGCCGACAGCTCCCATCAGACTTTTGTCATTCCGAACCCGCGTTCGATGCGGGTGAGGAATCTGTTTTTCGCCGGCGAACAAACCGCCAGCACTCGACCTCTACTTGCTCCGCCGGTTCACAATAAACTTATCCGTCCGCTTGTTGTTGCGCGTCTTGTACCCGCGCGTCGGCTGCCCCCACGGCGTCACCGGATGCCTGCCGCCCGAAGTCTTGCCTTCGCCCCCGCCATGCGGATGATCGACTGGATTCATCGATACGCCACGGTTGTGGGGACGTTTGCCGAGCCAGCGCGAGCGTCCCGCTTTGCCGATGGTGACGTTTTCGTGATCGAGATTGCCCACCTGCCCGATGGTGGCCATGCAATCCTGCGAAATCTTGCGGGTCTCGCCCGAAGGCAGCTTGACCAGCGCGTAATCGGATTCTTTCGCGATCAACTGCGCCGCTCCTCCCGCCGAACGTACCATCTGCGCGCCCTTGCCCGGCTTCAGTTCCAGATTATGAATCGAGGTGCCGGGAGGAATGTTGCGCAGCGGCAGAGCGTTGCCTATGAGAATGTCAGCGTCCGGACCGCTCAAAACTTTCTGCCCCACCTTCATTCCTTCGGGGACCAGAATGTAGCGCTTCTCGCCATCGGCGTAGGCCAGCAGCGCAATGCGCGCCGAGCGGTTGGGATCGTACTCGATGGTCGTCACCGTCGCCGGGATGCCCGTCTTGTCGCGCTTGAAATCGATGATGCGTAGCTTGCGCTTATGCCCGCCGCCAATGAAGCGCATGGTCGTGTCGCCCGAGTTGCGGCGCCCGCCGGTGCGTGGCTTGGGTTCAACCAGCGGCTTGTGCGGATGCATCGTCGTGATGTCGTCGTTGACGATGGTCGTGCGATAGCGCAACGTCTGCGTCGTCGGTCGATATGTTTTGATCGGCATAAAAAACTCTTAGCTTTCAGCTGTCGGCTCTCAGCCTCACACCGTCGACTGCTGATAGCTGACGGCTGATGGTGATAGCTGGTTTACAAATTCTGCGCGTACTCCGGCATCTTCTCGCCGGCGCGCAGCCGAACATACGCCTTCTTCCAGTCCGGACGGTAGCCGGCAAATTTTCCCCGGCGCCGCTCTTTCCCGGGATACATCGCCGTGCGCACAGAAAGAACTTTGACTTTGAAAATCGTCTGCACCGCTTGCTTCACTTCGGTCTTGGTTGCCCCCGGCGCGACCTGGAAGACCAGCGTGTTCTGGAGTTCCTTGATCGCTAAACCTTTTTCGGTGATCACGGGACGGCGAATGATCTGGTATGCAGATTTCATAAATGATTAGGCCCTAGGCCACCTCCGCCGCTTTTTCATGACGCGTGCGCTTGCGCGGAGCCGCCGACGCCTTCTTTGCGCCCTCGTCTTCCTTCGCCGCTTTGCGCTGCCGCTTGGGCAATGTGTCTTTCAAAGTAAGCTGCAATTTTTCGATCGCGGGATGAGAAAAAATCACGCGATCATATCGCAGCAAGTGATAAGGATGAACTTCATTGCCCGCGATCAGCTCCAGGCCTTCGATATTGCGCGAACTCAGTTCCAGATTGCGGTTCGCCGCATTCGGCGCTTCCACGATCAGCACCGTTTTCTCAACCTTCAGCGCGTCCAGCGCCGCCCGCAATTCTTTGGTCTTCGGTTCTTTCACATCGAACGCTTTGACCACGGTTAGCTTGCCATCGGCGAATTTCGCCGCCAGCGCCGAGCGCAACGCACCCAGAAGTTTTTTGCGCGGGAAGGCATAGTCGTAAGAGCGCGGAACCGGACCGTGCACCGTACCGCCGTGCCTCCACAGCGGCGAACGGATCGAACCGATGCGGGCGCGTCCGGTGCCCTTCTGCTTCCACAGCTTTTTGCCCGAGCCGGAAACCTGCCAGCGGGCCTTGGTCGCGTGCGTGCCTCGGTGTTGCCCGGCGCGGTAGTGCTTCACCGCCTCCCAGAGCAGATCTTCGTTGACCGCGCCGAATATCTCATCAGCGAGTTCGAAGGTCCCGACCTTTTTCCCGCTCAAATCGTGAATATCAATCGTTGCCATTGTTTTTGCATTTCTGATCACTGGCCACTGGCCACTGATCACTGTTCTACGCTTTCTTCGCTGCCCTCTTCGCTGCCTTCAACGGATCGACCGTGGCCGAACCGGCAAACCCGCGGCGCTCTCTGGGCGGCTTCTTAGCCTTGATGATGACGATGTATCCGCCTTGCGGCCCCGGAACGCTGCCTTCCACCACCAGTAAATTTTCTTCCTTATCTACACCTAAAACTCTCAGGTTGCGCTGCGTCACACGATCATGCCCCATATGTCCCGACATGCGCATTCCCTTGAACACACGCGAAGGAAACGCCGAAGAGCCAATCGAACCCGTGATCTGAAACATCGATCCGTGCGACTTGGGACCGCCGCCAAAATGATGCCGCTTCACCACACCCTGAAAGCCCTTGCCCTTGCTGACTCCGACGATGTCGACGAATTTCTCGCCTTCAAAAATTTCGACCAGCACGCGGTCGCCGACCTTCACGGTCACGTCGCTGTCGGCCGCGCCATCGGTTTCGAGCGGCACTTCGCGCATGAACTTTACTGGCGGAAGATTGTTCTTCGCCAGGTGTCCGCGCGCCGGCTTGGTCAGGCGCGACTCCTTGACGAATTCAACCAGGCCGATCTGGGCCGCCTCGTAGCCGTCTTTCACCGCCGACTTGTGCTGCGTCACGACGCAAGGACCGGCCTGCAGCACCGTGACCGGGCGCACATCGCCCTTCGAGTCAAACAGTTGCGTCATGCCGACCTTCTTGCCCAGAATGCCCGTAACCTTCGTTGCCATCTTCGTCTCCATCCAGCTTGGCTCGTCATTACGACGGCTATTGGCTGGCAATGTGGCGCGGGCGCCCTCGCCCGCGAAAACCGCGGAGCTTCGCTCCGCCGGACAGCCGAGGGCGGCTGTCCCCACATAAGCTACTTATGCTCTTTCCCGAACGCCTTGATCTCCACATCCACGCCCGCGGGCAGATCGAGCTTCATCAGCGCATCGACCGTCTGCTGCGTCGGCTCGAGAATATCGAGCAGCCGCTTATGCGTGCGGATCTCGAACTGCTCCCGCGATTTCTTATCCACGTGCGGCGAACGCAGCACGCAGTATTTGTTTTTCATCGTGGGCAATGGAATCGGCCCCGCGATCTGTGCCCCGGTGCGGCGCGCGGTTTCCACAATCTCGCCCGTCGACTGATCCAGAATGCGATAATCGTAAGCCTTCAACCGGATGCGAATTCTTTCTTTTCCAATCACGTTTCACTCTCTTTACCCCTCCCGATATCTTCGAGAGGAAAGAACTTGCGGCAGGATGCAAGCCGCATTGCTCATGTAGCGCGGGCGCCCTCGCTCGCGAACCTTTTATCGATACTGCATGCACGCGGACGAGGGCGTCCGCGCTACACCCTACTGCACAATCTCCGCAATCGTACCCGCGCCGACCGTGTGCCCGCCTTCGCGGATGGCGAAGCGCAGGCCTTTCTCCATCGCCACCGGCGTGATCAACTCGATCACGAGTGAAACATTGTCGCCCG
>JBEKHS010000021.1:0-228930 GCA_050012155.1 Candidatus Sulfotelmatobacter sp. | reverse complement strand
GCTCTTGCACCCTCTGCGCCTTACGAACTGGGCGCGGCATCGCAGAACCTGACTTTCCTTTTGTATCCGGTCTACCTGCGGGGCGAGGCCGATCTGGCCGCGAAACAAGGGTCGGCCGCGGCCGCGGAATTTCAGAAGATTCTCGATCACCCCGGCGTCGTCCTGAATGAACCGATTGGGGCGCTCGCTCACCTGGGACTGGGCAGGGCTTATGTTTTGGCGGGAGATCCAGCTAGAGGCAAGGTTGCGTATCAGGATTTTTTTGCAATCTGGAAAGATGCCGATGCCGATATTCCCATCCTGCGGCAGGCGAAGGCGGAATATGGGAAGCTGCGCTAGAGGCCACTTAATAAATGGATCAAAGGAGCGGACCGCCGGCTAAACAGTTTCCTGAAGAACTCGGATGCACACGCGCAGCGCCTGAAGGCGCCATTGAAAAAACGCGGCACTCGCGGTATGCCTACAGGCATACCCTGATACGAATCGCGCAACTCGGCCGGAGAGAATTTAGTTACGCCTTTTCCCGCGTGGCCACCTTGCCACAACTGTCGTCGAAATTCCGCCGCGGGGGCGGAAGTCTCCCTTCACCTCGGCCCATACCGGCTTCGCCCATCGCACTACGTCTTCGAGCACGCGGTTGACGATGTTCTCCTGAAAAATCCCGAGGTTGCGGTAGGACTGAAGATATTCCTTGTAGGATTTCAGTTCCAGGCACAGCTTGGCAGGTTGGTAACGCAGCGTGATGACGCCGAAATCCGGCAAGCCGGTCTTCGGACACACGGAGGTGAACTCCGGATCGTCGATCACTATTTCGTATCCGGGAAACTGATTCGGCCAGGTTTCGATCTCGGGAAACTTGGCGTCCAACCCGGCGGCGGCGTGCTCGGGCGTGTAGCGCGGCGGTTTTGGCATGGAGGTATTGTAGCGTGATAGTTTCGTGCGCATGGCGCGCCGACGCGCGTAGCCGTCAGGGGCACGTGATGGTAAAGCGGCGTAGCGAGTTGCCTTCCCTGGGCAAGCCTCCATTTTCTTCGTGTAGGAACGTGTAGTAGACGTAGAAGCTCTTCCCTAAGATATGCGGATTGTCGCCCATGCCGACTGCCCTGGGGTAAGGCGCGAGGGTCGTTACGCCGTTGGCATAATCGCCCAAGGATATAGGGGACGTCCAACTGAGGCCGTCGATAGACTCCGCATAATAGAAGGTTGTGTCGTTGTCCACAATCATCACGTAGCGCTGCAGGGCGCTATTGAAGTGAATGTCGAGATAACCTCCCTGTTGCGGCTGCCAGTTCGGACTGAGGTCGGTGGAGGCACCGCCGATGCCGGGTTGCAGATTCCACGTGCCTTCGTAGAACTTCTCGAAGGGAACCGCGTGCGGATGGCCCGGTCCGAAAGCGGCGTCCAGAAGGGAGTTCATCAGTACGCGCGCCACGGAGACGTGAGTGGTGGTGGTAGTGCCGGCGGGCCAGTCGGGAAAATAGAAATAGAAATATTTGCCGTCGGGCGATTCCACCAGCGGACCGTCACCGATTTCGTCGTAGCCGGGGGCGAGTTGGTAGGCGAAGGACTGATTGGGGCGCACCACTTCGCCAAGGTCGGTCCAGTGCAGGCCGTTATCCCAAGATGCGGCCAGACCGTGGACTGCATAGAGCGTGTTGGTAGGGGTTTCGGCATGATAGCCAACGAGCAGATTGCCCGCGCCGGTTTTGCCTTCGGGAACCTGATAGACCGGGCCTCCGCCAATGTAGGTGTAGCCGGAATAGTTGGGGTTCACAGCCGGATCGGGATTCGGTGAGATAGTTACGTCCCGCGGTGCGCCGGTGCCGAGCGGGTTGTCGAGCGTACCCAGAGTGGTGGTCACCGATCCGTAATTGTTGTTGCCGACCCACTGGCCTTGCCAAATCTGGCGGGGGTGGAATGCGCCGTCGCTGGTAAACCACTCGTAGCCCTCGGCGGTCTTGATTACACCCATTTGAGTGTCCGGCCAGGCGAAGCCGAAGCCCTTGGTGTCGATCAGAGGCGGCTCAGCTTTGCGGCCGGCCTCGACGATCTGGTCATGGGTGGCGACGATTGTCGGCGCAGTCACGATAGGCTGGCAAAGCGGCGCCGGAGCTTGTGCAAGGCCGGCTACGGATAAGAGCAGGAAGAAGCCGGCGAGCGATGCAAGCGAGGAAAGCGGCGGGCGGAGGGGCATGCGAACGACCTCGAGTTTGAACTATGGGAGCGGACGTGGCAGAACAGGGCCTACGACAGAACGTCTGCAGCCCACACCGCTAGGAACACAGCGGTCGGGTGAAAGTCGCGGGGCTAGTCGAAGCTGCGTGAGGGAGCGCTACTCCCACATCAAGTCATGTTCTGCCAGGAGGCGGGACGCGGTCGGCGCGATGGCCGCCAAATGCGTGGATTGTTCTGGTGCCGGCGATGACTTCGCCACCGTGCGGCTTCCCGCGCCGAATGAAATATTCTTCGCCCGCCTTCAGCAGAATCCGCTCGCCATCGATGATCAGGGTATAGCAGCCTTGCACCACGATCATGTATTCGTCGTATTCGTGAGTGTGGGCGGAGGATGATGCAGTTTCGCGGCAGGTCCAAAAGGCCATCTGGCTACCCTCGGCGCCATCGAAGACGTAACCTTCAACGCCTGGAGTCGCCTGACTCGAGACTGCGATCCGGTTCGCAGGATGCTTCATGAATTCTGGGAAATCGTTCATGATTATTAAATCGTGACAATTAAACATTGTCGCACTCTCCCAGCGATGGGACTAAGATTCTTGGTGAGGCTGCGCGGAGCGCTCTCCAAGGGCAGGCCTCTGGACACGCATCCGACACTCCCCGGCGGCATCTAAACAGGCAACGGCCTGGGGAAGCGGCGTCCACTGGCAGGCGTGGCAGTGGTAAATTGATGCTTGCAGTTGTCCCCGCCGTGCGCTGACAGATAGCTGCCTGACAGATAACTGCCTGAAAGATAACTGGTTGGCAGGAACCAACAATAATTCGAATGGCCGGCCGGCGACGCGCAAGGGCCGAACCTGGCTGGTGGTGGGAGTGCTTGCGGCGCTGGCGGTGATCCCTATCTTCACGCGGCCCGGGCCGTTGAAGGTGCGCGCTACCACGGTAGAGCGGGGACCCATTCGCAGCCTGATTTCCACTAACGGCAAAATCGAGCCCATTCAAAATTTTGAGGCGCATGCGCCGGCAGCGACTACGGTGAAGCGTCTGTACATCAAAGAAGGCGATCACGTTCGCAAGGGCGAACTCCTGTTGCAACTCGACGACGCGGATTTGCGCAGCCTGGCGGCTCGCGCCCAGGCGCAGATCAAGGCAGCGCAGGCCAATCAGGCCGAGGTCAGCACCGGCGGTACCCGCGAAGAAGTCCTCACGCTCGACGCGGAGCTCATCAAAGACCGGAGTGCGCGTGACACGGCGCAGCGCAACCTTGACGCTCTACGCCGCCTGCAACAACAGGGCGCGGCTTCCGCCGGGGAGGTGCAGCAGGCGGAGGAAACTTTGCAGCGTGCCCAGGCCGACCTGACTCTGCAGGAGCAGAAACAGAAAGACCGTTACTCGCGGCCGGAGATTGCGAAGGTTCAGGCGTTGGGTGCGGAGGCGCAAGCGGCCTACGAAGCCGCCGAAGATGCGCTGGCAAAATCCAGCGTGCGCGCGCCTTTCGACGGCACGGTCTACTCGCTTCCCATCAAGCAGGGCGCGTACGTGCAAACCGGAGACCTGCTGCTGCAGGAAGGCGACTTGTCGAAGATGCTGGTGCGGACTTTCGTCGATGAACCCGATATCGGCCACCTGGCGACTGGCCAGAAGATCGAAGTCACGTGGGACGCCCTGCCGGAGCGAACGTGGAGCGGCACGGTCAGCACCACTCCCTCGACCGTGAAGCTTCGCGGCGCACGCAATGTGGGCGAGGTTACGTGCACCGTGGACAACCATGATCGGCGGCTGCTGCCGAACGTGAATGTTACGGTGACCATTATTACCAAGGAGCACAGCGGCGTGCTCACGCTGCTGCGCGAAGCCGTTCGCATGGACGACGCCAAGCCGTACGTTTACGAGGTTGTCGACGACAGGCTGGTGAGGCGCAACGTGGAAGTCTCGCTGCAAAACCTTACACGCGTCGAGATCACGGCTGGGATTCCGGAAAACGCGGTCGTGGCCTTATCCTCAGTCGACTCCAAACCCCTGGTCGATGGCGCCCGCGTGAAGGTGGTGCAGTAGCCGATGAAGTGGAGTCACCTCAGGGGCATATTTTCTGCCTTGGCATACACCCTGGTCGGCTTGCTGTCGTTGGGGTTAACCTGTTTCGCGGTCGCGGCCGAGACTCCGCAAGACCTTCTAGCTGCGGGCCGCGTGGATGAGGCCATGCAAGCCCTGGAGAGGCAAATTCAAAACTCTCCCACGGCGGAGGCTTACAACCTGCTCTGCCGCGCGCATTTCGAGCTCGATGCATGGGAAGCTGGAATTCCAGATTGCGAAAAAGCCACGCAACTCGATCCCTCTAACGGGCTCTATCACCTGTGGCTCGGCCGCATCTACGGCCAGAAGGCCGATCACGCTGGTTTCTTCAGCGGCGCGGGCCTGGCCAGGAAGGTTCGCAAAGAGTTCGAGCGCGCGGTCGAACTCACGCCCGATAGTTGGGTTGCGCGCACGGATCTGGCCGAGTTTTATATCGAGGCTCCGGGGATTGTCGGCGGCGGCGAAGACAAAGCCCGCGCTCAGGCAAAACAAATTGCGCCGTTGAATCCGGCGATGGCGCATTGGGTCATGGCGCGGATTGCCGAGAAAAATAAGGATGTCTCAGCGGCAGAGGAGGAATATCGCGCCGCCATCACGGCCAGCCACAACGGCGCGCGCGCCTGGCTGAATCTGGCCGGTTTCTACCGGCACACGAATCGACTGGATGAAATGGAGAAAGCTCTGCGCTCCATGGAGTCGAGTCAACTCGATCATCCCGCGGCGCTGGTGGATGGCGCCAGCTTGTTGCTGCGAACCGGACGCGACTATTCGATGGCGGTGCGGTTTTTACGGCGCTATCTTTCTTTCTCCAATACAGAGGAAGAAGCTCCAGTATTTAAGGCGCAGTATTTGCTCGGCGAGCTTTTTGAGAAACAAGGCAATGCTTCGGCCGCGGCCGAGGAGTATCGCGCGGCGCTGGCCATTGCTCCCAGCTTTGCACGCGCCCGCGATGCGCTGAAGCGCGTAACGCGGTAGTTGGGGTGAACAATTTGCGAAGAAGATTTCGTCGCACCGAAGCAGCGCCTGAAGGCGCTAATGGAAACGCAGCGTTTGCGGTATGCCTGAAAGGCATACCCTGATACGAATCGTGAGTTTTTCAGCAAACTGTGAAGGCGCTACTGAAAACAGAGGCGTTTGCGGTATGCCTGAAGGCACACCCTGATACGAGTCGCGAAAATACTCTGATACGAATCGTGAATTTTTCAGCAGACCATTAAGCCCGAACGCCGGGGGGATTTTATGCCGCCGGTTTGAGGAGGTTGTGGAAAAACTCGTTGTACATCCAGGGGGGCGTATCTCAGACGCTAAAGCGCGGGCTCATTTTCAACGACTTTAACGGCACGAATTAAATTCGTGCCCTTCCCGAACCTGCTCGAACGTGACTTTTTCACATATGATTCTTTCTGTGCGCTCTCCTTGTGATCGTCGTACGGTCGCCTACTTCCATTGGCCGGCGGGGGTCAGGAGAGAGCGGCGGATTGGGTTGAATGTGCACCGCACGGTCGCAAGCGTATGGGTAAGCGCCCACATCTCGCGCTGGTGCGCGAAGGCGTCGATCGTGTCTTTATAGGTCGAGTAGAAGTGCCCCTCGTCGGGATCGGGAAGGTTTGACTTGCCGAAGTGATTCTTGCGGAGATTGGTGTATCCGCACTCCGATCGATATATGTTCGCAATCAGGATGGCGTGGAATTCTTCGACCGTGTCGTAGTCGTCCGGCATCGACAAACAGAGAGAACAGCCCAGCATCATCCGCAGCGAGTGCACCAACTCATGCAGCAATACTTCGTCGGGCCGGCCACCCGCCTTCATCAATTCCTTCAGGTGGTCCTGAGAGGTGAAGTACAGGCAAACGTTGGAACCGGCTCCGGTACCCAGGCGTTTGGGATCCCAGCTGTCGCCCTGGCGAAAACGGGGAGTGCTGGTGAGATTGCGATTGGCAACAGGTCCTTCGGCGCAGGCAAGGGGCGGACTGCCTTGCGGAGTGGCGTCAATGACGTCGTCGGTCGTGTAGTCGTAGGAATCGATTCCTGCGACCGGGTCGGAATGGGTTTCTTCTCCGGCGTGCGCCGGCCTGATCAATATTCTCTTCTTGGCTTGGGCTATTTGCTGCAGCACGGGCTGACTCGATTGAAAGGGCGCGACCTGCATCAGATTCTTGAGAGCGTTGTCGACGCCCCACTCCCAGGTTGGCTGGTCGAGATCTTTTCTCACATTTGCAATGTCGTCACCGTTCGTGAAGATGTTGGCGGCAATAGTTGGTTTATTGGGCAAGATATCCTCCCTGGCCGCGGCGTTTTTTCGGACATCGAGAAGACGAGGCGGGACCGTCGAAGACCAGGAATTGCCCAGCCCCGCCGGACCGCCCCCATGTAAATAGTGAGTCGGGAGATAGAATCGTTTCGCGCCCTATGGTGGAAACTGAGGGCGGGGGTCGGAAGTGCCTGCGCGCCGCCTATCAGGCCGCCCCCGCCGGTCCATCCTTGCCGGTCCGTCCTTGCCGGTCCATCCTTGGCGATCCATCCTTGCCGACCCATCCTTATCATTTCTCTCGCATCAGATTGTCCGTAGAATCTTTTCAGGTATCACGAAGGTGAAAAACCAATGAAGAGTAACTCGTGGCGTGCACGCAGTCATAAACTTTTGTTGGTGGCGCTTTTATTCCTGCCCACTTCCCTGCTGGCCGAGCCGCTCTCGCTGCACAGGGCGGTCGATCTCGCGTTGAAACATGCCACTGGGATCAGCATCGCTGCCGCCGACGAGCAGCATGCCTCGGCGAGCTATCGCGAGCTGCGCAACAGCTATATACCGCAATTGAACGCGGGCGCGGGAATTGGCTGGTCCGATGGTTTTCCGCTTAGCCTGGAAGGGGCCGCGCCTTCGCTGTTCAACGTGAACGCGCAGTCGGCGCTTATCAATCCGGCGCTGAAGGATTTTATCCGCGCGGCGCAGTCCGACGTTACCGTCAGTAACCTGCACATCAAGGACGAACGCAACCAGGTGATTCAGGATACGGTGTTGAGCTACGCGGAGTTGGAGAAGTGGCAACAGCGTTTGACGCGCTTGCACGAGGTTGAAGCTGCGGAAGAGCAGATGCAGTCAGCGGTGGAGGAGCGCATCAAAGCGGGGGTCGATAGCGAAATCGAGGGCACCAAGGCCCACCTCTCGGTGGCGCGGGTGCATTTGCGTCTGGCCGAGGCTATAGGTGCGGCCGACGTTCTGCGCGAGCGCCTTTCCAGGCTGACGGGACTGCCCGTTGCCTCGATTGAAATCGATCCTGACTCGGTGCCGGCCTTGCCTGCGGTAAAGCAAGAGGAGGATTTCCCGGTCAAATCGACGGAAAGCAATCCAGTGGTGCAGGCGGCCGTGGAGCATGAACGCGCGCAATATCTGCGCGTAGCCGGAGAACGCAGGTCGCTGTGGCCGAGCGTCGACTTTGCCGCGCAGTACGCCAACCTCGCCACCTTCAACAATTACGATGCCTACTACAAACATTTCCAGCCCAACAACGCTACGGTCGGCATCTCCATCCACTTGCCTTTCCTGAATCTTGCGCAACACGCCCGGGTGCAGGAGGCGGAGTCGGAGGCGTTTAAGGCGAGGAAACAGGCGGAGGCGGCGCGCAATCAGGTTTCCGAACAAACGTTGCGCCTGCAGAACAGCGTAAGCCAGATGCAGGCTGCCCGCGACGTCGCGGAACTCGAGTACGAGATCGCCGAAAAAAGTATCGAAGCCGTTCAGACACGAATGGCTTCTTCCGGCGCTAATCTGCACGACCTGGACGATGCCCGCGCCCAAGCCAGCGAACGTTTTATCGCGCTGCAGGACGTCAGCTTCGAACTCGAACGCAGCCAGGTTGAACTACTGCGCTCTACGGGAGAGTTGGAGGGGTGGGCGCTGGGATCGAGGTAGCCGGGCCGATAGCAGTAAGTTGAAAGAAGCGAGCCAAACGCGCCCTTCGGTCGCTTGCGCTCTCTCAGGGCAGGCTCCGTGGAGGCGCGCGGCTCGCCCAGATTCCCTTCGACAAGCTCAGGGCAGGCTCTCGCTGCGCAATAAGCGCTTGCCCGGAATGACAATCAAAGCCTCTTTTCTACCGTTCGCTGCATCAAACTGAGCATTCGACGAAGAACCTGCATAAACACTGGTTTCTCAGCACGCAAGCCGAACGCAGATGGTAAAATAAACACTTGCCCAATATGCCTCTTAAGACACTGTTTTTGAACCCGCCCTCCTTTGAAAACTTCGACGGTGGCGCAGGCTCCCGTTGGCCTGCGACCCGCGAAATCGAAAGTTATTGGTACCCGGTGTGGCTGGCTTATCCGGCTGGGATGTTGGAGGGAGCGCGCCTGCTGGATGCGCCTCCGCACTACATTTCAGCCGAGCAGACGATTGAGATCGCCAAGGATTACGAGTTCCTGGTGCTGTTCACCTCGACGCCGGGGTTCCCGGGGGATATTGGTCTTGCGAAGGCCATCAAGGCGGCGAATCCGAAGATCAAGATTGCTTTTGTAGGGCCGCATGTGAGCGTGCTGCCGGAAAAATCTTTGCGGGATTGTCCCGCGATCGATTTTGTGGCGCGCAAAGAATTTGATTACGCCGTGGTCGATTACGCCAAGGGCAAGCCGCTGGAGGAGATCGCCGGCATTTCATATTTGAAGGATGGTAAGGCGGTTCACAATCCGGATGCGCCGCAGATTCAGGATCTTGATGCGCTGCCGCATGTCACCGACATTTACAAGCGCGATCTCGACGTTACGCGTTACAACGTGCCGTTCCTGCTGAATCCGTACGTCTCGCTTTACACCACGCGGGGCTGCCCGGCACAATGCACGTTCTGCTTGTGGCCGCAGACATTAAGCGGACATCCGTGGCGCAAGCGATCGACTGACGATGTTGCGGCGGAAATGTCGAAGGTCAAGCAGTACTGGCCTGAGGTAAAGGAATTCTTCTTCGACGACGACACTTTCAACATTCAGAAGGCGCGGACCATCGAGTTGTGCGCCAAGCTGAAGCCACTCGGCCTGACGTGGTCGTGCACATCGCGGGTGACGACGGATTACGAAACTCTAAAGGCGATGAAAGAAGCTGGATGCCGGCTGCTCATTGTGGGGTACGAGTCGGGCGACCAGCAGATTCTGAAAAACATCAAGAAGGGCGCGACGGTCGAGCGGGCGCGGCAGTTCACCAAAGACTGTCACAAGCTTGGCCTGGTCATTCACGGCGACTTCATCATGGGTTTGCCGGGCGAGACGCGGGAGAGCATCAACACTACTATCGCGTTTGCCAAAGAGTTGGACGTGGAGACGATTCAGGTTTCCGTGGCGCATGCGTATCCCGGCACCGAGCTTTATGACTACGCGATGAAGAATGGGTTCATCGTTGGCGACAACAAGATGGTGGATGAGGGCGGGCACCAACTGGCGCACATCGAGTATCCAGGATTGCCGGCGGATGAAATTCTTTCCGCGGTGCACCGTTTTTATGACGAGTATTACTTCCGGCCCAAGGCCGTGTTCCGCATCCTGAGGAAGGCCGCGTTCGACAGCAACGACCGCAAGCGGCTTTACAAAGAAGCCAAGACGTTCCTGAAGCTGCGCTCGCAGCGCAACAAGCTGGTGAAGCAGCATGGCGAAGAGGCTGCCGCTGAGCTCGCCAAGGCTTGATATGGAAGCGAGCCGGACGCGCGATTATCGTGGCGCAAAGAACGCGCCACATCGCGCGGCTCGCTCAGATTCCTCGCTACGCAAAAAGCGCTTGCTCGGAATGACAACCGGCGCTTACAACCGTCTAAACTTCCAGTGAACTTACGCAAGTATCTTGTGCTGGCCGGAGTGACGGTCTTCGCCGCGGCCGGAGACCCGTTGCTCTCGCACGGGATGAAGCAGGTCGGCGGCATCTCTCTCCATCATCTACAGAGCGTTATTTTCGCGGTGCTCAATCCCTGGGTCGCGGGCGGGATTCTTGTGCTGCTGGCATTTTTCGCCGCTTACATGACCGCGCTTTCCTGGGCCGATCTCACTTATGTTCTGCCGGCGACTTCGCTGGGGTATGTGCTGCTGGCTCTCGTGGCCAGATTCATCCTGCACGAGCACGTTAGTCCGCTGCGGTGGTTGGGGATTGCGCTGATTACATGCGGCGTGGGGTTTGTCGCGGGGGGGCCGGAGCTTACGGAGCATCCCCGTGCCGCCGGGCCGGTGGAGGAACTGTGCGGCGTCGGCGCAGCAAAATCCCCACTTCTCGCAAAGGATGCGAGAAATGGGGCACCCAATGGGGTTGAGTTATGAGGGCCGTTTACACGTGGGGGGCGATCGTCGCCATGACTTTGGCTTCGGTGGTTGGCGACACGTTGCTGGCCCGCGCCATGAAGCAGGTGGGGGATGTGGGCGCGTTGTGGCGGCGCGAGGGACTGCGCGCGGTGATTGCGCGCACGCTGGGCAATCCTAACTTTCTGCTCGGGGTCACGGCGATGGCGGCGGCGTTTTTCAGCTTGCTGTTTGCGTTGTCGTGGGGAGCGGTTAGCCTGGTGGCTCCGGCGGCGGCTTCGCTTACATTTATTGGGAACGCGGTGGCGGCGAAGATTTTTTTACACGAGCGTGTGGATCGGCGGCGATGGATTGCGGCGAGTCTGGTGGCAGCGGGAGTGGCGCTGCTGGCGGGGTAAAGAGGGATCGGAGCCGTTTATGCGCCGCAGTCTCTACGAGGGCGGGATTTAGGGAAGCGAGCCAAACGCGCGATTAACGTGTCGCAAAGAACGCGACACTTCGCGCGGCTCGCCCGGATCCTTCACTGCGCAAAGAACGCTTGTTCAGGATGACAATCAAATGCGCCGCTAGCCTTACGGTAGTGGCTGAATTTGGGCGGCGATTCAAATTCAGCCACTACCAGCCTTACCCGCGCGTGGACGTTCTGCGCTGCTCGTCCCTATAATAAAGAGATTCAAACATTTGGAGAATCGAACCGGGTGCCGCTCGAACTGAAAGCCACCATCAATCTGCCTAAAACCGCCTTCCCCATGAAGGCCAACCTGCCTCAGAACGAGCCGAAAATGCTGGCGCGCTGGGAGGAGGCGGGAATTTACCAGCGCATTCGCGAGGCCCGCAAAGGTTCGCCCAGCTACATTTTGCACGACGGGCCGCCGTATACGAGCGGGCCGATTCATCTAGGGACGGCGCTGAATAAGTGCCTGAAGGATTTCATCGTCAAATCGAAGACGATGGCGGGATTTGACGCGCCGTACGTGCCGGGGTGGGACTGCCACGGGCTGCCGATCGAGATCAAGGTGGATAAGGAACTCGGCGGTAAGAAGCTGCAGATGCGTCCGCTGGATGTGCGGGCGGAGTGCAGGAAGTACGCGCAAAAGTTTCTCGATTTGCAGCGGCAGCAGTTCAAACGGATTGGAGTGTTCGGGCGCTTCGACCGGCCGTACGCGACGATGAATCCGCAGTATGAGTCGGTGGTGCTGTCGACTTTCTTTTCGTTTTACGAAAATGGGTTCGTCTACAAAGGCCTGCGCGCGGTGTATTGGTGCATGCACGACGAGACTGCGCTGGCCGAGGCGGAGGTCGAGTACGAAAACCACACCAGCCCGACGGTTTGGGTGAAGTATGCACTGCTCGACGATCCGGCTCGGATTGATACGGCGCTTGCTGGGAAAAAAGTTTCGACCATTATCTGGACGACGACTCCGTGGACTTTGCCGGCGTCGATGGCGGTGGCGTTTCATCCGGATGAAGAGTATGTGGCGCTGGAATCGGGCGGCGAGGTTTACATCGTTGCGTCGAAGCTGGCGAAGGATGTTGCTGAGAAATGTAATTTAGCGAATCCGCGGGAGTTGGCGCACTTTCCGGGACGAAAGATGGAGCGGCTGAATTTTCAGCATCCGTTTCTGGACCGAAAAATTCTGGGCGTGCTGGCGGAGTACGTCACCATGGACACGGGAACGGGCGTGGTGCACACTGCGCCTTCGCATGGGGCGGAGGACTTTCTTACCGGCGTGAAGTATGGGCTCGACGCAACCAGCAATGTGGACGAGAAAGGAATATTGCGCAACGGGCTGCCAGAATATACCGGAAAGCGCGTATGGGAAGCGAACCAGCCGATTATCGATTTGCTCAAGAGCCGGGGAGCTTTGTTACATGCGGAGAAGACTGAGCATTCTTATCCGCACTGCTGGCGCTGTCATAATCCGGTGATCTTCCGCGCGACGGAGCAGTGGTTTATTTCGATGGAGACGCCGATGCCGGGCGGGAAATCGAAGGAAGACACGTTACGCACGCGGACGCTGGAAGAGATCAAGCATGTGAAGTGGGATCCGGCATGGGGCGAAGAGCGGTTGTCGAACATGATCGCGACGCGGCCGGATTGGTGCATCTCGCGGCAGCGCGTGTGGGGCGTGCCGATTGCGGTTTTTCTTTGCGAGAGTTGCGGCAAGCCGCTGAACGATCCTGCGATCAATCGTAAAGTTGTCGAGTTGTTCCGGCGATCGGGGGCCGATGCGTGGTTCACTTCGGAGCCGGACTCGATTCTTCCTGCGGGGACGAAGTGTCCGCATTGCAGCGGCACGAAGTTCGAGAAGGAAACCGACATTTTCGATGTGTGGCTGGAATCGGGCGCGAGCTATCTGGCGTTAATCGCCGATGAGCCGGCGTATCCGTGGCCGTCGGATCTTTATCTCGAGGGCGGCGATCAATACCGCGGGTGGTTTCAGTCGTCGCTGCTGTGCGCGATGGGCACACATGGCACGCCTCCGTATAAGGGCGTGGTAACGCCGGGATGGACGCTTGACGAAAAGGGCCAGGCCATGTCGAAGTCGCGGGGCAACGACGTGGATCCGGTGGATATTGCAGGCCGGCTGGGTGGAGAAGTGGTGCGGCTGTGGGTGGCGTCGGTCGATTTTCGCGAAGACGTAGTGGGCTCGGAGCAATTGATGCAGCGGGTGGCGGAGAATTACAGAAAGATTCGCAATACGTTTCGCTACGTGCTGGGAAATCTTGGCGACTTTGACCCGCAGAAGGATGCGGTTGCATTCGAGGAGATGGAAGCGCTCGACCAGTACATGCTGCGCCAGACCTTGGCGTTTGCGAAAGACGTCAGGAGTTCGTATGACGAGTTCGCCTTCCACAAGATCTACCACCGGCTGAATCACTTTTGCATTGTCGACCTGAGCGCGTTTTATTTCGATGTGCTCAAGGACCGGCTTTATATTTCCGCTCCGAAGGCGAAGGGGCGGCGCAGCGCTCAGACAGCGGTGTGGCGGATTGGAGAGGCGCTGGTGCGGCTGCTGGCGCCGATCATGACCTTCACTTCGGAAGAGGTGTGGGACTATCTGCCGAAGGTTGCCGGGCGCAGCGAAAGCGTGCATCTCGCGTTGTTTCCCTCGGCGGAAGATATTCTGGGTGAGGCGCAAAGCGCGGCGGCATTTACTGAAGAAGATGCGTCGGGCCAGGATTGGGCGACGCTGCGCTCGGTGCGCGATGAGGTTCTCAAGGCGCTGGAGGAAGCACGCAACAATAAGCTGATCGGGACGGGGCTTGAGGCGCAGGTTGCTCTGTCCGCGCCCGATCCGGTTTATTCGGTGCTGGCCCGGCACGCCGATCAGTTGCGATATCTGTTCATCGTCTCCGCGGTAACGGTTACTCAGGCGTCGGGCAATGGCACGGGCAGCGTGCACGTTGAAGTGAAGAAGGCGGATGGATTGAAGTGCGAGCGCTGCTGGAATTATTCGACTCGGGTGGGTGAAGACAAAGATTATCCCACGGTGTGCGAGCGTTGCAGCGCGGTGTTGAAGGAATTGGAAGCCTCTGCCCTCAGGGGCTGAAGCCCAGCGTCTTTGTTGGCTTTGACGGCACGGCTGAAGCCGTGCCCTTCCCAAACCTTATTCTTGGATGTCGCGCAGAAATAGGGTTTGCTAAACCAGGGCCTACCGCAATTCCTCCATCGCGGCTTCCAGAGCTTCCCTGCCGGGGCGCGTGAGCGATTCCGGGAGCGTGGCCAGGGGCTGATCGATCATGTTCAACATGTCGAGGAAGCTGGGGGCTTTGGTGTTCACGTAGAAGACTCCGGTGAGGACTTCGCCTTTATCGTGGGCTTCGCTTAAGCGCTTCATGGCTGCAATGCGGTCGGTGGGATCGTAGTCCTCTTCCAGTTTGCGCAATTGCAGGTGAGAGCCGTCGTGCATGGTAACGCTGACGGTGGTGCCGGGATCGTATTCCACGTCGATTTCTTCGAAGTGCGGGACGAAGCTCATCTCCTGCAGGGTCTCTTCGTGATCCTTCACATATTTGTAGGATTTGGTTGAGCCTTCGTGATCGTTGAAGGTGACGCAGGGAGATACTACGTCGAGCATGACGGTGCCGTGGTGGGCGATGGCGGCTTTGAGCATGGTGCCGAGCTGGCGCTTGTCGCCGGAGAAGGAGCGGCCGACGAAGGTTGCGCCGAGTTCGATGGCAAGGCCGCAGGTATCGATGGGAGGAAGGTCGTTGATCACTCCGGATTTCAGCTTCGATCCGAGATCGGCAGTGGCAGAGAACTGACCTTTGGTGAGGCCGTAGACGCCGTTGTCCTCGATGATGTAGATAAGGGGGAGATTGCGGCGCATGAGGTGAACGAACTGGCCGATGCCGATGGATGCGGTGTCGCCGTCTCCGCTGACGCCGAGGGCGATCAGATTGCGGTTGGCTAGCATGGCGCCGGTGGCAACGGAGGGCATGCGCCCGTGGACCGAGTTGAAGCTGTGGGAGCGGTTCATGAAGTAGGCGGGGCTCTTCGAGGAGCAGCCGATTCCGCTCAGCTTGGCGACGCGCTCGGGCTGCACGCCCATGTCATACATGGCTTCAATGATGCGCTCGGAGATGGCGTTGTGGCCGCAACCGGCACAGAGCGTGGTCTTGCCGCCTTTGTAGTCGATGACGGTGAGGCCGATGTGATTGGTCTTGGGTTCTGGAGATCGGGGCTCAGCGGCGGGAATGGTCGCCATTTTACTTACCCTCCATGGTGCTCAATTCGTCGGTGACGGAGCGTGCGTCGAGCGGGAGTCCGTCGAGATGGCTGATGCTGCGCAGGCGCGTGGTTAGTTCGGGCTTGAGGTCGAGCTTGAGCAGGCTGAGCATTTGCGCGTCGCGATTCTGTTCGACTACGTAAACGCGATCATGCTGCTCGATGAAGTCATGCACCTCGCGCGTGAACGGATAAGCACGAAGGCGCAGGTAATCGGTTTCGATCCCATATTCGTTGCGCAACTGGTCGCGGCTTTCGATGATTCCCCAATGGGATGTGCCGTAGGCGATAATTCCGATCTTTTCTTTGGAAGAGCTGGCATTCGCGCCTTTGAGAATCTCCGGCCTCGGCACGAAGGAGCGCGTGGTCTCGAACTTGCGGTTGAGGCGCTCCATGTTGTTTTCGTAATCGTCGGGACGCTCGCTGTAGCTCGATTTATCGTTATGGCCGCTGCCGCGAGTGAAGTAGGCGGCGGCGGGATGTTCTGTTCCGGGCAGCGTACGATAGCCGACGCCATCTCCATCCAAATCTTTATAGCGGGCAAAGCCACCCAGTTTTTCGAGATCCTCTTTGGTGAGGACTTTGCCGCGCTTGATCGGTGTAGTGGGATATTCGAAGGGATCGGACATCCAGTTGTTCATGCCGAGATCGAGATCGGACATGACGAAGACCAGAGTCTGGAACTGCTCGGCGAGATTAAAGGCCTCGGACGCCATGGTGAAACACTCGGTGACCGAGCACGGAATCAGCATGATGTGTTTGGTATCGCCGTGAGAGAGAAAAGCCGTGGCAAGAATGTCACCCTG
This sequence comes from Candidatus Sulfotelmatobacter sp., assembly GCA_050012155.1. Taxonomy (GTDB): domain Bacteria; phylum Acidobacteriota; class Terriglobia; order Terriglobales; family Acidobacteriaceae; genus Sulfotelmatobacter. Next base: position 212,887 of record JBEKHS010000021.1, on the reverse strand, counting down.
CGAGGTGCGCGTGGGCAAGCCGGTCGAGGGCCCGACGCGTTGAATGTCCCAGATGACGCCGGGAATTTCGGCGTAGTAGGCGAGGCCGGCGAACTCGGACATCAGCGAGATGCCAGGACCGGCGGTCGCAGTCATGCTGCGGGCTCCGGCCCAGCCGGCTCCGATGACCATGCCGATGGCGGCGAGTTCGTCCTCGGCTTGCACGATGGCGAAGGTAGCTTTGCCGTCGGGACCGATGCGGTACTCCTTCATATATTCGATCATGGTCTCGACCAGCGAAGACGAGGGCGTGATGGGATACCAGGTGACCACGGTGCATCCGGCAAACATGCAGCCGAGAGCGGCGGCGGAGTTGCCGTCGATGATGATTTTGCCGGCGGTCTTGTTCATGCGCTCGATGTAGAACGCGCCGCGCTTCTGCAAGTTGGCTTTCGCATGATCGAACCCGGCCTGAGCCGCGGCGAGGTTCAGGTTGGCGGCTTTTACTTTGGTGGCGAACTGCTTGCGGATGGCTTTTTCAACCTCGCCCATTTCGATTTCGAGAAGTTGCGCGACCACGCCGACGTAGACCATGTTTTTGACGAGCTTGCGCAGCTTGGCCTCTGGGCAAACCGTGGCTACGATTTTGTCGTAGGGAACGGAATAGAAAACGAGGTCGTTGCGCAGCTTGTCGAGGCCCAGCGGCTCATCGTAAAGAACGGATGCGCCCGCGTCCAGCGACATGACGTCGTCCTGGGCGGTCTCGGCATTCATGGCGACGAGGAAATCGATTTCTTTTTTGCGGCCGATGTAGCCATCTTTATTGGCGCGAATCGTGTACCAGGTAGGCAGGCCGGCGATGTTCGAGGGGAAAAGATTCTTGCCGGAGACCGGGACACCCATTTGAAAGATGGCGCGCAACAATACTGTGTTTGAACTTTGCGAGCCTGAGCCATTCACGGTAGCAACCTGAATGCTCATGTCATTGACGATACGCTTGCGTCCCAGTTGCCCGCCTGTGCCCTGGGGCGCAACATCCATAGTGGCCATCCCACACCTTCCTTATGATTAAGAGGCGGAATGCTCCGCCCAAAGTTCAACCTGGGGGAAACAGATCATTATACGGCGGCGGCGGGCTACCAGCATGCCAAATCGCCCGACGGAAGGGCGTAGGAACCTATATGGGAACCCTTCGATCGCTAGCGCTCACTCAGGGCAGGCTCCTTTCGTGGCTTGCGCTCACTCAGGGCAGGCTCCTTTCGTGGCTTGCGCTCACTCAGGGCAGGCTCTCTCGGTCCCTCGTGCGCTAAGGGCAGGCTCTCAACGCGCAAAGAACGCTGGCTCGAAATGACAAGCGTACTCACGACTCGGTCCGGAAGAACTGCGCCATGGTGCGGAATTTATTATATCGTGACACGAGTAAATCCGCAGGCGAGAGTTTCTTGAGTTCGGAGAAATGTTTCTGGAGGCTGACGTCGAGCAGGTTGGCCGCAGCCTCGTGATCGCGGTGGGCGCCGCCTTCGGGCTCAGGAACGATATCGTCGATGCAGCCGAGTTCGGTGAGGTCGGGAGCGGTGATGCGCATGGCTTCTGCCGCCAGCTCTTTTTTGGTGGCGTCGCGCCACATGATGGCCGCGCAGCCTTCGGGCGAAATCACCGAATAGATGGAGTTCTCCATCATGAGCACGCGGTCGGCTACGGCGATGGCTAATGCGCCCCCGCTGCCGCCGACGCCGATCACGGTGGCGATGATGGGAACTTCGAGGCGCGCCATTTCGCGAAGGTTGTAGGCGATGGCCTCGGCCTGACCGCGCTCCTCGGCGTGAATGCCGGGATAGGCGCCGTCGGTATCGACCAGGGTGAAGATCGGCCGGCGAAACTTTTCGGCGACTTGCATGATGCGAAGGGCTTTGCGATAGCCTTCGGGGTGGGGCGTACCGAAATTTCGGTAGACGCGCTGCTTCATGTCGCGGCCCTTTTGGGTGCCGACGATCAGGACCTCCTCGCCGTGAAAGCGGGCCATGCCGCAAACAATTGCGGGATCGTCGCCGAAGCCGCGGTCGCCGTGAATCTCGCTGAAGTCAGTGAAGACGCGTTCGATGTAGTCGAGGGCTTGCGGACGCTGGGGATGCCGGGCGAGTTCGGTTTTTTGCCAGGCGGTTTGCAGCGTCTTCATCTCCTGCCTGAGGATGTGGATGCGTTCGTGAAGCTTGGCGAGCTGGCGATGAGTCTCATCGTTTTTTCCGGCGGTGGACTCGATCAAGGCCACCTGACGCTCGATCTCCGCCAACTCTTGCTGCGCTTTCTGGGTTGCATCCATGGTTTAAGGGGAGCCTCGTTGACGCCGACTCCCTCAGGGGCTAAAAGCCCGGTTTCGTTTTCTGATCCTAATCGGCACGAGTGGAACTCGTGCCCTTCCCAAATCGTTTGCGATACAGCTGCTAGCTGATCACGCGGACACTGCCGCGGCCGCACAACTGCTCGACGCGGGCGATGAAGCTGCGATCCGGCAGCACATTATAACCTTCCGCCTCCATCACTACCATGAAATCGCCGGTACGTTCCACGTCGAATAACACCCGGGCTTCGCCTTTGCATTCGTGAAAGAGAGTATGAAGGTCGTCGACGGTGGACTCCGCTGCGGTTTCAAGCGGCACGCGAATGCGGATGGCGCGCGGAAGCGGAACCCTGGCGTCTTCGAGAGGCATGATTTCGGCGGCGGTAATTTTAGGATTGGCGCCTTCTTCGATTCGCACTCCGGCGCGCACTAGGACCGGAACCTCGAGTTTCACTTTTTCGCCGAGGCGCTTGTAGGCTTCGGGAAAGACAATCATGTCGATCGAGCCGGACATGTCTTCGAGTGTGGCCTGGGCATAGAACTCGCCGCGCTTTGATTTTTGCACGCGCACGTTGGCGATGATGCCGGCGGTGGCGATGGTTTCATCTTTGCCGGTCGACCTGGTCATGGCGGCGATCTCATCGATGCGTAGCGCTTGCAGGTCCGCGAGCTTGTCTTTGAATTTTTCCAGCGGATGGCCAGTGATGAAGAAGCCGAGAATTTCTTTTTCTGCGGCCAGACGAGTCTGCTCGTCCCAGTCGGGAATGTGGGGGAGCTTGTCGTTGTTGGACTCGGATTCCTCCTGCTGAAACACGCCGAAGAGACCGTGCTGGCCGGATTCCACGTCGCGCTGGGCTTTCTGGGCGCGCTCCATGGCGCGATCGAGGACGGCCATCAACTGCGCGCGGCGGCCGAGAGAATCCATGGCGCCGCTTTTGATCAGGGACTCGAGCACGCGCTTGTTGAGCAAGCGCAGATCGACGTTCTCGCAGAATTCGTAGATCGATTTGAAGCGGCCTAATTGTTTTCGCGCGATCACAATGGATTCGATGGCGTTGCCGCCGACGTTCTTGACCGCGGCCAGGCCAAAGCGGATGGCTTCGCCATGCGGGGTGAAGTTTGCGTCGGAGACGTTGATGTCAGGCGCTTCGACTGCGATGCCCATCTCGCGGCATTCGTTGATGTACTTCACGACATCGTCGGTACTGCCCGTGACCGAAGTCAGCAACGCGGCCATGAACTCGACGGGATAATGCGTTTTCAGATACGCGGTGTGATAGGCGAGCAGCGCGTAGGCGGCGGAGTGGGACTTGTTGAAACCGTAGCCGGCAAACTGGGCCATGAGATCGAAAATCTTTTCGATCTTCTTGGGCGGGAATTTGCGCTGGGCCGCACCCTCTACGAAGCGCTGGCGCTGTGCCGCCATTTCTTCGGGCTTCTTCTTGCCCATCGCGCGCCTCAGCAGATCGGCTTCGCCCAGGGAGTAGCCTGCCAGCTTGTTCGCCGCCTGCATCACCTGTTCCTGATAGACGAAGACGCCCAGCGTCTCCTCCAAAATCTCTTTGAGCTCCGGCAGTTCGTACTCAATCTTGCGGCGTCCTTGTTTGCGCTCGATAAAGTCGTCAATCATTGCCATGGGTCCTGGGCGATAGAGAGCATTCAAGGCGGTAAGATGTTCGATCGAGTTCGGCTGATAGCGCCGAAGGACGTCCCTCATGCCGTGCGATTCAAACTGGAAGACGCCGGAGGTCAAACCTTTATGAAAGACTTTTTGGTAGGTTTCGGCATCATCCAGCGGAAGGTTTTCAAGTGTAATCGGGATTCCGCGTGTCTGCGCGATCAATTTCACAGCGTCAGTGAGAATCGTCAGTGTGGTGAGTCCGAGGAAGTCCATCTTTAACAGGCCGAGCTTTTCAATCGCGACCATGTCGAAGGCGGTGACGATTTCGTCGTTCTTGGTCTTGTGCAGGGGGACGAGCTCGGTGAGCGGCTTCGGGGAAATCACGACACCGGCGGCGTGAACGCCGGAGTTGCGCACCATCCCTTCCAGCTTTTTCGCGGTTTGAATCAGCTCGCGAATCTGGCCGTCTTTCTCCATCGCCTCGCGCAGTTGAGCCGAGTCTTCAATCGCTTTGTCGAGCGTGATGTTGAGCTGCGTGGGAATCATTTTGGCGATGCGGTCGACATCGCTGTATGGGATGTCCATGGCTCGGCCAACGTCTTTGATCGCGGCTTTGGCGGCCATGGTGCCGAAGGTGATGATCTGCGCCACGTTGTCGCGGCCATATTTTTGCGTGACGTAGTTGATGACCTCGCCGCGGCGGTTCATGCAGAAATCGATGTCGATATCGGGCATGGAAACGCGCTCGGGATTGAGGAAGCGCTCGAAGAGCAGCTCGTGCTGCAAGGGATCGAGATCGGTGATGCCGAGAGCATAGGAAACGAGCGATCCCGCCGCGGAGCCTCGACCCGGGCCTACGGGAATGTCGTGTTCTTTAGCGTAGCGGATGAAATCCCAGACGATGAGGAAATAGCCGGGAAATTTCATCTGCTGGATGATGGCGAGTTCGCGCTCGAGGCGCTGCTCGTAGTCGGAGATCGGGTGCTTTAATTTGCCTTGCTCGTGCAGCGGCCGCAGGGCGGCCATGCGCCGCGCGAAGCCCTCGCGGGAAACGTGGACGAAATAGCTGTCGATGGTGTAGCCGGGAGGAACTTCGAATTGCGGGAAGGGCGTGGCCACTTTTTCGAGGCGCAGACTGCAGCGGTCGGCGATGTCGAGGGTGCGGCTGAGAACTTCGGGCGAGTCTTTGAAGACGCGGTACATTTCGTCGTGGCTCTTGACGAAGAACTGTGTGCCGTCGAACTTCATGCGCTGTGTGTCGTGGATCGACTTGCCGGTCTGGATGCAGAGCATCACATCTTGCGCGTGGGCGTCGTCTTCACATAAGTAGTGGCTGTCGTTGGTGGCGACGAGAGGAAGGCCGAGATCTTTTTCGAGCTGGAACAGGCCGGGATGAATTTCGTGCTCTTTGGCCAGGCCCTGGTCTTGAATTTCAAGGTAGAAATTTTCCTTGCCGAAGATGTCCGCGAAGGTGGCGGCGGCGGTGCGTGCGGCGGCGTAGTTCCCTTCCATGAGGCGCTCGGCGACTTCGCCCTTGAGGCATCCGGAAAGGCCGATCAGGCCGCGCGAGTGCTCGGCCAGGAATTTCTTGCTGACGCGCGGCTTGTAGTAGAAGCCATGGAGAGAGGCTTCCGACGTGATCTTTACCAGATTGCGATAGCCTTCTTCGTTCTCGGCAAGCACAAGAAGATGGTTGTAGGTGTCGCCTTCGGGCGGGGTGCGCCCGATGTTGTGATCGTCTTTCTTGCAGATGTAGAGCTCGCAGCCAACGATCGGCTTTACGCCAGAGTGATTCGCGGCGTTGACGAATTCGACTGCGCCGAAAATATTGCCGTGGTCGGTCATGGCCACGGCGGGCATTCCGAGCTTGTGCACGCGGTCACAAAGCGCCTCGATGTTGCAGGCGCCATCCAGAAGGGAGTAATCGGTGTGGAGATGCAGGTGAACGAATTGGGACATGGGGAAGATTGTCGATTGTCGATTGCCGATTGTCGATTGAAAAACCCAGCATGACGCCGTCTTTCAATCAGAAATCATCGATCAGCAATCGGCAATTCGGATGATAGGGTTATTTTAGCGGGAAATACTGGGGAGGTAGGGGTAAGTTATCCACAGAGAAGCGGTTTAGAGGTGAAATCCCAGCTTGGGCAGGCTCTGGGTAGTAGTGGTGCAGTTGGCTTACGCATTGGGCCCGTTAAGTGGGAGATCCCTTCGGCTTCGCTCAGGGCAGGCTCTTCGCTGCGCCTGAAAAACGGCTCCGCTCAGGATGACAATCGAACTATTGGCCTTCGTGCGCGCCGGGGACGTGGAAATCCACGCCGCGGTCGTCGTTGGCTTTGGTGGTGGCGGGGAGGTCGAGTTCGGTGAGGGGAATCTTTTGCGTACGCTCGGGCGCGAAGACCCAAAGTGTCTGGCCGACGATGGCGTAATTCTGTACTTCCTGTTTGTGCTGATCGCGGAAGACCAGGACCGTGGCCGGAGCGGCTACCGTGCGCTCTTCCTCTGCGCGTGGCTCATGACGCGGCGGAGTGGGCGACGACTGGGCATATGCGTCCTGATCAGCTTGCTGGCGCATCTGCTGCTCGGCAAGGTTCTGCTGATTCATCTCTTGGGCTAGGCCGATCTGGTCTTGCTGGTCCTGATCGTACGAGGAACCGGAATCCCACCACCAATAGGGATCGAAGGCATATCCCCAGGGATAATAGCCGTACCCGTAGCCATAGCTGCGGCAGCCGTAACCGTAGCAGTTTCGTAGGCCATAGGTTCCGATGCGCACGCCGGTGCCACGTCGGACGCCGCCATAGCCATTGAAAGCACGTGCGCGTGCGCCTGAGCGAGCGCCCGAGAACGATGAACTACCAGAAAATGAATGCGTGGCGAAGTGCGAGCCAGAACCGCTGAAAGAGTGACCGCCGGAGAAGCCGCCGTGGGATGCGAATCCGCCACCATGGCCGCCGCCAGCGGAGGCGTGGCCTCCACCATGTTGCGCGGAAAGCGGCACGGAAGCCAGAAGGAGCACGAACGCCGCACTGAGGAGCGATCGATGCATACCTCATTATATGCCGGATTCAGGTCAGGGGATGCGGAAAATAGTACCTGGCTTGGGACGAATTAGGACAGTGCCTGGGTGCCGGAAAGCGAGTGGGCGTGAGAACTTCAGGCGTCCGTCCGGGGCGCGGCTCGATTTTCCACTTCCCCGGCGCTGGAAGCGCCGGGCTATTGTTGGACGCCCCGCCGGGGCGAAAATCTTCGTTCTCATTCCACCGCATCATCAGAGATCTAGTTCCCACGCACAGACTGGCGGTCTATCGTTTCTTTGCTTTCGCTTTGGCTTTCTTGGGAGCGGCCTTCTTTGCCGGAGGCTTAGGCGGGTGTTTCGCGGGCTTGGGCGCGGGCTTTACAGGTTTCGCTTTTACTTCGGGTTTCGGCTTTGCCACTGGCTTCGCTTTGGGTTCCGGTTTTGTTTTGGCTGCGGGCACGGCTGCCGGAGGTGCGGGTGCGGGTGGCGGGGTTGTGGCTTGGCCTTTGCCTTTCCCCTTGGGTTCGCCCTTCTTGGCTGGCACCGGCGCTCCGGTGGCCGCGGCTTTCGGTCCTCGCCCGCGACGCGGAGGTGGCGGAGGCGGAGGTGGGGGTGGTGCGAAGGGCTTCAGGAATTTCAGGGTCTCGGTTCGCGAACGCAGTTTGCCATCGAGCAGCAGCATGAAAACGTCGCGCGCAATCTTGGGATATTCCGGAAGTTGCGGCGTGATCAGCAACTCCGTCATCTCAGGCAGTGGAATGCGCTGCTGCACCTGCCGCCACTTGGTCAGGAAATTTTTGATCTTCTGCGCCACGGTCTGATGGCGTGCGGTTACGGCCAGGAACAGAACCATCTCCGGGCGCGCGGAGGACAAAAGATTCCAGGTGCGCGAGGGCGTGGCCGCTTCCTTGCCGGTGAGGCGCTTGGCCAGCTCTTTGGCGTGATCTTCGATGTCGCGCCAGGCTTCGACCAAATCTTTGCGCGGAATCTGGCGACGCAGTTCGGAGACATCTTTTTCCGAAAGGTGCGCGGTGAGGAAGTGCATGACGGCCGCCGAGGGGTCGACGGTGTAACCCAGATCGACCAACTGCTGGCGGGTTTTCATCAACTGGGTGAGGCCGTTCGAGTCCACTTTGGCCGTTGTCCAGTGGGGATGGAGCACCTTCAGCCAGTCTTCTTTTTCGAGGGCCCGGACCACTGCCAGGGGATCGTCTTCATGCGCGAGCTGCGCGATTTCGTGCCCTACCGCGCTGCGCGAGATGTGCTCGATGTATTTATTTTCCTTGGCCGCGTCGTAGCGCTGCTGGGTGCGCTCCTCGAGCGGCCAATGGAAGCGCGCGGCGAAGCGCGTGGCGCGAATCAGCCGGGAGGGATCTTCCACGAAGGAATAATTGTGCAGGATGCGCAGCAGCTTGGCTTCGATGTCGGCGACGCCGTTGAAAGGGTCGAGGAGCAGCCCGCGCGAGCCCTCATTCAACGACAGCGCCATGGCGTTGACGGTGAAGTCGCGGCGGCGCAGATCTTCCTGAATGCTGGCGGGGGCGATCCCCGGCGGCTTGCCCACCTTTTCGTAGGTTTCGATGCGCGACATGCCGATCTCGGCGCGCACGTTGCCGGGCAGCACTAAGAACAGGGTGCGTGTGTCATCGTCGTGGCCGGCAAGCTGGGCGCCAGCGCGCTCGAAATCCTTTTGCAGTTTGAGGGGATTGCCCTGGACGGTAAAATCGAGGTCGCGGATGGTGAAACCGCTAATGATGTCACGAATGGCGCCGCCAGTAAGATAAAGAGTGATTCCGGCGGCCCGGGCTACTTCCTGCACCAGATTGACGCCTTTCGTCTGATCCGGCGTCAACCGGATTTCCATGGTGTAAATGTAATCAGCCATTCGTATTCAAGCGATCTACGTCAAGCGAAACGGGCGCGATTGCTGTGGGCGCAGTCCGTCCGCGCGGCGTTTTCCACAAAATTTCCACAGGGTACCCTCGCTGAAGCTCCCGGATTTCGTTCCCAACTCGGCACAAGCCACAGAATACAAGACACTTATACAGACTTGAGGCGGATCAAGGCAACTTAAAGGAATAACACAAGGTTAACAATTTGGCTACTGCCAACGTGGATTCCCGCGATTTGTCGCGAAATAATGCGAGAATGAGGCGGGCTTCGGGCTTCAGCCGTCGGGCTCCGGCTTTGGCCGAGGCCCGACAGCCGAAGCCCGAAGCCGCCACTCATGCCTTCGACGCATAAGAAAGTCATCGTCCGCAAGATGGACCGGGATTCGGTTTCCGGCTACGTCTCGCCTGCGCAATTCGTCAACGAAGGCAAACTAGAACTGCTCAACACTTCAGGGAATGTGGTTGCCATGGACTTGCGCGAGATCAAGGGAGTCTATTTCGTGCGCGAGTTCGGGGACTCCGAGTCGCTTACGCGCAAGACATTTACCTCCCGACCGCGCTCCGAGGGCTTGTGGGTGCGGCTGCGGTTTAAAGACAACGAGATCCTAGAAGGCCTCATGCCCTCGGACCTGACCCAGAACCTGGCGGAGGGTTATCTGGTGAATCCTCCGGACCAGAGGTCGAACACGCAGCGGATTTTCGTTCCGCGCACGGCGCTGGAATCGTTGACCGTTCTTGCGGTCATCGGAGCGAGCCGGCGACCGCGGCGCGGTCCCATTGACGATCAGCGGCAGGTTCCAATGTTTGAAGAGTGATGTTTGAAGAATAGGGTGCGAAGGCGGACAGGGTTGCTGCCCTTGCAACTCTGCGGCTGTTCCCGGGTTCTAATCCGGCAGGAGGGCGTTATGGAGAGAGTTCCGCTCGCGCTCTTTTCCCTCGCTTTGGTTCTGGCTGCCTCATTGGTTTTGTCCTGTGGGAGCGGATCACAGAATCAGGATCCACTCGTCTCCGTCGCGCTAACTCCGGCGACGGCAGACGCACGGGATTTTCCCAACGGGCAAGTGCAATTCGTTGCGACCGGCTATTACATCAATCCGTCGCGCACGGTGAGCCCTCTGGCGGCTGCGTGGGGCACCTGCTACCAGGAAGCGTCCACGAGCGAGATATCCGTCACTGCCGGCGGCATGGCTCAATGTGCGCCGGGAGCGGTCGGCACCTACACGGTCTGGGCGGACGACCCTCCACTGTCGAACGTGGCATGTAACGCAATCACGGCCTGCGGCGGAGGGTGCTTTGTGGCAGGAACCGCGCAGCTGACCTGCCCCTAGGCAAGCCGGGATGTCGGAGCGGGCTGCGGGACGACTCGCGGCCAGGGGCAAGTTTCCCGTATTCCCGCATTGGCCGCATATCCCTAAGAGCAATGCGGAGGGCTGCGAGCGCCGCACTCGCGACGAAATAAGCTTGTAGACAATGCCGGAGACCTAATTTTATGGATAATGTCTATCGATGTAGTTGACATTATTAACCTACTTGAATATAGTCTCGTGGAGCGTGCGTCAGCCGGTTTCTGGACGCCCTAGACTGTTGATCCGTGCCCACCCCCATCGCGGCACTGCGCCGTTGTAACGCAAAGTCCTGCCTGCTCCGGGATCGCGAAAGCGAAGCCCGGTAGCAGGCAGGTTCGAGCAAAGGTACGCCGCCCCAAATCGCCGCCGGTTTTGGCGTCTACTCTAGCAACCCGGCGACTATCCCAGCGTTCTAGTCCGAGAGAAAAAGAGCCCCAAACCGATTTCGAATCGTGGACCGTTCCAGCCGTCATCGGCACCACCCGGCGCTCGCGCTGCAGTCCAACCGACGACCAGCACCAGGTCACCTTGTTCCAAGAGTGACGTCCGAAGGGTAGCCACAGCCACGTTGCACTGCGGGTCGTCATTCCGACACGACACGAGGTAAAATAGTCGCATGAGTCCAGAAGTTTCCGATCTCCTGAAACGTGCCCTTGCCCTCCCGGTGGAAGAGCGCACCGCATTGGCCAACACTCTGCTCGACAGTGTCGAAGGTGCGGACCAATCCGTTCAAGCCGCTTAGGACGAAGAAGTAGCGCGTCGCATGAGCGACCTGCAAGCGGGCAAAGCTGTGACCGTCCCGTGGGAACAATTGCACCAAGAGTTGTTGGCCATGTTGAATGAGCGTTAGGAGTGTTCGCTACCACGAAGGTGCGAGCGCAGATGTTAGGAACGCTGTGGTCTGGTATCACAGACGTAGTCCGAAAGCGGCGGCCGACTTTATCGCAGAGTTGGATCGGGCCGTCGATACCATCCGCGAAGCCCCAGACCGATGGCCAAAGGGAAAAGGCGACTGTCCGTCAGTTCCTTTTGTGGCGATTTCCTTTTTCCGTAATTTATTCCGAACAGGAAGACACGATCATCATTTGGGCAGTCGCGCATGGCAGCCGGCGGCCCGAGTATTGGACTCGCCGGCTTGAATGAGCGCGAGCTACAATTGACCGCATGAGCACGGAATCATTTGCCGACGTTCCCACCGCGATTGAGGAGATCCGTGCGGGCCGCATGATCGTGGTGGTTGACGACGAAGACCGCGAGAATGAGGGCGATCTTACGCTGGCCGCCGAGAAGGTCACTCCCGAAGCCATCAACTTCATGGCCAAGCATGGACGCGGCCTGGTGTGCCTCACCATGACCGAGGAGCGGCTCGATCACCTGCGCATCGGGCCCATGACTGCGGAAAACACTTCGCAGTACGGGACCGCATTTTGTGAGGCGATTGACGCGCGCGTGGGCGTGACTACCGGTATTTCAGCCTACGACCGGGCGCGAACGATTCAGGTAGCGATCGATCCGGCGACGCAAGCATCGGACCTGGCGCGCCCTGGGCACGTCTTCCCTCTTCGCGCACGAAAGGGCGGAGTGCTGGTGCGCGCGGGACAAACCGAAGCCTCGGTCGATCTCGCCCGCCTCGCCGGAATGATTCCCGCCGGGATCATTTGCGAAATCATGAAGGACGATGGCACGATGGCGCGCGTGCCCGACCTGATCGAGTTCTGCGATCAGCACGGGCTCAAGATGCTGACCGTGGCTGAGCTGATCCGCTACCGCATGGCGCACGAGAGGTACGTGCACCGCGTGGGCGAAGCGATGGTGGAGACGCGGTTTGGGGAGTTCCGGCTGATCGCCTACGAGAGCGAAGTGGATGGCGGAGAGTCGCACGTGGCGCTGATTAAGGGGGAAATGCCCAGCAGCGATCCTGAGAATAGCGACGCGCCGGTGCTGGTGCGCATGCACGCCCACTGCCTGATGGGGGACGTTTTTGGGGCGACGGGCTGCGAATGCCACGCGACGCTCGAAGGCTCGCTTCGCCGCATCGCGCAGGAGGGACGCGGGGCTCTGATCTACCTGCACCAGACTTCGCAGGGATTCTCGGTGGAAAAGATTGGCGAACGAGGTGCGCTCACTTTTCACCGCGGGCGGAAGTTGCCGGGTCTGCTGGACAACGAACGCCAGACGCAGCGCGAAATTGGAATCGGAGCGCAGATTCTCTCCGACCTGAATTTGCGGCGCATCCGGCTGTTGACGAATCGGCCCAAGAAAGTTGCGGCGCTGGAAGGATTTGGGATTGAGATCGTGGATCAGGTGGGGGTGGAGTTGAGCGAAGTGCAGGCAGAACGTTCCCCCAGGGGCTAAAGCCTGCTTGATTTACGCACTTACGCGGCGCTGAAGCGCCGCTCTTCCACAATTTTTATCTCTAGAACGGTTTGCGCACGATGACTTCGCTTTCGCGGATGAAAAATTGCGCAGAGCATTGCTCAGAGCCGCAGATCACGGGGATCAGACCATTGATTTGGCGGCGCGTAATCAGGCCCAACATGCCGCAGGACGGGCAGGCGAGGACGGCCCAGTAGGGATCTTCCTTCTCGCCGACCTCGCCGGCGTTTTCGAGAACGAAGATGGTTCCGGGCTGCATCTGTTCGGGAATCCATTCGTTGAGAATGTCCAGTTCGCCGACCATGCATTCCTCCTGGCTTACAACCGGTTTTGCCTCATCACGCCCTCAGCGGCTAAAGCCGCATCGATGTCGTGCGGCTTACGGCACGAGTAAAACTCGTGCCCTTCCCGTTCGTACCTATCGTGCACCTACGAGACTCTTCTAACACGCCGGCGTTCGGCCAGCGATGTTACGGAGGTACTCACCTTCCTCGCAACGACCTCGGCGCGGACCTGCCGCACCGCGTCGCTGAGACAAATACCCAGAATGGGCTGCTTCGAATTCTTGAGAATGTCGACAATCTGCCGGGCCGAAGTCTCGATGTAAAGATGCGTGCCATCGGTCAGCAGGTGCGTGTCGGAGTTGCGGCTGACGATCTCGGCCAAGCCCTTGCCGAACTCGCGCTGAAGGAAGCGCATGACCTTGCGAACGCCTTGGAGCGAGAAGCCTTTGCGGCGCAACTCGCAGATCACGGCCATTTCGCTGAGGTTTTGCATGGAATAGAGACGGCGGTGCCCGACGCGTGCGGGCCTGACTACGCCGCGCTCGTCCCACCACTGGAGCTGGCGGGGGGTGATCCCTGTGAGCGCGATCACTTCCTGCGATGAGAAGCTGTCTTTATCCCGCATCTTTTCCCGTTTGTGTTTGAAACAATCTGCGAGTCAAATGTTTGAAACATTTTAGACGCGGAGTGGTGGGTGTCAACAGGAGATTGGGGCGAGGAGGGTTAACTAGAAGAGTGCTGGGGGGATTTGTAATTGGGTAATTTAGTAATCGGGTAATTTGAAAATCTGGAGATCGAAAGACGTTCACCACAGCGGCCACGGGGAATCATAGAGGAATCGGCTGGCACAGCCGCCGCCGACGAAGTGGACGATTTCGAGGCGGTCGCCGTCTTTGAGCAGAGTTTCGGCCCAGCGGTAGCGGGGGACGATTTCGCGGTTGAGTTCGACGGCGATACGGTCGGACTTCATGGAGAGAGATTCGATCAGGGCTGCGAGGGTGATGGCTTCGGGATCCGCGAAGGTGCGGGGTTCGCCGTTGATGTGTAGTGTCATCGCAGGGGGTCCCTCATCACGAAAAGCGGATGCAGCGCCTGAAGGCGCGTCGATATTGCGTCTCTTGCGGCATGCCTAAAGGCATGCCCTGATACGAATCTTCCTTTTAGCGACGAGGTGTTGGCAGACTCCGGCGAGCTATGGGGAGCGGGGTCCATTTCTAGTCGGCTTTGCGCAGGGCGAATTTGCGGGTTACGGTGCGGCCGTCGTGGTTGGCTTGGACCATGACCGAGGAGTCGGGCAAGGTGGATTCGTCGACTTCGATGGAGATGGCGGCGCTGCCGGTGGAGTCGGTAACGGCCTGGGTGTAGAAAGGCGCGGCGTCGGGACGGGCGAAGCGGAAGGTGAGGCGGGCGCTGGGCACGGCGGTACCGTCTTCGGTGACGCGGAGCTGCATGGTCAGGTTGCGGTTGGAGTGAACCGAGGCGGCGTTTTCCCATTGCACATCCAGTTGCTTGATGGTGGCCAGGGTTTCGCTTTCGGCGCGGTCGAGGACGCCTTCAAGTTTGCCTTCGCGAATGGCTTCGAGCACCATGCGATGCTGGTCGCGGAGTTGCTGTTCTTTTTGGGGATCGCCGTAACCGGCTTGCGCGGCCGAGTTCGCGTAGGAGATCGCCTTCTTGCCTACGCAGCGTCCGCGGACGAAGACCTGAGTCTGAAGCAGTTTTTCGCTCTCGCGCGCTTCGCTCTGCACGTGGTAGATGGTGTCGCCGTGCTTAACGTCGGTATTGAAGCCGAAAATCATAAAGGATTTTGCGATCGGGAGATCGGGTCATTGTGCGATTGAAAATCGGCGTTGAACTTCAATGACCCGATGACCCAATCACACAATGGCTAAATTGTTCTCACTTCCCTTGACACTCTCGCGCACCTGCACCTAATCTAGAATGTTTAAGCAGTGCTTGGCGCGAATTATATATAGCCGCTCCTATGCCAGACAATTATTTCCGCAGCTACCTGCCTTTATTGATCCACATTCTGCTGGCGGGCGGGATTGCGACTGCCATTATCTCGCTTTCGTGGCTGATTGGGGAGCGGAAACCGACGCGGGCGAAGATGGAAGCCTACGAATGCGGAATGACTCCCGTGGGCGACTCCCGCGGGCGCTTCGCGGTGAAATTCTATCTGGTGGCTATGCTGTTCATTCTGTTCGATGTAGAGGCTGTGTTCCTCTATCCGTGGGCGGTGATTCTGAGAGATCTCAAACACTTCGGCTTATGGGAGATGCTGGTCTACATCGGCATCGTTCTGGTGGGATTCTTTTACGTCTGGAAAAAGGGCGTTCTGGACTGGGGCCCGTCGGCCGTGCGGGCGAGGAAATAGCGAATGCCACTAGCCCCCGCCATTACCGATATTGAGCAACTGAAAACTCATCCGGCAGTTGCGCGGCTGCTGGCTTGGAATGCGGCGGCGGTTACAGGGGCGAAGTTTGATCGCGAGGAGATGACGATCTATGTGGATCGGTCGAATCTTCGCGAGGCCTGCGCGATTCTGCGCGACGATGCGGAGTGCGCCTTCAACTTTCTTTCCGATGTGACGTGCGTGGACTGGTATCCGGCGGAGCCGCGGTTTGAAGTTGTCTACCACCTGCTGTCGATTCCCAAGAAGGAACGGGTACGCATTAAAGTGCGGCTCGATAGCGCGAGTCCGGCGGTGGAGTCGCTGACTTCGGTTTGGCCGGGCGCCAATTATTTTGAACGTGAGGTCTTCGATCTGTTCGGGATTCGATTTACCGGGCATCCATATTTGCGGCGGCTGTTGATGCCTGAAGATTGGGAAGGTCATCCGTTGCGCAAGGATTATCCCGTGGAGGGCTACCGCTAGTTCGTTATGGCTCACCTCGCGCCTACTCCCGTGCTTGAGCCCGATCAGGATCGAACCATGATCCTGAATATGGGGCCGCAGCATCCTTCGACGCATGGGGTTTTGCGCGTGATGCTTGAGATCGACGGCGAGACGATCGTGCGGATCATGCCGGATATCGGATTTCTGCACACCGGAATCGAAAAGACCTGCGAGGCCAAGTTTTATCAGCAGGTGGTGCCGCTCACCGACCGCATCGATTATCTCTGCCCCATGACCAACAACTTGTGTTATGCGCTGGCGGTGGAAAAGTTGCTGGGGCTGCAGATTCCGCCGAAGGCGCAGTGGTTGCGGGTGTTGATGAACGAGCTGACTCGGATTAATTCGCATCTGGTTTGGTTGGGAACGCACGCGCTTGACCTGGGCGCGATGACGGTGTTTCTGTATTGCTTCCGCGAGCGCGAAGAAATATTGAAGATGTTCGAGATGGCGAGCGGGCAGCGCATGATGACTTCCTACTTTCGAGTGGGAGGGATTGCGCTGGAGCCGCCGCTGGGATTCTTCGAGCGGGTTGGCGAATTTGCCAACCGCTTTCCGGAGAAGGTGGACGAGTACGAAAACCTGCTCACGGGAAATCCCATCTTCCTGATGCGCACCAAGGGCGTGGCGCGGTTGACGGCGGAGGATGCGATTGCGCTGGGCGCGAGCGGGCCGACGTTGCGCGGAAGTGGAGTGGATTTCGATTTGCGGCGTGACATGCCTTACTCCGGTTATGAGAATTTCAAATTCAAGGTTCCGGTGGGGCAGGAGGGCGATGTATTTGCGCGATACATATGCCGCGTGCGGGAGTTGCGCGAGTCGATCGGAATTGTGAAGCAGGCGCTGGATGGGATGCCGGAGGGGCCGATCAAGGCTGATGCTCCGGGGATTGTGTTGCCGGACCGGGAAAAGATGAAGACGCAGATGGAAGCGCTCATCTACCACTTCAAGATTATTACCGAGGGATTCGCGGTGCCGGCGGGCGAGGTGTATCAGGCGGTGGAGTCGCCGCGCGGAGAGATGGGCTATTACGTTGTGAGCGACGGAACGGCGAAGCCGTATCGCGTGCATATGCGGGCGGCTTGTCTGGCGAATCTGCAGGCGCTCCCTAAGATGTGCGAAGGTGGGCTGATTGCGGATGTGGTGGCGGCGATCGGATCGATCGACATTGTGTTGGGAGAGATCGACCGGTGAGGAGGATTTAGTAATTGTGTAATTTAGTAATTGGGAAATTGAAGACTGAGCGCGCAGCGGTTCGAATTTCCCAATTACTAAATTTCTCAATTACTAAATTGCATGAGGTTTTCGGACGAATTCGAGGCGCGGTTTGCGGAGATGGTGCCGCACTATCCGACGAAACGGTCGGCGCTGGTGCCGACTCTGCTTTATGCGCAGGATGAGGTTGGATTCTTGTCAGATGAGGTGATTTTGGAGCTCGCGGGGCGGCTCGATTTGACTGAGCTCGAAGTGCGCAACGTGATCAGCTATTACTCGATGCTCACCACGAAACCGCGGGGCAAGTTCAATGTGCAGGTTTGCACGAACATCAGTTGCCTGGTGCGCGGCGGGGAAGATATCCTGCGTCACTGCGCGAAAAAGCTGGGCGTGGGCCACAAAGGAACCACGCCGGATGGATTGTTTACGCTGGAAGAGGTGGAGTGCATTGGGGCTTGCAGTTGGGCTCCGGCGGCGCAGGTGAACTACGATTTTCATGAGAACCTCACCACGGAAAAGATGGATAGAGTTCTTGACGATTATCGGAAGCGGTAAAGCTGGTGAAAGCTGGAATTTGGTAATTGGGTAATTTAGTAATTGGGTAATTTGAAAGCCTAAGGGATCTGTGACTGGTTCTTAAATTACTCAATTACCAAATTACAAAATTACAAAATGGCGACTCTGGTTTCCCATCCCGACGAGGTGAAGGTTGTGTCCCGGCGATTCGGCCTGGGTGCGACTGACATCGATCGCTATCTCCAGCTCGACGGCTACAAGGCCGTGCAGAAGGCGCTTGCGATGGAGGCGGACGCCATTATTAATGAGGTGAAGAATTCGGGGTTGCGCGGGCGCGGCGGAGCTGGGTTCTCGACCGGGATGAAGTGGTCGTTTGTGCCCAAGCAATCGGCGAAGCCGAAGTATGTGCTGTGCAATGGTGACGAGAGCGAGCCGGGCACCTGCAAAGACCGGCTGATCTTCGAGCACGATCCGCACTCGGTGATTGAAGGAGTGATGATTGCGGCGCTCGCGGTGGGAGCGCACAGCGGGTATATCTACATTCGCGGCGAATATCGATATCTGTCGAACATCATGCAGAAGGCGATTCGCGAGGCGTATGCCAAGGGCTTCATCGGCAAGAACATTTTCGGAAGCGGACGCGATCTTGATATTTATTGGCATGGCGGCGCGGGAGCATATGAGGTGGGCGAGGAATCGGCGCTGATGGAATCGCTCGAGGGCAAGCGCGGGATTCCGCGGATTCGGCCTCCGTTTCCCGCGGTGGTGGGACTGTGGGGCGGTCCTACGGTGATTAATAATGCGGAGACGCTGGCTTGCGTGCCCCACATTATTCTTGGCGGGGCGGAATGGTTTGCGAAACTTGGCACGCCGAAGAATGGCGGAACGCGGCTGTTCTGCCTGAGCGGTAACGTGGCTAAGCCCGGGGTGTACGAGTTGCCGATGGGATACAACCTGAAGAAGATGGTCTACGAAGTGGGCGGCGGCATTCCGAATGGCCGTGCGCTGAAGGCTGTGGTACCGGGCGGAGCTTCTTGTCCGTGCCTCACCGCCGATGAGGTCGATGTCAGCATGGATTTCGATTCTGTGGCGAAGGCGGGGTCGATGCTGGGATCGGGCGGCGTGGTGGTGGTTGACGATCAACAGTGCATCGTGAAGTTTGCGCTGCGGACGATGAAGTTTTACAAGCACGAGAGTTGCGGATGGTGCATCCCTTGCCGCGAAGGCACGGACTGGCTGGAGAAGACGTTGACGCGCTTTCATCGCGGCGGCGGGGTAATGAAAGACATCGACAACATGCAGTACTTGTCGGAGAACATGCTGGGGCGGACGTTTTGTCCGTTGGGCGATGCGGCGGCGATGCCTACCATTGCGTTCGTGAAGAAGTTCCGTAAGGAATTTGAAGAGCATTTGGAAGGCAGGCCGTGTCCTTACGAAGGCGTGGCGGAAGTGGTTATGGCGTAGCGAGAGAATTTAGTAATTGGGAAATTTAGTAATTGAGTAATTGGTATCGCAGTATGCGTTCGCGACCCGAAGAGCTTCGAGATCGTACCAAGGCTTTCGCTCTTCGTGTTATTCGGTTGTTTCGCTCGTTGCCGTATAAAACCGATACGCAGGTTCTAGGCAAACAGCTACTGCGGTGCGGGACTTCGGTGGCGGCGAACTACCGTGCTGTCTGCCGGGCGCGATCAAAGGCGGAGTTCGTCGCCCGCCTGGGAATTGCGGCGGAAGAGGCGGACGAAGCGGTGCTATGGCTGGAATTGCTGATTGAATCAGGCATTCTAAAGTCGGAGATGACGGAAGGTCTCCTCAAGGAGGCCCGAGAATTGGCGGCGATACTGACCGCGTCTCGGCAAACTGCGAGGAAGGCAGCTTGATGATTTCAAATTACTCAATTACTAAATCTTGCAATTACTAAATTTCACATGGCTGACGTAACACTTACAGTCGACGGCAAGAAGGTGACGGCTCCCGCGGGGACGTTGCTGATCGAGGCCTGCAAGAGTGCGGGCATCGAGGTGCCTTCGTTTTGCTACTATCCCAACCTTTCGCTGTGCGGCGCCTGCCGCATGTGTCTGGTGAAGATCGAGAAGATGCCGAAGCTGCAGACCGCGTGCACCACGGTGATCGGCGAGGGCATGATCGTTACTTCGGACAGCGACGAGATCAAGCAGGCGCGCAAAAGTATGCTCGAGATGCTGCTGGGCAACCATCCTTTGGATTGTCCAGTGTGCGATGCGGGTGGCGAGTGCGAATTGCAGGACATGACGTTCTCGTATGGCGCGGCCGAGTCGAAGTTCATGGAGGCGAAGAACCATAAAGACGAGCAGCAATGGTCGCCGGTGGTGTTTTTCGACCGGCCGCGGTGCATTCTGTGCTACCGCTGCGTGCGCGTTTGCGGCGAGGGTATGGACGTTTGGGCTTTGGGCGTGCAGCACCGCGCCGTGAGTTCGATCATTGCGCCGAATAAAGAAGATCACCTCGAATGCGAAGAGTGCGGGATGTGCATCGACATATGCCCGGTGGGCGCGTTGACCTCGGGCGCGTATCGCTACAAGACGCGGCCCTGGGAGATGAAGCATGTGGGCACGATCTGTACGCACTGCGGCGACGGGTGCAAGACCACGCTGGGTGTGCGCCGCGCCGACACGGGCATGGAGATTGTGCGCGGCGACAATCGCGACAAGAGCGGGACGAACGGCGACTTCCTTTGCATCAAAGGACGCTATGCATTTGATTTTGCGAATCACGAAGAGCGGTTGACTCGACCGCTGATTCGCAAAGAGGGCAAGCTGACTCCAGCAAGCTGGGAAGACGCGTTCACGCTGATCGGAAAGAAGTTTGTGGAGGTTCGTGATCGCGACGGCGGGAATGCGATCGGAGTGATTGGGTCCACGCGGACGACGAACGAAGAAGCGTATCTGCTTTCGAAGTTTGCGCGGGTGGTTCTGAAGACAAACAATGTGGATCATCACCGGACGGCGGACTTCCCTGCCCTGGCGGCGGCGCTTCGCGGCAAAGCCGATGCTACGGCGAGCATGGCGGACGTTTACGCGGCTCCAGCGATTCTGCTGATTGGCAACGATCCGACCGAGCAGCATCCGTTGCTGGCGTGGCAGATTCGCAACAATGTTCGACTGCACCAGGCGCGGCTCTACGTGATCAATTCCGCGCCGATCAAATTGCAGCGGCAGGCAACGAGCTTCGTACAGATTTCCGCCGGAATGGAAGGGCGAGTTGCCGCATTCCTTGCGGGCGACGACACGGCCGGGGATGCGCTGGTCAGTTCATCCTCTAACAAAGATGCGTGGATTGCGCTGCGCGGCAAGTTGAGCGGCGAGCGGAATCTTGTGATTGTTTTCGGTTCTGAAATCCGTGGAGAGGATCTTGCAAAACTTATTCAGTTCGGCTCCGGAATCTCCGGCGCAAAGTTTATTTGCCTGGCGGATTATGCGAATTCGCGCGGAGCGGCTGACATGGGTTTGTATTCTGATTTGTTGCCGGGATATCACCCGACCAGTGGGAACAGCCAATTCCATGAGGAGTGGGGAGATGTTCCGCAGGCTGCGGGACTTGATCTTCAGGGAATGGTCGAAGCGGGAAAGGCCGGGAAACTGAAAGCGCTTTATGTCGTGGGGTCGAATCCGGTGGGTCGGTTGAACATCGATCCGTTCGCGTTCGCGAAGGGTTTCGTCGTAGTGCAGGACATGTTCCTGACGGAGACTGCGGTGATGGCGGACGTAGTTCTGCCGGCAGCGAATGCGTACGAGAAGACGGGCACATTCACCAATACTTGCGGCGATTTGCAACTGGTAAAGAAGGCGGGCGAAGTTACGGGAACGAAGGCCGATTTCGAGATGATCGTGCGCATCGCAGACGCGATGGGCTTTGATGTGCGCAAGCTGGTGCCCTTCGGCGGTGGAACCTATGCCGACATGGGGCAATCGCGCGGGGCGCAGTCGGGCGAGGCGGATCGTCATGCGGTGTGGCTGGAGGCGCACGGGCTGGAGCCGAAGTTGAGCCCCTTCGATCCGACGGCGATTCTCGATGAAATTCAGCGGTTGGTTCCGGGCTATGACGTTTCGCGCATGAATCTGCTGGCGGGCAATAGCCAACATACGTCGCTGGAGAAAGCCGGGGCGGGAGTGGCGCACCGGCCGGAATCGATTGCTCCCGCAAACGATACTCTTTTCAGTTCTGGAACCCTGGGACGCTATTCGCGCACCTTGAAGTCGGTGATCGAAAGTCATGAGATCAAGCCGGCCGAGGTTGCGGCAGACTGAGAAACAATTTGGTAATTGAGTAATTTAGTAATTGAGTGATTTAAAACCCAACGTCTGGACCTGTTGATCAGGAAGATGCGGATAGCTGAGGGCAAAACGTTTTTCAATTACTAAATTACCCAATTACTCGATCAGAAAATGCCTTTGCCTCTCTACATTTTCATATTCGTGTCAGTGATCAAATCGCTGATCGTGCTTGTCGTGCTGCTGACGGCGGTCGCGTATACGGTGTGGTTGGAGCGCAAAGTGGTGGGCCGCATGCAGAATCGCTGGGGGCCTACGCGGGTGGGACCGTTTGGATTGTTGCAACCAGCCGCCGATGGTCTGAAGTTTTTGTTCAAGGAAGATCTGACGCCGCCTCACGTCTACAAGCCGCTGTTTCTAGCGGCGCCGATGATGGCTTTGATCTGCGCGCTGACTTCGATTTCAGTCATTCCCTTTGGCAATTCGATTACGATTTTCGGCTACAGCATTCCGTTCGAAATCACCGACGTAAACATTGGGCTGCTGCTGATTCTGGGCGTTACCTCGCTGGGCGTCTACGGCGTCGCGCTGGCGGGGTGGTCCTCGAATAACAAATATTCTTTACTCGGCGGATTGCGATCGAGCGCGCAGATGGTGAGCTACGAGATCGCGCTGGGGCTGTCGCTGGTGGGCGTGCTGATCCAGTCTGGCAGTTTTAGTCTGCGAACGATCGTCGATGAGCAGGGCGGGCATTTCTGGGGATTTATTCCGCGGTGGAACATTTTTCACGGGCAGTTTATTGGCTTCTTCATTTATTTGATCGCGGCTTATGCCGAGACCAATCGCATTCCGTTCGACCTGCCGGAAGCCGAAACCGAACTGGTCGCCGGATACCACACGGAATATAGCGCGATGAAGTTTGCCATGTTCTTCATGGCCGAGTACGCGAACATGATCACAGTGGCATGCGTGGCCACGCTGCTGTTTTTCGGAGGATGGCACGGGCCGTTGTTCGGGCCTCGGCTATTGGAGGCGTTGCTGCCGCTTTTCTGGTTTGGCGCGAAGGTTTTCTGTTTTATCTTTCTTTATATCTGGGTGCGTGGGACGTTGCCGCGCTTCCGCTACGACCAACTGATGGCCTTCGGCTGGAAGTTCCTACTGCCGCTGGCGATTGCGAATCTGGTGGCAACGGCGATTGCCGTCGCGTGGTGACAAGAGGAAGTCAGTGGTCAGTGATTAGTGGCCAGTGACCAGTTATCCGTTTTACTGACCACTAGCCACTGATCACTTGCCACTTTAAAAAAGTATGCCGAGTCTTCACTTAATCCTATTTCTGGCGTTCGGAGCGGTTTGCGTGGGCGGAGCGATTAATCTGCTGGCGCAACGGCACCCCATTAACAGCGCGTTGTCGCTGATTGCGGTGATGGCGGCGCTGGCGGGAGAGTATCTGTTGCTGGGCGCGGAGTTCGTCGCGGCGGTGCAGGTGATCGTTTACGCGGGTGCGGTGATGGTGCTGTTCGTATTTGTGATCATGCTGCTGAATGCGGGTGTAGAAGAAGAAACCAAGGGCAGCCGGGTCGCGATCCTGCTGGGCGTGCCGGGAATGCTGACGGGCAGCGTGCTGGTGGCCTGGGTGGTGCTTCGGCAGGCAGGGACGGAGGTAGTTGCCGTCGGCGCGTTGCCGGGACCTCCGAAAGATATTGCGCAGCTCCTGTTTCACGATTTTCTGTTGCCGTTTGAGGTCACGTCCGTGTTAATCCTGATCGCGATCATGGGCGCGGTGGTTCTGGCCAGCAAGCCGGAAAGTCCCGCCGGGAAGGCGGACTGATGATTCCCTCGTATGTGCCGCTCTCGTATTACCTGCTGCTGGGCGGATTTCTGTTTGCCTGCGGCGTGGTGGGATTTCTGATCAAGCGCAACATCATTACCATCTTCATGTCGATTGAGCTGATGCTGAACGGCGTGAATCTTTCGTTTGTGGCATTCGCTGCGCACTGGCATGCGCTTGCCGGGCAGGTCTTCGTTTTCTTTGTGATGGTAGTGGCGGCGGCGGAGGCGGCGGTTGGGCTGGCGATCATCATCGCGGTCTATCGCACGCGAGAGACGCTGAATGTGGATCAGGTGAACCTGCTCAAACTATGAATCCGAATCTCAACCTGTGGGTGATCCCGATTCTGCCGCTCGCGGGAGCTGCGATCAATGGCTTTCTCGGGAAAAAGTCGTCGCGGCGGGCGGTGACGACAATCGCGCTTTTTTTCAGCGGCGCCGCTTTCGCATGGGCTTTGTGGGTCGCGATGCGATTCTCATCGTTGTCACTTCCCTACCAGGAATATCTCGCGCACTGGATTCGCGCCGGGAGTTTCAGCGCCGATTTCGCTCTCTATCTCGATCAGCTATCGCTGGTGATGTTGCTGGTGGTCACCGGAGTGGGATTCCTGATCCACATTTATTCCGTGGGCTACATGTGGGACGACCCCAGCTACTACCGCTTCTTCAGCTATCTCAACCTGTTCATGTTTTTCATGCTGACGCTGGTGCTGGCCAACAATTACCTGGTGATGTTTATCGGATGGGAGGGAGTGGGGTTGGCGTCGTATCTGCTGATCGGATTCTGGTTCACGAAGGATTCGGCGGCGTCGGCGGGAAAGAAAGCGTTCATCGTGAACCGGATTGGCGACTTCGGGTTTCTGATCGCGCTGTTTTTGCTGATCAAACATTTCGGATCGTTGAATTTCGATCAGGTATTCCAGAGCATCGCTCCTCTGGGCGCAGAGACGGCGGGGGCGGGACTGCTGACCGCGATTGGACTTCTGCTGATGCTGGGGGCTTGCGGCAAGTCGGCGCAGATACCGTTATACGTCTGGCTTCCCGATGCGATGGAGGGTCCCACGCCGGTTTCGGCGTTGATTCATGCTGCGACCATGGTGACGGCGGGAGTCTACATGGTTTCGCGTTCGCACGTGATTTTCGACCGCGCACCGATCGCTCTGACGGTGGTTGCGATTATCGGCACGCTGACTGCGTTTTTCGCCGCGACGATCGGCATCGCGCAGACCGATATAAAGAAGGTGCTTGCTTACTCTACGATCTCGCAGCTCGGCTACATGTTCATGGCGTGCGGCGTGGGCGCGTTTTCCGCGGGCATCTTTCATCTGATGACGCATGCATTCTTCAAGGGCCTGCTGTTTCTCGGCGCGGGATCGGTACTGCACGCCTGCGGCGGCGAGCAGGACATGCGCAAGATGGGCGGGCTGAAGTCTTTCATCCCGTGGACGTTTCTCACGATGGGCATCGCGACGCTGGCAATTGCCGGAATTCCGCCACTGGCAGGCTTTTGGAGCAAGGACGAAATTCTCTGGAAGGCTTATCAGGTCAGCTGGGTGTACTGGGCGATCGGCGTGGTGACGGCGTTCCTGACATCTTTTTACATGTTCCGCCTGCTGTTCATGACGTTCTTCGGCGAATATCGCGGGCCTTCAGCGGGAGCGCACGGCTCTCACGGCGACGCCCACGGGCACGGCGAGCCGCACGAGAGCCCGATGGTGATGCTGGCGCCGCTGATGATTCTGGCGCTGCTCTCGCTCGTCGGGGGTTTCGTGGGCTGGGACCACCATTTCGAAAAGTTTCTGGCTCCGGTCTTTGGTTCGGTCGAGGCTGCTGAAGTCGCGAGCCACGGCACAGAGTTGTTGCTGATGGGTGTGTCGGTGGCTCTCGCGTTTTTGGGCGCGTGGCTGGCGTATGTGCTTTACTGCGCACGGCCGGAATTGCCGCAGAAGATTGCCGACTCGCTGGGCGGACTTTATCAGACGGTTGTACACAAGTATTACATCGATGAATTGTACGGAGCGCTATTCGTCAAGCCGTTGATCGAGGGCTCGACTCGAATCCTGTGGCAGGACGTGGACCGCAAGGTGATCGATGCGGCGGTGAATGACGCGGGCGACGGGGCGCGCCATGTTTCCGATGAAGCGCGGCATATGCAATCGGGCAATATTCGTTCATACGCGGGTTGGATCGCGGCGGGATCCGCGGTGGTGATTGCGTTCATGGTCTGGATGGGGGTGCGATGAACGCGATCGACCATCACATCCTGACCCTGGTCACCTTCGCACCTCTCGTTGGAGGATTGCTGCTGCTTCTGTTTCCTCGCCGCGACCGCGATATTCGCATTTTCGCGCTGGTTGTTTCGTTGCTTACATTTGTTTTGTCGTTGCATCTGCCGGTTTATTTTCATCGCGCGCAGGCGGGATTTCAGTACGAAGTCGATAAGGCCTGGGTTTCGACTCCGAACATTCATTACCACATGGGAGTGGACGGATTTTCGCTTTGGCTGGTGGTGCTTACAACTTTCCTGACGCCGCTGTGCGTGCTGATTTCGTGGAAGTCCGTTCACGACCGGGTGAAAGAGTTCTTCATTCTGCTTTTGATTCTGGAGACGGCGCTGATCGGCGTGTTTACTTCGCTCGATTTGTTCCTCTTTTATTTTTTCTGGGAATCGACGCTGATTCCGATGGCGTTGCTGATCGGCATCTTCGGCCACGAGCGCAAAGTTTATGCCGCAGTGAAATTTTTTATGTACACCATGATCGGCTCGGTGTTCATGCTGGCGGCGATCCTGTGGCTGTACGCGCATACTGGCAGCTTCGATTTCGTCACGATTCGCGAGCAGATCGCGAGCGGCGGTGTGCCGAAGTTTCCGGCGGCGGCGCAGTGGCTGTTTCTGGGATTTTTCCTGGCATTTGCCGTGAAGGTTCCGTTGTTTCCATTTCATACATGGTTGCCGGACGCGCACGTGGAAGCGCCGACGGCTGGGTCGGTGCTGCTGGCGGGGGTTCTGCTGAAGATGGGAACTTACGGAATGCTGCGCTTTAACCTGGGATTGTTTCCCGAGCAAGCGCGGCAGAACGCTCCTTGGATCATGGCGCTGGCATTGATTGGCATCATCTATGGCGCGCTGGTGGCGATGGTGCAGCCGAACATGAAGAAACTGGTTGCGTATTCGTCGGTGAGCCATCTCGGATTTGTCGTGCTGGGAATTTTCAGCTTTACGCAGGCCGGATTGAATGGAGCGATGTTCGTCATGCTGGCGCACGGAATTTCTACGGGCGGGCTTTTTATGCTGACGGGCATTCTGCACGAGCGCCGTCACACTTACGAGATCAGCGAGTTTGGCGGACTGGCTGGGCCAATGCCGCTTTATGCGGCGTCATATCTGGTGATCATCCTGGCATCGGCGGGGCTGCCGCTGCTGAATGGCTTCATTGGCGAATTTCTGGTGATGAGCGGGGCGTTTCAGGATAAGGCGGTTTACGGAATACTCGCGGCCACGGGCATCATCTGGAGCGCGGTCTACCTGCTTTGGATGTACCAGCGCGTTTTCTACGGGGAAGTCACGCACCCGGTGAACAATTCGCTCAACGATCTTTCGGTATTCGAAAAGGTGGCGATCTGGCCGTGTGCGGCGGCGGCGCTGGTAATGGGCGTGGCTCCGATTCTTTGGCTGGAAGCGATCGATCCGGCGGCCCATGCCGCGCTCACTTCCTTCGCGCAGGTTGCGAGCCGGGTGGTGGGACGATGATCGCTAATTCGACGATCGTGAGTTTCACTCCGGCGTTTTCGCAGGCTCTTCCGCAAAGTGACGACTACGTGCGCGTGCTGCCGGAGATTGTTCTATCGATCTTCGGAATCGTTGTGATGGTGCTCGAACCCCTGCTGGACGAGGAGAAGAGTCAGAAGGTTCTGGGGCTGATCGCGTTTGTAGGCGCGCTGGCGGGACTTGGGGCGACGTGGCTGATGGCACAGACTCCGGGGCTGGCCTTTTGGAACACGGTGCAGGTGGATGGCTTCAGCATTTTCTTTCATACGCTGGTGATTGCGATTGCCGCTGTCGTAATTTTGAGTTCGTACGAGTACATGGCGGTGCAGCGGATTCGCGCGGGCGAATATTACGCGCTGATTCTTTTCGGCGTGGTGGGCGTGGCGCTGATGTCCTCGGCGGTCGAGCTGGTTTTGATTTTCATTGCGCTGGAGATTTCTTCGATCTCCTCTTATGTGCTGGCGGGATTCCGGCGGCATGAGGCTGCGAGCGCCGAGGCATCGCTGAAATATTTTCTGCTAGGCTCGTTCGCTACGGCGTTCTTCCTGTACGGCGTGGCGTTGATGTTTGGCGCCACAGGCTCGACGAATATTAACCAGATCGGCGGGATTTTGGAGGCCGCGCCCATTCCCCTGCTGGCTTATGTGGCCGTGGCATTGATATTCGTGGGCTTGGGGTTCAAGGTTGCGGCAGCGCCGTTTCATGTCTGGACTCCTGATGTTTACGAGGGAGCACCGGCGCCGATCGTGGGCTTCATGTCGACCGCGCCCAAGGCCGCGGCTTTTGCGGTTTTGTTGCGGGTGGTTTTCGTGATCGACGTGCATGCCATCTTCTGGGTCATTTGGGTTTCGGCGGCGCTCTCCATGACGTTGGGCAACGTGAGCGCGCTGGTGCAAAACAATGTGAAGCGGCTGCTGGCTTATTCGTCAATTGCACACGCGGGCTATCTGCTGGTGGCGTTTGCCGCCGCACCTGCTTTGGGAGCTTCGGCAGCCATGTTCTACGCGGCAACCTACGCTGCCATGAACGTGGGCGCTTTCGCCGTGGTAAGCCACTTTGCGAACGCGGGCGAACGGTATGTGACGCTCGAAGACTATGAAGGTTTGGGCCGCAGTTCTCCGCTGCTGGCGGCTACGCTTACTATTTTTCTGCTGTCGCTGATCGGCATCCCGCTGACGGGAGGATTTTTTGCCAAGTTCTATGTGTTCAGCGCGGCGGTGAAAGCGAACTTGATCTGGCTTACGATCATCGGCGTGCTCAACAGCGGCATCGGCGCTTACTACTATTTGCGCATCATCGTGGTGATGTACATGCGCGAAGCGCGGAAGGAAGTTCCGGTGACTCCGATTCCCTGGAGTCTCGGCCTGGCGCTGGCATCCTGCATGGCCGTGACTATCTATCTCGGAGTTCTTCCCGGTGGCGTGCTGCAGTATGCTCAAGACTCGGCGCAGCAACTGGTTCGGCAGGCTACGCCTCAAGCTCCTTCAACTCCTGCTTCGACTGTTTCTAATTCTCCGGCTTCGTTCTAGGATATTTAGTCCTGGTCGTAACTTCGTTTGCCCTGCTGGCAGGCTCAGCATGTTGCTCCTACATGAGCAGACTCCCACGTCTCGCAAAAGCGGCGAGACGTGGGGCACCCCAGCATCAAAAGCTAAAGTCAAGGGCGTCGGACAGGAGTGTCCGACCCACACGGCTAAAGGCACCGGTCAGCATTTGCCGGGAATGAGCGGGACGAATCGCACCGACTCGCGCGACTGGACTACGGGCTGACCGTTGATCATGCGGATGAATTGGAGTTGTTGATCGTCAGTGTAACCGACGGGGATGATCATTCGTCCGCCTTCGCGCAGTTGAGTGAGCGGGGCGGGAGGCACAGCCGGAGCCGCAGCGGAGACAAGGATGGCGTCAAACGGAGCGGCGGCAGAAAGGCCCAGCGTGCCATCTCCTGTAAAAACTTGGATGTTCGTATAGCCGAGAGCTGCAAGAACATCGCGGGCGCTATCGGCGAGAGCGGGGTGACGTTCGATTGAAAAAACCTGTGCCGCAATTTCCGCGAGCAGGGCGGTGACGTAGCCGGAGCCGGTGCCAACTTCGAGAACCTTGTCCGTCGCGGTGAGTTGGAGGGATTCGAGCATGAGGGCCACGACGTAAGGCTGAGAGATGGTCTGGCTTTCGCCGATGGGAAGAGGGTGATCCTCGTAGGCGCAAGCGCGCTGAGCCTCCGGAACGAATAGGTGGCGGGGAACGCGGAGCATGGCGTCAAGGACACGGGCGTCAGAGATTCCGCGAGCGCGGAGTTGGGAGTCGACCATAACCTGGCGGGCGATGGTTGGATCGAATGCTGAATCGAACATTGAATCGGACATCGGGACCGGCTCCCGGAGACCGGCTTCCGGCAGCTGATTTTACTTCTTGCGCTGGCGAACGCGGACGTCGAAGCTGACGACGCCGTTCTGGTCACGGTTGCCGACGAGGGAAACGTTGCGATTGATATAGTACTCGCCCTGGATGATCTGCTCCGAACTCTGCGAGACGTTGGTGGAGTAGGTGAGGGAGAGGTTATTGGCAAACTGCTGCTCGATGGTGATCTGGGGACCGTTGCTGATGGGGTTGGTTTCGCTGCTAAGTCCCTGCGGGTCGATTTTGATGTTGCTGGCGCCGAACACGCGCTGGAAGCGGCTGGTCGTGGTGTCATTGAGGGCTTGGTTGAGGATGAGCGCGCTGGCCTGGTCGGAGAAGAGGCTCTGGCCGGACTGCTCCTGCAACTGAGCGGATTCACCGTTGGTGCGGCCGAGCGCGAGCAGGGCGATGATATCGGATTTAGGCAGGGGAGGCTCGGAACGGTAGTTGATGTTGAGGCCATGGTCCGGCGTGCCGGTGACCGTGATGTTGAGATCGTAGCTGCGGACATGGCTGGAGGCCTGGAGGTTGAGTTGAGGCTCGATGGCAACGGGATTGGCGAAGGTGATGTCGCCGCGTTCGAGGGTAAAACGAATGCCGTGGAAGGTGGCTTTGCCTTCGAGGACATCGACCCGGCCGAGAACCGCGGGACGGGCCACGGAGCCGCGAATGCGAAGATCGGCGTCGCCGGAGAGACGCGCAATTGCGGTACGCATCTGGAGTTCCGGCGCGGTCACGACGTGGATATCGAGTTTGACGTTATTGAGCGGAGAGTTGGCTACGGTGATGGTGGAGAACTGGCGGCTGCGTTCGAGGTATGCGCCGAAATCGAAGCCGGGAGTGACGGCAATTCTTGTAATCCGGATATCGCCGGAGACGGCGGAAGACGAGCGAGTGCCGATCCAGTTCAATTCCGCGTCGGCAGTGGAGCTGACGCCGGGAGGGTAGCGCAAGCGGACATCTTTTCCGGTAGCGGTGAGATTGAAGTTGAGCTGCCGATTAAAGTAAGTGGCGTCGCCTTTGAGGTCGAGCGTGCCGCCACCGGTGCGTGCGGCGAGCGTCTCGATGTGGACGCGATCGCGAGTGAATAAGAGCGAACCGTTGAGGTCGCTTAACCCGCTGGGCAATCCCGCGTAGGAGATCGAAGCGTTAGCCACCTGGAAATGGCCCTGCGGGAGCGGGTCGGCGATGGTACCGCCCACGGTCAAATTCATAGTGACCAGGCCGGACGAGGTGAAGTCGGGGTCGAAGCCGGAGAGCAGCTTGAGGTCGAGGCGGCCATCAGCAGTGAGATCGAGGGCGCGGGCTCCGGAGAGCTGGATGGAGCCGTGCGCGGTAAGGTCAGTTCCCTCCCCCAAGAGATGGAGTTGCTGGATGTTGAGGGACTGGTTCGCGAGGGCGAAGCGAATGGGCTCCTGAATGTGAACCTGAACGTTGTCGACGTTGAGAGAAAGCGCGGTGAGGGCACCGTCGACCGTCCACTGTTCAGGTTGGAAGAGCGGACCCCGCACGGCGAGAGAGCCGGCGACTGCGGAGTGCCCAGTGAGTTGACCGCGGAGATAAGACTGCCAGAGCGCATCGAGATCGAACTGGTCCATTTGAAAGGAGAGGTTGGCGGGATAGCCGTCGCGCAACTGAACGATGCCACTTACCAGCACAGATCCGCGTTGGAAGCGGGAAGCGCCGACCAGATGCAAGTCGCCGCCTTCGGAGACGCCGTGCAGGTCAAGATCGCCCTCCAGTTCGTTATCGAGAGTCAGGCCTCGAAGGTGGAGATCCGCATTGATGGATGGTGCCTCGGGAGTGCCTGAAGCTTTGAGAATGAAGTCGGCGCGGCCTTCCACGGAGAGGCGGTCGGAACGGAGCTGCCGGAGCTGTGCGAGATCAAAGTTGTTGCCCGCAAGGTCGAGACGGAAGGCGCGGGTAGAAGGATTGTAGGCGGCGCCGCCGGTGATGCTGGCGTCGTCGTGGAGGAGATGAAGGTCGTCGAAGGCGATTTCGCCTTGAGCAATGCGGAAGCTGGAATCGAATTGCTGAACACTCTCACCATAGACGACGGCGTGGCTGAGATGAATCTGCCCGCTTCCGTGAGGATCGGCGAGGGCGCCCGAGGCTTGCAGAAAAAGATCGGCCTGGCCGGAGACAGGATAGTTGTATCCCGCGAGCGCCTGGAGGGCGGCGATTTCGGTATTGTGGGTGTTAATGCGAAGGTTGAAAACGCTTGCGCCCGTGAGATGGCCGTGCTCGAGGGTGGCGGAGGCGTCGAACCCGGCGGATGTGTCGTCGTGGTGCAATGTGGCGTTGTGAAAAGCAATGCCGTCGAAGGAAAACTGGAGCGATGCAGAAAGAGAATCCCAGTGGGTTTGTAGAGCACGCATGCGAGCCGTGGCAGGCAGGTTGACATCGAAATCGTCAACTTGCAGGTTGCCCGCCAGTTGAGGGTTGGAGAAGGAACCGCTCATGCTGCCATTGAAGGTGGCGGTGCCGTCCAGCATGACTGGAAACATCTCGGGACCGCGAACTGCGGCGAGAAGGAGCATCCAGTCGGCAACGCTGGTAGTTGAGACGGAAAGGCGAAGCGAGGATCTGGAGGACAGCGTGCCGGAAGCCTGGACACGGGACTTGGGCGAGCTCAAGGTAAAGCGCGGAAGATCGAGCGCGCCGCTGGAGGCGTGATAAAGACCTTCGGCGTGGGCAGTAAGCGGGAGTTGCGGCGGTGCAGTGCGCGCGGGAGGGACGACTTCCATATTGAATTGGATTTCGGCATCGTCGCGAGTTCCCTTCCAGCGAGTTTCCACAGTGCCCGAGGCTAATCCGGCGGGGTGGATGCGCGAGAGCTGGTTGGCGGGAGCACCGAGCCCGGCGGCGAAATCTCCCACTGAAATGTCGTGCAAATGAAGAGCGACCAGGGCGCTTTGAATTGCCGGTGGTCTAGGAGCCGAGAGATTTCGAGCGGCCTTCTGGCGCGATTTGTTCAGCGGCGGAGCGGCGGAAATCACGGCGGTCTCCATGACTTTTCTTGCCGTTGCCGAGAGGCGCTGGGAAGGCGCAAGCCACTGGTCGAGTTCGGCATCGCCGGTAAATCCGCCGTTAAAAATCCTGCCTTGCAACTTGGAGAGTTTGAGTTGCTTGTTGCTGGCCGAATAATCGGTGCTGAGCGAGGCTTTGGAGAAAGCAATGCGATCGTCCTGCCAGCCGAGGTCGCGGATGGTCAGGAGGCCGGTGGCGGCAAACTCATCGAGCGACCAGTCGCCGTGGCCGTGAAGTTCAAGGATGCCATCGCGAAGGTCGTGGCGGCGGGCTATGGAGGCGAGTTCGACCAGGTCGAGTTGGCCATCGTAAGAACCCTGGAGATGCGGGCGGCGGAAGTCTGTGATTTCACCAGAGGCTGAAAAATGAGAATGGCCGGAGTTCCATTTCAGAGATGGAATCACAGCAGAGTCCGCTGCCAGGCTGAATTCGGTGGCGGCCATCCATGCGAAAGGGCGGTAGTCCAACAGTTTTGTGTCGACCAATCCCAGCAAAAGCTGGCCATCGTAACGGCGGTGGAGAAAGGAATAGTCCATCTGCAACGAAGTGTCGCGGGCGGAAAAGTCGAGCGGGATGGTCTGGTCATCCCAAATAAGAAGACCATGGCGGGCTTCGAAGCGGTCGATGGAAAGCGCGAAGAGTTGCTCGATCGTAGCGTGAACGCTGGTGGGTTTTCTCTCGGGAAAGTTGGTGGTGCCATCGGAATAAAAAGCGACGTGGATGACGGGCTGTTCGAGGATGACTTCGCGAAAAGCAAACTCGGTACGAAGAAGCGAAATGATTTGCAACCGGGCAACGATGCGGTCGGCGTGGGCGAGAGGAACCTGGGTCGCAGACTCGCGGCCGTGGACGGTAATGTCACGCAGCTCCACCTGAAGGCGGAAGGGGGTGGTGTGGAAGCTGGCAATTTCTGTGCGGCCTCCAGTGATGCGGTCGACTTCTGCGACGATGCGGCGGCGGACGAGCGACTGGAAAGAGTTTGTATTGATGTAGACAAGCAAGCAGAGAACGGCGAGGAAGACGCCGGCAGTGAACAGGAGCAGATATTTCCACCAGCGGCGCCGGGCAGGGATGGCGGAGGGTTCGGTCACTGCGAGCGGACTCCCGGGTCATTGGACGAAGGCGTGACGCCGGGGAGGCGGACCTGACTCTCGGAACGCAAAGTCTGCAACCACGAGACTAACAATTCACTCACCTTCTGCTCGGTCAGCAGCTCGCGAATTTTGGCGGAGACTTCGGCGAGGGGGACGGCTGAGGCTCCCGCCTCCTTCAACTTGGGAACAAACTGGTCGCGGTAATATGCTTCGATGGATTTGGAATCGATCTGAACGGCGGGACGGAGACGCGCATCGACAAGGCGCATCACGTCGATCTCCTGGCGGACGTGAGCCAGGAGATCGTTCTCGGTGAGGTGGAACTGCGCGAGAAGCGATTGCCATGCGCCGCTCGACGTGGCCTGCGGATAGAGCTTGCGAGCCTCCGCGACGCGGGCGGCGACTTCGGCGTCGGTAGCGTGAGGAAAGTCGGCAGACTTCATCTGCTCGCGAAGAAGTTCCTGATCGATGAGGCGGTCGAGAACGGCGCGGCGGTCGTCGTCGGTTAACTGAACGAGGGTGCGGTTGGTGAGCAGAGCTTCATAGCAGAGGGCTTCATCCCAGTCGGACTGCAAAATAATGCGGCCATTGACGGTGGCGACGATGCGATCGATTACCTCGGCAGTGGCGGGTGCAAGCGAGAGTACTGACACTAACAGCGCAAGCGCGACAACAGGAATCGTTCTCTTGACTCGAACTCTCATTAAAATGGCTGACCTATGCTGAAAAAGAAGTTAAAGGGCCGCAGGTGCTGGGTCTCAAAAAACAGCGGCTGCCCCGTCATGGGCGAAAACACGGTTCCCTGAAAATAGCCGGTTGGATTCAGATTGTACCCGAAGTCGAAGCGTAAAGGGCCGATGGGCGTTTTGTAGCGCAAACCAAGTCCCACGGCATGAGACGTGAAGTCATAACCGCTGTTATTGAAGTATGTCTCGCAGGCTGTATCCATTATGCCACTGGAGGGTACACACTGCGCGGGATCAGGCTGGTGCCAGCGCAGTACTCCTTTAATCATATCGTGCCCAGCGGTGAAAACATTACCCATATCGTGAAAAATGGCGAAACCGAAGCCTTCTCCGAGATAGGGTAGGCTTACAGAAGGAAAGCGGAGTTCCTCGCTGTTCACGAACAGAGCGGTGCCGCCAACGGGAAAGCCGGAGTCGGGATCGCGGGGTCCCGCCTGATTTAACCCAAAACCGCGGTGAGAGTTGCCGCCGCCGGCGAAGAAGACTTCCGGCAGCGGGATGACCGAAATGCCTGAGGGGCAAGAGGTAGCTAAACCGCTGACCTGACAGGCTCCCGGCGGCAAAACCAGGGTGCCGTGATAAACCTGCTCCAGTCCGAGGGTTGTGGAGCGAGCAAA
Source organism: Candidatus Sulfotelmatobacter sp. (assembly GCA_050012155.1). GTDB lineage: Bacteria > Acidobacteriota > Terriglobia > Terriglobales > Acidobacteriaceae > Sulfotelmatobacter. Next base: position 177,675 of record JBEKHS010000021.1, on the reverse strand, counting down.
GACAAACTTGTGCTTGGCGCGGCCAAAGGCGTAATACGTGGAATCCTGGCCGAGGATGCGACCGTAGTCGGCTTGAGAACCAAAGTAACTGGAAGCGCCGAAACCGTCGAGGGTGAAGTATTGACCTTTCGTGCTTTCGAGCGGATTGTCGCGTTTATCGCGAATGAAGGTAAAACCGGGGCCGCCTACGTGCGCGGGCAGCGACAACAAACTAAATTCGGCAGGCGAAAAGTCAGAAATGAAGTTGCTGGCCTTCACGCGGCGGTATTCGAAGCGGTACGTGATCGAGGTCGAGTGATTGGGTTGCTGCGGGCCGAGTTGCTGGCGCAGATCGATCTTGCCTTCCAAACGCTGTGAGGTGAAAGTGGATACATCCAGGCTGTTGTCGTAAAAAATCGTATAAAACAATTTGAGGCGGTCGTTGTTGAAGAGCTTGGGCACTTCGTAACTGATAAGGCCGCGCTGCTGGAGTCGCCCGACATGGGACTGGAAGAGCAACGTTTGGTTGCGGCCGCCGACGTTGAGGCGAGTGACATCGAACTCGACGCGAGGACTTACCCCGGCGGCTCCGCCCGGAGCGTTGGTTCCGGCGGACAGTCCGGTTTCAAATTCGAAACCAAAGCCATAAGTGAACGTGTAGCGCTTGGCTTCCTCCATTTGCACGAGAACGTTTTTCTGGGGGTCGTCACCTTCGGGATTCTGCACTGCTGTGTCGACCTGGCTGAAGATGCCAAGATCGTAGAGCTTGCTTTGCGTATCGAGCATGGCCTGCTGACTGAGAGGCTGGCCGGGGGCAATCTGAATTTCACGCAGCACAACGTAATCGCGGGTGTGATCCAGTCCGGCCACCATGACGTGGTTGACGAAGAACTGCTCGCCCTCGTGGATAGTGTAGGTGACATCTTCGCGATCGGGTTGGCCGGCTGAAGATTTGGTGCTTATGTCGAGGGTGGCGTTGGAAAAACCGTGGTTGAAGTAGTAGTTGAGGATGGACTCGCGGTCGCTCGAAAGATTCTGCTCGGAATAGGGCTGGCCTTCGCTGGTAGTGAGTTCAGGAAATGACTTCGCGTCGATCTTCTGATCGCCGACGATATGGAATGCGCCGACCCGAGTCTGCGGACCTTCTTCCACCTGGATATGAACCGCGATGTGATTATCGCTGCCGTGATAATTGTCGTCGACCTTGGTTTGAATTTTGGCCTGGCGGAAGCCGTTGGAGAGGTACAGAGCCTGAAGACTGGCCACGTCGCTTTTGAGCAAGGCTCCACTGTAACGCCCGTGCGAAAAAAAGCCGGCGGGCTGGATCTGAAGGCGCAGACGGAGCATCTTGCGGGTGAAGTATTTGTTTCCTGTGATCTCGATGAGTTCGAACTTGTGCACCGGACCGGGATCGATGTTGTAGACAATGCGAACGGTGTCGGGGTGGGTCTCCTTCTGAAACTCGACCTTGGCGTCAAAGTAGCCCCGGCTCTGCAGATAATCCAGAATATTGCGCTTCCCTTCGTTCAGCAGATCGATATCGAGGGCGTTCTCTTCGTAGATGGGAACTTCTTTTTTCAAGACCGAACGGCCGATGTGAAAACCCTGGGCGTAGAGGATGACGACGGGTCCGGGATCGATCAGGTAGACAAAATCCACGGCGTTGGATGCGGGGAGGTATTTCTGCTCGGCAATGGAAACCTGAGCGAGGACGCGCTGCTGCTTCTGAAACTTCTTGCGCAGGCGTTGCAGAGAATTCGTGATGCGTGCGGCCGTGAGGCGGTCGCCGGGGTGCATTTTGGCAATGTCCTGCAGTTGGCTTTCCGAGAACGTTGCGTGACCGGTGAGTTTGACCTCGCCGACATGGGCGGGCTCTCCAGCGCTGATGTGGAAAAGGATGCTGACCTGCTGGGTGGCGAGGTTCGATGTGCTCTCGGCGGTGACGCGGGCGCGGTAATAGCCGTTCTCCTGCATAAGTTGACGGACGTTTTGCAGGGCGCGATCGAGTTTATCGATGCCGTAGAGTTCGCCGAGCTGGAACTTTGAGGCGTTGACGATCTGGTTCTTGTCGGGATGGCTGGGCGCGCCTTCCACGTCGACGGCGCCGACGAAAAAATTGGGCGAAATGGTGAAGGTGAGCCGAACGGCGGAGCCGAAGGGAGTTGCTTCGGCCTGGATATCGGCGAAACGTCCGGTAGCGTAGAGGGCGCGGATGCTGGCGCGAACCTGATCGCGGTCGAGCGGTTGGCCGGCTTTCTGCGGCAGCATTTCGAGCAAGTGATTGGGGTCGGAGACGTCTGGCAGGTCAATGGATTCGACGGTGCGTCCGGCGTAAAGGGACATGGAGTCGAGAGTTGAGGAAGGTTCGGCGGGCTGGGGTTCCTGAGGAGAGTGCGAAGAGGCGGACAAGCCAGCGCTGGCGGCGGGGCCAAGCGATACCATGATCCATAGAATCATGATCCATAGAACGAATGAAGCGTAACGTCGCAGCAAATAGTGTCCTTGGGCCCGTTGTGTACATTCGATGAAGCGCGGAGGGGCCGGCGTTGTCTGCATCCTGGCGGCTTGAACAGTCCAGACACCTATAATAAAGGTTTCGCGGTTGAAAACTGGTGACCTCCTTGAGGCAGGGCGTGGAGCAAGAGAAATTCGAGGAACGCTACTCGCGGCAAATTCTGTTTCGCGGAATTGGAGCGGAAGGCCAGCGGAGGCTGGCGGCGGGTCGAGTCGCGATTGTGGGCTGCGGCGCGACCGGGTCGGCGCTGGCATCATTGCTGGCGCGCGCGGGCGTGGGCACGCTGCGGATTATCGATCGCGATTACGTGGAGGCGAGCAATTTGCAGCGCCAATCGCTGTTCGACGAAAAAGATGCGGCTGAGTCACTGCCCAAGGCGATTGCGGCCGCGCGAAAGATTGCGACCTTCAATTCGGAGATTACGGTGGAGGCGCGGGCGGAAGATGTGGTTCCGGAAGACATTCATGCATTACTTGAGGGGATGGATGTAATTCTCGACGGCAGCGACAACTTTGAGACTCGATATCTGCTCAATGATTATGCAGTGGCGAATTCTCTGCCGTGGATTTATGTGGCGGCCGTGGGCAGCTATGGCGTAACGCTGAACGTGTTGCCGGGTGAGACGGCTTGTCTGGCGTGTATTTTTCCCGATACGCCGAGGGGGATGGTCGAGACGTGCGAGACGTCCGGGATATTGAATACGGCGGTGAATCTGGTGGCGTCGATTGCGGCGACGGAAACAATGAAGCTGCTGATTGGAGGCGCGGCGAAGGAACGGCTGCGCAAGACGCTGTGGTCTTTTGATGTGTGGATGAACGAACAGGCGGAGATTGCGGCGGCTAGGCCGCGGCCAGGATGCAGGACGTGTGGAGATAGGGATTTTGTGCATCTGGCGGGCGAGGGGCGTCCGCATATTACGCTGTGCGGTCGTAATTCGGTGCAGATTCATGAGCGGGCGAGGCCAATCGATTTCGGCGAGATGCAGCAGAGGCTGGAATCGCACGGTGTAGTGCGCCACAACGAATTCGTCTTGAAGTTTTGGCGTGAACCCTACGAGATGACGCTGTTTCCCGATGGGCGGGCGATCATCAAAGGCACGACCGACACTGGAGTTGCGCGCAGTCTGTACGCACGGTTTGTGGGGAGCTAGGGGTTCACCGTCACTTCGACCGGCAGAGAAGTGGAAGGTCCATTCTTATTATCGCCGGAGAAATAAACGATGATGTCGTTCACACCGCTGGCAAGATCTGACGCTCGCACCTTCAAGGTGGCCGTGGATGCAGCGTCGGAGCAATCCTGCAGCGATGCTTCACCGAGCAGCGTTCCGCTGGTGCTGCCGAGATAGAAGCGCGCCCTTCCATGCGGGCCGACGGAGCCCGTGCCCTTCACGGTCGCGGTAAGCCAGGTGCTCGAATTGTGGCTGTCGTGGAAAATGGTTTGGGGGTGGGCCGAGATTGCGGAACTCGTCCAGAAGCTGGGATGGCCAGCCAAACGCCAGGAAAACATCAGGAACGAAGTCGAAGTTAGATCGATGCCTGGTTCGGTGGTGCTGTAGGACTGAACGTTATCGCGGTACACAGCCGTGTTTGAGCTGTTGTACTTGCCGTCGTTTCCGTTGAATACTTTGAACGTATCCGTGCCGTTTGCCGGACAGAGAATCATTCCGGGCAGAGTGCCGGAAGTCGCTGCGCTGGAAGGGCCTTCGGAGGCAGCGCCCCACAAGATCGGCGTGCCGCCTGAAGTGCCATCGAGCGCACCAGCAAGATTCGCCACCTGATGTTGGATGCAGTTGGGAAACGTGCTGCCGTCGCCGACGATGAACGACGATCCCCAGGAGTTTGCGCCGAGGATGTTGCCCAGCCATTTCTGCGCGTAGGTGTTGTAGCTGCTCGATGTGGTCAGATCATAGAGTTCGCTCGCCATGACCGAGAGGCCAGCGCCGTGCGAAGTTGTATCGCCGTATTGCCAGGGAACGCCGAAGCCCCAGACGTCCGCGGCGGATTGGGTGATCGCCACGCCAAGCTGATTCTTCAGCGCAGTGAGCATGGTGGATTGATTGACCGCGAGGCCGCCGGGATTGCCTGCCATGCCCAGGGCGCGGTAGAGCTCAAAGTGCGCCAGTCCGCTGACGTCGTAGAGATTGAGCGTGTCTTCGTCGCCGGTGTCGTAAATCCTCGTGATGTAGTTTGAGGCGTAGTGGGCGGCGTCCGCGAGATAGGTGCTGGGATTCGTAACGGGCAATCCCGTAGGCAGACTGCCTTGCGCAGTGGCCAGCGCGAAATAAAGTTCGGTCGCGCCCAACTCCATGTCGTCATCCCAAACCGTCTCGGGATAGCCATCGAAGGGCGTGATAGTGAGCAGACAGCCGGAGGCGCAACTGCCGTCGTCGACCGACCTCGCTGGATCGGCGAGAGAGGTGTTGGCCAGCGCGAAAATGTCTTCGGCATTTTGCAGCGCCTGGGCGGCGGTGGTTGGATCGGTGGTTTGATAAAGCTGGTAATACTCGGCGAATGCGGCCGCCATGCGGCCTGCGAGATTGGGGCTGATCGGCGAGCCAGCGGGTGCGGCGATAAAACCGGGGCGATAGCAGATATAGAAATAATCGGCAGTGCAGTTCCTGTAGTCGTCGGCGGCTTGCGGCAGAGTCCAAACGTCGTACTCGCTTTCAAGATTGGGGAAGTGCTTCCAGTCCTGGCTGTTGTCGACCTGGTAGTAGAGAGTTTTGCTGCTGTCGTCCCACATCTGCATCAGCCAAGCAATGCCGAATTGCGCCTCCGCTGAAAAGTCAGACGACGCGGGCGCTCCCGAGGCAGTTCCGGCATAAGAGACCGAGGCCGGCGGCGGTGCGGGATTTTGTGGAGCGTTCGGTCCTATCTGGTTGGGAAAATCACGCGCGCCGATTTCCATAAGCGCGGTGGTATAGCTCACGGTCTCCACATATTTCATGTAGTCGCCGGCGTCCCACCAACCGCCTGCACCGTTGATTACGGCTCCCGTAGGAGTGAGCGGAGTCCCGGTGGTTGTGATGAGGTCGTTGTTGTTCAGCGGCGGAGTATCGTCAACCGTCGTGTTCTCGTCGTTGAGGTGACCGGGCGCGCTGCGCAGCGCGTTGGAAATGTAGTTCGGGCCGTCGCGATCAGTTTCGTAAAACCAGAGCGTGTTCAGGAGCAGGCCGGGATAGAGCACGGCCGGGTCATCGACCGCGAACTGCGGCGATGTAGCCGGCACCGGACCCTGCACCGAGATGGTATAGAGATTGCCGCCGGGAACGGAGAAGCTGAGAGCGTAAACGTCATAAACCAACTTTGCACTGTTGCTCCAGGTGCCGAGGAGCGCGCCGATTGGGCTCGAATAAACTGTCTGGCCTTCGGAGTTGACTACGTTAAACGTCGCTCCGGATTCGGATGCGGTCGACATGAGATAAGCCTGAAAAGGCGTGTCGTTGCTTTCATATCCAATCTGGTTCACGCGCACATAGGCCGACGATGAAGCTGCCGCCGAAGCACAGGCGAGCAGAAGGAACGAAATAATTGAGACGGCGGACGACCGGGGACGGCGGAGAATCTGGGGTGGGCTGGTGTGCGTCATGTGTCACCTCGCGGTCGGGCGAATTCAGTGAAAGCATTCATTAAAACGTATGAATGCTGTCTGTTGGGTCAGAAGCTTATATCATTCTGTGCGGGATTTTCCAGAGTGATTTGCGGAAAAAAGGCGGATAGTTGGCTGCCCCCCAGGGATTCGAACCCCGATAACCTGCTCCAGAGGCAGGTGTCCTAGCCGTTGAACGAGGGGGCAATCGATTCATTATCCAACGAGCGACCGCGCCGGTCAACCGCCTTGCAATCGCCGTTAGTCTTCTAATTTGGGTTCTTACCACGGAGGCACGGAGACACGGAGAAGCGCGACGGCTTGGCAAAACCCTCCCTTCCGGCCTTTCCCATTTCAAGGTTCTCTCCGTGGCTTCGTGCCTCCGTGGTAAAAAATGTGAATAAGGACAGAGTCCATGATCGCCCGCGGGATGGTGCGAGCACATTCCTGAAGTTCCTGGAGCCGATTCGCGCTAGACTTTGTTTGCTGCCAGGAGTTGTTATGGTAACCACATCTGAGAATGTTTCTGCAATCTCGACCGAATATACGGAAATAGCGCGGCGTCCGCTGGAGTCGGACCAGTGTGCGCTTGTCGTAGTGGATATTCAGGAAAAGCTTCTGCCGCCGATTTTTCAAAAGGAACAGTTGGTGCGCAACTCGAAGCTGCTGATTCGCGCAGCGGGGGTGCTCAAGATTCCCGCGATTGTGAGCACGCAATACGCGAAGGGGCTGGGCCGGACTGTGCCGGAGATCGCTTCCCTGCTGCCGGAGGTCGAGGCCATCGATAAAGACCGCTTTTCGTGTTTCGGCAGCGATGTCTTTTGCACGCTGCTCAAGCGGTTGCCCGGCAACCGCAACACGATTCTGTTATGCGGGATGGAGAGCCATATCTGCGTCATGCAGACGGCGCTGGCGGCGCTGCGCGAAGGCTATATCGTACATATCGCCTCGGATGCGGTGAGCTCGCGAACGGAATGGAATTGGCAGATCGGGTTGGAAAGAATGCGGGCTGCGGGCGCGGTGATTTCTTCGACCGAGATGATCATCTATGAACTAATGCGGTCTTCTTCATCGCCGGCATTCAAGGAGATGCTGCCGTATCTGAAGGAATAGGAAATTTGTAAAAGAGATTTGTCAGTTGGTATCAAATCAGGAGTCGGTCGTCCTTCAGGGGCTAAAGCCGGCATCATTTTCCGATACTGACGCGGCGCTGAAGCGCCGCTCTTCCACGTTGCTGCGCGCATTGTTGCTAGGAGATGCTGCCGTATCTGAAAGGAAAGTAGCCCGGGCTGCGCCGGCGAGGGCGGCTGCCTACTCAGACCGCTTCGGGTTCCTTCTTCTTTACGCGGACGACGGTGATCTTTGCAAAACCCTCTTCAAAGGCCGGAGGCTTGAGCTTGGCAGCCATGCGGCGCATCACGTCTTCGGGAACGACCCGGTCGCGACGCTGGTGGCGCTCGATGCAGATTTCGAGGGGCACATCGAAGAAGACGGCTTGCACTTCGTATTGATAATCCTTGGCCAGCTTGATCCAGTGCTGGCGCTCCTGCGGCGTGAGGTTGGTTGCATCCACATAATTCATGGGACGCTTGGCGATGAGTCTGGCTTTCAGCATGGAGCGAAGATTGGAGAAGACTAGATCCTGAAAGCGCTGCTCGCGCACGTCGTCGAACAGCAGCGACCGCACCATGTCGCTGGAGAGCGGAACTACGTTGTGGCGCTTGAACCACGAACTCTTGCCCGAGCCGGGGAGACCGATCGCGAGCACGACCACGCCTTTGGGCGGTCGCGGAGGCGCCGCTGGAACTGCTGGAACCTTTGGGGCGGCCGATGGTGGAGCAGGTGTTACTGCCTCAGCGTCTCCGGCGTCTGAAAGTTCCTCTTCCGGGGATTCTACGGTTGGGGCTGGAATGGATCCCTTCACCGCGGCGGGAGTAAAGGCTTGAGCTACGGCTTGCTCGCGGCCACGGCCACCGCGTCCTCGACCGCCACGGCGACGGCGGCTGCGGCCAGGCTGTCCGGGACGGGTCGGAGCGGGTTGCGAAATTGAGGATCGTTGCGCTGAATCGGATTGAGGCGGCTGTTCTTCCGACTCGGTACGGGAGTCGGAACCGGAGTCGGGCCGGGAGTCCGAACTCGTACTTTGCACCGCACGGGCTTCGGGCTCGCTGGGAGTGGGAACTTCAGTGTCGATGTGGCCTGTGTCGGGAGGTGGGCCGGGTTGCTGGTCGGCGTCGAAATACGCCGGCTGCAAGGGTGGAGGAGCAGGTTGGTCGGAGGGCTCCGCGGGGGTCTTTTTGCGGCGCGTCAAGCGCTCGCGCATCCATTTGCGCATGTACGGCTTTTAACACAGAAGCGCGAGCGGGATCAATCGGTGACACCGTCGGACGAACCACGCGCGACAGCCGGATAGAGCGTCAGCGCTAATCAATTGTGGGCCGCTACAATGTCAAATATGCCCAATGCGATCCCTGGTACCATCAGCGGCCAGAAATACATCTCCCTCGCCACATTCCGCAAGAACGGGGAAAAGGTGGCGACCCCCGTGTGGTTTGGCGAAGAGGGCGACAAGCTTTATGTGATGACCCGCACTGATTTCGGCAAGACGAAACGCATTCGCAACAATCCGCAGGTGACGGTTGCTCCCTGCACCATGCGCGGGAAAGTTACCGGGCCCGAGTCGGCGGCGACGGCGCGAATTTTGCCGCTTGAGGAACAGGCTCACGCGCGGCAGACCGTCAACCGGAAGTATTGGTTGGCGCGACTGACATCGCCTTTTAGCAGGGCGGATGCGTTCCTGGAAATAAGCTTCCCGTAATACTACTGGCGATCGGGCGCACAACAATTTCGCGACGAGACATCAACAATCTGAAGGGGGACGGGTTCTACCGGGGCTAAGCCCGCAAGGATTTGTGAAGACTTTACGCGGCGCTGAAGCGCCGCTCTTCCACGGTACTATACGCAGGGTAGTGTCCTAACAGAAAGTAGTGTCCTAATTGGGACACTACCTAACAGAACATTAGGACGCTACCCTACGCAGCAATCATTTACGCCGATTCCCTGTCCTGCTAACATCATCTGTCTGTACCCTATCTGTCCATACCACGGCTCAGGAAGAATTCTGATGTTGCACTCATAAGAACGGAGAAACGATCATGGCAATCAAAGTTGGAATTAATGGCTTCGGGCGCATAGGCCGCAATGTGCTGCGAACTTCGCTCGGCGACCCTAACCTGGAGTTTGTGGCCGTCAACGACCTCACCGACCCGAACACGCTGGCGCACCTGCTGAAGTACGATTCCATTCTCGGCAATTTGCCGAACAAGATCACGGCCGGCTCGGACCACATTTCGGTAGACGGAAAGGTCATTAAAGTCTTCAAAGAGAAGGATCCTGCCGCTCTGCCCTGGGAATCGGTGGGCGCGCAGGTTGTCATTGAATCGACCGGCCGCTTCACTGATGCGGCGGACGCCAAAAAGCACCTGCGCGGGTCGGTGAAGAAGGTGATCATCTCGGCGCCGGCCAAGAACGAGGACATCACGGTTGTGCTGGGCGTGAACCACGAAAAATATGATGCAGCGAAGCACAACATCATTTCGAACGCCTCCTGCACGACGAACTGCCTGGCGCCGATCGCCAAGGTCATCAATGACGAGTTCAAGATTGTCAGCGGGACCATGACCACGATTCACTCCTACACCAACGATCAGGTGATTCTCGACTTCCCTCACAAAGATCTGCGGCGGGCGCGAGCGGCGGCGATCAACATGATTCCTACGTCCACCGGTGCGGCGAAAGCGCTCAAGCTCGTCCTTCCTGAGCTGGCGGGAAAGCTGGACGGCTTCTCTATGCGGGTGCCTACGCCTAACGTTTCCGTGGTCGATCTGGTGGCGTGGGTTGAGAAAAAGACAACCAAGGAAGAAGTGAATGCGGCCCTGAAGAAGGCATCGGAGGCCGGTCCGCTGAAGGGTTACCTGGGATACGAAGAGAATGAACTGGTATCGTCGGATTTCAAGGGCGATTCACGCTCTTCGATCGTCGATGCGCCCATGACTCTGGTGGTGGGCGGCAATTGCGTCAAAGTGATCTCCTGGTACGACAATGAATGGGGATATTCCTGCCGCGTGCGGGACTTGATTCATTACATTGCCGGCAAGGGTCTGTAGATTTTGTAGCGCCGCCGGAGCTTATGCGATAGGCGAGTCGAGGAGCGGCGGCGCTGTTTCTTTTTGGGCCTATAACTAAGGACGACCAGCCAATGTCCAAACTTTCCATCCGTGATCTCCCCCTCAACGGCAACCGCATTTTCATGCGGGTTGACTTTAATGTTCCCCTGGAAGATGGCCGGGTTATGGACGATACGCGCATCCGCGAAACCCTGCCATCGATCGAATATGCGCTGCGGCATGGCGCGAGGCTGATCCTGGCCTCGCATCTCGGGCGGCCGAAGGGCAAGCCAAACTTGAAGATGAGCCTGAAACCTGTAGCCGAGCGGCTGCGCATGGTGCTCGATAAAGAACTGGCGCGGGGCGAAAACGTGGGCTTCTGTCCTGAGTGCGTAGGCCCGGAGGCGGAGGAAGTGGCCACGCAACTGGAAAAGGGCCAGACCCTGTTGCTGGAGAATCTCCGCTTTCATGTCGAGGAAGAGGCGAACGACGAAAAGTTCGCCCGGCAGTTGGGAGCTTTGGCGGACTTTTACGTGAACGATGCATTCGGTTCGGCGCACCGGGCGCACGCTTCCACAGTTGGCATTACCAAGTTCGTGTCAAAGTCCGCGGCCGGATTGCTCATGGAGAAGGAACTGAAGTATCTGGGCAAGGCGCTGGAACATCCGGAGGCGCCGTTTGTGGCGATCCTGGGCGGCGCCAAAGTCAGCGACAAGATTGGCGTGATCCGGAATCTGATGGGCAAAGTCGATTCGCTGATCGTTGGCGGCGGGATGGCTTATACCTTCCTGAAGGCGCAAGGACAGCAGATCGGCAAGTCACTGCTTGAGGCTGACAAAGTAGACCTGGCAAGGCAATTGCTTGAGGAAGCGAAGGAACGGAACGTCAAGTTCCTGTTGCCCATCGACCACGTGGTGGCGATGAAGCCGGAGACGAACGCGGTGGTGCAGCAGATCGGCGAAGGCCAGCCGATTCCGCCCGATCGCATGGCGCTGGATATTGGGCCGAAAACGATCGAACTATTCTCGGAGGAGATTTCGCGGGCCCGTACAATCGTTTGGAACGGACCGATGGGGGTGTTCGAGGTTCCGGGATTTTCGCGAGGCACGTTCAAGATCGCCCACGCCGTGGCGGAAAACGTGGGGGCGATTTCGATTGTCGGTGGCGGGGATACCGTGTCGGCGGTGCATGGCGCCGAGGTTGCGGACAAGATAACGCACATCTCAACCGGCGGCGGGGCTTCGCTGGAGTTTCTGGAAGGCAGGAAGCTTCCGGGGGTCGAGGCGCTTACGGATAAGAAGTGAGCGGGATCCAGCTCGCGGTAGTGATGCAGTTTGGCTTACGCGTTGCGTTTGTGAAGCGAGAGATCCTTCACTACGCCTGAAAAACGGCTTCGCTCAGGATGACAGTCGTCTAACAATTGAGTCATCGAAGCCGGAAATAGCGAAATTGAAGTATCGAAATTGAACTGCCCAGAACTGCTTCGCCATCCCTAATCGAAAAGGTCCCATGCGAACCAAGCTGATTGCCGCTAATTGGAAGATGTATAAGACGCCCGACCAAACCCGGGAGTTTTTTCGGGGTTTTCTGCCGCTGGTCTCTGCTCATACTCGCGACGAAATTGTGGTTTGCCCGCCGGACGTTGACCTGGCGGCTGCGCTGGAAGCGGCAAAGGGATCGAAGGTGGCGGTTGGCGGCCAGAACGTCCACTGGAAGGCGGAGGGCGCGTTTACGGGGGAGACTTCGGCGGCGATGCTGCTGGCTCTGGGCGTGACCCACGTCATCATCGGCCACTCGGAGCGGAGGCAGTATTTTTGCGAAACCGACGACACTGTCAACCTGCGGCTGAAGGCCGCGCTGGAGGCCGGACTGACACCGATCTGCTGCGTGGGCGAGGTATTGGAGGAGCGCGAGGCGGGATTGACCGACGACGTGCTGCGACGCCAGTGCGTAAGGGCGTTTCACGCCGTCTCGGTCAAGAAAGCCGTGAATCTGGTGGTGGCCTACGAGCCGGTGTGGGCGATTGGCACGGGCAAGACCGCGACGCCGGAGCTGGCTGCGGATGCGCATGCTGTCATCCGCCGGGAAGCGGCGGAGATATTTGGCGGAGAATTTGCATCCAGTCTGCGCATTCTCTACGGAGGATCGGTAAAACCGGAAAACGCGGCGTCGTTGATGGCACAGGAGGAGATCGATGGCGCGTTGGTGGGCGGGGCGTCGCTCGATGCGAAGTCGTTCGCTGCGATTGTGAAGTACTGAGAGATCTAAGTTGCTCGGGACGGTGAAAGCACGCCGCCTACCGTAAAGTTCGTGCGCGGGCCGGCCCACAAACTACCAATTTTCGAAGATTGCGACTCTTCTGGGCATCCGGGGTTTGAGAGTTTGGAGTAAGTAGACGCATCCAAGCCTTGAAGGTAAAGGCTTTCCGGGACCGTTCGAGAGGGACTTAAAGTCGGCAGCAAGCATCCGAAGAACGGTAGAAATACTCTGATATTCTGTAACTGCGGAGGGCAGGACGGTAACAGTAGAGCCGCGCAAACGATACAACATAAACTACTTAAGCCGCATCCCAGTGAGTGCGGCCGGAAAAGGCAGCTTGACCGAGCCAGGACAGCACCAGGGCAGCGAACCTAGCGAAGCCGAGGCCATTGAACGGGCTAAGCAGGGGGACGCAGAAGCGTTCCGATTGCTCTATGACAAGCACAAGCGGCGGGTGTACTCCCTGTGTCTGCGCATGACGGCGAACACAGCGGAGGCGGAGGACCTGGCGCAGGAAGCTTTCTTGCAGCTCTACCGCAAGATCGCAACTTTTCGCGGGGAATCGGCATTTTCCACCTGGTTGCACCGGCTTTCGGTCAATGTCGTGCTGATGCATTTGCGGAAAAAAAGCCTTCCGGTGGTTTCGCTGGAAGAAACTACGCAGACGACAGAAGAGGATTCTCCGAGGCGGGACTTTGGCGCGGACGATGTGGCCTTGACCGGATCGATCGACCGGTTGCAGTTGCAGAGAGCCGTAGAGAGTCTGCCGCCGGGGTACCGGACGATATTCGTGCTGCACGACATTGAAGGCTTTGAGCACAATGAGATCGCAAAAATTGCGGGGTGCTCGATCGGAAACAGCAAGTCGCAGTTACACAAGGCTCGCATGAAATTGCGGGACCTGCTCAAGATGAATAGAGCCGAAAAGGCCGGGAAATCTCGGGTAGGTTAGGGCAGCTTTGGAGAGTAGTGCGGTTCGATTGGGAAGCGAGCCAAACGCGTGAGTATTGCGTCGCAAAAAGCGCGACGCTTCGCGCGGCTCGCCCAGATTCCTCGCAGCGCAAAAAACGCTCGCTCGGAATGACATTCGGACGGCAGCTTGCAGGGACGGAAACGTAACCTGAGCAGGGGGCAAGATCCCGCGGTGCAAGTTCGGCCGCAGGAGAGTTCGGGGAGAGGTTATGAATTGCGTTGAGCTGCAGCAGAGCTTGGCGGAAGTAGAAGACGGCAGCCGGTTGGACCAGCGAGCGCATCTGAGGACGTGTCCTGCGTGTTCTTCGCTGTTGCGGGAATTAGAGCTGATCGCCGTGGCGGCAACCCAACTACAGGCCGCGAACGAGCCCAGTCCCAGAGTCTGGAATTCCATTGAAATCGCATTGCGGCAGGAAGGACTGATCCGCCCGCAGCGGGCGCACCGGCCGTTTTTCGCGTCCTTTGGCGCCGGTTGGGGTGCGGCGCGATGGCTGGCGCCGGCGGCCGCGATGTTGTTGCTGGCGGTCGGGATCTACGTGCGGCGTGAGTCGCTGCCGAAGCCGGTCGCCCAACAGGCTGCGGTGGTGGCGCCGATAGTGGCGAATCCCTCCGATCTGAATGACGAGGACTTGATGCAGGAAGTGGCGGCCGATCCTCCGGCGATGAAGACCGAATACGCGGAGAATCTGCGCAGGGTGAACGAATCCATCCGCGACGCCCAGGGCGCAGTGGATGAGAGTCCGAATGACCCGGACGCGCGGCGGTCGCTGATGGATGCGTATCAGCAGAAGTCCATGCTTTTTGAGATGGCGATGGACCGTTCCGAGCCATAATGGTTGAGCTTTTTTGCTTGGGGAGTGGAATCTATGGTGAGCATGCGCACGGCGAAACTGGTTGCGATTGGCGTGATCGTAGCGGGCACGCTGGTGGCCGAGAGCAGGCGGGAGTACCACTTTTCTGTGGGGCCAAGAGCGGGGGTTTCGGTCATGAATCCCTACGGCTCGATTCTGGTCAAACCCTCCTCCAGCAACACGGTGGTGGTAAACGCGGTCTTGCACTCCGACAAGGTGGAGGTGGATAACAGCCAGAACGGCAACCGCGTGGATATCCAATCGCACCTGCTGGCGGGAGCGGACGCCGAGTCGGGGCGCGTGGATTATGAGGTTCTGGTTCCTGCGGACGCGAGCATCACCCTGCATTCGAACACGGGGTCGATGCGAGCCGAGAAACTGCACGGCGACGTCAGCCTGGAAGGTCCGGGAGCTGACGTGGATGTTCGCGACGTCTCCGACGCGCACGTGCATGTAAAAACCATGAACGGCGCAGTGAATCTGGATAATATCCAGAACGGGCATGTGGAGGTCGACTCGCTGAGCGGCGATGTGACGCTCAAAGGCGTGAATGGCCCGCTGGTGCAGGTGGTTTCAACCAGCGGCAAAATCAACTACGTCGGCGACTTTGGCAGCAGCGGCGAATACCGGCTGACCAGCCACAGCGGCGATATTGAAGCCACTATTCCGGAGTGGACCTCCGCCGACGTGAGCGCCCGCTCGGTCCGGGGAGAAGTGCATGACGATATTCCTCTTCAACCGAAGAGCCACACCTGGTTTGCGATCGATAAGGGACGTGCCTTCGCTGGTACCGTGGGCCGGGTAGCAGTCTCCTCCACCGTAGTATTGCGTACCTTCAGTGGTAAAATTCACCTCAGAAAACGCTCCGAAAAACAATAACCAAAACGAAGAGCAAACCGGATCGGCGCAAGCGGCGTCCTAAGAGGCCGGCAAGAGCTGCGGGAGTTCGTGTAAGTGGCGGCAAAACTGCGGCCGAAAGCTCGCAAAGGCCGGCGCGGGCTGTGGTCTTGGTCGGCTTTATGGGCGCGGGCAAAAGCAGTGTGGGCCGGGCCTTGGGTGACCTTCTCGGCTGGCCGTTTGAGGATCTCGACGCGCGTATTGAATTGCGCGAAGGGCGGAAAGTGCCGGAAATCTTTCGCGATTCAGGGGAGGCCGCATTTCGCCGGGCGGAACAGGCGGCGCTCAAGGAATTGTTGGGCGAGTTCCGCGATGGGGCGGGAAAGATTCTGGCTCTGGGCGGCGGCGCTTTTGCGCAGAGGCAAAACGCCAGGCTGATCGCAGGCAGCGGGGTTCCCACGGTATTCCTCGACGCCGATGTGATGGAATTGTGGCGGCGATGCAACGAGCAGGCCGACGAAGACCGGATTGAGCGACCATTGCTTGGGAACTTCGAAAGTTTTCGCGAGTTGCATGACGCGCGCCGGCCGCACTATTTGAAAGCGTCATTTCGCCAGCAGACTGGCGGGAAAACCGTTGAGCAAATCGCGGCAGAAGTGGCGCAAGCGTTGGGCTTGAAACAAAGCCGCAAGAAGCGAGGAGAAAAGCATTGAGGCTAAAAGGGCGGATGCGATGGGGAATGGCGGCGGTTGTCGCTTGTGCAGCGGTTTTGTACGCCGGCGACAAAAAGGATAAACCCAAAGCACCCGACAACACGGTCGATTCTGGCTCGTTCGGCGTTCTTGTGAGGGGCCAGCGCGTGGTGACTGAAACTTTCAGCGTACAACAGGAGAACGGCATCAGTACGGTGAAGTCGCATTTGCAGGAAACCGACGCTTCGGCGGCGGGCCAGAGATCTGAACTGCAGATGACGAGCGGAGGGGAATTAGTTCGCTACGAATGGAGCGATGGCGGCAGCTCTCTGGTGGTCACTCCCAAGGACGAATTCCTGATCGAAAAGATTACCCCCTCAACGTCTTCCAAATCCGTGGAACAGCCGTTTCTGTTGCCGAACACCTCGGCGATTCTGGACAACAATTTTTTCATCCACCGCGAAGTGCTGGCCTGGCGGTACTTGTCGGCCAACTGCCATCCCGAGGGCGGCGATCAGAAGTGCCAGCAGGGAGGGCTCGAGTTTGGCGTGCTTGTGCCCCAAGACCGGACCTCGATGCGGGTTCGCATGGAGTTGGTGGGACCGGAAAAGGTCAAGATCAAGGGAACGGAACGCGAGCTGTTGAGGCTGAACCTTATGGGAGAATCATTCTCCTGGGCGCTTTGGGTGGATCCCAAAGATCAGTTCAAGCTTATGCGCGTTCTGGTGGCGGCTGATAATACAGAAGTATTGCGCGACTAACGGGACACAGTCGATTTGCGAGATTTGATTCGAGTTGACGGAGCACGGATTTGCCGGTGGCGGATGCACGAACGGCGCGGGTGCTGATCACGGTGCTGCTGTTTGCGCTGGGGCTTGGGTTTCTCTACGTCGCCCGGCAAACCTTGATCGCCTTTCTGTTTGCAATTTTCTTCGCCTACCTGATGAGCCCCCTCGTTTCTTACCTGGAAAAGCTTCTGCGGGGGCGCGGGCGAGCCATCGCGGCAATCTATTTGATGCTGTTGGGCCTGGTGGTCCTGTTTTTTGTTTCCATGGGACCGCGAATCGGCCGGGAGAGCGCGATCCTGAGCCGGTCGCTGCCGGCGCTGGCGCAGCTAAACTCCGGGCAGATCGCCGACAAACTGGAGTACGACCATGGATGGAACGGCCGGACGGTCGAACTGCTCCGGGACTATCTCGCTAATCACAGTAACGACATTGTGAAACTGGCGCAGACTGTGGGATTGCACGTGGCAGATGTGGCGAAACAGGCGTGGCTGCTGGTGGTGGTCCCGCTGCTGTCGATCTTTTTCCTGAAGGATGGCCACGCCTTCAGCGAAGTCCTGCTCGATTTGGTCCAGTCGCGTCCGCAGCGCGAATTGCTGGAGGGCGTCCTCAGCGACCTGAACCAGATGCTGGCTCATTTCATCCGGGCGCAACTCACGCTGGCGGCGCTGACGTTCGTCATGTATTCGGCCGTTCTTGCCATGATGCGGATGCCTTACGCCCTGGTTCTGGGCACGATCGGCGGATTGCTTGAATTTGTCCCAGTCGTGGGGCCCCTGGTGGCGGCGGTGACCATCATCGGCGCTGCCCTGCTCATGGGTTACAAGCATTGGCTGGCGCTGATCGTTTTTCTCGGTGTCTGGCGGCTGGTTCAGGACTATGTAACCTCTCCACGCATCATGGGTCGAAGCATGGAACTGCATCCGCTCGCGGCGATCTTCGGCGTGATGGCGGGCGGCGAGGTTGCCGGCCTTCTGGGTATTTTTCTCTCGATTCCGGTGATGGCGAGTTTACGAATTGTGTTCCGGCGCTGGCGGCTGTATGCGGAGAAGAAGAAATTTGGCCCGCTGGACCAATATGTCGTGAGCGGCCCGACCGCGCGGCCCAAGTAGGGCAGTTCCCTTCTCTTCCCTCAATTTTTTCCGGGGGCCAGCTCAGCTTCCGGTGCTGCCCGCACCGACGGCTTTTTCGGCCTTTACGTTCCGCAAGAACTCTGCAGCGGCTTCGGGCAGCACCGTGTTGATGAACATGCCTGAGCCCAGCTCGAAGCCGGCCATGCGAGTGAGGCGTGGAATTACGCTGACGTACCAGTGAAAGTGGCGGGCGCTGGCGTAGTCGGAAGGACCGCTGCGAATGACGAAATTGAGGTCGGGATTTTCCAGACCAACATAGATCTTGCCCAACAAGGTCCGCAAAGTATGCGCCAGGTCCACGGTCTCCGCGGTTGAGATATCGCCGAAGCTGGCCATATGGCGGAGCGGAAAAATGTGAGTCGCGAAGGGTGTGGCCGAGGCGTAAACCTCCAGGGCTACGAAACGCTCGCTTTTGAGAACGATGCGCGTCTGGTCGCCGATTTCTCGTTCCACCATGTGGCAAAACATGCACTCGCCGGTATCGTCATAGTGGCTCAAAGCCTCGTGCAGGCGACTCCGAACCTGGCTTGGAATGACAGGCGTGGCGATGAGCTGGGAATGGGGATGCTGCATGCTGGCGCCGGCGCTGGCGCCATGGTTTTTGAAGATCGTAATGTGGTTCACGCGGCGATCCATGCCCAGCAGGTTGTAGCGCTCCTTATAGACTCGCAGGATGTTGGCCACGTGAGCATCCGGCAGCATCGCCAGGCAGCAGGCGTGGTCGGGACAGTCGATGATAACTTCGTGAAAGCCGAAGCCCTCAACCCGCCGCCGCAAATGTTGCAGGTTGCGGGTGGGCTGGGCCTGACTGTCGAGAGCGGCGAACTTGTTGGGGATCACTCGCACTGCCCAAGGCTCGGTCGGCTTTGCCGGAAAACGCATGACCTCGACGGGAGTCTTGTCCTCATTGCCGGGGCAGAACGGACAGGTTTCCACAAACGAAGGGACGGCTTCCAGTGCCCGGTGCGTGGCCAATTCCTCGGGGCGCTTGGCGCGCTCGGTGGCGATGATGACCCATTCCTTGGTGAAGAAGTTCTGGCGAAACTCGGGCATAGCGATCCCCCAGAATGTTCATCGGCGGGAAAGCCCACGGGCTGCAGTGACGCAAGACTGATCTTCTGAAGCGGCACGGAAGTGGCTGCCGTTTTGGCATTTGCGGCCACTGCACCAAGTGTGGAACGCTAGCCTTGCTCGACCTTAGGCGAGCCATTCCCAAAACAAGGGCTGTTGTAGAATCGAAATACTTTCCTATGAGCAATAAGCTTCCTATCGGGATTCTGGGCGCGACCGGCGTGGTGGGACAGAGGTTTATCCAGATGCTGGAACGCCATCCGTGGTTCGAGGTGGCGTGGCTGGCTGCTTCGGACCGTTCTGAAGGCAAGACCTACGCCGAAGCTGTGCGCTGGCGGCTGAAGACGCCTGTTCCGGCAGGAGTGGCCGCAATGAAGGTTTCTCCGGCTACACCGGAAGGCGCTCCTAAGATTATTTTCGCTGCGCTGGATGCATCGATTGCCGCTGAAATGGAGCCACGCTTCGCCGAGGCGGGCTGTGCCGTGGTTTCAAATTCCAGCGCCTTGCGCATGCAATCCGATGTGCCGTTGGTGATCCCGGAAGTAAATGCCGGGCACATTAAGCTGATCGATACGCAGGCTTGGAGGAAGAAATCCGGCGGCTATGTGGTAACCAATCCCAATTGTTGTGCAATCGGATTGGTGTTAGCGCTGGCTCCGCTTCAACAGCATTTCGGCCTTGAGGCCGTGATGGCTGTGACGATGCAGGCGGTCAGCGGCGCGGGTTATCCGGGCGTGGCATCGCTCGACATTCTGGGCAATGTGATTCCCTACATTCGCAATGAAGAAGAAAAGATGGAAGAAGAAACGCTGAAGCTGCTGGGGCAGGTGAACGGAACAAAAGTTGTGCCTGCGGCTTTCGCGATGAGCGCGCAATGCAATCGGGTTGCAGTAGAGGATGGACACACGGAATCGATTTCCGTTCGGCTGAAGACCAAGGCAAAACCTGAGGAGATCATCGCCGCCTGGAACGATTATCGCAGCGATCCGCAGCACTTGAAGCTGCCCAGCGCGCCGGAACTTCCCATCGTCTACCTCGAAGCCAATGACCGTCCGCAGCCACGCTTTGATGTCGACCTGGGAGCGGGCATGACCACTGCGGTGGGCCGGCTGCGGCCCTGCCGAGTGCTGGATTGGAAGTTCACCATTCTTTCGCACAACACCATCCGGGGAGCGGCTGGCGCAGCGGTGTTGAATGCGGAGCTGCTCAAGGCCAAGGGCTACCTTGCTTCGTAGAATGAAATCCGGTCTGTATTTTTATGGTCGGCATCCCCGTAATCCTGCCAGGAAGCCACGGCGATGATCGTCATGAAATTCGGCGGCACTTCGGTGGAAGATGCGCGAGCCATCGAGCGCGTGGCCGCGATCGTAAAAGACCGGTTGCCGCAGAAGCCGGTGGTGGTGGTCAGCGCCATGGCCAAGGTTACCGATGCGCTGCTCACCATGGCGCGTGCGGCCGGAGCCGGAGAACGCAAAACTGCGCTCAAATTGTGCCGATCCCTCCAGGAAAGGCATTACAACACTGCCAGTGAACTGCTGGGCACGGCGTTGTTTACGGACTTCCACTCGGAACTGGGCAGCGACTTCGAAGGGCTGGACGAACTGCTGCGCGGCATCTCGGCAGTGGGTGAGTTGACTCCGCGGACTACCGATCACGTGGCCGCTTTTGGCGAAATCCTTTCCAGCAAAGTTGTGGCGGCGGCGTTTTCGGCGCTCGGCTTGAAGGGCACGCACGTGGACTCCCGTGAAGTTTTGGTTACCGATAGCAGCTATATGGAAGCGGTGCCGCAGCAGGAAGAAACGAACGAACGCTTACAAAATAAAGTGAAGCCGCTGCTCGATGCCGGGCTGGTTCCGGTGATGGGCGGTTTCATTGGGGCGAACCGCGCGGGCATAACCACCACGATTGGACGAGGCGGCTCCGATTTTTCCGCTGCGATTGTCGGCGCTGGGCTGAGCGCCGAGCGCATTGAGATCTGGACTGATGTTGATGGAATTCTGACTACCGATCCGCGAATTTGTCGAGATGCGCGGCGCATCAAGGTGATCAGCTTCGATGAGGCGGCTGAGCTGGCGTACTTTGGCGCGAAGGTGTTGCATCCGGCGACCGTGCTGCCTGCTATCCAGAAGAACATTCCCGTGTACGTGCTGAATTCGCGCAATCCATCATGCGAAGGCACGAAGATTACGACTCGCGCGCCGCAGGGGAAGAACATTTTCAAGGCGATTGCGGTGAAGAAGCGCATCACCATCGTGGATGTGGCTGCGCCACGCATGCTGCTGGCTCACGGATTTCTGCGCGCGATTTTTGAGGCTTTCGACCGGCATAAGGTTGCGGTCGATGTGGTCTCGACATCCGAGGTGAGTGTTTCGCTCACTGTGGATTCGAATCAGGCGATTCCGGCTCTGGCCGCCGATCTTGCTAAGCTGGCGGATGTGAAGTATGAGGGACGCAAAGCGATTGTGTGTCTGGTGGGCGAAAGCCTGCGTGACAAACCCGGCGTAGCGGCGCTGGTGTTTGGTGAACTGAAGGACAAGAAGATTCGCATGATCTCGCAGGGCGCATCGGAAATCAATTTGACTTTTGTAATCGAGGAAGATGAAGTGCCGGAGGTAATTCAACGTCTGCACAGTACTTTTTTTGCGGATCTGGACCCCGAAGTTTACGCGTAGTTCTTTGCCCGCGGATTTTCCTCTCGCCTTTTTGCGGTTAAAATGCTGTGGAGTTCATGAATATTCTACTTCTCGGCCGCGGAAAGACAGGTTCGCTGGTGGCGGAAACGGCGCGCGCGCGCAGACATCACGTTGTGGTCGCCAGCGCGGCTGAAAATGCTGGCGGCGCAGCTGTTGCAAGGGAAAAGTTGAGCGGAGTGGATATGGTGATCGATTTCACCACGCCCGCGTGCGTGCTTGGAAATGTGGAAGCCTGTGTCGCAGCGGGCAAGAATGTGGTGGTCGGGACGACCGGATGGTACGGAGAACTGGACCGCATCCGGCAGTTAGTCGAGAGCCACGGCACGGGATTCGTTTATGCGGCCAACTTTTCCGTGGGCGTGAACTTGTTTCTCGAGGTTGCGCGGGCCGCGGCTGCAGCCTTGCAGCACGACTACTCCGGACAAATCTTCGAGCGGCATCACGTTAGCAAGAAGGATGCACCGTCAGGAACGGCCATGGCCCTTCAGCGCGTGCTACGCGAGGCAGGCGGTAAGAATGAAGATATGGAGATCACTTCTTTTCGCGAGGGCGACGTCGTGGGCATGCACGAAGTGGTGCTGGAGTCTTCCGCCGACAGGATTTATCTCTGTCACGACGCCAAATCGCGCCAGGGCTTCGCGGATGGTGCGGTGCGCGCAGCAGAGTGGCTTGCCGGCAAGAAGGGTTTCTACGATTTCAAAGACGTGTGGCGTGAGCTGTAGGTTCCCACACAAGCTCATTCGCGTTATCTTATTATCATGCAAGTCCGTGGCTGCGGTACCGCGCTGGTCACTCCTTTTCGTCAGGATGGCTCGGTTGATGAGGCTGCCCTGCGCAATCTGGTGGCGTGGCAGGTGGAGTCCGGCATAGATTTTCTCGTTCCCTGCGGGACCACCGGCGAGACACCGACACTTACGCACGACGAATGGTTGCATGTGATCGACGCGACCATCGAGATTGTTGCGGGGCGCGTGCCCATTGTAGCGGGAGCGACTTCGAACTCGACGCATGATGCCGTGGAAAAAGCGAAAGAAGTCGCGACACGGCCAGGAGTCGATGCGATTCTCACCGCTTCGCCTTACTACAACAAGCCAACGCAAGAGGGCCAGTACCGGCACTTCAAGGCGATCGCCGAGGCCGTGGGCGACAAGCCAGTCATTCTCTACAACGTGCCCGGACGCACCGGAGCGAACCTGGAACCGGCAACGTTGGCGCGGCTGGCGGAGATTCCGAACATCGTGGGGGTGAAGGAAGCCAGCGGCAATATGACGCAGATTGCCGAGGCGATCAACCTGGTGCCGGAAACATTTCTGGTTTTCTCGGGCGACGATTCCGTCACGTTGCCTGTGATCGCTCTCGGCGGCGTGGGCGTGGTGTCGGTGGCGTCGAATGAAATCCCCCACGAGATGGCCGCGATGACGCGGGCTGCGCTGGAGAATGATTGGGTCACGGCGCGCAGCGTCCATCGCAAATATCTTCCGTTGATGCAGGCGAACTTCATCGAATCAAGTCCGCTGCCGGTAAAAGCGGTGCTCGCGATGATGGGCAAGATCGAAGAGAACTACCGCTTGCCGCTTTTGCCGATGCGCCGGGACACGCGATCGAAGCTGCAGAAGGTAGTGATGGAGGTTGGGCTGATCACAAAACCGGCCGCGCCTTCGCCGGAAGCGGCAGAATTTTACATCTACGAAAACTGGATCGCCGGACCACACAAGATCGTGCTGCACCGCGGATCGTGCGGGCAGTGCAACCAGGGCAAAGGCCGTCCCGCCGGGCACGATTCGAACCACGCCCGCTGGCACGGGCCCTACGCCACGCTGGCCCAGGGGCGCGAAGCAGCGCACGGCATGACGGGCGTGCTGATTCGCAGCGAGTGCAAGTGCGTGTGAGGGTGAAGAAGTGAGAGTGCAGAAGTCAGAAGTTAGAATGCAGAAGTAAGAACGGGCCGTGATGGTTTTCACTTTTTCATTCTTACTTCTGACTTCTAACTTCTGACTTTCGCATTTCCTTTATACTTTCCCCGCATGCAATCCTTAAAATCCTCCATCGAGCGTCTGGCTGGGCTGGGCGAAGTTGAACGTAATCCGGAGGCGCGGCCGGCGTTTCTCGAATTTCGAGACGCACTCACACAAGGTAAAATCCGCGCGGCCGAAAAGATCGACGGACGCTGGGTAGTCAACATCTGGGTGAAGCATGGCATTCTGCTGGGGTTCCGGCTCGGCGAGCTGTCCGAGACAGGCGGCGCAGGCCTGACTTTCGTAGATAAAGACACCTTCCCCGCCCGCCAATTTTCTGTCGCCGATCGCGTACGCATCGTTCCCGGCGGATCGTCGGTACGCTTGGGAGCGTATGTGGCGCCGTCGGTAATCTGCATGCCGCCCATGTTTATCAATGTGGGCGCGTATGTGGACGAAGGCACGATGGTCGACTCCCATGCGCTGGTGGGATCGTGCGCGCAGGTTGGCAAGCGCGTGCATTTGAGCGCCGCGGCGCAGATCGGCGGCGTGCTCGAACCGGTGAATGCCGCGCCCGTGATTATTGAAGACGATGTGCTGGTCGGCGGTAATTGCGGAATCTATGAGGGAACGCTGGTGCGCGCGCGGGCCGTGCTGGGCGCGGGAACTATCTTGACCCGATCGACTCCGCTTTATGACCTGGTGCGCGGCGAAGTTTACCGCGCGACCGCGGAAGCGCCGCTTGAGGTGCCCGAGGGCGCTGTGGTTGTGCCGGGATCGCGTGCGGTGAAGAAAGGCGCGGCGGCGGAGTTGGGAATTTCTCTATACACTCCGGTGATCGTGAAGTACCGCGACGAGAAGACGGATCGCGGGATCGAACTGGAAGATTGGCTTCGGTGATTGGGCGTCGTCAGGATTCAACCCAACAGCGGATTCCTCTCTGGTCTCGCCGCGCTTTGGCGCGGCTACGCCCGCGTTCGGAATGACAAGGGCTTGCCTAGCTAACTGGTGCTGATCGTCAACCGCCTGGCACCGTCGAGTGCGACCTTAATCTGCTCTAGCTTCTGCACGACGACGTCGGCCTCGCTCACCACCGATGCTGGATAGCTGCTGGTCAGTGCAATCACTTTCATGCCACCGGCGTGCGCGGCCTGGATTCCCGCGGGTGCGTCTTCGATGACCAGGCACTCCGCCGGATTCACGCCCAAAAGCTCGGCACCCTTCAAATATGGCTCCGGATGCGGCTTTCCGTTGATCACATCGTCGGCCGCGACCAGCACGCGCGGAACCGGCAGTCCAACACTCTGTAGCCGCGCGGTTGCCAGATGGTGAGTTCCGGATGTGACCACGCACCA
The DNA here is from genome assembly GCA_050012155.1 of Candidatus Sulfotelmatobacter sp. Taxonomy (GTDB): domain Bacteria; phylum Acidobacteriota; class Terriglobia; order Terriglobales; family Acidobacteriaceae; genus Sulfotelmatobacter. The sequence continues at coordinate 152,824 of JBEKHS010000021.1, read as the reverse complement.
TTCACCTTCCGGAATGGCGCGAACGAGGTCGAGCGCACCGGGCATCACGGCAATGCCGTCGCGATCGTCGATCTCGCGTCGTTCCAGCTTGCGAGCCTCCAACGCGGCATCGAGATGAGGGGCGACCGCGCGAATCACTTCGATGGCGCGGACGCCGTGGCCAACCGCCATCACTTTATCTCCGTCGAGTCCCTGCTCACGCGCCCAGATGCGCCATTGCCGCTCGACGGAGCGTGTGGAATCGACGAGAACCCCATCGAGATCGAAGAGAATGGCGGCGCAGTGGAAGGTGGTCATTCTTTTTTCTATCATCTTTTTTCTATCACAAGACAACGGCTAATGAGTCGGGGAAGGCAGTGTCTGCGGCGCTGGTGCGGCCAACGCTCCCTGTTGAGCGTGTTGGCGAAGCTGCAGATGCCGCTGGCGGAAGTGAGCTTTCGCACGCTCACCCCACGCGCGCACGAACCAGTAATTTAGAGCGCAGCCGATGGCGGAGCTGACCAGAGGAATCATGCGTCCCGCCCACTTCTCGACCACTTCAGCGCTGGCGCGGGCGGCGATACGCTGGATCACGCGCGGGACGAACTTGTTTACAACTTCTTTCTCGATCAGATCCCGGCTGATGTCGACTCCGGCGGCGCTGGCGGCGGCGATCCAGAGTTCGGCGATCTCATCGTCGGTATTGAACTGAAAGCCATAGACGAGGCTAAGCTTCTGGATGGTACGCATGGTGATGGCGGAGAGGATTCCGAGATCGGGGAAGATGGTGATCATACCGCCCAGGCCGAAGCCCGCACCCTCGACCGCAGCCAGTTTCATTCCGCTGTGAATGATCTCCTTGGCTACGGCGTCAATCTCGCCCATCTCCAGCGAATAGATTCCGTGATAACCGCTGATAGGCATTCTGTAAGCAGTGCGCAGTTGCACCAGGAATCTTTCCGGATCGACTTGCACGGTGGAGTAGGCGCGGGTGAGCCCCTTGATCAGCGTTTTTTCTACGCGCCGCCGAAGCCAGGATTTGGATTCCGCATCTGCCATTACTTTAACCTTAACTCAGGTAGGACAGAATGCCACGCGTAGAGCGAAACGTCCTCTGTGCTAGCATCATTTATATCTGATGCCAACTGGAAAATTGCAGATTATTCCGCTGGGGGGCCTGGGCGAGTTCGGCATGAACTGCATGGCCGTTCGCTGGGGCGACGACATTATTGTGATCGACGCTGGCCTCATGTTTCCAGAGGCTGAATTGCTCGGCGTCGACATCGTGGTTCCGGATATTTCCTATCTCATCGAGAATCGGCAGCGGGTTCGAGGCATCGTCCTCACCCACGGCCACGAGGATCACATTGGCGCCCTGCCCTGGTTTCTCTCCGAACTCAAAGTGCCGGTATGGGGAACCGAATTCACCCTCGCTTATGTGGAAGACAAACTCGATGAGCACGGATTGCTCGACGATGCCGACTTGCGCGAGATGCGCGCCGGCGAGCGCTTCAAGGCGGGAGTGTTCACCATTCATCCCATTCGTGTAACGCACAGTCTGGTCGATTGCGTCGCGCTCGCGATTCACACTCCGCTGGGCGTGATCATTCATACTGGCGACTTCAAGGTCGATCCCACGCCGACCGATAATCATCTATTCGACCTGCACGCCTTCGCCGAATACGGAAAGCAAGGCGTGCTGGCGCTGTTTCAGGATTCGACCAACGTCGAGCGCAAGGGGTACACGCCCAGCGAGCGGGCGGTGCGGCGGAAGTTTGACGAAGTGTTCGCGCACACACAGCGGCGGCTATTCATTTCATGTTTTTCTTCGTCGATTCACCGTATCCGGCTGGCTGTGGAACTGGCGCACCAGCACGGGCGGAAAGTGGCGTTCATTGGCCGCTCCATGAACAACTCGGCCGAGATCGCCGAAGATCTTGGTTATCTCGAAATTCCCAACGGACTGGTGATCAATCCCGGCGAGATGAAGAATTTTCCGCCGGAAAAAGTTTGCGTGATGATCAGCGGAACCCAGGGCGAGCCCATGTCCGCACTGTCGCGCGCGGCTGTGGACAACCACAAGCACGCCAAAATCGAAAAGGGCGACACGGTCGTGCTCTCTTCACGCATCATTCCGGGTAACGAGAAAACGATTTACCGCATGATCGATCACCTGTTCCGCCGCGAGGCCTACGTGATTTATGAAGACGGGACCTCGCCGCCGATCCATGTGAGCGGACACGCCAGCCAGGAAGAGCTGAAGCTGATCATCAACCTGGTAAGGCCGAAATATTTCATTCCCATCCACGGCGAGTACAGGCAACTGAAGTTGCATGCGGAAATGGCCGGCGCCATGCATAGCTCAGTTGGCAAAGTGGTCCTGATCGAGAGCGGAGACATTCTCGAGTTCGACGAACACGGCGCCCGCAAGGCTGGACGCGTGAACGTGGGCCGCGTGTGTATCGATTCCGGCTCGCGCACGGACGTGGTGGAAGATTTGATTATTAAAGACCGGCGGCACCTGAGCGAAGACGGAATCGTGCTGCCCATCATCGCCATCAACAAGCTATCAGGCCGCGTGGAAACTGCGCCGGAGATCGTCACGCGAGGCTTTAATCCCGGCGAAGATGGCCTGATGGATGGGGCGCGACGCATCGTCGAAGACACGTTGGCGCACTCGAGCGAAGAGGAGAAAGCCGACTACGGAGTGATCAAAGAAAAAATCCGTGCCGATTTGAAGCGATACATTTCCAAGCAGACGCAGAAGCGGCCGCTGATTATGCCGGTGATACTGGAGATTTAGGTTGAGCCCGAAGGCTTTGGGGAGTGTCTCCTAAACCAGCGGGTTTTTCCACCGCAGCCCGGGGAACCGCGCGAAGTCCCGGTCCGCCGTGTAGAGTACACCGCCGTACTCAACCGTCAATGCAGCAATCTCTGCGTCGCTCACCAGCGCCCCGGGCGCCTGTCCTTCGATCAACATCCGTCGAAATAGGGGCCAATAATGGTCTCCCGGTATCAGCACTCGTACGTTGGAGCGGGCCAGCCAGAGATCGACAATTTGCGCCGCTTGCATCAGGCTAAAGCGCTCTCCGGGCAACTTCTTGTTCGTCATGACCCGCAAGAAAGCAGAAGCGGCCTGCCATGGAAGTCCCACCACTTCGAGCCCAGAGAAGATCTCTTCGAGCCACGCGCGGGCCTTGGCGTGACGCGACGAGCCAGTGTTATAGGAGTAAATCAGAAGGTTTGCGTCGCAGACGATCACCGGTGGTCCGGACCTTCAAGGTACTCGATTAAATCTTCCACTTTATCGAAATCTCGCGGCAGCCCGAGATTGATCGGTGTCACCTTGAATGGTTTTGGCGCGGGTTGCTTTGCCGCCATTAATCCCAGGCGTAAGCAGCGGTTCACGATCTGTTTGAAAGGCTCGCCAGATTTGCGGGCTTCCTTCGTCAGGAGGCTGGCGACATCGTCGTCGAGGGTAAGAGTGGTTCGCACATCATGATGCTAGGATGTTAAGCATCATGATGTCAAGTCTTAATGCTCACGGTATTTTGGGCAACTGGGCGATAATGAACACCCATGGTTATCCTCTCCGACATCCAATCCGCCCGAACGCGCCTGCGCGGCATCACCGTCCATACGGCGCTGATCGAATTTAAACTCTGTGCCGACGATCCGCGCCGCTTTTACCTCAAGCCTGAAAATCAGCAGCCCATCGGCGCTTTCAAGCTGCGCGGAGCTTACAACAAGATCGCCACGCTTTCGGAAGAAGACCGCAGGCGCGGAGTCATCACCTATTCCAGCGGCAACCACGCGCAAGGAGTAGCTTACGCGGCGCGGGCGATGGGCGTGAGAGCGGTCATCGTAATGCCGGAGAACGCTCCGGCAATCAAGCGCGAGGCTACGGCGGCTCTGGGCGCGGAGATCGTTCTCGTGGGCCCAAGCAGTGCCGAGCGCCAGCTGAAGGCAGAGGAACTCGCAGCGCAACGTGGCTACGTGATCATACCTCCGTTCAACGACGAACAGATCATCGCGGGCCAGGGGACGATTGGATTGGAAATTCTCGAAGACTTACCGGAAGTGGAAACCGTTCTCGCTCCGGTCGGCGGCGGTGGCATGATCAGCGGCGTGGCAACGGCAATCAAGCTGAGCCGGCCGTCGGTGAAGGTAATCGGAGTGGAGCCGGAGCTGGCGGCTGATGCGCAGGCCAGCTTGCGCGCGGGAAAGATCGTCGAGTTTTCTGCCGGAGAGGTTTCGCAGACCATGGCGGATGGATTGCGCACGCAGAGCATTGGCGCCATCAACTTCGAGCACATCCGCAAGTATGTCGACGACATCGTTACCGTGACCGAGGATGAAATTCGTGACGCAGTTCGATTGTTGGCGGCAAATCCTAAAACCGTGGCCGAACCCAGCGGCGCTGTCGCCGTGGCCGGCTTCCTGTTTCACCGCGATCAACTGCCGAAGACGAAGATCAACGTCGCCATCATCAGCGGCGGGAATATCGATCCCAAAATGCTGGAAGAATTTTGCCGCGGATCGGCGTTTAGCAGTTAGCGATTAGCAATTGGCAGTTGGCCAACGACCGTCTTAAGCAGGCTCAAGAAAATCCCCTGACGGCGCTTTCACTAATGGCTGACTGCTATAGCAAGTATCCCGTCACCGCACACATGGCGGCGACGGATCACTTCGAGCGAATGGCGACCGCCCAGCGGCGCAAGGCTACCACTGACCATACGGCTTCGACCAACCCGAAGGGCCACGCCCCTTGCAGAAAACCGTAGACGGAGCCTAGCGCGCAAGCTCCGGCAAAGGCCAGGATGAACCATCGGCTCCGCGCCTCCAGGGCGTAACAGACCAGCATCGCGGTTACCGCGAAGAGACCGAATATGGTTAAGGGGCTCATTAGAATTTCAATGCACGAGGGCAGTGAGCCATCCTAACATCTGTGCCGAAGCGGATTCTTATCCGCGCAACGCGGCCACTGGCTGCCGGCATTCATACCCACAGGAGTTGCGCAAAATAAAGGCGAAACCCTTTGCAACCGCTCTCTGTTAAAGCTGATTCTTATCTCTGTTAAAGCTGATTCTTACTTCAGCAGTTCAGGTGCGTATCCGGTGTATCCTAAAGCTTTCGTAAATGCTATGAAACTGCGCTTTGAAACGATTGCTGCGCTGGTCGTCTTTGCCGGTGTGCTTTGTTCCGGCCGGATGGCCTTGGGCCAGGCTCAACGCGGAACGGTGGTGCATGACGAAACGATCCGCGTTGCCCCGGACGCCCAAACTGCCAGGCTGGGCGATGCCGAACGCGGGATAGAGATGGTCGTACTCGACACCAGCCGCGACTGGGTACACGTGGAAGCGATTGTAAGGCCTCCGCGCAACGCGGAAGGCGCGACTGAAGAAGAGGTCGAAGGCAAAATCATCACGGGATGGGTTCCCGCCAGGGGATTTGTCAGCAGCTCGACGCCCAACGGCGACAAAATTCTCTTTGGCGAAGCTGCGGACTCGGAAGACCAGGCCAGTCGTCGCCTTGGCCGCCGTGACGCCGCGCAGGATGCGTTGCGTCTTTACTTCCGGGTCTACGACCTGATGCCCACTTCGCCCTTTGCCGCCGAAGCGTTGTATCGAGCCGCGGATATTCGCTGGCAAGTCGCGCGCTCCGATGTGATGAGCCGCCCCTCGGCGCGCGAACGCGAATCCTATATGCGCGCCCAGATCGATGAAGAGTGGATGAGGCTGGTGATCAAAAAATATCCCGGCACAAAGTGGGCCGACCTGGCCGCTTTTCATTTGATCGAAAACAAGCTTTGCGGCGAATGGGAGGGGATATCGAAGTGTCCGGAGAAGGAAGCTGAACTTTATGAGACCTACGCCAAGGAGCACGCGCAATCTCCCGCTGCGCCGGAAGCCTTGTACGACGCGGCCTGGCGCCGGTCAGCGCTGATTGAGATCTATAAGACCGAGCCCAATCTGAAGAAATCGGCGGAGTCGAAGGACCGCGCGCTGGCACTGGCGCAGAAAATCGTCAACCAGTATGGACAGAGCGATTGGGCCTTGCGCGCGCAGCGGCTGATCTTCTACATTCAACAGGGCATTCCAACCTACGGAAACGCGGCGGACTAACTTTGCCAATTTATCAAGCTGTGGTTCTTGCCATCATTCAAGGGCTGGCGGAATTCATTCCCGTCTCGAGCTCGGGACATCTCATTATCGTCCGGCGACTGCTGGGATGGAACGAGCTTTCTCCGGCGCACGAGCTCACCTTCGACGTCGCGCTGCACTTCGGCACGTTGCTCTCCGTACTTTTCTACTTTCGGCGCACGTGGTTTCAGATTATTCGCGCGGCACTGGGCGGGAAAATCGTGCGCTTCTCAGAGGCTGGCGGCTCGGACGAGAACTTGACGCTCCAGGAACGGAAGGATGAACGCATGCTCTTGTGGTTTCTGGCTCTGGCGACGATTCCGGGAGCCATTGCCGGCAAGCTGCTCGAGCATTCCGCCGAAGATTATTTTCGCGAGCATATCTTTCTGATCGCGGGGGCATTGATTGCAGTTGCGCTTCTCATGTGGCTGGGCGAAAAGATCGGCAAGCTGGAGAAACCGCTGACCCGTATTACGTTTGTCGATGCGCTGGTCGTGGGTACAGCGCAGGCGTTTGCCCTGATGCCGGGGGTTTCACGGTCGGGCTCAACCATTACCGCGGGTTTATTTCGCAATATGACGCGAGAGGCTGCGGTGCGCTTCAGCTTTCTGCTCTCGACTCCGCTAATCGCCGGTGCAGCACTGTTGAAAGCCCACGAACTTCGCAAGGAGGGCTTGCCTGCCGGGATGCACGCGCCGTTCCTGGTCGGGATTGTCATTTCCGCGATTGTTGGTTACGCTACCATCGCCTGGCTCATTCGCTACCTGCAGTCCAACAGTCTGCGGGTGTTCATCGTCTACCGTATCGTGTTTGGCGTAATCGTAATCGCCCTCGCGTATTTTTGGCATCTCCAGTAGGCGCCTGGGCATACGAGTGCCGGGACGAATCGGGAAGTAACCGATACTACGCCGCACGTCCATGACTGACCGGCTATGACTGACCAGCGCAACGCGGAAAGCATGGTCTTGGCGCCGACCATCGGCAGCTTACTGTTTCAAGCCTTCTGCCGGGCATTTTTCTTTTGTTACTGCCCGCTCGCCGTCGAAGGGCGCAATCATTTTCCGAGTTCCCCATTTATTATCTGCAGCAATCACACCAGCCATGTTGACAGCGCCGTTCTAATGACGGCTTCGGGACTTCCCTTCTCCAGCTTCGCAATGGTCGGGGCCAGAGATTATTTCTTCGACTCCGGGAAGTTGAAATTCGTGGTCTCCCGGTTCATGAATGTCATCCCCATCGATCGCCACGCGCAACACAACTCGCTGCGGCGGAGCCTGACCATGTGCGAAGGTTTCCTTCAGCGGGAGAAGGGTAATCTGATTCTTTATCCCGAAGGCACGCGCTCTTCGACTGGCGAGATCCAGCCGTTCAAAAAGGGAGCGGGGCTGTTCGCGGTTGAACTTGGCGTGCCAGTTGTACCCGCCTACATTGAAGGGGCGCGTAATATTCTGGCGAAAGGGAAATTCATGCCGCGGCCGGGAAGGATCACCGTTCGTTTCGGCGAGCCAATTCAGTTTGAGTCGAATTCGTCCGATCCTTTGCTGGCGCGCGGACTTCGTAAAGCCGCGGTCGAGTTGCTCGAACAGCGCATCCGAGGCCTGAGCCGGCCGAGTGCCTCTGGCCGCAGTTCGGGCCGCGTCGATGCAACGGCAGCGCCGGTTTCATGAACGGTAGTCAAGTCGGTGTATCTGAGAGAACTTATGTACACGACTAAACATATGAAGTGGTGGGGCTGGGGAGATGAAACCGTGGGCTTCAACTCGAAGGCTCATCCCGGGGCATGGCCCTACGCTAAAGCGGTGCTCGATGTTGTCGATGACGATGTAGTTGCACCGCCGGTGTCGGTCGAAGCTGTGCAGTTGCGCGACGCGATACGTCATGATGGTTTCCTGGCCGATCTGCGGCGCATGATGCGCGCGGATCAGATCTGCGATAGCCGGCGTGAGCGCGTGATCCACGCCTACGGCAAAGGATTCCGCGATTTATTTCGCATGCGGCGCGGCGTGGCTGATGGTGCTCCTGACCTGGTGCTTTATCCCGAGAGTGAGAATGACGTGCTGATCACGCTGCGGGCGGCGGCGCGCCACGATGTCGTTATCATCCCATTCGGAGGCGGTTCCAATATTGCCGGTTGTCTGGAGCGCAGCGAAAGCCGGCGCATGGCGGTGTCGCTCGATATGCGGCGGATGCGGCGCGTGCTGGCCGTGGATGCCGAGTCATGCACGGCGCGCATCGAGGCTGGCGCCTTTGGCCCGGATCTTGAAGAACAATTGAACGGTTACGGCCTGACGCTGGGGCATTTTCCGGATTCGTTTATGCACTCCACGCTTGGCGGATGGATCGCCACCCGGTCTGCCGGCATGCAGAGCGACAAGTACGGCAAGATCGAGGATATGGTGATTGCGCTGCGCATGGTTACGCCCGTGGGCGTGCTGGTGACAAGGGCTGTGCCGAAGTCTTCGAATGGTATCGACGTCAATCACATGTGCATCGGCAGCGAGGGAACGCTGGGAGTGATTACCGAGGCGACGATGCAAGTGCATCCCCGGCCCGAGTCGCGGCGGACCCACGGTTATCTGTTTCCTGAATTCGAAGCGGGCATCGAGGCCATGCACGAATGCGTGCGCAAAGAGTGTGTACCTTCGATGTTGCGCCTTAGCGACCCCGACAAGACGGCGCTGTCGCTGGCCTTCAAACCACCGTCGTCAGGGCTCTCGCGAGCGGTGAGCAAAGTCATGAAGGGTTACCTTAGAGCAAAGGGGTTCGATTTCGCGCGAGCGTGCCTGATGCTCACAACCTTCGAGGGCGGCAAGGACAGCGCCGCACACCAGCAGAGCCGTGTAAATGCGATCTATCGCCGTCTCGGCGCGGTAGATCTGGGCTCCGGTTCGGGGAAATCCTTCGAGTCGACGAAGTACGACTTTCCGCACATTCGTGATTTTCTGCTGGATCGCGGCATCACTTCCGATGTGAGCGAGACGGCGACCGTGTGGAGCAATCTGGTTCCGTTGTACCGCGCAACAACCAACGACCTACGCGCCGCAATTTCTGAGAGCAGAGTAAGGCCCTGGGTGGGATGTCACATCAGCCACACCTACCACACAGGGGCGAGCGTTTATTTGACGTTCGCGTTCAAACAGCGGAATGGCAATGAGATGCAACAGTATTTGCATGCGAAACGCGCCGTCCAGCAGTCGTTCATCGACCACGGGGCTACGCTGTCGCACCACCACGCAGTCGGAACCGAACACCTGCCATGGCTCACCGATGATATTTCGCCCGTGGGTGTGATTGCTGTCGCTTCCATCAAAGCGGGACTTGATCCGGATAACATCATGAATCCGGGACGCTTGCGGCCGTGCGCGGCGTCTTTTGAGGAGTGGTCGAGAATTGGCAGGGATGCTGTGGCGAACACCAAGTCGTGAGGGAGCACCGGGGTTCCCAGCGGGAAGCCAACTGTACACTCCCGGCAAATTCCGTCGTTGCCGCCGCGCTATCTTCTTGGCATAATAGTGAGGCTCTGGCCGATTGCGGCACCGGACTGTTTCGCGTGCGGTGTGAACGACGGCCCACATGCGTTTTCTGGCAAGCATTTTTACTCCCACGGGCAATCGACGGCTCAATGAGCTGATCGGTTTCCTGCTGTGTGTCTCTGCGCTCCTCCTTTTCCTCGCGCTGGCTTCGTATTCCCCGCTTGATCCTTCGCTGAACAGCGCTTCTGTTCTTACGGGAACCCGCGTCGCCCGCAACTGGATCGGGGTGGTTGGAGCTTATTTGTCGGACGCGACGCTGCAGTTTTTCGGCATCGGAGCATTTCTGTTGCCGATCTTTCCCGCCATGCTTGGGATTCGCTGGTTTGCTTCGCGGAAAATACAATCTGCTGTGGCGAAGAGCGTGGGCGGAATCTGGCTGGTGGTTTTCATCCCGGCGCTGCTGGCGCTGCTGCCCGGCCATTTGCGCTGGCTGAATGTGATTCCGATCGAAGGCCTGCTGGGGCGGATCGTTGGCGACGTGCTGATCCATTATTTGAACGTGGCCGGGGCGTACATTGTGTGCGCCAGCGTGCTGGCAGTTGCGCTGTATCTATCCACGGCCTTCTCGTTTTCGTCGATTCGACTCTGGGCACCAACGCGATTCGCGTTTGTGACCGCGCTGTGGAACCGCTATCAGGATTGGCAGGAGGAACGCGCCAAACGGCGGCAACAAAAGGAACTGGAGAAGCGGCGGATTTCGAAGCCGGTGGTGAAGACGCAGTTGATTGCGTCGCGGCAGGTTCCGTCCGAACCGGCGGTGCAACCGAGAGTTGCGCCAGAACCGCGGCGTACGGGAATCGAGCGCATGTTGGAGCCTGAGGTGCTAGAAGACGCAACCGCGGCGACCGGTGGAATTTTGCCCGAGTCTCTGGCCGGGTTCGGGGCTGCCGGTAGGGATGCTTCGACTGCGACTGAGATCGCTTCGCAATCTCATTCTCCGCTCAGCATGACAGGTGAGCCGGAAGTTACGGAGCGTGGCGACGGCGACCGCAAAGCGAAGACTACGATGCCGAGGATCGCGGGCGGATACAAACTGCCGTCGAGCAGTTTGCTGCAGCGTCCCGATGAGCAGCAGGCGGTGGATGCCGACGAACTCAAGTTGCTGGCGCAGGTACTCACCGAAAAATATGCCGAGTTCGAAGTGCATGGGCAAATCACGCAGATCAATCCCGGCCCGGTGGTCACCACGTTCGAGTTCAAGCCCGACGCCGGAATCAAATACAGCCGCATCACCAACCTCACAGACGATCTTTGCCTGGCGTTGAAAGCTGAAAGCATTCTGATCGAACGCATGGCCGGGAAATCGACCGTGGGCATTCAGGTGCCAAATCGCGAGCGCGAGATTATCTGGCTGCGGGAAAACATCGAGTCGCAGGAATTCATGGGCTCGAAGTCGAAGCTGACGATGGCTCTCGGTAAGGACATCAACGGGCGCATCGTTGTTGCCGACCTGGCCGGGATGCCGCACTTGCTGATCGCCGGATCGACCGGCGCGGGCAAGAGCGTGGCCATCAACGCTTTCATCATGTCGATTCTGTACAAGGCCACGCCGGACCAGGTGCGGTTGATTCTCGTGGATCCGAAGCGGCTGGAGTTGGGCAACTACGAAGGCGTGCCGCATCTTTACACGCCCATCATTACGGAGCCGAAGCTCGCGGCAAATGCCCTGCGCAATGCGGTGCGCGAGATGGAACGGCGGCTGAAGTTGCTGGCGGCGAAGGGCGTTCGGAATATCGACCAGTACAACCGGCTGTTTGACAGCGCCACGCCAAGCCTGTTCGAAGAGGATTCCGACGACAAGCCGATTCCCTACATCGTGATCATCATCGACGAATTGGCCGACCTGATGATGTTGGATTCGAGCAACGTGGAGGAGTCGATCACGCGGCTGGCGCAGATGGCGCGTGCAGTCGGCATTCATCTGGTGCTGGCAACGCAGCGGCCTTCGGTGGATGTGATTACGGGATTGATCAAGGCGAACTTTCCGGCGCGAATTTCTTTCCGCGTCGCGACCAAGGTGGATTCGCGAACCATTCTCGATGCCAATGGAGCCGAAGCTCTGCTGGGCAAGGGCGATATGCTCTATCTGCCTTCTGGATCGGCGCGAGTGCATCGCCTGCATGCGCCGCTGGTCACCGAGAAAGAGATTGCGGCAGTGGTTGAGTTCTGGAAGCAACAAGGCTCGGCCGAGTACCAGCAACAGTTCCTGGAAGCGCCGAAAGAAGAACGCGAGACTGTCGGAAGCGACGGCAGTGAATCGTCCGACAGCGGCGGCGAGGAAGATCCTCTGTATCAGGATGCAGTGAAGCTGGTGGTGGAGTTCGGCAAAGCCTCTACTTCCCTGCTACAGCGGCGGCTGCGCATTGGCTACGGGCGCGCCGCGCACCTTATCGATCTGATGGAGCAGGATGGAATTGTAGGCGCGGCCGATGGCCCCAAGCCACGGGAAGTGTTGAAGCGTCCCGACTGGATTTCGGAGATCGAAGAGACGATGCGCTAGGCCCCTGTCCAGATCCCGGACTCCTTCGGCGACCTGCGTCTCGCTTATCTTCGATTACATCGTCTTAGCGCTCGCGGCCTTCGCCAGACGCAGATCCGTGGCCGGAACGTCAGCCATGTCCGACGCAGACTCGCCGCTGCGGTCAGTCGCTGATCCAAGCTGCTTGGATGGCGCAGCAGCCTCGGGAATCTGGGCTTTCAAGCATAACTCGAGGGCTTCCGCCATGCTTTCTGCTTCCTGCTGTTTGACGGTTAGCCAACCGTTAAAAGTAGCCTTCTCGCGGGCTACGCCGTCCAGGTTGCGGCTGATGCGCGCCATGAAATGCGTCTTGGCGCGCTCCATTTCGTTCTGAATCTGGCTGATCTCTTCGGTCTTGCGCGCCCACTCCGATTCAATCTGCTTCCTCTGCTCGGCCTCGTGGGCATCTAAGGCATCCTGGCGAGCTTTGGCGTCGTGCTCCACCTGGGCGAGCGAAATGCCGGCGGCGTCGAGAGCCATCAGCAGCGCCGCACGCTTCATCTCTTTCGATAGCCCGCGGATATGCTTGTTGTGAAGCATCTCCACCACTTTCTTGATGCTGTATCCCTTGCGCGGTTCCATGATCCCGGCAAGGCGATAAATGTCATCCATGGGCAACAACTCGACTTCGACGCTGGCGAAGGCTTCTCCGTCGGGATCTGCCGCAGTGTTCTTCTGGAATACAGGTGCATGAGCCATGAAATTCTCCTTTTTACTTTGGTTGTGGCCGTTGCCATCAGCGCTGGCCTCGCCGTTTCCATTGCCGCTTCCACTGACGTGGTCGTGCTTGTTGTGCCAGGGCACGAGTTCCAACCATTTGTGTTCCATGCGTTTTATCTCCTTGTGCTCCTCTTTTTGAGGGCGTTTGGTTCGGAGCTGAGTCCGGCGAAGAGCGTCGAACTCCTCGAGGCGCGAACGAAGAATCCTGTCGCTCTCATCTGTTCCGCGAGTATCTTCGCTCGCAGGCGTTGAGGTCGCGGCCGGAGCCTTGACGTTTGAAATCTTGGGATGTGTACTTCGCAAGGGTTCTTGCGGCGGAACCTGGGAGGGCGAAGGCGGGTCGGGGACAGGGCTCTGCACCGCATCTCGCTGGATGCCTACAACATATTCGGCGCCCTCGCTGCGGCAGTACTTGGTGATGCCAGAGAATTGCTCGAAGCGCCACTTGATTCTCAGCTTCGACCCGACACCGATTCGAGTTTTTAATCGTATACAGGCTCCGCCCGAGGACTTGTCTTCCATGCGCGCGGGGACAATCTGCAGTTTTCCACTCGAGTCATCCCAGGAGGCTTCCACCCATGTCATCACCGGCTTGCGGAACTCGGGCACAGTTGCGCTCATGCCAGGACCATCGGCAATGAGCCAAAAGAGTTCAAAACTTAGGGATTAGGAGTTCCAGTTTGAGCAGAGACCTGCCTATCTTCCCATTCTGGTCACAGTTTGAGCGATTCAGCGCCGTCGTTTAGTTCTCGCCAGCCGGAAAAACGGCGTGCTTGGGTGCCGGTGCGGGGGTATTGCCTTTCTGATCGCGCCAGAGGACCTCATTCAGCCTGGCAGCCCCTGCGGCGTCGGGGCGGGAGAAATTCATTCTGGCCGATTCGGCTGCGCCGGGCGCGTCAGGTCTGTTGATCTCGTAGATCAAGCCGTTCTTCAGGTTGCGATAGTCCGCTTTGAAAGCGGGTTGGTCGCCAGCGCCGGAGAACATCGGTCCCATGGCGGGCGCGTAGGCGTCGTTCTGGTTCATGGGAGGCAACCCCAGCAACATTTCCATGGTGTGGATCATGTTGACCGTGGTGTAAAAGCGGTGATCGACGTAGGGTTCGGCAGCGCTACCCGGCGAATACTTGCTGACCACGAAAGCGATTGAACGGTGGGCATCGACGTGGTCGCCGCCGTCCTGCGCGTCGTCTTCGAGGATGAAGATAGCGGTGTCGTCCCAGTAAGGGCTGTGCGAGAGGGCATCGACGACGCGGCCGACAGCAAGATCATTATCGGCAACCGACGCCTGCGGGCGCGGGTGCCCGGGGCGCGTGCCCCCGGTGTGATCGTCAGGAAGATAAAGCAGGACGAATGCCGGCAATTGGAACTCGGGGCTTAGGTTCTCTGAGCGGGCGCGCGCATAGGCGGCGAATTCGTTGAGGAACTCATCGGCGCGGAGCTGGTCGGGATAGTCGGTGTTGAAGTCTGGGAACAGCGGATCGAAGTGATCGCGCAAGACCGCTTTCGTGGGTTTCACGCCGTCGAACAGAGGGACCGTCCACGGGAACGGGCTTGGTCCGGCGTGCGGATCGCCGACATTCGAGGGCAACTCATCCCCCTGGTGAAGTTCAGTGCGGGGGCACTGCGATTCCTGCGCTGAAGGGGTTCCCTGCTTCGGCGACGGCGCTTTGCGGGTTTTGTTGCACCATTTGGCGTCCACGTATTCGCCGTAATCGCGATAAGAGAGGCCGTGGTGCGCGACGTTATCCCAGAGAAAACCGGTGGAAGGATCGTCGATATCGGGCTGGTTGTGATCGAGCGGGTATTCGCCGGCGACCGTGCCCTGAAAATCGTAGGTTCGTTCTTTGCCGCGGTAGGCGATCTGCCAGGTTTTCTCGTTGTAGTCGCTGGTAATGGCGGCGGTCGACCAGAGATGGCCATCACCGGAAACCTCTCCGCTGTCGTAGAAATTGTCAAGCACGCCGAATTGCAAGGCCAGTTTGTGTTCGTTGGGAGTGATGTCGGCGCCATACATGGTGAGGGAGCGGTCGCCGTCGCCGGGTTTCAGGTCGCCAAGGATCTGGTCGTAGGTGCGATTTTCTTTGATGACGTAGATGACGTGCTTGATGGGATTCGCGCCGGCGGCGAACTGAATCTTCCCGGGATCGTTGTTTGGCTGATCGATGTTTGGCTGATCGTTGTGCAGCAGGTTGTCGTGCTCGACGACGCGGGTAAGCTCGTCAAGCTTGCCGAGAGTGGAAGGAATGTTCAGTCGCGCGATCGATCCGCGCAGCAGCGTGGGAATGTAGGGGTGCTCGTGGTGTCGAACCTCCCATGCGGTCTTGCCTGCGCCGGGGTTGGGACGCGTGCCTTGGCCTTTGGCAGTGGCAATGAGCAGGTCGTCGCCTTCGACAGCGAGCGCGCTGGGGTACCAGTCGGTGGGAATGAAACCGAGAGCCGGCAAAGAGTCAGAGTCGTTGGGCGGAGCGCTCCAGTCGGAGTCGGTGGCCAGAGCGCTCGCGGTCATATTTTTCGCGATAAGGTCGGAGGTGTCAAACACTGCGATCGCATTGCTGGAAGCATCGGCAACAAAGAGGCGCTTGCCGTCCCGGGACTGTGCCAAGGCATTGGGATAAGTTCCCGCGAACTCCTTATCGCGAACCAAGGTACTGAGCAGCGCCCGTGTCCCGCCGCTGAGGGTTGAAACGACCGCAACCGCATCCACATTCGACAAAGCCACATAGAGCAATTTCTCATCCGGGCTGAGCAGCATTGCGGTGGGATGCGAGCCCGGAGCAATGGGATCTTCGGGTTTCTTCAGATGAATCCAGCGAACAACTTTGCCGCCGGTCAGGTCAAGTTCCTCCACGCGGGAGGCGTTCCACAAGCTGCACCAGGCACGCTTAGCATCGCGGGTCGCGACGCAGGTATAGGGAAACGAAGATGGGACCAGATCACTTGTGCTCAGATCAAAGCGCTCGAGCACTTTGCCGCTGGCCACATCGAGGAGCACGACGTTGTCGGAAAGATTGTCGGCGACGAGAAGTTTGTCATGGCCGTGATCTTGAGCAGGAGAGGCGAGCAGCGCCAAGCCTGCGGGATACGGGATTGCCGTTCCCGGCGGAGTTTTTTGTAGCTCGATCGCCACTTTTTTCCCGGCGGCAAGAGTTTGCGGGTGAATGGCGATGAATCGCTCCGGTGCGACTTTGCCACCGGCGAAGCTGTAGACGGCGATGCCGTTTCCGGTGTCTCCCGGCTTTTGTCCCGTGGGATCGGTGATCGACCCGACGGAAGCGTAAAGGTGCTTGCCATCGGAACCAAAGACGAGACCGAGGAAATAACTCTGGTGTACATCTTCGCCGAAGCGCTTGTCGGGATAATCGGAGAGTTGGTTTGTTTTCAGATCGAGCACGGCAATTGACTGCATGGCCATCGTCTCCTGCGTGCCGTAGCCGTTGTTCAAGAGCGCTGCGTAGCGTCCGTCAGGAGTGATGGCGATGGTCGCCGGAAAGCTGTTGGTGCTGCCGATGCGGCCGGGAGTGGGAGTCGTAAGAGTCTTGCTGGTCGGGAGGTTGATCGACAAGGATGTGGGCTTGGACTCTTGAGCTGGAAGCATAACGTGCGTGGCGAGAAGTGCGATGAGGAGAAAGACAGGGGAAAAGCGGGTCACGGGGCCTCCACGAGTTATGTTGCGAGATGAAGAGATGAGCGTAATTCAGAATGGGACGGCGGTCAAAGTAAACCACAGGTAGGGTGGTGGTGTAGTTTGGCTTACGCGTTGGGCCGATTAAGCGGGAGATCCTTCGCTCCGCCTGAAGAACGGCTCTGCTCAGGATGACAACGAACTACTTGAGATTCTTATGCCCCGGAGGCGCTCGTAGAGCCTTCGTGAGCGGACGTATGTTCCGCGTGCTCTTCCGCCGCGGCGGCGTTGTGGCGGACGTCGGCGCCTTGCACCCAGAAGATGACATCCTCGGCGATGTTGGTGGCGTGGTCGGCGACGCGTTCGAGGTTACGAGCCACGAGCAGCGCGTCGAGAGCCTGACGCACCACCTCGGGACGCTGGTTCATCGTCTTCACCAGTTGGATGAAGGCGTCGTCTTTCATGCGATCGACGACGTTATCCATTTCGAGTACGGCCTGAGCCAGCTCGGCCTTGCCTTCGATGAATGACTCGAGAGCGCGACGCACCATAGCGCTCACCGCGGCCCCCATGCGCGCGATGTCAACCGGCAGATCCACCGTGGGGAGCTCAACCATGTCCATCACGCGCTCGGCAATGTTGACCGCCTGATCGCCGACACGCTCCAGGTCAGAATTGATCTTGGTCACAGCCAGGATAAAACGCAGGTCCACCGCCATGGGCTGCTGCATCGCCAGCAGATCGAAAGCTGCCTCGTCGATTTCGCGCTCCGCGGTATTGATGAGGCTTTCGCCCTCCAGAACCATCTGGCAGCGGGCGAGATCACGATCGATGTAGGCCTGACGGGCGCGATCGACAGCCTGTTCTGCCAGTCCGCCCATGCGGAGCAACTTCTGGCGTAGATCGTCGAGCCCCTGCTGAAAGCGCGTGCGCATTATCCAAACCTTTCCTGGTTCGCTTATCGCGAAGGGCAGCGCCTGAAGGCGGTCTTACGTTCGCGATCCTTGCGGCACGCCTTAAGGCGTGCCCTGATACGAATCTTAATGCCTTGATACGAATCTTAGCCTAGATACGAATCTTGTGCCCTGAACCTTATGCCTGATACACATCTACTGCGCTATCCGAATCTGCCGGTGATGTAGTCTTCCGTCTTTTTGTCCGACGGTTTGGTGAATATTTTCTCCGTCTTATCGAACTCGATCATCTTGCCCAGCAGGAAGAATCCGGTGAACTCGGCAACGCGCGCCGCCTGCTGCATATTGTGAGTCACGATTACGATGGTATACCGCTCTTTGAGCTGAAAGATCAACTCCTCGATTTTACCGGTGGAGATGGGATCGAGGGCGGAGCAAGGCTCGTCCATCAGCAGGACTTCGGGCTCCACCGCCAGCGCGCGGGCGATGCAGAGGCGTTGCTGCTGGCCGCCGGAAAGGCTGGCGCCCGATTTCTTATGTACATAATCTTTGACCTCGTCCCACAAAGCGGCGGAGTCGAGCGACCGGTGCACAATCTCGTCGAGCTTGCGGCGATCGTGAAAACCGTTCAGCTTCAGGCCGGAGGCAACGTTGTCGTAGATCGACATGGTGGGAAAAGGATTTGCCTTCTGAAACACCATGCCAACCCGGCGTCGAAGCTGGGTCGCCGACGTACCGTTGTAGGCATTGATTTCGCCTATGCGGACGCTGCCGGTCACGCGCGCCTCTGGAATGGTCTCGTGCATCCGGTTCAGGCACCGAATAAAAGTGGATTTTCCGCAGCCCGAGGGTCCAATCAACGCCGTGGCGTGGTTGGCCGCCACCGTTAACTTGATGTCGTACAGCGCCTGAGTCTTGCCGTACCAGGCATTCAAGTTTTCGACCTGGATTCCAACTCCCATAAACTATGTCGCTCCGAAGGTACCACGGCGCACGGCAAAGCGCACGGCCGCGACCGCTGTAACGATTAGAACGATAAGCACGAACGCACCGGCCCACGCTTGCCGGTGCCAGTCGTCGTATGGAGAAAGAGCGTAAGTGTAGATCTGGAGCGGCAGAGCGGCAGTCGGCTCGTTGATCCGCATATTCCAGAATTGATTGCCTAGCGCCGTGAACAGGAGCGGTGCAGTCTCGCCAGCGACGCGGGCGAAGGCCAGCATGATTCCCGTAATCACGCCGGAGGTTGCCGTGCGCAACGTGATCGACAGCGTGGCGCGCCAGCGCGGAATGCCCAGTCCATAAGCCGCCTCGCGCAGCGCTTGTGGCACCAGCAAAAGCATTTCTTCGGTGGTGCGGGCAATGGTAGGAATCATCATAAGTGCCAAAGCTACGCCGCCCGCAAGCGCTGAGAAATGCCCCTGGTAGAGAACGACGATGGCAAACGAGACGATACCGATCACGATGGAAGGCACACCATTCAGCACGTCGGCCGTGAAACGAATGGCATCTCCGAAGCGGTTGCGGCCGTACTCTGCAACGTAAATGCCCGCGCCTATTCCCACGGGAACTCCGATGATGCTGGCCAAGGCAAGGATAAACACCGAGCCAACGATGGCGTTCGCCATTCCACCGCCGGCTTCACCCACGGGCTTGGGCGTTTGCGTGAGAAAAGCCCAGTTCAGAGATCCGATGCCGCGGTAAGTCAAGTAGGCAAATATCGCAAACAGGGGCGTTAACACAAGAATGACGGTGAGCACAGCCGCGCCAGTCATCACGTGGTTGGTGATACGTCGCCGCAGAGCAATCGGCGGCACGGTATGAACCGCGGCGGCTTTGGCAGTTTCAGGCATTGGCCCTCGAAGGCTGGCCGCGAGTCACCGTCCAGACCAGCAATCGCGCAAGGGCGTTGACCACAATCGTAACCAGGAAAAGAGCCAGACCAATCTCGATCAGGGCTGAACGGTAGACGTCGCCCGTAGCCTCAGTGAATTCGTTGGCCAGCACGCTGGCCATGGTATAGCCCGGCGCAAACAAAGTTTTCACAATCTGGGGATTGTTCCCGATGACCATGGTCACGGCCATGGTTTCTCCGAGGGCACGGCCCAGGCCCAGGATGATGCCACCCATGATTCCAGCGCGCGCGTTGCGCAGGACGCCGACGCGAATCATCTCCCAGCGGGTTGCGCCCAGTGCGAGTGCGGCCTCCCGCTGATGCTGCGGCACCGCCGTCAGCACCTCGCGCGTGATCGAGGAGATAATCGGGATGATCATGATCGCGAGGATCACTCCTGCGGCCAACATACTGACGCCGTAGAATGGCCCATTAAACAACCCACTCCAGCCCAGGGTCCGGGCGAGAAATGGTCCAACATAGTTGCTGAGGATCGGCACCAGCACGAAGATAGCCCACAAACCGTAAACTACGCTCGGAATCGCGGCCAGCAATTCCACAAAGAAGGAAAGCGGCCCACGGAGTGCGACGGGGCACATCTCGGTGGTAAAGACGGCGGCCCCAATCGACAATGGCACGGCGATGATCAAAGCGAGGATGGATGAAACCAGGGTCCCGTAGATAAAAGGCAGCGCGCCGAATTGCTCGCTCACCGGATCCCAATCGCGACCGGAGAAAAACCTAAATCCAAAAGCATGCCACGAGGGACCGGAGCGCAGCATCAATTCGTAGACGATCAAGACCAACATTCCCAGCACGGCGAGGCCGCACAGCAACATGGCAAATTTGAAGATGCGGTCGCCGGTTTCTCCGCCTTTCCCCGAAACCAGGGGTGCGCCTCGCATGCCCGTTGACGGGAGGCTGTTAACCTTCGTTGCTTCAACAGGTTGCGGAGCAGGCATATCAGGCCGAGGTAGCGCAGAAAAGGCCATTCCCTTTCACCGTACCAAAATCCTGTTAACAGAGTGTTAAAATGCGTGCAGTTTCAGGTTGCCTTTTCGCCAGCAAGCTTGTATTTTCATCTCCCGATTCGATTCAGTCTATGTCGATCGATCCAAAGCGCAGCCAGGCTGTTTTTCAAAAGCTTGAACAGGACTTGATCAAGCTTTCGTCGAAACCGCGGGCGGATAACGTCCACCGCTTCCGCACGGGCACGCGCCGACTTCAGATTCTGCTGAGCGAGCTTTCTCCGAAGCTGGACCGCAATCAGAAAAAACTTCTGAAGCTGCTGGGCCGCATCCGCAAGCGGGCGGGCAAGCTGCGTGATCTGGATGTACAGTTGGCGGCGTTGCGTAGCCTGAAAGTCCCGCGCGAACCACGGCGGAAGACCCAACTGGTAAACCGTTTGATCGAACTGCGCGGCGAACAAGAGAAGAAGCTTCGGAAGGCAGTCGATGATGGCACAGTGCGCGAGATTCGCAAGCGGCTGAAGCGCGCCGGCAAGAACTTCAGCCCGGAGGCAAGCCGAGATCCTTTGGCGTTGGCGAGGAAGATGCTCGAGGGGATTGGTGGTTCGGATGCGCCTCTGAGCGAAGCGCTGTTGCACCAATACCGCATCGTGACCAAGCGGGCCCGCTACGCGGTCGAGTTCGCGGAGCCGTCCGCCGAGGCGACCCAAATCGTGGCTGGGCTCAAGCGCATCCAGGACGCGTTAGGCGATTGGCATGACTGGCTTACGCTGACGCAAACCACAAGCGAGCACTTCGGCGAGGTCCGCGATTCGTCCCTGGTGGCGGAACTCCACAACGTGGCCGGAGCGAAGTTCCGCCATGCTGTCTCGGTGCTGCTGCATGCGCGAGCTAAACTGCTTCCCTCGGTCGAAAATTCCCCTCGAGCCGCTGCCCGCCCCTCAGCAAGAGTGACGCGCCCCGCGGCCTCGGCGGCCTGAATCGCCGAATTCTTCCCCCTGATGACCGAGCGGCAGCGGGCATGTACACTGTTGTGCTTGCCTCATGCCGACCTTCGCCGCGGTTGATATCGGTTCCAATTCCGTTCGACTGAAGATCGCACGCCTTACGCGTGGCCGCCTCCGTTCCATCCATGAAGACCGCGAAGTGACACGGCTGGGCGAAGGAGTGTTTCGCTCGGGCTTTCTCACTCCCGACTCGATGGCGGAAACAGTAAAAGTTTTGCGCCGCTTTCACCGCGCCACGCAACAGGTGGTCACGGACCCGGTTCGGGTGGTCGCGACCAGCGCGCTGCGGGACGCGCGCAATTCCCAGGCTTTCTTGGAATGGGTGCACTCCGCCACTGGTTGGAAGGTTGAGATTATCTCGGGGTTGGAGGAGGCTCGCCTGATTCATCTGGGACTTGTCTCCAATCTCAGGGTCGACAGCTCACCCACGCTAATGGTGGACCTGGGAGGTGGAAGCTGCGAACTAACCGTATCCGGGGGTGGCCACATTCGTGACCTGGTGAGTTTGCCTCTGGGCGCGGTTCGGCTCACTGATGAATTTCTCCGCCACGATCCGCCGCGCAAGGGCGAACTCAAACGGCTGCAAGGCTTCGTGGCCCGCGAGGTGAACCGCATCGCATCGCGCGTGGTCGCGGCCAGAGTCAAGAATGTGATTGCGACCTCCGGCACCGCCGCTGCATTGGCGGCTGCGGCCAGCCGTCCGCGAAAAAACGGCGCCAGCCAGCGCACCATCGTCTCCCGCGCGGAGATCACGCGAATCGCGAAGCAGTTGGCGCGCTCGCCGGTCGAGGAGCGGCGACAGATTGAAGGCATCGGTCCGCGGCGGGCGGAAATTATTGTGGCCGGGGCCGTGGTTTATCACGAATTGCTGGATCGCTGCCATCTTAAAGGATTTCGTTATTCGGCGCTGGGCCTGCGCGACGGCCTGCTGGCCCAGATGGCGGCTGAACACGACCGCAGCACGCGCTCCGGAAAACAGATTGAATCGGAGCGCTGGGAGTCGATTGCGCGGGCCGTGGCTCACTATCACGTGGACATGAAACACGCGCTCGATGTGCGCGAGTCTGCGATGTTCTTGTTCTCGGCGCTGCGTTCGGTGCACGGGCTAGCCCCGGAGTTCCGCGAGTGGCTCTCGGCGGCGGCGATGCTTTACGAGGTGGGAGACTACGTCAACCGCAACGGCCATCACCGGCACACTTATTACATCATTTCGAACTCGGAGATTCTTGGCTACACGCCGCAACAGCGGAGGATCATCGCTGCCATTGCGCGCTATCTGGGAAAGTCACGGCCGCTCATCGAAGAACCTCCCATGAAGGCAATCGATCCCGTCGACCGCGCCGGAGTGCAGAAAGCGATTCTGCTGTTGCGGCTGGCGCGCGCGTTGAATCTGGGCCGAAGCCGCGCCGTGCAGAAGGTGCGCGTGAGCCAGCGCGCCGCTGAGATTCGCCTGACACTCGTGCCGCGCCGCCGGATGGGAGTTGACTTGGAGCTGTGGGCGATCGAGAAGGACGCTGCTTATTTCCGCGAAGTGTTCGGGCGTGAACTTTCCACAGCCGCAGTGTAGAGAGTGCGTAGCGCTTTCGGCGTGAGACACCATTGCAACGTGCCGGAGCTGCGGCGCATGTCGACTCTGGCCACAGCTCCCTTCTTCAATTCCACGGAGGCTTCGCAGCCAGACTCGCTGATCACCGTGCCCAGGAACTGGCTGAGGTTGGGATTGTGTCCCACGACCATGATCGATTCCAGAGTCGCGTATTTTTCGAGGAGTCGGCGAAAGTCGGCAAAGGTTGCGCCGGGGCGCAGGGCGGTCTCGATTTGCAGCTTACCTTCGTATCCCATTTCGTTGCCCACTAAGGACGCGGTCTGGGTGGCGCGCTTTAGAGGGCTGGAGATAATGCAGTCTACCTGCGCATCGATTGCAGCCAGTGCGCGTCCGACATAGCCGCACTGCTCGATGCCGTCTTTGTCGAGTGCGCGCTTCTCGTCTTTCTTGGGATTGACGAAGTGTTCGCCGGCGCTGGCGTGCCGCAGAAAATAAATGATCATGGCGGATTATCGCACTCTTCCCAGGGAAGCCTTGCGCCTCGCTGCCGGAGTAGGCGGCAGAGCAAACCCCGCCGGCTGCTTGCCCTCCGCCACGCCGATCAGATAATCCTGCGCAGTGAATGCGGCTGCGCCCGTAGGCGGTTTGCGATTCCGCTTGCCGTGGATGGGCTGCCAGGCGCGGATGTAGGTGGCATCGCGCAGCAGAATGCGAGCTTTGCGGTTATCGGCGAGGTAGACATCGAGAATTTCCCGGCGCACCCGCTCGCGCAGAAATTCGTCGCGCAGCGGTACCAGCACTTCGACCCGCTCATAAAGATTGCGCGGCATCCAGTCGGCGCTGCCGATATAGATTTCCTCCTCGCCGCCGTTGCCGAAGTAGTAGATGCGGCTGTGCTCCAGGAATCGCCCTACAATGCTGCGAACGCGAATGTGGTCACTCACGCCACGGACCCCCGGCCTTAACGAACAAATGCCTCGCACAATGAGATCGATCTCAACCCCCGCCTGCGAGGCACGATACAAAGCCTGCACGATGTTCTTATCGAGTAGCGCATTCATCTTGGCGATGATGCGTCCGGGACGGCCCTGGCGGGCGTGCTCGGCCTCGCGATCGATCAGCGAAATGCATTTTTCCGCCAAGTCCAGCGGCGCCACCAGCAGCGGCTCATAACTGGGGTTTTCCGCATACGCGGTGAGAAAACTGAAGACATCATGCACGGCGCGGGTAATCTCGGGATTCGCCGTGAACAAGCTGAGATCGGTATAGATGCGCGCCGTGGTGGCGTTGTAGTTTCCGGTTCCGATGTGAGCGTAGCTGCGAACACCGTCGGGATCGCGGCGCACCAGCAGCGAAAGTTTGCAGTGCGTCTTGAGGCCGACGAGTCCGTGAAAGACCTGTACTCCCGCATCTTCCAGATCGCGCGCCCAGCGGATGTTGTGGGCTTCATCGAAACGGGCTTTCAGTTCCACCACCGCGGTGACTTCCTTGCGCTCAGCTGCGTCGATGAGCGAGGGGACGATCAGCGAGTGCTCGTTCGTCCGGTAAAGAGTCTGTTTGATGGAAAGGACATTGTCATCTTCCGCCGCCGACTCGATAAACGAAATCACCGCATCGTAGGAATCGAAGGGATGGTGCAGCAGCACGTCATGCCGGCGCAGTTCCTCGAAGAGATTTTGCGACTTGGCGGTAAGCCGCAACTCGCGCGGCGCAAAGGAACGATACTTTAAGTCCGGGCGCTCGACCTGCTCGTAGACGTTGAATAGCCGGGAGAGGTTTACCGGGCCATTCACTGGGAAGACTTGCCAGGGATCGAGTTCGAAGACGGTGCGCAGGCGGTCGATGATTTCGGGATCGGCGTCGGCCTCAATTTCCATGCGGACGGCGTCACCCTTACGCCGGTTATGCAATTCCGCGCGGACCGATTCCAGAAGATTGCGCGCCTCTTCTTCTTGTAAATACAAATTGCTATTGCGGGTGACGCGGAAGGGCGCCGACGAAACGATGTCGTAGCCGTGATACATGTTCAGGGCGTGGTGCGCGACCAGATCAGCGAGAAAAATAAAGTCGATCGTGGTGTCCGACGGCAGACGCACCAGTCGCGGGAGGGCCCGAGGCACGGAAACCACTCCGGTATAGGTGAGCGCAGAGCGGCGGCGGCGGCGCAAAAGAAATCCAAGACAGAGTGCCTTGTTGATGACGCGGGGAAAGGGATGGGTGGGATCGACCGTCACCGGCGTGAGCAGGGGATCCAACTCCTTTTCGGAATACTCCTCGACGAAACGCCTGGCTTCTGCGTCCAACTCGTGCAGACTGAGAAGGCGGATTCCGTGCTCGGCCAAGGTCGGGCGCAGAGCATTCCAGCATTCGTATTGTTCATCGACAAACTCGTGCGCCAGACGGGCCAGAACGTCGCGCTTCTCGGTCAGCGTCAAGCCATCGGGGCCAGCCTCGTTGTAGCCATCCTCGATCTGCTGCATCATGGCGGCGACGCGAATCTCGAAAAACTCATCCAGATTGCTGGCGGAAATGGCGAGGAACTTCAGGCGCTCGAGAAGCGGGTTGCCCTCGTCCTGAGCCTCCTCGAGCACACGCCGATTGAAGGCGAGCCATGAGGTGTCGCGGTTGAGATAATACTCAGGATTTTCCAGCGAAAGACGAGCCATGTGCGAGGGCACTACCGTTCACGTTGCGATTCTTGTTCTTGCCGGCGGGCTTTACCTCGACCCCCACTGTGTCCCTGGCTCTCAGGCCGCGTCTGTTCAACAAGTCAGAGGCGCAGATGAGAGCTGCTACGAGCCGGGAGAACTAGTATAAAGCATTCGCCCAGAGGAAGGTGCAACCGTCGGGTGCTTCTCAGTTGCGGGGGGATGCTGTATACATGTGGGTTTCGGAAAACCTTCGGATTGGAGCACTCGTGAAATCTCGTATCGCTATTGCACTCGGAATTTTCTTCTTTGCGTTCTCGAACTTAATGGCAGCCCCGCAGGATAACGGTGCAGACAAGATGTCTGCGCCGGCACCGACAGGTAAGAAAAATCCAAAGAAAAAAGATGAGAAACAGGCGGAGAAGACCGAAAAGCCCCAAGAAGAGAAAAAAGGCGGGCTGGCGGCGGAGACTTTTGCGGGGTTGAAGTTTCGGCTGATTGGACCGGCGGTGGCTTCGGGGAGGGTGATCGCGATTGCGGTGAATCCGAAGAATAAGGTGGAGTATTACGTGGGCGTGGCTTCGGGCGGGGTGTGGAAGACGGAGAATGATGGGACTTCGTGGACTCCGGTGTTCGATAAGGAGGGGTCGTATTCGATTGGGTGGGTCACGCTTGATCCGAACGATCCGGCGGTGGTGTGGGTTGGGACGGGTGAGAGCAACTCGCAGCGCAGCGTTTCGTACGGCGACGGGATTTATCGGTCGGATGATGGCGGGAAGGATTGGCAGAATCTGGGATTGAAAAAGTCGGAGCACATTGGGCGGGTGGTGGTCGATCCGCGGGATTCGAAGGTAGTGTATGTGGCAGCGGAGGGTCCGCTGTGGGGGCCGGGCGGGGACCGCGGGCTTTACAAGACGACCGACGGCGGGAAGAACTGGAAGGCGGTGCTGACCATCAGCGAAAACACGGGGGTGGTGGATGTGGCGCTGGACCCGGCGAATCCGGACATTATTTATGCGGCGGCTTATCAGCGGCGGCGGCATGTTTTTACTTTGATCGATGGCGGGCCGGAGAGCGCGATTTATAAATCGACGGACGCGGGAGCGACATGGAACAAATTGAAGTCGGGGCTGCCGACGGTTGACATGGGGAGGATTGGGCTGGCGGTTTCGCCGGTTGATCCGAATGTGGTGTACGCGACCATTGAGGCAGCGGATGGGAAGGGCGGAATTTTTCGGTCGAACGATAAGGGGGCGACCTGGGAGCGGCGGAATGAATTCGATTTGGGAGCGATGTATTACGCGCATATTGTTGCCGATCCGAAAAATGTGGACCGCATTTTCGTGATGAATGTACGGCTGCGGGAGTCGGTTGATGGCGGGAAGACGCTGCACCCGGTGGGGGAGATGAATCATCACGGGGACAATCACGCGATCTGGATCGATCCGGAAAATACGAAGCACTGGCTGCTGGGGTCGGACGGCGGGATGTACGAGACCTGGGACGATGCGAAAAACTGGCAGTTCAAGGCGAATCTGCCAACGGTGCAGTTTTACGACGTAGCGGTGGACAACGCGCTTCCCTTCTATAACGTATGCGGAGGCACGCAGGATAATTTTTCGTGGTGCGGGCCGGAGCGTACGCGGAACCTGAACGGGATTGTGAATTCCGATTGGTACGTCACGACGGGTGGGGATGGATTTCATTCGCAGGTTGATCCGGAAGATGCGAACACGGTTTATGCGGAGTCGCAGTATGGCGTGCTGGTGCGCTACGACAAGCCGACGGGGCAGGAGTTGTCGGTGCAGCCGCAGGAGGGTAAGGGAGAGCCTCCGCTGCGGTGGAATTGGGATTCGCCGGTGATCATCAGTCCGCATTCGCATACGCGGCTTTATTTTGCGGCGAATAAATTGTTTCGCAGCGACGACCGGGGCGATACGTGGAGGGCGATCAGCGGCGATTTGACACGGCAGATTAACCGCAACACATTGCCTGTGATGGGGAGGGTTTGGGAGCCGGACGCGGTGGCGAAGAATCAGTCGACGTCGCTCTACGGGAATATTGTGGCGCTGGCGGAGTCGCCGAAAAAAGAAGGTCTGATTTATGTGGGCACCGACGATGGGCTGATTCAGGTGACGAGCGACGGCGGACAGAATTGGACGAAGCATGACAAGTTTGCGGGCGTGCCGGAGATGACTTATGTGAGCCGGGTAGCGGCGTCGCGGCACGACGAGAATACGGTTTATGCGGCGTTCGACAATCACAAAAATGAGGACTTCAAACCGTATTTGTTGAAGTCGACGGATGCGGGCATGACGTGGAATTCGATTGCGGGCAATTTGCCGGAGAATGGTCCGGTGCTGGCGTTTGCGGAAGATCCGGTCAATGCGAATTTATTGTTTGTGGGGACAGAGTTTGGCGCGTTTTTTACAGTCGATGGCGGCGCGCGCTGGGTGCAACTGAAGGGAGGGCTGCCGACGATTGCGGTACGGGACATGGTGATCCAGACGCGGGAGTGCGACCTGGTGATTGCGACCTTCGGGCGCGGGTTTTATGTGCTCGACGATATTTCTGCTTTGCGGCAGATCAAGGCGGAATCGCTGGAGCAGGCTGTGGCGATGTTTCCGGTGAAGGATTCGCTGCTGTATATCGAGCGGCATCCGCTGGGCGGTCCGAGGAAGGGGTTTCAGGGAGAGGCGTTTTATGCAGCGGAGAACCCGCCGTATGGGGCGGTGTTTACGGCTTACCTGAAAGAGAAGTTGAAGACGAAGAAGGAAAAACGGCAGGAGGCGGAGAAGGAAGCGGCGAAGAAGAACGAGACACTGCCTTATCCGACGATCGAGGAGTTACGGGCCGAAGATGAGGAGCCGAAGCCGGAGGTGTACTTCATGGTGTACGACGAATCGGGGGCGCCGATTCGGCAGGTAGAGGGCAGCAGCGGTGCGGGCTTTCAGCGAGCAGCGTGGGATCTGCGGTATCCGGCGGTTTCGCTGCGGGAGGGTGGGGAGGACGGCGAAGATTTTGCGCCGGCGGCGGCGAAGGGTCCGCTGGTGATTTCAGGGAATTATTCGGTGAAGTTGTTTGAGAAAGTTGGAGGCGTGGTTACAGAGTTGGCGGGGCCGCAGAGCTTCAAGGTGGTGACGGATGGAGCGTCTGCGTTGAGCACAAGCGACCGGGCGGCGCAGGAGGAATTTTTGCGCAAGGCTGCACGGTTGTACCGGGCAGTTTCAGGGGCATTGCATACGGCGGACGACGTACAGACGCGGCTGAAGGGGATTCGGGCGGCGCTGCGTGAGACTCCGGCGGCGGAGAAAGAGTTGGATGCGCAGGCGGATTTGATCGAGCAGAAGGATTGGTTGATCCTGCGAGCGCTGCGGGGAGATGAGGAGTTGCAGAAGCGGAACGAAAACGCGCCGACTTCGATTGACGACCGGGTGGAGAACATCATGGAGGGCGAACGCTTCGCGCTAGCCAGGCCGACGCAGACGCACATTGACGATTACAACATTGCGGCGGGTGAGTTTGCGGAGCAGTTGAGCAAACTTCATGCTTTGGTTGAAGTTGATCTGGTGAAACTGGAGAAGGATATGGAGGCTGCAGGTGCGCCGTGGACTCCGGGACGGGTGCCGGAGTGGAGCGAGAAATAGGGAATGGCGGCGGCGGGTTTGCGCGGATCAAGACTGAAGCGCGTGAGGGTCGCGTGGAGTTCTATAAGGTTCCGTAGCACTGCGAGCGAGATCAAGGTCCCTCGCTTTGCTCGGGATGACAGATGTTAGAAGGGATATCGGTAACTCGACGAATCGGCATTCGACGATGAAGCGGATTCTATTGTCGTGGAGCAGCGGGAAGGATAGCGCGTGGAGCCTGCATGTTCTGAGGCAGCGGGGCGAGTATGAGGTTGCGGGGCTGCTGACTACTTTCAATGAAGAGGCGGGGCGGGTGGCGATGCATGCGGTGCGGCGGGAATTGGTGGAGCGGCAGGCTGCGGCGGCCGAGTTGCCGTTGTGGGCCGTGCCTTTGCCGTGGCCATGCTCGAACGATCAGTATGAGGCGCTGATGGCGCAGGGGTGCGCGAAGGCAATTGCCGAGGGGATTGATGGAGTGGCTTTTGGCGATCTGTTTCTTGAGGATGTGCGGGCGTATCGGGTGAAGCAGATGAAAGGGACGGGGCTGGAGCCGATATTTCCGGTGTGGGGTATGCCGACGCGGGAGTTGGCGCGGGAGATGATTGCGGCGGGCGTGCGGGCCAAGTTGACTTGCGTCGATACGGAGAAATTGGACCGGTCGTTTGCGGGGCGCGAGTTTGATGAGGCGCTGATCGCCGATTTTCCTGAGGGAGTGGATCCGTGCGGCGAGCGCGGGGAGTTTCATTCGTTCGTGTATGCTGGGCCGATGTTGAATGGCGTTATACCGGTTTCAGTCGGCGAGACTGTGGTGCGGGAGCAGTTTGTGTTTGCGGATGTGATTCCAGGAACATAGTTACAACTTCTATACGCACGCGTCTGATATTGCGGGGGTGGCAATTTAGGAGGGAGCAATGCTCAGAGGCGCTTGCATCTACCGGGTTCTATCTCTCCTCATTCTGTTCCGGTTCGCGGCGACTATCGTTGTCGCCGCCGTGCCGCAAGAGCCCTCTGCAGAGGCACGGACCTACCTGGAACATGCTCTCGACTTGATGGAGAAAACCGCGCTCAACAAAGGCTCCATCGACTGGGTGGAGGTTCGCCGGCAGACCCTTGCGCGGGCGAAAGATGCGAAGACCACTTTCGACACCTACCCGGCTATTGTTTTTGCGCTCACGCAGTTGAAAGAACATCACAGTTTTCTGCAACTGCCGGACACGCTGGGTGGGGCGCAGCGCGCGGCGATCAATGCAGAGATTTTCAAGCTGAGGGGCTCGACCGAGTCGCAAGCCAGCCCATCGCCGTTTGCGCCGCGAAAGGAGATGGAGGGGCACATTGACCGCCGCAGCGGCAAGGTCTTCGCGCACGTGGTTGTTCCGATGTGTATTCCCAAGTACTCGGAGTGGGAGAAGAACGGCTCTGATTTCCAGGAATTTGCCAGGAAGCTCCACGGATTAGTGCTGGATCTGCAAGCGCAGGGGCCAGACGGCTGGATCATTGACCTGCGCGGCAATGGCGGTGGAAACATGTGGCCGATGCTGGCGGGAATCGGAGCGGTGCTGGGCGAGGGAGATGTGGGTCGGTTCGAGAGTCCGAATGGTGACGGGGAGAGGTGGTTTTACAAAGCTGGCAAGGCCGGAACCTATGCTGCGAATGGGCAGGAGGACATTGCGTCGTATGTCGAGCAGAAGCCATTTGCGTTGCCCGACTTGGCGTGGGTCGCGGTTTTGCTTGACCGAGGCACGGCGAGCTCCGGTGAGGCGATCGCGATTTCGTTTGCCGGGCGGCCGCGAGAGCGTTCCTTTGGCGAACATACTGCCGGCTTCTCAACCTCGAACCAGTTGTACGCATTGCCGGACGGCGCCAGCCTCTTCTTGTGCGTAGGAATTGAACTCGATCGGACTGGGCATCGATATCCAGACGGAATTGATCCCGACGTCAAGCTCCCTGCTCCGGACTCGCGCCCGGCGGAAGACAAAGATGGTGTTCTAGCGGCGGCTGAAGATTGGATTGCCACGCAGAGCAGCGCGTCCCGTTAACAGTCTGTTTCACGGTTTATCGACTCCTGCGGCCATCGGGCGAATGCTTTTTCGTGAGGATTTTCTCTTTCCTGAAAACTCACTTGCGATATCCTCAAGCGGCTGTGGTAAACTCGCCGCCGAATGTTGCTTTGCGCCGTGGGGCGCGGCAACTTGCGGCGGGAAAATCGTTTCGCGTCTTTCTTTGTGATGGATTTGTGACGGGTTCGGAGGACTGAGGAATGGGCCTCGCGTTAATGGTGGTTATCTGGCTGATCACTCTGATCAGCACTTACTTCTTTGTCGCCAAGACATGGTGGCTGCCGGTGGGAGCTTCCGCCGCCGCGGGTTTTATCGACTCGCAATTCGCCCTAACATTCGTGCTGATGGGAATTGTTTTTGTGGCGGCACAACTCGGCCTAGGTTATTTTGCCTGGAAATACCGGGAGCAGCCCTCGTCCCCGCCGGTGGATTATTCGCACGGCAATGTGAGCATGGAAGTCGTGTGGACGGTGCTCACTACGATTCTGTTCGTGGGATTAAATCTGATGGGCAGCCGGGTATGGGCGAGCCAGCGCTTCGACCCGGCGGGGCCGGACGCGGTGCAAGTTGAAGTTACGGGGATGCAGTTTGCGTGGTACTTCCGGTATCCGGGGCCGGATGGAACGTATGGGGCAACCAGTCCAAAGCTGATGGATCCTTCGGCCGGAGGTGAGGCCGCGGTGGGGCTGAATCCTTCTGATCCTTCGTCCAAGGATGATGTGGTTACGGGCACGATGTATTTGCCGGTGGACCGCGAAGTCGATTTGAGCATGAGATCGGTGGATGTGATCCACAGCTTCTTTGTGCCGTCGCTGCGATTCAAGCAGGATGCGGTGCCCGGACTTAATATTCATCTGCACTTCAAGCCGACGGCGATCGGCGAGTACGAGATCGTATGCGCCGAACTCTGCGGCTTAGGACATTACAAGATGCACGGCATGGTACACGTCGTCAGCCAGGAAGATTTCGACAAATGGCTGGCGGCACGGGAGGCGGAGAAACAATAAATGGTCGCAATGGAGAATCCGCACGGGCACGCTCCTCAGGGGTTCATTCGCAAATATATTTTCAGCCTCGATCACAAGGTGATTGGCATCCAGTATTTCTTTCTGGCGCTCACGGCAGTGTGGGTGGGGATGTTTTTGTCGCTGCTGATGCGCATCCACCTGTACTGGCCGAGCGTGGTGTTGCCCCTTGTGGGCGAGATCAAACCGGAAACATACACCGCCCTGTTGACCATGCACGGAACCATCATGGTGTTCTTCGTGCTGACGACGGCGCCGCAGGGGGGATTTGGCAATTACTTCCTTCCGATTCAGATTGGGGCGCCGGATATGGCGTTTCCGGTTCTGAACATGCTTTCGTTCTGGACTACGTTTGTCGCATTTGTCGTATTGCTTGCGGCATTCTTCGTGCCAGGCGGAGCACCACTGCACGGGTGGACGGGATATCCGCCGTTGAGCGCGGTGCAATCGGCTGGACCGGGCGAGGGGTTGGGAGCGGATTTGTGGATCACGAGCATCGCGATTTTTTGTTTGGCGTCGCTGATGGGCGCGCTGAACTTTCTGACGACTACGCTCGATATGCGGGCGAAGGGCATGACCATGATGCGCATGCCGTTGACCGTCTGGTCCTGGTTCATCACGGCGATTTTGGGATTGCTGGCGTTTGGAGTGCTGCTCTCAGCGGGGATTCTTTTGCTGATGGACCGCAACCTGGGAACAAGTTTTTATGTGCCGCTGGTCGTGGTGAATGGGGTTCAGTTGGGGCACAAGGGAGGGTCGCCGCTGCTGTGGCAACATCTGTTCTGGTTCTTCGGGCATCCTGAGGTTTACATCGCGATTCTGCCGGGGATGGGCGTGACGTCGCAGATTCTTTCGACGTTCTCGCGCAAGCCGATCTTCGGCTATAAGGCGATGGTTTACGCGATGCTGGCGATTGGCTTCCTGGGATTCATGGTGTGGGGCCACCACATGTTCATGAGCGGGATGAGCCCATACTCGGCGTTTGCGTTCTCGATTCTGACCATGTGCATCGGGGTGCCCTCGGCCATCAAGACGTTTAACTGGCTGGGCACGATGTATAAGGCGCGGATTCGATTTCAGACGCCGATGCTTTATGCCATTGGATTCGTTTCGCTGTTTGTCTCGGGTGGATTGAGCGGGCCGTTCCTGGCGCAGCCGGTGCTCGACATTCAATTGCACGATACTTACTTTGTGGTGGGCCACTTCCATTTGATCATGGGCGTGGCGGCGATCTTTGGCATGTTTGCGGCGACGTATTACTGGGTTCCGAAGATGTTTGGGCGGATGATGAATGAAACGTGGGGACGCGTGCATTTCTTCATCACGCTGATCGGGACTTATGCCATCTTCATGCCGATGCATTATCTCGGGATGGCCGGCGGCACGCGCCGGTATTCGGACTATCACGAGGTTCAGTACCTGGCGAAGCTGATGCCGCTGCATGAATTCATGACCTACGCGGCGATCATCACAATTGCGGCGCAGTTCATTTTTGTGGTTAATCTGTTCTGGAGCATTTTCAAAGGACCGAAGGCAAGCGACAATCCGTGGGAAGCGACGACGCTGGAGTGGACTACGGCGACGCCTCCGCCGCACGACAATTTTGGCGGGGTAACGCCGGTGGTGCATAACGGTCCGTATGAGTATGGAGTGCCGGGTGCGGCGAAGGATTATGTGATGCAGACTGATCCGGTGGTGGTGCCGACCGCGCATTGAGGCTGGCGGTACCTCGGGGGCTAAAATGGTTTTGCTGAAAAACTCGGATGCGCCGGCGCAGCGCCTGAAGGCGCTACTGAAAACGCATCGTTTGCGATATGCCTAAAGGCATACCCTGATACGAATCGTGAGCTTTTCAGCAAACTGTTCAGCCCGCTGCCTGAATAAGGGTTGGTTTCGCAGCGCTGAAAGCGCTGCGCCACCCAAAATCTGTGAGGTACGCAGCTCGAAGTTTTATTTATGGCGACTTACACACCAACGCGGCCGATTGAGAATCTGGATCACGGCCAGAAGCCGCCGGTGCCGCCGCAGGGCGGTGGAGGCGATGAGGGACGCGGGGACGGCGTACCGAATTATGGGGCGCGGCTCCGGCGGGCGCGGCTGGGAATGATTTGCGCGATCGCGACCGTCAGTATGGTTTTTGTTTCGCTGACGAGCGCGTATGTGATGCGGCGGGGGTTGCCGACTTTCGACGACTCGACACGGACTTACTCCCGGGACTGGGGCGAAGTGCAATTGCCCTGGGTGCTGCTGGCGATCAACACGACGATCCTGCTGATCAGCAGTTTGACGATGGAAGGAGCGCGGCGCGATATTGCGCGGCGGGCGGCGCTGGCTCCGGTGAAGTCGATTCCGGGAGTTTCGCTTGGAAGCGAGAGAAGTTTTCCGTGGCTGGGTGTGACGGTTGTCCTCGGATTGGGATTTCTGGCGGGACAGTGGATGGCGTGGGGCGAACTGAAGTCCCGCGGATTTTTCGTCAACACGAACCCGGATAGCTCCTTCATTTATTTGCTGACGGCGGCACATGCGGTGCATCTTGCGGGTGGGATTATTGCGCTGCTGTGGGCGGGCGTGGCTTCGCTGCGGCACCGGGCAATTGAGGGACGGAGGATTGTGATTGATGTGGCGGCATGGTATTGGCATTTCATGGCCGTGCTGTGGATTTATGTTTTTGCGTTGTTGGGGTTTGCAAGGTAGATCCACTCGAGAGATTTGACGCTGCAAGCGAGTTGCATAGTCCTTCGCGCAAAGAACGCGCTCAGGATGGCAATAGGAAAGGGGAATTTTCGGAATGGCTGACGCCGCGCTGCAACATCACGCCGCTGCCGGACACGGACTTGCGGGCGAGTACGAACCACCGCTGTTTGGGGCTTATTCGAAAAAGGTGGGAATGTGGCTGTTCCTGGCCTCGGACTCGTTGACCTTCGGCGCGTTGCTGGTCGCCTTCAGTTATAACCGCATCTCGAACCCGGCATGGCCGACT
This sequence comes from Candidatus Sulfotelmatobacter sp., assembly GCA_050012155.1. Lineage (GTDB taxonomy): Bacteria > Acidobacteriota > Terriglobia > Terriglobales > Acidobacteriaceae > Sulfotelmatobacter. Next base: position 117,647 of record JBEKHS010000021.1, on the reverse strand, counting down.
CCGTTCGGGAAAGAAAGCATCGCGAACGCAACGCTGATGACGGCGTGCCTGCTCTCAAGTTCGCTGACCATGGTGCTGGGCGTTCTGGCCGCCAAGCGCGGGGATAAGAGCTGGACGCGCAACTGGCTGCTGGCAACCATATTTTTCGGGACGGCATTCATCGTGCTGCACGGGCTGGAGTGGACGCGGCTGATTGACCACGGCATGACGCCGTTTGGCAATCCGTGGGCCGCGGGGGTGCCGCAATTCGGTGGAACATTTTTTACGCTCACCGGAATGCACATGCTGCATGTGACGATCGGCGTGATCTATTTGGGGGTGATCGCGCTACGCAAGAAGTTTCTTGCGATCCTGGCGGTGCTTTATATTGCGGGATATTTTCTGATACCGGCGGACAACGTCTTCCACTATGGTATTCACGCGCTGGGAATTGGATTGATCGTTGCGGCGGTGATTGTGTTCTTGAAACCGAAAGAGTACGACGCGCAGGATGTTGAGGTCTCGGGACTGTACTGGCACTTTGTCGATCTGGTGTGGATGTTCATTATGCCGCTGGTTTATTTGATGTCGACCAGAATTTGACTTCGCTCACGGCAACTACGTATGTCCTTCGCGCAAAGAACGCGCTCAGGATGACAGATGGGTGGAAGGGGAAGCACGATGCATGACGCAGCGACGCATGACGATAGCAAGGGGCAATATTTTTGGGTGTGGGGCGCACTGCTGGTTTTGACCGCGGTGGAAGTGGCGCTGGCCTACAATCAGGTATTTCAGCCGGTGGCTATGCTGGAAGTGCTGCTGGCGCTGTCGGTGATCAAATCAGCGCTGATCATTGCCTACTTCATGCACCTGAAGTTTGAAACGGCGATCATGCGCTGGATGCTGGTGATCGCGGTGGCGGGATTGTTTGTCATCATGTATTTTTTCTTCTTCCCTGACGCAGACCGTATCCTGCGCATCGGCGTGAAGTAGAGTCGAGGAAGTACGATGGGATTTCTCCATACCAAAGCGCGGGCACTTATTCTGCTGGCGATGCTTTGTGTTGGCACAATGCCAGCCTGGGGACAGGGATGCGCGATGTGCAACGCGAACGCGCGAGCCACACCGAAGGAGGGTCAACGGGCGCTCAATCGCGCGGTGCTGGTGTTGCTGCTTCCGCCGGTTGGAATTATGGTGTTTGGTTTTGGGCTCGCAGTGCGCTACGGAAAGCGGCGCGACCAGGAACAGAACGGCAACGACGAAGTGAATTAGCGGCTTAGGCGGCGGCCCTTGCCTTCATTGCGGCGGCGCCTTCGAGCGTCGCGGCCTCCTGAGCTCCGGCGTGGTGCAAAACGTCGCGCGCCCACAGCATCTTTGCTTTCTCGGTGCAAGAGACGTAAACCAGGACCCCGAGATTGCGGAGTTGATTCTCGAACTTCCTCGCTTTGTCCTCCGAAAAACCCAGACCTACCAGTGTTCTGGCATTGCCACATAGAGCCGGGGCTTCGCGCGCGGCCATAAGAGCGTGGAAGAATGCCTGCGAGCGAATGAAGAAGCCGACAGACGGTATGAGCACAGCTCCGAAGCCGGAGAGCCATCCGATCAGGCGGGTGGTTAGGGCGTTGGCCGCGGGCTCGGTGTTAAAGATGCTGGCATCGCGCACCAAGGACGCGATGGGATGGGTGGGCGACAGCATCATGCAGATATCTTCGTTGTCGAATCCGGCCTGATTCAACTCGCGCACGATGTCGTTGAGAACGACGTCCTGGGAATACATGCCGTAGGCGGCTGGTATGTTTTCTGCCATGTCAATTCTCCTGGTAGTTTTGTGCTGTCAGGCGCAGTGAGCGGGCGGACGCAAGAACTGTGACCGATCAATCGCAGGGTACATTTGCGGCGGGGTCTATTGCACTCGGGTAAATCATGTAGCGGTTCGGTTATTTACCTGCTCGAAATGAAAGTGAGAAGTAGCGGCGCCTGAAGGCGCGAATCTGGAAAAGGCTAACGGTATGCCTGAAGGCATACCCTGATACGGATCGCGGGTTGGCGATCAGCAGCCCTGCTGGGAAAAGCCTGTGCAAACGATCCGGTTATAATAAAAGATTCGGCGGCGCGCTCTGAGGCTGCTGGGAGAGCTCCCAGCGGGCAGCGTGGCATATGCCGAGTTGCTTACCAGATGTCTCATCCCATGCAGTATTCGACGCCAACCTCGACAGCTACCTCGGCGACCACGGAAGGCATAGTGGTTCGCGGGGCGCGGGTGCATAACCTCAAGAATATCGACTTCGAGGTTCCGCACAACATGCTAACTGTGGTGACCGGGGTCTCGGGGTCGGGCAAGTCTTCGCTTGCCTTCGACACAATTTATGCGGAGGGGCAGCGGCGGTACGTGGAGTCGCTGTCGGCGTATGCGCGGCAGTTTCTGGAGAGGATTGAGAAGCCGGATGTGGATTCTATCGATGGGATCGCTCCGGCGGTGGCGATCCGGCAGAAGAACACGACGCGGAATCCGCGATCGACGGTCGCGACGGCGACCGAGATTTACGATTATCTGCGGTTGCTGTTTGCCCGCGTGGGGCGGACCTATTGCGCGAACTGTGGCCGTGAAGTGAAAAAAGATACGGTGGACGAGATTGCGGATGCGGTGCTGGCGCTCGATCCGGGAACGAGAGTGCAGGTGCTTTTTCCCTTGCAGGCGCCGATTGCGGCCACGCAAGGTGCGGAGAAGCACGCTGCGCGCGGGCGCAAATCGAGCAAGAAGACCGCTGCACAAGATTCGGAGCTGACTGATCAAGTTAAGGCGCGGCTGTTCGAGTTGCGCAAGGCGGGATTCAACCGGCTGTATCAAGCGGGACAGGTGTTTGAGTTCTCGACGCCGGAATCGCTCTTGGATATTCGCTTTGATCAGCCGGTGTTTATGCTGGTGGACCGGCTTGCGGTTTCGACGGAGTCACGTTCGCGCATTGTCGATGCGGTGGAGACGGCGTATCGGGAGGCGGGAGAAGTGATCTTTGATTTGCCGGATTCGGCAAATAGCTCTCAGCCACGGGAAGTGGACTATGAGATTGAGGAGGGTGAATCAGAGTCAAAGGCAACAGCAAGGGCAAAATCAAAAGCGTCGGACAGGAGTGTCCGACCCACACATACCACACTGCGCTTTGCGCAGCGGTTTGAATGCAAGAACTGCAATTTGCGTTACGAGGAGCCGGAGCCGCGGCTGTTCTCTTTTAATAATCCGTATGGGGCGTGTGCGCGGTGCCAGGGATTCGGCAACACGATTGATTTCGATCTCGAGCTGGTGATCCCTGATCCGGCGAAGTCGCTGGGCGAAGGGGCGATCGATCCGTGGAACAAACCGAAGTACCGGCCGATGTTTACGGAGATGAAGCGGTTTGCCAAGCAGGAGGAGATTCCGCTCGATGTGCCGTGGGCGGAGCTGGGCGCGCCGCAGCAGGAGCTGATTCTGGATGGGGATGGAAAGTTCTTGGGGGTGCGCGGATTTTTTGCTTATCTGGAGCGGAAAAAGTACAAGTTGCACGTTCGGGTATTTCTGAGTCGATACCGGGGATATTCGACTTGTCCGGAGTGCCGCGGGTCGCGGTTGCGACTGGAAGCGCGGCAGGTAACGATCAACGGAAAAAACATTTGTGAAGTTTGCGCGATGACAGTGGAAGAAGCGGCGAAGTTTTTCGCCGACGTGGAGTTGAGTCCGGAGCAAGCTGAGATCGCGGACCGGCTGCTCCAAGAAATTCGTGAGCGTTTGCGATTCTTGAACGACGTGGGACTGGAGTATTTGACGCTGGATCGACTGTCGTCGACGCTTTCGGGAGGCGAGGCGCAACGCATTCAACTGGCGACTTCGCTGGGGTCGCGGCTGGTGGGGACGCTGTACGTGCTGGATGAGCCGTCGATTGGATTGCATAGCCGGGACACGCACCGGCTGATCAAAATACTGCAAGACTTGCGCGATTTGGGAAACACGATTCTGGTGGTGGAGCACGATCCTGACATCATGCGCACGGCAGACCGGATTCTCGACCTCGGTCCGGGAGCGGGAGAAAACGGCGGCAAGCTGGTGGCGGTGGGAACATACGATGAGATTTTGCGGAATCCGGCATCGCTGACGGGGCGCTATCTTGCGGAGGATTTGCGGATTCAGGTTCCGGCGATGCGGCGGCAGCCGGGAACGCAGCAGATCAGAATCAAGGGCGTGCGGGCGAACAATCTCAAGGGCATCGACATTTGTATTCCCTTGGGGATGCTGGTGGCGATCACCGGAGTTTCGGGGTCGGGGAAATCGACGTTGCTGCATCAGGTTCTGTATCAGGCGCTGGGTGAGGCGAAGAAGCAGCAGGGATTGGGCTCCGGGCGCGGTTCGGCAACGTGGGAGAGCCTGGAGGGCGAAGAGTTTATTGACGAAGTGGTGCTGGTCGATCAATCGCCGATTGGGCGTACGCCGCGGTCGAATCCGGTGACTTACATCAAGGCATTCGATGCCATCCGCGAACTTTTTGCGTCGCTGCCGGAGGCGAAAAAGCGCGGCTTCGGCTCCGGACACTTTTCGTTCAACATTCCGGGGGGGCGGTGCGAGACTTGCCAGGGCGATGGCACGGTTACGGTGGAGATGCAGTTTCTGGCCGACGTAGAACTGATTTGTGAGGAGTGCAAGGGCACGCGGTACAAGGCGCAGGTGCTCGAGGTTCGCTACCGGGGCAAGAATATTCATGAAGTGCTGAATCTGACGGTGAAGGAGGCGCTGAAGTTCTTTGCAGAGGCGCCCAAGATCACGGAGAAGCTGCGGGTGCTCGATGAAGTGGGCCTGGGGTATTTGCGGCTGGGGCAATCGGCGACGACGCTTTCGGGTGGAGAAGCGCAGCGCATGAAGCTGGCGGCGCATTTGCAGCCTGCGGCGCGTGAGATTGGGCGGCCAAGCGGGAATTCGAGTGAGATCCGGCGCCGGCGGCGTCTGCTTTATATTTTTGACGAGCCGACCACGGGGCTGCACTTCGACGATGTGAGCAAACTCCTGGCGGCTTTCCGTCGTCTCATTGATGCGGGTGGGTCGATTCTGGTGATCGAGCACAATCTGGAAGTCATCAAGACCGCGGACTGGGTGATCGATCTGGGGCCGGAGGGTGGGGCGCGCGGCGGCAGAGTCGTGGGCGCGGGGCCGCCGGAGGCGATCGTCAAGGTGCCGGGCTCTTACACGGGAAAATATCTGGCAAGAGTGCTGGATGGCAATGGTAGGAATGAAGCGTCGCATTCCAATGGGAGCAAGTAGACTTCTTGCCGGCTGCCTGTTGACGTTGACTGCGGGCGCCGTTGCGCAGGATGCGAGCGCACCGGCGGGACAGTCGTCTTCGCAATCTTCGTCGCCACCTTCGTCTCACCGATCAGTTCATCACGTACAGGTTGAGGATGACGACACTACTCGCCCTCCGGCGGAGCTTACCGAGGCGGAAGCAGCGATCGGAAGGCGGGACTATGCTGCGGCGGAGCCTCTTCTTCAAAAATTGGTTGGGCGCGAACCGGCGAGCTATGAGGGATGGTTCGATCTTGGATTCGTGGAAAATGCCCTGGGAAAAATGGACGAGTCGATTGCGGCTTATCGCAAGTCGGTTGCGGCCGAGCCCGATGTTTTCGAATCGAATCTGAATCTTGGATTGCAACTGGCGAAGACGGGGCAAGCGGACGCGGAGGAGTTTTTGCGGGCGGCGACTCATCTGAAACCCGCCGATCATGCGGCGGAGGGTCAATACCGAGCTTGGGTGGGGCTGGCTCATGTGGTCGAAAAGTTGAGGCCGGAGGAGGCGCTTGCGGATTACCGGCTGGCGGAAACTTTTCAGCCGAAGGAGCCGCAGCCGCATCTTTGTGCGGGGCAGATTCTTGAACAGGAAAATAAGTTTGCCGAGGCGGAGCAGGAATATAAGCAGGCGCTGACACTCGAGCCTGGGTCGGTGGATGCGGTGATCGGGTTGGCGAACGTGTCGATGAAGCAAGGACGTTTTTCGGACGCGGAAGAATATTTGAGGAAGTTGCTGGTGGGACATGCGGATTCGGCGGTGGTGCATGTCCAGCTGGGGCGGGTGCTCGCGGCCGATGGAAAAACCGATGCGGCCGTGGCCGAATTGCAGATGGGAGTGAAACTCGCGCCGGGGGACGACAGCGCACGGCGCGATCTGGCGGCGCTGTATTCGGCTGCGGGAAAAAATGAGCTTGCCGAGGGCAGCTATCGGATGTTGGTTGCGGCTCACCCTAACGAGGCCGAACTGCATCGCAGTTTGGGGCAGGCGGAGCTGAGGCAAAAGAAGTATGCGGATGCGCAACAGGAGTTCCTGAACACGGTGAAGCTTAAACCAGACTTCGGAGAGGCTTACGGGGATCTGGCGTTCGCGGCGAGCGAGAACAAGAATTACCCGCTGGTGATTCGAGCGCTGGATGCGCGGGCTAAGATGCTGGCGGAAATTCCCATCACATATTTTCTGCGGGCGTCGGCCTACGATCATTTACGCGACCTGAAGAAGGCGGCGGAAAATTATCACCTCTTCCTTAACACGGCCAACGGGAAGTATCCTGATCAGGAGTGGCAGGCGAAACACAGGCTGATTGCCATTGAGCCGAAGAAGTAGAACGATGGCCGAACGGGGTTGGGGATGGGAAGTTTTCGATTCCGGCGAGTTGCGGCTCTGGGCCTGGTGCTGTGGGCGCTGCTCGCGACTTATGCGCTGGGCAGCCACAAGGAACCTACGGTAGAGGAGTTGAAGGCTCGCATCGCGACTGTCAGCGTCGCAGATCGTCCCGTGCTGTGCATTTATATATCCGAACGGCAACTGGATGCGGCGGGAAGGTTCTATGTTGCCGGCGACGACCAGAAGGCGCAGACGGCGCTGGGGGATGTGGTGACGTATTCGGAATCGGCGGGAGAGTATGCGATTCAGTCGCACAAGCATGAGAAGCAGAGCGAGATTGCCATTCGCAAGATGGTGCGCAAACTGGACGACCTGAGGCATACCGTCACCCACGACGAGCAGGAACAGATACAGCACGCGATGGACAGTTTGCAGCGTGTGCGCGACGATCTGCTGGCAGCGATGTTTCCGAAAGCTGGTAAGTAAATGAGCGCGACATTGTTTCGATCTGGGTTTCGAACTGGGTTTCGAACTGAGTTTCGAGCTGGGTTGCGAGCTGCGTCTCAGTCACGAGTGCGCGGCTGGCTTCGTGTGTGCGCGTGCGTGGGTTTGTTTTTGCTGGTTGCCGAGGGGGCATGGGCGCAAAGGCATCGTGATCCGTTTACGCAGTCGGAGATCGACCAGATCCGCGACACGAGCTGGGAGCCGGATTTGCGGCTGGCTCTGTACGTGAAGTTTGCGCGAGCGCGGCTGTTCGCGCTGGAGCAGATGCGCAACGATCCGAAGACGAAGGACCGTCCGCAGCAGACGCACGACCGGCTGGATGACTTTTTGCTGATTTACGACGAGTTGAACGACAACATCGATACCTACGTCAACCGCAAGGACGACATCCGCAAGCCGTTGAAGAAGATTATTGAGGCCGACACGGAATTCCAGGCCAAGCTGCTGGCGTTGCGAGATGCGGTGGGCGTTGCTGCGGAAGAGAGCAAGCAGTACGAATTCGCTCTGACCACGGCTCTCGATACGGTGGACGGTTCGGTGGACGACCATCGCAAGATTCTGGTTGAACAGGACGAGGCGGCGAAGCATCGGAAGAAGTCGGATGCGAAGGCGGTCAGTAAGCCGGAATAAGGAAGCGAGCCAGACGCGCCATTATTGCGTCGCAAAAAGCGCGACGCATGGCGCGGCTCGCCCGGATCCTTCGGCGGGCAAAGTGCGCCCGCCTCAGGATGACAATCAAAACTTAGCGGCATGTCGTGCTAAGCTGGGCTCACTGTGCGTGAGGGATTGCTGGAAATTTTTCATGAGGAACACCGGCAGCTGCGGCCGGATGCGGTGGCGCCGGAGTTGGAAATCGAGTTTTTCGCGTTTGCCAATGTCAACAACACGATTCGACTGCGCGAAGGGCGGCTGCTGGTGCGGCTCTCCGATCTGCTGGAAGGCGCTCCGGATGCGGTGGTGCGAGCCGTTGCTCACATTCTGCTGGCCAAGATGTATAGCAAGCCGGTCGACCGCGGGCACGCGGCGCGTTATCGGAGATATGTGGCCAGCCACGAGGTGGTGAGCAAGGCGCACCTGGTGCGGCAGATGCGAGGACGCAAGCGCCTGCACTCTCCGCAGGGGCACGTGTACGATCTGGATGCGGTTTTTGAGGATCTGAACCGGCGGTTCTTTCATGGACTGCTGGGACGGCCGCGGATGAGCTGGAGTCCGACGAAGACGCGGCGCATTCTTGGGCACTACGATCCGGCGCACAATGCGATTGTGATCAGCCGTATCTTTGACCAGTTCCTGGTTCCGCGTTACGCGATCGAGTACATCGTTTACCACGAGATGCTGCACTTGAAGCATCCGGTAAGGCTGCGCGGGAGCAGGCGGTGCGTGCACTCGGCGGAGTTTCATGCGGAGGAGAAACTGTTTCCGGAGTTGGAGCGTGCGGAGGCGTTTCTGAAGAGGTTGTGAGGGAAAGGGCTCCGGGGGCGTTAAGGAATAGCGTGATGCGTTGCGCTTGGCATTGACGGAGGGTTCGATGATTCCTCGTTTGAGGTTTCATTCGCTAATTTGTTTATGCGTATTTTGTCTCTCAGCCGGTTCCGCCCTTTCCCAATCGCTCGAGGAACGTTGGCGAAAAGAGTTTCCCAAAGAAATTTCCTGGTATGTGCGAACCTCTCCGGGGATTCTGCTGGTCAAGGCGGGCAAGAGTCTCACCGCAATCGACGCACTGGACGGACGGCAACTCTGGGTCCTTCCGGACCTTGGGTTAAACGGGCTCGCCGAGATGGGAGAAGTGCGCGGGAAGAATCTTCTTGAGATCCCCGGCATGGGAGCGCTTCTTCTGAATCGAGTAAAACTTACGGGCGATTCTGAGGGGCGCTTGATCGGGCTCAACCTCATGACCGGCGAACGCCTGTGGGACCACCCCCAGATCGATGATTTGATGTCGGCGATTCCCTTGCAGGGCAGTCGCGATATCGTCTTAGTTTCGCTGCGGCTGGAACGCAAGACTTTGGTCAGGAACTTGATCCTTACAGCCGGCGAAGGGCCTCCAGCGCTGATCCTTCCTTTCCGTCTTGAATTTCAGCGATTGGACCCCATTACGGGCAAAGTTCAATGGAACGCGGAGTACCCGCGGACCTTTTATCCCGGCAAAGTAAGTGTGGCCGCAAGCGGCGATCACCTGTTTGTAAATTACAGCAACGGCATTGTGGGAAGCATAGACCCGGCGACTGGAAAACAGCTGTGGGAAGAGGGTTCCAAGGCCCTGGGCAGCAATAGCCCACCGTTGTCGCTCGAGATGGCGAATGGCCGGCTGATCTACGGGCTGAAGAATGTCCGGGCCGTCGATCCAGCCACGGACCGGGTGAGTTGGGAAATCGATAAGCTAGGGAAAATCACGGGGCTTTCTGTGTGCGATGGGGTGGCCGTCGCCGCCGGGGACAGGAACGTGGCGGCTGTGGACGCAGGGACAGGAGCTGAGCTTTGGCGTAAGCAAACTCATGGGCACAGCACGAATATTCTTTGGGAAAAACAGTCTGACGTTCTCGTTTATGTGGATGGGAAAGGCTTGCATACCGTGGAACGGAGGACTGGCAAGTCGCTGCTGGACGCGCGATTGCCGCGCGATTATCATCCCATCTTCATTCGTCTGGCGAGCCGCGAGGTTGTAGTGACGATCGCCAGAGACGAAGTTTCCGCCTACAACCTTAAGACAGGAAAAAAGCTCTTCACGGCTGGCAAGCTTGCCGGGTTCTTCCCGGCCTACACATTGCCGCCGATGCCTGACGATGAGGCGGGGTTGGTTCCGGATACCCAAAAGACACCGGGCACGGACGCCGACAACGTAGGTGAAGGCACTCTGCTTACTGGCTCCGCCCTTCGGCGTGTCGAAGAGTATCGAACGGGAGGCGAAGGCCCGTTGGATGCCTACGAAACGGAGAACGACACAGGAGCGCGGACGACTTGGTGGATTGACGCAGAAACAAATCGCCGGGTGGAAATCGGTGTTGCGGATGATCAACACGATGTCAGTAGGCAATTGGGAATGATATTTGCGGTGAATAAGAATCAGATTTGGGGAGCCGCGATTAGTTCGAAGTAGAGTTATTTGCGTATCGTTGTGAAGGCTCTGCGCATTGGCTGAAAAGCACCACGTTGGCTGAGGGTGGCCACCGATAGCGGATGAAAATATTCATTTCGCTTGAACATTGTCATCTCCCACTCTGAAAATAAATGAGTTATGGAACATCCGTTCCCCTCCGTTTTGGCATGGCAGTTGCTTTGTGCGTTGTGGCATCTGTCTTCTGATCTCGGGCCTCATTCGATTCGTTAAGATCTAAGTCAACAGTTCCGGGGGATAAGCTATGAAAATGAATTTCCTGCCGTCCCTGTCGTGTGTTTTATCCGTGTCGTTCGCGCTGGGTTTTTCGGCACGACCCGCTAGAGCGAGTGCGCAGGCTGGCCAAGTTGGCGCACAGGCTGAGGACAGCGCGTCGACGTCCGGGGACTCGAAGATTGCAGTGGAGAATTGGGTCAAGCCGGAGTCCGGGTGGTTGTATGTGCTCGATCCTAAACCCGATGCGGGCGCGGGAGGGCGCGTGTGGCTGGTTGAGCCTGAAGCTGGCAAGGTGATGGGCAGCATTCGCACGGGCGAGAATCCGGATTTTGCGCTGTCGCGGGATGGAAGCCGGTTGTATGTGGCGTCGATCACGGACGGGGACACAAGCGAACTGGCGGTGAATGTGCTGCCGGCATTTTCGGCGATGGCGGTTTCGGGCGATGGGCTGGCGTTGCGAATCCTGCTGGACACGCCGAAATCGGCGGATGCGGATTCGTTCTTGCTGGCCACGTTTGACACGCAGACTGGCGAATTTCTGCAGCGGAGCGTTCACCTGGGAAACTGCGGGCCCGGGCGTTTTATTTCTTATCCGACGGCAGATCAGTTCGATTTTCTTTGTCCAAGAACGAACAGGATCCGATTGATTCGGGTGGACGCTGAATCGCGCGAACTGGAAAACACAGACGTCACCCTTCCGTGGGAAAGGCGAGTAGGCGCTGCGCAGGTAATTGAGGCTCCGGGTGCACAAGATATGGCGATCATTCGCGGAGACGGCGGCGTGGTGACGATGAACGTTGCCACTCACGAATTTGCCGAGACCCCGGCGCATCCGGTACTTCCGAATCGCGTTCTTCCGGCGGCGTGGCCGACCTCGCCCGACGGCAGCCGGGTGTATCTGGGTTACAACACGGAGTACGACCGGCATTACGATAACCGGTTTTATCTGGACTACGGCCGGCCTCCGAATCTGCGGCCCAATGACGCGACGGTGGGCGAATTTCGGGTGCTCGATACGCGGACCTGGAAGAAGGTCGGTAGGATCAGGACGAAGATGCCCTTCTGGACTGCGGTGACTGGAAATGATGGCAAAGTGCTGTATGCGATGGCTCCGCAGAAGCACAGCATTCTGGTGATCGACACGGTGAAGATGCGGCAGGTTCGCGCGCTTAAGGTGGGAGGCGCGCCGGCGCTGGGGTTGGTGGCGCCGTAAGCCGGGCGCGTAATTCTTGGCGCAACTTCCACGAGCTCCATGCGCTCCGCTAAGGGGCTGAAGGGTGTGGTTGAGCCGCTCTTTCGCCCCATTGGGGCTTGTTCTTTCGCACTTCTTACCCACGGCTTTCGCCGTGGGCTGCATTCTGCCGCCGCTTCGCGGCTAGGCCACCGACTTGCGGCGCGGAGCTCCGTTTAATCCCCTATTTCCCCGTGCGATGCGGATCGCGCGCGCTTGTGACGCGGCGGATTGACGGCCGCGGCGCTGGCGGCATATCCTTGAAGTTGAAATTGAAATTCATTTTCAAGATCGTTGGCGCGGCTTCATCTCAGATTTCGGCGGTGCGTGGTATCCGAGAGTGCTGCTTTGGCGGAGATCCTTCGCTCCGCCTGAAGTACGGCTGCGCTCAGGATGACACAGCAGGGATGGCAGGAAATTTATAGATGCTTCAGGCTTTCATCATCACGTTGCGCGAGGGGGTTGAAGCCGCGCTGATTGTTGGCATCACGCTGGCCTACCTGGCGAAGATTGGGCGCAACGATTTGCGCAAGGCGGTGTATGCGGCGCTGGGCGCGGCTTTCGTCGGCAGCATCGGGATCGCGATTGTGATCTCGCGGCTGAACTGGAACGAAGACATCTTCGAAGGCTGGATCATGCTGGTCGCGGCTTTTTTCGTCGTCACCATGGTTATTTTCATGATGAAGACGGGGCGCAAGCTGAAGGGCGAGATCGAGGGCAAGGTCGGCCTGCTGGCTGGTAAGGATGCCTGGGTTGGGCTGTTCTTTTTTGTGTTTCTGATGGTGCTGCGCGAGGGCGCGGAGACGGTGCTGATTCTTTCGGCGGTCTCGCTGAACTCGACTGAGTTGATGAGTTTTCTGGGCACGTTGCTGGGCGTAATCGCGGCCATTGCCTTCGGCGTCATCTTCGTGAAGGGCAGCGTGCGGATCAACCTGCAGAAATTCTTTCGGGTCACGACTGCGATTTTGTTCCTGGTCGCGGCGCAACTGGTGATCGCAGGGCTGCATGAACTTTCGGAGAGCGGCGTGATTCCATCGTCGAAGCGGGAGATGGCGATCATCGGGCCCATCGTGCGCAACGATTTATTTTTCTTTGTGACGATTATTGCTTTGGCGGCGCTGATGGTTTTGTTCGATGCGAAGCGGCGGCAGCCGGTGCCGGAGTCTTCGTCAGTGTCGGCGGCGCAGAGGCGGATGGCGATCTGGAGCGCGCGCAAGGAACGGTTGTGGATGACGGCGGTGTACACGTTCTCTTTTCTTTTTATCGGGATGGTGACGGCGGAGTTTGTTTATGCCAAGAGCGCCAGCGCGCTGTCGCCTGCGACGGAGGTCAGTTTTACGAATGGCGAGTTGAAGATTCCGCTGGCGCAGGTTTCCGATGGCGACCTGCATCGCTACGAGGCGAAGGAGAACGGCGTGGAGGTTCGCTTCTGGCTGTATCAGAAGCCGGATGGCAAGGTTGCCACGGTTTTCGACGCCTGTGAAATTTGCGGAGCGGTCGGCTTCTACAAGTCAGGCAATGGAGTGGTTTGCAAGAACTGCGCTGCGCCGATCAATCCGCAGTCGGTGGGCGCGAAGGGCGGATGCAATCCGATTCCGCTGCGAGCCACGCAGACCGCCGATGCCGTGATGATTCAAGAGGCGGACATCGCGGCCGGCAGCCGCGTGTTCGAGAAATAAAAGATGTTCGCGCGGCTCGTCTACGAATCGTTCCGCCGGCAGAAGCGGCGTAAATTGCTGGCGGGGGCCGCGATTACTCTGGGCGTAACGGTGGCGACAGCGATGATTGCGGTCGCGACCGACATCGGCGACAAGATCAACCGCGAACTGCGCACCATCGGCGCAAACCTGCTGGTCACTCCCGAGGAAGATACGCTGGATGTGGAAATCGGCGGCATCAACCTGAAGTCGCCGAGCGATGGCGCGTTCCTGAACGAAGCCGACCTGCCCAAGATCGAGGGCACTTTCTGGCATAACAACATTACGGGGTTTGCTCCCATGCTGCCGGTGAACGTTAGCTTGCAGCGGGACGGGCGAACGGAGAATCTCACCTTGCTCGGCACTTATTTTGCCAAGCGAGTTTCTTTTGGCAAAGAAGAGTTCACGACCGGGGTGCGGTCGACTCACCCGTGGTGGAAGGTTATCAGCGGAGCGTGGCCCGACGACAATTCCAGCGACGTTCTGCTGGGAGAGCGGCTGGCGGCGCGGGTTTCCGCGAAGGCTGGGGATTTCGTTGCGCTCTCGGGGCGTGAGTTGCGTGTGAGCGGAATTCTCTCGACGGGCGGGGCGGAAGACGATCAAGTGGTGGCACCGATCACGCTGGCGCAGGAGATTTTGGGCAAGCCCGGCGTGGTTCGGCGCGTTTACGTGAGCGCGCTTACGAAGCCGGAGGATGCCCTGGCGCGGCGCGATCCTAAGAGCATGTCTGGTCCGGTTTATGACCGCTGGTACTGCTCGCCGTATCCGCAGTCGATTGCGTTTCAGTTGCAGGAGGTGATTCCGCACTCGCACGCGGAACAGATCCGGCAGGTTGCGCAGAATGAAGGTGCGGTGCTGACGCGGATCGAGGGATTGATCTTTCTGGTTACGCTGGCTGCGCTGTTGGCTTCCGCGCTCGCGGTTTCGGCTGCGATGGCAACGGCGATCTTCGAGCGCCGTGCGGACGTTGGCTTAATGAAGGCTTTGGGCGCGGGAAGGGTCGCGGTTGCGTCAGTGTTTTTTGCGGAAGCAACGCTGCTGGCCTTGATTGGCGGGCTGGTAGGCTTTGGTGCGGGGACGGTGCTGGCGCGGCAGATCGGTCGGTCTATTTTTAATTCCCAGATTACGATTCCGCCGGTGCTGCTGCCGGTGATCCTGGCGATTGCGGTGATCGTTACTTTCTTGGGAAGCGCGGCGGCGATCCGCAAGGCTGTGGAACTCGATCCGGTGTTCGCGTTGCGAGGTGAGTTGTGAGACCGAGTCGTTCAGAGTCGGCGCGGGAATTGGCCGCGGGGCGGGTGAAGTTGTGGCATACGTCGATGTTTCTTCGCATGCTGGTGAGGGCGGCGGTGCTGCGCCGGGGGCGCGCTCTCTCGGCTTTGTTGGCCACGGTTGTAGCCGCTGCTGTAGCCACGGCACTACTTAATCTATATAGCGATGTACAGGCCAAGCTGCGCCGCGAATTTCGCAATTATGGAGCGAACATCGTTCTGGTGGGAAGAGACGGCGCTTCCCTTCCCGCGGATGCGCTCGGGCAAGTGGAATCGACTCTCGCTGGCCGGGGCGTGGTCGCGCCTTTCGGGCTGGTGGTGGCGCGGACCAGCGATGGCCAGCCGATTGTGGTTGCGGGCACGGATTTTGACCGGGTGCGGCAACTGGATCGCTGGTGGTCGGTGAGCAGCTGGCCTTCGGCGCCGCGGCAGGCGCTGATTGGAGTGCGCGCGCTACCGGTGGTCTCGCCGAAGGATCAGGCTTTCGATCTCAGCTTTCAGGGACACATTATTCATCTCAGGCCAGCGGGAATGGTGCAGACGGGAGCGGCGGAAGACAGCCGGATTTATGTTTCGCTGGCGGATTTTGTTGCGTGGACGGGAGTGCAGCCTTCTACGATTGAAGTCGCGGCGACGGGTTCGCCGGAGGAGATCGCTGCGATCATGCATCAGCTGGAGCAGGCCATTCCGGGAGCCGAGGTAAGGCCTGTGCGGCAAATCGTAGAGGGCGAGGCGCGGGTTTTGGGTAAGACTCGGGCGACGTTGCTGGCTGCGACCGCGTTGATTATTCTCACGGCCGCGCTGTGCGTGCTCTCGACGTTGATGGGATGGGTGTTCGATAGGCGGCGGGATTTTGCGATTATGAAGGCGCTGGGGGCGTCTGACCGGCTGCTGAATGGATTTTTCGCAGCGGAAGCGGCGGCGCTGGGCGCAACTGGCGCGGTAATTGGATTCGTGCTGGGCGTCGGGATCGCGGCGTGGATTGGGCGGGTTAACTTTCATGCTCCGGTGGCGCCACGATTCAGCGTCCTGCCATTGGTTCTGGCTGGTAGCATAGTGGTGACCTTGCTGGCGGCAGTCTTGCCGATTTCGTTGTTGCGGCGGGTGCAGCCGGCGGTGATTTTAAGAGGCGAGTGAGATGATCCGGATCAACGATGTGACCAAGCTCTACCCTACCCAGGGCGCGGGGCAGGATCCCACTTCTCCTAAAAGAAGGGAGAAGTGGGGCACCCCTGATAGCGCGATTCATGCGCTCGATCACATCTCACTGGTTGTGGCGCAAGGCGAGTGGCTTTCGATCATGGGGCCGTCGGGGTCGGGGAAATCGACGCTGGTGAATCTGATCGGCTGCCTGGACCGGCCGAGCTCGGGCGAGATCTGGGTGGATGGTGAGAATGTAGCGGGTATTTCCGCGAGCGAATTAAATCGCGTGCGTGCGGAGAAGATTGGATTCATCTTCCAGCAGTTTCACCTGATTCCGTTTCTTACAGCTGTCGAGAACGTGATGCTGGCGCAGTACTTTCACAGCATGACGGACGAGAAAGAAGCGATTGAAGCTTTGACGCGCGTGGGGCTGGGTGACCGGGCGCATCACCTGCCGTCGCAACTTTCGGGAGGCGAGCAGCAGCGGGTTTGCATTGCGCGGGCGCTGATTAATGATCCGAAGATTATTTTGGCCGATGAGCCGACGGGAAATCTGGATGCAGTGAATGAAGAGATCGTGCTGCGGCTGCTGCGCGAATTTCACCAGCAGGGGCGGACTATTGTTATGGTGACACACGATCCGGTGGTGGCGCGGCTGGCCGACCGGCGGATCGAGTTCCACCACGGCAAGATCGACTCGCAGGAAGTTTTTGCGATGGCCGACGAGGAGCAGTTCGACGAGGTGCTGGAAGAACTATGGGTGCTGGGCGAACATGGGGAGATTGCCGAGGTTGAGCGCATGGAGGTGCACGGCGCGCTGCCGGTGAGCCTGGCAATTGAGAAGATGATGCAGATGGGGCTGGTAGTTTCGGCGCCGCATCCGCCCCTGGCGCATGATCACAAGCCGTTTGTGAATCCGTGCCATGATGCGCTGAAGCCGGTAGCGGCCTCGATGGGAGACGGCACGCTGATTGTGGAGCTAACGCAGCGCGGCCGCGAGCGGGCGGGCAGCATCATCCGGCGGCATCGACTGGCGGAGCGGCTGTTTACCGACAGCCTGGCGATGGACAGCGAATCGGAGATCGAACAGCAGGCTTGCAAGTTCGAACACATTCTCTCGCCCGAAGCTACGGACAAAATCTGCGCCTTTCTCGGCCATCCGCGGACTTGCCCGCATGGTGCGCCGATTCCGCCGGGGGCGTGCTGCGAGAAAAATTCTGACTTTGTGCCGACCACCACGTCGGGTTCTGCGATTCGAGAACGCTCCTAGCTTCCTTCAGAGGAACAACTCTGGTCATCGGTTGCGAACCGACCCCACTGCTATTATCGATCTGGTTTCAGCCACGATGACTCCTCGTCGTCCCACTATCGGCGTATTCGATTCCGGCTTTGGCGGGCTTACGGTTCTTAAAGCCTTACTTGAACTTATTCCTCACGCTGACTACCTCTACTTTGGCGATACGGCGCGGCTTCCTTATGGGTCGAAGTCGGTTGAGACGGTAGCACGTTATGCGGTCGAGGCGGCCCACTACCTTGAAGGTCACGGAGCGGAGTTGCTGGTAATCGCCTGCAATACGGCGACTGCCCTTGCTCTTGACCGCATTATTGGTGCGGCGCATGTGCCCGTGGTTGGCGTGGTTGAGCCCGGAGCCGGGGCGGCGGCCTCCGTCAGCAAGAATAGAAAAGTCGTTGTGATTGGGACCGAGGCTACGGTGAGCAGTCACGCTTATCGGAAGGCTCTGGAAGCGCGGGGGGTTGAGGCGCGGGAGAAAGCTTGTCCGCTGCTGGTGCCTTTGGTGGAGGAGGGATGGGTGGAGCACGGGGTGACGGAGGAGGTTGCTCGCATTTATCTGGGTGAGGCCTTTGCCGACGGGTTTGGCGACGCGGATGTGCTTGTGCTGGGCTGCACGCACTACCCGCTACTTAAGCCGCTGCTGCATCGCGTGGCTCCGGAGCATGTGAGCATTGTGGATTCGGCGGAATCGACGGCGCGGGCTGTGGCGGAACGCTTGCAGAAGCTTTTGACGCGCGAAGAGAAAGGCGAGGAGCGGCGTAGGGTTCCGCGGCTGAAGTTCTTTGCGACGGATTCGGTGGAGAAGTTTCGGCGGTTGGGCGAGAGATTTTTGGGGCGCGCGATTGGGGATGTGCAGCACGTGGATTTGAAGGAATAGGTCCCTCAGGGGCTGAAACCCGCATATTTGTTGGGTGCCTTATACGGCGCGGCTTGAAGCCGCGCCCTTTCAAATCACAGTCGGAAATTGAAGATCTTCAGCGAGAGGTCGCCTCAGTACAGGTGGAAGTCGACTTCGACGTTGATGGCTACGGGGACGGGATGGCCGTCTTTTTGGCCGGGTTCGAATTTCCACTCTTTGACGGATTCGATGGCTTTTTCGTCCAAGCCCATGCCGAGTGAGCTGACGACGTGGATTTCGGTGGGACGGCCCATGGCGTCTACTACGAGGGCGAGGACGCAGGTGCCCTGGAACTTTGCCTTGCGCGCTTCTTCGGAGAACTCAGGATCAGTTTGATAGATAACGCGTGGTTCGGAGACGCCCCTGCCTACGCGGAAAGCACCGCCACCCATACCAGCCTCGTCGCCAGGGCCAACTCCGCGTCCGTTGCCGGGGCCAACGCCGCCACCGGAGCCGGAACCAATACCGCTGCGATCCCCGGTACCATTCGATGGAATCACGGCAGTCGATTTCGGGTCGCCCAAGACGGGCATGCTATTCATGGCCACCTTGATATCGGGAGGCACAACCACAGTGGGCTCAACCGCTAACTTGGGACTCATATTCCGGATCACGGCTTCTGGAGGCGCAAGCTGCGGCTTAAGGGAAAATTTTGGCAAACGTCCCGCAGAGGCTTTCAGCACATCGTGGTCGCCGCCACCGCCGCCGCCGCCGGCCTGAGTCTTGGCGGGCTTCAGGGTGTAGTCGCCGGGATCAATCAACGGCGTGACTTGGCCTTTGGCTGCAACCGGGGGCGGATGGTGGAAGGTGATGATGGTGCCGCCGATTATCAAGGCGAGGACCACCAGGTGAGCGGCTGTCGAGCCTAAAGCGCCGTTCTTCTTATAGTTGTAGAAACCCCAGATATCCTTGACCGGGACGGGCTTCGATTCGAGCTTGAGCGGTGGGAGCTTCTTGGGAAAGAAGAACTCGTCCAAGCCGCGGAAAAGCGACTTATACAGAGGCTCAAAGGTGTCGGGAGCCAGCAAGAGATGGAGTTCGGGCTCTTTGCTAACGCCGGGGCCAGGGCTAGAAATGGAGCTGGGGCTAGCGCTAGGGCTGGCGTTAGGATTTACTTCTGCTGATGCCATCGTTCCCTGGTTCGGTTCTCCCCGGTGGGGCACTTAGGCTCTGATGCTGGCGACGCGTCCCTTACACAGATGAGCGGTCGTTCCGGCAAGTTGCCTCTCTAAATTCTTCTATTTCTTGTCAGGTCTTTGGCCTAGATTGCCTCGTCCAGTTTTCAAAAAAAATCGGCTCAGGGCACCCGCAGGTGCGGGAGGCCGGCTGAGTTCGACTTCCAAGTCAAATTGTACCCCTTTCCCGCCCGGTTTACGAAGTGTATTTCGAAGTTCCCAGCGGCGTTGAGCCACCGCTCCGGCAATATCTTAGATTTCTAATTCTTGAGGCAGAAAACAGTCGAGCCTGCGCGGGCGGACAGACCAGTGCGGCTGTTCCTACACGAGCATCCGGGCACGCCGATCACACGTTACGTAAGGGCTTGCTGAAAGGATGCGAGGAGCAGATGCCGTGCTTAGCCGGCAGCTTTTGTGGAAGGCTTTGGATGAAAGGTTTTTCTCAATCTGGCCAGTGCTTTGCGCTATCGCGCGAGGGGCTACGCGGCGTGGGTATGGTCGGGCTGTCATGTGGAAGGAGCGGTCAGATTCGGCGGCTCTTATTTACCTTAGGAAGACCCCAACTCGTAGATAAGACTCCCCAGATCGCGTGGCTCAAGGCGCCGCCTTGGGTAAGGGTGCGTTGGCTCGCAACCGCAGGGGCTCTTTTTTCAACCAAGTCTATGGCACAGGTTGAGCGTTCTTGCTCAGAATAATGGCATGTGGAGTGCTAGGTTCGAGGCAGGATCGAGGGCGGTCAGGGATACGGATAGGAGCCCGGCGCCCGGGACTAGCGCATGGTGAAGCGAATTGCGTTCCTCCGGGTTGGTTCTTTTGTGTTATTGGTTGCGGGCGGAGCGGCATGCCAGAACGTGAGTCGATCCCTTCCCGATGCGCCTTCAGTACAGGCTGCGAAACCGACACAGAAATTCGAAGAGTTCGTTGAGGTGGGTTCGCCCATGAAAGTGGACGCGATGGGCGGCGATGTGGAGCTGATGCAGCATGCAGAATTTGCCGGCAGGGAGCAGGCGTTATCCAATCGGCAACAGACGAAGACGATTTTTGAGAAGTACCTTTATCCGTCATCGATTAAGCAGCCATCGCATAATTCCGGTTTCAGCAATGTGAGCGTGATGCGCCGTGCTACGTCCGCCGCTACGAGAACTCTTGTCACGCGGAATGTAACGGGCAGAGCCCGGCTGAATACTTCCTATCTCCTGCGAATACTGACTTCCGTGGCCAAGGACACGGCCTCTACTCCATATTGGAGGCGGACTCGCGCGGAGCCGTTGAGCGATTTTGGTTCGACCGTTGGCAGTGATGCAGGGATGAACCTATGGCACGAGTTCGGGCCCAGCGTTGAGCAGGCCTTGAAGAGCCACACTCCGAGGTTCGTGTCGCGAATCGCAGCGCGGATCGGCGTAAATTAAATTGAACTTGCCGGATCGGCCGCGTCCGCGGGTTTGAAGGTTGTTCGTCGCGGAGAGCTATTCTTCGCGAAGCTGCGTTACAAAACTTTGCTTAACCCTGACAACTTAGCGTACTCATGGCTGCATCCTCGGCCTATGGGAGCGCATCTGTTTATGTAGGGACATTCAGTTTCTGAACTGGCCGTCTCGTAATCCGAAGAGGAGGAGGCCTGCCTCTTCGACTTCTACTTAGAGGAGATTTACGAAATGAAGCAGGTAAAGTTTTTTGCACTCTTGTCGACTTTTGCTGTGCTGTTCTCGCTTAGCGCGTTCGCACGGGACAACAATCAACGCTCTATAGACCTTCCTAACACGGTGCAGGTTGGGGGCACGCAACTGCAACCGGGCCATTACAAAGTGGAGTGGCAAGGCACAGGTCCCGCAGTACAGGTTACTTTTCTGCGAAACGGGAAGACCGTGGCGACGGTGCCGGGTACGCTGAAGACGAACGACGAACACGTAATTCAAGACGAGGTGGTGACGAACTCGGCGAACAAGGAGCTCAATGAGATCGACTTCCGCCGCAACAAGGAAGCAATAGTTTTCCAGCAGAGCGGTATGTAATATCGCCTTTTTCCAGACACCCCACTTTTCGCATTCTGTGCGAGAAGCGGGGTTTTCTATTTTACGGGCTTGTGGAAAAGCCACGTCGTTCGGGTTAGCTGAAGAAGCGCATTAAGCCGCTGGCGGGCAGATCGGGAGAGATGAAACGCGTGGAATGCATTCCTGCCGCGAGCAACAAGGCCTCGGCTGCAAGATATCCGCTACGCACGGCGCCTTCCATGGTGGCGGGCCAGCCGGTGGCGGTCCAGTCTCCGGCGAGGAAGACGCGGGGCCACGCTGTGGTTTGCTGGGGGCGGAAGGCTTCGATGCCGGGGCGCGGCGAGTAGGTGGCGTGGACTTCCTTGATCACGGTGGACTTGATGAGTGTGGCGGCGCGGGCCGCGGGGAAAAATTCGCGGACTTCTTTGAGGGCGAGGTCGACGATTTCGGCGCGCGATTTGTCGATGAGGCTTTTTGAAGCGCTGACCACGAGCTCGATGTAGCTGCCCTCGGGGGCTAAAGCCCCATCTGCAATGGGTGCCTCAGCGGCACGACTAAAGTCGTGCCCTTCCCGATCTTGTTGCCCTCCCGATTTTTCCTGCCCACCTTTTTTTTCTTCCTGAGCGCGAGTAGTGAGGAGTCGCGATTTGTGGAACATCCATTGAATGGTTCGATCGAGCAGGACGGCGTGGTCGAGGTCGCTGATCTGGCGATCGAACCAGAGGTGAATGCCGGTGATGGGACAGGGTTCGAAGTGGTTGAGGCTTTCGTGTATCGGCACAGCTTCGGGAATCGCGGGCAGGACGCGATCGAGGGTGTCGAAGGGCAAGGCGAGGACGAGATAGTCAAAGGTCTCTTCCGCTACGCTGGCGCGAATTTTAACTTGCGATGGCTCGGGAGAGAAAGTCTCGAGCGAGGCGCGGAAGCGAATCTCGCCGGCGCGGGCGCGGATGTAATCTCCGGCGCGGTTGTAGAGATCGGTTAATGGAATGGTCGGCACGCCCATGTGGCGGGCGGCAGGAGATTTCATCGACTCGCGGACGACCTGTGCGGCGGAGGGAATCGAGATGAGGTCGAGATCTTCGCTGAGGGCGCTGACCAGGATCGGCTTCCAGAAACGCTGGATCGCGTTTTCGGTTTGACCGTGTTGCAGAAGCCAGTGTTGAAATGATTGCCCCGTGTCGGGTTGATGCGTCAGTGTGAGCGCGGCGATAGCGCGTGAGATTACGAATTTGTCTTTCGCACTCAGGAAAGGAAAGCGCAGGAACGACGGGGCGGTGTGCAGTGGTGCAGGCAGCGGAGAGGCGTGCATTACGCTGGCGCGTCCGCCGGGCTCGATGAAGGTCATCTCGTCGTACCAGCGGATTTTATCTTCGACTCCGATGCGCCGGTAGAACTCGACGAGGTTGGTGCAGACGCGAAAGAGAACGTGCTGGCAGTTGTCAACGATTTCGCCGGTGCCGGGGTGTTCGTAGGAAGAAGCGCGTCCGCCGAGGTAGGGGCGGCGCTCGAAGAGAGTGACGCGGAAGCCGGAGTCGGCCAGAGCGCAGGCGGCGGCGAGTCCGGCGAGGCCGCCTCCGGCAATGGCAACTGTGGGTTGGGTGGGGGTCGAGGTCATCAAGAATTTCTTGCGGACAGATTCTGGCTATGTAGGCACGGCGGAACGTGTCGAACGAAACTCCCACTGGGGCTGAAGCCCGAGTCTGTTATGGCGTTCTGCGGCACGACTCAAGTCGTGCCCTTCCCGATCATGTCCGCTCCGATCACGTGAGGCGCTGCAGGAAGCCTTTCCCCAGGACGCGGAGCTTTTCGCTGACGGTGAGGCTGACTTTGCCGCTGAAGACGTCGTACTGGTGCTCGGCGATTTTTTCCAGCAGTTTGCGGTAGATATTAACCAGCACCCAGAGCGCGGGCTGACTGTCTTCCGAGATATAAGGGATGAGTTGATCCCCGGACTGGTAAAACTCGCGAGCGCGGGCGGCTTCCATTTCCAGCAGGGGACGGAGGCGTGAGGCGTCCGGAGTTGAGAGCAAATCGGCGGCGGAGAGCCCGAACTTCGCCAGATCCTCCTGGGGCAGATATATGCGACCCATCGCGGCGTCTTCTTTCACATCGCGAATAATATTTGTGAGCTGGAAGGCAAGGCCACACCGCTCGGCCAGCGGTTCGGCAGCGGGATCGCGATATCCGAAGATGTGGATGCAGACAAGACCGACCACGGAAGCTACGCGGTAACAATACAGTTTGAGATCGTCGAAGGTCTGGTACTGAACGGTGGGCGGCGGAGGGGCGGCGTTGGCGGGGGCTGGCGACAACGGGCTTTCCTGGTGTTCGGCGGGATCGACTACATCCATTGCAGTGCCGATGGCGAGTTCGTCGAGCAGGCCGGCGGGGATGGTGTATCTGCGTTGCGCATCGGTCAGTGCGAGCAGAATTGGATCGTCGCTTGGTTCGCCCTGCTGGGCGCGGTGCAAGGCATCGAGCCAGGAGTCGAGCTTGAAGCGGCGTTCCTGCAGGCTCAGCGTGGCGTCGTCAGCGATGTCGTCGCAGCGGCGCATGAAGGCATAGACGGCGCAGAGCGCCTGCCGCTTGCGCTTGGGTAGCACCAGAAATGCGTAGTAAAAATTCTTGGCGTTGGTGCGGGTGATGCCACGGCACACGGAATAGGCGATGGTAAGCTGCGCCGGAGCGGGACTCCAGGGGATCAGCACCTGCTGGGCTCCTGCGCTCACAGAAGTCGGCCTCCGGCTTCGGGCTTCCGGCTCCGGGAAGCTCTCCCCAGCAGTTTTCCCATCGCGGCTCGAACCACCAGGGTCAATTTGCGCGGTTTGGAGATTACCGGGCGGCGCCCGAGGACGGCGAAACCCTGGCGCTCGATGGCGTTGAGAATTTCCTGGCCACCACGAGTGAAGAGTTCGAGATCGATCGCGAGTTCTTTATTTACTTTGCTTACTAGCGGGAGACCGCGTTCGAACCATTCGCGAGCGCGATTTACTTCAAACCTCATCATCTCGCAGAATGCGGGCGTGTTGCGCTGCTGGGCGAGGTCTTGTTCGGTTACTCCGTAGTGCCGCAAATCTTCTAACGGCAAGTAGACTCGGCCCTTGGCGTAGTCGACGCTGACGTCCTGCCAGAAGTTTGCCAATTGCAGCGCAGTGCAGGTGTAGTCGGAGAGTTGTTGACGTTCGGCGTCGTGATAGCCGCACAGGTAGAGGACGAGATGACCCACGGGATTCGCGGAATAACGGCAGTAGGCAAGAACATCGTTGAAGGTTTCGAAGCGGGTGACAGTTTGGTCCTGACGGAAGGCGACCAGGAGATCGGAGAATTCGCGCTTGGGAATTTCGAACTTCTTTTCGGTTTCCGACAGCGCGACGAAGACGGGATGGCGCGGAATGCCGGCGTAGCAGGCGTCGAGTTCGGACTGCCACTCATCGAGCAAGGCCAGGGCGGCTGCGGGGTCTCCGACTTCGTCGCCGAGATCATCGGAGATGCGGCAGTAGGCGTAGATATTGAAGAAATCCTGACGAAGTTTCTTTGGCAGGAACCAGGTCGCGACGGAAAAATTCTCGTAGTGAGTGCGGGCCAGACGACGGCAGTATTCGCGGGCTGCTGCGAGGGAGGGGGCAGAGTTTGGGATGGCGTAGGCGGCGGGCAGGCGGCTCCAGGCGCTTACTGACGGCGCGATACGAGAGTCAGAAGTAGTGATCGCAGAAGTCATTCAGCACAAGTCATAACTTCGAGATTGCTCGAGGCAAGCTTACCTCAGCGGCTGAAGCCGCATCGATTCTGCGGCGCTTACGGCACGAGTAAACTCGTGCCCTTCCCGAACAACCGCCCGGCGGTACAGCGGCAATCAGTGGCCGGGAATGATGGCCGTTTTGATGTCGCCGCCGCGATTCAGCATGTGGCGGAGCACCTTCTGCAAGCTCGAAAGCGGAGCTTCGCCGGTAATGTAATCCGTGGGGCGAATCTTCTTGGCCGCGATCAAGCCAAAGGCGCGGCGCACGGTTTCCGGCGTGTGGTGGAACGTGGCCTTGAGCGTGATTTCGGAATAGTGCAAGCGGTTGGTATCGAGTTGCACTTTACTGCCGCTGGAGCATCCGCCGAAGAAATTTACGGTGCCGCCTTTGCGCACCATTTCGACCGTCCACTCCCAGGCTTCGGGACGGCCCACGGCCTCGATCACGACATCGCAGCCCCGCTTCTGCGGAGTCAAAGCACGCACGGCTTCGATCACGTTCTGGACTTTGGTGGTCTGCACGATTTCGTGGGCGCCCATGTGCTTGGCGGCGACGACTTGTTCGTCACGCTTGACCACCGAGATTACGTTGCAACCGATGGCGCGCGCCACCTGGACAAACATGAGGCCGATGGGACCGCCGCCGATAATCGTAACCGTGTCGCCGATTTCAACACCGGTCTCGTGCAGGCCCCGCAACACACAGGCCAGCGGCTCAGTCATGGCGGCATCTTCAAAACTTACGCCGGAGGGTATGACGAGCATGTTTGCTTCCACGATGCGGCGCGGGACTCGAATGTATTCCGCATAGGCTCCGTTGTTGAAGAGGAGATCTTCGCAAAGGTTCTCCTGATGCTTGGAGCAGTAGAAGCACATCTGGCAGGGGGCGGAATTGAGCGCGACCACGCGCATGCCCTTCTTGAAGCTGAGGACGCCTTCGCCGACTTCTTCGATGACTCCGGCGAGTTCGTGGCCGAACAGCGCGGGCGGGACGATCATGCGGGCGTGGTAGCCGCGCTGATAGACCTTGAGATCGGTACCGCAGGTGAGCGCCACCTGCACCTTAACCAGAACCTCGCCCTTTTCGACGCGAGGGATGGGAACTCTTTCAATCTTGAGATCTTCTTTGCCGTACAGGACGGCAGCCGTCATTTTTCCATTCACTGATTGCTTCCTTGCTTAGAGCCGCTTTCACAAATATCGACCACGGGGACTGAAGCCCGCACGGATTCCGGGGCCTTACGCGGCGCTGAAGCGCCGCTCTTCCACGTCACTGGAAGCTCTTCCACGTTACTGGACGCGTTTGTGAGTCTTTCCGCAAGTTGTAAAACCCTCTTAAACCGATTTACGAATCATGCTTCCGTTTCACACCCAGGCGGTCCCGGGTTGAATCACGATTTTCATCGATGCAGGCTGCGGATGGGCCGCCAGCTCCAATGCCTGCGGACTCTCCTGCAGCGGGAACCGGTGGCTGATCATCTGTTCCAGATCCATTTCGCGATTCATCACAAAACGAACCGATTCTTCCTGCAAATCGACCGACGCGCTATACGAGCCGACCAACGCCTTTTCATCGACACAAATGGCTGCCGGATCGACGACCGCTTCGCCGTGCTGGGTTTGCGCGAACAGCAATACCCTACCGCCGGGACGGGTCGCATCCATCGCCGGACGAATCAGGCCGTTGCTGCCGACTGCCAAGATTACGGCGTCAGCGCCCCGCCCTTCTGTCCGCTCCCGCACAGAGGCTACGGCGTCAGTTTTTGACGCGTCGATCAAATGGTCAAATCCAAGGCTTTTACCTATTCTAAGCCTCTCGGGATACAAATCGGAAGTAATAACCGTGGCCCCTGCCCGGCGGGCCAGGACACTCAGTATGATGCCGATTGGGCCTTGCCCAATCACCAGAACAGTTTCGCCGGGCTCCAAACGCAGGGCTTCTATCCCCTTCATGCAGGTGTTGACGGGTTCCACGAAACTGGCCTGCTCGAATGAGACGGTGGGCGGGACCTTGACCGTGCCCTGTTCGACGATCCAATCCATTACTCGGACGTATTGGGCGAAGCCTCCGCCGGAGGGCTCGAAGCCGGCGGTGCATCCGACCTTCTTGTAGGTGGCGCACTGGGCGAAGGTTCTGTGGCGGCAGTAGTAGCACTGGCGGCAGGGGATGTGGTGAAAGACGACGACGCGGTCGCCGGGCGCGAAGCTGCGCACTCCGGAGCCAATGGCCGCAACTACGCCCGAGGTTTCGTGGCCGAAGATGCGCGGCGGGGGGTGCGATCCGGTCGCTATCTTTTTCAGGTCCGTGCCGCAGACGCCGCAGGTGTGGACGCGGAGGAGCAGTTCTCCGGGACCGATTTCGGGCACGGGAACGGTTTCCAGGCGGACCTCATTCACTCCGCGGTAGACGGCGGCGAGCATGGTCGCAGGGATGGACTCGCTGCGGGTTTCCATGGCGATTTGTCCGGCGATCGACATCAAGCCATTCGATGAGAGTTAAGTGACTTTTGCTTCAACTAGCTCGCGCGACTGTGCCCCCAGGCGCTCGAGATGCCTGCTTAACGCTCTCTCTGCCTTGCGGCTGTTGCGCGCGAGCAGAACAACGCGCCTCCAGAGCCACGGCCGCAAAGCTACGAATAGAGTAAAGCTTGCGGTCTTGAAGCGACCTTGGGAACCGATAAAGCGCGCCATCTCGGGCAAGTCAAAATCCAGTTCGTCGGAGATTGCCTTGGCTGCTCCAAAGAGTAAGTCGTGCGCACGTGCTGCCTCAGCCACAGCCGCTGCCTCCATGTCGACAGCCTGTGCTGCGTAGGCTTGCGCCAATTTTGTCTTCTGCTCTGCACCGGCCACGGTCATGAAAGTTAGAAGCGTTCCTTTCTTGCGTTCGCCGGTGATTTGGATGCGGCTTCCATCGCGCGCATCGATAACTGCGGCGGGAATGAAAAGATCCCCGACGTGCATAGTCTGGTCCAGAGCCCCGGCAAAACCCACCGACTGCAACTCGGTGGGATGGTACAACGCGATTACGGCTTCGGCTGCGCGGCGGGCTGAATCCAGGCCGATGCCGCCGCACACGATCAGGACATCTGCATCTTTATCTTTGCGCTCGAAGAAAACATAATTGCGGCCCTGGTGCTGCCGTTCGACGCGGTGACAGTTTCTGGTCAAGCCTCTGACTTCGCGCTCCAGTGCTGCCACGATGGCGAGTTTAGTTGGTGTTGAAAATTTCATTTCGAAGACCGAAGTGCACGGCGGCTAAAGCCGCTGGTTTTCTTTGGAAATCTAACGGCGCGGCTAAAAGCCGCGACCTTTCAAACCTACGCGGAAGTTCAAAACGCACGCGCGGAGACCAGACGGATCGAGTTCTCCAAGCGAGCTTAGCAATAGCCGTTGGCACGGAACCAGTCTACGGCGCGGCGCAAGGCGCCATCGGCGGGCATGGTCTTCCATCCCAACTCGCGCTCTGCCTTGTCGGAACTGGCCCACATCTTTTTCTTTCCCATGCGAACTGTCTCGACCGTGGCGCGAGGCTCGCGGCCCAGCAGACGGCCGGAGACCGTCTGATCCACTGCGCCTGCCACATAAGCCACAAAGTAAGGCAGCTTTACTTTCGGCGACGGCAAACCGGAGATCGCGCCCAGTTTGTCGAGTATCTGTTTCAAGGTCAGGTTCTCGCCGCCAAGAATGTAGCGTTCGCCGCTCTTGCCTTTTTCGAGAGCGGCAATGTGACCACGGGCACATTCGCGAACATCGACCAGGTTCAATCCCGTCTCCACGTAGGCGGGAAACTTTCTCTTGAGAAAATCTACAACAATCCGTCCAGTAGGAGTGGGTTTAATGTCCTGCTCGCCAACCGGAGTTGTGGGATTCACAGTGACCACGCGCATCCCGCTGCGGCCGGCCTCTAGCGCTAGCTGTTCGGCCATGAACTTCGAACGCTTATAGTGTCCGATCATGTCGGCGAGCGAAACGGGTGAATCTTCGTCCGCCGGGCGGCCGTTCCCAGTGAAACCGACGGTTGCCACGCTCGAGGTGTACACGACACAGCGTACTCCGTTCTTGCGCGCGGCTGCCAGGATCGCACGCGTGCCCTCGACGTTCGAGCGGTACATTTCAGCCGGATCGCGCACCCACAGGCGATAGTCGGCGGCGACATGAAAGACAACTTCGCAGCCGGCCATGGCTTTTTCCAGGGAGGCGGGATCGCGAAGATCGCCCGTGGCCGTCTCGGCCTTCAGACCCTCGAGATTTTTTAGGCTGCTTGTGGGGCGCACCAGCAGGCGGAGATCGGCGCCTTGCTCAGCGAGGACGCGGGCTACGTGGGAGCCCAGGAATCCGGTTGCACCTGTGAGGAAAGCTTTCATGGGTCAAATGTCTCACCCATTGCGAGCGCTCGCAGCACCCGGTGCGCGGCTCCCACCGGTCTCGCTGCCGCCGGCTTCGAGCTTGGCCACACAGGCCGCATAATCGTCGGCGCTGAGGGGTCGCTCGGTGCTGTACTCCGACCCCAACGAAAACGGAAAGTTCTTCTTCAAGTGCTCCAGCAGAGGCCGACTGACCCGCGACGCATGCCACCACGCCGTCAACCGCATCCGGCAGCCATCGAACTCAACGATCCGACTCATATCGGAGTCATCGGTGTTTACGTAGTTCCAGCTCGCACCTGAGATATTCGCCGCGCCGAGATTGACGCCTGACAACTTTACGTCACGCAGAACAAGGTTCGAGAGATCGACGGGCACTCCGGCGGGCGCCGGAGTGTGAAGCAGTGCCGCCAGTTTCTGCGATAAGAACCCTTGCTCACTGAGGTACAGATCCAGCCGTGCGCGATCTTCGGGGCTGAGTTTCTCGACTTCGTTCTGGCGCGTCTTCTCATTCCATACTGCCGTCGCGATGCTGAAATAGGAAGAATCCACCTCTTTGCACAGTCTCACTATCTGCGGCAGATCGTTATACGTCAGCGGATTCACCACGTCCATATACAGCGCCTCGAACTCAGCCATCGTCTTCTGGGCCAGGAGCCGATTTACCGTAACAACCAAAGCCCGCCGCCGATACGGCTCCTCGCGGAAGGTATTGATGAGCGCCACGGCGGTCGCATTGTCCGAGGTCTGAAGGTCCCGCAGGGCGTCCATAAACCGTTGCTCCTTCTTCTGTTCGGCTTCGACCGCAGCCGCCTCTCGCCTGTCGTCCCTCTCAATCTTCTTTTGCTTGGCATCCTCCGCGGCGTCCACTCGTCTCTGCCACCGCTCCACCCGCGCCTGCTGTATCTGGAAGATCAGCGTCCCCGCCAAAATCACGGTCGTCGCAAGCGGTATGAAAGTCACGAGTGTGTCTTTCCAGTGGCTCCCCTGCGAGGCCGCCAGATCCAACCGTAGCTTTTCCTTCTCCAACGCAAGCCGCTCCACGTTCAGTTGGGCTTGTTCGAGTTGGTCGGCCTTCTCGAGCAGTGATGCGCCCCTGATAACGTCGTCGGGCACGCCGCTGTTGATTAATTTGTCCGCGGTTGCGCGAATCTGCGCGGCATCGGAAATGGCGGGCTGGTCGGCCGCCTTAAGCGCATTCTGAGCGCAGGCCGACGCACTCAGAAGAAACGCAACAAAGGCTAAGCCGGCGCACCAGGTAAAATGCTTCTTCCTGGGCACCCCGGCGATCACACCCAGTAGTTTGAACATGGGGCCTCCCAACCTCAACCCCCCCCGTGGACGGTTTTCACTCGCAGGTTGCGCCGATTATTCGCGTTGCTAATCGCTGCTCTTCTCCATCACCTTGGCATAGGTCGTGAGCGCAAGCAATGGGAAGTACTGGCGGTAGAGGTGATATTGCAAGTAGAAGACGCGGGGAAAACCTGTGCCCGTGCAAAGAGGCTCATCCCATGATCCGTCATGCTTCTGGGTGCGGAGCAGATATGCAATGCCGCGGGCTACGGAGTCGCTGCGCGTATCCCCGACCGCGAGCAATCCGAGAATGGCCCATGCCGTTTGCGAAGGCGTGCTCGGGCCGACGCCGCGCAGGTTGGGATCGTCGTAAGAGCCGCAACTTTCGCCCCAGCCGCCGTCGGGATTCTGCACCATGCGTAGCCACTCGGCTGCCTGCTGGATACAGGGCTCGTGGTTGTCCATGCCCACGGCTTCGAGGCCCCGTAATACCAGAGACGTACCGTAGAGGTAGTTCACACCCCACCGACCGAACCAGCTTCCATCCGGCTCCTGTTCGTTGCGGAGGAACTGAATGGCGCGCTTGACTGCGGGATGGTTCTTGTCGTGGCCGTACGCTGCCAGCATTTCGAGAACGCGGCCGGTGATATCCACAGTCGCCGGATCGAGCATGGCGTTGTGATCGGCGAAGGGAACGTGCTGAAAGACCATTTCGTCGTTGTCTTTATCGAAGGACGCCCAGCCGCCGTTCTTGCACTGCATGGAAAAGACCCAATCAATGGCCCGCTGAACGGACTCGCGCTGGTAGCGGCCGTTGGGATGCTCGACACGACTGAGGGCCAGGCAAACCATCGCAGTATCATCCACATCGGGATAAAACTCATTGTTGAACTCGAAGTACCAACCGCCGGGTTTTCCGGTCTTGTTCTTGATCTGCCAGTCGCCCGGATTGCGGACCTGCTTTTGCAGGATCCAGTCGGCGCATTTCACCATGCGCGGATCCGTGGCCGGAACTCCGGACTCACCCAGAGCAAAGGCGGCGTAGGCGGTGTCCCACACGGGAGACAAGCAGGGCTGCATGCGGAAGGTCTCTTCTCCGTTTTCCCCCGGTTCTTCGATGCCAAGCTTTTCAAATTCATCCAGCGCCCGGATCACCTGGGGATCGTCGACCGAATAGCCAAGGCAACGCATGGCGATGACTGAGTTCATGACTGAGGGAAAAATGCCGCCCAGGCCGTCGCTCATCTCGAAGCGCTCAAGCATCCATCTCTCGGCACTTTTCAATGCAATGGAACGCAACGGGCGGATGTGGACGCGCTCAAACCAGTGGGTCATGCGATCGAGGCAAAGAAAGAAATTCCGCCACGAGACCAGCTTTTTCGACCAGCGCAGGTGCATGCTGGATTTCTGCATGCCTCCAACAAAGAGCTCTTCAAGGCCCATTTCGCGCGGAATCTTCTTAAATGGTTTCTTGGCGTAGCAAATGGAGAGCGGAACGAGGATGGCGCGCGACCATGACGAAATCTCGTAAATGTTGAACCAGAACCAGTTGGGAAACAGGACGATCTCGGGAGGAATCGCCGGGACCGCGTCGTAATCGTACTGGCCGAAGAAGCACAGATAGATCTTGGTGAAGGTGTTGACCTCGGTGACACCACCAAGTTCGAGAATTTTTTTGCGCGCCCGTTGCAGCACGGGATGGTCCGCCTTGTAGCCCGCGAGCTTCAGGCCGAAATACGACTTTACAGAGGCGCTGATATTCGAAGGGCCGGAAGGATAAGTATTCCAGCCGCCGTCTTCATTCTGATGCTGGACGATCCAGTTGGCAGCTTTGCGAAAGCGTTCGGGGTCGCCGGTGCCGAGGAGGGTGTGGAGCACGAGGTAATCGGACTCCAGCGTGGTGTCGGCTTCGAGTTCGCCACACCAATAGCCGTCCTCGTGCTGGGCGGAGAAAAGAAGCTTGCGGGCGGCGTCCATGGCTGCGCCTACGCGGGCAGCCAAGCCGTCGATTTTTCCGAAACGAAGTTGCGGTGTGGAGGCTATGGAACCTGTGTCGGAATCGAGGGGGTTTGTATCCATTAACGTAGCTCCGTTAATCCGCAGTGGCGCTTGCCGGAGCGGCGGCGATGGCTTCGACAATCTCCGGCGGCAGGCCGAAGCGAACGTTCTCTGGCATCACTTCGAGTTCCTGCACGTTGTCGAAACCCTTGGTGGCAAGAAACTTCATCGTTTCTTCCACCAGACACTCTGGAGCGGATGCGCCAGCGGTCAGGGCGATCGTCTTGACGTCGAGTAACCAGTCAGCCTCGATATCTTTGTAGCTGTCGATTAGATGCGCGTTAGTACCGAGGTTGCGCGCCACTTCGACCAGGCGATTCGAGTTTGAGCTGTTCTCTGAACCCACCACCAGCAACAGATCGGATTCGGAGGCGACTTCTTTCACGGCTACTTGACGATTCTCCGTGGCATAACAAATATCTTGCGCGGCGGGACCCTTGATGTTTGGAAACTTCTTCTTAAGAGCGGCGATGATGTCTTTGGTTTCGTCGAGACTCAGCGTGGTTTGCGTGAGAAAGGCCACACGGTTGGGATCGGGAACGGAGAGCGATTTCACTTGCTCGGGACTGCCCACGACCTGCGTGACCAGCGGGGCCTCGCCGAGGGTTCCAATCACCTCGTCGTGATCGTGGTGACCAATCAGGATCAGCGAATAGCCTTCTTTGGCGAACTTCACCGCTTCCACGTGAACTTTGGTGACCAGAGGACAGGTGGCGTCGATGACGCGCAGGCCGCGCCGGGCGCTGTGTTCGCGCACTTCCGGGGAAACGCCGTGAGCGCTGTAGATCACGCGCTCGCCGTTGGGGACTTCGTCTTCGCTGTCGACGAAGATCGCGCCCTTGCCGCGGAGCTCGTCCACTACAAAGCTGTTGTGGACGATCTCTTTGCGCACGTAGATCGGCGGACCGAACGCCTCAAGGGCGATGCGGACGACGTCGATGGCTCGCACCACGCCGGCGCAGAAGCCGCGCGGCTTGAGCAAAAGTAAAGTCTTTCCCCGACTGTTTGGCACCATCAAACTCCTGTTGTAATGATCTTTCCTGAGCTATTTAGATGCAAAATCAGAAAATGAAACTGTATCTTTAGAGTACACGAAACCATTTGTAGAGGTGCTAGCAGGTTATCGGAAAGTACCTCTCTGGTCAACGTAAGCCAAAGAAACAGCGGGAATTAGCAGTGGATGGGGATTCTGGGCAGCGAAACGGACACTATTCAAACCCTAAGTCTTCAGCTCCTGGCCAGTCAGCGGCGCGAGCTTTAGCGATCAAGCGCGAAAGCTGCGCCTTCGCCTTTTGGATGGTCACTGTCTGCATAGGACTATCTTAGCTACTCTCACCCAGCTAGGTAGAGGAAATTAATTTCCTATTAGCGGACCTATCACCCGTTCGCCTTGATCATCTGTTCGGCGTGTTTGCGGGAAGTGTCAGTCAGTTTGGCGCCGCTTAACATGCGGGCCACTTCTTCGGTGCGTTCTTCACCAATCACGGCCCGGATGTGAGTGCGCGTCCGTCCATTCTGCTGCTTCTTTTCGATCACGTAATGATGGTCGGCGAAGGTTGCGATTTGCGGGAGGTGGGTTACACAGAGAACCTGGTTGGCGCGGGCGAGAGACTTCAGCTTTTTGCCGACGGCTTCGGCGGCGCGGCCGCCGATGCCGGTATCGATTTCGTCAAAGACCAGGGTGCGCTGCTTCACAGGGGCTAAAGCCCCGGGTAGGGTTGGGCCGCTAACGCGGCCCTGAAGGGCCGCTCTTCCACTTAGCGTTCCAACTTGAGCGGCCGCTCTTCGACTTGACCCTCCAATCTGAGGGCCGCTCTGCCTGCCCGACTCCACGCTCACTTTCAGCGCCAGCATCACGCGCGACAATTCTCCACCGGAGGCGATGTGTTCGAGCGGGCGCATGGGCTCGCCCGGGTTGGTCGCAATCATGTAGACCACTTGATCGATTCCGGTTGCCGACCAGTTCCCTTCTTGTTCGTTTGTCGACAGGTCAATGCGGAAAGCGGATTTCATGGCGAGGTCGTCGATCTCGGCTTCGACGAGCTTCTCCAGTTTTCGCGCCGCGCTCTC
The DNA here is from genome assembly GCA_050012155.1 of Candidatus Sulfotelmatobacter sp. GTDB lineage: Bacteria > Acidobacteriota > Terriglobia > Terriglobales > Acidobacteriaceae > Sulfotelmatobacter. The sequence goes on along the minus strand of JBEKHS010000021.1, from coordinate 82,977 downwards.
ACGCTTTTTCGAGAGCGCCCGGGCTGCGTGCAAATACTCCGTGCCAAAGCGCGCCAGGTCAGCGCGCAGGTCGCGCAGAATCTCATCTTTGTTCTCAATCTCCGAGAGCTTGCGGGCGACATCTGCGCCGAACGCAATTACATCGTCGAGCGACGGACCATATTTTCGTTTCAAGCGATCGAGCAATGCGAGGCGGTCTTCGAGTTCGGCGAGATGATCGGGAGAGGCGTGGATGCCTCCGGCATAATCGCGTACGGTAGCGCCGACATCTTCCACACTGATGCGTGCCGTCTCCAGGGAAGCTAGCGCCTCCTGGAATTTCGGTTCATAGCGCGCCAGCTCTTCAATTTGCTTTTGCGCCGCGCGTAGGGATGAAGAGGTGGAGGCATCGCCCTCATACAGCAGATCGAACGCCTGCATGGCAGCGGTGTAAATCTTTTCAGCGTTTGAGAGCACGCGCTTTTCTGTTTCCAGCCGCTCGTCTTCGCCGGGCTGGAGCTTGGCGTCTTCAATCTCGCGTTTCTGAAAGAGCCAGAGATCGACCAGGCGCAGGCGGTCTTGCTCACCACGTTCCAGTTCTTCGATGCGGGTGCGAATTTCGCTCCAAGCTTTGTAAGCCGATGCCACAGGGTCGAGGTGGCTGCCCGCAAATCCATCCAGAAGCGACAATCGAGCCGCAGCGTCGAAGGACAGGATCGATTCGTTTTGCGCGTGGATTGTCGCCAGATGGGGAGCAAGCTGCCGCAGCACCGCAACGGTCGCGGCTTGATTGTTGACGAATACGCGACCCTTGCCTCCGGGCGCAATCTCGCGACGGATGATCAGCGAGCCGCCTTCCGATTCATCCAGCCCGTTGTTCTCGAGGATTTTCTCGACTGCGCGTTCAGAGGTGCCTTCATACTCGAAGACGGCTGAGACCACGGCTTTCTCTGCGCCGGTGCGAATCACCTCGCTCGACGCTTTATCACCCAGAAGTAGCGCAAGGGCGTCGATGAGGATGGATTTGCCTGCGCCGGTTTCGCCGGTCAGAAGATTCAGTCCGGGAGCGAACTCCACCGCGGCGTTGTCGATGACCGCGTAGTTCTCCAGGCGCAATTCAACCAGCACAGGCCGTCCTAAAAAGAAGATGCCGAAGTTTTGCGCAGCATAGCACGAAAGCAGTGGTCGGTGGCCAGTGATCAGTGGTCAGAAACCCCAAAATGTGGACAAGGTTTTACTGGCGACTGGCAGGCAGCAAACAGCCACGGCCGAGGCCGTGGCTGTTTGCGAATGGGGGCTAAGAAAAACTCGATTGCACGGGCACAGCACCTGAGGCGCGATTGACAACGCGGCACGCGGTATGCCCGAAGGCATACCCTGATACGAACCTTGAGTTCTTCCTTAACCTCTAGATTCTCGTGCTTCCGGTTTTGTGACGAAGCCCCACCTAACCCGCCTTTCGGTAGGTCTGGTCGCGGCTGATATCCGAGCCGGCGCCAATGACTTCTTTACGCCGTTCGCGCAGGCGGTTCTGAAACGTATCCCAGCGAGGGCCGATTCCGACCGCACTAACGTCGATTTCCACGGTATCGGTACCGGCGGCGAATCCGCCGGTTTCGAACGCACCCGTATCTTTCATTCCGGTGTTCGCGTCAGCAACCCGGGCCGAAGGCGGATTTTGCGGCATCTGCGGCGTGGTCGGAGTGATGTTGCGGTCCGTCCCCAGGCGGTGCATCACCGGGTCGGCTTCCCACTTGGAGCGATAGCGACCTTCGTAGTCGGCCCACTGCTTGTCCGATTCCAGGTGCGACTCGTCGTAAGGTGGCAGGCTCTCGACCTGCTGCTTGTTCAGATCGATGTCGAAATCGTCTTTGTGTTCCGCAGAGGGCCGGAGGCGATCGGCGGGAACGATAAATTTCTTGGTCGATAGCCAGCCGCCGGTGTCGACGACCACGTAGCGAATCAATCCCGTGGAGTGATCGAAAATCACGTCGTCAATTTTGCCCAGCTTCTCATCGTTAAGACCGTACAATTTGGAGCCGCGAATATCTTCTGCCGCATCTGCGAAGCGATAGCCTCGAAGCATTCCGATCTGCGCCATGATTTTGCCTCCCAAGTTTCAAATAAATTACCTTGCGCATCTTAGATGTCATTCTGGATACGAAGGGATATCAAGAAAATCGAGCCTAATGCATTCGCCTGAGGCTTGCGGGTGGGGGAAGCACGTTATTCATGCGATACATCCCACAGGGGAGGGTCGCGCTCATCATCTATAATCGCCTCTAGGTATTCTCAAAACGATGCAACTTCTCTCGTACTCTGCCTTCGTCGTCGTCGGCGGCGAAATTATCGATCTTGTCTCCAGCACGGGGCCGGTCGCCAAATTTATTCTTCTCACTTTGCTCGCCTTTAGCCTGATTTCGTGGGCGATCATTCTTACGAAATGGACCTTGCTTCGCAAGGCGCGGCTGCAGAGTGGACGGTTTCTGCGGGCCTTTCGCAAAGCGCAACGGCTGCAGGATATTGCCACGGTCGCCGATCAATTTCGCCCCAGCCCGCTGGTGGGCGTGTTCGAGGGCGGATTCCAGGAATATAAGCGGCAGGTCGCCGGGCCGGCCGCGACGCTGCGCAGCCTGACCGCGGTTCAGCGCGGCATGCAAATCGGAGCCTCCGAAGAAATCACACGGTTCGAACGCAACATGCCCTGGCTGGCGATTACGGCGGCAGTCACGCCCTTTATCGGGTTGTTCGGTACGGTATGGGGCATTATCGATGCGTTTCACGGCCTCGGCACCGCCGGCGGAGCGACGCTGCGTGCGGTGGCTCCGGGAATTTCTGAGGCCCTCATCACCACGGCTGCGGGACTTGCAGCCGCGATTCCCGCCGTCATTGCCTACAACCTGATCGGCAGTTCCATACGCACGTTTGCGGCCCGCAGCGACGACTTCGGCCTGGAAGTACTTAACGCCATGGAAAACCTTCAGCCGCACGCGGCGGAAGTGAGGCGGTAATGGCTTTCACCTCGTCCAACGGCCGCACGCAAACCGCCCTCGCCGATATCAACATCACACCGCTGGTTGATGTGGTGCTGGTGCTGCTCATCATCTTCATGGTGACTGCCCCCGTGCTGCAATCCGGCATTGAAGTCAACGTGCCCAAGACGCGCACCGTGAAGGAGATCACCGAGGAGCGGCTGGTCATCACCATCAACAAGGACCAGCGCGTCTTCCTGGGCAACGACGCCATCAACATTAATGAGATTGCGGACAAGCTACACCAGAAGATTCGCGACCCGCACAACCAGTTTATTTTTCTCCGTGCCGACCAGGACGTGCCGTTTGGCGCATTCGCCACGGTAATGGACGCGATCAAGCAGGCTGGCATTACCAATATCAGCATCGTCACCCAGCCTTTGGAACAAAATGGCGCAAAACGCTGAGATATTTTTCGAACACGACAACTGGGGACGCGCGCTGAGTTGGTCCGCCGGCTTTCACCTCGGGATCACGGCGCTCATCGTGCTCTACGCTGTCGTGTTTACCGGATCTTCGGGCCAAGGCTGGGGATCTGGCGGAGGCGGTTCAGCGATCGGCGTGACATTGGTGAGCTCTGTCCCCTTGCCCTCAGCGCCGACGCAAAATCAGAACGTTCTGGCCAACGAATCCAAGGGACTTACCAAGTCCGAACCCAAGGTGGAAGAGAAAGAACCCGACGCTATCGAAATTCAGGGAAAGAATTCCAAGGTCAAGCCGAGCAAACCTCCGACGCCGACCAAGGCGAAGCCGCAGACCACGCCTCAGCAGGAGACGAACCAGGTGGCGTACGGCGAGGGTGGACCGGTCAGCGGACCGTACGGCAGCTTTGCCGCAGGCGGAGCGAAAGGCGGTTTCGATGTCACGGGCGGCGGCGGTGATTTCGGCACGAGGTTTGGATGGTATGTGCAGATCATCCAGCAGAAGATTTCGGAAAATTGGCTGAAGTACGAGGTCGATCCCGGGATTACGGGTGGACAACGGGTTTACATCACCTTCGACGTCGCCCGCGATGGGCATCCTTATAACGTGCAGATCGAACAGTCGAGCGGCGTGCCCTCGCTCGATATTTCGGCGACGCGCGCTCTGCAGCGCATCGACACCTTCGGTCCGTTGCCCTCGGACTACAGCGGCAGCAAAGTCTCAGTGGAGTATTGGTTTGATTACAGCAAGAAATAAAGTTGTGTCCTTAACGGCCCGCAGCGGCATCCATAAGTTAATGGCGGAAAATGTCGATCTGCTGGATAGCCTCAGGGTACAAGAACTTCTCGCGGTATCCGACTGATTATTCTTGAGGTGCCAGATTTTGATTATGATCCAGGGTAGCTTGCTAATGAGAACATATCGGGATACGATATTGTCGTACACGGTATCCTTTTGCCCGGGATTGCGTAACGGCACCAAACGGATGGAAGACCTACAACGACAGATTCCGCACTCTTTCCCCCTCGGTTCACCGCGGCGGGGCGTCCTCGGTTTCTTGATTCTGCTGTGCACGCTGATGAGTTCCGCGTCGTTCGGTCAGGATTGGGTGCGTACGGGTTCCGGCCTGGGCGTAGAAAAAGTTCGTCTTGCCGTCCCTGATTTCAAGGCCGCCAACAGCGATCCCCAGAACGCCGCTCTGCTTAAGACCTTCAACGACACGTTCTGGAACGATCTGGATAATTCCGGCGTGCTCGAACTTGTTTCGAAGAGCTTTTATCCCCTACAGATTCCCGGCCAGCCCGCCGAAGTCACCTTCAACCTGTGGAATGCGCCTCCGCCCAACGCGGCCATGCTGGCGTTCGGGAATCTGGGGGTGGCAGCGGGCAAAGTCACCGTCCAGGGCTGGCTCTATGACGTGAAGAACACGCCTTCTCCACAGGTGCTGGGCAAGCAGTACACCGATGTCCCCACCGACGCGGCGGTGCGCCTTATTGCTCACAAATTCGCGGACGAGATCATTTTCCGACTGGGCGGCGGCATTCCGGGGGTCGCCGAGAGCAGCATCTATTTCGTGAGCGATCGCTCAGGCCATAAAGAAATCTGGGCGATGGATTACGATGGCTCCAACCAGCACCAGCTTACGCATCAAGGATCGATCTCGCTTTCGCCGCGCATCTCGCCCGACGGGTCGCGGCTGGCTTTCAGTTCGCTAACCAAGGGCGGGTGGGAGATTCTGATGTACTCGATGGACCTCAACCGGCTGGTCAACTTCCCACGCTTCGGCGGAGGGAATTTTTCGCCGGCATGGTCGCCAGACGGAATGAAGCTCTCGCTCTCTTCGTCGCGCACGGGCGATTCGGAAATTTATGTCTGCGACGCAAACGGCGCCAACCTGCATCGCATGACTACCGGGAAAGGTCCGGACGTTTCTCCGGTGTGGAACCGGAAGACGGGCGCGCAAATTGCTTTTGTGAGCGGCAGCACCGGGCTGCCTCAAGTTTATACGATGGAAGCCGATGGTACCAACCAACAGCGCATGACCGATCAAGGATATGCGGTCTCGCCCAACTGGGCGCCGAACGGGCAGTTTCTGACTCTGGCATGGACTCGCAAGTACGGTCCCGGTGAGCCCGGATCTTCCGACATTTATCTGATGGACATCGCCAGCAAACAATGGGTGCAGCTTACCCACGATGGCGGGCACAATGATTTTCCCTGGTGGGCGCCGGATGGCCGCCACATCGTCTTCGAGTCCGAGCGTTCGGGCAAGGAGGAAATCTGGATGATGCTGGCCGATGGGACCAAGCTCCATCAGTTGACTTTTACGGGGCGCAACACCCAGCCTAACTGGAGTTGGAAGTAATAAACACTTCGTCGCAGTTCGAAATCGATTTTCGGTCCGCAGGAGGATCAAACGTGAAGAGGAAGAATATGAAAGCTCAAACTTTGAAGACGCTCGCAACCGTCATCGCTCTGGCCACAATTCTCATGCTCGGCGCATGCCATAAGAAAGAGGCTCCGGCGCCGCCGCCACCGCCACCCCCGCCACCGTCGCCAACGGCTTCCGTTTCCGTGAGCCCGGATACTATCCAGGCCGGGCAATCTGCAACTTTGACCTGGCAGACTTCCAATGCCACTGACGTGTCGATCGACGGGATCGGCGCGGTTCAAGCCAGTGGATCCCAACAAGTGAGCCCGACCGATTCCACTACTTATCATCTGGTGGCCAAAGGTTCCGGCGGAAGCCAGGAGGCTAGCACGCGCCTTACTGTTACCCCACCGCCGCCCCCGCCTCCGCCGCCTGCGCCTCCGATGCCGAGCGACGAGGACTTGTTTGGCACGAACGTGAAGGACATTTATTTCGATTACGACAAGTCTGACATTCGTGCCGATCAGCAAGCTTCGATGCAGGCCGACATACAATTCCTCACGGAGCACTCGAATATCAACTTCGTAATTGAGGGACACTGCGACGACCGGGGCTCGACCGAGTACAACCTGGCCCTGGGCGATCAGCGCGCCACATCGGTGAAAAATGCCCTGACCACGGCTGGAATCAGCGCCAGCCGCATCAAGACCATCAGCTACGGCAAGGAAAAACCGTTCTGCATGGAAGACAACGAGGCCTGCTGGCAGCAGAATCGCCGCGGGCATTTCGTATATCAGAAGTAGCTAAGGTGTTTGCTGCAGGGGCGGAGCGAGTCTCCGCCCCTGACTTTTCGTGTTCCCCCGCGGAATGTTCCCAACCCGCAGCCCCGCCACTCCGTCTAAAATGGAATCAGGAAGTTTAAGGAAATTTTGCCTATGAGACTACGACGCTGCTCGATTGTTTTCGCTGTACTCACCATCTCCTGGTTGGCGGCTGCGCCGGCCTGGGGTGTAAGCAAGGAAATGGTTCAACTGCAAACGCAGGTGCAACAACTGCAGGAGCAGATGACCGCCATGCAGCGCAGCTTCGACGAGCGCATGGGCGTGATGAAAAATCTGGTGGAGCAGAATAGCGACGCGGTGAACAAGCTGGTCGGCACCCTCACCACGCTGCAGACCACGCTGCAAACTAATCTGCAAAAGCAGCAGGGGGATTCAGCGACGCGCGTCGATCAGCTCTCCGGGCAGATTCAGGCGCTTAACGATACACTCGACGAACTCAAAGCCCGGCTGGCGAAGGTCAGCAAGCAGCTCGATGACATGCAATCGTCGCAGCAGAGCCTGGGTGCGCAGCAGGCCGCACAACTGGCACAGCAGCAGGCGGCGGCGCAAGCTCCGCCGCCCGACGTGCTTTACAACAATGCATTGCGCGATTACAACGGCGACAAGAACGATCTGGCTACGCAGGAGTTTTCGGATTACATCAAGTTCTATCCCAACACCGATCTTGCGGGGAACTGCTACTTCTATCTCGGCGAGATTCAATTCCGCCAGGGGAACTACCAGCAGGCTGCGCAGAGCTACGACCAGGTGCTGCAAAACTTTCCGGGTGGAACCAAAACCGCTTCCGCCCAGCTGAAGAAGGGTTTTAGTTTGATCGAGTTGGGCAAGCAGGATGACGGGGTGACGGAACTCCGGCATGTGATTCAGCGCTATCCACGGTCGAATGAGGCTCTGCAGGCGCGGGAGCGGCTTAAGAAGCTCGGGGTTTCGGCGACGGCGCGGCCGGGGCTGTAGGTTTAATCAGGCAGGAGTTTGATTATGAATAAAATCTCAGAGAACGATCCCGACGGAGCCAAGGGCGCTACAGAAGAAGAACATCATCACGACGGGAATCTCGGTCTCTCCGAGCAACTCGGGCACCGCGATCAGGACCCGCAGATCAAGGATGCGGATAGCGACTTCCCGGAGCCTGGTGGAGGACCGGAGCATTCTGGCGAAGATCGCGGGGCTGGTAAGTAATTTCCGAAAGACTCGATCAGCGGGTGCAGCGCCTGAAGGCACGATTGAAAATGCTGGTGGTGGCGTAGTTTGGCTTACGCGTTGGGCCGGTTAAGCGGGAGATCCCTTCGGCTTCGCTCAGGGCAGGCTCTTCGCTACGCCTAAAAAACGGCTCCGCTCACGATGACAGCCCTGATACGAACCGTGAGTTTCCGCAGTGTCCTCTTGGGAAAAACTCGGGTCTTGCTGGCCACTGACAACTGATCACTGGCCGCTGCCGTTAAATCGACATCGCGCCGACTTCTTTTTCCACTTCCACCGTGTCGACCATGACGATGGCGTCCCAGGGACAGCCATCGAGGAAGCAGCCGTCGGGGCCTTTGCTGAGGCATTTTTTGCAGCCGATGCAGAGGATGGGATCGACGGCGATCCGTCCGAAAGGAGTGCTGTCTTCGTCGGGAACCCAGAACATGCAGTCTTCCACAGGACAATATTCCACGCAGGCGGGTGAGCCGGCGCATCCCGTGCAGCATTCGGTGATGACGGCGAGTTCTTTCGGCTTCTTCTTGCGCGGGGTGGCCAAGCCCTTGGACTTCGGTTCCCACTTCATTTCGTCGGGGACCATGCCGACAGCTTTGGTGGCGCCGGGTGCAGGAGGCATGGGTGGATTATACCTCAGCAGGTTCTTAGCCCTTAGCTGTTTAGCTCTAAGCCGCCCGAAACGACACACCGCAGTTGCACTTGTGAAGTTCATCACCATTTCCACGCGTCCAATTCTGCTATAGTGTAGCCCTGCAAAGGAGCATCCCATGGCAGGAAAAAGTCTGAACCGAGTTCAACTGATCGGAAATCTTGGGAAAGATCCAGAGATTAAGTACACGCCGCAGGGCACGCCAGTGGCGAAGATCACGATCGCCACCAATGAACGCTTCAAAGACAAGAGCGGCGACTGGCAGGACCGCACGGAGTGGCACAACGTGGTGCTGTGGCAGCGGCTGGCCGAGATTGCGGGAGAGTATTTGAAGAAGGGCGGCAAGGTGTATATCGAGGGCAGATTGCAAACGCGCTCCTGGGACGACAAGACCAGTGGACAGAAGAAATACATGACCGAAGTGGTGGCCAGCGATCTGATCCTGCTCGGCGGACGCGGCGAAGGCGGCGGAGATTATGGCAGCTCGCGCGGCGCGGGAGCGTCCGCGGGCGGCGGCAACAACTTCGACCAGCGCCAGCCGGAGCCTGAACATGCGGGAGCAGCGTCGGGGCCGATCACGGATGAAGATATTCCGTTCTAGGAGGAGCTGGTATAGTTCTGACCTCACTCGGTGCAAGGATAAGGGGCGCCAGCGAAGCTATATTTGAGCGCCTTCATAATATGTCATAATATGAAGGTATGGCCATGACATCTTTGAACATCTCTCTCCCCGAGCCTCTGAAGCAGTATGTCGAAGGGCAAGTCGCGTCGGGGGATTGGGGCACGCCCAGCGAGTATATTCGCGAGTTGATCCGCCAGGACAAGGAACGCCGTCTCCACTCTCTCGAACAAGACCTGATTGCAGCTGCGAAGGGACCGAAGATCGAACTGTCTCTGAGCGAGGTACGGAAGAAGGGTCTATTGGCAGCCTTGCGCGGACAGACCGCCCGGCGGTGAACCGGACGAAGCTTTGCCTCAGCAATGTCTCTGTCAACGACATCCTGGAGCAAGCTGACTGGTACCAAAAACGCTCGGGTCTGGCGCTGGCGAAGCGCTGGGAGAATGCGGTGACATCGGCCTTGACCAGGATCGTTAAGAATCCTCGATCCGGCGCCACATGTAGTTTTAGCGCAGATGAACTTCAAGGCGTCCGGCGAATGCCGATCGCAAGATTCCCCAAACATCTGATCTTCTACCGAATCGAGGACAGCCAAGTCCTGATTCTACGAGTGATCCACGGGGCGCGCGATTTGGAAAGTCTGTTCTGAAGTGCGCCAGTCGAGAAATGCCCGTGCGCCTCAAAAAACACTTTCCCTTCACTTTGATTTCCTGAGCGTTGTTCAATGCGATGCTCCGGCGGGCCCTTTTCTCACCGCTTTCTTCAGCATGAAAACAATCGGAACGCAGCCGAAGCAGGCTAGCGCCATGTAGCGGAAGTCGTCCACGTAAGACCAGAGGCGCGCCTGTGCACCGAGACTCTGGTTGAGCAGGCCGTAGGCGCGTTGCATAGCGGTGGTCGGTGAGGCGCCCTGTGCGGTCAGATAGTGCTGCATTCCCTGGAGCGCGCCCCGCACGCTGGGACGCCCCGCGTTCAGTGAGCCCGCAAGTTCGCTACGATGCAGTTGCTCGTGGCGGGCGACGATGGTGTTCACTACCGAGATTCCGATGCTGCCGCCGATGTTGCGGAACAGGTTATACAATCCGCTGGCGTTGCCGATTTCTTCATTCTTCAGGAACGCCATGGCCGTCGTGGAGAGCGGAACGAAGACGCAGCCCGAGCCGAAGCCGCTGATCAGAATAGCCCAGATGAAGGTCCAGGGTCCGATGCCCAGATTTACTTCGCCGAACCAGAGGCTGGCCAGCGCGAACAGGGAGAAGCCAAAGGCGATGAGCCAGCGGTTATCGATTTTCGCCGTCAGATAACCGATGATGGGCATGGCGACGATTGCACCGATGCCGCGCGGACTCACGACCCAACCCGCGGCGAGCGCGGTGTAGCCCATCAACTCCTGATAAAACAACGGAAGCAGCGTAATCAAGCCATAGATCGATGCTCCAAACAGGCCGATCAGCACGCATCCCAAGGTGAAATTGCGATGGCGGAAGATGCGCAGGTCGACTAAAGGCTGCTTGTGCTTGAGTTCGCGAATAAGAAACGCAACCAGGCTCACGACAAGAATCGCGGCAGCCCAGCGAATCCAGGTGGCGCCGAACCAATCGTCTTCCTGACCTTTGTCGAGAATGATTTGCAGGCAGCCCAACCAGACTCCGAGCAGGCCCAGGCCAATGCCATCAAATTTTCCCGGATGGGCATTCTTCACGTACGGCGGGTCTTGCACGTAGCGGGAGATCATGAAAATGGCGAAGACTCCCACCGGAATATTGATGTAAAAAGCCCAACGCCAGGAATAAGTATCGGTGAGCCAGCCTCCGAGGGTGGGCCCCAAGACCGGGGCGACGACCACTCCCAGGGCAAAGACGGCCATGGCCATGCCGCGTTTTTGTGGCGGGAAAGTCTCAAGCAGGATGGCTTGCGAGAGCGGTTGCAGCGCGCCTCCGCCGGCGCCCTGTACGGCACGCGCGATCAGGATGAGAGCCAAGCTCGTAGCCGACCCACAGGCAAACGAGGAAATCGTGAAGATGACAATGCAGGTGATCAAAAAACGCTTGCGGCCGAAGCGCAGCGAGAACCATCCGCTTGCCGGCAAGATCACGGCGTTCGCCACCAGGTAACTGGTCAACACCCAGGTGGCTTCGTCATTGGTGGCGGACAGGCTGCCGGCAATGTAAGGCAGGGCGACTGCGGCGATGGAAGTGTCGAGCACTTCCATGAAGGTTGCAAGCATGACCGCGATCGCGATCAACCATGGGTTGGAAACCGGAGGGTTCTGACTGGACGGGTTCGGGCGTGAGGGCGCGGCAGCCATTCTCTTACCTGGAAACAGACCTCACCCGAGTGAAGGCGGAATATTTAGAGATGCGAAGTGCAGGGCACAGGTTTCAGGAAATGATTGGGCGCACAGTTTTCGCGTGCCGGCCTTGACTCGCATTCCGCAAAGGAGTTAATTGTGAGGAGCCATGACCGAACTAGCCGAGAAGAAATGCGTACCTTGCCGTGGCGGAGTGCCTCCGCTGAAAGGTAAGGAACTTGAGGCACTGCACACGAATGTGCCGAAGTGGAGCGTGTATGACGAGCACCACATTACTCGTAGATTCGCGTTTCCCGACTTCAAGCAGGCGCTCGATTTTGTGAATCGCGTGGGAGCTCTGGCGGAAGAGCAGGGGCACCATCCAGATATTTTGCTGGGGTGGGGCAAAGCCGAGATTACGCTCTGGACGCACAAGATCAATGGGCTGACCGAGAGTGATTTTATTATGGCGGCGAAGATCGACCGGCTGCTTGCGTGATTGCGATAGGCATCGCCTAAGCGTCCTCTTGGAGAGTAAAATAGCTTTTGGAGGTGCTTTGTGATTGATCATGAAAAGCTCCAAAAGGGACGCATGTGGGCCTACCTGGCTGGGATCCTCGTTTTTGTGGTTGTTGTGGCCTGGAAATTCGCGACTCGCTGAATGCTGATTACAGATCGTCGACCAGCGCAGCGTTGAGGCCCGTTCGATGCCTACGGTTCGGAAAGCTCTGTGACCCGCTGCATAACCTCCCGCGTAGCCAAAGCCCACAGCACTGCAGGAATCAGCATGATCAGTCCCGTGTAGGTCGCGACCGTGTGCGCGGCGAAGCCCGCATCCAGCAGGCGCCCGCAGACGTAAGCGCCGGCGGCGATGGTAAACATTGAGAACCCCAGGTCGGCGGAGAAGACGCGACCGCGAAAACGATCGTCGGTATGAAGCTGCAGCAGCGTGGTGGAAAAAACCCAGACGGTCGAGCCTCCGGCATGAGCGAGCATGGCGCAGGCGCTGGCCAGCCAGACTGTTCGGCAGCTGCCTAGAGTTGCGTATCCTGTGGCGACCGTGAGGTAGCCGAAGAGGATGCCGAGTTGCAGCCGGCGGTCGCTGCGGCCCGCCCAGCGGGCTGCGATGAGCGGACCCACGAGCGCTCCCAGGCCGCGTCCCCCAAGCAGGATGCTCATGCCGAGCATTCCTCCGCGTGCCGCGTCGACGTTATGCCAGTGCACGGCGAATTCATGCGCGCCCATCACTGTGAAGATTACCCAGCTCGGGCCGATCATGAGTTCTCCGGCTTTCGCGAAGACCGTCGGCAGCAGAGTTCGGTGACTGCGCACATAGCGAATGCCTTCGAGCACAGGAGAAAAATCGACGAGATCGCGCGGACGTAATGGAAGCGCGGCTTCGGCGTGGGGCTCAGCAAAGTGCATTCCGGCGATGAGAATGGCTGAGGCGAGGAACGAGAGGGCGTTGAGGATGAAAACGGCGTCGCGCCCGAAGAAGGCTGCGACGACTCCGCCGACAGAAGCGCCGATCAACAGATTGACCGACCACGTGGCCGACGCGAGCGTGTTGGCGATAAGTACCTCTCCTTTCCTGGCGATGTTAGGAATCACCGCATTGCGCGCCGGTTCGAAGAAGGCGGCCATTAAGGTCTCGGCCAGGAGCAACGGATAGACGAGCCACACCGTGGATTGCGAGCGAACCAACAGCATGGCCAGCACGACGACCACGCGGACCAGGTCTGCCGCAATCATTACGTGTTTGCGGCGCAAGCGGTCGTTCACCACTCCTGCGGTCGGACCGATGAAGGTCTGCGGCAGAACCTGCAGAACCAGCGCAAGCGCGACCGAACTGGCATGTCCGGTCAATTGCAGGAGCAGCGTGTAAATCGAGAGCGTGTAGAACCAGTCTCCGATCTCGCTGACGATCTGCGCGAGCCAGAGGCGGCGGAAGTTGCGATTGCCGCGCAGGAGCCGCGAGTACGACGCGAGCGAGATGGAGGGAGCCGCATGCTCTGGTTGGGGTTCCATACGAGTGGTTAGGGTAATTGGTGGAGGTGAAGTTTGGGAATGGGAGCCCGGTGACGCTGGGCTAAGAACCTGGAAGTAATTTTCTCTTCAAATCTTCGGCGATCTGCTTGCCGTGGAAGCGGCCATTCTCGATGAAGATTTCGTTGGTACGGGAGCCCGCGACGATCACACCTGCAACATAAATTCCTGGAACGTTGCTTTCGAGCGAGACAGGGTCGCAGACAGGACGGCACTGCTCCTCGGAGAGTTCGATGCCCATGCTGCGCAGGAAATCGTAATCGGGATGGTAGCCGATCAGGGCCAGCACGAAGTCGTTCTTCAAGCGGATGGGGCCGCCCGGCGTCGCGATGACGACATGATCCACTCCGATTTCCTGCACGTGGCTTTCGAAATGGGCTTCGATTTCCCCATGCTTGATGCGATTCTCCAGATCGGGCTTGATCCAATATTTCACGTGATGGTGCAGACGCTGGCCGCGATAAACCAGGGTAACGCGCGCGCCGTGGCGCCAAAGATCGAGCGCGGCGATGGCCGCGGAGTTCTTGCCGCCGATCACCAGCACATCGGTGTCGTAGTAAGGATGAGCCTCGGCGTAATAGTGCGAGACCTTGGGCAAGTCTTCGCCCGGCAGGCCGAGTTGATTGGCCATGTCGTAATACCCGGTGGAGACGATGACCTTGCGCGTGCGGTAGTCGTGCGGGCGGCCGGAGCGATCGGTGGCGGTGATGCTAAATTTTCTGTCTTCCCCCATGACCGTTTTAACCCACTCGTACTGGCGGATATCGAGGTGGTAATGCTCGGTGACTTTGCGGTAATACTCGAGAGCCTCTTCGCGAGTAGGCTTCTGGTTCGCTGTGGTGAATGGTATGTCGCCGATCTCGAGCAGCTCTGGAGTGGTGAAAAACAACATGCCGGCCGGATAGTGAAAGAGCGAATTCACCAGACAGCCTTTGTCGACGACGATGACCTTGAGGCCAAGCTTCTGGGCTTCGATGGCGCAGGCCAGGCCGGTGGGCCCGGCCCCAATGACGAGGACGTCCGTGTGCATCTCGGGATGCGAGCGAAGCTTGGCCTTGGGAACGGTTTCGACTTCTTCGGCGGTGAGAAAGTCGGGCATGGATTCTGAGAAGGCGCTCGCAACGGCGAGACGCGCGCAGATCAGAAACCGTTGATTCTAGCATGCGGGTGAAGCAGTTTTCTTGACAAGCAGGTTAGGGTGCGGCGCACAGGTGTAATAGCCAGCCCGCGCTATAATCTCCGGTTACTTATCTGGTCGCGGACTTATCAGGAAACGCTAATGTCAAGCTTGGCCGATCAGCCAGTTCGCACGCGCATTGAATCCGACAGCATGGGACAGATCGAAGTCCCGGCTAACGCGTATTGGGGGGCGCAGACGCAGCGCTCGCTGCTGCATTTCAACATTGGGCGCGACACCATGCCGCCGGAGTTGATTCATGCCTTTGGCACTCTGAAGAAAGCGTGCGCGCTGGTGAATCATGATCTGGGCAAGCTGCCAGCGGATAAGGCGAAGCTGATTGTGCAGGCCGCTGACGAAGTGATTTCGGGCAAGCTGGATGATCAGTTTCCGCTGCGCGTCTGGCAGACGGGCAGCGGCACGCAGACCAACATGAACGTGAATGAGGTCATCTCCAACCGGGCGATTGAGATCGCCGGCGGCGCGCGTGGACGAGAAATGATGGGATCGAAGAAGCCAGTCCATCCCAACGATGACGTGAACATGTCGCAGTCGTCGAATGACACTTTTCCGGCAGCGATGCATATTGCGGCGGCGGAGCGGGTGAAGAATGTGCTGATTCCGGCGATTCGCAGCGTACATGATGCGATTGCGGCGAAGGCGAACGAATTTCATGACGTAGTAAAGATTGGACGCACGCATTTGCAGGATGCGGTGCCGCTTACCTTTGGGCAGGAGTTCGGTGGATGGGCGGCGCTGTTGGAACGCGATATCAAACGGCTGGAGCAGGCGCTGGAAGGGCTCTACGATCTGGCTATTGGTGGAACGGCCGTGGGCACGGGATTGAATACGCATCCAGAATTCGCGGAACGGGCAGCGAAAAAGATTGCTGAACTCACGGGACTTCCCTTCCGCTCACATGGCAACAAGTTCGCGGCGCTCTCGGCGCATGATGAGATCGTTTTCGCGCAAGGCGCGATGGAAACGCTGGCGGCCTCGCTGATGAAGATTTCGAACGATATCCGCTGGCTCGCTTCGGGACCGCGTTGTGGATTGGGAGAAATATCGATTCCGGAGAACGAGCCTGGGTCTTCGATCATGCCGGGCAAGGTAAACCCAACGCAGTGCGAAGCGATGACCATGGTCTGCGTACAGGTTCACGGGGCGACCGCCGCGGTGGGATTCGCCGGCTCCCAAGGCAATTTTGAACTCAACGTGTACAAGCCGGTGATCATTTACAACTTTCTGCATTCGGTCACACTGATCGCCGATGCCTGCCACGGATACGTTGAGTACATGATCAAGGGCATCAAGGTGGATCGCGCCAAAGTGGATTGGTACGTGAAGAACTCGTTGATGCTGGTGACGGCATTGGCGCCGAAGGTGGGATATGACAATGCAGCGAAGATCGCGCACACGGCGCACGTGGAGCACAGCAGCCTGCGCGAGGCTGCGTTGAAGTTGGGCTACCTGACCGGCGAAGAATTTGATCGACTGGTGCGTCCGGAGAAGATGACCAAACCGTAGCGGCAAGAGAAACTTCCTGCGTGCTTCGTTTTATCCGTTTCCGGCGGACTGGGCCGCGGCTTGGATGACGTGCAGTCCACACTCGGTCTTGCTTGATCCCGACCAGCGCCCGGCTCGGGGGTCTTCTCCTGGGTGCACCGCACGCGTGCAGTGAGTGCAGCCGATGCTGGGGTAATTGCTGTCGTGAAGCACGTTGTACGGCACGTCGTGCTCGCGAATATATTGCCAGACCTGCTTTGAACTCCAGTCGGCGATAGGATTGATCTTCACCAGACCAAATTTCTCATCCCACTCGATTTTGCCGGCGTTGGCGCGGTGCGCAGTCTGGTCGCGGCGGATGCTTGTGATCCAAGCCTGCAGCTCGCCGAGCTTGCGCCGCAGCGGCTCGACCTTGCGAAGATTGCAGCATTGGTCGGGATTGCGTTGCCACAGAGCGGGACCGTGCGTCCGCTCCTGTTCCTCGGGCGAGTTCAACGGGAAGACGCGTTCGATCACGATGCCGTAGCGCTGCTCCACCTGATCCATCAGTTGATAGGTTTCGGGAAACAGGAACTCGGTATCGAGGGTGAAGACGCGAAAACTCTGGCTAACGTGGGAAGCGATGTCGATGAGAGCCATGCCTTCGGCGCCGAATGCGGAAGAGATCGCCACGCTATCGCCAAAGGTTTCGAAAGCCCATTCGAGGATGCGCTGCGGCCTCCAAGTTTCTGCTGCGAGCTGAAATCTTTCAACGTCTTCTTTCATAACCTTCTCTTTCATGACGCTTTCTTCACGCCCAAGGCTCTGCGGCCGAACTCAAGCTTTCGTCAAGACGCTGCGCGAACGCGGCCTCAATTTCCTGCCGCAACGAGGGAAGGTCTATCGCCAAATCGTGATCAGCGAAGCGGACCACTTCGCCGACGACGAGCAACGTAGGCGAGGGGAGTCGCGGCGAGAGATGGAGATCTGCAACGGCAGAAATGTGTAGCTGCTGCTCGGGGGTTGTTGCGCGCGAAATAATTGCGCACGGAGTTTCTGCGGCGAATCCAGCAGCTTTCAATCTGCTGGCAATCTCGCCGTAGTTGGAGCCGGGCATGTAGACGACAAGAGTTGATTCCGCGGACACAAAGCGGCTCCAGTCCGGATCTTCGGTTTCGGCAGCGCGGGATTCGGTAGCGCGATGGCCGGCCGTGAGCACTAGCGTGGAAGACATTTTTCGATGAGTCAGCGGTATTGCAGCAGCGGCTGCGGCACCGAGCGCCGCCGTGATGCCGGGAACGATTTCATATTCGATATTGGCCTGGCGCAGGGCCTCGATCTCTTCGCCGGCGCGGCCGAAGATGAGTGGGTCTCCGCTCTTGAGGCGCAGGACTTGCAGACCGGCGGCGGCGCGCGTGACCATGAGAAAATTTATTTCTTCCTGCCGGATGGTCTTGCTGCCGCAACGTTTGCCAACGTTTTGGACTTCGGCGGTTGGGGAAATCAGTTGCAGGATCTGGGGCGTAACGAGGTTGTCGTGGAGGACGACATCGGCGCTGCGCAGCAGCCGCAGAGCCTTCACCGTGAGCAATTCAGGATCGCCCGGACCTGCGCCGACGAGGTAAACATTGCCTTTATTGACGTTCATACAGTCACGCTCCTGGCTTTTTCACTCTTCGCCGATTCACTCGTTGTCTCTTCGTTCTTTCCCGATTGTTCCGCTAATGCCTCGTCCAGGGCCTGACGACTGGCCAGGGAGTGCAACAGATCGCGCTTGCGCTGCGGGTCGAGATCGCTTGCCAGCACAAGCCTGCGGGTTTCGCCCAATTCCGCAACCCATTGGGCATACGCCGGACCAAACTGCCGTTCGAGTTGTTGCCTCAATTTTTGTGCCAGAGACGGGCTTTGCCCATTCGTGGAGATGGCGATCTGAAGGTCGCCGCGATGCACGACCGCGCCATAGTAAAAGTCGCAATACTCCGGGTCGTCGACGACATTGCAGAGAACTCCACGTCGCTGCGCCTCGCGATAGATCGATCCGTTGAGCGAGCGCGAGGAGGTCGCGACGACGGCGAGAAAAGTATTCTCGAGATCGGGCGCGTCGAAGGAGCGGATTTCGAGCGTTATCTTGCCGGTTTGCGCCCACGCATGCACGGTTTCCGTTGCCTCTAACGCGACAACGTGAACATGCGCACTGGCGTCGATGAGGCTGGCGATCTTGGGTTCACCAACCTTGCCGGCTCCGACCACCAGGCACCGTTTTCCTTCAAGCTTCAGGAACATGGGAAAGAGGCTGCTCATCATTAACCCTCCACTCCGCTGGGTACGCGGCCTTCGGGGAGATCGCGAGCGACGGCCTCGACGAATTCTCCGGCAAGAAAACTGCGCAGTTCCACGTCGCTGTGACGGGCAAAGAAGCGGCGCAGATTTTCACCCCGGTTGCCATCGGCGAGATACCGGCGCAGCAGGCGTTCGATGGCTTCGGGAACCTCGGTTGCGGGGCAGCGGTAGCCGACAGGCCTTGCGATCGCCTGATTGAGGCCGAGCGCGCCGCCCAGGCAGAAGTAGTAGGCATCCACCATGCGGCCGTCGACCTTGATCTTCTTGCCTTCGATGCCGATATCGGCGATCCAATGTTGGCCGCAACTGTTGGGGCAGCCGGTGACGTGCAGCTTCAGATGCTGATCGAAACCGGGCAGGCGTTCTTCCAACTCCTCGACCAGCCAGCGGGAAAAACTCTTGGTCTCGGTGATGGCGAGCTTGCAGAATTCCGTACCGCTGCAAGCGACCGCTCCACGCCGAAACGGCGAACCGCTGACTGGGAGGCCGATTGTACCCAGCTCTTGGGCTAGCTCATCCGCCTGCAGTTGCGGGACGTTGACGATCAGAAGATTCTGCATATTGGTGGTGCGCAGCTCGCCACCGGCAAAGCGCTCGGCGAGATGGGCGGCGGCATCCATTTGTTCGGGCGTGATCCGGCCGCGCAGAACGGTTGCGCCGACGTAGCAAAGGCCGGGCTGCTTCTGGGCATGGATTCCGATGTGATCGCGGTATACGTCAGCGGGCGGGTCGTTCTCGGGTCCGGCGGGCTCGGCGGGATCGAGTTGAAATCCGATGCGGCGTTCGAGTTCATTCTGAAAGTCGTGCGGCGTCCAGCCGTGCTTGAGGAAGAGAAACTTCAGTCGAGCACGCTCGCGGTGTTCGCGCAATTGTCCGGAGTCGCGGAAGAGTTCGGCAACTCCGCGGATCACGGGCAGAACCTGGTTCCAGCGCACGAAGGCATTCAGCGGAGCGCCGAGGTAGGGTTCGGTGGAAAGTCCGCCGCCCACGCGCAATGCGAACCCGACTTCAGAGTTCCCATTAACCAGACGTTGGGTTGCGGTAAGGCCGACATCGTTGATCTCCGGATACGGGCACCACACTCGGCATCCGGTGATCGAGATTTTGAATTTGCGCGGCAGATTGTAGAACTCGGCGTTGCCGGCCAACATGCGGTCGGCTTCCAGCGCGAGAGAGGAAGCGTCGCAGATTTCGTTTGCGTCGACGCCGGCGACGGGGCAGCCGGTGATGTTGCGAGTTACATCGCCGCAGGCGCCCATCGTATTCAGACCGACGCGCCAGAGTTCTCCGAGAACTTGTGGGAGGTCTTCAATCGTGACCCAGTGCAGTTGAATGTTCTGGCGTACGGTGAGGTCGGCTATGCCACGGGCGTAGCAGCGGGTAAGGCCGGCGATGGCCCGCAGTTGATCGGAGCGCAGCAGGCCGTTGGGAATTCGAATCCGCAACATGAAGAAGGGCAACGCCAATCCCTGGCCGTCCTTGCCGCCAACCACGCCCACACCATCGCCCTGGGTATAGACGCCCCACCAGCGAAAGTAAGTTCCGATCCACTCGGGGGGAATCGAATTAAAACCTTCGCGCGCGAAGCGGCGAATTTCGGCGAGGCCATCCCAGGGATTCATCGCCCGCTTCAAGCGTTCCGACTTTTGCGCTTTAGTTTCTCGAGCTGGAGCTGCCATATGCTTTTGCCTTTTGCCGCCAAAAAGAAAAACCCACCGCCGGAAGCTCTCTGGCGGTGGGTTTATAAGTGCCGATGCTATGAAACCTTTAAGTCAGCAGCCTCCCCGCGCCAGAGCACACGCATGCACAACAACAACACGAACACATGCACATCTGGCGAAGATTGCTGTAACTCGTCATACTGTTTGGATGCTAGGCTGAGCCGTCGGATGCGTCAAATTACTTTTGCAACATTTCGATGAATATTTTCGATGCAAGGCATCGATTTCTCTTATCGCAGCTTTTTGCAGCCGCCACATGAAGCACTTGGTTCTGCGTTGAAAATGAGAATATGGAGCGGGAGACCGGGATCGAACCGGCGACATCCAGCTTGGGAAGCTGGCGTTCTACCGCTGAACTACTCCCGCTCACTGACTACCCGAGGTCCCTCGCCCCCGCTCGGGATTTCGCCTGCGGGCTCGACGCCCGCAAAACGGCTCAACTTGGGAAGCTGGCGTTCTACCGCTGAACTACTCCCGCTCGGCTAACGATGGGAACACATTAGACAGGGAGAGTTTAGCACTCGAAGTCGCTGGAGACAATCTGCTTGAGCGATGCTTTTCCAGGGGCGGCCCGCGCGCTGTTAGACTGATGGAAGAGAACAACGGTGTCTTCGGCGTCTTCATCTTCGTCCGGTAGAAAACATGCGGGCACAGCTGCAAGCGGTGATCAGCCTGCGATTCCCGAGCCTGCATTCTCGGAGCGGGCCCGCACTCTGGTATATCTGGGCCGTATCGGCAGCCTTTCCACTTTGTCCCGCAAACAGCCTGGGTTCCCTTTCGGATCGGTAATGCCCTAC
Source organism: Candidatus Sulfotelmatobacter sp. (assembly GCA_050012155.1). Taxonomy (GTDB): domain Bacteria; phylum Acidobacteriota; class Terriglobia; order Terriglobales; family Acidobacteriaceae; genus Sulfotelmatobacter. The sequence continues at coordinate 62,006 of JBEKHS010000021.1, read as the reverse complement.
GGGCTGGATGCGCGCGGGCGCCCTATCTTCCTGATCAGCACCATGGCCATGCACACGCAGAATCTGCAAGCCGATCCACGCGCCAGCTTGCTGGTAACCCAACCTTCGTCAACCCAGCCTGATGCCAACGGCGATCCGCTGGGCGCGCCACGCGTCACCGTGATGGGAAACGTTTCGACAATCCCTCAGCCTGAGGTCGCAGAAGCGCGCACGCTTTATTTAGAGCGTTATCCCAACAGCAAATACTGGGTCGATTTTGACGACTTTTCTTTTTATCGAATGGATGTGCTCGACGTTTACTATGTGGGCGGCTTCGGAGTAATGGGCTGGGTGCAGGCTTCCGACTACGACCAGTCGCATACCGATCCGCTGGCCGACGCCGCAGCGGGAATCATCGACCATATGAATAACGATCACAAGGATGCGCTGGTTCTGCTGGCCCGTGCGTTTGCTGGAATGGAATCTGAGGAGGCGGCGATGACCGCGGTCGATCGACTTGGTTTTCATTTGCGGCTGAAGACCCAGGAGGGGGTGCGGGGCGCACGCATTGCATTTCTTCGGGAAGTCATCAATCCGCTGGAGACCAGGAAGGTTCTGGTGGAGATGGTGCAGAAGGCGCGCCAGCAATCCTGAAATGCCATCGCACAGCGAATTGCATTTTCTGCAAAAAGGAAAATGCCCGGAATTCTTTCGAATCCCGGGCACCTGATTACCGCGAAGCGGTTACTTAGACAGCCTGAACGTTTTCCGCTTGCCAGCCCTTGGGGCCCTTGGTCACGTCGAACTGCACGGTTTGGCCCTCTTGCAGGCTGCGGAAGCCCCCTGCCTGAATCGCCGAAAAATGCACGAAAACGTCCTCGCCATTCTGACGGCTGATAAAGCCATAGCCCTTGGCGTCGTTAAACCACTTCACTGTTCCTTGTTCTGCCATTGATAGTCCTATTCTTGTTTCTATTGGATTGTGCTGAGAAGATTCGCTGCTAGTGAGGGGGTGACGCTGGTTGGCGATACCGACCTTCAATTGCTTGTGAGTCAAACTTAGCTGGGATTAATTATACACGAGGAATCGAAAAACTGCTCAGAATTTTGCGTCTTCCCGATTTGTGAAAACGGTCTGGTTACTCGACGAGCGTGATGCGGGTCGCTGGAGGCCTGCCGACAGCGGGGTTTACTCCGAGTATCCGTCGTAGTTGCCTTCGTCCTCGCCGTCGTCGTCTTCGTTCTCTTCGTCTTCCTCTTCGTCTTCCGGCTCTTCTCGCACCAGAGAGCCGACCGGCTCCGGAGAGACGTTAGCGTCCGAATCTACGAATTCCTTCAGTAATCCGCTCATTAGTTTGTGAACATGGGGGGCGGCAGCGCGCCGGGAGTTCGAAGGAACGAAAAGGGGGGCCGACGCGCTGCCACGGACCGCGGCTTCTCAGCCGCGATCTTCGACTGTTCTGCCAGCGATGATAACGGCGTGACAAATCCAGCGTCTGTTCAATTTTATACACTCTTACTGGCTTGACAGTTGAGGCTGTTCGGGTGTCGTGCAACAGCGGCCACCCAACTATAGAAGGTCGGCCCCGCGGGTTCTCCCCGCGTGAATTACTATTATTGCGTTGCGACGTACCGGTATCAACGTAGGACGACAATATTAAGGACCATCAAACATGCTCCGAAAAGATGCGAAGGCAGCCTCCGATCGCCGTTCATTTCTCAAAACCGCTCTAATCGGCGGCAGCGTCGCAACGCTGACTCCGATTTATCCTGCGCTGGGCGCAGCTCGGGAAATCGGATGCCCGGCGGCAGCGGTGGAAGTCAAGCCTTTCGAACTGGACGAAATCACGATCGCGGATTTGCAAGACGGGATGAAGTCTCGCAGGTTCACGGCTCGTTCGCTGGTAGAGAAATACTCCGCACGCATCGAAGAAATTGACAAACATGGGCCGGCGGTAAACAGCATCATCGAATTGAACCCCGACGCTCTTTCGATCGCCGAGAGGCTTGATGAGGAGCGGAAGGCAAAAGGCCCGCGGGGGCCGTTGCATGGAATCCCGGTACTGATCAAAGACAACATCGATACCGCGGACCGGATGATGACCACTGCCGGCTCGCTTGCTTTGCTGGGGTCGAGACCAGCGCAGGATTCTTATGTCGCACAACGGCTGCGCAGCGCGGGAGCTCTCATTCTGGGCAAAACCAATCTTAGCGAATGGGCGAATATTCGCTCCAGCCACTCCACCAGCGGATGGAGTGGCCGGGGCGGGCTTACGCGGAATCCGTATGCGCTCGACCGGAATCCTTGCGGATCGAGTTCCGGCACCGGCGCGGGCATATCCGCAAATTTGTGCGCGGTGGGAATCGGCACCGAAACTGATGGTTCCATCGTTTGCCCGTCATCGTCGAATGGGCTGGTTGGGATAAAGCCTACGGTCGGGCTGGTAAGCCGCAGCGGGATTATTCCCATTTCGCATAGCCAGGATGGCGCCGGCCCCATGTGCCGAAGCGTGCGCGACGCCGCAACTTTGCTGGGTGCGCTTACAGGTATCGATCCGCAGGATCCGGCGACGGCAGCGAGCGCAGGCAAGTCTTACACCGAGTACGCGCAATTCTGCGATGTTAACGGGCTCAAAGGCGCGCGAATTGGGGTGGCGCGGAGATATTTCGGATTCAATGACGCGGTCGATGCGCTCATGGAGCAGGCGCTCGATGCCATGAAGAAACAGGGAGCTACACTAGTTGACCCGGCGGATATTGAAACTCTGGGTAAGTTCGACGAGAGCGAATTATTGGTCTTCATGTACGAACTCAAAGCCGACCTGAATGGGTATCTTGGCCGCCTTGGACCAAGCGCCCCAGTCCGGACTTTGAAAGACATCATCGAATTCAACGAACATAACCGAGAGAAGGAAATGCCCTACTTCGGCCAAGATTTGTTTCTGAAGGCCGAGGAGAAAGGCCCGCTTACTGAGAAGGCATATGTAGACGCTCTCGACAAGAACCACCAACTTGCGCGCACGGAGGGCATTGACGCTACGATGGATAAACACTGGCTGGATGCGATTGTAGCGCCCGCCGGCGGTCCGGCCTGGCTCACGGACCTGGTCAATGGCGATCATGTAGCCGGCGGTAGCTCGAATGCGGCCGCCGTCGCCGGGTATCCTAATATCAATGTCACTGCCGGATCTATCTCCGGCTTGCCAGTCGGAATTTCTTTCTTTGGCCGCGCCTGGAGCGAGCCTACCCTCATCCGGCTGGCGTTCGCTTTCGAACAAACCACAAAAGCCCGTCGGGCGCCGAAATTCCTTTCCACCATTGGTGCCGGGTAGGGCGAATTCTGCATTGGCTAAGTCTCCTAATCCGAGAGTCATTCCGCATTAGGACTGCGAGCCAGCCCACTTTGACTAAAAGTCATATCTAAAAGATTCCAACTAATGTCCTCCCGTGATACCTTTAACTGCAAGGGGGTATACATGATGATGAACAAAGTGGTGGTTTCCCTACGAAGAGAGTATTCCCGTCTAGAAAGAGAGATGGGACAAGTAGGGAAAGCGCTGGACGCTCTCGGTCATGCTGGCGGGAAAAAGCTCAAGACAACTGGCCGTACCTTGAGCAAGGATGCCCGCAGACGTATTGCCGAAGCGCAAAGGCTACGCTGGGCGAAAGTCCGCAAGGCAGCCGCCAAGCTAGCGAAGTCGTAAGTAGAAGTAATGCTTTCGCAAGCACTGCAGCCGGCCTCGTTCGTAACTTCTGCCAAGATTTTGCGGGCGAGGCCAAAGCTTCGGCAACGAAGTGGATAGATCGGTTGGTTAGTTTTGGACTAAGTCCACCGAAACCATCTTAGGGCGAGTACGAACGAGATACCACCCCAGAGGCCCATCACCAACAACCTAGGCCATTGATGCAGCAGTGGCGTTCCCTCCAGAATGGCAGCCCTCAAAGCATCATTCAAAGCGGTCAACGGCAGGGCTTTGATCAGGGGCTGTATAGCCGCCGGGAAACGCTCATAGGAAAAGAAGACGCCGGAGAAGATCCACATGGGCATCATGACCAGATTCATGAGCCCGCTCACGCTCTCGATTTTCTGTGCCCGGCTGGCAGTCACCAATCCAAGTCCGCCAAAGCACAAAGCTCCCACCGCACCGAGCAAGAGAATTGAGAACAGAGATCCTAATATCCTCATGTGGAAGACCAGAACCCCAAGAGTCAGCAAAAGTCCGATCTCAATGATCATCAGCACGAGGCGACTCGACATCATAGCGAGCAGGAAATCGCTTCGTCGCATGGGCGTGCCGACAAAGCGCTTGAGCAGTTTGCGTTGCCGCATGTCTACCAGCGCAAATCCTATGCCCCACATGCCGGAGTTCATCAGGTTCATCCCCAGCAATCCGGGAATGAGAAAGTCGATGTAGCGTGAACCCGGCTCGGAGGACGTAACCACAGTCGTGGTGATGACATCTTTGCGTCCGGCTGCCGCCTGCAAGGCGTCGTTTACTTCGGCTCGGGCCAAAACGCTTTCCGGCCGCGCCGGGTCGTAGTGATAGCGAAGCGCTCCCGCGCCATCCGGTTCTATCACGAGGTCGTACTTTCCCAGGCGGAAGCCTTTGCCGGCGGCCTCTGCGTCCAGCACATGGACCTTAAAAGATGCATGTTGCGGGGAGCGCTGTAGCAGGGCTTCGGCGTCCTGGGATCCCGCTCCCGTAACGATGGCGACCGAAGATGCATCGCCCGGTTTGTTGCGAAAAGCGATGCCAAGACCGAACGCGAGCAAAAGGGGAAACACAAACACCCAGAAAACAACTTCGGGCTCCCGCTTTAACTCGAGCATGCGCGCGCCGAAGAGATGAAGGTATGCGGCCCAGCGGCCATTGCGCCGGAGCGGCGGCTTTCTGGAAGCCATCTTTTCTACAACCGGCGTTTGCTCCGCAATACTCATATAGTTGTTCAACCTGGATCGATCAGAATTGGGGGCTAGAAGACGCGACGTTCGGCCTCCACTTATTCAGAAACGCAAGCAGAGCTTCCGGTGTCATGGATCGCGCGTCCTCGAATTCGCCGTTTTTCTGGCTGACTACCAAGGTGCCATCGCTCTCGATTACTGCCAGGACCGGAATACCTTTATCCAGCGGCACGTTGAACCGCTCCACTAGATCGGCATTCTTTTTTTCCTCAGGGCCGAGGTCGACATGGACGACGACGTATCCGGTCATCACCGGGGCGAAGTCGGGCCGATGAAACGCCAGATCCAGCACATGGCAGTCGTAGCACCAGTTTGCTCCAAATACCAGCAGTATGCGCTTGTGCCCAGACGCTGCTTTCTCCTCGGCCTTCTTGATCTCCACGTGTGCGTCCGCGTGTGACGGATAGATATTCTTATCCATGTCCGACGGCTGTTGCAGGTGGGGCGCATCCGCTCGCTCAACGCTTATCACTCGCCACTGCTCGCCCTGCTTTCGCCACATTTGGCCGTCGGTCACGTTTAGACTCTGACCATTCGCCAACTGCACTTCGGCTTTGAAAACGACGCTCGTTCCTTTGGGCCGGTCGAGCACTGCAACGGTTTCCAAGTTCATGCTGCGCGCCTTCAGGCCCAGCCAGAAATTAACGTCGGCATCTGGGTTGGTTCTGACGCCGTTGGCCTGAACTTTCGCCACCGGGTCGGTGCTGTAGAACGCCTCTAACGATGTCTTGTCTCCTGCGAGAACCGCGGCCCTCCATTGGTCGAGTGGAGAAAAGCCTGACGGCGAGTCGGCGGCCGGAGCCTGGGCAAAGCCAAACTGCCCGACCAGCATCACCACCGCTGTCATGACTCGAAGAACTATGGAGCCAAAGCGTCCCGTCACCTTCGTTTATCCCTTCCTCTCGGTCACTCTTCCCGCAAATGGCGGCCGGTCAGCCGGACAAAAACATCTTCCAGGCTGGCCTGGCGCGTGGTTAGATGCCGTAACGTGCTGCCTTGCTTGCCGATTGCATCCAGCAACGCAGGTATGGTTAAGTGCGGCTCCTTGACGTTGAGCGCAACCATGCCGTCATCTTCGCGCACGGACTCCACGCTGGGGAGTGCGCGCCACGCCTGGAGCGCGGTCCCGTCAGAGTTGCCGCTGAGGTTCGCACTCACGGCAAACTCGACCACGTGATGGCCGCCGAGGCGCTCAATTAAATCCGGCGGTGAACCTTCGGCGATGATCTGGCCGTGATCGACGATTGCCAGACGGTCGCATAGGCGCTCGGCCTCATCCATGTAATGCGTGGTGAGCAGCACCGTGCCACCGGCACGTTGGAACTCACGGACAATATCCCACAACTGGCGCCGGCTCTGTGGATCGAGGCCAGTAGTCGGTTCATCCAGAAAAAGAATCTTCGGATTGCACACCAGAGCTGTCGCCACCGCCAGCCGCTGCCGCTGCCCGCCGGAAAGCTTACCCACCCAGGCATCCGCTTTCTCGGTGAGCTGCAACTGCTCGAGAACCTCTTCTGACGAACGCGGTTCGCGATAGAAGCTGGCAAACAGCTTGATGGTTTCGCGTACGGTGAGCTTTTCAGAAAGCCGTGTCTCCTGCAACGAAATCCCCAGCCATTCGCGCATTTCTCGGGCGTTCTCACGCCAGGAGTGGCCGAAAATCGAAACCTCGCCGGACGTAGGCTTCAGCAATCCCTCAAGAATTTCGATGGTTGTGGTCTTCCCTGCTCCGTTGGGCCCGAGGAGTCCGAAGCACTCGCCGGTTTGAATCTCGAGGTTCAGCCCGCACACGGCTTCGAGCTTGCCGTCGTAGGTCTTGCGCAGATCGCGACATTGGATAGCGACGGGCATTGAACGATTCTACCGGAGTCCGCGGATAGTTCTTACGAATCAGTTCTGGACAATGTTCTCGTGAGGCACAGGGGGCAAAAACAGCTCTTCGACTTCGGGGCCGCCCTTGTAGAGCCACCTAGCCAAGAGAGAGAAACCGACGACCCTAATAACAAGAAACCCCAGCGCGATGAGGTAAAAGTGGCGCCGATACTCGATAAAGGTCGTCGGCACAGGATTTTCATCCACATAGTGAAGGAAGGAATGCAAATACTCTGGCAAACGGGATGCCTCACCCAACGCCCACACAATAAAAAGCAAGGCGAGCGCCCGGCTCGCCAATACTACGGCGTCTTTTCTTGACACAACCTTCCCTCCCCGTCGGATTCCGTCCTGTTACAATACCGCATCGCCCGGGTTCCTTCCCGGCGTCTTCACTTTCATGCGCACACCCAAGCGCGGCTTCACTTGACGGCGTTCCCTCTAAGACGCCCGTGTGTCGTTTCCAGACAGTTCCCAGTTTCCAGTTTTAAATTCCCAGTTCTCAGCTCTCAGTTGAGAACCTGATAAGGATGCCGCCTATGCTGCGCAAGCTCTGCGTATTGTCGTCTCTGTTTTTCGTCTTCGCTCTCTCCGCCTTCGCCCAGGATTCGCGGCACTTCACGTTTCACTACGGGTTTACGGTGAGGAATATTCCTCCGGGGAAAAAGGTCCGGATCTGGATTCCGGCGGCTCAGTCTGATGCCTATCAAGAAGTGAAGCGCGTTTCTTTGCATGGCGATCTGCCACTGAAGGAGACCAGAGACTCGAAATACGGCAACCAGATTTATTACGCGGAAAGCTCCGGGGCGGCGGCGTCGGAGCTGCACTTCGACGTGGAATACGACGTAATTCGTCATGAGCGAGTCGCGCTCGGACAGACCGCGCCGCGTGTGGTTTCGGTTTCGCTCTCCCCGGTGGAAAGACAGGCAGATTTGCAGCCCGACGCGCTGGTTCCGGTTAGCGGCTTACCCGCCGAACTTGCAGTCAAGGTGACTCAGGGCAAGACCCAGCCGCTCGACAAGGCTCGCGCCATCTACGACTACGTATTTACGACGATGCGTTACGACAAGACAGGAACGGGATGGGGTCACGGCGATGTGCTCTACGCCTGCGACGCGAAGAAGGGTAATTGCACCGACTTTCATTCTCTCTTTATCGCCATGGCTCGATCCCAGGGCATTCCGGCGCGCTTCGAAATTGGATTTCCGCTGCCGCCGGATAAGCACTCGGCCGAAATTGCCGGATACCATTGCTGGTCAGACTTCTGGATCGACGGCAAGGGATGGATTCCGGTGGATATTTCTGAGGCGTGGAAGCACCCGGAGAAGCGCGATTACTTCTTCGGTTCCCACGATGTGAACCGCGTGCAGTTCAGCATGGGCCGCGATCTGCGGCTCAGCCCTGCACAAGATGGCAAGGCGCTGAACTACTTCGTCTACCCGTATGTGGAAGTCGATGGCCAGGAGTATCCGAACGTCGCGCTGGCTTTTTCATTCGCCGATGTTGGATCGGCGGTTGCTGAGCGTTAATGTATTGTCGTTCAGCCTCGTGACGGCATCATGTCGTTAGGCGGGCCCGAAGGCTGAGGTATATCCGGAGGGGGCAGAGGCGGGAGCGGCGAGACTCCGGTCCCGGTCGCGGGCTTGGGCACATCCTGTGAATCTTCGCCGGGACGCCGCAGAGTGGGGGCGTTTGCCGGACGCTCGGCCGGCTCTTTCTTCGCTTCCTTGTCCTTATCGGACTGCGGCAACTCGATTTCCCTCTCCGTGCGCACGATCTTTTCGCCGCCCACCTTCATGGTCTCAACGCGCACAACTTCGTCTCCCACAAAGCGTACGAAATCGACGTCGGCCGGCGGTTCGCCGTAGATCCATTCCTCATATTCCGTCTCGCCGGCGCGCTCGCGCACCTTCTTCGGCGGCTTGCCTTTGGCATGCAACACCATTTCCTGATTCATGCCCACCAACACATGGTGCGCCTGGATGGAGGTTTTGACCTTTGGCGGAAGCGTATCGAGATAGGCTTGTTCTTTATTCCGAGCACTGAAATCGAGCACTGGATACAGCAGCGCGCGCAACTGCTGCGACGTCATCTCCGGAACATATTTGGGAAAATAAAGGTCCACGAACGAACCGTGCGGATTGGTTTGCGGCTCATCGGGCGCACCCGTAACGGGAGTGCCGTAGGCGCCGGTCACCTCCACGCGCTGGTACCACTTCTTGTGGCGGGTCGGGCCCCCGTTGATCTCGAAATGAATGTGATCGTTCCTGATTTGTACAAATGAAATGCGAGCAGGGTCACCGGGCTTGATGGCCGGCCCCCAGAGAGCGATCGCCTCGTGCAATTCTTCGCCGCTCGGCGTGATCACGCCTTCCTGCAAGCGCAGCCCCTTCGTGTTCATAGGAAAGACGGTACGCGAGTAAACCAACTGGGTTTCAAAATCGCGCAGGATTTCATAGCGAGTCTGCTTGGAGATATGTTGCGCGTTAGGAGGAATGGGATCCGCGGCCGGTGCGCCGTTCTGATCGGTTGACGTCTGGGAGTGGGTGGTGACTGGATTTTGGGTTTGTGGCACGTTGTGGGCCTGAGCTAGCGAGAGCACAGGAGCGAAGAGGAGAAGAAAAACAGGGACAGCGGTACTCCTAAAATGCGGCATGCAACACCCCAGGGCGCGAGATTAATTATAAGCGATGGGGCAAGTCCCGCAGGGTTGCCGGCAAATTGGTAGTGGGGCAGTTTGGCTTACGCGTAGGGCCGGTTAAGCGGGAGATCCCTTCGGCTTCGCTCAGGGCAGGCTCTTCGCTACGCCTGAAAAACGGCTACGCTCAGGATGACAATCGTCTCAGGATAACAGTCTTCAAACGCTCTGCGGGCCGCGCTTCTTATGTTCCTGGCACTTGGTCATGATGGCGGAACGGAGGCGGGAGCGGAGGTCCTCGGGTAGTTCGTAGAGTTGTGAGTCGCGATAAATTTCGATAGTCTTTTTCGTGGTGTCACAAACCACATAACAGTTGTGGCACCAGGAAAGATGATTCTCCAATTCGGCTTTTGTGGGTTCGTCGAGGACACCGTCCAAATAGTTGGTCAGCTCCTGCAAAAAATCAGAACATTTCACTGGTCGCCATCTCCACTCTCGCGTTTCTGGAAGAAACGCCCCAATCTTTCACGAAGCTGCAGGCGGGCCCGCAACAGTCGCGACTTGACCGCGGGCACGCTTAACTCCAGCGCCGCCGCCGTCTCTTCCGTCGAAAGGCCTTCCACGTCTCGCAGTACAAACACCGTCCGAAAGCCCGGGGGAAGACCCTGGATGGTCTTACTCAAAATCTCCCGCAACTCCGCCTGGCTGTACTGCTGCTCAGGATTCGGGCTCCAATCGGCGATTTCACGAGGAAGCGAATCATCTTCCGTCTTGATGTCTTCGTCGAGTGAGACCGTGCGTTCGGGTTTCCTGCGGCGCAACTTCATCAACGCTTCGTTGACGGCGATGCGCACCAGCCAGGTGTAAAACTTCGACTGCTCCTGAAACTTCGCCAGGTTGCCGTACGCTTTCAGGAAGGCTTCCTGCACTACATCTTCCGCATCCTCGCGGTTCTGCGTGATGTGCTGCGCGATCCTAAAAACGTTGCGGTCGTAGCGGCGAACCAGCTCTTCAAAGGCTGAGTCGTCGCCCCGCTTGGCGGCCTGGACCAGGGTCAGTTCATCACTGACAGGCCCTTCTAGTTTGTTTTGGATGGCTCCCATTCTCTTGACGATGCAGTATTTTGGTAACGAAAGCGCGGAACTAAAAACGTAACTGTTATTCTACTTGGTAACCAGAGTGTTTGCCCAATCGCATTCAAGTTTGACCGGCATTGAATTTAAGATAAAGTCGAGAGGGTAGGCGGCTACGCAGTCGAACACGTCCTTGCGTACTCTGGGGCGGTCCCACAAGTGCCGTATAATCAGCACTTAGGGTATGCATGCGCGGATAGCATTCGAGGGACACGGTTCTTAGACATGGCGGAACGCAACGAGAAACACGGCGAGTTGCGGCGAACGGAAATTCGGCAGGCGGTTGAGCAAGCTGTGGCGCAAGCGATTGCGGCGCAGATGCCAAAGCTGCAGTCGCAAATTGTGCAGCAGGTGCTGGAGGTTTTGCCGGCGCAGGTGGGCGAAGCTCCGCTTCCGGCGCGCGAAGAGGCCGGCTCGCTGGTTCGCGCTGTTTCCAACATCCACGCGGGTTCGACGCAAAAGGAAATTCTGCGGGCGCTCCTGGACACCGGAAGTGCGTACTGTTCTCGCATCGCACTGTTCGTGGTGAAGGCGGGAAGCGCGTCGGGGTGGCAATCCCGCGGGTTCGCCGACGATGCAGCCGTCAAAGATTTTCCGCTCGATATGAATGCCGTTCCCGTGGCGCACACCTACCAAAACCGGGTTGCGACGCCGGGAAATGTCGCGGAGATGGGCGGACAATTCGGCAACCACTTCGGGAGGCCAGCCAACGAGCAGGTACTGGTTTTGCCGCTGACTCTGAAAGATAAAGTTGCAGCGCTGGTTTACGCCGATGGCGGCGAAAGCGGCAAGCTGGATGCCGACGCGCTCGAATTACTGGTGATTGCCACCAGCGCATGGCTGGAAGTCACCTCGCTCCGCAAGCACGCACCTGCGAAGGAAGACGGCGAGCCCGCGGTCCGGGCCGAGATTGCGGCCGCGCCGGTACACACGGTTTCTTCGTTTTCCGATCCCTTCGCGGCGCACACTCCCAAGCACGCGCCCGCCAGCATTCCGACTGAGGCGGAGCCTGCGGCTGAAGTGGTGGAAGTGGCTTCGGCCCATTCGGGGAGTGCTGCGGCGGCGCCGGCCGCAGCCACCGATCCCCTGGCGGGATTATCGCCGGAGGATGCCGACGTCCATCGCAAGGCGCAACGCTTCGCACGCCTATTGGTGGATGAAATCAAACTCTACAATCAGGCGAAAGTGGCGGAGGGGCGCCGCAATAAGGACTTGTATGATCGGCTCAAGGAAGATATCGACAAGAGCCGGGGAACGTTTCAAAAGCGGTACGGCAGCACGGCGGCAGCAAGCACCGATTATTTTCAAGCGGAGTTGCTGCGCAGTCTGGCTGAGGACGATATTTCAATCATGGGTGCGAATTTCCGCCGCTAGATTTGGCGGCAGGTTCTGGCAGTAGAGTGTCTTCGCGAAAACTAAAAGTAGTGCGATCAGGTTCGATGAAATGGTGGGTGCTCGCAGCCGCAGCGCTTTGTTGCGGCTTTTTTAGCGCGAATGCGTCTTCTGTGGAACCGCGGCAGTCTGCGGTCAATTCCCTTCCAAACCAAACGGATACGACTTCCGCGAAGCCGGCTACTCCGAACACGCCGAGCGGCGAGACTAACAATCCAAAGCGGGCGGCAGCGCCCAAGGCAGCTTCGAAGAAACCCACAGTTGGAGCCGCCAAGCGTCAACCGGTCAGCAGCCGGAAACGCCGGACGATTTCTCCACGAGTGCAGCGCATGCGGCAGGCGTTCGTGGCATCAGCCAGCTTGCGTCCGATGGCTCAACAACTCCTGGAAAATCGTTCGCCAGCGGCCTACGCCGGAGTTGAAGCCTACGCGCGCGCCCACGCCAAGGAAGATGCCGGAGCCCTCGCCTGGTTGGCGGTGGGCTACGCGCATGTGCTCGATCGGGACTTTGCGAAGGCGATTGATCCGTTGAACCGCGCCAAAGTCAATGCGGGAGACTTGGGCGATTACGTCGCCTATTATCTGGGAACTTCCTACCTGCAGATGGGACACACAGCAGAAGCTCTGGCAAACCTGGCAGACTTTGGCAAAGCACATCCGGATTCCCTGCTGGGGCGCGATGCCGAGGTGAGTTACGCCGGCGCGTTAATGCTCGAAGGTCAGGCGGCGCAGGCCGCGAGTTTATTGGAGCAGGATCGACTGCCGGTGCGTTCGGACCTGGAACTGGCATTGGGACGGGCCTTCGCCGCATCGGGCCAGACTGCGAAAGCGGCCGAAACGTTCGCGAATATTTACTACACGATGCCGAACAGCGCAGAGGCCGATGCGGTCTACGTCGAGTTGCGGAAGCTGCCCTCGGTGCCGCCTCCAACTTTCGCTGAGATCAAAACGCGAGCCGACGGACTGACGAGTCATCACCGTTATGCAGAAGCGGCGGAAGAATATCGCAGCCTGGTCAACCAGTCCAGTCCTGGTGACCGACCTTTCATCCAGATTGCCCTGGCGGACGCGCTTCATCGCGGAGGCAGGGACCGTGATGCCAAACTGGTTCTGGCTTTGCTGGGCAGTGAGAGCGGCGAAGTAAACGCGCATCGTTTGTATCTACTGGGTCAGATCGCCTGGAATGGCAACGATAACGCCACCTTTTACCGCACTGTGGTGGAATTACGCGAGGCGGCTCCAACCAGTCCGTGGCTGGAGCAGGCGCTGCTCTCGGCGGCTAATCTGCATCTTGTGCATCACGAGTACGATCAGGCTCTGGATGCCTTCCGGGAGGCGCAGCAGCGTTTTCCCACCGGCCCTCGGGCTTCGTATGTGCACTGGAAGGCTGCATGGCTGACTCTGCGGCAAGGGCGCAACGACGAAGCTAAGAAGGCATTCGAAGAACAAATCGCGCTGTATCCTTCAGGGGCAGAGACTCCTGCGGCGCTTTATTGGCGGGCGCGTCTAGCTGAGGAAGACAACCAGCCTCTGATGGCCCGGGCGTTTTATCAGAAGATTTCGGACCGCTATCGCAACTTCTACTATGCGGAACTGGCGCGCGATAGGATGAAACTCTTGCCGCCTCCCGCCACCGATACGACGACACAATATGCGTTGCTCGATCGCGTTCCATCGCTCGATGGCAGCGGCAAGGTGGCGGACTCGGAGCCGCCGTCGGATGAATTGCACGTGCAGAAGGCGGAGCTGCTTGGAAATGGCGGGCTCGTCGACTTTGCGGTGCGCGAGTTGCGGGCTGCGGCAGCGGCCGATGGCGGCAGTTGGGGTCCCGCGGAAACCGCGCAAATCTACGATGAGACCGGGCATTACGACCAGGCGATCGAGGTGATGAAGCACTCCGCGCCGAATTACTTCGCGCTCGATATTCCCGATCTGCCTCGGAAATATTGGGAAGCGCTATTCCCTAAGGCTTATTGGGGAGACCTGAAGCGCTATGCGGCGGCCAACGGGTTGGATCCTTACCTGGTGGCGTCGTTAATTCGACAGGAGTCCGAGTTCAATCCTAATGCGGTTTCGAAAGCCAATGCGGTTGGGCTGATGCAGTTATTGCCCAAGACCGGAAAAGCTGTGGCTAAAGAAGTGAAGCTCCGCCGATATACCGCCAGCCAGTTGTACACGCCCGCGGTGAACCTGCAATTGGGCACGCGCTATTTCCGCGGCATGGTCGACAAGTTCGGTGGGTTCGAATATGCGCTGGCCGCTTATAACGCAGGATCGGATCGGGTTGAAGACTGGCTGAGCCAGGGAAAGTATCGCGACCCGCAGGAGTTCGTGGAATCGATTCCCTTCACCGAGACGCGGGAATATGTGCAGGCGATTTTGAGGAATGCCAGCGTTTATAAGCAGATTTATGGGACGCCGTAAGGCAATCGAGGGCAGCTACAACTACCAGAGGGACTGGCTCTTCCGAAAGGTCGGCGCGCCCGACTTGGAATTTACGGCGATCTGGATCTGGAGGTTGGAACCTTTCGGGTTCCAAGCAGATGCCGTTTCGTCGTCCCTGAGGGCCTCTCCTGATGCCTTTAGAAAATCCTTCGAGAACACAACGTCTCCGTTCTTGGTCGAGCTCCAAGTTCCTTTGGCCTGCCTTGTAATGCCGAGCTTGCTGACCGATTGTTCGAAGGTGTGCTTCGGATAAAGTACCAAGGTAGCCGTCACTCCTTCTTCATCACCGGTATAAGTGCCGGGCACCGAATTGCCAGGAGAAGAATCGACGCGCCCATACCATAGCACGTGATACTGAGCGAGGGTGAGGGAAACGAGAAATCCGAAACGTTTGTGGATTTCGCCATAGGCAGTTCCGTCCGCTCCTGGTTCCTGCCCAGATAGGGTGAGAAACTCTTTAGAAAATGCGATGCCACCCTCGCCGATGCGCCGCCAGGTCCCCGTTGCACGCTCTACTCTGCCATGCTTACTCAGTTCCTGCTGAAAGCCGTGGTTGGAGTTGAGAATCAAGGTCGAGGTTTCGCCATTCTGGGAAAGATGGTATGTGCCAGAAGCAACTCGATCGCTGTAGTCGGCAGCAATGACGTACCAGATAACGCACAACAATAGCAGGGCAACGACGCCTCCCGCGCGTGCTAAGTTTTTCATTGCGGCGCCCTCCTAAAAACCCACCACAATCGCGCTATCCGCGAGATTTAACACCAACCTCTTATCCGAACGGATTAACAATCCGCACACCATCGATCTCTCGGCCATCTTGCATGTCTTCCGAGAACAGTACGGTGCAACCGGACTGCTTGGCGGTACGGATGACCAGCGCGTCCCAGAAGGAAAAGCTGTGAAGCCGATGCAGATCGATTGCGGCCAGAATGTCCGCCAGTTCCGGCGCAGCGACGTCGAACTCTGCCAGCAGTTCAACCTTGCGGCGGGCAATGGCCGCATCTACCCGCAACTTCCGCGTGACTGACACAAAATATTCCTGCAGCACTTGCATCGAGACCACGCCCGTTCCCGCGCGGCGATGCTCGGCCACCAGAGCGAGGGCGCGGCTCTGTTTTGCGGGCGCAGCTTTGTCGTCGGCGTAAAGGAGAACGTTGGTGTCGAAGAAACTACGAGCGGGCATCGTCTTGCCGGGAGTGAATTTCGTCGCGATTGAAGCGCCAGCCGCGAGAGTTGCCCTTGCCCGAGAGCCGCTTGAACTCCTCAATACTTCGTTCCGGGTCGTCTACGCCTGCCAACGATTGCAGGTAGTCCCGAATCAATTGATTGAGGCTCTTACCGAGGGCTTCCGCTTTTTTGCGGGCGCGAGCAAGCAATTGCTCGTCCACAGACAGAGTCACGTTCATCTACACAGTATAAGTGCACACGGAACCTGTGTCAATCAGCAAACTCACGGGTAGTGTCTAAGATCAATGCGGTCTTAGTTTGGCCGCGACTTCTCCGGCCCGCTCGACTTGTGAAAAAGAATCTCCAGCACCAACAACCCCGCGCCCACCACAATCGCGCTGTCCGCCAGATTGAAGACTGGCCACTGATAGCGCTTTACGTAGAACAGCAGGAAGTCGACGACGCGCCCGCGCGCCAGGCGATCCCAGAGATTGCCGAGCGCTCCTCCGAGAATCAGCGACAGGCCAATGCCGGTGGCCATGTGAGCAGGGTGATTCTTCCAGAGCAGAACTGAAACCACCACCAAGGCGACTGCCGAAAACGCGATCAGCAGCCCAGTTTTCCACGGGGTGGGAGAATCCGCGAACAGGCTGAAAGCGGCGCCGGTGTTCTCGGTATGGGTGAGGCGAAAGAAGCCTGGGATGATTTGAATATGAGCATAGAGCCGGATGCGCTGTGCCACGAGGTGTTTGGTCCAGCGATCGAGCAAGACAACGACAATGACAATCAGAAGGTAGAAGGCGCGCGCGGAACTTTTTGTCATCCGGAGTTTTGGCCCTGCCGAATCGGGGCTCGAAACCATATTAAACCGTTTGCCGATTCATTTTCGGTCATAGCTTTCCTGGCCAAGCTTTTTCTCGCCAAGCTTCATTTTGATATATCGCTGACACGCATTGCCCATGTATTCTGATGCGGCCTTGGGCAGGGCTGCTGGCCGCCGTGATCGGAAAATGCAACCCCGTCCGTGGTGGTTTTGATTCCAATGTCGGCGACATGTGCTCATGAGGCTGACGAAACGCTGGAAAACTCGGACCCTGCTGTTCCTGGCCGTAGTGGGGCCGGGGATCATCACGGCCAACGTCGACAACGACGCCGGCGGGATCCTGACCTATTCGCAGGCCGGAGCGCAATACGGATTTCTTTTGCTGTGGACCATGATCCCGGTCACGCTGGCGCTGATCGTGGTGCAGGAGATGAGCGCCCGCATGGGAGCCGTAACGGGCAAGGGCTTGAGCGACCTGATTCGCGAAGAGTTCGGGCTGCGCATCACGTTTCTGATGATGCTGGGGATTTTGATCACCAACTTTGGAAACGTTGTGACAGAGTTCATTGGTATCGCCACCAGCCTGGAATTGTTCGGCCTTTCCCGCTACGTGACCGTGCCGGTTTGCGGCGTCATCGTTTGGCTGATCGTGGTGAAGGGGCAATACAAGAGCGTCGAAAAAGTTTTTCTGGCAGCGTCGTTCTTTTACATCACTTATATTTTTGCGGGAACGCTCGCGCATCCGCTGTGGAAAGATGCCTCGATTGCCACCATTAAGCCGCCATCCCTGCATGCCTTTCGCCAGCAGGCGTATCTATTCATGGTGATCGGGGTGGTCGGAACTACGATCGCGCCATGGATGCAGTTTTATCTTCAGGCTTCAGTCGTGGAAAAGGGCGTCACGCGACGCGGGCTTCGGGCTTCGCGCTGGGATGTGATCACGGGCTGCATATTTACGGACGTGGTGGCCTGGTTCATCATCGTGGCCTGCGCCGCGACGCTTTACGTGCACGGATACCGCGACATCAAGTATGCGGCTGATGCTGCACAAGCCCTGAAGCCGCTGGCTGGGCAGTACGCTTACATCCTGTTCGCCGTCGGATTGTTCAACGCGTCGCTTTTCGCGGCTTCGATTCTGCCACTCTCCACGGCTTACACAGTATGCGAAGGGCTGGGCTTTGAGTCGGGAGTGGACATGAAGTTCGGCGAGGCGCCGGTCTTTTACTGGTTATATACGCTCTTGATTGTGGCTGGAGGAGCCGTACTTCTTATTCCGGGGCTGCCTCTGATAAAGATCGCGGTATTGTCACAAGTGGTGAACGGTGTGGTACTGCCCTTTGTGCTGTTCTTCATGCTGCTGCTGATCAACAAGAAAGAACTGATGGGAGAGTACGTGAACACGCGTTTGTTTAATGGCGTGGCTTGGCTGACCACGGTCGTGATGATAGGTCTGACGATTGCTTGGTTCTGGACATTGAGAAACGGGGGCTAGTGCGAAGTATAGACGCGCGCCGGTACGTCCGGGATTTCAGAGAAGTCTTCCAGCGGCCAAGTCTTTCACGAGTGATGCATCGGCCTCTAGAAAATCATACGAGGCGAGGTCTTTGGGAGCCGACCACTGTAAGTCACGAAAGATCCGGTTCTCGATTTCGCCGCCATATTCGCGCACAACGAAAAATCTAAGCTCAACGGTCGCGCCGTTGGGATAGGTATGCTGCAGGCGGGCAATCTCATCCCCGATGTTGGCGTGGATTCCGAGTTCTTCCTCCAATTCCCGGCGCAGCGCGTCGCGAGGCTGCTCGCGTTCTTCAATTTTTCCACCGGGAAATTCCCACTTGAGTGGCATGGTCTGATGCCGCGTGCGCTGGCAAACCAACACCTTGCCGTTCTTTTCGATTACAGCGGCGACGACACGTTTCATACGCAGGTGTAGTGGCGCAAGAAGAGGCTGGCGCAACAATCCAGCCTTACGGATTCACTCTCGGTTTGCTCCGAAGGTATCTTTTTCGACTCTCATTTCGATTTCTCCAGCTTCTTTCCCACGATTTCAGCACAGTATTGGACGAGCTTCTGGTCTTCGTCTCCGAATGCGGCGGGAAAGTGGCTGTCGATATCAAGTTCGCCGGTAACCTGGCCTTTCACAAAAACAGGGACAACAATCTCTGATTTCGTCTCCAGCGAGCAGGCAAGGTAACGGGGATCTTTGCTGACGTCGTCCACGACGATCGTCTTGCCGCTCGATGCGGCGGCTCCACAAATACCCTGGTTCAGCGGGATTCGAGTGTGGGGAGTCATGGCGCCTACGAAGGCCTGGAGCACCAGCACTGGCGGGAGGGCCCCCGGTTCGAGCATATAAAAGCCAACCCAGCTGTACTTCAGCATGCGCTCGTGCAACAGCTTGCAGACTCCTTGCATGAGATCGCTGGCTAAGGGAGATGCCTCGGCTAGCACAGTAACTTCATTACGGACTTCTTCAATTCTGGTGGTGACGGGCATGAGGAGAATCTTAACTCAGAGTGTCGGATTCGCGGCTGTGGAAGACGCAACGAAGGTAATCTGGCGGATTCCTTCGGTTTCGGCAAAGAGCTCGGGATGAATGGCAAACGCCAGGGCGTCGAGTCCATGGAGGAGGGTGGGCGCGGGCGTGTTCAGGAACTCGTCCCGGACACAGTACACGCGGGAGGCGCAAACGGCGCGAGTTCGCTGCCAGTTCCGGTCGGCCACGATTTTTTCGAGCGGAACGCGGTCGCCGGCTCCGCACCAGGCGGCGATTGCTATATCCGGATCAAGTCGCGCTACCTCTTCGGCGGCAATCTGGCGGCCCGGCGTGCCAAGAAAATCGCCACCGGCGGCTTCGATCAGTTCCTTGACCCAGGCCTGCGAAGTAATCAGTGGCTTGCCCCACTCCTCGCAGAAAACTCTGGGCCGCGGCAACCCTGCGCTACGGGCGCGGACTTCCTCAATTCGCCGGCGCATGTGGGCGATCACATCCTCGCCGCGGTCACCCGCCCCGACGATGCCGGCGATGATCGCGATGTCGGCGTAAATGTCGGCTAGATTCTTCGGGGCGAAACCCAGGAACCGCGCTCCAGACTTCAGAATCTCTATGACCGCCTTCTCCTGATAAGGAACCGAGGCGATGACCAGATCGGGTTGCGCTGCCGATATTTGCTCGGCGTTCGCGGTCCAGGAGGCGGCAAGGATGATGGGTGTGCGTGCCGTAATTTCGGGAACTACATCGGCGCAATATTTCGTGCACGCCACAACTCGGTCGAGTTCGCCGACTGCGGCAAGGATCACCGTCGCGCTGGGTTGAAGGCAGGCGATGCGGCGCGGTGTGTGGGATGAGGGCATAGCTCCTAAGTTACTGTTTAATGCGGCTCAGAGCTACCGCAAGCGCATCCAGGGCCAACTGAGCGGCGTGGGCTGAGGCTTGGGGCAGGCCGCCGACAGCGGCGTCGAGGTCCTCGCGCCGCAGGCTGCGCGCTTGGTCCATTGTTTTCCCAGCGAGTAATTCGGTCAGTGCCGAGCCACAAGCAATCGCCGCCACGCATCCCTTAGCCTTGAATCGCAGTTGGGTAATCCGTCCGCCACTGGCCTTCAGGGTCAGGCGCAAAATGTCTCCGCACACGGGATTTTCAATTTCCACCGTGGCATCGGCGTCGGCAATTTCTCCTGCGTTGCGCGGGTTCTCAAAGTGGTCAAGTAACAGCGCGGAATACATTTGCAGGTCAATTGTAAACGGCTCGCCGACGCCGCTCAGCTCAGCGGACGAGTCCCTTCGGGAAAATAAATTTTCCAGCCCCGTTCGCGAGCCGCGGTTTCGAGGTCCGGATTCGGGTTCACCGCAATCGCATGCTTCGCCATGGCCAGCATCTCCGCATCCCAGCGGGAGTTCCCGAAGGCGGCGTCAATCTCCTTCCGGACAACCTCGCGCAAAGCTTCCTGCTTACCCGGACCAGAGGGCACGCGAACCAGACGATCGCTAACGACGCCATTCTCGACTTCCACCTTGGCTGCAAGAATGCGGCTATCGGGTATGCCGAAGTGCTTCATACCGGCGCGGATGACCCATTCATTCGACGAAGAAACGGCCCAGACCTCGCGGTCATTTTCCTGGAGGCGGCGGACAAGTTCGCGCATCTCCGGGAAAATCTGCGAGACAAAGAACTGCTCGAAGAAACGGACCGCGGCGGCCATCAGCTTCGACTCGGAAAGGCCCCGGTGCATGGTTACCATCTCGCCACACATCGTGGTTTCATCGACCTCGCCCCGCTTGTAGGCGGCGTAACGCTCCCGCATGGGACGATCGAGCGTGTCAGAGACAATCCCACCCTCTCGCAGCTCCCAGTCGAAGAAACGTTCACCGGCGTCGCCCGACCAGAGTGTGCCGTCGCAGTCAAACGCGGCGACCCGGGGATTGAGGCGAAGAACCGAATCGAGGAATTCTCTGGTACTCGGAAGAAACGTTTCTGCCTCTGCAGCGTTCATCCATCGACGATAACGTGCTTCCAGGGAAGGTGGCAATGGCGCCGTGCCGGTCAGGTAGAGCTCGTCAGCAGTCCAGCGTAGTCTTCCGGAGTATTGATGTTGAGAGCGACCAGAGGATCGTCGACTTGGAGGTACTGAATATGCTCGTGGTGCTGGTGTTCGACGTCGCGGGCGATCGATGTGGCGGGGACGCGGAGAAACACTTCCATCATTTCGCGGCCGACAAGATAGGGATGGCCGTGCTTCCCTGAAAATTCGGGGACAACGGCCCAGATGTTTGGATCGGCAGTTTCGAAGGCATCGTGCAGAGTCTGGAGGGTTGCGGCGTTCGCCGGAGGGCGGTCGACCAAGGTCACCATGGCTGCGTCACGACCGTGGTTCAGCACTTCGCGCAGGCCGACTTGCAACGAACTGAACTGGCCCAGGCTTGGCTCGGGGTTGACCACGAGAGAGGCCCCGTCAGCATAGATGATGGGCGCCAGCGTGGGTTCGTTTTTTCCGACCACGACCACGACGAAGTCGGTGGCCAGCAGGAGCGAACGAATCGCGGCTGAGAGGAACGTACTATTCGAGGGAGATTGCCCGGCGAGCGGCGGCCAGGGCAGTAAAGCTTTATCCCGGCCCATGCGCGAGGATTCTCCGGCTGCGAGGATCACACTCGCGAAGGTGGAGGCGCGGATCATGCTGCGAAGATAGCAGGAAATTACGGAGAATTGTTGACGGGCTTGAAGGGTCAAGCCGAAACGGCGATGCTCGCAATGAGGGCTGAGGCATCTCCTGCCCGCCGGAGCGCCACCCTAAACACAACGATGGCGACGACGAGCGTGAATATAGTTTCTGCAATGTATGAACCTTGGTCGTTAACTCGATTGTAGCTTCCAAAATATGCTGCGCTGGATGCGTTGAAAGCTGTGTGCAAAAGAACACATGGTAGGAGAGAATTGCGACCTAGCGCAAAGATTGAGCAGAGAACAATGCCTCCGAGAAAGATCTGAACCACAAAAATGGTTATGATTGCAGCTCGAATGCCAGAGTGATGGAGCTGAAACAAGTAACCGGCATGCCAAACGGTCCATCCGAGTGCTGCAACGACTATGGATGGTCCCCTCCGCATTATCGAATTGACCTTGGGAAAGAAATACGCCCGCCAAATGATTTCCTCCCATAGCGGGGATAACGGCAGGTTTATCGCAAAAACTCGAATGAGACTTGGGAGTGTGCTTGGATTCCACGGAAGGTAAGAAACTCTTGCGCCGAGATAGCTTGAAAACGGCAAGACAAAACCAATCAGGGCAGCATTGACGTACACTACGAAACTGGCTTTGAGTCGGAAGGTCGCCGACCTGCATTCTCTGGACATGAGGAGCAGAACGACTCCGGGAAGAAAGCTGCCCAGCAAGAACAAAATCGTGTTGGAGCCTACCGACAAGCCTCCCGACACGGGAACAGTCACCACAATCTGTCGGGAGACGGAGCCTGCGATCGAGAAGAGTAGGGAAATCGAGGAAACTATCGCCTCGAAGAGCAAAAGGCTACGCCAGTTCCATTTCGCCATGAGTCTCCTCAGACGTATCCTGTCGCGGCGACACAATCAACAATAAGTGAGCGATTTACTCGTGTTCTTCGAGTGCAGCGTCCGGTGCATTGTTCGTTTCGGTTTCAGAACTTTGCAAATGGAACCAACTCATGTGAGGCAGCGCGGCAGTGGCGTGCCGGCGAACCGCGATCAGCTCTGCGGTGATCGCAACGGCTATTTCCTCGGGCGTCACCGCGCCGATGTCGAGTCCGATGGGCGCGTGGACGCGCTCGAACAGATGCGCGGGCAGGCCTTCCTCTTGCAGTGTTTTGAAGATTCCGATCACCTTGCGCTTGGAGCCGATCATGCCGATGTAGCGGGCGCGAGTCTGCACCGCCCAGCGCAGAAGCCGCATGTCGTCGCGATGACCGCGGGTGACGATGACAATATAGGAAGTTTCGTTCGGTTCGAGCTTCTGCGTGGCTTCGTCGAAATCGAGCACGTGAATTTCTTGCGCAGCCGGAAAGCGTTGTTTGGTGGCATAGGAGGTGCGATCGTCTGTGACAATCAGGTCAAAGCCTGCATTCGAGGCGATCTGACAAAGATTTACGGCAACGTGACCTGCCCCAAATACATAAAGTAACGCTGGAGGTAATACGGGCTCGACAAAAATCTCGAGTGAGCCGCCGCAGACCAGGCCGGTGTCGTACTTAGGATCTTGATTGAGGTCGAAGGTCAGGGTGCGGGGCTTCTCGGATTCCATGACCTCGCGCGCTGCCTGCCAGACGTCGGCCTCGACACAACCACCGCCGATGGTGCCGACGATCGAGCCATCGTCGCGCACCAGCATTTTCGCCGTCTTGAAAGAAGGAATCGAGCCGCGCACGTTGACGATGGTGGCGACGGCGCCACGGCGGCCCTGGCGGCGCAGTTCGACGATTTGCTCGTAGATGTCCATGGCTGCACGCGGCTTGCAGTTTTGATTATCAGTCGGTTAACAGAGGGAGTCAAACAAGGGTTGCGAAAGCAAAAGCCCCAGGTCATCATTCCGGGGCCTCGCGTTAAACCAGTTAGGTACGACACGGCTTGCCAAGCATTTCAATCGTGAACCGCCACAGAACGATTGTCAAGCTTACTTTTGGTGGCATCGAATTCAAACTGCACCACAACCTTAACTCTTTTTCGGTGAGTGGAACACAGAGGGTGGCAGAGTCGAACTGCAGTGGCTGATGAAAGCCACTCACCGGCTTGGCAAGCCGTGTCCAGTACCCACTGGCAACACCCTCTAGACCGCAGCTTGCCCAATGAAATCCTACGCTTGGCATCGGCGGAGGTGAGGGGTCGGTAGAAGAAATTTCATTTGTGATGCCGGATTGGGAATTTCCAATGTGGGCCAGTATGCTTATGTTTGCCTGAAGAACACAGGAGAACGCTTCTATGAAAGCAGTCCGCATTCATCAATTCGGTGGGCCGGAGGTTTTGATTTACGAAGACGTTCCCGATCCGCAGCTTCGAAAAGATCAGGTGCTGGTGCGCGTGCGGGCTTGTGCGCTGAACCATCTCGATGTCTGGGTGCGCAAGGGCTTGCCGGGAGTGAAGCTGCCACATATTCTTGGCAGCGACATTGCCGGAGAGATTGTCGAAGTCGGCGAGTATGTCGGCGAATTCAAAGCGGCGCAACGAGTGCTGCTTGCGCCCATGCTTTTCTGCGGACACTGCGCTAAGTGCGCTGCGGGAGTGCAGAATCAGTGCCGGGAATTCGCAGTGTTGGGAAACACGGTGGACGGAGGGAACTGCGAGTTGATTGCGGTTCCAGCGGCGAATGTGATTCCGATTCCCGACTCGCTCGGCTTTGACCAAGCGGCGAGCGTACCACTGGTGTTTCTGACGGCGTGGGACATGCTCGTGGGACGGACCCACATCCGTCCGGGGCAGACGGTGCTGGTGCTGGGAGCGAGCTCCGGCGTGGGCATCGCGGCAATTCAGATTGCCAAACTTTTCCGCTGCTGCGTGATTACGACTGCGGGCGATGAATCGAAGCTAGCCAAGGGCCGCGAGCTAGGGGCGGACTATGGCATCAATCACTATCAGCAGAAGATTTCCGAAGAAGTTAGGAAGATCACGAACAAAGAAGGCGCCGATATTGTGATTGAGCACGTGGGCGCTGCAACCTGGGACGAGAGCGTGAAGTCGCTTAAGCGCGGCGGCACACTGGTGACTTGCGGGGCGACAACAGGGCCGAACGTTGGGATTGATCTGCGTCATTTGTTTGGAAAACAGTTGTCGCTGCTGGGCTCCTACATGGGAACCATGGGCGAGTTGCACGAAGCGCTCGGGCACATTTTTGCAGGCAGGCTCAAGCCGGTGCTTGACCGTACCTTCCCGCTAAGCGATATTCGCGCGGCGCATGAGTATTTGGAGAAGAGCCAGATGTTTGGGAAGATTGTGGTGAATCCGTAACAACTTTTTTGCCGCGAGCAAGTCCAAGTAGGAATGAAAGCGATGCCCACTATCACCAGACGTTCGTTCATAGAAATGGCGCTCGCCATGGGCGCCACGGCAGTTTGGAGCAATCCGCTTGGGGCGAAGTCGCGGACCCAGTGGCGCGAACGACGCGATCGTTTTCCGGAAGGCGTCGCCTCGGGAGATCCGGACAGCAGCAGCGTGCTCTTGTGGACCCGATGCCTGCCAGACGGTGAGCGGCCGGTTGTGTTGAATGTCGAGGTTGCTGAAGACGATCTGTTTACGCGTGTCGTAGCGACGGCCGCCGCTCCAGCGTCGCCTGCTTCGGACTGGACCTGCCGCGTGCTGGTCGGCGGTCTGAAGCCAGGCCGCGTCTACTGGTACCGCTTTAGCGATCCGGAAGGTCTTGGCAGCCGCATTGGTCGAACCATAACGGCTCCGGATGTGGACGATTCAAGACCGGTGCGGTTCGCCTTTGTGAGCTGCCAGAATGCCAACGATGGAGCCCAGAACGCCTACCGAAGAATGATTTTCGAGGATGAGCGCTCACCGGAAGCGGAGCGGCTTGGCTTTGTACTTCACCTCGGCGACTTCATTTATGAAATTGTCTGGTATCCGGAGGATCGGCCTCAAGGCATGTACGACCGCAGGCTGCGGGACATTGTCCGCTATGCACATGGCGAAAAAATTCAAGATTTCCATATCCCGACGACGGTGGAAGACTATCGCGCTGTTTATCGCGCCTATCTCAGCGACCCCGATCTTCAGGACGCACGCGCGCGCTGGCCTTTCGTCAACATGTGGGACAATCACGAATTCAGCTGGCTGGGCTGGCAAGGATTGCAGATCTTTGACGGAAAGACGCGTCCGGCTCACTTCGACGAGCACGGCCTCGGTCAAGAACCGAATAATCTTGCCGCTATCGGGAGCCTGACCGGATACCGGGCTTTGCGATGGGGTCGCAATGTCGAACTGATCGTCACCGACCAACGCACTTATCGCTCGGAAGAACCCTTGGGACGGCCGGAAGCGAAAGCTTTGTCGAGCGACGACTTCCCGCAGTGGATCCCCGAAGAGGCCATGCAAATCGTCGATGCCGGGCGCGATTACAACGGCGGCCATGCTCCGGCGACGATCCGTTTCGGAGACACCGAAATCGCCAATTTCTCGAAAGACCGTCCCGCCCAGACAATTCTTGGCGCCACGCAAAAAGCGTGGTTTCTCGAGCGTTTGCAGAACTCCAAGGCGACCTGGAAGATCTGGGGCAACACCACGGCCACGCTGGAGATGCGCGCCGATCCGCAAAACCTGCCTCCCGGAATGACGAAACCCTGGCCAGGGGCGGGCTATGCCAGCTCCGCCACGGGCGACCACGGCACTGCATTTGTCGAGCGCAGCGAGATCTACGATTTCGTCCAGGACCACGGGATCACCGGTTTCGCTACCATCGCCGGCGATCGCCACAGTTTCTGGGCCGGATTGGCTGCGAAGTCGCTCCCGCCAGCTCCGTTTGCCCCGGTCGGCATTGCGTTTGTCACGGGCTCGATCTCGGCCCCGGGTGTAGTCGAGGCCCTGGAGCACAAACTTCCGAAAGATCATCCGCTACGCTCGCTTTATGTTGGACAAGGACCGAATGATTCTCGCCCGCAGCCGACCTTGAACCTGCTGCTTCGCCACGGTGTGCGTTCCTGTTTGGAGTATGCGCGGAGCGGCGACATTGCCAAGGCGCGCGAGCTGTCGAATCCTGAGCTTTCTCCGCACCTCGCATTTGTGGACATGGGCGGCCATGGCTATTCGGTGGTTCGCGCAAGCAGCGACATGCTGGAAACAGAGTTCGTTTGCATTCCCCGCCCTATCGAGCGCAGCGACCGCCCGGATGGAGGGCCGCTGAGCTACCGTGCCAGGTCTCGAACGGCTTTATGGAAAGAGGGAGAAACGCCCAAACTCCAGATGCAAATTGTCGAGGGCGATCCAAAATTCTCGGTTTGAGGGGCCTGGGTTTCAAAGGCACGCTGACTTTGGGTGGCGCAGCGCTTCCAGCGCTGCGATAATGCCCCGCCCATGACTAACGGCCTCAGCCCTGAGGTACCTGGCGGAGTTCTCCGACGGCGTATCATAGAGAATGGATGAAACGAACTGAGGCACCATTCGCGGTCTGTGTGAAGAACGAGGGCTACGCCGCCGCGCTCGAACTGCGGAAGTTCTACCGGATCGTCGCGGATGAAACCGGAGCCAGGCTGCATCAGATTCGCGTGATTGACGAATCCGGAGAAGACTATCTTTATCCCGCGGAAGACTTCGTCCCAGTGCATCTGCCTGGACGACACACTTGCTAATTGTTAAGCAGGAGACGATCCATGGCAAAGAAGTCATCAGTCAAGTCCATCAAGGTCAAGAAAATTTGGGGGGACAATGAGTGGACAGTACGATTCGGCAGTCTTAACGCCGGTCCCGGTGCGGCTGGGGGCGTCAGGAGGCTGTTTCGTGTTGTTGGGGAGAAGATTCCCTTCGAGGCGATCAATAAGGTGAATGGGCACCTGCGGGGGCTGGGCGGCCGCAGAGAGGGCGTCTACGTCGCCCACGACTCAATGGGATACGCTCGGTATATCGGTCGCGGCAAGATCTTCTCTAGGCTCCGGGCTTGCCGGGACAGCCACGAACTAGAGGTCAAGTACTTCTCCTTTTATGTGGTCGCTGAGAAGAAGCACGAACGCGAAATCGAAACGCTTCTCATTCGTGCGGCAGGCCCCTTGCTGCAGTTCAATACCAAGAAAAAGAGGACCACGCTGAGTGCTGGAAGGATCAAGGACTATGAAGCCGGCACGAAATTCTACGAGTGCCAGCGCAGGAAAGGCAAGAAGGTTCCCTTCGTAGTTTAGAATAACCCTATGGCTCCCGAACTTAATTTCGGCCCCTATGTCGACAGCGAGAATGGCAAGAAGGTTGTGAAGGACTTGACCTTCGGCAATCCCACGCCGGAGGGAGTGGTGCTGACCACTTTGGATTCGGCGGTGAACTGGATGCGCAAGGGCTCCATCTGGCCCATGACGTTCGGGCTGGCTTGCTGCGCGATCGAAATGATGTCGATGGGGGCGTCGCGCTTCGACATTGCGCGCTTTGGGGCGGAGGTATTTCGTCCGTCGCCGCGGCAGAGCGATTTGATCATCATTGCCGGACGGGTCTCAAACAAGATGGCGCCGGTGATCCGGCAATTGTGGGAGCAGATGCCGGAACCGAAGTGGGTGATTTCGATGGGAGCGTGCGCCACTTCCGGCGGCGTGTTCCAGAACTATGCGCTGGTGCAGAGCGTCAACCAAGTCATTCCCGTCGACATTTACGTTCCGGGATGCCCGCCGCGTCCTGAGCAACTGATCTACGCCATCACTCTGCTTCAGGAAAAGATTCAGAACGAACGCGGGACCATCAAAAAGGCCCTGAATCTCAGCTAGGCGTTACAACAGCCTGGATTCTGACCTGTTTTTCCTCAGACTAGCGTGATTTGTTTGCCTCGCCTTAGTGACGGCTGTCACAACCCTTTTAACTTTGCTAGTGGACAATAGATGGGAAGGCTGACTAGTGTTTCCGGCAAGACTGCCTATAACTAGCCTCAACAGAATGACTTGGAAGGGCCCATCGTAAGCCGTGCGTCCATAGCAACTGTGCGAGCCATTTTTGTCGCGGCTGAATCTAATACTTTGAGTGTTTGCGTATTAAGGAAAGTCAGCAGTTCTCGTAACAGAAACTGCACACTTGGAATAACCCAGGAAGAACGACCCCAGGGTGTGGAAGGTGTTCGATGGTAGCAAAACTGATTGATGTATTTTTCGGCTGCCGGCATTCCCGGTACAGCTTCCCAGTAACGATTCGCGGGACGGCCCGTCGGCCTCAAGCCAGTGTATTGACGGGAACCTACGTGGCTTGCCTTGATTGCGGAAGAGAGTTTCCCTACGACTGGCAGGAGATGAAGGTCATTACCTCGTCTGCCAAGAGACGGGAATACGTCGCCTCGCCGGTCACGAAACAAGCAGCCTAGCGCGACCTGGAGTTTGCTCGCTTTGGCAGTTGCATTCCGCTAGCGTACCGATTTGTCACGCCGCTATCGCGTACCGGCAAAGTAACAGAGCCCAAGGCTGCGGGAGCATAGAATGCTCCCGTGATCGAGAAACTAAATCAGCCGTCGGATCGCTCTCCGAACAGAGAACTCACAGCATCGCTCACAACTCAGGCGGCGCTGACTCGCCGGCCAAACGGCCACTTCCGGGAGTGGATCGCGATCCCGTTGTTTTCGCTCGCGTTGCTGATTCCATGTTTCTGGCAGTCGCGGATTCAGGCGGCCGATTTATCAAGCCATATTTACAACGCCTGGCTGGCCTCACAGATTCGGCGAGGGGCAGCGCCAGGGCTGTGGATCGAACCTCAATCGAACAACGTCTTGTTCGACCTCATTTTGGAATGGCTTTTCACACGTGTTGGGCCAAACTTTGCCCAGCGTATTGCGGTATCTGTTTCCGTTCTCGTGTTTGGATGGGGCGCGATCCTGTTTATCTTTCGCGCCGGCGGGCGCAACTGGTGGTTTGCGTTTCCGTGTGTTGCGATGCTCGCCTACGGCTTCATCTTTCACATGGGGTTTTTCAATTTCTGCCTATCCCTCGGTCTGTGCCTGTGGTATCTCGGAGTCTTTTGGGGCCGCAGCTGGCAGATTCGGGCCCTGGCTGTGCCACTCCTGATTATCGCGTGGGTTGCTCATCCGTTCCCCGTGGTGTGGGCACTGGGCACGGCGGCTTACATCGCTTTTGCAGATTATCTGCAGCCGCGGCGGCGGTTTTTGCTCATGGCATGTGGCGTCGCGGCGCTGATGCTGCTTCGCTACGTTCTCACTTCTCGATATTCGTACTTCTGGTCTGTCGATCAACTAACGTTTATCACGGGGGCAAATCAGATCGCTCTTTTCGGCTTGAAGTATATCCCCCTTTTTGCCTGCCTGCTGCTGATATGGGCGATGCTGCTTCGCGATGTAATCACGCGCCTGGGCGCGGCGCATTTGCTAGCGAGCGTTCCGTTTCAACTTTGGTTGCTGAACGCGGCGGCTGTAGTGCTGATCCCTGATCGCCTTTTGCTCCCGGAGTTCGGTAGGCCGCTGGGATACATTGCCCAAAGACTTTCGTTGTCTTCGGGTCTGCTGATGTGCGCGGTTCTGGCTGCTGCTCCTATGACCAGGGCCACAAAAGTTGCGCTTGCCTCGGTGGCAATCTTGTTCTTCGCGCTTCTATATACTGACGATCGCGAACTTAACAAATTGGAAGACCGGATGGATCTCGTGGTAAATCAGTTGCCTCGGGGGCAGCGTGTCGTTACTTACCTTCACGATCAGTCTTTACGCTCGCTCGTCATCTATCACAATCTTGATCGCGCCTGCATCGGCCATAGTTTCAGCTATGCGAATTACGAGCCGTCGTCGAAACAGTTTCGTATCCGCGCGCGGCCAGGCAACGGAATCGTGTTAGACAATTACGCGGACGTGGATGCCGTTGCCTCTGGGAGCTACGTCGTGCAGCCACGCGATCTTCCCCTATATCTCATCATTCCCTGCGGCGTAGACTTCCACGACGTATGCTCGCATCCGTTGGGCGCGGGCGAGATTAACGGCAAACCGAATTGATCCTCGGTGAATCTGTGGGCCGCCGGAGAACAGAATCAAGGCCAGATCAGGATGAGGTCGACGAAAAGTTCAGGTTCCGGCGGGTTCTGGAGGGTCAACATTGGCGCGTTCCCTGCTGCGGAGTTGGCGGAGAAGCAGAAGCGAGGCGATGGTCGAGACAAGAATGCAGCCCCATGGGACGGCTGGCGACACGAGAAAGAGATTGGAACCATAGCGGAGAAGCGCCAGCCACATCAGCGTAAGACTCGCCGCCGCCGCAGTGAGCGCGTTGCGGTGGAGTGGTTGACAATGCGTCCAACCAGCCTGCACAGCGACGGAGAACGGAAAGGCAACAGCGAGGTCCGCCAAATAGTGTTCGCCCGTTCCAAGGGTGCCCACAATGGTGAGCAGGACGTAGGCCAAAGCCAAGCCGCGCACAGTCCGCGAGAATGGCCGGGAATTGAAACAGAGAAGCAAAGCCCATGCCATGTGTAAGGACGGTATGGCATTGCGCGGCACTGGGACGGACAGGGCGATGGAGTGCGGATGTACTTGCCTGAGGGCGGCAAATGGATGCGGGGAATTAGGGAAGCTGGCCCCGGCCACATAAAGAGGCCCGGTGGCAGGAAACACAAAATACAGCAGGTAGCCGAGCACTCCTGCTGAGGCAAGGATCGCCAGCGGCCGCCATGGGGTTCGGTATCTTAGATAGCCAGCGCAAGCCAACCCGATGAACACCGGAAGGGCGAAATAAGCTGTTCGTACGAACTCAGCGAACAGCTTGTGGCGCAAAAGGAGCCGGCCGAACAAGAAACTGGGTTGAAAGCCAAGACTGCCGTCGAAGATATACAAGTAAAAGTCCAAAACGCGCGAATGCGTCGCGACGGTTAGGTTGAGTGCAAGCAGAGACGCGAGAACAAACGAGATGATCCCCAGCGGCAAGAGAAAAATCCTAAGCAAGCGGGGGCTTTCTTTGGGGGTAGTCCATATTGCCGTCAAACCTAGAGCTGCAAGCGCACCACGTCCGAGCAAGCCGGCATATAGGCTCACGGACTGCGTAGCCGTATTCGCAAACCGTGGGATGAAAGCATGAAAGATACCGAACGCGACTGCGGCGGCGATTGTGACAATCCACGTCCAGGAGCGGGAAGGAACGACAAAGAGAAAAATGACTGCGCTCGCGAAGCCGTAATTTATGAATGGCTGGTCGAAGTTTGGGGCGACAGCGGTATACCCGACGACCAGCAGCAGAAAGACCGACAACGGAATCTGCGAAGGATGGCGAAGATTCAAGCCGGTACCGGGTCTGTAAATGGTCAACTTGATTCGGCGTGCAGCGTGCTGGGGATCAAGTATATCGTGAGAGCGGACGAGGGGCAGATCGGCGCGGCGGAACGAGGAAGGCAGCGGCGCGACTCTGGAACCAAAGAACATGAGATTGCGATTCTGGCTTTTGTTGAGCTTATTGGCAGGCGGAACTGCTTGTCTCTACATGTCCAGAATTCTGGGGCCGTGGGAGCATTACATCGATGTCAAAAGCGGGAAGCTCAAAGCACAGATGGGAGATTTATATCCGCGTTGGGTGGGGACGCGGGAACTTCTGCTTCATGGGCGAAACCCGTATAGTCCGGAGGTGAGCCATGAAATTCAAATGGCTTTTTACGGACACGCGATCGATCAGCAATACGGCCCGGGAATGCCTGTCATTGACGAGCAGCGTTTCGCTTACCCAGTTTACGTGGTGTTTCTCCTGGCACCTGCTGTCTATCTACAGTTTTCGCAAGTACAAATTTTGGCGGCAATACTCTTCGGAGTGCTTACTGCGATCAGCGTGATTTTATGGATGGAGGTTCTGCGCTGGCGGCCGCCGAAAGCTCTGGTCTTGGCCATCGCGCTATTCGTTCTGAGCAGTCCACAGATTGCGCAGGGATTGCGGCTTCGCCAGCTGGGGCTGGTGGTGGCTTTCCTTCTCGCAGTGAGCGCATGGTGCATTGTCAGGAATCATCTGGCCATCGCC
The DNA here is from genome assembly GCA_050012155.1 of Candidatus Sulfotelmatobacter sp. Lineage (GTDB taxonomy): Bacteria > Acidobacteriota > Terriglobia > Terriglobales > Acidobacteriaceae > Sulfotelmatobacter. Next base: position 29,470 of record JBEKHS010000021.1, on the reverse strand, counting down.
GGAATGTTAATTGCAATTTCCACGATCAAGCCGCAAATGGTTGTGCTGCCCTTGGCGTGGTTTCTGCTGTGGGCAGCCAACGCGTGGTCCAAGCGCTGGCCGTTGCTAGCCGGGTTTGGGGCGACCCTTGCAGCGTTGACCGGGCTCGGTGAGTTTGTTCTGCCCGGTTGGCCTCGCTATTTCGTGGACGGACTCATTGCTTACCGCAAGTATTTTCCGACCACGTCGTTGCTGTGTCTTGCTCTGGGCAATTGGGTCGGAGGAGTCTTGACAGGAATCGCAATCGTTGCACTGTTCGCACTAGCCTGGCGAAATCGCCGAGTAGGAGCGAGCTCGGCGGAGTTCGTGCATACCTTGGCGGCGTTTCTGATCGGCGCTGCTGTCATCCTGCCGTTGTTTCAACCCTTCAATCAAGTTCTTCTGTTGCTGCCGGTCATGATGGTTGTTCGAGACTGGCCGTCTCTGTCTCGCCTCGGGCGCCGTATTTTCGCCGCAGTGGTGGTATGGCCGTGGATTGTTTCTCTGATGTTGCTGCTAGTGTTTCATCCGCGAGTGGATTCGACCGACCGAGTTCCGCTATTGCCTTCGGTAATGACGCTGTTCGTGCCATTTTTGCTTTTGTTGTTATTGGCGGCCAGGCTGGTACTTCCAAGCGAGCGCGCGGATTTGCGGCTCCCATAAATTCGTGCATTCGGTATCATGGGCGCGCGTGTGCATGAGCAAGATAAAAGCGAAGGTCAACGCGTGGCTGACGGGCAGGCGCCTGCGCGCTCATGGGCTCATTCTCTTGTTCGGCCTTTGGTCTGTCTACGCGTGGAATATGGCGACACCCGGCCTAATCGATCGGGCGGGCAATCTCAAAGGCACGGATTTTCTGCATTTCTACACTCTGGGTTCGCTCGCGCTCGCCCATCGTGGCGGCGACTTGTACAACATGGAGGCGCAACGGCACCTGGCGGGACAACACTTGCCTGTCGCCGCGGGAATCCGATATTTGCCGCTTTATCCGCCGCAGGTTTCCATCTTCTTCGCACCTTTCGCCCGGATGTCTTATTTGTGGGCACTCATTCTCTGGCTTGCTTTGAGTTCACTCATTTATGGCCTCTGCTGCTACAGCGTGTGGCGCCCGTGCAGCAACTTGCGCAACTTGGGACCCGCAATTCTTGTTTTGGCTCTCGCTTATCCGGCGTTTTGGCACCTCATTGCCTGGGGACAGACCTCCGCTCTGGCTCTGGCCTGCTTCACCCTCGCTTTTTACGCGCTGCGCACTCAACGGGAGTTCGCAGCGGGTCTGGCTCTCGGATGTCTCATTTTCAAGCCGCAACTCGGGCTGGCCGCCGCGTTGGTTTTCATGGTCTCGCTGAACTGGAAAGTGATCGCCGGCGCTCTGCTTTCCGCTACGGCTGAACTGGCAACTGCATGGGCCTATTACGGCGTGGAGCCGTTACGAGCCTGGATCCAAGCGCTTCTCCGCTCGCCAGCGACGTTACCAGTGCTCGAACCGAGGCCTTATCAAACCCACTCGCTGCGCGGTTTTTGGACGATGCTTATGCCCTGGCCCCGCCTGGCGCTCGCGCTCTACATCGTCAGTGCGTTGGTGGCGATCGGACTCACGCTCGTCTGCTGGCGAAGCCGGCTATCGTTGCCGCTGCGTTATTCTGCATTGCTGCTGGCTACGGTTTTGGTTGCTCCTCACCTCACGGTCTATGATCTTGTGATTCTCGCGCCGGCATTCCTTTTGCTTTCCGACTGGTGTATCGAACACTCAGCGGAGACAGCCAGTGTGCTTCTTAAGCCGCTGCTTTACCTTGCGTACGCCCTGCCACTGATTGGACCGCTGACCCGCTGGACGCACATCCAGCTTTCGGTTCTGGTGATGATGGCTATTTTGTTGGTGGTATCTCAGCTCGTTGAGAAATCACGCCCGGCAAATCTCTTTAACGCCAAGACGGCCTGAGTACGGGTTTACGAACCGAATAAGAACCGCAGCGCCTCAGGGAATCGCTCTGCCCATGCCGCTTCGTTATGCCCGGCTCCGTCTTTGATCATCAGCCGTAGTCGATTTTCACTCAGCACGGCGCGCCGGACGATCGCAGCCAGTTCCCTCACATCGTCCACGACCGTGCGGTTTCGGTCAGGGCTTCCCGCCTCTTGGGTTCCCACTGCGAGAAATATTCGTTCCGGCCAGATCCTCACCATGCGGCTGTCCTTAATCAGTTGCCGACCCGACGCCCACAGCGACGGACTCTCAAGAAGCAACTTGCCGATCACTCCCGGCCGAACGATCGCTGTGTAAAGCGCAATGAGCGCTCCCAGAGATGATCCGCCGAGCCCGGTATTCTCTTCACCTGTCGCGACGCGATAGTTCCCTTCAACAAAAGGCATCACTTCTTTCATAAGAAAATGCGGGTAATGCCGCCCATGTACTCTAAGCATCATCGGGTGCATCGAGCGGTATGGCATGTATTCGCGAATGCGATCCTTGCCGGTGTTATCCATGCCGACAATGATCATGGGCGGCACGGCCGCTTCGCGAATGAGCCGGTCGGCGGTCTCATCCACTTGCCATTCCACTCCTCCAAATGCCGTGGCCGCCTCGAAAAGATTCTGGCCGTCGTTCAAATACAGCACTGGATAGCGTCGGCCTTCATTCTCCGCATCGTCGTAACCGGGAGGAAGCCATACTCTCAGAAACCTAGTGTTCCGGAAAACGCGGCTGCGAAATTCATGCAGTCTCAGATCGCCCGTTGCTCCCCCGGCACGGATCGCCTGGGAAGCTACGCCGACTCCACTCTTGATTTTCAGGATCTTTCCCATCAGAAGAGTATTTTTGCAAAGCTCTTGGAAGGATTGCGCTCAGCCTTTGAGCGCCTGCAAACGCGAAGCATTCAACCTGGAATGGAAGCTCTTGCCTTCACGATTCCCGCTAACAATGTGATCGCCGAGATCAGCCCCAGCGAGCTCAAACACAAAATGCACCAAGTCCCTAGCACATAACCCTCGACATAGGTCAGATACAGCGCGAATGCCAATCCTGCTACGGCTGTTACCAGCAGACGCAACGGCGTCTCGAGCCGGGCGCGGTAGAGTGTCGCCAACGTGAGCAGCACCGCATAACCTACGATTCCGATCCCAGCTACGGGAATTCCCATCAGCGTCGAATACTCACTCCGGTTGACGATGTCGCAGTCAAACTTCTGGCCAAAATCGCAGAACGCCGTCGCCGATTTCGCATAGTGCCGCTCGAGCGAAACTGCCGAGACTACTACCCCCGCCAATGCCAGAACTGCGATCGCCAGAAATAGAACATGGTTCTTGTTGGCGAAAAATACGCGTGTCTCAGCCGCCTGATTTCCAGTCGCAGTCACGGCAGACTGCACCCGGTCTTGTCGCTTAGCTCCTGTAGCGGAAACTCTCCTTCCACGGGCGGACTCGTTCCGAACTGCCACGTTGGAAAATGCTGTATTCCAGCGGCCTTGCACGCGGGGGTCATCTCGCGTGAACCTTTGATGGCGCATTCCACATAGTTCACATAGCGGAACGAACCTCCGAACTCCTCTTTTTGGTCAGAGCAATGCGGACACCAGTACGCGCCATACATCTTCGCCTGCTTCGCGGTCAGGCACTTCGCGAAGTTGTCATAACGATGATTCGCGTAATACCACCAACCGGCGCACCCGGCGACAAGTACGATCACAATCGCGCCCCAGATCAGCTTCTTGCGCGATGGTGGATTCGCTTCGGGCATCCCTACGCGTTCCTGGTGCCGCTTTCGCCGCTCTTCAGACATGATGCATTTCCGACATGGTTTAATTCTTATATCACGAGTCTCAGGCCACCACGCGCAACGCCCCCGGCAGCACATCCAACTCTTCGCACTGCAGCGTGAGCACTTCCCCGTCGACCATTACATCCACTGGCGCGTTCAAGTCGAATTCGACTCGCTTCACCGCTTTCCGCTCCGCCAGCGGATGTTCGATGTGCGTGCCATCGTAGAGTCGTGGCAAGTTTCGCATCAGGCCCAGCCGTCCGATCGGGCCCCAGCGGACGTATTCAATGAGCCCGCTGTTCACTTCGGCCTTGGGTGCGATCATCATCGTCCCGCCGGTAAACTTGCTGTTGTTGAAGGTAAGAAAAAGGCAGCGCCGCCGGTCAAAGTCGGTTTCACCGTCTACCCTCACCGGAAACGGCCTCCGCTGCAGCCGTGCTAGTCCGAGGAAAATCGAGATGACATATCCGAATTCTCCCTGCCCGCTGAAGCGCCGTGCCCGTAAGGTCGCCACATCGGCCGGGAAGCCTACGCTCAGAAGATTGATGTAGTGGATGACTCCGGCACGATGGCGCAAGCGAAGTACGTCAGAGGTTTGCGTTCGACCGGCAATCAGCGACTCGATCGCGTGTTCCACACCACGATCGCTGAAATCGCGCAGAAAAGAATTTCCAGTGCCCAGCGGCAAGAACCCCAGAGTCGGGCGCTCGCTCGAGTTCGCCTCGGGAAAAAGTCCATTTACCACTTCGTATGATGTGCCGTCGCCGCCCACGGCGATGAAGCTTCGCTGGCCGCGCCGGTACGCTTCACGCGCAATCCGTGTGGCATCGCCGGAGCCCTTCGTCTGCTCAACGTCGATTGTGATCCCACCTGCTCGCAACCGCTCCAGCGCCGGACCCAGCAGCTTGCGGCTGCGGCCACCGCCAGCCGCGGGATTCACGATGGCGAGGTACGGTGGCCGTTCATTCACAGCTCCACCACCGCACTCCGAGCAACAGTTTTTCCAATCTCCTCCGCCAGCGCCTGACGCTTGATCTTCATCGAGGCGGTCCGGGGAAAATCTTTTTGCCAGATCACGTACCCGCCGACGCGCTTAAAATCCGGCAGCCGCCGGTTGCGGGTCACGATCTCTTCCAGAAGCGAGGCGTCAAAGCGCTGATTTTGCTCCAATCGCAGCGCAACCAGCAGCGTCTCCAGGCCCAGCTCTTTCTGCGGCCATACGTAATTCGCAGCGAAGACACAATACTCTTTCACCGGCAGCCCATCGAAAACCGCCTCGATATCTTCGGGATAAATGTTCTTGCCGCCTTCGGTGACGATCATGTTCTTCTTGCGTCCGAAAAGCTGAAGATGGCCGCCCTTGTCGAAGCGCCCCAGATCGCCCGTCAGAAGCCAGCCATCGACAATGGTTTCCAGCGTCAGTTCCGCGTCGTCGAGGTAGTGCGACATCACGGTCTTACTCCGCGCCGCGATTTCTCCAATCCCTTCGTCGTTCGGACTCAGCACACGCAATTCCACGCCGGGCAGAGGTTTGCCCACCGTATCCGCACGAAACGGCTTTAGATCGTTTACCGTCAGAACAGTTCCCGCTTCCGTCAGTCCATAGCCATTCACGACCGGAATTCCCAGATCGTAGAAAAACTGCATGGTCGAAGGTTCCATGAATGCACCGCCTGTGAACACCGCCAGCAGTTCACCACCAAAGGCCCGATGCACCTGGGGCAGCAATGAGCGGCTGATCGATACCCGCGGTTTGCCGCGAGTCAGCCTCTTGTTCAGCGCAATCGTTCGATTCAGGATCGCGCGTTTCCAGGTCGGCAGCTCGTCGAACTTCGCCCGCAGACCGCGCTCCAGATTCTTTACAATCATCGGCACCAGGGCGACGTAAGTGATGCGGTAGCGCACAAAGGCATCGCGCACGAATTCAGGACGCAGCGTACGCAAGTGAACCACACACGCCCCACACACAAACGGCCCGATAAAGCCGACCATAAAATCAATCGCGTGATTGGTGGGGAGAATGCTCAAATAACGCACTCCCGGCCAAAATGGATACCACGAAGTCAGCGCCCGGCACTGCTCCAGATAATTGTCGTGCGTCAGCACACAACCCTTGGGACGCCCGCCCGTGCCCGACGAATACACGATGCAGGCCACGTCCTCTCGCCGCCGCATGACAAAGTCGGGCGCGCCCTTGCGCTTGAAATCCTCCCAGCGAAATCCACCCGCCAGGTCCGCGCCCATCGGGGCCTCCGTTACCAGCACGAGTCTGGTCTTGATGTTGTGAAATTCGGGGGATTGCATGATCGCCCGCCAAAGGTAATACTCGACCACGAGCACCATTGCCTTTGAGTGCTCCAGCAGTTGCAACTGCTCGGCTGCCGTGAGCTTGTAATCGAGTGGTACCAACACCCCGCCGCAAAAGAAAATCGCATAGGCGGAAATCAGCCACTTCGACTGATTCGTCATGAGGATGGCTGCACGATTCCCAGCGTCGAACTCCGCATCCTCGAGCGCCCGCGCCAAAGGCAGGCTGATTTCTTTGAAATCGGAGTAGGTCAGCCGCGTCTTCTCGCGTTCGCGGTCTGCTTCGATGAGACAAGTCTCGGCCTCAAAGCGCTCCATCGCGTCGCGCAATGCAGCGCCCAGACAGCTATATTTTTGGAGATCGAGCATTAAAGAGCTATTTCACCACGGAGAGCGCAATACGCGGAAAATACCATGTTAATGATTCAGTTACCTGCGTAAGTTAAAGCTTCTTCGACATTCCCCGTCAAGAACTCGAGGGCTTTTCCATGTGTCTCAGCGGCGAGCTCTCCCTAAAGCCTAGCCTGAATCTTCCCCGCCAGCGTGCGAAAATCGGAGACACCTTGCAGTTCGTAATCCGGCAGCTCGACGCGAAAATGATTCTCGAGTTTGGTAAGCAGATCAAGCGTCTGCAAGCTGTCGATGCACAGCGTCTTGAAGAAATCGTCGTCCGGGTTCAGTTTTTCCCGGGGCACTTTGAAGTGCGCGGCGGCAAGACTCAATATTTCATCCAATGTCTGGTCGACGGTCTGCATAGTCTTTCACTCTACGACGTGATCGCGAACGGCTTGGAGCCGCGAGGAATCTAATTTCCCACGGTGCCGGGTGCTAACTACGGAAGGTACGGCTGCGCATCTGTGCTTTCCACAAATTTCCGAAGCCCAGCCTGCACGGCCGGACGCGCAAACAAGTCACAGAAAATATCGATCTCCTGCCGCAACTCCTCATGCGGAATCGGTTTGATGAAGTTTTTCGCCGCTGCAACCGTGGCGCGATCAAACTTCCCTAGCTGGGCCGCAGTCGACCGCGCCGCCCGCAACGCTTCGCCTTCGCCAACCACCTGGCTCACCATGCCGATCTGCTGCGCCTTCGCGGCGTTGAAGCTGCGGCCTGTCAGCAATAAATCCCTCACCACGGCATTGCCCAAATCCCGCTTCAGACGAGGAATCCCGCCAAAGCCGGGAATTAAGCCCAACCGCAATTCCGGAAAACAGAAGCGCGCCATCTTGTCGGCGACAATCAAGTCGCAGGCCAACGCCAACTCGAATCCTCCTCCAAACGTTACTCCATGCACTGCCGCAATGGTGGTAAGGGGGGCGGCGTCAATCAGATTCAGCACGCGATGAATCCGCTCCAAAAAGTTCCGCACTCCCCGTTCAGCCTCGGTCTTTTCCATCGCTTGCGAGCGCTGGTAGAGTTCGCGCAAATCCGCCCCGGCGCAGAAGCCTGGCTTAAGTTCGCTGTAAATGATGAGCGCATGCGCCTCGGCCTGGATCTCCTCAAAAAAAGTGGCGAACTTCTCCAACTCCACCAGTGATGCTGATCCTATCTCATTGCAGGGTGTGCGATGCAAAGCCAGCTCAATTACGCCCTCGACGATAGCCCAGGACAATCCGCCGCCGTCGGCGCTTGGAGAGCGCTCCACTGTTGATGCTGTCTTTACTTCGTGCACCTTTGCGTCCTTCGCGGTTCCCGATCCGCCGCTACACGGCTTGCTTCACCCGATACATGTTTTCAATCTCATCTTTCATCCGCGCCGCAATCACATCCCGCTTCAGCTTTCCGTTGACGGTGAGCATGCCGCTCTCAATCGAAAAGGCTTCGCTGCGCACGAAAAACGCACGCACCTGCTTGTAGTGCGGCAACTCGGGATTCACTATATCGAGCGTGGATTGCAAATGCTCCGGCTTCACGTTGCCGGTCACGATTGCAGTCAGGTATCCACGACCGTTCCCGACCACGACTACCTGTTGCGCTTCCGGCAGATGTTTCGCGATCGCGCTTTCAATCGACTCCGGAGAGATCTTATGACCCGATCCCAGCACGATCAAATTCTTGATCCGGCCCACAATGCGCCAGTTCCCTGCCTCATTTACTTCACCCTGATCGCCGGTATGGAACCATTCGTCGCGCAGAGCTTCCGCCGTCTGCTCTGGCCGTTTCCAATATCCGGGAAAAATATTCGGACCACGCACCAGGATTTCGTCATGCTCGCCTAACTTCATCTCCATGCCCGGAATTGCCGGCCCGACGCGCCCGATTTCGACCCGGTCGGGATCATCCATCGTGCAAATCGCCGTTGTCTCCGTAAGGCCGTAAACCTGCAGCACGCGGATTCCCAGCATCATGAAATAAAGCTGCGTCTCTTCACTCAGCGGTGCCGACCCGCAAATCAGAGCTTTCAGGTTCTTACCGATCATCTTTTTTCGTATCGCCGGAAAAACGAGCGCATTTGCCAGGCCCAGCCACAGCGCGTCACCAGTTTTCGCTTGCTTTTCGTGGCGCCGCGCCCAGGCCGCTTTCGCCCGGGCATAGATCGACTGCGCCACGCCGCCAGTCTGCCAGAGTTGCTCATCGACCGCTCGTCGCATGCGCTCCAGCAGTTGCGGAACATTCAGAAAATAATCCGGAGCGACGGTTCGCATGTCTTTCGCAATCTTCGTCAGATCCGTGTTGATTGTGACCAGGCTGCGCCGTTTCAAAAAGGTCAGCAAAGCAATCCACGACGCCGCAAAGGTAAATGGCAAATAATGGAAAATCCGGTCTTGCTCGGTCGAATCCTGCCCGGTCGAACCGGACATCAGCTGTTGCAAGCGCTCGGCGGTTCGCTCCAGCATGAAACCAACATTCGCCGCCGTCAGCACGACACCCTTGGCCTCACCCGACGTCCCTGAGGTGTAGATGATGGTCACAGGGCTGCCGTCTGCTACCTGAGGTCGATCTAGTTGCACGCCGTCTACGCCTTCAAAAATCTCATCGAAAAGAAATTGCGGGGGAGCATCCTGCCAACTCTGGGCGATTGCATCCCGCAATGCCGCCTCGCCAGCGCAGAGCAGCGAGGGCGTGCAGTCTTTCATCATGGCGACCAATTCCGCTGGCGCCTGGCGTGAGTAGAGCGGCACCACGATCAGGCCTTCGGCCATCAGGGCCAGATCCATCGCGACCCAACGAATGCTGTTGGCAGCGAGCAACCCACACCGGTCGCCTTTTTGCAGCCTTTTGGAAGCAATAAAAGTCCTGGCCTTATGGATCAGTTCCAACAACTGGCCGCCAGTTACGCCTTTAACTTCGCCCTCGCGGATTTCCGCGAGAATTTGCACCTCTGCAGCCGCCTGGAGCTGCGCGAAGATATCTGCGATAAATGGAATCGATGCGCTCACGATGTAGGTTAACAATCGCGTTTACGAGCAACTCACAGACTTAATTGTAAGCCGCCACCAGCTCACGCAGCCCGGGACCCATCGGCGGCAGATAATCCTCCCAACTCCATTCACCTCGCCGCGTCTCAAACTCTGGATACCTTCGTTGCACTTCCTCCTCAAAGTAGACGCCCATGCGCGCCATCACTCTCAAATTTCGCACAACCGTTTGCGCAATGCCAGTGGCGATCGCTTCGCCCTCGCAACTCAATTTTTCCAGAGCGGCCAGCAGCTTTCCTTCAAGCTCCGGATCGTCCACCGTCATGAGCAGATCCTGGTGGCCGCGCTCCCGCATTAGATTGCGGATACGTTCGTCCATTGTGATTCCCGCCGACGGCACCAGCCCCGGCATCGATGTCACGATTCCGTGATACCGCGAGGACGCCATCATGTGGCACGCCCGCAAAATGCTCACCAGTTCATACATGTTGTACTCATCCGATGTGAGAACGGGCACGCCGCCCAGCTTCTCCGAAATCCGGTTCGCCGGACGCGCATCCAGGCGCTCGGTCGCGGCTAGAATTACGAAGACATTTTTCTTCTTGCGGAATGCGTCTACGGCATTCGCAATCGCGGTCCAATACTTCCGATAGGCTTGCTCCGCCGCCTGCCCTGAATTGTGAAAATATACCGTACGGTAGTGGCTGTCTTTGTACGCACCGGTCAAACTACGAACCGCGTACTTCGCCACCGACGCCTTCACCGGCCACTCAAATGGATTGATCGGGCAAACCACCAATACCGGCGTTCGACCGTCCCAGCCCACTTTTCGCAGCACACTGTGGCCGTATTCCGGCGGGCGCGGCTCGAACGTCCATGCCGTGTCGGTTCCCAACTCCGTTGGCACACCGAGTTCGCGTAGCACGGTTCGCGATTCTTCATTCCGCGTGATCACGAATGAGTTCCGGCAATAGCGCCCGCACATTTTCGCTACCAGCGGATCCATGTGCCCGGCTTCCGCGCCGTATCCGACGGAAAGTTTGTTCTGCACCGCGGCGATTCCCAGCGACCCGATCATCATCGTAGTCAGAGCGTTGGCGAACTTGCTTTTGAACATCGAGCCTTCGCACGCCACCACTCCATCATGCTTCGGCACTTCATTCGCCAGGAACGGCGGAAATATATCCGGCAGATGCACTTGCCTTGTGCCCTCAAAGTATCCTCGAGAGAAATCGAAGTTCTGGCTCATCACGCTGAACTCTACACGCTCGGAGCCCAGAATATGCCGGATCTGCCGCAGCATCTCTTCGACACGCACATCCGAGCCCATGTTTCGCGTGCCGTTGTAGCCTGCAAATAACAGCTTCAGTCTCTCACCCGGCTGCCAGCGTTTTCCCTCGCCCAGCATCCATCCTGCTTTGGCGCGTTCGATGGAGCCGCTTACCCATGCTTCCAGGATGAAGTCCATCATGCGGCTGTACCTCCCGCCGCCACAGGCCAGGGTTGGTACTTGTAGGCGAAATTGTTTTCACTGCTGAATTTAAGCAGTGGATAACAATACTCGGAGAACGGCACCGGCTTCTTCCCCAACTCGGCGGTCACCCGCGTGTTGTCGAATACCGTGTTCCAGACCAGATACGGCATGAACACTTTCATAAGCGATGCGCCTTTGCCGATAGCGCCCTTGCGGTTCGCCAAGAAATTAACCGAACCAGCAAACGGCCGCTCGGCCACCGGCACAAACATTGGCGCGCGCTTGTGCTGGGCCGCTGCCAGCGCCCGCGTAATTTCGCGAAACGACTGCGAACCAACGCCAGACGAGAGATGATACGTGTCGTGCGCGGGGCGGTCTTTCTGATGCAGCGCAGCGATCGCCTCCGCCACGAAATCCACGTTCACAATGTCGATTTTGTCCGTGGGGCGAAACGGCAGCGCTGGGAGGCCAGCGAGAAATACAAACGCCTTGACCATATCGAATTGAGTGGTCTCCGCATAACGGCTGTCGCCCAAAACGATGCTCGGCCGAAAAATTGTTTTCGGCGTCTCTGGCAGCAGGACTCGCATCATGTGCTCGCAGAATTTCTTGGTCCGCGCGTAAGGATCGTAATCCGAGCGCTCCCAGTCAATCGAACGATCCTCGCTGACGACCTCGTTCTGCCGCTTCCCGGCAACCGCAACCGTGCTCACCTGGCTGAAGCGCCTCAATCCGTGATAATGCTCGGCGTGGCGCGCCAGCGTCAGGACTTCGAGCGTGCCCCGCAGATTTACATTCAGGCAGCTCTTCTCGGACTTCCGGTTAAGCGATGCCGCACAGTGAATCACCGAATCCGTCGTGTGCACCAGCCTGTCATATTCATCGCGGGCCAATCCGAACCCCGGATCAGTCAGGTCTCCGCGGAACACCCGCACCCTAGTCTGCAGGTATTCATAAAACTGCGGGAAGTTCAGATGCAGTTGCAGAGCCTGCCAGAGCCGTCCTTCCGCCTCGCTTGCATCGCGAGCCCGGACCAAGACATTCAATGCGGCGCCGTGATCTCGCAACAGATTTGTGGCCACATGCGCTCCAATGTATCCTGTCGCTCCCGTCAAGAAAATCGCCATTCACCACTTTCCATTCGTCCCGGTTTTCATCGTTTCACCGTTGTGCAAACTTCGCGCTGGACGCGCCTCCAGCGGCCTACCTTCAATCAACGGATACGTCCACTTGCGCAGCGCGGGAATGTGCACATTAATCCAGTAATCCCACCAGTCGAGCAATCGAGCCTTGTATCCGAACTCTTCCCGCTCGTCTTCCACCAGCGCGTGGGAAAGCTTTTCCACATTGTCGGCCGAGAAGTCGTGCTCATTCAAAAGAATGAATGGTTCAAATAACTCAATCAGCTTTTCCAGCCGTTCAAGGTTTCTCTCGGTTTTCGCCAGCGGCGTTTTCTTCAGCGGCAAGGGCGACATGATGCGCTGAATCGACTTGACAATCGCTCTCTGCGCTGGAGCCGACATGCGTCGGTACCGCTCTTTCGACACGGGAATAGCATCAAACCGGAGCCTCAGCCACGACTCTAATCCCTCCTGCGCCCGGTAATGCTTGCGGTGTGCCAGCGAAGTTAACTCGATCGATCGCCCCATGTCACACGGATTCGTGACCGAGGTCGCCAATTGGTAAAGCTGGTCGTGGCGTCTCTCGACAATAGCCGCCCCGATCAACGTCATCCCGGCGCATACCGCATCGACAGGAATGATATCCAGGCGCTTGCTCTCATTCGATGGCAACTGCCGGAAGTATGTTCCCAACAAATAAGAGAGCGACGCGGATGTGTTGATCCCCTCATTCCATCCCAGAAATGGCTTGGCCACGGATGTTTCCACAATCGCGGGGCGCACCACCGCAATCGGCAAACCCGCGCCATGCTTCACAATCAGCGATTCCGCCAAGCTCTTCGTGAGCGTGTAGGTATTCGGCCACCCCAGTTCCTTCGCGCGCTGGGTTCCTGCTTCGGTCAAATACGTCTTCAACCAGCGGATCCGGTTCTTGCGGATCTGGTTCTCCAATGCCGCACCTTGCAAGCTCTTCGCCGCGTGCTCCTTCGATAACGACTGCATTTTCAATCCAGCGGTCACTTCGGCGCCTTCGGCTTGCGCTTCTGCCTTCGCAATCACCTCGTGGAGGTCGCGCCACTCTCGCTCGGCATCAAACTGCGGCACTCGATGGGGAGTGTAATTCGGAATCAACTTCTCGGGGACGCGCCCGTCGCGCTCCCCCGCCACATAACATGTCGATAAATGCAGTAACCCGCCGTGGTCCGTCCCTCGGACAAATTCGAGGACGTTCATGGCGGCGTCGGTATTGGTTGCCAGAGCATCCCGCAGATCGGGATTAAAGTCGGTTAGCCCCGAACTGTTCACGATCAGGTCAAGATTCCGCTGCAGCCGACGCGTCGTCTCCGCGTCGATCCCTAACCCGGCTTGCGTGACGTCTCCCTCTACTACTTCCACTTTCTCGCGCAGGTAGTCCCCAAAACCCGATCCATATTTTTCAAACAGCGGGTCGAACACCGGGGACTCTTCCACAATCTTCTCGAACCGCCGCTGCGCCGGATTCGATTTCTGCCGCCGGATCAGCAGATAAATCCGGCCGATCTTCGGCAGACCCATCAACGTACTGGCCAGCCAGACTTTCCCAATAAAGCCAGTTACGCCGATCAGCATCACATGCTTGCCGGCCAGGGCCCGCTGCACCGAAAATCCGGCCGCCTGCCGCTGCCCATCGAAATGCACGATCGGATGCTCGTGCGCCGGCGACTCCCGCTCAGAGCCAATCACGGCCGCGCGCAAATCTTCCAGCGTGATATCCAGTTGCCGCGCCAGCGTCTTCGGAGCGCGCCGCCCATCCGGACTCTGCTCCCGGATTCTGGCGAACGCTCCGCGCGGGCGGATCACCGGTTCCAGCAGCCGCCCCGTCGCTACGCCATCGCGAAACTCCAGCCGGTTCGCCAATATGCGCTTTACTCCAAGGTGCACGGCCAGCGGCTTCATCACGTGCTCGAGAGCCTGACTTACAAGCACCACATCCGCGCCGGCGCGCACCAGCTCCTGCACGCGCTCTACGCCGCGAGGCTTTAACTGTGGTTGCAGCTTGTATTGAAAATATTCTTCTCCCAGCAGATCCAACCGGTCGCGGGTGACGCCGCGCAAGGCGGTGTGTACCACACGCGTTGCGAACTTTCGGTTAGTCGAATAGAGAAACGGACGCAACGCCGCCATCAGGAAGATTAGTCCTCGCCGACGGAAGCGTTCGGTGAAGGTCTGGGCATTCCAGGTAAAGAATGCCACCGGCTGCACCACCGTCAGGTCAAGCAGGCTTCCTTCCACCCGCCAATACACTGTGGGGGACATGGCAGGCGCGCCGGATTTATGGTTTGATTGTTCCAAAGTATTGTTCATCCGCCCACAGGGATTTCACCGGCTGGCAGACGAATCCCCTATTGTAAACAATGCCGCTAACTCCGCGAAGCCCCTCAGGCTTCAGGATCGAGTGCAACACCCCAGCGGCTCGCATCGGAGAGCTGAGATTATTCACATTACCGTAACAATCTTTCCGTATAGTTGCGAACTTTAGCGCTGGAAATCCTTTCAATTCCATAACCGACCGGAGGAGTAACCATGGCCACGGCATCGCCTGCTGCACCACCGAGCTTACTGGATCAAAAACTCTCGCGCTCTCCCGGCAAGATCGGTATGTTGATTTTCGGCGTTGTGCTGGTCATCGGAGTGGGATACGCCGGCTCCAGTCTGCTGCACGATCTTTCGTTCGTGCATAACGAATCCGTCCTGCCTTACGTGCTGCTGGGGATCGCACTTCTGGTCGCTCTGGGCTTCGAGTTTGTCAACGGATTCCACGACACCGCCAATGCGGTGGCGACCGTCATTTATACGCACTCACTCGAGCCTCACATTGCCGTGGTTTGGTCGGGTTTCTGGAACTTCCTTGGCGTGCTGGCATCGAGCGGCCTAGTGGCTTTCGCCATCGTTTCATTGTTGCCGGTCGAATTGATATTGCAGGTGGGCAGCAAGGCGGGATTCGCGATGGTCTTTGCGTTACTGGTTGCGGCCATTATCTGGAATTTGGGTACGTGGTATTTCGGGCTGCCCGCCTCCAGCTCGCATACGTTGATCGGTTCCGTGATCGGCGTCGGCATTGCCAACCAGCTCATGAATGGCCGCAGCGGCACCAGCGGCGTCGACTGGGGACAGGCGGCCAACATCGGCAAAGCTCTGCTGCTCTCGCCCGTGGTGGGCTTCGGTTGCGCTGGACTGCTGCTTCTTCTTGCCAAGGCGCTCATCAAAGATCCTAAACTCTATACCGCCCCCGAAGGCACCGAGCCGCCTCCGTTCTACATTCGTTGCCTGCTCATCCTGACTTGCACCGGCGTCAGCTTCTTCCACGGGTCGAATGACGGACAAAAGGGTATGGGGCTCATCATGCTGATTCTTATCGGCACCGTTCCCACGGCCTACGCGCTCAACCACGCTATTACCTACCAGGATTCACAAGATTTCATTGCGGTTTCACAACAGGCTGCCGGGGTGCTCAACAACTACGTAAACCCCAACGCGGCCGTCGGCGATGCGCATGACGACGTTACCGCCTACATACGCGACAAGAATTTCACGCCGAACACCATGCTCGCGCTGCGCACCCTGGTGAGCGACATTGGCAACGAGACCGCTCTCTACAAGGAAATGAAGAACATCCCCAACGACCAGATCCGCAACTTCCGCAACGACATGTATCTCATCAGTGAAGCCATCCGGCTCATGCAGAAAAACCACAACCCCACCTTTACTGCTTCCGAAACCGCCATACTCGCCAACTACAAGAAGCATATCGATCACTCGACCCGCTTCATTCCGCTGTGGGTGAAGGTCGCGGTCGCCATGGCTCTCGGCCTCGGTACCATGGTCGGGTGGAAGCGCATTGTCGTAACCGTGGGAGAAAAAATTGGCAAGCAACATCTGACTTACGCGCAGGGCGCGGTGGCCGAAATCACCGCGATGGCCACCATTGGGGCGGCCGACGGATTCGGGCTCCCAGTCAGCACCACGCATGTGCTCTCTTCCGGCATAGCGGGGACGATGGCCGCGAACCATTCGGGAATTCAGTGGTCTACCGTGCGTAATCTGGCTCTAGCATGGGTGCTTACGCTTCCCGTAGCCATGATGCTCTCGGGATTTCTGTTCTGGCTCTTCCGCAGGACGTTCTAAGACGTTCTAAGAAGATGGCTTACCCGTGACAGGTGTCTGCACTTTTCCCCTACTGCAAAAGAAATGCGTCTTGCGCCTAGCAGGAGGAGGGTTCTCTTTGAAATCAACGTGGCGACGCCGCGGGCTCGTGTACGGAGCTCGTGAGCTCCACATCGGAGCAGCCGGATTAGCAAACGCCTGCTCTTACGGTCGGGCGAGAGCAAGATCAGAACCACCTTCCCCGCCTACCCGGCTGTTTGAAACGGAGATTGAACGACGCTAATGCCTTTGCCGCTTGTGGCAAAGCTAAGTAGGTAGAACCACGATCACCCAGCTCGAAGCTGCGACTTACCGACCCACGAGCCTCATAATACTTGAGATACAATAGCGTGCTACTTGAATGTTAAAGAGTCGAGGCTCGGGATGATGGGCAATGCGCAGCGCCGCCCCTTTATATTTATCGTCTATCAGGACTTCGAATATGTTCTCGCTATAACTCTCCAACACTTGTTGCAGGAATGGGGCTACGAGGTCTTTCAGTGTCGTCAGACCGATAGAGATGGTAGCGCGTATCGAGCGGAACTTCGGGAAAATATCCGAAAGTGCGACCTAGTGGTGCTTCTACTTTCACGGGAATTTCGATGGTCCCCATATTGCCAGGCTGAAGCTGGGACGACTATGGCCTTAGAAAAGCCATACATCCCCGTGCTCGTTCCTCCTGCGCGGACAAAGGAGGTAGGAGACGAGATTGCGAAAGTCTTGGAAGGAGTGCAATTGCTCCGTGCCTCCGATCCGAATTTCATTTCTCTTCTACAAGCCGCAATAGCAGAAAGGCTAAATAAGGGGCGGGAAAATCTCCGGAATCTGATTTGCAGGCTGCAGGCGATGGAAGGGCTAGAGGTAACGAATTTTGCTCCGAGCCAAGCTGAAGAAGACAGCTCAAAGCGGGCGGACGTGCTAGCAGCCATCAAGAGCATCGAAAAGCGATATAAGTTAAGTCAACCCGAGCGGCGGCGGGTTAGCTCCTTTCCGCACCTCTACGATGATTCCTGTAAGTCAAGCATTGTGGGAAATATCGTTGAAGGTTTGGAAACGACGGATGAGACTACCTTCCTTACCTTTGTTGGCGTTTCTCTGAAGTTTTCTTTGCATTACATAACAGACGCCCTCCAGGCATTCTCCAGGCAGGCAAGAACGGGAAGTGGCAAGAAAAAACTCAGCATTAGCCTGGTTTACATGGATGATCAGTCCCACATTCTGCATGCGCTAGATAACACCAGAGACATGGGCGCCATACAGTCGAACCTAGGGCGAAAGTGGAAAGCCGTGGAAACTGAATGGAGAAGGTTATGCGGCGAAATCATCGACCTTGCTGACCCTGTTTTGTACCGCATCGACTACATACCACCGCAGGTCGGAATCCTCATCGAGACAGGGGACAAATCTGTTCTTTACGCTGGGCGCTGCTCGTTCAATCAGGAGGATCTGCGCTCCTCGGGTTTTACGCTCGACGTGGGAGAGAATGAGTACTTCTTCTATAAGAAAGTCGGGGAGTCGGGCGACGACGATTCGGCTACCAACGCGATCAGACAGTTCAAGAAGTCTGTCAATGCATACGCGAAATCCCATAATAACTCGGGTGTTACGCCGGTATGGGGCTCCAACGATTGGGTCAGGCGCTTGAGTAAATACGTGGAGAAGATATGCACGGTCTACAACGAGAGCACTCACAAGCTTGAGCGCGCGCCCGATCCGGCTGAACTAACCTTCATTAGCGGAACCGCAACCAAGTTTGAGGGCCTCATCATTGAGGCGCTGGGATGGGGTGCGAAGGTCAGAACTTACGTACGCGATTCCGGAACGCCACCGAGGCGGGTAAGACACCTCTACGATCGGCTAAGAAGGCAGGTTGGAGAGATGCTTGCGGGCGGCGTGGAACAGCATCGCTACCAGCACCCGGCTACGTTTCGTGCGGTCGTGATCGGGAATCTAGCAATCGGACTCCAAATCTACGTTAACGCCGATGAGGCAAGCTTAACAACCGTGCGTCGCCAGGGAGCAAGCTTCGAGACGGTCAGAAAGATTCCGCTCTGCTTTATTGTCACTCCGTGCTTTGAGCATTTTGAGCAGCTCAAGGACGCTGTCCTCACCTTTGCGAAAGGGGATCCCCTAGCAGAAGAGGTCTTTTCGTCGCCGATATAGGGATCTGGAACTTCGCGGATCGCCGGAAAATAGAGAGAAAGTCTCTGGGCTCGCATTACGAAACCCCAGCCGCGCCCACTGCAAGTCCTCGTTGTTTGCGCAACTCCGCCAGGAACAAATCGGCGGGCAGCTCAGCATAATTTCGGAAAAGCCCGAGCAGTGCATCTTCGGTTTCGCCGGGCGCCGCTGCGACCGCCGAACTCTGCGAAGATTCGACTTCCAGCCCTTCGGGTTCGACCAGTAATTCAGGCAGCATGTCACTGTTGTCGGTGAGCAGACCCAGAAACTTTTCCAACAACGCACGATGTTCGGGCGTGGCCTGGCTGAATTCGACCCCCATCCCTTTTTCCGGGTGCATGATGCGAACCACACCTTCTGTTCTCAATTCGGTTCCGGAGGCTCGCATCGATATGGTAACTCGCGTAGAAACCGGAAATGGCGACGCAATATCGAGATAGCAGCCGCCCAGAGTCAAATCCGTGAGCTGGCAGCGGATCGGCGGATCGTCCTTTTCCGCTTCCGGGGAATTGCGCCCGAGCCATTCGCGCAGCTGATGCGCGACCTCCGGGGACGGGTCCTGGAAGCGCAACCCGGCCTGTTTTCCGGTTCCCTCCCAGGCGAATTCGGCCTCAACCTCTAAGGGTTTCGCCAAGCCGGGCAGAGTAAACAGAAGCTGCCAGCGGCCGCGGAATTTGCTGCGCCGAGGCATGCTGACGGCCAAGCCCCCCTCGCCTATGTCGGTGGTGACGACCTTAAGTCTGGTGTCCGATTCGCGGTTCGACATTTCCACGGGAATATGTACTGAGACCCGGGAATTGCGTCGACGCTCCTTCTTCATCAAAGCCCTCGCCGCCCGAAAGCTCGACTTGGCGCGCTCCACCGAAACTGGCTTATAGAGGGTGAAGTGAGCCCCGATCTCGAAGGCAGAGCGTAGCCCAACGTCGGGATCAAGAATGGCCACGGCCACGGCCCGCTTGTTGCACGGCGCGGTCCGTGCGCTGCGAAGCACCGCAGCGGCACCCGGACCGGCACAATCGACAATGATGGCCTCGAAGCGCTCTCTGGTGAGCTGGCGCAGGGCGATTTCCGAATCTGTGCAGTGTTCAACTGCGATGTCGAGGTCCCCAAGGGTTCGGCGAAGCACCCGCACGATCTTATCGTCCGCACAAAGCAGCAACGCCTTCAGATTCATGATGCGGTCTTAAACCCTTCCAGCCCAGTGGTCATCGCTTAGCCCAGGTCGTGGATGTACGTGCCGCTCCCCAGGTGCGATTTCGAGATCGAAACCCAGCCCAGAGCCACTGTAAGCCGTCATCGACCCGCAATCAATAAGGCAGCGGCGGGGGACGGTTACGGGTGTAACCAGCCGACAACTCAAGAGACATCCCGCTGGCTGATCCGTTCCCGATTGCGTCTGGCTGAATTGGCCCGTCTGAAGAGTACAAAACACGAAAGGGCGTTCCCTATTGGGGGAGCACGATATTTAACTAAGCGCAATGAATAGAGATAGTTAGAATCGATTTACTCAAGTGACGCCGCGCAATTTTCCATTGACTTCGGAGAGATAGTGGCCTACTATGTTGAGTCTCCAATCAGCTTTCGGCCTGCTGGGTTATTAGAATGTCTAGCTTTTCGTCGCTAGGCGGCCTTTCCCTGCATCCTAATAGTGGTTGGAGAATCATATAGATAGAGCGTTCTATCGGAAATCAGTCTATCCCCCATTTGTAGGAAAGGCGTTTCATGGCCAAGCGACGAGGAAATCCAAACTGGGGCAAGCCCGAGCCGATCGGTCCCATTGTCCCCACCATCACCGAATTCGAGCAGGTAGTGCGCGAATACAAGCTGTCCCCCGATCAGTATCTCCGGTCGACCCGCCTGCGGGAGTGGGCCCGCCGCAACAAGAACTCCAAATATATCCCCGAGCCTCTTCTGGAAGCGTGGGGGTTCGAGATCGAATCCACGCTGTAAGATGTCGAAGTGCACTGGATAACACGAATCTCAAGGGTCGCTTAAGCAGCGACCCTTTGCCGTTGGTGGATCCCGTCCGAGACAACTTTTGGACGATTCATCTGAGTTCAACGAGAGCGATTCCATAGTTGCAATTCGTCGGCACTTGAGATAAAAAGGCTGCTCCCTACGCGCAGGACAAACTCTCTGCGCTAGCGAGTACAGACGGGCTAACTCCCTTCCTCCATTCCTGTCTGATCTCGGCAGGCATAGCCACGTCGAAAGTGCAAGGTCAAGATCTTGACATGATGAAGGTCCTCTGGTCACGCCCTTCAGCAGGAGTTTTCGTTCTGGCTTTACTCGCGGTGAACCTCTGTGGGCCTTCATTTGCGCAGCAATCTGGCGCCCTGCTGACGCGCCCGCTAATCACACAGCCCGTTAACGAGTCGCAACTCACCCGTTCTCAAAGGCAATACTCACCCCTTGGCCCGACCCGAATTCGACCTGGGAACCGCCCCGGCGACGCTTCCCATGCAGCGCATGCTCCTGGTGCTAAAGCGGAGTCCGGAACAGGAATCGGCGCTCGAGACCCTTCTCAACAACCAGCAGGACAAATCTTCGCCCAGCTATCACATGTGGCTCACGCCCGAAAAATTCGGCGAACAATTCGGGCCCACGGACGCTGACATTCAGACGATTACCGCCTGGCTACAATTGCACGGATTTCAAGTGGGAACAACAAAGGGTCGGACGGTCTTGGAATTCTCCGGCTCGGCAGGCCAGGTGCAGGAAGCGTTTCACACTACGATTCACAAGTATGTCGTCAACGAAGAGCAGCACTGGGCCAACTCGAGCGACCCGTCGATCCCAACGGCTTTGACACCGGCTGTGGCGGGAGTACTCACGCTGCATAACTTCATAAAAAAGCCGACGATCCACTTTATGGGCAAGCCTGTTCCGGCCAAGCTTGTACCCGGAAAGAAACCTGAGGTGACATTTCCGCCGCAGAACGGTCAGCCTGCAATCAACGCGCTCGCGCCGTCGGATTACGCGGTGATTTACAACATCAATCCGGTTTATGACAACAACGTCACCGGCTTCGGAATCAGAATCGGAGTCGTCGGCCGCAGCAATCTCTACAACAACGGTCAGGACATTGACGACTTTCGCAGTGCGATCGGGCCAAGCTACGGCGAAGCCACATTCTCGGTCATATTAGATGGTCCAGATCCGGGCGACCTCGGCGGCGGCGAGGAGGCGGAAGCTACGTTGGATACGACCTGGTCAGGAGCTATCGCTCCGCTTGCGACCGTAGAACTGGTGGTTTCTGCGACGACTAACACGACGGACGGCATCGACCTCTCTGAGACCTACATCATCGAAAACAATATCACGGACGTGATGACCGAAAGCTTCAGCGCTTGCGAGTTGTATGCGACAGATGCTCAGCTTGCAGGAGCCAGCGCCCTTGCCGAGCAGGCGGCCGCGCAGGGCATTACCTACTTTGTTTCTACGGGTGACGACGGCGCTGAGGGATGTGACGATCCGAGCACGCCACCTGCTACTAATCCCATTTCAGTCAACTATCTCGCCTCCACGGCGTTTAATGTTGCGGTTGGCGGGACAATGTTCAACGAAAACGGAAACCCCAGCGAGTACTGGACTTCGGCGATGCCGGTTTCGGAGACGGCGATCTCCTATATTCCAGAAGATGTATGGAATGAAAGCAGCTTAACGAACGGACTTTGGTCGGGCAGTGGGGGAGCCAGCGCCGGGAACATCCAAAGTGGGGTTGGAACGACGCTTGGAGTCCCTAAGCCTTACTGGCAGTCTGGGGTGATGGGCATTCCGGATGATGGAGTGCGCGACCTGCCTGATGTTTCGTTGACTGCTGCGGGACACGATCCCTACCTGCTCTGTCTTGAAGGTTCCTGTGTGGCGAACGATCAGGGAGAGTTTTATGTTTACTTTATCAGCGGCACCTCGGCTTCCGCGCCGTCGTTCGCAGGCATCATGGCTTTGGTGGAGGTGGGAAGTCAGGCCAATCCGGGCTATTCTACGCGCATAGGGCAGGCAAATTACGTACTTTACAGGCTTGCCGCAACGCAGAGTGCGTATCCGTCGCAGTGTGACGGTTCAGACACTTCGACTCCTCCGTCCAGTAGCTGTATCTTCAACGATGTAACCCTCGGAAATAACGTAGTGCCGGGTGAGGTCAACTATGGCCTGGCCACCGCGCTATACCAAGCCGGGGTGGGCTACGACCAGACCACCGGCCTCGGCTCGGTCAATGTTGCCAACCTTGTCGACCAATGGAACTCGGTCACGTTCACACCAACAACCACAACACTGTCCTACAGCCCCACTACTGCCGTTCATGGTTCGCCGGTAAACATAAACATTACCGTCAAACCAAATGCTGGCAGCGGGACCCCCACCGGCAACGTCGCCCTCAACACCGGTCTGGGAAACGGGACGAGCGTAGGATTCTTTCCTCTTGCCGGAGGCTCAGTATCCTTTGCGACTAGCTCGATGCCTGGCGGCAATTACTTTCTCACAGCCCAATACGGCGGCGACATGACGTTTGCGCCCAGCTCGTCTGGCGAGAGTGCTTTTTGGATCACGGTTACGCCGGAGCCGAGCACAACCGCTGTTTCGGTGTTGACCGCGAATCAGAGTGGACAGCCCATCCCGTTCACTACCGGTTCTTTTGGCAGCTTTGTTTATTTGCGTGCTGACGTTGCCGGAGTGTCAGGATATGGTGTCCCGACCGGGACTGTGACATTCAGCGACACCTTTGGCACAATTCCGGGCGCCAACGCCTTCGCATTGAACAGCCAGGGGAACACGGCCACCCCCAATGGCGTCCTCACCTTTGACACTGGCACACACACCATCTCCGCCAGTTACAGCGGGGATGCCAGCTTCAATCCCAGCAACACCACGCAGTCGCTCAACTTCACTATCCAACCAGGTTTTTTTGCTGCGATACCGTCGAACCAATCGGTTGCAACGGTATCCGCACCGGGATCGTCAGGGTCGACGTCAGTCACCGTTTATTCCTCGACAGGATTTAGTGGAACAATTTCTCTGGCCTGTTCCGGACTGCCCTCAGGCGCTGTCTGCCTGTTCAGTCCTTCATCCGTCGCGGCCAACGGCATCCTTACGACCACCTCTTCCGTAATCACTGTAACGACGACTGCCGCTACTACTGGAGCTGCCTCGCGATCTCCCCGACTTGGACATTCAGAACATTGGCTGGCTGCCGCCGGCTTTCTGTTCCTTTCCGCTCTGCTAATCGGCGGCTGGAAGCATCAACGCTCTCTGCGGTGCTTGGCGGTCCTTGCCTTGGCGGTTTTACTGCCCGGCTGTGGAGGAGGAAGCAGTAGCGGGGGCAGTAGTCCACCTCCAAATCCCGGCACCGCAACGGGTACCTATAATGTAACTGTCAGCGCCTCGAGTGGAACTACGACCTCTACCACCGGATTCACCCTCTTCGTGGAATAGCTGGCATCTCACTCGAAGATTGAAGCGTGCGGAAACCCCATATCCCATGAGGATCCGTTCTTCGGTGGTGTACGATTTACTCGCAGCCAATCCATTCGCCATGAAACTTTCTCAAATCGCATCCGCCCTTAACGCACGACTGGAAAATAGCTTTGTCGATACCGAGATCACCGGTCTCAACGGCATAGAGAACGCCGGGCCCGGAGAACTTACCTTTGTAGCCAATCCCAAATACGCGGCGGCGGCGCGGCTCACCAAGGCTGCGGCCGTGATCGTGGCTGAGAACTTCCCTGTGATCCCGGCGGCCACGCTGCGAGTGGAGGATCCCTATCTCAGTTTTGCCGGGGCGCTCGAACTTTTCCACGAGCCATTGCGGTATGCGCCGGGAGTGCATCCGACGGCGGTCGTTCATCCATCAGCGAAGATTGGACGAAATGCCCATCTCGGCCCTTATGTGGTCGTCGACGAGAATGTCGAGATCGGCACCGGCGCCGTACTCCTGGCGCATGCTGTGATCTATCGCGGCGTGAAGATCGGCGACAATTTCTTCGCCCATGCTCATGCTGTCATCCGCGAAAACTGCCGCATCGGCAATAATGTGCTGTTACAGAACGGGGTCGTGATCGGCAGCGACGGCTTCGGCTTTGCCAAGACCCACGACGGACGCTGGTACAAGATCCCTCAGCCCGCCCCGGTCGTTATCGAAGACGATGTGGAGGTGCAGGCAAACTCCTGTATCGACCGCGCGAGTGTGGGCGAGACTCGCATCCGGCGAGGAGTTAAGATCGACAATCTTGTGCAGATCGGCCACGGATCGCAGGTCGGTGAAGATGCCTTGATCTGCTCCCAGGTCGGCCTTGCCGGGTCGACGGAAATCGGCAATCGAGTGATCCTCACCGGCCAGGTAGGAGTAGTCGGCCATTGCAAGGTTGGCGAGGCTGCCATTGTTACGCCGCAAAGCGGAGTGGCGAACGACATCCCCGCCGGCGCTCTGGTCAGTGGCGCACCCGCGGTCGATCACAAGCTGTGGTTGAAGTACTCTGCGCTTCTTCCAAGACTGCCCGAAATCGCGCGCGCGGTGCGATCGCGCTTCCCGAAGGAATAGGAGAACATCCCTTTGCGGCCAATCAGCAATACAAGTGGTGTCCTAACTCGCGCTCTAACTCTGTACTAAGTCGCAACTACAAGTGTGTACTAGGTATTCTTGACAACCCTTCGGCCTCGTTAGAAGCTCTAATATACCTCGGCTAAGCCCTTCCCGGCACGAGCCGGTCTCACGGCAAGCCGTTTTAATCCCTGTCGAAAGGCCATTCCATGAAAACTAAGACTGTCTTGGCTGCTGGCAAGTGTGTGCTGGCGTTTACGTTCGTACTCGTGCAATTCGTCGTGGCGCCGCGTGCGCAAGCTCAAACCTTCAAGGTGGTTTACAACTTTACGGGTGGAAGCGACGGCGGAAATCCGCTGGACGGCCTGACCTCAGACGGCGCAGGAAACCTGTACGGCACAACCTATACCGGTGGGGTCTCCGGTAACGGAACGGTGTTCAAGTTTAGCGGCAGCAGCGAAACAGTAGTGCACAACTTCGCTGGCGGAAGCGATGGAGCCAATCCCGAAGGGGGGTTGATCCGCGATGCGCAGGGCTACTTCTTCGGCACGACAACCGCCGGAGGCGCTTCCGGAGCCGGAACGGTATTTGCCGTTTCAGCTGCCGGCAAGGAGGTAGTGCTTTACACTTTCGCCGGCGGAGCCGATGGGTCTAATCCTCAAGCGGGGTTGATCCTGGATGCATCGGGGAATCTCTATGGCACTACTTCTGCGGGCGGTGCGAACGGCAACGGAACGGTCTTCAAGCTCAGTCACCCAACGAAGGGCTCCAAGTGGACGGAGACGATCCTCTACAGTTTCGGTACTGGGAGCGACGGGGCTGTCCCGCTTGCGGCGGTTAAGTTCGATAAGGCAGGCAATCTCTACGGGACTACTTCGGCGGGAGGTTCTTACGGATACGGCACCATCTTCCAGTTGACGCCGGCTGGATCTAGCTGGACCGAGACCATTCTTCATGACTTCCAGGACGCAGACGATGGAGCCGTTCCCTATGGCGGACTGATTGCCGATAAGTCCGGCAACTTTTATGGCTCTGCTACCGAAGGCGGCACGGGTGGAGGCGGCACCATTTTCGAGCTGACCCAGGCAAGCGGCGATTGGACGTTCACCGTGCTCTACAGCAACCCCGGGTGGGGAATCTCGGGTAGCTACCGCAACCTGACGCTCGATGCCTCTGGCAATCTTTACGGCACCACGCACTGCGACGGAGCGGACAGCGCGGGAACGGTCTATAAGTTGTCACAGGAAAGCGGTTCCTGGACCTATACCTCGCTTTATGTCTTTACCGGTGGCACGGACGGACAGTACTCGTACAGCAACCCTGTGGTCGAAGGCGACCGAGTATTCGGGACTACGAGATTCGGGGGCGCTAACGGTGGCGGCGTGGTCTGGGAGATCACGCTGTAACTAAATTACTCGCCGCAAAAAGCGCTGGGGCCCCTTCGGGGACGCGTCCTACTGCGCGGGGTCGGATCCACCGGCATCTTCCGGATGGCTTCCGGCCGCGTGGAATTCGAAGGGCTGAAGTTTGGTGCCGTCAGGCTTGGAAAAAAGGCCGGTAATAAGCTGGCAGCCTTGGGAGAAGTGCCCTTTGAAAATTCCGACCAGCTGATCTTTTGGGTAACGCTCTTCAATCACAACATTGCCCAGAGAATCGGCCGTACCCTGCAGCCACAGCGTACTTCCGATTCGAGTGTATTGCTCCGTGCCGGAAATGGTCGTATTTTGACGGGTCAACTGCCAGGAGACGCTAACGACCGATCCCACCCCCATGGTGCCAGTAAACTTCCGGGTAAATGTCTGACACACTGGTTCTCCCAGTGACGCATTTACGATGATGAAGTCGTCGTCTTTGCGAATGATCTTAAACGAAAGCTTCGAGGTTCCCCCGCCCGCCATAAAATTCGCATTGGAGAACACTTCAAACAAGAATTCTTTCTGATCGGCGGATGCTGGAAACAAATCCCAATACTCCGTCGTGGTGTTCCGATTGAAACGAATATCGCCTGCAAATGGCACAAAGCCAGATTGCGTCAGCTCCATCGGCCATTCCACTTCCCCATCTACGTTCTTGATCCGGGCTAACCCGCTTGAGCCAGCTAAAATCGAGGACGAAAGAGCATCCGGCACTTTTGCACGGAAATTCAGGGCGAGGACATAGGGCCGGTCAGGATAGAACTCAGCCTTTTGTGTATGGAGGTCTTGCCGGCTTCTGGAAATCATTTCTGGTGAATTCGCCGGACCCCATGCCACGCCGATGAGGGAGACTTCGAAGCTTTGGACTTTCCATTGAACCGGAGAGGGGAAGTCCAGTTTCTTCTCCAGAATGTCCGATGCAGGTACGGCAGAGGCAGCACTTGAACACACAACCATCCCCGCGAAGACGCAGACGAGGTAAACCGCGGAGCTCGGCCTCGTTATTCTCAACACAGTCACGATTGTATCCTTGCCGATCAGATCCGCAGGTTACCGAAGATAATTGTGCAGGATGTCCTAGTGCGTTCCGGGGCCACATTCCCGAAATTCTTCGGGCAACCCCCCGTCGATCACGGCCCTCACTTTTTCCATCAAACATTCGCGGCTGCCGAATTCGCGGGGCTCGATTGGGGGATGAAAAATCACTGTCACAATTCCAGGCTTGATCGCGAATCTTCCCTTCGGCATCAGATCATGTGTGCCGACAATGGTTATGGGCACCACAGGCACGCCGCACTCTACGGCCAGATAAAATGGTCCCTTTTTGAAGGGCAGCAACTTACCGTCGACGGAGCGCTTGCCCTCGACGTAGATGGTCATGTTCAGACCCTCCTCAACGACCTGCTTTGCGATTCGCACCGACTCGATTCCAGCTTCACGATTTCCGCGATCGACAGGCACGAGCGACCCGATGCGCATGGCTTGCCCGAGGATGGGATAACGGAACAACTCTTTCTTCACCATCACGGACGTGCGCCGCGGAATCAGGGGAATCGTGATCGGAGGGTCCAGGTTCGACACGTGGTTCGACATGAAAATGTAGGTACGAGCCGGATCCAGCTTGTCGAGCCCAACGGTTTGAACTCGCACGCCGGTCAAACGGACGCCGCTCCACGCGCCGATCATGAACATGCGATAGAGCAATCGAATGTCGCCAGTGATGAAAGTCCAGGGAAATCCGATTAGCGCCGCGAATGGCGCGGCTAAGCCCCAGAAAACCAGCATCGCGATGGTGCGGATCATTTTCGGTTGTGCCCCTGACGCGAGCGGCTGGCTATGGAGAGTGCGCCCCGAGTGAAGTCTCCGCTTCACCGTTCAGCCAGGCTGCGCGTTGCGCTCGCTGTTCTTGCGTAAGGTTTTCTATGTCCTTGAGCTCGTATGAGATTTCTTCGCGGCTTCCCACCTTCCACTTCAACTCGCGATCTCCGCCGCGCCGGCTGCGCACTTTCACCGTGATCGTGTCGCCGGGATTCAGCTGAGATATTTCTTGTGCGGATTCCTGTCCAGCAGTCTTGCCGTTGATTTCCAGAACCGTATCCCCCACACGCAAACCGGCTCGCTCCGCTTCGCCGCCGGCCGTCACTGCCTCGACGGTCATGGGGCCGTCAAAGTTTCGCGAGGCTACAAAACCCGCGTCGGCCAAGGTGTTCCTTCCTTCTTGCAGACGCAGCCCCACCACGCGAAAGAAATCATTCCACGGTATTTCCTCGGTGTCCGCAACATACTTTGTGAAAAACCATCGGAGATCCGCATGGCTCACCGCCTCGGCAGCATCCCGCACGCCCTCCGAATCTAAGAAAAAGCGCCCTTTCTTCGCGTAATTCCGATTCATCCATCGAAAGACCTCGCGCAGTGAGGCCTGACCGTGGCTGGCGTCACGCACTGCCAAATCCAGGGCGATGCCCAACAATTCGCCTTTGTTGTAATAAGAGATACTGCGATCTGGACGGCGATAATACGGGTCGCCCTCCAGCCAAGCATCCAGGCTGGAATCTTCCGCAGATTGCGTCAGGTGCGCGGGGCGTCTTTCGAGTTCGCCGATGTCTGACGCCAACTCCCGCTCGAAGCGGCGTTCGTCGAGCAGGCCTCCGCGCAACTGAATGAAGTCTGCCGCCGTGCTGGTGCAGCCTTCACTGAACCAAAGAGCGCGAGTGTAGTTCTCTTTTGTATAATCCACCGGCTCGAGGGTCTGCGGGCGGATGCGCTTCACGTTCCAGAGATGAAAGAACTCGTGCGCCGTCACCGAAGCGACGACATCGGGGTCCCGCGCCAGCACATCCGCATTCACGGAAATCGCGGTCGAGTAAGCGTGCTCCATGCCTCCACCCGCCGGTCCTCGCGGAAAGTGATAAAGAAACATGTAGGTGTCGAAGGGACGATCATTCATCCAACCAGTCGCGGCTGCTACGATCTTGTGCAGCATCGCGGTAATCTTTTCCATGTCGTAGTCGCCGGGTTCTGCATCGACGACCACTCGATAATGTCCGCCGCCTTCGTCGAAATCGGATTCCTGAAAGGTTCCGATCTCGATAGGAGAATCGACCAGCCGGTCGTAGGTTTC
>JBEKHS010000020.1:0-74809 GCA_050012155.1 Candidatus Sulfotelmatobacter sp. | reverse complement strand
GGATCGGTCGAGTGGAAGCCCGTATCGCGGACCCGGTTGACCTATGAAGAGCAGGTCACTCACTACAAGGGCGATTCCTCTTTCAGCATGGCGCCCCAGTATTTCAACCTGCAGGAAGCGGATGGATACAGGGTCGCAGTGCTCCAGAACTACGACAATCCGATCAACAAGCCGGTCGGCATCACCTGCAACACCGCCGTTGGAGCCGCCTCAATTTACCCGGCGCAGACTCCGAACGGTCTACCCATCGTCGATCCGACGTGTAATGTGATTACCAGCTATTCGCGTTCCCAGCCAACCCGCGAAATCTTCCCGACCGAAATCTTCCGGTTTCAAAGCTCCAGCATCAAGAACGTTACGATGAACGGCAACGTTCGCTACACCTACGCGAACACGAGCCTGCCGAACTACTACGACGACTTCCAGGGTCTGGCGGGAACAAGCCGCGAAATCACGTATGCCGGCAACGCCAGCGCCCACCGGGAAGCGATCGCCACCGACTACGGCGTCACCTGGCAGGCGCTGAGAAAGCTCAGCATCTCCGAGCAGATCGACTACTCGAATGTGCACCAGCCGGGAGTGGCCAACATTGCAAGTCTAACCACCGTGACTTCGACTTCCGTACCCCCGACCGTCAATGACACGGCGTTAACCACTACGGTGATCAATACTCCGATCAACCCGATTACGGGCATGGCAACTTCTAGTTTTGAAGGCAGTCCGGCCGTCGCTACGCCGCTGTTTGATTTCTTCGGCCAGAAGTTCATCACGAACAACCTCACGGCGGCGTACGACCTTACGGATCGCATCACGTTCACGCTCACCTATCACTACCAGGAGCACACCATCGGCGAAGGCGCGGCGAACACCACGGGATACCAGACCGGTATCTCCAACTTCACCATTGACGAAAACGGCGGTACCTTCGGCGTCAATGTGCAGCCGGCGAACAACTGGCACATCAACGGTTCGGTCGAGCTTCTGCACGTCGACAATGCCCTCACCCCGGTCGCACCCCGCGACCTTCAGCATTACAGAATTCGCACCACTTACCGGCCGCGGACCTGGGCGACGTTCTCCG
Source organism: Candidatus Sulfotelmatobacter sp. (assembly GCA_050012155.1). Taxonomy (GTDB): domain Bacteria; phylum Acidobacteriota; class Terriglobia; order Terriglobales; family Acidobacteriaceae; genus Sulfotelmatobacter. Next base: position 73,728 of record JBEKHS010000020.1, on the reverse strand, counting down.
GCGCGTACAATGACCTCGAGCGCCACAACAATACGAACAACACAGGCACGGCGTCCGTTGATGGCCCTCTCCAGCACGTCGACCATAGCCGCATCCTGAGTTTGAACGCCGACTTGATGCCGAACGAGCACTACGGGTTCGACATCGGCTATGCCTACAGCGACGTGTACACGGCGACCAACATCTGCTTCCTGGGCACGGCCTCAAGCCCCACCATACCGGGCGCCGCGACGCCCACCGGCGTGGCCTGCCCGTCTCCGACTCCCCGTGTGGCCGGGACTCCTTATACTTTTGGTCCGGCTAAGGACTTCATGAGCGCTCCAACACAGTACGCCTCAGTGGCCTTGGCTCTTTCGCCGATTGACAAGTTCCACGCCAACATCGGCTACCGAATAAGCTCGGTCAACGGCAGCCGCTTTTTCAACGATCCGCGCGATGTGAACGGATCGCTGGTCTCCACCTACCTGTCGCCTTTCGTGAATCTCTCCTATGCAATGCGAAAGAATCTGATCTGGAAGGGCGAGTATAACTACTTCGGCTACGGCGAGGGTGGTCCTTCGGGAGCACAGTATTGCAATCCCTCCAGCACGCTCCCGATTCTGACTATGCCGGCTCCGGTCGCGCCCTGCGGCACGCTGCCAAATACTGCGATGAGCGGTCCGGCCTACGGGTTCACCGCTCCTCGGAACTTCCATGCAAACAACCTGACCGTTGGAGTGCATTACGAGTTCTGATTTCTGATCGATACGGTCCTCGTCTTTTTAGAAGTGAGCAATTTTGAACAGTTAAGATAGGTGAATGGCCGTAAGTTATCTTTTTTTGACCAAATGTTGGATGCCATCAAAATAGCGACGCCCAGCGATAAGCTTTCCACTCAAAGGAGATCGATGATGAGAATCGCGAATCTGTCATTGTTTGTAGTCGTAGCGGCGTTAGCAGTTGTCTTCATGCTGCCGTCGTCAGCCACAGCCCAGAACGCGGCGGCGACCTATAAAGCCAAGTGCGCTGGCTGTCACGGTGCCGACGGAAAGGGAAATACCGGTCCAGGGAAGGCGCTCGGAGCCCATGATTTCGGCTCCGACGAAGTCGCGAAAATGAGCGACGCCGATCTGGCCAAGACCGTCACGGACGGCAAGAACAAAATGCCTGCCTATGGAAAGAGTCTGAAAGAAACCGAAATTACGGATCTGATCGCCTACATCCGGCAACTGGTCAAGCAAAAATAGTTGTGGATTCGGAAGGTGGAAGGCTTGAACCACATTTGGCTCATTGGCATCCAGCAAATACTCGATCCCCAGACACTCGTGTTTTCTTTGATCGGCGCCAGTATCTTGCTGATTCTGGTGGTCGTGATCCGGCCCTCGATTACGGTTTCGCGCGAGGGCAAGATCCTCGTCTTCCTCGCCTTCTTTATCCTGCCGATAATAGCCGCCGGCATTGGCGCATCGGAGCACATGGCAAGTGCGGAACAGACTCAGTTCTGCCTTTCTTGCCATATCATGGAGCCCTACGGGCGGAGTCTGTACGTGGACGATCCATCTTATATTCCGGCGGCTCATTTCCAGAATCATCGGATTCCACCCGACCAGGCCTGTTATACCTGCCACACCGATTACGCCATGTTCGGCACCGCTCGTGCCAAGCTGGAAGGCCTGCACCACGTTTACGTTGATTGGTTCGGCACTCCGATGAATCCCATTCGTCTCTACCATCCCTTTAAGAACCAGGTATGCCTGCACTGCCACGCCGGTGCGCGTTCGTTCGAAAGCCCTGCGCACATGGCCATGATGGATGATTTGAAATCGAACACGATTTCCTGCACCACGAGCGGTTGCCATGACACCTTCCACAACGTCGACAAGCTCAATCAGCTAAAGTTTTGGAAGCCTCTGGAATGATGAAGCTGGAATGATGAAAGAGGAGAAAGGAAAGCCATGTTACGTAAGCTGCGAATTTCTGGAATTCTGCTGATCCTCGGGTTGCTCGTCGAAGCCCTCAGCCTATGTTGGAACAATGCGCTTTCTTTTATGTCCTTCGTGGTGGTTGGCGGTTTGTTTTTCGCCTCCGGCATCCTGCTATTCCTGTTTGCCCTCGTTTCCTCAAAGCCTTCAGCTCTCAATGAGTAGGGTTCGCCATCGCGCATCTGCGACGGCAAGGGCTCTGCCTCTTATCTGACATAGCGCCGTACGGTATAGTACAGTCGAATTTCTGGGGAGCTTTATGCCATCGCCTCGCAGGCTGCCACAACTGTTTAATTCGAGCGAAAGGCGACTCGCGGGGGCGCTTTTGATTCTCTCCCGCTTTGGCAAGGAAGGCAGTTCTGAGAAAGTGAATCCGAGCGTAAGTCAGGAGACGTTGGCGGAAATGGTCGGTACCACCCGCCCGCGTGTCAATTTCTTCATGAACAAGTTCAGAAAGCTTGGTTTCATTGAGTACAATGGTGGATTGAAGGTGCACAGTTCGCTTCTCAGCGTTGTTCTCCACGATTAGGCAGCTTCAATGACAACTGATTTGCCTCCGACGGCCCCTACAGAACGAAAGCCACCATCATTCGGCATCGGCAAGTTCCTGGTTGCAGTCGTCCTGGCAATTTTGTTTTTTCTCCTTGCGCAAGGAATGGTGCGTCACCGCTTCTTTAGCGGGGGTAGGCGCCACCGGAACGGCTCCATCGGACCTTAAGGAATGCCTTTGCCACCGCCGCAAAAGAACGTGCCGCTGTGGTTTCCGAGATGCAGCCCCTCCTTTTGAATCTGGAGCAAGGTTCAAGGCAGTAGCACCACTTCGATTTAAGCAAGTAGATGGAGTCGGCCTGATGGCAAATTTCCAATCTGATGCCTTTGTGTTTTTCGGCGCCACCGGCGACCTCGCACACAAGCAGATATTTCCCTCGCTGCAGGGACTGATTCGCGACGAGGGTTTTAATCTGCCGATCGTTGGCGTGGCCAAGGCCGGCTGGAATCTCGATCAACTCCAGGCACGCGCCAAAGACAGCCTCGAGAAACACGGTGGCCTCGACCAGGATGCGTTTACAAAGCTCACCGGTCTTTTGCGCTACGTCGACGGCGACTACAACGACCCGAATACCTTCGCCCAACTGCGCAAAGAGTTGGGTGCGGCAAAACAGCCGCTGCATTACCTGGCCATTCCGCCCAGCTTGTTCGGAACAGTCGCAGAAGGACTGGCCAAGTCAGGCTGCGCCGAGAATGCGCGGGTCGTGGTGGAGAAGCCCTTCGGCAATGACCTGGCCTCGGCTCAGGAACTCGACCGTATTCTGCATCGCTACTTCCCTGAGGAACGAATCTTCCGAATTGATCATTTCTTGGGGAAAGAACCGGTGCAGAACATTCTCTACACCCGCTTCGCCAATCCAATGTTCGAGCCGATCTGGAATCGCAATTACGTTCGCAGCATTCAGATCACCATGGCGGAGAAGTTCGGAGTCGAAGATCGCGGCAAGTTCTATGACGAAACGGGTGCGGTTCGTGATGTATTGCAGAATCACCTCCTCCAGATCCTGGCGATCCTTACTATGGATCCTCCGACTGGCGAACCCTACGAGGCGTTTCGTGATCAAAAAGCCACGCTACTCAAAGCGGTCCGGCCGATTGCCCCGGCTGATGTGGTGCGCGGCCAGTACAACACTTATCGTTCGGTTCCGGGTGTGAACGCGGCTTCTACCATGGAGACATTCGTTGCTCTCAAGCTATTCATCGAAACCTGGCGATGGGCGGGCGTTCCTGTTTATATTCGCGCAGGTAAGATGCTCCCAGTAACTGCGACAGAGATTTTCGTTGAGTTCAAGCGGCCACCGATCGAGACCTTCGGGGAAATTGTACCCGCTTCCTCGGCGCACCTGCGCATGCGCGTCAGTCCCGACATCGCCATCGGCATGGGAGTGCGGGTTAAGACTCCGGGCGAGCGCATGATTGGCAGCGATGTAGAACTGAGTCTCACCGAGCGGGCCGCCGACGATACACCACCCTACGAACGGCTGCTAGGCGACGCCATGCGCGGGCAGAGCGAACTCTTTGCCCGCCAGGACTTCGTGGAAGCGCAATGGCGCGCGGTCGAACCAATTCTTGGCAACGTAACCCCGTGCTATCACTACGAGCCAGGAACTTGGGGCCCTGATGAGGCCCACCAGCTCATTGCCACTGACGGGCCGTGGATCAATCCAAAAGCGAACGGGACAAATTGAAGACCGATGATCAACGCCCGGCGGCCGCTTGTCCCTCGGATGATGTGGTCACAAACACGCCGATCACATTCTCGTTCAGGAGATCGACGATTTTCTTCGCCTGCTGTGCGGTGATTCCGTTCAATAATTCGAAGCCAATCTGGACTCCTCGCAGAGTGGAAATGACGTTATGGTGAGTATGAACTTCAACTACAGTGGTCCCGCTCTGCCGGCCAACGGTAAAACCAACTCCGGCTCTCTCAACGTTTCCTGTCCCCATGTTTGTAACCTCCGCGTAAGCCCATGACTTCCCGTGCATTGCGCAGGGAACGTTGCGGCTCTGCCTACGATTCTCCAACCCCCGCCGCTGGACTCCAAGTTACGCGGGTAATGTCATCTTGCGGCTTTACTTTCCGGCCTCTGGCTTTGTCACGATCAGTGCAGGCACGTCTTGCTGTTTCACCAGGTTGTTGTACGCCGCTACATCGGTCGAGACGATCGCCCTCCATTTTGCCAATTGTTCATCGACCTCCTTCGTGAGCATGTCGAACACCTCGTAGGATTGCTTTGTCGGTGCAGAGTCAGCGCTGCCCACGACTCCGCCCAAAGCAACCAGGTCGTTATTCAACCGGACCGGAAAATTAAGTACATCCTGACCGCTCTTCGCCTTGGTCTGAATGAGAGCCTCTTCCACCGGAGTCATCTTCGCATCGAGCGCCTTGCCCGCGTCGGCGATGACTTTTTCGCGCGGATCGTTCTTCAGACGCTTGTTGATCGCAGTCATCTGCTCGCGAGCATCGCGAATCTCAATGATGGCATCGTCCGTCTCCGTGACCTTGTCGCGAATCTTCATCAGCAGATCGAACTGTTTGGCCAAGTCATCTTGACTGATCTTCAGCCGCGGATCAGCCTTGATCTCAAGTGGAGCGGTGTAGCTCTTGCCGAGAACGGTTAGCTTCACTTGATACATGCCCGGCAAAGCTTCGGGGCCGTCGGTGCTTCCGCCCCACAGCGGAGCATGGGGAACTTTTGTCGCTCCCTCGTAGCGCAGGTCCCAAACAAATCGATTCAATCCCGCATCCGCAGGCAAGGCGCCTCCGCCCCCGCCGCGGCTGAAAAAGTCTTCCTCACCACCTTCTTCGCCTGCTTCTTCTTTCTTCGGGTATTTGCGGATTACCTTGCCCGAAGAATCGAGAATCTCAAGCGTGATCTTGGGCGCTTCCTCCGCATCAGGTTTCTTCATTTCAGAAGAAGTCGACTCAGAAGAACTCGACGCAGCCGCGTCGGCTTTCGCATCACCGCCGGCGCCTGGGGCTTTCGCCTTGTCGGGCTTCTTGAGTGAAGTCTTCAACCAGTAATCGATAACCGCTCCTGCCGGAGGATTCTTCCCAACATTCCCGCTCGCCGCAAAAAAACCACCGCCAAATACCGTATGGCTCGCCTCACCCGGCGTGAACAGGTGGGCCTCCTGCTGCGGAATCGAGTCTTCGTACTGCTCCAGCGGAGTGATGTCATCGAGCACCCAGAAGCTGCGTCCGTGAGTGGCGACGACAAGGTCGGTATTCTTTACGACGAGGTCGTTGACTGGAGCCGGTGGCAGATTTAGTTGCAGCGGTTGCCACTTCGCGCCATCGTCGAAGGAAACATAAACGCCTTGTTCCGTTCCTGCAAAAAGCAGACTCGGATGCCGCGGATCGATCCTCACCGCATGAACATAATCGTTCGCCGGCAGTCCCATGGTCAGCTTAGTCCACGTCTTGCCAAAATCTGTGGTCTTGAAAACGTAAGGTGAGAAATCATCCGCTTTATGGCGTTCAACCGCGAGATACGCGGTCCCGGCATTGTGCGACGACGCCTCGATCATACTCACCGTACCCCAATCCGGCATCGCTTTCGGCGTGACGTTCTCCCAGTGCTGTCCTCCGTCGCGAGTCAGTTGAACCAGTCCGTCATCTGTCCCTGCCCAAATCAAGTCCTTCTGCACCGGCGATTCCACCAGTGAAAAAATCGTGTCATACACTTCGACACCGGTGTTGTCCTTCGTAATAGGTCCGCCCGAGGCTGCTTGTTTTGATTTGTCGTTGCGTGTCAGGTCAGGACTAATGATCGTCCAGTTCATCCCGCCATCAGTAGTCTTGAAGAGAACTTCGCCGGCGAAGTACATCGTCTTGGGATCGTGCGGCGAAAAAACGATGGGCTCCGTCCACTGAAAGCGATGTTTCACGTCGCCCGCAGCCCAACCGATCGGGTTCACCGGCCACGGATTGATCGATTGCTCTTCGCCAGTGCGATGATCGTAGCGCGTGATCTCACCGCCATACGAACCTGCGTAGACGATCTCCGGATCGGTAGGGTCGGGCGCAATGTAACCGCTCTCGCCGCCGCCCACGGCGTACCAGTCAGGGCGATCAATCGCGCCGTCGGCGCTGGCACTCGCAATCGCTACGGTAGAGTTGTCCTGCTGCGCGCCGTAGATGTAATACGGAAAGCGATTATCGGTGATGACGTGATAAAACTGTGCCGTCGGCTGGTTATACTCGCTGGTCCAACTGTCGGCGCCGTCGATGGATACTGCTGCACCGCCATCGTTGCCGTTGATAAGCCGCTTGGGATTCGTCGGATCGATCCACAGCGCGTGATTATCTCCGTGTGGCGCACGTATCGAGGCGAAGGTCTTGCCTCCATCATTCGACCGGTACGCCGACGTGTTCAGGATGTACACCATATCGGCCGACTTGGGATCGGCGAAAATGTGCGAGTAATACCACGCCCGCTGCCGAAAGCGGTGATCGTCCGTCATGATGTGCCACGAATCGCCGCCGTCGTCCGAGCGATAGATTCCACCCTTCTCTGCCTCGATCACCGCCCACACCCGGTTGGGATTTGCACCTGAGACCGTAACCCCGATGCGGCCCAGAATTCCCTCGGGCAATCCGTGGCCCTTGAGTTCTTTCCACGTTGTTCCCCCGTCGATGGAGCGGTAAAGCCCGCTTCCCGGACCACCGCTGTCGAGACTCCACGGCGTCCGCCGCGCCTGCCACAACGCCGCAAACAAAATATTAGAATTGCTGGGATCGAACACTACATCGATGCCGCCGCTCTTGGCGTCTTTATAGAGCACCTTCTGCCAGGTCTTGCCGCCGTCCTGCGTGCGGAAAATTCCGCGCTCTTCGTTATCTGCAAATGGATGTCCCAATGCAGCGACGAAGGCGATATCCGGATTCTTCGGATTCACCGCAAGCCGCCCAATAGCGTGCGTGTCGGCGAGTCCTACGAAATTCCAGGTCTTGCCTGCGTCGATCGACTTGTAAACCCCGTTGCCCCCGACAATATTGCCGCGAATGCAAGCTTCTCCGGTTCCCACATAAATCACATTCGGATCAGATTCCGAGACTGCAATCGCACCGATCGCTTGTGACGCATCCTTCGTTTTGTCGAAGATGGGTTTCCAGTTGATGCCGCCGTCGGTCGTCTTCCATACTCCACCAGCCGTTGCGCCGAAATAATAGACATTATCCTGGCCGACCACGCCCGACACCGCGACCACTCGTCCGCCACGAAAGGGGCCGACCAGGCGATACTGCAGACCCTTCCACGGATCCTTATCCTTATCCTCTCCGTCGTCTTTGTCTTTATCTTTCTGCGCGTCAACCGCTGGCGCGCTCGCACTTGCCGTCTGCTTCTGGCTGGAATCAGTGGTTTGCTTGGTTGAGTGTTTCTGCGCCGATACAGGGGTAGTAAGAGATACAAGCAGAAGAGCAAGGCCGAGTTCGGTCAATCGCAAGTTGTGTTCCTCCGGAGACGTAAACGATAAATCCGATAGCTGCAAATTCCAACTAAAAAGCGCCAGGCAGCTTTGTCCTCGAAATAGGAGGTTGCCGCGGCCCAGGGCTGCGGCCAGGATGAGAAGCAAAACGCGTGGACAAGTTGAGATCTTCGGATCTCACTCGCCGTTACCGACGTTCGAAGGCGTGCTTCGAAAATCGAAAGGGTGGCTCGGCAGTCCGTCTCGAAGTGCCACCGCCTGCAGTTGAAGACCGGAGAACCGCCGCCCAAACTTTACTGCACAGGTGGGAGTCCGATTTTAGCCACGAGATCGCGAAACTCAGCGTCTTGATGCATGGGTTGGAACTCCTTGGTGGCGGTCAGCGTGGTCAATAAGAGGTCGTGCCGCTGGTAGGCGATTTTCAGATACTTCATAGCTTCCGTGCTCCGGCCCAGCGCCGCGTAAGCCTGCGCCAATTCAAATGCCGATCCGGAGCCGTGCTCGAATGATTCTTGCGCAGCCGTCAGTCGCTCTTCAAGCAATCCGCGCACACCACTGCTTGCATATGAGTTTTTCTCGGCAGCAATATCTTTCTCCGCCTTTGTGTCTTTTCTAAGCCGCGCAACGGTCCCCATTTCTTCGAAATACCCGGTGTAATCTCCTTCTTTGAAATAAATCTCCTGACCCAGGTATCGGTGAGACGGAACAAAGTCCGGCTGAGAGGCCGTGAGTTGCGTCAGCAGTTTTCTGGCTTCTTCTTTCTTTCCCGCTTCCGCCAGAATGAATCCCTTATCGGCCAGGATGGGCGTTGAAGAAGGATCGAGTCGCCGGGCGCGCTCAATTTCTGCCAGCGCTTCTTGATTGCGCCCAATATCGATCAGAAAGGTCGCATACCAATGATGAGCCCGAGGCAGGTTCGGGTCGAGTTCGATCGCACGCTCGAATTCGCGGTCGGCTGTAGGCGCATCAAAGAATCCCCAAAAACTGGCAAAGGCCAGTGACGTATGTGCCTCGGCGGAATTGGGATCGAGTTCCACCGCCTTGCTGGCCGCAGCACGCGCTCGCGGAAACGCCTCCTGCGGCGGCATGGCGCTGTATTCCCGCAGCAGGTTATAGCTGTCGGCCATCCCGACATAAGGCGCGGCATACCCAGGATCATGCACGATTGCCTGCGTGAAAAAGTCCACCGCCGTGTTCAGGTCGGCGGGTGTCCGCTTCTCGAAATAGTAGCGGCCCTTGAGATAAAGATCCTGCGCCTCGGCATTTGGCGGTTGAGGCGCAGCCAAAGCATTCTTGAACCGGGGCTCGCGATGGCTGAACGAAAGCACAAGAAACGAGCCCGCGACCAGCGCCACGGGCGCGAGCCACAGGAACTTTCTCGCCCAGGCCAGCCTTGCAGGAGGGCGAACCAGATGAAGAGCCGGAGCCAGGGAAGGGACAGGGCTGTCGACTTGAACCTTGATCGGCAGCACCTTGCCTGCAACCTCGCGGCCGCTGTCTTCCTCGGCCGAAACGGCCTCCGCAGCGGCGCTCTCGGCTGCGTCCAAGGCGTCGTTCGGCGCCTTCAGCCACTCTGCCAGTTCCTCGGCATAAGCGAATACGCTCCCGCGAGCGCTTCCCGGCACGCGGTACACGGGAAGTCGCCGTTCTTTCTCCCACCTCTTAACCGTGCGCTCGTCGCGGCCGAAGAAGGCCGCGATTTCTTTCCACGAATCTAAGCGCTTCTTCGCCCCGAGAGGCTCACCATGAGCGGCCATAATGCTGAAGATGCCTTGGATAACGCTGAAATATTCCTGGCTTGGGGGAAAAGCGAGGCTCCCCAGTATAGCGCGATCCTTAGTCCTGCGGAGCACCACCAACGTGCCACCAGTTTTGCTCGCGACCATCCGATGCACGGAAGCCTTCGACGCGGCGGCCGCCGTCTTGCCGCGCCAGTGGTGCAGTTTGATTGTCATTCCGAGCAAGCGTCCTTTGCGCAGCGAGGAATCTGGGCGAGCCGCGCGACGTGTCGCAGCCTGCCCTGAGCAAGCGAAAGCGCGCCGAAGGGTTCTTTGCGACACAATAATCGCGCGTTTGGCTCGCTTCCCCGTCAAACTGCACCACTACCCAGCATTGCCATTCCAGCAAATAGAGACTTTCGTCTTCGGTTGACACCCTCCCGCGGAACGCGCCATACTTCGGCCCCAGTACCCTCTGTTACTTTCGCAATGCCAGGACTGATGCGGCTTGTGCCACTTATCCCCAGGAGGATTTACATGCCCCGAAGTATTTCGGTTTTCCGGAGTCTGTTCCGGAGTCTTTTTTCCCTTTTTGTGGTTGTCTCGGTCTTAATTCCTCTAGCTTCCGCTTCCGGCCCTTATGTGATCGGCTCCTCCAACACGGTGAGCGCCGATCCCAATGTGACCCGTCCTTCGACAACACCATGCGTGGTGCAGCTTTTCAGCGACGCTCAGTTCTACGATTTCAACGTCGAGAATTTCAGCTACGCTCCTCCCGCCGCCTGTCCCGGACCGTGGGCCAAAGTTATTCTTGAGGCGGATATCAGCCTCAACGCCGGCATCCAATACGACCGCACAGCGAATTTCTGGCTGGGCCCGACCAACATCTATTTCGGCACCACCGCCGAGCCTTCGAACATTGGCCCCTCCTGGCATATCGAAAACGATCTCACCGATTACAGTTCGATCTTCTACACGGCGCAGTCCGGCCAGGCGGATATCGGCAACACTTTGTGCTGCGGACTTACTTCCACGATCTATGCTTCAGCGTCGCTCGAGTTCTATCCCGTTGCTTCCGGCCAGAATGCACCCGTCACGGCCAACGTGGTTCTGCCGCTTTCGGCGGGTCCATCGGGCGGCACCGTCGCCCTGGGCTCAACTTCCAGCACGCTTTCCGGCACCTTCACCCTGCCGACCAACGTGCAGAGCGCCTACCTGGACGTATACGCGCAAAGCCAGTCAAATGATGAGTTCTGGTACACCTGCGTTCCCAACGACGTTTCGTCCGAACTCGAAAGCTGCGGCAACACCGGCTTCCGTGAGACTGAGATTACAATCGATGGCCAACCGGCGGGCATCGCTCCCGTCTTTCCCTGGATTTTCACCGGTGGTATCGATCCTTTCCTGTGGTTCCCGATCCCGGGCGTGCAGACGCTGAACTTCATTCCCTATCGCGTGAACCTCACGCCGTTCGCCGGAGTCCTGAGCAACGGCCAGCCGCACACGGTTTCGCTCAGCGTTTACAACGCCGACAGTTACTTCTCCGCGACCGCATCCCTGCTGCTCTATCTTGATGCCGGAGCTACGCAAGTTACCGGCGCCATCACCCAGGACACACTGGGAAGTCCATCTCCCGTAGTCACGGAGAAGATCAACGCGCAAGCGGCCTCTATCACCGGCACCGTCGATGTCAGTTCGTACCGCAGCTTCGTGATCTCGGGTTACACAAATACCTCCAGTGGGAAGGTGACAACCAAGGTTTCGCAGACTGTGAACTTCTACAACAATCAGGCGTTCGACATCACAAACACGGTCTACGTGCAGGATATTACGCTGGGTTCTTCACTTTCTTCGACCACGACAACCTCTGGCGGTGGAGCACCCACCACGGTCAGCACCCAGACCTTCAACTTCCCGCTCGCCTTGGATATCGTCGAAACCGTCAAGTCGAACGGCGACATTAATCAAACCACAACCGCCAAGCAGAACTACACCACGTCTCTGACCACCAAACAAAACAGTCAGGTTACCTACACCAGTTCGAACGTGAATACCGGCCAGCACGCCGACACGCTGGAATTCGACTCGTCCTTCAACCTCCTCGGGAACACCGGACAATCCAGTGCGCAGCAGTACAACTACTGGGATTCAACCGGCGCGGCGTATGTATGCGATCTCACCGCAGCCGCAAACGCGCTGACTTACTTCAGTCCAGGCTGCGCGCAGTAGGATGGTTTGATTGTGTTCTGAAAATCTATCAAGAAAAGAAAGGGAGCGGTGACGCCGCTCCCTTTCTTTTGATTCCGGATTGAACGACACCAGCGAAAACCGTAAATCACTGCGGCGGTCTCGTGATCGCCCCTTGCGACGCTGACGAAACCAGAGCCGCGTACTTGGCAAACACTCCAGTTGGATACCGCGGCTGGGGCGGCTTCCACTCTTTCATACGCTGGCGCAGAACCTCGTCGCTGATCTCGACTTCCAGAACACGCTTGCTCGCGTCGAAGCGAATGATGTCGCCGTCACGCACGGCGGCGATCGGACCGCCCAGAGCGGCTTCCGGCGAGACATGCCCGGCCATCAACCCGTGTGTGGCGCCGCTGAAGCGCCCGTCGGTCAAAAGTGCGACCGAAGATCCCAACCCCTCACCCACCAGCGCAGCGGTCACGTCCAGCATCTCGCGCATTCCCGGCCCGCCCTTGGGCCCTTCGTTTCGGATGACGACGACATCACCGGACTTGATTTTCTTATGAGTGACGGCGTTCATGGCGTCCTCTTCCGATTCGAAAACCCGCGCCGGGCCTCGCTGCTCCAGCCGTTCATGCCCGCTGATTTTGGCTACGCAACCCTCCGGAGCAATGTTTCCCTTCAGCACAACCAGCCCTCCGGTTTTCTTCAACGGCCGTTCCAGCGGCGCGATCACTTCCTGCCCCGGAGTTTCTATCGCCCTCTCGCTCTCCGCCTTGATAGAGAGCCCAGTCACGGTTTTCGCCGCGGGATGAATATGATTTCCCTTCATCAGGCGCTGCGCCAGCAAACGCACGCCGCCGGCGCGATGCATATCCGCGGCCACGAAGCGCCCCGAAGGCTTCAGATCGGCCAGCAGCGGAGTCCGCTCGCTCACAGTCTGGAAATCGTCAATCTCCAATTCAACTCCGGCTTCGCGCGCAATCGCCAGCAGATGCAAAACCGCATTCGTCGATCCGCCGCTCGCAGCTACCGATGCGATGGCATTTTCAAACGCCTCCCGCGTCAGAATCTCGCGCGGGCGAAGTCCTTGCTGCAACACATTCATCACGATTTTTCCGCAATCGAACGAAACCTGATCTTTCTTCGCATCCATCGCCGGCACGCTATTGAAGCCCATGGGAGAAAGCCCAATCATCTCCATCACGGTCGACATGGTGTTCGCCGTGTATTGCCCGCCACACGCGCCCGCTCCGGGGCAAGCCACGTTTTCGAGTTCGTGCAACTCCTGATCCGTGATTTTTCCGGCCGCGTTCGCGCCCACCGCTTCAAACACATCCTGAATAGTCACATCCTTGCCGCGAAAACTTCCCGCCGCGATCGTGCCGCCATAAAGTACAAGTCCCGGCAAATCCATTCTTGCCAAAGCCATGGCCGCAGCGGGAATCGTCTTATCGCAACCCACAACGCACACCACGGCGTCGAACAATTGGCCGCGGCAAACTAATTCAATCGAATCGGCGATCAACTCACGGCTCACCAGTGAAGCCCGCATACCCTCCGTGCCCATGGTTTCGCCGTCGGAGATGGCGATGGTGTTGAATTCCATCGGCGTGCCACCCGCCGCACGAACGCCTTCTTTCACCTTGGCAGAAAGCCGCCGCAGGTGAAAATTGCAGGGCATGGTTTCGATCCACGTATTGGCCACGCCGATCAGCGGCTTGCGCAGATCCTCGTCCGTGAACCCAATAGCTTTGAACATGGAGCGGGCGCCCGCTCGCTCCCGTCCGTCGGTAATGCCGCGGCTGCGATGTTTAAGATCCATGGGAAAAGATTACAACATGAGCGGTCGTCCCGAACGAATTGTCACCCGAATGAATTGTCACCGGAATGAATCGTCATCTGGAATGGATTGTCATCCGGAATGGACTGTCATCCCGAGCGCAGCGAGGGACCTTGGTTTTTGCACGCGGCGGCAAGATCGATTGCACAGGCAAGAACCAGGATCCCTCGCTTCGCTCGGGATGACGATGACTACTTAGCGTCCAACCTAGAAAAACGGGAAACCTGCGGCCAGAATGACGCCCGCAGAGGCCGCATTCGAACTGCAGATTTCCCAATCGCATGATTGCTTACCCAGGGAGCAATCATGCTGTTGACGCTGCCAAACTCGACTCCAAATCCTAAGCCAACGCGGCGCGCGACGACTGCTCCGTACCACTCGCCGAAGCCGGCGGATGCGGACCCCACGCCCCATTCTGATCCCCGTGTTCCCGCACGGACGCGCTGGAACGCACCTCGATTACATCGACAATCGCATACCACTCCCGGCAAAGCTGCCCGATCTGCTTCTGCGATACCTCCAACTGCAGCGTGACCCCATACTCTTGCGCGCCAGCCTCTGCATGCACCGACGTAAGATCGAGCCCTCGGCGTGAAACCGCGTTCAGGATGCGCATCAGCGTCCCTTGCGCATTGCGATAGCGAATGTGAAAGACTTGCATGTCGAAACCCTCAAAAACAAATTTGGCAATTGGGAAATTTAGGAATTGAGTAATTTAAAAACACTTAAGCCACCAGTTTTAAATTATCCAATTACCAAATTTCTCAATTACTCAATACTCCTCACTCGTCCCCAAACACCATCTCCGACAACGCCGCTCCCGCCGGAACCATGGGATAAACGTTCGCCTCGGGCGCGCAATCGAATACCAGCAACTCCGGCCCCGGCGAGTGCAAGAAGTTATCGATCATGTCTCCCGTCTCGGCCGATACCGGATACTCCGCCATAGCAGCCTCATTCAACCGCCATCCGTGAATCTTGTATGCCTTCGCAATATCGACGAAATCGGGGTTGTCGCTCAAATCGGTCTCGGCATAATTGCGCTCATAGAAGAGTTGCTGCCACTGCCTCACCATCCCCAGATACTTGTTGTCCACGATCACCATTTTTACGGGCAGGTTGAGCCTACGCACCGTCGCCAGTTCCTGAATGTTCATCTGAAAGCCGCCATCGCCGGAAACGCAAAGCACGCAAGTATCCGGCTTCGCCAGTTGCACGCCCACAGCCGCAGGCAGAGCGAAGCCCATCGCTCCCAGGCCGCCCGACGTGATAAACCCGCGCGGAGAACCGGCACGGTAACGCTGTGCCGCCCACATCTGGTGCTGGCCCACATCGGCAATCACCACGCTGTCCTGCGGCAGGCGGCTGAAAAGCTCATCCAGAAAACGAATCGTCGGCTGCGCCAGTCCTCGCGGATCAAGCTCCGCGCGCTCCGGTCCGCAAGCCACGGCCCGCCATGCACTCCAGTCAGGCAGTTGGGTGCCCCATGTCTCGCCGTTGTTGCGAGACGTGGGGATTTTCCTCAATTCGGCGTGAAACGCCGGAATCGTCTCCGCCAGATTGCCGATTACCGGCAACTCACAAGCCCGCACCCGGTCCAGTTGCGCCGGATCAATTTCAAAATGAACGATCTTCGCATTCGGCGCAAACCGCGTGGGGTCGCCGGTCACGCGGTCATCCAGCCGCGCCCCGAAAACCATCAGCAAGTCGGTCTCGTGCAAAGCCGTGTTCGCCGCCCGCGTTCCGTGCATGCCCACCATGCCCAGGTAATAAGGCGATTGCGGTTGAACCGCTCCCAACCCATGCACCGTGGCGAACGTCGGAACATTCAAATCATCGAGCAATCTACGCAACTCCGGAATCGCTCCCGAAAGCTTCGCTCCCGCTCCCACCAGCGCCACCGGCCGCTCTGCCTGCTTCAGCAGCGCCACAATCGTGTCGCTGAATGCGTCATCTGCCTTCGCATCGGTTGGCCGCGCCAGCGGCGTAAACTGCGCCGGCCCTGAGAATTCCTTCTTGGCTTTCAGGATGTCCGTCGGAATATCGATCACCACCGGCCCCGGACGCCCACTCCGCGCCCAGTAAAATCCCTCGGCAATCACCTCCGGGATTTCCTCAATCGTTCGCACCAGCCGGCTCCACTTGGTCAGCGAAAGCGTCACGCCGAAAACATCCGTCTCCTGGAACGCATCCGTGCCAATCATCGCCGTGCGCACCTGCCCAGTAATGCAAACCAGAGGGACTGAATCCATCTTCGCGTCGGCGATGCCCGTTACCAGGTTCGTCGCGCCGGGTCCGCTCGTGGCCATCGCCACGCCAACTTTTCCCGTGACGCGCGCGTAGCCTTCCGCCGCAAACACCGCGCCCTGCTCGTGCCGCGTCAGCACATGTCGCACCCCGCTGCCATCGAGCGCGTCATACAACGGCATGATCGCGCCCCCGGGATACCCAAACACCAGGTCCACCCCTTCGGCGCGCACGCACCGCAAAACGATATCTGCTCCCTTAAGCATTCTCTGTCATCCTGAGCGAAGTTTCCGTCCACGAAGTGGACGGAAACGCAGTCGAAGGATCCCTATCTGCGCCACGGCCCTTAAGCATTCACCACCTGTTTAGCTTCAGCCTTCGGCGCCTCCGCCGGCTTCTTCGCCTGCTGTCCGGGCAGCCAGCTCATCATGCCGCGCAACTGCGCTCCCACAATCTCAATCGGATGCTGCTGCTCTTTCTCGCGCAACGCCGCGAAGTTATACCCGCCGTCCTTGTTCTCTTTAATCCACTCGCGCGCAAACGTTCCATCCTGAATGTCGGCCAGAGTTTTCTTCATCGCCGCTCGCGTGGCATCGCCCACAACTCTCTCGCCCCGCGTCAGGTCGCCATACTCGGCCGTGTTCGAAATGGAGTATCGCATTCGTCCCAGGCCGCCTTCGTAGATCAGGTCGACGATCAGCTTCATCTCATGCAGGCACTCGAAATAAGCAATCTCCGGAGCGTAACCCGCTTCCACCAGAGTCTCGAACCCCTTCTTGATCAGCGACGTCAGCCCGCCGCACAGCACCGCCTGCTCGCCGAACAGATCGCTCTCAGTCTCTTCTTTGAACGTAGTCTGCAACACGCCCGCGCGCGTCGAGCCAATGCCATGCGCGTAGGCCAAAGCATATTCGTGCGCCCGCTTGCTCGCATCCTGCTGAATTGCGATCAGCGACGGCACTCCGCGCCCCTCGGCATAAACCCGGCGCAGCAAATGTCCCGGCGACTTCGGCGCGATCATCACCACGTCCACATCGCTCGGCGGGACGATCGTCTTGAAATGAATGCTGAATCCGTGCGAGAACCCCAGAATCTTTCCCGGATGCAGATACGGCTGGATGTACTGCTCATACACCGCCGCCTGCGTCTCATCCGGCGTGAGTACATGGATCCAGTCCGCCCGCTTGGCCGCCTCATCCGGCGCCACCACCACCATGCCGTCCGCGCGCGCCTGCGCGGCGCTCGGGCGGTTGGGCTCGAGACCAACGATCACCTTGTACCCGCTGTCGCGCAAATTCTGCGCCTGCGCATGTCCCTGGCTGCCGTAGCCCAGGATGGCGATAGTTTTGCCCTTCAGGGCCTCAGGATTAGCGTCGTGTTCATAGAAAATAGTAGCCACTGGGGAAGCTCCTTATGATTGATTGCTGGCCTTCTCCTGCGTCATTCCGAAGCCCCGCGTTTTTACCAGCGGGCCGAGGAATCTCAAATCTCAACAAAATCCGCGCTCGACCGATCCTGCAAACCGACCGGTCGGTCGGTCTAGCTAATGGTATCGAACCCCAACTCAAGGTGTCAAGGAAGAAGTTCCCCACGCCAAAGTGAGGGGAACAAAGAAGTAAACGCACCCGGGAGCGCCGCTTTAAGCCGTGCCGCTAAGATGGATTACAGGTAAAGGGCTTAAGCCCTGAGCCCTGTCGACAGGTACCTTGGGATCATGAGAAAAAAGGAGGCAATATGCGCATCGTTATTTCCGTGATGCTTGGGCTGGGCCTGTGCATCCCCACACGGGCACAGACGCCGAAGACACAAGCAAGCAGTCAGGTTATTCGCATTCTCTTAACTGCGGGGAGCACGTCCCAGACGGGACAGGTGCTCGAAGTCCTGCAAGAGAAATGCACAGGCATCAACATCACCATCGCCCAAGATAAGGCGGACTACTTTCTTGAGGCATCCAATCAACCGCCCGACGTGCGGTATGTCCTCTTCAACAAGGAGGGCGATGCGATCTTCTTAGCCTCTCCTCGGCATCCCGACAATGCGGTCAAAGACGTCTGCCAGTATCTTGGCCATCTCAAGAAATGAGGGGATTGACCGATCCGGGCCGTCGGTTCTGAAACAACGACGCGCAAACTACGGCGTGATAAACTCCTCGCATCCCGCGCGGTGCGCAATGAATACTCTGATAAAAGATGCCAATCTCGAGCTCCCCATGTACGGCCTCTCGGAGGCCGCACTGTATCTGCGCGTCCCGATCAAAACGCTGGAATATTGGGTCTTTGGGCAAGGCAGAGCCCGCCCTATGGTAAAAGCGGCTGGGAGCCATCCGCGCACCCTGTCCTTTATGAACCTGCTTGAATGCCACATGCTGGCCGCGATGAGGAAGATTTACGATCTGCACCTTCCAAAAATCCGCCGCGCTGTAGGGCATCTGTCAGCGAATTCGTCGTTTCGACATCCGTTAGTTGAGCAACCTCTCTATACAGATGGCGTGGACATCCTTATCAAGGAAATCGACAGCATCCTAAACATTTCGCGCGGAGGGCAGTTCGCCATCCCTGAAATCGTCTGTATTCATCTACAACGAATCGAGTACGACAAAGGCAAGATCAAGTTTTACCCATTCGTGCGGGAACGGAGTGCCGAGGAGCCGAAATATATTGTCATTAACCCCTCTATCGCGTTCGGCAAGCCTGTAATTGCCGGAACGGGCATTTCGACGGCCGTTCTTGCGTCGCGATTCAATGCCAGAGAATCGGTCCCCGACCTTGCCCAGGAGTATGGCCTCGAAGATAAACAAGTCGAAGAGGCTATCCGATGGGAAACCAGAGCAGTTGCAGCTTGACGATTTCATCCTCTACTTGGATGAAAACTTGGACAACTGCAGACCGATCATGGAAGCCCTCACGGATAGCAACGCAAGGTTCGAGCGCCATCGCGACCACTTTCCGCGCGGCACGCCCGACGAAGACTGGCTCCCTTTCGTTGCTGAGAGATCGTGGGTCGTGCTAACAAAAGACAAAAGAAATCGCTACAACGAGTTTGAGCGCGAGTCTGTCAGACGCTTCAAAGTTCGCGAATTTTACTTTGGACGCGGCGATTTCAGCGGCCATGAAATGGCCGAAGCGTTGAAAATGGCCATGGAGGAAATGAGAAGCATCTGCCGAACCCATAACCCGCCCATCGTCGGAAGCGTAACGCGCTCCGGAATGATCACGATTGTTTACGATGAGAAGGGTTCGACCCACGAAAGGCGGAAGGCGAAGCAGCGCTAATCACGGGAGGCTTTGCCTAATCCGGTCGGTGGAGGATCGGACGCAATTCGGCTAGGTGCGCCCCTCGGATTCAACAGCCGCTCGACACGCTCCGGCTCGCACGCAATGATCTTCAGATACGCCTGGGTTGGCCGGTCCGGCTGCGCGCGGCCTTGCTCCCAGTCTCGCAGAGTGCCGAGCGGGATGTGGTAGCGGACGGCGAATTCCTCCTGCGTTAATGACAGGGCGCGGCGAATGATTTTCGCCTGCGGCGTTCGCCTCATCCGCTTAATATCGCCCCCAGTCAGCGGTTGCGCGTCGCGGTCGGCGCGGGCGGCCGCTTCGATGGCCCCCGGTGTCATGTGCCTAAGCGTTTTGCCGGAAGTAGTCGTCCTGCTCATATCGCGTCGCCCTTCGGGCTGAAATAATGCGGATGCGCTCTTCGCGTTCGGTATAGGCCACGAACAACAAAACTTTACCTTCGGCCATGCCGATGATCACAAAACGCTCTTCTTCGCGGCGTTCGCGGTCATCAATGCGTTCGACGGCGAACGGATCTCTAAACACCGTCGTCGCCAAGTCGAAGCTCACGCCGTGTCTGCGGAAGTTAGCTTCAGCCTTTGCCTTGTGCCACTCAAAATCCAGTTCCATGATACTACGGGATATCAGTAGTTGGTCAACAGTCCGGTAGAGCGTAATTCCTTTTCCACATCAAGTCTGTGACATCCGACCTTGCCTCGGCATCTCAATCGGCGATATCGTCGAGGCCGAGACGGTGCCCACACCTCGACTGAGGCTGTTCCAAGCCTTTGCCATCATCCAATTGGCATTCCTCCGCGCAACTATTTACCATGTCACCCGATGGCCCGTGAGACTGTGGTCGACTCCCGGCAGGAAATTCTGCGCGCTGCCGCACGCCTCTTCCAGCAGCGCGGTTACGATGCCACATCGATGAACGACGTCGCTGCCGCGCTCAAGCTCAGCAAAGGCGGCCTCTACCACCACTTCCAGAGCAAAGACGAAATCCTCTTCGAGATCATGAACCACGCCATGGAGATCACCCAGGAGCGCGTGCTCAACCCCGTGCGCAACATCGCCGATCCAGAAGAAAGGCTGCGCGCCTTGATCCGGCTGCACATCGAGGTCGTCCTCAGCCCCCGCGATCGCGAGATCACGGTAATGCTTCACGAGAACCATCCCCTGCCGCCGGCCTTGCGCAAACGCATCAACTCCCGCAAGAAGGAGTACATCCACTTCCTCGAAAACCTGATGGCAGAGGTGCAACAGGAGGTTCAACGGAAAGCGCAAAGAAAAGGACAGCCCGTGCGCCTGTCCGGCCGAGTCAGCCCGCGTGCCGCAGCCTTCGCCCTGCTCGGTATGATCAACTGGATTTATCAGTGGTACAAACCGGAAGGCGACCTACAGCCGGAGAGCCTGATTCCGCAGTTTACAGACCTTATCTTCGGAGGCATTCTCGCGTGAAGACCGTTTTCGCCAGCCTTCCGGAGATCGAGGAACAGCGCGCTGAGAGTGGCAAGCCGTACCGCGAATTCCTGCGCGTGCCGGCCCTCAGCGCCGGCCTCTACGTGCTGCCGGCCGGAGGCACTGACCACCAGAAGCCGCATCGTGAAGACGAGATTTACTACGTGATCCGTGGCCGCGCCCGCTTCAAAGCCGGCTCCGAGGGCGACAAGGAAGATCGCGAAGTCTCCGCAGGCAGCGTGATCTTCGTCGCCGCCGAAGTCGGGCACCGCTTCTACGACATCACCGAAGAGTTAGCCATTCTCGTCATCTTCGCGCCGGCCGAGACCTGATCTTCTGCCTTTGCCCTCGTAACTAGAACTGTCCAGTTCTTTCATAAAGCGTTTAACGTTTAGCGTTTCGGGAAGGGCACGACGTTCAGTCGTGCCGTTCAGCCCCGCTAAAGGTGCGGGCTTCAGCCCCTGTGGGAGTGCCCGCGTACTTCTTCGATTCATTGTGAGTGGCTGATGGCTTCTAGGCGACTGGCTACTATTTCCCCGGAATCCAATAAATCTCTTCCTTGATCGCCGACCGGTCGACAAATCCCCGCCGCTTCAAAATTGCCTTGCTGTTCGCGATCATATCGGGATGTCCGCACAAATACGCCGTCGTATTCGTGGCGTCGAGCTCCCAGTGATCGGCATATTTGCGAAGAACATCGTCGGCGCGTCCGATCTCACCCGGCCAGTCGGCGTGATCCCACGGCCGGCTCACCGTCGGAACATATTTGAACCAGGGCAACTCTGCATCGAAGTGCGTCAACTCCTCTTTGTAGCCGAACTCCCACGGACGGCTGGCGCCGTTGAGCAGGTATAGCTGATGGCCGCCGTCGAAGCGGCCTTCCTTCCAATCTTTCGAAAGCTGGCGAACAAAACTGACGAACGGAGCCACTCCGGTCACCGTCGAAACCAGAAGATGGTTCTTCCGTCCGCACTCGGTATCGAGCGTGAATTTGCCCTTGGGTACTCTACGCATCAGCAGTTCGTCGCCCTGCTGCAGCTTGTACAGCCGCGGGGTCAGCGCCCCTTCGGGCACCAGTTCGAAGAAAAACTCCAGCTCATTTTCAAAAGGCGCCGAGACGATCGAGTACGGACGCTCTGTCCGCTTGCCGTCATGCTCCACGCCCAGGGTCGCGTACTGCCCGGGAATGAAACTAAACTCGCCTCCGGCGTGGATACGAATCATCCATAGATCGGGCGCAAAATCCACGCGTTTCGTAACCTGCGCCTGGAAAAACTTGTCGTCCGGAATCGTCATTAAATCAAGCCTCGCGGGCCCCGATAAAGATGTCAGAGTGAAAGCTGGGAACTTCGGTCAGCAAAAGTGGAGAGATAATACACGTCAAGCGATGCGATGACAACCGAACGCTCGTTCGAAGATTCGGATTGCCATTCCGACTGAGGACCAACCGCTGACGCCGAACGTCAACCCGGAAGATCGGTCCTCGGGAGCGGCAAACCGCCTTCTAGAAACGTAATCACGTCTGAGGCGGGAACAGCCCACTCCGACAGTGGCGTTCCCTCGTCGGTATGAGACCGGCGTGCTCCGATCACCCCGTACAAGCGCTCGATGTCGACCTGCGGCCCCTCGATACCGTGCTGCTCGAAAAACAACAGCTGGTTGTGGAACACAACTTCTCCGTTGGCCCTCCACATCGGCCACCAGATCAAGTGGCTCGACCGAGCTGGAGTCCGCATATCAGTTACGAGAGCGGAAGGCTTTCCATCTAACGCACGAACCAGGGCGCTCTTCCAGTGATCAACATACTGTTGCTCCGACCAAACTGAAAAATGGACAGCAAATCTCTCCTCGTCGCTCCCGAGGACAAGCAACCCCACACGCCCATCTACCTCCGTGGGTTCCAGTTTAGTCAGTAATTCGTCGGTAAATCCAATCGAGAACATAGGGCACAATACACGCGCGTTCGAATCGCTTCCATACTTCACTTTCCCACGACCAGAACCACAAAGCTGTCAGGCAAAATTGCGGGCCGCGGATGAGGATTATCCGGCGTCGCCGCCGGTGCAGGCCCGAAGTTTGCCGTCACCACATACACGTCATGCGTCTTCGAATCGAGTGCCAGGGTTCGCGCGCCTTTCTGCGTAGGAACATTTTCCGCCACGCTGAATTTGTCCGCTGACTCCTCCCGCACCACGGTCAGCACGCCTTCGCCGCACGAAGCGAACGCCAATCCAGTTTCCGCGTCGAAAGTAGTCGCGTCGACTCCATGGCCAATGGCGGGAGTGGCCAGCACTCTACCCGTGTCCGCATTCACAACCGCCATCATCTGATTTTCGCAGCCTACAAACAACCGCCGATTCTTCCGATCCATCGACAACCCAGAAGGCGACTCGCAAGGCGCGAGAGGCCATTTCGTCTTGACCTCCAGTTTGTTCGGATCAATCGCCGTGAGTTCACTCTTGTCTTCGATGTTCACAAAAATCTCGCCCTTGCCGTCGCTGGCGGCGAACTCCGGCTTGCCATCTAGTTTGATCGTGCCCAGCACCGTCCCTTTGGCCGCATCGATGGCCGTGACATCCTGGCTTCGGCCGTTGAAGGCAAACACCCGCTGCGTCGCCGGATCATAAAGGATCGCGTCCGGATTCTCTCCTGCTTTCACCTTGGTAATCGTCGCCAGCGTCTTCAAATCAAAAATGCTGACCGTGCCTTCGCGCCCGTTGCTGACGAATCCGCGGCCCAGCTCCGGTGCCAGCGCGATGCCATGCACGCCAGGCGTGTCGGTGATGTCGCCCACCTGCTTGCCGGAATCGAGATCGAGGACGATAACGTGCGTGGCTCGGGAAATATAAAGGCGCCGCGCCGCTGCATCCGCGGTCAAATAGTCCCACCCGCCTTCGCCGCCGATTTTGTAGGTGTTAACGACTTTATATCCCGGCCCAGCCACGGCCGGAACCGCAGCCGCAAGCATAAGAAAGAACGTCATTAAATAAGTGCTCAAGTACCTCGTCTTCGTAAACACGATTTTCCCTAACCTTTCCCGAGCCACGTCACCTCCTGAGCCGCGTCGCGGCAATCGATGCCAACTCCGGCGCAAAGGTGGTCGCCAATTCCCATCCCACTCAGTTGGGCGGAGCCCCGAAGTAACTTTACCCCATCCCGGCGCGTCCCTAGACTCTAGGTTATGGGTGTGTTTCAACTCCAGCGGTCGACCGGGGAATTGCCGGAGCCGGACAAGCAGGGTCAATACCTTCCAGCTGCGAAGCGGCGTTCCCTGCCGTTGGTCGCCGTGACGGTAGGAATAGCCGTCGCGTTCTTGGTGTGCTTCGGCGGAAGCGTCAGTACAGTATGGGGAAAAATCACCAGCCCATTTTCGCTGAAACAAGATTCTGATCTTTCTTCAACGCTCCCTTCCGACGCCGATCTCAAGAACCAGGAACCACAAGAACAAGCCGAACTTCTGCTGGAGCGCGCGCTAAGCCATACCAGCGGAACCGCCGGGAGCAAGATCGACGCCCAGATCGAAGACAAGATCGAAGTCCAGATCGAAGCTCAAATCGAAGCCCGCGTCGATGCCTGGCGAGGCCAGTTGAAATGGGACACGCAACTCGGCAACCTCACCACGGTCGCACTCAATTCCAACGATCAGAGCGTGCGCAACTCCGCTGTCGAGGTACAACTCGCAGCCTACGGACTTCCGAAGAGCGATGCAAGTGTCGAGGCGCTGGTGCGCCAGGCCGACTCCCGCGATCACACAAAAAAGATTTGGGCGCTGTGGGCCTTGGGCTTGCTTGGCAACCGCGGCATTGAGACCGATCGCGTGGTCGAAGTATTGACGTCGCAATTGCGATCTTCCGGGGAGAACTTTAAGCGGATTAAGAGCAACGAAGATACCAACAACGAAGACACCCGCCGCTGGGCCGTTGAAGCCCTGGCTCTGGTGGGAACCACTCCGACCGTCACGCCTCTGCTGGAAGCGATGCGTAACGATGTATCAGCCAGCGTGCGCGAGCGCGCCGCTTGCAGCCTCGCGCAATCCGGCATGTTGAGCCACCAGCAGCGGCTCATTGCAGTGCCGCGGCTGATCGACTATTCCGGCGATACGGCCCTCGATGCTCAGACTCGAGCCTGGGCCTTCCAGGCTTTGGCCGAGATTACCCGGCAGCGCCTGCCCAACGATTCCGCGGCATGGCGCAACTGGTATCAAACTCACGGCCCGGAAGACTGAAGCGCCAACCCTCGCTCACGCCACTCGCGGCTTTTTCCCGGATTTTCGCTCCTGCGCGTATTGCTGGTAGCGTTGACGCGCATATTCTTTGGCTGCTTCGCCGGTCGCAAAGACCGGCGCTACGTGATGATGTCCGTTCCCCGTAGGATCGTGAAGCGGCAGGTCCTGCGCGTGCTCGGCAATCGCAGCCTCGAACTTGTCAGGCTTCGCTGACAACGGAGGCGGCACGGTGCTGGTCGGAACCTTTACTCCGCTCAGTGGATCGTCTGTACGCAGCTTCTGTAGAGTCAGCACCCCGCCCACGTTTGGAGCCGCGGCGTCGCGCTTGGTCAGGGCTGGCACGCCGAACCGCGCTTCCACTGTAGCCAGGATCGACGTGTGATCGAACGGCGTGGCCGATTTCGTGCGAAACACCGTGCCGGCTGCGATCAGAGGCGAGACCAGCACCGTCGGCACCCGCACGCCGAAACGTTTGAAATCGAAATCGAGTTCGCCGGCGGAATTGTCCGGCGGAATTGCGTTCTCCGGCGGCGGAACGTGGTCGTAGCATCCCCCATGTTCATCGTAAGTAATGATGAGCAGCGTCTGATTCCAAACCTGCGTCCCGAACAGCGAGTAGTAAACGTCGTGCAGGAACTGTTCGCCTTTGCTCACGTCGTAATTCGGGTGCTGGCTGTTTCCAGTGGTGCCCCACTGCGGTTCGAGAAACACGTGATTCGCCAGGCTGCCGCTCTTGGCAGCTTTCTGAAAATCGGCAAACTCTCCGAATTGGCTCTCAGGCGCGTGCGCAATGTCGGCGACGGATCCGCGCATCAGCGGCGGAGCATCATACCCATAAACCGACCAGGTCTTCGATTTCTTAGCCAGCGCCGTGAAAATGCTGGGAGCCGTGAAAACGCTGCAGGATTTATCCTGCACAAACCCTTGCGAGGTTGCCTGAGAGACAAACGCCCGGTTGGGAAACGTCTCCGTGGGCGCTGAGGCGTACCAGTGATCGCAAACCGCATAGCCTGTGGCCAACTTCGACAGGATGGGAAGACTCGCCGGCGTGTACATGCCCATAATCGCCGAAGGCTGGGTGCCCGCGATAACGCTGCCCGGATCTTTGCCCTCCCAACCGAGTGTGTAGGCGAAGTTGGTCACAAAGCCGTTGTTAGTGGCGGGAGCGATTGGGCTTGGCGCATCCTGGGTTCCGAACAGTTCTGAATTCGTGTTCAGGTAGCCTTCGCCAGGATTGGCTCCCGGCATCAAGTAAGCGTGAGGAGCGCTAGGTTTGATGGGAAATACCGCGACCGCCTTTCCGCTCGTGTCAGCGTTGGTCTCATTGCCCTTGAGCCCTTCAAAAGGCTGTCCCAACGGCGAAACATTGTTGCTCGCTTGATACAAAAATCCGAGCATATGGTCAAAAGACCGGTTTTCCAACATCACCACCACAATGTGATTAATTTTGGACAGCGAAGACTTGCCGGTAGCCGTGGCGGCCTTCTGTTTTCCTGCTTTTGCTTTCTTATGGTTAGCCATAACGCAAGCTCCTATCGCGGGGAACGTTGGGAACGTATATTTCCGCCGGATACTGATCCGGTTCACTGTCTGGGATTCGGCCCGATCGCGCGCCTGGGGAGTACAACCGACGCGAAGCTACCACCAAACCCCCGCGCGGTCAATTTGTTTCGCTCAGGAATTTCGTTTTTCGTAACAAATCCCAGACCTAACGAACAAGAGGGCTGTTTAACTCAGAACGGTGGGCCGATTTCGGCCCTAACCATTCCACGCCCAACGCGGTCTTTGCAGCCAAAATTAACATTGCAACCGTCTAATGAGTTGGTAGGATCGAAGACAGAGTTCATCGACTCGTTGTTTCATTCTTCTGCATGTGCGCTGCGAAACCTATCTCCGCTCAAGTGCAATCGGCAGTCACCGATCTGGTGGCGGAATTGCACTCCAAAAGTGGCAGCCAGCAGATTGGTCTCAACCAGGAATCCTTTGCTTCGATTCTCTGTGACGTAGCCACCAAATACCTCCCGACGGGAACGACTCACTCCGAGGCCTGTACATTTCTACTTACCCTGCGTGTCGATGAACTCGCCCTCGCCCGCGCCTGCGCCGCGGGCCACAACTCCGCCTGGGAAGTTTTCCTCACCCGCTATCGCGAAAAGCTTTATCAGGCGGCGCTGCGCATCGCGCGCGAAGACTCCGCCGCCCGCGACCTGGCCGATAGTCTTTATGCCGAGCTCTACGGCACCACCACGCGAGACGGCGAACGCGTTTCCAAGCTGGCCTCGTTTACCGGCCGGGGGTCGCTCGAAGGCTGGCTTCGCACCGTGCTCGCCCAGGAATTTGTAAATCGCTATCGCCGCACCAAGCGCACGGTAAGCCTCGACGAAGAAAACGAAGATGGGGCGCAGTTTGCTGCGCCTGAGCCTGAACCGCTCCCGTCCGCCGACCCGCGCCTCGAATCCGCCACCGACACGGCTCTCGCCTCGCTCTCTGGTGAGGATCGGATGGTGCTGGCGGCCTATTACCTCGACGGACGTACTCTGGCCGAGATCGCCCGCCTGCTGGGTGTGCACGAATCCACCATCAGCCGGAAGGTGGACAAGCTGGCCAGGTTGTTGCGCAAGAAGATCCTTGCCGGCATGATGCAGCAAGGTATGGCGCGCCGGCAGGCGGAAGAGGCGTTGGAAGCAGACGTGCGCGACCTGCGCATCGATATTCGCCGCACCTTGGCGCAAGATTCCCCGGCAGCAACGTTCTCAGGAAAGAAGGATGCTTTACCTTTTCAGTCCACGGTGGCGCCCAGAGCAAAGGGCTAAGGACTGGAAGCTATCAGCCGTCTCATAAATGTGTTTGGGAAGGGCACGACTTTACAGGTTGCGGAAAAAGTCATGTTCGAGCAGGTTCGGGAAGGGCACGAATTTATTCGTGCCGTTTAAGTCGTTGAAAATGAGCCCGCGCTTTAGCGCCTGAGCTACTCCAGGAGCCAATATAGACTCGGGCTTTACAGTTTGCTGAAAGACTCACGATTCGTATCAGGGTATGCCTTCAGGCATACTGCAAATGGCGCGTTTTCAGTGGCGCCTTCAGGCGCTGCGTCGGCGCCTCCGAGTTTTTCAGCACTCTCTTTAGCCCTTAGGCTGGCTTCCTGACACAGGAAACTGGAGTCAAGAATTAGAAGCAACAAATACAAATACAAATGAAGACCCTGCCCAAATTCGTGCAATCCCGCTTGCCGCGCCAGACGCCCGGCGCAGCAGAGCCGCATCCCGATGCCGATCTGCTCACGGCGTTCGCCGAGCGATCCGTATCCGGACGCGAGCGAGACCACATCGTCGAGCATCTCGCTCGCTGTGGCGATTGCCGGGAAGCTCTCGTCCTCGCTTTCCCCGCCGAGGTCGAATCTCCGGAACGGGCGATCCGCACGCACTGGTTTTCCCGGCCGGTTCTCCGAGCGTCGCTTCCCCGCTGGGCGGTGGTTGCAGCGGCCGTACTCGTCATCGCATCGCTGGGAACTGTGCAGTACCGCCGGGAGCACGCAAGAAGTTTGGTTTCCAATGCCTTCCGCGAAAGGGAGAGCGCCGCTATTTCACCTTCAACTTCGGCTCGTGAGACGCAGTCCTCATCTCCCGCACAGGCAGGCACATCGATTGCGCAATCGAACCGCAGCGTGCCGAGCCGCAACACCACCGGATCCCAATCCTTCTCGATCGCGGCCAGAAAATCACTCGGGGCGAATGCGCTGTCAGTCGGGCTATCTGGGACCGCAGTTCCCAATGCAGCGTCGCGTTTGGAACAGTCGGCTCGGAGTGAATCGACCGCCGAAGCTGCAGCTGATCAATCATCGACCGGCCCTGCCTCAATTGACCCTGCTTCGATTGATCCAGCTTCCGTAGCTCAATGGGATGTGGTCGACAAAGCAAAGCCCGCGTTTCCGCAAGCGCAATCCGATCTTGTGCCCGCGCCATCGCTGCGCACCGATCCCCGTCTACTGCAAAGTCGCGTCGCGCCCCGCTGGGCGATTAGCGCCGCTGGCGCACTGCAGCGTTCCTCGGATGGAGGCAAAACCTGGCTCAATGTGGAGTTGGTTGTAAATGACCTGCCGGCAAAATCCGATCTGACGGTTGGAACTCAGACGGTTGGAACGCAGACGATCGAGAAGTCCACTGCGCCATACGCTGCCAGGTCGGAAAATCGAAAGTCCGTGCCCGGCGCAGGCATAATCTTCCGCGCCGTTTCCCTACCTTCATCCTCGAACTCCGCCGAGGTCTGGGCCGGCGGGTCGGGTGGCGTCCTGTATCACACGGTGGATGGCGGCGATCGCTGGAGCCGCGTGGTTCCCTCCGCCGACGGCGTCGCTCTCGCCGGCGACATTGTCAGCATTCAATTCACCGGCGCGCAGAATGGAACTGTCACCACATCGAACGCGGAAGTCTGGATCACCGCCGACGATGGCCAGACGTGGCACAAGCGATAACTCCTGAAGCCGCTACGCGGTTTTCTCCAAATCCTTGGCCACGCTGTCGAGCACGCCATTCACGAACTGCACCGATTCCAGACTGGAAAATTTTCGCGCAATCTCAAGCGCTTCGTTGATTACCACCGCGCGCGGCGTCTCTGGATAGGCCAGAAACTCCGCCACTCCGGCGCGCAGTAGATTGCGATCCACTGCCGCCATGCGCTCCATGCGCCAGTGCTCGGCATGGCGCTCGATCAGTTTGTCGATTTCCGGCGCACGATCGGTCGCCACTCGAAATAGATCCTCCGCAAATCCCCGCACCTCGGCGCTGGTTCCTCCGTGTTCAGCCCAAAAAGTACGCTGCACGTGATCGACCGTCTGCTTGCCCATGTCCGCCTGAAATAGCATCTGCAAGACCAGTTCGCGGGATTTACGGCGTGTACCCATGGGAGCAGTTGCCAGTGATCAGTGGCCAGCTGCCAGTCTACTGTAAGGAGGAACTATTTGCGCTTCGTCTTCTTCTTGGACTTGTCATTCCGACGACTCGCGAAGCGAGAAGGAGGAATCTGCTTTTTCCTGGCCACTGACCACTGACCACTGACCACTTGTTGCAGCGAGGCCATCTCCACCGCCGCCAGCGCCGCCTCGAAACCCTTGTTGCCCATCTTCAGCCCGGCGCGGTCGATCGCCTGCTCCAGGTTCTCGCAAGTAAGCACGCCAAACCCATGAGGCACGCCCGTCTCCTGCGCCGACTGCCCAATCCCGCGCGTCACTTCGTTCACGATTACATCGTAATGAGCCGTATCGCCGCGCAGCAAACATCCCAGGCAGATGATCGCATCGTATTTCTTGGTCTCCGCCAACTTCCGCGCCGCCAGCGGAATCTCAAACGCCCCCGGCACGCGCACCAGGCCGATATCCTCTTTCTTTGCTCCCGAGCGCACCAGCCCATCGATTGCGCTAAGCAAAAGCCGCTCCGTGATGAACGCATTAAACCGGGAGACCACGATGGCGAACCGCTTGCCGGAAGCGTTCAGTGAGCCTTCGAGCGCGTGGAGGTCAGAGCGGGGAACACTCTCCACAACAAGATCCTTCTTGCCTTTTCTCTCCGTGACTCGGTGCCTCCGTGGTGGGTCGGTTTTCAATCGGTGAAATCCGTGAAGATCCGTGGCAAAGAATGTTACTTCCCCTTAAACGCCGCCGCCCGCTTCTCCAGAAACGCGGCAGTCCCTTCCTTCTTATCTTCAGTCGCGCACGCAACAGCAAACAACACCGCCTCCAGATATAAGCCTTCGCTCAAAGGCATCTCCATGCCTTTGTTTACGGCCTCCATCGCATACTGCACTGCCAGCGGCGCGTTGGCAATGATCTTCGCCGCAATCGCCTCTGCGCGCGGAATCAGGTCCGCTGGAGCCGTGACTTCATTCACCAACCCGATGCGATGCGCCTCCTGCGCCGTAATCATTTCTCCTGCCAGCACCATCTGCATCGCGATGCCTTTGCCCACCAGCCGCGGCAAGCGCTGCGATCCCCCATATCCCGGAATAACCCCCAGCTTTACCTCGGGCTGCCCCAGCTTGGCATTTTCGCTCGCGATGCGCATGGTGCAGGCCAGCGCAATCTCGCAGCCGCCGCCCAGCGCAAATCCGTTGATGCACGCAATCACCGGCTTGCCCAGATTTTCGATCAGGTTCAGAACATTTTGCCCGCGATGCGTGTACTCCTTGCCCAAAACCGCGTCCTGCTTGGCCAATTCGCCGATATCGGCCCCGGCAATAAAAGCCTTCTCGCCCGATCCAGTAAGAATGACGACGCGGATCGCCGTGTCATTCTTGATGTCATGAAACGCCGTCCGCAACTCCTCCATGGTGGCCATATTCAGCGCGTTCAGCACCTTCGGCCGGTTCACGGTGATATAGGCGATGGAGTTTTTCTTTTCGAGGAGAATATTTTCGAAGTTCATAGGTTTAACCAACCGGGGTGCTAGTGGACCACGTCCCGAGGCTCAGGAGCCGGAAAAGTCGCATGCATCATACCCAACAATACCGACAACCACGGTATTGCCTCTGCACAAATCGCGTCGCAGACATCAGGCCTGCCAAGATTCTTGGAAACGGCGTGGCCAGCAGCGCCTTGATCGGTGAACGCTAGGTTATGGTACGAGCTTGCAGGGTCACCGTGAGTTAAACTGTTCAATTCCGCCGTCATTTGCCGAGCTACATCGGGATGACCGCCTTGAGATGCAAGCGTCCTCAGCATCTTTGTAAGACCTGGTCGCTCATTAAATGACCAGCCCCGTTCCCAAATACCTAAGTCGGAGGGATTCTGTTGCAGGTATAACATGGTGACAGATCGTTCGACCAGCGGTCTCATGAGAACCTTTGCTCCCAGCAGGTAGCCTTGGCGGACAAGCTCACGAATCGACAGAGCTAGACTCACACCTTGCGGGATCAAAATGCACGCGGCCTCCTGCAGTACCGTTTTGCTTGCTACAGCTCGAGTGCGGCGAGCGATCGTCTGATTGTGCTCCAGACAGCAAACAATCAGCTCATCAAATGCTCTTAGCAGCTCGCGGCCAAGATAAGGTTCGTTGCCCGGAGTGAAAACAACCGGGATGTCTGATATCTGCTCCATGCCGCACTCCTCCTGCTATAATTGTATAGCAGAGGTAACCCATGCTAGCCATTCGCCTTCCCGAAAAAATCGAAAAGCGCCTAGCCCGTCTTGCCAAGCGCACTGGCCGCACCAAAACCTATTACGCGCGCGAAGCCATCTTGCAACATCTTGAGGACCTTGAAGATATCTATATTGCCGAAAAACGACTCGCGGAAATTCGCTCGGGCCGCGCAAAGACTATTCCTCTCGAAGAAGTGATGCGCCAATATGGCCTCGACCCAAACGTGGACGATTGAGATCGATCTTGCGGCCCGAAGAGAACTCGACAAACTGGATAAACCGATCGCCAACCGCATCCTAAAGTTTCTATACCAACGGATAGCAAGGCTCGAGAGTCCCCAGCAAGTCGGCGAAAAGCTCCAAGGCGCATTGAGTCCGTACTGGAAATACCGCGTCGGAGACTATCGCGTCATCTGCTCCATCGAACACGCCCGATTCGTAGTATTGGTTCTCCGAGTCGGTCACCGCCGGGAGATTTACTCCCGCTGAGGAATCACTTCCCCCGCGCCACCGCCGCCACTTCATCCTTGCTGAGCTCGCAACTGATGCACTTCTGCGTCCACAACCGGTGTCCAAACACCTTCCCGCATCGTGGACACTTCCACTCCGTAAGCCACCACGCCCCTGCCAGGTACACTCCGGTCCAGCCTAATAGAATCGCGAAATCGGCGGGTTCACCCAGCTTGAATTTGCCGATCACGAAGCCCAGCAACACAAAGCTGAGAAACAGCACCACCACCAGATTCCGCCGTGCCACGTAACTCCGCCACGCCCGGCGATACTTCTCAACGTCCTCCGGGCCGCCTTCACCCGGCACTTGATCGGTTGCTCTTCGTTTCTCCATGGGGTTCAATACATGAGGCTCAATAGTTAAGAGGTTCGATCTTACAGTTTATTCGCCTTCGGCCTGTTCGGGTCCGAATAATCGTAAAACCCTTTACCGGTTTTCTTCCCGTACCATCCCGCCATCACCAGCCGCTTCAGCAGCGCGGGCGATGCGAACCGCCGCTCCTTGAATTCGTCAAACATAACGTGCGTGATGTAGTAAGTCGTATCGAGCCCCACAAAATCCAGCAGCGTAAACGGCCCCATGGGATACCCGCAGCCCAGCTTCATCGCGTTATCGATATCTTCAATCGACCCCACGCCCTCTTCATACGCCCGGATGGCATCGAGCAAATAAGGCACCAGCAGCCGGTTCACGATGAATCCCGTCTTGTCCGACGTGCGCACCGGAACTTTGCCCAGCTTTTTTCCAAACTCGTAGGCCGTTTCGTAAACGTCATCGGCAGTAGCGATCGTACGTACCACTTCCACCAGCTTCATCAGCGGCACGGGATTAAAAAAGTGCAGCCCAATAAATCGCTCCGGCCGCTTCACCGCCGTCAAAAGTTCAGTCACCGAAATCGAAGACGTATTCGAAGCAAAAATCGCCTCTTTCTTCACGATGCCATCAATCGACGCATACATCTTCTTCTTCTCTTCGACATTCTCGATGATGGCCTCAATAATAATGTCGCAATCAGCCAGGTCGGCCTTGTTGGTCGTCCCGTGAAGCCGCGCCCGGATCGCGTCTTTTTGCTGCGCCGTGATCCCGCCCTTCTCGACCGGCCGCTCCGCAAACTTCGCCAGGGATTTCTCGATCCCAGCAAAGCCCTTGTCGAGAAACCTCTGCTCGACCTCAAGCACAGTCACATCGAATCCAGCCGTAGCGCAAACCTGCGCAATGCCGGAACCCATCAAGCCACAACCGAGAACGCCAACCTTCCTGATTTCCATGTTCCTCTGTGATCCTCTGTGTCCCTCTGTGTTTAAGATTTTGATTTAGGCACTCTAACAATGCGCTGTTCCAGAACTACTTTGACGGAATCCCCCTCGTCTTTGCCAATCGCGCGCCGTATCTCCGCCTTTACCGGCAGCATGTGCGTACCATCGCCTCGCGCCATAAACGAACTTTGAAAAGAATGCCCGTCCATCGTCCCCTCGACCTTGACCAAGCCTCGGGTCTTAAAAAACTTTACCGAATCCGGCCATACCAGATACGTCCAGCCGCCTTTGCTGGAGCTCTTTTGAAGCTTGGCAGTGAACGTCTTATTTAACTTGCTCATATCCGCTGAAGTGAAAAAGACGAACTCTAGTTCATACTCTCCACCACCATCGCAATCCCCTGCCCGCCGCCAATGCAAGCCGTAGCCAGCCCATACTTCTTCTTCCGCCGCCGCAACTCATACAACAAAGTAATTACCAGCCGCGTTCCGGTCGCCCCCAGCGGATGTCCCAACGCAATCGCCCCGCCATTTACATTCACCTTCTCGCGATCGAGGCCCAATTCTTTTTCCACCGCCAGATACTGCGCCGCGAACGCCTCATTCACTTCGATCAAATCGATGTAGTCCAAAGAAAGCCCAGCCTTCTGCAGCGCGATCTTCGTCGCCGGCACCGGACCTCGCCCCATCACTTTCGGCTCGACTCCAGCCACGCCCCAACTCACAATTCTGCCCAGTGGCTCCATGTTGCGCTTGCGAACTTCTTCCAGCGACATCACAACCACCGCCGCGCCTCCATCCACGATGCCGCTCGCATTGCCGGCGGTCACGGTTCCATTCTTGCCGAATGCAGTTCTCAGCTTTGCCAACCCCTCCATCGTCGTCTGCGGCCTCCGGTGGTCATCTTCGGTGAACAACTCTCCCGTAGGCTCGCCCTTCGCACTCCGCAACGGCACCGGAACCAGCTCTTCCTGAATGCGTCCTTCTTTGTAAGCCGCATCGGCTTTCTGCTGCGAGCGCAGCGCGAACTCATCCTGCATCTCGCGCGTAATGCCGTGCTCCATGCCCAGCAACTCCGCTGTGTTCGCCATGTAGAGGCCGCAATAGCTGTCAAGCAACGCCACCATCAGCGAATCTTCCATCTTCCCGCCCGGGGTCAGCGTAAATCCGTCGCGCCCGCGAATCACAAACGGAGCCTGCGACATGGCCTCCATCCCGCCCGCCAGCACAATCTTCGCCTCGTCGGTCTGGATCATCTGCGCCGCCGAAACGATCGCCTGCATCCCCGACCCGCACAGCCGGTTCACCGTCAGCGCTGGAGTCTCAATCGGCAGTCCCGCCCGCAATCCGACATGGCGCGCGCCGTACAAAGCGTCGCCGGAAGTCTGCTGCGCGTTGCCGAACACCGCATGATCGAATTCCTTCAGATCAATCCCCGACCGCTCAATCGCACCCCTGGCGGCAACCGCACCCAGTTCCTGCGCGGTAAAATCTTTCAACTTGCCGCAATAGCGGCCAAAGGGCGTGCGTGCCCCGCTGACAATCGCGATATCACCCGGTTTCAACATGATTTCCTGAAAGATTCTCTTGATTAGGACGTTTCAAAAACGAATACGACCCAGTTCATAATCGCTCGGGAAGGGCACGGCTTCAGACGTGCCATCCGGAGCCAACAAAGACGCGGGCTTTACAGTTTGCTGAAAAACTCACGATTCGTATCAGGGTATGCCTTCAGGCATACCGCAAATGCTGTGTTTTCAATAGCGCCTTCAGGCGCAGCGGCGGCGCGTTCGAATTTTTCAGCAAACTGTTCAGCCCCTGAGGGAGCCGGCCAACTACTTCGGTTCATCCTATATAGCTTCTGGTCAAACTGGTTAGTGTAGCAGCGCTCGAACAGATTTGACCACCAAAGCTCGCGTATCGTCGCAGTTTTTGGAGATGCTCAACGATGCTCATGTGGGGACAGCCGCCCAAGCCTGCCCTGAGCCCAGTCGAAGGGGCTGTCCGTCGAGCGCAGCTCGACCGCTCCCTCATCCACTCCGGCAAGCTGAGACCCTACCGTTTGCCTTTAGCTGCAACTCGCCGATATCGTGGTGGAATTGTCCACCAAGGAGGAACGAGATGGAACAGCGCGTAAGCATAGTCACACTCGGAGTCGCGGATCTAAACCGCAGCCGCGAATTCTACCAGCGCCTGGGATGGCGACGCTCTATGGCTAACGCTGAAGGCATCGTATTCTTCCAGGCCGGAGGCATGGCCCTGGCTCTGTACCCGCGACACGAACTCGCCCAAGACGCCAAGGTTTCCGCGGAGGGACAAGGCTTCTCCGGAATTACCCTTGCCCACAACACGCGCAATCGAACGGAAGTAAATTCGGTGATGAAGGAAGCGGCCGCCGCCGGTGCCAGGATTGTAAAGCCTGCCGAAGAAGCTTTCTGGGGCGGTTATTCCGGATACTTTTCCGACCCCGACGGATTTCTATGGGAAGTAGCCTGGAATCCAGGTTTCGCTATCGCCGAAGATGGAAGCATCCAAATTCCGGACTAGCCCCCAGACCAGCAAAAGACTAGCCATCAAATTCTCTCAAGACTAGCTTTGACCCAATGACTCAATCGCTCATTGGCCCAATGACTCGATTCTTCTTACGCCACCGCGCCCGCAGCCAGCGCCGCACCCAGCGCCACAACCTTCCCCGGCCCCTGCGCCAGCGAATTAGTCAGCGCCTGTTCGGCGCGATTAATCACTTCTGTAACGATGTCCACAGGATCGTAGCTCTCCTTCACCACGGCCTCGGCCAGCCCCGCCGAGAATTCCAATGGATGGCCTTTCTCGGCGCCATCCTTTGCGGGAAGTTGCACTCCCCCGATAATCTTGCGCAGCTTCTCGATGGCCATCAACGCTTCCTTCTCAGCGGTATCGCCTAGAATGATGGCAATCGTTGTCGTGTCGTAGCGAAATGCCAGGTCGTTCGTCCGGATGTTGGCCGCGAACTGTTGCCCAATCCTTTCCATCGTCACTTCCACCCCAGGCTCGCCATACTCTTTGAGCAGAGCCGCGCTTCGCCCAAACTGCAGCAGCAACACCGAAAGCGGCGCGGCATTCTGCACCGCCCGCTTGCTCTCGGCCAGCAGCAAATCAAGATAGGAGCCGCGCTTCAGCAGTCCCGACTTCTCTTCCGTCACCGAAAGATTCTTCACCAGCCGGCGCAATCCGGCGTTGTTGAGCGCAATTACCATCTGATCGGCCAGCGTTTTCAGAACCACCGTATCGGTATGCGGCCAGGTCCGCGGCTTGTTGTGCAGCAGCGCTAGCACGCCAACGGAGTCCTCGCCGTTGCTCAGCGGAAACGCCAGCACTGATATAGTTCCCAGTTCCGCCAGAGCCTTCCGCGCGCCCTGCAACTCGGCAGATTTTTGCGCGTCGGCGATCATGACCGGTTCAGTCGAGCCCATATCCTGCAGGGCGCACATTATTTCCTTGATTGACCCTGAGCTGCCCTCCTTCACTCCCTTGGCGCAGCACTCCTGCACCGCCGTTGGCGCCGAACCCGGAGTGCGCATCATCGCAATGCAGCGCGATACCTCCCAGTGGCCGCCAATCTCGTTAACGGCGGTCGTCAGCACCGCGTGCGCCGTCCCCTGGTGATACAGTTTGCGCGTGATCTCCGCCACCCGGGTCACATTGCGCATCTCCGCCGCCGGATCAGGTGCCGTCGCCGCTGCCGCGATTGGCGCGACAGCCGAAGCCCCCGGCCGCTCTGAGCCCGGATAACTCGGGGTTACGCCCGCCGACAGATATAACCGCTGCAAATCTTCATTGCGCTCTTCCTCGCGCGGAAAGAGCTCCTGAATTCGTTGCAGCCGTTCAACGGCCTTGTTGCGCATCCCATACTGCACCAGGATTTCCGCCTGCAACATCAGATCCTGCAAAGTGGAAGCTCCCAGCGTAGCTTCGCCCTCCATCTTGTGCTCTGCCGCCGCTTTAGTCACAGGAGTGAAACGGGTCGCGATCTCTTTGAACTTGTTTTCGTCAATCTTGCCCTTCAGCATCTCCAGCCGTTTTGTGTGGCCGGATTCGTAGGGATCCACCTCCGCAGCGCGATCCAGGCATTCGGCGGCCTTGGCGAAGTCCCCGGTGCCGCAATACACATCAAAGAGCTTCAGCAAAGTCTGGCAGTAGTCGCCTTCCCGGTTCGACGCGTTGAACAGTTCGCTCAGGAATTCCAGCATTGCCGGCGAAGACCGCCGCGCTCCCATGATCTCCTGCAGCATCGCCACAAATTGCCGGCGCTCGCCCCGCTTTGCCTGAACCTGCCCTAACTTGCGCGCCAACGAGACCGCAGCTTCATCCTGCTCTGCGTCGGCCAGTTGCCCGATTAACGCACTCACCTGCGGCATCCGGTTGGGATTCTGTTCAAACATTTGCCACACCAGCGGCTCCGCGTCCGCATACCGACCCGCTGCCAGCAACGCTTCGGCGTAAATCTCCCGCAACTGGACAGAATTCTTCCCCGCATTCACTTGTGACTCGAGGACGAAGATCGCAGCTCCCACCTGGCCTTGCCCCAAAAGGCTCTTGCCGTAGGCGAGCGTAATCTCCTCGTCGGAAGAATCCTCCTGATAAGCGCGCTCATACCATTGCGCCGGATCGCTGCCCGCTGCGTTAGCGAGCTGCGCAACCCGCTTGAAGGCCGCAGCTGCAACCTTGCTCTCTCCCAGTTCGGAGGACAGCTCCGCCACCCGGAGAAAGTTCGCCTGGATCGGCTCCAGCGCCACCACCCGTCCCAGCACTTCCATGGCGCCCTTTTTGTCACCCAGCTTCGCCAGATCGCTCAAAGCGGATTCGTAAGTGCCAATAGCCAGCTTCTTATTCGATCCTTCGAGTAGCTGTCCGAAGCGAAATTTCTGCTCCCACGAGGGGCTGCCGTGGCGAGCCAACTTCTTGTACGTCAGGCTGGCTCGCGTGGCATCTCCTGCGTTCACCTGCCGCTCAAATAATTCGCCCAGCAAGGCGACGGCATCGCGAGTGCGATTTTGCGACAGACACAAATCTGCCGCCAACTGCCGCACGGCATCGTTCTCTGCATCGTCGCGCAGGGCCAGCAGATATTCTTCCAACGCTTCCGCAGCCTTCCCTTTTTGCAGAAGTTTTTCCGCGCGTTCTATACGCCGGGCTAAGTCGGCTCGGTCCACGCGCTTTGTGATCTCGGGCATGGGATCAGTTTTGGGCAGAGTGCTGCTGCTTCGATTCTAGGAGTCGCCTCCGCAGGCAGCAATCCACGCGGGCTACGCCTTGGTTACGAAGGTCACGGCCTGCGGGACCGCGCTGCCCATGGCAAATACGGAAGAGGAAAGAAAGAATTCTTGCCTCACTGAGGCAATCCCAGCTTGCAGCGCGACAACCTCATTACCAACGTAAGCCGGTCGCGCTATTTTCTGCTGCCGGGCTCACTCCCACTCCGCTAGCCTCGATCAGGGATCGTCGCCCCAGACCTCCCCAATGGCCCGAACCTTGATCCCACTCCACTTGATCGTCATTTCTTTAGTTCTGAATTCTTCCGAGCCGATTCGTGCCGTCCTCTGGTGCGTCGTCGGAATCTGCATCGGAATCTATTTGTTCATTCAAGGCTTTCGCTTGTTGCAACGCAGGCACCTGATTCTCAACACACCGGTTTCCAGGATTCGCAGCGCGTCCCTCGGACCAGTCGAGTTCAGCGGCCTTGCCGTCGGCCCCTACACTGTGGTTGCGCCGATTACCGAACGCGCCTGCTACTACTTCCGCACGGTTGCCTGGGAGTGGAAACGCGAAGGCCGAAGCAACAGATGGGTGAAGGTGGCCGCCGAGTGCATGCACGTGCCATTTTTTCTCGACGACAACACCGGCAAAGTGATGGTCGACCCCCGCGGCGCCGAACTCGACCTGCATCGCGACTTTCAGCAGGAATTCTGCGATG
Source organism: Candidatus Sulfotelmatobacter sp. (assembly GCA_050012155.1). Taxonomy (GTDB): domain Bacteria; phylum Acidobacteriota; class Terriglobia; order Terriglobales; family Acidobacteriaceae; genus Sulfotelmatobacter. The sequence continues at coordinate 33,984 of JBEKHS010000020.1, read as the reverse complement.
GACTTTTCACCCTGAAGCAAGAAGCTCCTCCCAACGTGCATAGTTTTCTGTCCCGCCACGGCGTGAGCACAACCAACAAAATTAAAGTCGAAGAGTTTTGCATCAAGCCTAAGAACTCGCTCTTCCTGTTCGGGACGCTGGACGAAAATCCCGGCCTGGAACTTACCGCGCAGCCTATCCAGGATGAGGAGCACAACACGCTCACCTTCGGCAAATCCCTGTGGTCCACCGGCGGCAGGCTGGGAATATCCTCGTCGTCATTCGTGACCGATGCCGCCAGCGAGCTCGAAGATCGCTCTCTCAGTGAGCGTCTTATCGGCGTCGGCGGCGGATCCCACGAACCCTCACCAGCACAATCGGCCCGTATAATCCGGCTTTCGCCGGAGTCCGGTGCAACCAAAGTTGCGGACATGACGCAGCAACAGAAGATCGCCGCTGCGCTCCTAAAGGCGGGCATCTCAAACCCCGCCGCATGGCAAACGGCGGGAGTCACACCCACAGCCGTCGCAGATGACGGAGGCACAAACGGCTCTGCGAACATCAGCATGCCGACGGCCAGCAGTCAGTCGTCTGCGCAATCCACCGCGGCTCCCGACGGATTCGATTCTCACCCGCCCGTCGTTCTGATGAAGGGTAGGAATAACCCAGCCTTCATGATTTCCTGGCGAAGTCAGCGCGACCTCGCCCGCTCCATGGGCTGGAAGTGCACCTTGATGATTTGGGGCGGTGCGGCTCTGTCCCTGTTCTGCCTCTACGGCGTGCTCTATCTCACGCATTCGCTCTAGAAATCCAGTATTTGCCTAGAAGCTGTCTCATAAATGGTCTTGGGAAGGGCACGACGTTCAGTCGTGCCGTCCAGAACCGAATTCCCTTGTCATCCCGAGCAAAGCGAGGGACCTTAGGTTTCTTGCCGCCATCACGCCGCGCTCCAAACGGCACCACGCATCTAACCGCCATCCTCCAGGCCTCAGCGAACGGTTTAGTACAATGACCACGTGAGCGAAGCCGTTCGCATCGGAATTGTCGGTGACTTCAATCCTGAGTTCCGCTCTCACCACGCCACCTCTGACTCCTTGCAGCACGCTGCCCGCAAACTAAATTTGAAAGTCGAGTCGGAGTGGATACCGACTCCCTCGCTGTCTGGCCCCGACGCGGAGAAAGTCCTCGAGAGCTTTGACGGCCTGTGGGCATCTCCGGGAAGTCCTTACAAAAGCTTCGACGGCATGCTCAAGGGGATCGAGTTCGCCCGCCGCCGCGATTGGCCCTATCTTGGCACCTGCGGAGGCTTTCAATACGCCCTGATCGAGTTCGCCCGCAACGTCCTCGGCATCGCAGACGCCGACAGCGCAGAAAATAATTCCGGATCGAAGAATATCGTGATCTATCCCGTAGCCTGCGCCGTGACCGGCCGCAAAGGCGACGCGCCCAAACTGTCCGGCACGGTTCCGGAGATTCGCCTTCGTCCCGGCTCCTACCTGCAATCCTTCTACGGAAAAGACAAAGAAATCGTGACCGAGGAGTTCTTCTGCAACTTCGAAGTCAACCCCGAATACGAATGGGCAACCATGGAGGCCGGCTTCCCGGTGGTCGCGCGCGGCGCCCAGGGAGAAACCCGCGCCATCGAATCGCCCACCCACCGCTTCTTCGTCGCCACGCTATTCCAGCCCCAACTCTCCTCGACGGAAAAAAAACCTCACCCCGTGATCCTCGCCTTTGTGCAGGCCGCCGCCGACTGGGGACGCAAGAAGCTCGACGACAGCGTCCTCGAATAGGCTCGTGTAGAGCGGACGCCCTCGTCCGCTGCCTTTGACGTTGATTTTGATCTTCCCCTGGATTCGAGTTGCAACGCAGCAACCGGCTCAGCGCAGTCTCTCGTTGTCTCTACCCTGTGTTCCCCCGTGTCCTCTGTGTTAAAAGCCTTTCACAGTTACCAAAGTCGCTGCACTCGCGCTCCTCCCGTCTCCTCACCATGCGCATCTGGAGCGCGCACCTATCTCTCCCTAAACTTTTCCTTAGCTTAGTGAGGAGTCGCGCCACTTATGCCCGTACAGTGGATCAACTCGTTGCGGACATCGTTTGCCATTCTCATCAGCTACATCCCCCTTATCGCGACCGTGGTGACCTGCTTCTTCAGCGTGATTCTGGCCCGCGCCACTCTGCGCTACGTGGAGGCGACCGACAAGGGTCTAACCCTCGCCCGCGAAGAGTTTGAGCGCGAGTGGACGCCCGTTCTGCACATCAAACTCGAGCGCATCTCCAGCAGCGAAGCTAAAGTCATTGTCACGAACCTGGCGAAGAGCTCCGTCCTGCTGCAACTATTGCAGTTGCGCAAACTCTCGCACGCCGTGCCTTTCGATCGCTGCCGCCTGAATGACCCCCTGGTTGGCGGCATGACCTGGACCGAGGACATGGGCAAACGCATCCTCGCCTGCACCGGGAAAGAATTCGAAGGTCCGATCGCCGCCTGCATGACTTTCTATTGCTCGGGACGAATGTTCCGGACTGATTGGTTCCGCTCGCAAATTCACGTCCGCGACGGCCGCATCCTCACGCTTGAACCCAGCAATATGCCGGCCCGCCGCGTGCGCGTGATCGAACGCAAAGGCCCGGAACGCCGCCGCGAGTTCGTGCAGGACGTCACCGCCGACCTGGCCCCTAACAAACTCGACAGAAAGCCGGACCAGCAGTTCTTCGTAACCGGCGCCTGAGTAATCGGACTGCGTGCAGTAACGTGGAAGAGCGGCGCTTCAGCGCCGCGAGAAGCGCGAGGCTGGAGCAGGCCTTCCAGGCCTGCGTTGAAGGCCGGCATTTGGAATCGGGCTTTCAAGCCCCTGAGGTCCCAGGTAACCCTTACCAAAGATTCCCGACCCACCCAAATTCCCTAAAGCCCCCGCGCCGCGCAGCCGACCTAACCAAATATGGTGAACGCAATCAGCAGCACCCACGCCAGTCAGGCAAGCGAAGCCGTGAAATCGGCGTCCAACCCCAAGACTCAGCAAGAGCAGCAGCCGAAGACTCAGCAACCTTCGGACACTGTCACGCTGAAGAGCACGGGTGACGCCAACCAAACCGGCAACAACCAATAAATCCACCAACCTTCATAAATGAGTCAGGTTGAACCACGAAAAATGGAGAGGTGAGCGCATCGCCCGCCTCTCCATTGCAAAAACTCAGCCTGCCAGCAACTCGAACGCCGGATAGCTCGCCGCCAGTTCGACAAAGGCCTCAACCGGCGAACCCGCAGTCACGGGAAAGTAAGTCTGCACCTCGCGTTTGAACGCATCGAGATATGCCTTCAGAATCTCCGGCTTCTCAGCCTCCGTGAGCGGCCGTAAGCGGAACTTAAGACGAGTGCGCCCCTTCTTCAGCGTGACTTCGCCTGCAGCTTCGGCATTGCGCACCCATTGTGTGCGCCCGCGTGGCGCTACCAGGAATCGCTTGCCATTGCGTTCCAGCAAGTCGACCGGGGTTAAGTAGAGCTTTCCACTCTTGCGTCCGCGCACTTGCAAGAGGTAGTTATGGGAGAACCCGAGCCCGATTCCCACCAGGAATCCGAAGGCACGATTAAATATTTTCTCGACCCGGGTCGGCTCGCGAAAAACCGGCGGCGTGCAATGCATGCCAGCAATTGTACGGCCCAACTCTGACTCCTACACCGCCTTCACGAAGCGCAGCGACGCCGAATTCATGCAATACCGCAGCCCCGTCGGCTGCGGACCGTCGTTGAACACATGTCCCAGATGCGCGTCGCACTCCTTGCACGAAACCGCCGTCCGCTCCATGCCCAGGCTGGAGTCGGAAATCTCCCGCACATTCTCCTCCGCGATCGGCGCCCAGAAGCTGGGCCAGCCCGTCCCCGAGTCAAATTTCGTCGCGGAGCTAAACAGCGCGTTATCGCAGCAGATACAGCGGAAGAGCCCTTTATCGTGCAAATTCCAATATTTCCCGGTGTAGGCGATTTCCGTATCGGCGCGGCGCGTGATGTCGAACACTCCCGACGGAAGCTGCTTTCTCCATTCGTCCTCCGTCTTCACCACTTTCGCAATCTTCACCTTCGCCAGCCGCTTGCCGTCATCGGAGAATTGCACAATCGTCACTTCTCCCGGCTCCGTCTTGGCAGCCGCTGCAATCACGCGCGGTTTCCGCAGCGACCATAGCGCCGCTCCGCCGAGCACCGCGCCGGCTCCCACCAGAAACAACCGCCGCCCCTGATTGATCTCACCTTCCCCGCGATCCGATTCAAACATAACCCCTCCATAGTTCAGTTCTAAAGTTCAGTTCTCAGCAAAGGCCCTTTGCGGCGCGACAGAGAACTGAGAACTGAGAACCGAGAACTGAGAACCGAGAACTGAGAACTGAGAACTGCTACTTGTTGTACAGCTCCGGAAACTCCTTCTTCAAATTCGCCACCTTCGGCGCATCGTTATACACAATGTAAGGATTGTCCGGATGCAGCGTCGCATAATTCTGGTGATACATCTCTGCCGGATAAAACTTCTCCAGCGGCACCACCTGCGTCACAATCCGCTTCGGAAAAACCTTCGCCTGGTCCAGCTGCGCGATGTAAGCCTCCGCAATGCGCTTCTGATCTTCGTTTCCGTAAAAGATCACCGACCGGTACTGCGTGCCCTCATCCGGTCCCTGCCGGTTCAATTCCGTCGGATCGAGCGCCACCGAAAAGAACACCTGCAGCAGCTCTCCATAAGTAACCTTCGAGGGATCGTAAACAATCTGCACCGACTCGGCATGGCCGGTCCTTCCGCTGCTCACTTCCTCATAGTCAGGATCTTTCACCGTTCCGCCCGAGTATCCGGAGGTCGCGCTGATCACGCCTTTCACATGCTGAAACACCGCCTGGATTCCCCAAAAACATCCTCCCGCCACCACTGCGGTTTCCTTGCCGCGTGCCGCAGCCTTCATTTCGTTTGCTGCCGGAGGCGGCACGGCCGCGCTGGCTCCGCTCCCCGCCCGGCAGGCCACCGCGCCCGCCAGCACAGTAAAAATCATCGCCATCATTCGAACCGAAGCTCTCGACATAACATCCCTCCCGCACCCACTATCCTAAGCGATCCATCCTCACCATTAGAGTTACGAATTCGAAGGAAGTTTCGGATGTCTAGCCGTCCCACTTTCGTCGACCCGCCCTTGCTAATGCCCAGCCGCTTAACCCTTAACCCGCACCGCCTTACCCCCGCCGCGCCTTCCACAGCAGATACAACCCCCATGCCGAGAGCGTACAGTTATCGCGAATCACTCCCGTGAGCATCATCCTTTCGAACTCTTCCACCGGCACGCAGCGAGCCACGAGGTCGTGCTCCTCCGGATCAGGTTGATCCCTTTTCGTCGGCGTCAGGCCTGTAGCCAGAAAGACGTACTGTTTCTGTTTGGCGAAGCCATAGGCGATCCACAGCATACCCAGGTACGTCATTTCTTTGGCTTCGAGGCCAAGCTCTTCATTAAGTTCGCCGCGCGCCAACTCCTCCGGGTTTTCGACCTGCATCTCCCAACCGCCCTGCGGCAGCTCCAACGCCCGTTCCTGAATGGTGTAGCGGAACTGTTCCACCAGCCAGATACGGCCCCCGTCGAGCGGCAGGATGATGGCGCAGTCGTCCTTATCCACCACACCATAAATCCCGCGCTGGCCATTGGAGCGCAGAATTTCATCCTCGCGCACCCGCAACCACGGGTTGCGATAAACCTCGCGGCTGCCCAGCGTGGTTATCGAACGGCCGACGCCCTCTGGGGCTGGGTTCATGGAGTCTCCTCGGAATCGCGCACTTCCTCACTCACTCGCCGCCTCTTTCTATATTAGCTCGCTGGCTTGACGCGAGCTTTCTACCGGCGGGTACTGAGGGATTTTCATGTTGCCCTTCTTAGATATCCGTTGCCGGCTGCGGCCCATTCGATATTTGGCCGTGGTCGGGCAACTCGGAAAACGTCTTGATTGCACCCTTTAGGCGTGCTGCCCTCTTTTCTACCTTGACCAACAGGACTTCCGCGTCTCGGATCGCCCGGTCCCATCTTTTTACATCCTTGTTTACATATTGTATTGATTTGCCATGAGACAAAGAGTATCCTGCAAAGTATTATGAGTCCCGACCATAAGAAGGAATTGCTGAAGGCCCGTGAAGAGCTTGCGGATTTGCTTGGCAAAAGGGAAGAAATCGAAGTTGCTATTGCGCGTCAGAAGCGCAAGGTTGCCGCCTGGTCCGAATTGTGCGATGAGAGCGAGATCGGCGATCCCGTGAACGACGCATTGGAAGCACTCGGTTTGGATTTGGGCGGCCTGAGCGATGCCTGTCGCACCGCTATGAGGGCGTCGCGTAAGGAGTGGATGACCATTGCCGAAATTCAGGCAACACTCAAAGAGTTGGGCTACCCTCTCGACAAGTACAAAGCGCCCACAGCCTCGATTACCACAACGGTCAACAGGCTTGCAGACAGCGGGGAGGTTGTTGTTGAGAAACGCCCCGGAGCCTCGGAATACAAGTGGGTAGGGCAGGTGTCTGCTAATGCCTACGCCGGACTCTTTAGCAGAGTAATTCCGGCAATGATTGAACGGGACAACCTCCACAGTATGGCGGGTGTGACCGCTCCTCCGCCGGACGCGGCCACAGCGGCTCCCGAACCGACCAACGCAAACCACCCGTTGCACAAACTCCGGGCAAAGCCGAATCCGAAGCGGACGTTCGGAGGCGGGCTGGGTAAGAAATAACTTTGGATCTAAATGCGAAAGCCCCGTTGACGCGGGGCTTTCAGGAAGGATGAAATCAGCATGACGATCACAATCACGATTCGCTTCGCTGACGGTCAGACCGTGGAAATCTCGGTCCAGCCACCACCCTAAGACATAACTAACAATCAACGCCCCGCTTCCGGTTCCAGCCGTAGGCGGGGCTAATTCAGGCGCGGACGATGCCCACATCCAAACCTCAATCGGATTTAAGGGCTTTTTTCGCCAGAAGTCAAGCGGAGAAAGCCCATGGCCCGTACCAAATGTCACCACACGAACTGCAAGCGATTTGGCTCCCATGGCAGGATTCTGCTACGAGTGTGGAATCGTCTTGGCCTGAGGATTCTCGTAGGCCTTGGCGATCCCGAATCAGGCGAGAGTTTGGCAACATGAAAATCCCTCAGTGCTTTCTGGCGCACAAAGTCCACGCATCCGCCCTCGGTATACAATGTCCCGTTTGCTTCCCAATCGAAAAAAATCCCAAGAACCCATAAGACGGTTTCCCCAGGAGCGACCATGCTGAAGAAGATGTTTGCCCTAATAGTAATGTCAATTCTGCTCGTCCTCAGTCAAGCGTCACAAGTGGCTGCGCAAGAACCGGAGAAGCCGGCGGAAAAAGAAGCCAAACCCGCAGACAAAGATGCCAAGCCCGCCCCGGAACCGAAAGAAGAATCGTCCGTCACAGACCACACTCTCAAAATCGGCGCCCAGACCATCGCTTACAAGGCTACCGCTTCCACCACGCTCATCAAAGATGAAAAAGGCGACCCCACCGCCAGCATTTTCACCATCGCCTACACCCGCAGCGACACCAAAGACTTCAGCCAGCGCCCCATCTCGTTCGTCTACAACGGCGGTCCCGGATCTTCTTCCATCTGGCTGCACATGGGCGCATTCGGCCCCCGACGCGTCGTCACTACCGACGCCGGTCCCACCCCGCCTCCGCCCTTCAAGCTGGTCGACAACGGCGATTGCCTCCTCGACAAAACCGATCTCGTCTTCGTCGATCCCGTCGGCACCGGCTTCAGCCGCGCCGTCGGCAAGTCCAAAGACAAAGATTTCTGGGGTATCGATCAGGACGTAAAATCCCTGGCCCAGTTCATCGCCACTTACATCAGCCGCAACGGCCGCTGGAACTCGCCCAAATTCCTCATCGGTGAAAGCTACGGAACTTTCCGCTCGGCCGCCCTCGGCAATTATCTTCAGAACCACAACGGCATGTATCTCAACGGCATCGTCCTGATCTCTTCGGTGCTCGATCTCGGCACCATCTCGTTCCCGCAGGGCAACGACATGCCTTACATCTTCTACCTGCCCAGCTACGCCGCCACCGCCTACTACCACAAAATGCTGCAGGAACCGCCCACTGATCTGAACGCCTTCCTTGCCGAAGCGCGCAAGTTTGCCTCCGGCGAGTATGCCGCAGCCCTCATGAAAGGCGCGACTCTCTCCGTCACCGAAAAGGCTGACATCGCGAAAAAAGTCTCGCACTTCACCGGCCTCAGCGAGGACTACTTGATCAAGGCCGATCTCCGCGTCAATCTTCCTCAGTTCATGGTCGAACTCCAGCGCAGTCGCGGCCTCGCCACCGGCCGCCTCGACGCGCGCTTCTCTGGTCCCCAGCCCGACCTGCTCGCCGAATACGCTTTCGACGATCCCCAAAGCGATGCCGTCTCCGGAGCCTTCGTCGCCGCCTTCAACAGCTATGTCCGCGAAGACCTGAAGTTCGGCAAAGACCTCACCTACAACACTTCGGCCGACATACACGACTGGGATTGGAAGCGCACCGGCGGAGGCCGTGGCTATGGATTTCCCGGCGCCCCCAACGTTGAGGACGATCTAGTCGAAGCGCTCGTGACCAACCCGCAGCTCCACGTCGAAGTTGAGAACGGACTCTACGACCTGGCCACGCCCTTCTTTGCTACCGAATTCACCATGACGCATCTCGGCTTGCCGGAAAACCTGCAGAAGAACATCGGGCTGAAGTATTACGATGCCGGCCACATGATGTATTTGCACGAGGAAGATTTGGCGAAGCTGAAGGCGAACGTAGCCAGCTTTATCGACGCCGCAACTATGCGATAGCGCGGAACGAGCTTTCGGCTGACACGGAAAACGTGGCGTTGTCATGCCGTGCATCGCCCGGGAAGGGCAACCTACGCGCCGGCGCGGGCAGCTTGTGCTTTCGGTCGGTCGCCTCGCCGCGCTTCCTCGGTGTCCTGTCCGCCGGACTCTACACTCCCCGCTCTCTTTTCCAGTTTGAATTGGTTCACCAGGCTCTGCAGATCGAAGGCCAGGCTCGACAAATCCGTGCAGGCCTTGGCTGTCTCCGCCGATGCCGCCGAAGCCTCCTGCGTCGAACTTGAGATGTGGGACACATTGGAGCTGATTTGCTCGGTCGTGGCCGATTGCTCCGTGGCCGCCGTGGCGATCGTAGTAATCATGTCTCCCACCTCTTCTGCCATCTTGATGATCTCTTCCAGCGCCGTGCCCGAAGCCGAAGTTTTTTCCACTCCCACCTGTACTTCTTTGCCTTCCTGCTCCATCGCCTGCACTGCCTTCTTCGTTTCCTTCTGGATCGATTCGATCATGTCGGCGATTTCCTTCGTCGCCTTGGTCGTTCGCTCCGCCAGCTTGCGCACTTCGTCGGCTACAACCGCAAAACCTCGCCCCTGTTCGCCCGCACGAGCCGCCTCAATGGCGGCATTCAGAGCCAACAGGTTGGTCTGGTCGGCAATGTCGTCGATCACCGAGATAATCTTTCCGATCCGCTCGGAGTTCTTCCCCAGTTCGCCGATGGTCGATGCCACCTTGGCCGTCGAGTCGGCAATCCCCCGCATCGTAGCCAGCGTCTCTTCGACCACCTTGCCGCCATTGCGCGCCGCCTCCGCCGCGCTGCGCGATGCTATGGAGGCGTTGTGTGTATTTTCGGAAATCTCCTGCACCGTCGCCGCCATCTCCTGCATGGCCGTCGCCGCCTGCGTCGCGTGGTCTGCCTGCACTCGCGCGCTTTCCGCCGTCAGCCCAGCGCCGCAGGAAATTTCCTCGCTGGCACTGGCCAGTTGCTCCGCACTTTGGGTGATCGTCGCCAGGGTGCCTCGCAGCGCTTCAACCGTCCGGTTCAGTGCTCCCGCCATCGCCCCTAACTCGTCCTTGGTGTCGATATTGAGCGTCATCGTGAGATCGCGCTCCGCCAAACCTTCGAGCACGGTCATGGTCTCCCGAACCGGTGTCGCGATCGACTTGGTGATGGTTATCATCAAGAAGATGCGGAATTATCCACTTGACATACCCAAACCGATTTGATAGGGTATGAGCATGAAAGCCGCGAAAACAACCCCACAACATGAGCTTTTCACCAACGAAGAAAAGGCCATTGAGTTTTGGGAAAAGAAACGCTGGCCCGATGGCGCGATCTGCCCCCATTGCGGTCTGGTGGGCGAAGCCTACAGGTTGCAAGGCAAGAGTACTCGCCCCGGCCTATGGAAGTGTAAGGGATGCCGGAAGCCGTTCACTGCAAAGATGCGGTCGATCTTTGAGGACTCCCATATCCCGATGCACAAGTGGATGTATGCCGTTCATCTCATGTGCTCATCGAAAAAAGGGATGAGCGCCTACCAGTTCCACCGCATGACGGCTACCTTCTATGGCGAGAAAGTGTCGTATCGAACGGCTTGGTTCATGTTCCACAGGATTCGATTCGCAATGGCCCAGCATCCACTGGTCGATAAACTGAGCGGCACAATCGAATGCGACGAAACCTATGTTGGCGGTAAGCTGCGCGTCGGCTCATACAGACCACGGAAATACATGCGGGCGCGTGGCGAGAAACCAAAGTATCCGTCCGTGACTTCTAACAAGGCTGCTGTGTTTTCGGTTCTACAGCGCGACGGTGCGGTTCGCTCCCGTCATGTGGAGCGCGTTACCGCAGAAAATCTCAAGCCGATTATCGAGGAAATGATTGCTGATGACGCGCACATAATGACGGATAGCTCCACGGTTCTCTCTGGTGCTTTTGCCGGTCGCACGCACGATCAGGTAAACCACGTGGCAAAGGAATATGTGCGGTACGAAAACGGAAAGTGCATCACCACGAATTCAATAGAAGGTTTTTTCAGTTTGCTAAAGCGGGGAATCTACGGCACGTACCACCACGTTGGACGCCCGTACCTACAGCAATATCTCAACGAGTTCGATTTTAGATATAACTCGCGCAAAGTGACGGACAGTGAGCGCACAGAGTTAGCCCTTGGAGCTACCGCAGACAAGCGGCTCACGCTGCGAAAGCCAATCGGCCCGGTAAATTAAATCTTTGTTGCAGTCTTAGACTGCGATACAATATTTCTGCAAAGAAATGTTGGTGCGGGCGGCGAGGATCGAACTCGCATGGTTTGCCGGGGCATTCCGCCGGGGTCCAAGCCCGGTGCGTCTACCAGTTTCGCCACGCCCGCACTAATGTTTCATCTACACAGCTACTCCTTCCTGCAATCCAACGCTCCGAACTTTCTGGCGCACTGTCCGCAGTAGGAACGTTTCAACCTTTGCGTACTCGTCCGGTTTCAATGCCGAATAGTTGCATTCGGCCAGTGACAATCGAGACCTGTCGATACCTGTCTCGCGTTCGACTCCATGCTGCGTTAGCCCTGCGATCCGGCGTAGTTCGCGGAGCCTTGTTCCCAAGTCCATCGGTCCACCTCCACGAGCGGTAACATTTGCGTTACGCACTGGAGGCAGACTAGGGCACAAGGGTTGGAGTTGAACAGGCAACAAAAGCATAATTTTTCGGTTGTTTTGTTTCCGGCTCGATTAGGCGCGTGAAATCAGCTTCATAAAGGTGGGGTTGTTCTGCTGGAAGGTGTGGAGGTTTTTCCGTACTTGCTCCTCGGATGTGTACTTGTCCGTCTTTCCGTCTACCTCATCGGCAGCATTTATGAGATGAGCGAGGGTCGCATTAGAGACAGTCCGCGTCAGTGCTGCTTCTAAATACATGCGGCATTCGAGCAGGATGGAATGATCGAAGTCTCGCCCGTGTCGTTTTGTCGCAAACGCCTCACCACAGCGTCCAAGTTGCGCAGATAGTTCTATAGCGAGCCCTCCGAGATACATTGCCACAGTCTGATTACCGCGTTCTGTGTAAAGTTCAATCGCTGCATTAAGTCCCTTGATGGCGGTTTCCAGTTTCGCCTTCGTCATGCGGCCTCGGAGCCTGCGTTCTTGATAGAAGTAATCGGTCACGCTCTTATCTGTGTAACTTCTAACCTTCACCGCACATCGTGGCAGTAACCATTTGTTGCTGAGAATGGCTGAAATGACCGGATCGGTCTTGTGCCTCGTGAGTATCTGGGCGAATCGTGCCGTCCACTGCCCTTGGTCTTCTACGTCAGCAATCCATGATGGCTTGCGAACGATCCGAGTCTTGCGCTTGCCTTTAACCATCTGTGCGGATTTAACCGGGGAGAAACCGCCCGCCACATGAACTACAAAACTGCGATCCTGGCGCGGAGTATTTACCGCACGTTGCACAGAGAATCGGCGGGAGTCGCCTGCGAGGCGGAAGCGCGACTTGCACAATGGGGTCTGGCGGATCGGTGGTCAAGCCCCAGATTAAGGCTACAATCCAGCCTATGATTGTCCATCCCAGAAGCAGATTCAACGCGACAATGGCCGTCGCATTCCGTTTCTTCCAGCCTGCCGCAGAAGGCAGAAAATACAAAATACCAAGAACCGCGAAAAGAATCAGGGAGGCACCACTGTCATTCGCTGCCATGCGACCTCCGAGCGAGGGAGCGGCGGAATTATCTCACGACCGGGCGGATAGTCTGGTATAAACTGCTCTCATGGCAAAGGTTGGAAGACCGCGTAAGGTGAGCGCAAACCGCAATCCAGCAGGCAAGGAAGGTGTGCCAGTGTCCCTGTATCCGCTCAGTTTCGATGAAGCGATATCAGGGCTGGCGCAAACGAAGATGCCGGAGCCGGAAAGCAAAAAGCCCCCGACCAAGCCCGCAAAGGGCAAATAGGCCAAAGGGCTCGTAGGGCTCATGGCTTCGATCCTGCCTAAAATCACTCTGGGTATGTCAAGTGGATAATTCCGAGAAGATGCCGATCCCGAAGGCGGCTGTCAGCATGCCTGCAACCCAGCGCTGGCGCACAGCGTAAGCCGCGGCCGCATTCCGCGCCGCTGCTTCGCCCCCTCTTACGTTCAGACGCATGTCCTCCCCGAGCTTCTCCACCGCCGCATCCATGGAAACTCGTCCATCCTTTTGCGACAGTTCGACGGCCTCTCGATGTTTATGGTTCTCGGCTAGTTTTACAACCTCGGTATGTGCGCTCTCATACCTGGCCAGGTCGGCTCGGTATTCCTCGTAGAGTTGGCGCTCCTCATCGGAACTGATCAGCGGTTCATAGCGCTTGAACTCCTCGGCCAGGCGCATGTCGACGGCGTTTGTCTGCTCTTTCCAGGAATCGATATCTTTCCCATCTGCCAGCAGCAGATTCAGTTCCCGCCGTTTCAGTGTCACGGTATCGAATCGGATATTCGCCAGCGCCTCCACGCTAGGCATCCGACTCGTGGCCAAATCCACTGTGGCCCCGTTGACTTCTGCCAGCTGTTTTAGGGAAAACGCACTCAAGCCAACCATTAAGGCGAGGACTATCCCAAATCCCAGCCCCAGCCTTTGCCGAATCCTCAAGTTGTTGAACCAGTCCATAGGCTTCTCCGTGGACTTATCGGCCAACGCTGATGAAATCTTGAGATGAAATGTCTGCAAGCACGGCCCGGGCCCACCCTCGAAGCGGGCCCAGCTCTGCACTGAGCGAAGCCAGATCGGCTCGGTAGGCCGAACATGCCGGTCTACTGCTTTCTACTTAAGCTTCTTTGCTCCAGCGCCCCACAAAAAAACCCGCTGTAAGTCTCGTGCTTTGAAGTTATACTGCAGATACTAAGTACCGGCATCGCGACGACCCCAGGAGGCTGGACATGACCCCAAAATCCGGACGCCCCTTTGACAGCATTGAGAGCGCCCACGAATTCGTTGCCCTGCTCGTCGAGACCGTGCGCGACGCCAAACGCGATGTCGAGGCGGATATCCAAAGAGAGTCAGATTCGGCAGCCCCACGCCGCCTCGATGCACTCCGCACCACCCTGTACAGCATGGAGAAGCTCGAACTCCACATGAACAAGAGCCGCCGCATCCTCAACGACCTCCGCTCCCTGCGCCGGCTTCTCTTCGAAGAGCGAACCGCAAAGCCGGCGTCAGTTCCGGATGCGAAAATCGCAACCCCGCAACCCTCCACTCCGCCGCAGGAAATCCGCCTTTCGAGCACAACCTCTAAACTCATCGCTTAAGGGCGCGCCAAAGCCAGCAAGCTAGTAAATGACTATGTGGGGACAGCCGCCCAAGCCTGTCCTGAGCGAAGCCGAGGGCGCCGCAACCGATTCGTATCAGGGCACGGCTTCAGCCGTGCCGCAAGCCCCTTTCTAGAAAATCAACAGCGGCTTCAGCCGCCGAGCCCGTGTGGAACGGGCACTCCTGTCCGTTGCCTTTGCCTTTGACCTTGCCCCGCAGCCCCCGTTCCGCATTCCTCATGGACCGGGAAGGGCACGACGTTCAGTCGTGCCAGAAGCAGCCGAAGCAAAGATCCGGCTTCAGCCGCTGAGGTGTGACGGATGCTCGACACCCCCAACCCCGTCATCCCCATTCTTTTTTCCACACCTCCACCCGCCCTCTGTGACATCCAACCTTGCACCCACCCCGTAAACTAATAGTAGTATGCTCCTCGCTACAAACAGCCTAAAGCAATACCTCTCCAGCCTCTCTCCCGCCGAGCTCGCCGTCGCTAACTCCCACTTATTCAATATTTTCCGCGCAAACCCTTGGCTGGCAAGATTTTACCTTGGCTTCCTCGATCTCGGCATAAATATATTTGACTAATCAAGCCGATTTAGTCAGTATGTTTATGCCGGAAAGCGGGAAAGGAAGTGCAAAATCCGGCAGGAGACCAAGACCTTCTAAGGGAACTATTCGAGGTATGGAACCCGCTGGGAGTCGAAGGATTTTTTGTGTTGATACGTGGCTACGTTGACGAGAGCTACAATGATCACGTTTTTACGCTTTCATCCTTGAACGCTAAAGGTAAGACTTGGGCGGAGTTTTCCCGTCTCTGGAAGATCACATTAAACACATGGAATCGGCGACTTGTGGCGCAAGGACGGCCAACTATATCCCGATACCATACGACCGATTGCAGCAACCTAAAACGGGAGTTCAAGGGGTGGAGTAAAGAAGAACAACGAGAGTTTTTCCTTGATCTGGTCAAAGTGTTTTCCCGCCATCGCATGGATGCAGTTTCCGTCTCTGTAAACTTGGATGAGTTTCACCGAATCATTCCAGAAGCACGCAGGATCGCGACACCTGACTTTCCTACGTTCATATACGGAATGATGATCAAGCTATTGATGGGGAGAATTACTGATCGTTACTGCGTCGAGCATCCAGAAACACAGATCACTCTAGTTCAAGAGGCGTGCCAGTACAGCGCAAACGCATTAGATGCCTACACGCAAGCTATTAATGACGTAGGTTTCGAGCACCGTGAATGCTTCGTGTCCTTCGCATCCGCAACTCCAACAACCTGCATTCCGTTGCAGGCCGCTGATCTATTAGCTTACGAATTCTTCAAGGAGTCAATGCGAGCGATCAATCCGAGAGATCGTAGAGCCTCGCTCGAAGCATTGTTGGATTTAGATAAATTGGGAGGACGTTCCCAGTTCATGACTACAAACGCCATCTTGCAGCTAAAATACGCGCTACAGTTGAGCGGACATCTTGTTGTGTGATTGATATATCGTCAACTACTTGTCCTTATTTCGTGCATCTGGATTTCGTGCTTGATGTCACTCACAACACGGTCGCGCAGAAGGTCGAGATCGGCAGATAGATTCTCAGCGACCTGCTTATTTTCGATCTGGAAATGCCCTAGTTTCTCGTCCAGTTCGCTCAGTTTACGTTTAACCTGGCTAACTTCGTTGCCGATGAAAAGCAGAATCACAACGAGAATGCCAAAGTCGATGTTGACGTTCATGGAATGAGCCTCGAAAGGAGCTTAAACAAATGGCAAAACAACTGCTCTGGGTGGATGTGGATGCGTTCTGGGACGCGATGATCAAGGCTCCACTCACGGCAAAGTATGCCCTGCCTATCTTGGATGCTTTGGAATTATCTCAGGGGAATCAAGCTGATCGTTTTCAAGAGCGGTCGCCAATTCATGCAACCCCTTGCTCAGATTCCAGAAAACAGGTTTCAACCTAGCATCTAGCAAGTCACATGCTCTGATACTCTCTGCGAAATATAGTGCTGCTTGACTGTAAGACATTGTGCGTATCCTCCCTTGTGGCGTGCGGTATGATACTCCCATGAAGGCAAAACCACGAACACCTTTCGAGAATTTCACCCGCGCAGTAGATGGCCTTATGCGCGTCCCGCATTCCGAGATTAAGAAAGCCCTAGAACGCGAGAAGCGAGAGAATGCTGGAAAGCCGAAACGCGGTCCTAAACCGAAACACGCTTCGGCTTCCGACCGCGTTTCAAGCGACGTGGATTAGAACGGCTCTGGCGTTGTAGAGGCCCCCTCCGCAGTCTTTCCAGTCAACTCCGCATAGGTCAGTCGCTTGTTTGCGATCTGCGTTAGCGCGAGACTGAATCGGTCTGCGTCGGTCAGTGGGTTCTCCTTTGTTGCACGATTGTTGTATCGGAAAATCTGTTCGTCTAAATAGCGATCCAAGTGGTAAGGCTCGACCGCAACGTAAGTCCCTCGCAATGTCCGCTTGAGTAAGCTCCAGAAATTCTCGATTCCCTGAGTGTGAACCTGACCCTTCACGTAAGTCTGCGAGTGGTTCACAACGTCATGGACGAAGCGCCATTGCATCCCGTGTTCATATGCGACCGCTTCATCGGTGTAGACAGTAGTTCCGTATTTCACGTTCTTGAGAATTTCCGCCTGCAGCGTTTCGCGCTTCACATTCGGCACGACCTTGGCCCTGACTTCGCGGGTGCTGCGATCTAGCATTCCTTGCACGATTGTTTTACCCTTTGGCCCGCCCTGTGCCTCATAACGGGCAGCGCGATCACGGTGCATGTTCCTCTTGTGGCCGCCAATAAAAGTCTCATCAACTTCTACAGCAGTTCCACCTTCGCCACCGTCTCCCATCTTCTTGCGAGCGCCGAAACGCTTGTTTTGTAGCGACATTCCGAGCCGAATCCGATGCAGCATGAACCACGCAGATTTCTGCGTAACTCCCAGCGCCCGATGTAACTCCCATGAGCTAATCCCATTCTTGTCGTTCACGATTGACCAGATTGCGGGAAGCCATTTCTCCAGCGGGATGGCCGAATCCTCCATGACAGTCCCAACCTTCACGGAGAATTGACGATGAGCGTGGACACTCTTGCACTGCCAACGCCGTTGGTTCTTGAGGTAGGAAACATCGGTGCGCCCACAATTAGGATTCGGGCAGGTAACTTTCCCATCCGGCCAGCGGCGAAGTGCGAGGTAATCAACGCAGCGGTCTGGGTCGGAGAAGAACAAAATTGCCTCTTGAAATGTCTTCGGCTCTTGCATAATGTAGTAATTGTAGTAGACTAATCACGATTAGTCAAGGATATTATTGCCTCGATCTCGCTCACGCCAACCCCAGCCTATTCAATAATTTACAGACTCGATCTGGAATTTTTTTTGATCCAGATCCCTCACCCTCAAACCCGGAAGGTTCAAGCTCAATGGCTAACAAGAACGCTCGCCCCTGCACTCACATCAAGGTCAACGGAGTTCCCTGCGGCTCGCCCGCCCTGCGCGGCGAAGCCTTTTGCTATTTCCACCAGCGCATGATCCGCGGCGTGCGCACGCCGCCCAAGTCACGCCTCCATCCCATGGCGTTCCTCGAGGACGAGCAGTCGATCCAGGCCTCACTCATGGAAGTCATCAACGCCCTCGTGCGCAATACCATCGACTTCCGCCGCGCCCAACTCATCCTCCGCGCCCTTCACATCGCCTCAAAGAACGCTCCTCGAGCGAGTTTCGAGATGTGGCAGAGTAAGATGGTCAACGAAGTTCCCGGATATTCCGCCCCTGCCGCCCCGTTCAAGCCCGATCCTGCCATCGCCCAGGCCGGCGCGCTGGCGCGCCTCAGATTGCCTAAGCCGGTCCCCCTCGCCCCACCTCAGCCGGCCATCGCCGCCACCGTGGACCCCACCCATCGCAAGCCTCCCGCCCGCGCCACCACAATGCCGGCCCTGAAGGCGCAAGCCGTAAACGCGCACGTGCTGCGAAACCCGGGCGAAAGCCGAAGCGAGACCAGAGCGCCCGGTAGCTAGCCTGGAAGCTAAAAGCTAAAAGCTAAAAGCTAAAAGCTAACGGCTGGGTAGTGGCTCAGTTTGAATTCATTCTCGTAAGGGGCGTCATCCCGAACGCGGCGCACTTCAGCCGCGTGAGGGATCTCCCATAGATACGGCCAGTGGGATATCCCTTCGACTTCATCTCAGGGCAGGCTCTTCGTTTCGCCTGAAAAACGGCTGATTCCTCTGGTAAGTATCCCTTGACAACAAGTTAACGCTCTGGTACTGTTTGTACATGAACCGCAGACAGACCATACCGAAAGAACTCCGATACACGATTGACCAGTTCAATGATCAGTTCCCCAATGATGAAGCCTGCTTTCAGACAATCGCAGAACGGCGCTATCCCGGAGGAATGGCCGAGTGTGAAAAGTGCGGAACCTTGCGGAAGCATCATCGCGTGACCGGGCGCACTGCCTACGCTTGCGACCGATGCGGGAATCACATCTTCCCGCTGGCTGGAACGATCTTCGAGAAAACGACCACGAAGCTGCGTCTATGGTTCTATGCCATATATCTGATGTCCTCGACTCGCTGCGGAATCAGCGCAAAGCAGATTCAGCGCGAGACAGGCGTCACCTACAAAACCGCTTGGCGCATGTTCAAGCAAATTCGCTCGCTACTCGCCGAGAACATTCAATTGGAGGGTTCCTCTATCGAAGTGGACGAAATGTATTACGGCGGAAAGCGCAAAGGCGGCACCGGACGGCCCATGCGCGGAGACAAGGTTAAGACTCCTGTGCTCGGGATGGTAGAGCGCAAAGGCCGCGTCATCGCAAAGACCATTCCTGATACGACAGCCGCTACGTTGGTTGGTACTGTGCATGAATTCGTTCTGCCAAAGAGTACCGTATTTACGGACGAATTGAACGCATACAATACGCTTCCCGGAAAGCGCCAATACAACCACCAGCGCATCAATCACAGCTCCAAGGTTTACGTCGTGGGAGACGTTCACACTAACACCATTGAAGGTTTCTGGTCGCTAGTGAAGCTCGGGATCGGAGGCGTTTACCATTCAGTGAGTCAGAAGTATTTGCAGAACTACCTTGATGAGTATTCGTATCGCTACAATCGGAGGGATACGGGCAATCTTATTTTCCACGACGTTTTGGCGAAGGCTGTACAACCCTTGGCTGTGAAGCCCGATCCAAAAGCCGTGAAAATGACTCCCGAGATATCGGTTCCATTTTAGAGGCCGTCTCAGGATAGGGAATTAGAGGCTTGTTGTCGGGGCGCTTGCGTATTGTTTCTTTGGGCACACTTCAGCATTACCACGAAAAAACGATGGATGCAAGCAGGCGACATGATAGTATAAGAACGGACGCTGAGTATTCCTCGGTGGCGTCCGTTCTGGTTATTTTCTAGGGGGTGTTACGCCCTAGAAGACGGGAAGTCGAATGTAACGGCGAATTTCCAGACCCTTAACCGGATGCGCCGTTTCCGACCGATCCGAGCCATTGTAAGTTTTACAAATGGGGGAGTGGTCATAGTGCTTTGGCTCCTTTCCTCATAGAGTGCGGCCTAGAGCAACCTTCTTTGCGGGATGATGCTCTAGGCCGTTCTGCTTTCTACCGCAGAAATCGCTTTCTTCCAGATAACCTGGACTCCGCGCTTACCTCTCCGTGTGAGTTCGCCGCGCTTCTCCAATGTCCCCAGCGCATCATTGATTGCGATGTTGGGATTCGCCGCCAGAATTTCAATTCCCTGTTCCCGAATTACTTTCTCCACCTCACGCGAGGTGAACTCCGGGCCTAACTGCATGACTGCGCCCCGAACAGCTCCAACAAAATATCCACGAGGGCGTTCAGAGCCGTTTCCATTTCCGTTGCTACCTGCGTGACTTCCCGCGCTGGTAGCGGGTTTCGGAGCAGGGTCGGTCTTAGTCGCAAACTCCGAGATCAATTCGAGAAATTCTGGATCGCCGTCTAACTCTTTGGCGAAGTCCCGGAACCGTTGCAACTTTCTGATTTTTCTGTCGATTGCTTTCAGGTCGATAGCCATGTGTGTCGCTTCCGATTGTGGAGTTAATCTAGGCTATCACAGTTCTAGGCTTAAAAGGGGCGAAATTCCACCGGAATGCGGGGAGGCCTAGAAGCGAACAAAAATAAGGGGCGAATCCGGCTATCTCTTTGCAGGTAATGCGCTAATAGCGATGACTAGAATTCCCGAGATGGCCGCGAGCGTCAGCTACGGGGTTATCCACCATCCGGATACCGCGCCGAGATCGAATTCGCCGATGACTTTATCTTGAGAATCCTTGATCTCCAGTTTGCCAGTGGGGATGTTCCTGTTTACTTTCTCCGCCTTAATCACGATTGCATAGGTCAGCCCGGTAAGTTGAATGTTTATGCTGCTCATAGTCACCTCGTCGGTTAGTGCGACAATCATAAACTAATCTCCTACTTGGTTACAAGGGATAGTTACCATTCCTCTTGACATTTCGCCTTCCCTTCGCCAACAATGTCAGGCATGGCGATCACACGCAGGCAGCGCGAAGTCTATGACTTCATCTCCCGCTTCGTGGCGGAGCATGGATACTCTCCGTCGTTTGAAGAGATCGGCGACGGGCTCGACCTCAACTCGCTGGCCACGGTGCACAAGCACATCACCAACCTCGAGAAGAAGGGACTGCTCACCCGCGACTACAACCGCAGCCGCTCCATCGACCTGCTCCCGCCCAAAGGGCGCCTCAAGCAGGCCATGAGCGTCAACACCGGCCTGGTGCTGCCGCTGCTCGGTCGCATTGCCGCCGGCCAGCCCATCGAAGCCGTGCAAGACAATCAGACGATCTCGCTGGCCGACTTCGTCCGCTCCAAAGAAGTGTTCGTGCTCGAAGTGCGCGGCGATTCTATGCAGGATGAAGCCATCCTCGACGGCGACTACGTTCTGGTCGAGAAGCTGAAGACGGCGCACAATGGCGATATCGTGGTTGCAGTCGTCAATAGAGATGACGCTACACTGAAGCGCTTTTACCGCGAAGGCGACAACATCCGCCTGCAGCCCTCAAACGCAACCATGAAGCCGATCATCGTGCCGGCGGCTTCAGTAGAGTTGCAGGGGCGCGTGATTGGCGTACTGCGGAAGTACTGAAATCTACGCTCTCAGTCAACTATGCAATACCGGCGGCAATCCCGAGTGCAATCGATTGTTGTGATCTGTCTGTGTCTGGGTCTTACGGTTTTCGGGACGGCGCAGAACCAGCCTGCACCAAGCGCGCCACCAAAGGAGAAAGTTGTGACCAGTCACGCCAGTGGAACGTTTGATGTCAAGCTGACGCCGCAAGCGGCCGAAGAGGGAACCGATGCCGGCCTGGGAAGAATGTCGAGTGTTAAGCAATTCCACGGCGACCTCGAAGGAACCAGCAAAGGCTTTATGCTTTCTTCTGCGGCCACCATCGTGAAAGGTTCAGGCGGATACGTTGCCATGGAGCGGGTTACGGGAACGCTGAAAGGCCGCAGCGGCAGCTTCGTCCTGCAACACAGCGGCACCATGACGCGCGGCACGCCGCAACTAAATATTACCGTCGTCCCCGACTCCGGCACAGATCAACTGACCGGTATTTCGGGAACTTTCACAATCAAGATCGACGCCGGCAAACACTCCTACGAATTCGACTACACCCTGCCGGAAACTCAGTGAACAACGCTCCGCTGTTTTTGTGGACATTCTAACGCGAGAGCGCGCCGAAGACACCAACGGCCGGGGCGATCCCGGGCGCGTTACTTACCGAAAGCCTAAGAGCCGACGACCTTCATCCAACGTGCCGGTCCAGAGCCTGCGCGATGGCTTCCTTGGGCTTGTAGCCGACGATCTGTTCAACCACTTGCCCGCCCTTAAAGACCAGCAGCGTGGGGATGCCAGTGACCTTGTACCGCATGGGCGTAGAGCTGTTGGAGTCTACATCCATCTTGCCGATCTTAATCTTGCCCTGGTAATCCTTGGCCAGCTCCTCGACAATGGGAGCGATCGCGCGGCAGGGGCCGCACCAGGTCGCCCAGAAATCCACCAGCACGGGCTTGTCCGATTTCAAAACATCCGCGTCGAAGTTCGCATCGGTCACTTCGACGATCCCATTGCCGACGTGCGACGGCTGAGTTTTCTGTGCGCTTGTGTCTGTGCCTGCCATATCCGTTTCTCCTCGTTGTAACGTCGCGTTTTTCGGCGGACGCTCCCATGTTTTGGAAACAACGAGCAGTCGTAGCCGGGCCCAACGTCTTATCGTACCACTGACGTTTGATGCGCGGGCGTAGCGGAAGGTCGCACAAGGTTCCCTAGGGTCCGCGACCTTTAGGCGAACCTCATCTGGCTCTAGAAGTCGGCGGCCTAAAAGATGAACTTTACGGCCGCCTGCATCAGGCGGGGAGCGGCGGCGCTGACCACGTCTCCAAAGGACGAGCTACTGATGTTGCCGTTCACGGAAGCCGCTCCGTAAAACTGGGCGTGGTTAAAAACGTTGAACCCCTCGAGACGAAATTCGAGCGACTTGGACTCTGTGAAAGCAACTTTCTTCAGCAGCGCGATGTCATAGTTGTCGATGCCCGGGCCGTAAAAGAATCGGCGCTTGGCATTGCCGGGTTGTCCCAGGGGCGGAAGACTGCATCCGGCGGAGGTACATCCGAAGAGGCCGGTATTGAAATAAGACTGGCCGTTGCGCGGATTGCGGTTCAGTTCGAGCGGACCCGGCGTATATTGCGGCTCGTCAACGCCATAGTTGTTGATGCCATTGGGCTCAGCTCCCAGCAGGGAGTTATCGCCGTAGTTGAGCAGCGTCACCGGAAAGCCGCTGCTGAAATGCGTGATGCCCGAGATCGTCCAGCCTTTCGTCAAGCGATTGGAAGCGCCGAACAGATGCTCGAAAGGGAGCTCGTAAGCATAGCTGACCACAAAGTTGTGCTTCACGTCGAAGGCGGACAAGGCATAGCTGAGCGCGGGGTTGATTGGGTTTACTTCCTCGCCCACATTGGAAGATTGATCCATGGATTTGCTGAAGGTGTAACTCGCAAAGAGTTGCAGGCGCTTGCTGGTATGGCGGAGGCTGAGCTCTAAGGCATTGTAGTTGGAGTTCCCGATGGTGGACTGGTTGGTGTCGCTGCCAAAATTTGCGCCAAGGGGCCCGCGCGTTCCACTTTCCGTTTCTTTAAAAGGTCCACAGCCCGGCAAGCTGAGGCACAGTGCGGGATCGCCGGGGTTGGATTCCACCAACACCAGCAGGCGATGAGACTGATTGCCCACATAACTCGCACTCAATACAGTGTTATCTCCGAGCCGCCGCTCCATCGAAAACATATATTGCTCGGTGTAGGGAATGCGGTTGCTGACGGGATAAGCCGGGATTCCGGTGATGGGTTCGTATTGCGACCAGTCGACATTCGGGTCGGGGTGACTGCGGGAGGAGTTCAACGGCGCAAAAGTGACGGGGAAGTATTGGCCGAGATCGTTCCCATTCGAAGCGGTTATGAAAGGATCATAAAACAGCGGCGGAGCCGGGCTGCTGTAAGTAGTGCCGTAGGGAGCGTTGGCCGCCAGTACTCCGATGGTCAGAGCTTCGATGGATGTGTAATACATTCCGAAACCGGCGCGAAGACTGGCTTGGCCGGGACCACCCAGGATCTTCCCGAAAAGAGTATCCATACTTACGTTTGGCGAGTAGGCAACGCCCACGCGAGGAGAGAATTCATCGCCCGGAGGAGCAAGCGTTCGCCGCACACCCGGATCGGTGGGGTACAAGATCCCCGCAGGCGCGCCGGGGAAGACCACAGACTGCTTACCCGGCTCCGTGGTCGAAATTTGATTGTACTTTTCATACCAGGGCTCGATGCGGTCCCAGCGCAAGCCATAGTTGAGCGTGACGTTGGGCTTTAAGTGCCAACTATCCTGCGCGAAGATGCCGGCGTATTTGTTTCGGCCATAAAAGGGGTTCAGTTGACTCTGGTTGTACTGGCTCGGAATCCCGAGCAGGAAATCTGCAAAGTCGAGTCCAGTCTCGCTTCCCGTAAACAGGAAGTTGCCGTTGAACTGCGCGATCGGATTCACGTTAACCTGGTCATAGTGAAACTCGCCGCCGAATTTCACGGTATGAAGCCCCACGACCTTTGAAAAATTATCGAGTAGCTGGTAAGTGTTGTTCGCCTGCTTTAATTCATTGGTGTTGGTTCCAGTCGAGAAATTGTTGAAGACAATGTTCTCCACTCCTTGGTTTTGAGGGGCGAGCGCCACAATGGTAGGCGTTCCCGCGGACACGAAACCCTGTGATACCAGGCTGACTCCGAGTCCGCCTTGCGGTTTGCCCAGATCATTGAACGACCGAAGATAGCTGAAGTGAACTTCGTTGACCGACGATGTGTTCAGCGTTTTCGTATCGCCCACGCTGAATAGTTGCGCCTTGCCCAGATACAGCGCGTTGAAACCGGGAACGCTGGCTCCGCCCTGCGCGACGGGATAAGGATTGTTCAGCGAATAGTCGTCCAGAAAATAGTAGCCGGAGATCAAACCCCAACCCGTGTTGGCGTCGAAGCGCAGGGAGCCCTTGTCGTCACGGAGCGCCTGGTTGTTGGCGGAGGTCGCAAACTCAGTGCCGGAAGCATTCGGCGAAGGGATGTATTGCAACAATTGCTGCGCAGGTCCGGACCAGGCGTAGCTTGGGATTTGCAGCGTGGGAAGAACACAAGCCGTGGTGCTCCCCGGCGAATAGTTTGTGTTCGTGCAACCCGGAAAATAATATGGCTCGCCGGCGTAAACCTGATAGCGGAGACTATCCGAGAGCGTGGTGGCCCAGGCGCCCCCGCCCACTACGGTGGGCACGACAACCGATTGTTCATTCACGGTCTGGATGGTGTAGAAGGAACTAGCCGAGTCGGATAGATTACCGTTCCGGTCTGCTGCGGAAGGCACGGGAATCAGTCCGGTATCGATTCCCTGCCGCTGGCGTGTTCCCTGATAGTCGGAGAAGAAGAAGATTTTGTTCCGCTGGATCGGACCGCCAAATGTCCCTCCGAACTGATTTTGAATGAAAGCGCCGCGCGTAGGAGAAAAGTAATTGCGCGCGTCCAAATCAGTGTTACGGAGAAACTCGAAAAGGTCTCCATGCCACGCATTGCCGCCCGACTTGGTGATGACGTTGATCTGACCGCCGCTGAATTCGCCGTACTCCGCGTCAAAATTGCTGGTAAGGATGCGAAACTCCGCGATGGAGTCGAGGTTGGGAATGATCGCCGTCCCCATGTTGACGTCTTCTTCGGAGTCGCTGCCGTTCACGATGAAGGCGTTGGCGAATTCCCGCTGGCCGTGGATCGAAATGGTACCCGGATTCAAATCGCCGGAGGGCGAGAGCGCGCTCGCACCCACGTCCTGCACAGTGCTGGAGGTGAGTGAAGTCGAAGGAGCGACTCCCGCTTGAAGCGAGAGCAGGTCGGTATAGCTGCGATAGTCGAGAGGTATGGCACTCATCTGCTCGCTGTTGATGACCTCGCCCATCTGGCTGCTGGAGGTCTCGAGATGAACCGCGCTGTCGCTCACCGTGACCGCCTCCGATCGTCCGCCCGCCTGCAGAGCCACATCCAGCGCAAGAGCGCTGTTGGTGTCCAGCACGATTCCGGTGCGGCGGTAGGGTTTGAAGCCGGGATGGTTCACTTCAAGAACATAATTGCCGACGGGAAGAACCGGAAATGTGTAAGTGCCTCTGCCGTCCGTGCTCGCGGAGCGTTGCACGCCCGTATCGGAATTGGCCAGAGTTACCGACGCTCCCGCAATTGCGGCGCCCGACTGGTCTTTGACCGTGCCTGAGATACTCCCGCCAACGCCGGCGAACGCCATCCCTGGCAGACAAAAGAGCAGGAATAACCGGCATAGCCCGAATTTAGGGAAACATCGCATGGCGTTTGCGAAAGCGGACCACAGCCGGGCCGGAGTCTGAGGCGAATCCAGTTGCAACCGAGTCGCATCTGATCTGGTGAATAAGCCGAAGCTGGCAATCTGGCGCGGTCTCATAAAAGGGGGTTAATTTTAGAAGTGTGCTAGTTGCAAATCAGTCGCATCTGGTCTACAGTGTCCTATCTTGACGGATGCTCCCGTGCGCCGTCAAGAACCGGCGAAAGATTTCGTCGCAGCCCGGTTGCGACCAGTTGCGACAAGCGAGGCGCGGTTCATGCCACTACCCAGAACTGAAATGCCGGGCCGGCTACAGTCCCACTTTGCCGACCGCGGAATCCGCATGACCCAGCAGCGGCGCGCAATTCTCCGCGTCATGGAGACTGCCACCAAACATCTGGATGCGGCCCAGCTTTTGCGGAAAGCTCAGAAGCTGGATGCGAGCGTGGATCGCAGCACGGTATACCGCACCCTGCGACTGCTCAAGCGCCAGGGGTTGATCGACGAACTCGATCTGATGCACATCCACGGCGAGGGACACTACTACGAGCGCAAGCTGAACCGGGACCACATTCATATGGCTTGCCTGCGCTGCGGCAAGATCATGGAATTCGTCAGCGACATTTTCGAGAAGCTGAAGGGCCAGGTGGAGAAAGACTGCCGGTTCCGGATCGTAGTTTCGCGGCTGGAAATTGGCGGATATTGCGCGGCTTGCCGGGGATCCAACTAAAGTGTGGGAAGGGAAATCCTGCTTTTCACCAGAAACGATGTTTCTCTGGCCTCCTCATCTTCAGAACCATATAAAACCATATAAAAAAGCGCCCTAGACTTTTCAGTCCAGGACGCCTCGGCAGCCCTCCCCCAGAACTGCCAAACCACGAAATGGATAGTAGTGAACTCGCCTTTTCATGTAAACGTCACTTTGGTAATAAGCAATTTCCGTCCTGCGGCTTCGGTCGAAACCGGTACTGGCGAACATAGAAGCAGCGAGGTCTTGGTGTGCCCGCTGGGGAAGTACTGCCGCCTCTAAGGCCTTACGGCGACCATATCGAGCGAGCAATTGGTCCCGGTGTAGCAGAAACTGTTAGTGGAGTTCGCAAGCGTCGAAAAGAAGACCTGATATTCGTCAGCGGAGAGAGGGATGTTGATCTGGTGCAACAATCCATCGGAGGCGGCCACATAAATGAGCGTGCCGTCCACAGTGATATCCGCCGCGACCGGCGTGGCGTTATTCACAAGCGGGATGGCAGACACGGAATTGGTGCTGAAGTCATAGACCAGTACGCTCGAGCGATCGCTGGCAACGATATAGGCCCGAGTGGCGTCTGGTGAAACGAAGAAATTAATGGGATGGAAGGTCCCCTGTCCAATATTGATATGAAACGGCGCAAAGATTGTAGGCGGAGTGGTTAACGGCTGAATCTGGGCGAGAGTCACTGGCGACGGACAAAGCGCAGCTGTCGACGCCATAAATGTGTTGGTGGCGATGATGTCGATGCCGGTATCGTCGAGGCCGAAGAAAAAGTCGAGCCCTGAGGTTTCGAGACCTGCCGGAATAACCGTATTTCCGAAAACACTGCCTAACGGGAAATTTCCTGCGGGAATCATCTTCAGGAAACCCGGCGGACTGGGCAGTGCCGGGCCGGGCGAGGTCAGGGTCACTGGAGAATTGTCACAGGTATTGTAGACAGCAAAACTGCCGGCAGCGCTTCCCCCGGAGAGTAACGCAAACGCTCCGGTCGAGTTGAAAACGATGGAGGTGGCGGGCGACGGCAAGGAAATGGGCCCCTGCAAGGCTTGCAGGGTCGAATAGATATACAAGCTATTGCCACCATCGCCAAGAATGAAGGCCTTGAGTCCGTCGGGTGAAAATGTGGCTGCGGTCGCGCTATTAATAACGTTCAGCTCAACCGTGGACGCCGGAGACGAGGTGACGACGTAGACCTGGTTGGGAGTGGAGACCGTATCCGAAAATATGGCGACGTTTCCATTGTGTGAGGCCGCCAGAACCTTCCCAGTCACTAATCCCAGCGGGGTGCCCGGCGCAGTCAGAAGGACAAACCCACCGCTGGAGTTTCCGAGGCTGGAGGGGCTGACCGAGAAGGATCCGAACTGGCTGCCCAAGTAGGCCTTGTCTCCCCCTAGATCAAACATCATCGAATTCGGTGGCGTTGGCATTTGGGTCGCGCCGCCCGAAAGGTTAGTTGAACTGGCAACTTCGTAGATGCCAACGGTGCACAATATATCGCTGTAACAATCCTGACTGGTCGCCAGTACGTTGGTCGCGGTGGTAGTACCCGTCACCAGTCCGGAAATGGCGGTGATGGGATAAACGGGCTGTGGAATGTAAGGTGCAGGGTACCCCGCCGGATTCAGCGGGAAGCCGACGTTGCAGGTTGGCGGCGTACAGGACGCCGTGATTGCGGCCGCGCCCGGCTGCGAAGTACTGATGGCGCAGGTTGCGCCCGGGGCGCATCCCGAACCGCCACCGGCCGCCAGCGCAGCGGGCGAAGATGAGACCCATGTCAGCGTTGGCCGGGGAACGATACAGCCTTGTACGTCGACCGCCGTGGCCGTGATGGTTTCCGACGTTCCCTTGTTGGTGATGAAGCTTGTGGTGCCGCCTAGCGATCCGTTTTCACTGAGTTCCAGCGCGATGCACTGCACCGGGCAGGTCTCCAGGTAATAGGGTCGGCTGGACACGCCCGAAGCGGAAGCAACTACTTCGGTTTGCCCCGGAGTCGTGTTGGCAGTTGCGGTCACCTGGTTTGTGGCCACGTTGTATTGGGAATTCACAATAGGAGCCAAAGTGCCCACGCTTGGCGTCGCCTGGGACCAGGTGAAGGTTCCGACCGATGAGGTGACGTCGACGCCCTGGCTGTAAGCCCTAGCTTGCAAGGTCTCAGACTGATTTTGCGACATGCAGTAGTTGGCCGCGTTGCTGTTGAACTTGAGGTTGCAGGCCGTGGGAAGCTCAGTCTGGTTGGGACAAGCGGGCGGCGGCGCATTGACTGGCGGTACCAAGCTGATCTGAATGTCATCGATGGGCGGATGAACGAAAACTACCGTGGGAGTACTGCTCGCTCCCGCAGCAGTGGCAGTGACCTGAACCACGCCGGTATTGCCCGGCGTGCAGGCATTATAGAGTGGAGCATTCCAGGCGCCGGCGCAGGCATACCCGTTGGGAGCGACGTCGAGGATTGCGGCTCCCACAGAGTTTTGACTTAAAGGTGTCACCGCGTAGACGTAGCTCAGGTTAATGCTTGAGTTTGCACCGTTCTCCGCTGTCGCGGTGAACTGAAAAACCGTCCCCGCTGCAACCGAGGTGCTCGGGCCGGGGTTCAAGTTGATCTTCACCGGGAGAGTTAAAGGTGCAGGTGGTTTGTGGCCACCGCAGGCAGGGAAGAACAGGAATGATGAGATGGTGAGCACTACCCAAGCCCAAACGCCAAGCCGCGAACTTCCCATGCACCCTCTCGTCGCCTCACGGTCGAGCCGAGGGGCGAGCCATTTACTGGAATGAAAGAAATTCAGTGTAGAGGCTGGAGCCCGATTCAGCAAGCGGCCGCCGCCAGTGCCCTCCCGGAACGGCTCTCGAAGGCTGGCGGAAGCCGGCTGATCCACGTCGCTCCGCTTCCGACAACTGGGATGCAAAAAGATGAGTTGACGATGTTTCGACTGAGTTGCTATAGTAGTTTGGTTCCGCGAGTCAATCCAGGCTTGGTGTGTGCCGTGAGTTCCGGGAATTGTGTGGGAATTCGCGGTAGAGCTTTTGAGAAATTCGTTTCCGGTTTGAAGTTGAAGACGTAGCTTCCGGAAACTTTCCTCGCTGAAACGTTCCTGCGCTGCCTTTCGCCCTATCACGAGGGCTGCTGGAGCGCCTGTGTAAGGCGCATCAGTTGTCTGCGGAAGGATATGCAGGACAGAGCTGGCGATACGGAGCACCCCCGGAGTTTTGGCCGGGTGCCACCGTCGGCGGCGCAAATCTAGATTGGTACCCAAGAATTTCTCTCCGTGATTCGTGTGCGGCGAGAAGCATGGCGAGCCGATTATGCTCGCCAGCCCGGTCGTGCGAGAAACGACGCGCGGTAAGCGGCCGGGAAAGCTGATGGCGCCGCGCTCTGCCCGCCCGTTAGGACGGACTCAGTGCGCGGCGGCAAGCGTCGAACGTTTCACTGCGCGATTTAAGGAGCGGCAAAGAGTGCCTACTTTTAATCAATTGGTGGCGAAGGGTCGGAAGCGGCCGCGGTATAAGACGGCCAGTCCGGCGCTGCAAGGGTGCCCGCAGAAGCGTGGCGTCTGCACGCGCGTCTACACGCAGACGCCGAAAAAGCCGAACTCAGCGCTGCGCAAAGTGGCGCGGGTGCGCTTGACCAACGGGATTGAGGTTACGACCTACATTCCGGGCGTTGGCCACAACCTGCAGGAGCACTCGATCGTGCTGATCCGTGGAGGCCGGGTGAAGGATCTTCCCGGTGTGCGTTATCACGTGATTCGCGGCACGCTGGATGCAGTGGGCGTGGCCGGCCGCCAGCAGGGACGATCGAAATATGGCGCCAAGCGCGCGAAGAAGGGCTAACAAGAAAGTGGCCAGTGGTCAGAAAGAAGCTCGGGCTAGAAGCTAAGAGCATAGGAGCTAAAAGCTTAAATGCCTCGTAAAGGACATACCGCAAAGCGGACCGTGCCAGCCGACGCCGTATATGGCTCGGATCTGGTGACGAAGTTTATTAACTCGATGATGTGGCAGGGCAAGCGCAGCACGGCCGAGGGCATTTTTTATGAGGCCCTCACCAAGGTGCAGGAAAAAGGGGGCGACGAAGCTTTGAAGCTGTTCACCAAAGCCGTCGAGAATGCGAAGCCGCTGCTTGAAGTGAAGACGCGGCGCGTGGGTGGCGCGAACTATCAGGTGCCGGTGGAAGTGAATGCCGACCGGCGCACGTCGCTTGCGATCCGCTGGCTGCTCACTTACGCCCGCGGTCGCGCCGAACGAGGCATGGTCGACAAGTTGAGCAACGAACTGCTGGACGCCGCCAACGGAAAAGGCGCGGCCATCAAGAAGAAAGAGGATGTACACCGCATGGCGGAAGCCAATAAGGCATTCGCGCATTACCGGTGGTAAGAGCGATTGAGTAATTGGGGAATTTAGTAATTGGGTAATTGGTAAGGCGATTGAGGATTTGGTTTGAAATTGCCAAATTACTCAATTTCCCAATTACCAAATCAGAAACGAAGCTGGAGCCCAGAAAGAGTTAGAACGTCGTGCCCAGAACAGTCGCATTAGAACGTTGCAGGAACATCGGCATCATGGCCCACATCGATGCCGGTAAGACCACTACGACGGAGCGCATCCTGTTTTATACGGGAAAGACGCACCGCATCGGAGAGGTCCACGAAGGCACTGCGACCATGGACTGGATGGAGCAGGAGCAGGAGCGCGGTATTACGATTACCTCCGCCGCCACGACCTGCACCTGGCGCGACATTCGCATTAACATCATCGACACGCCCGGCCACGTGGATTTCACCGCCGAGGTCGAGCGCTCGCTGCGCGTGCTCGACGGCGCGGTCGCCGTGTTTGACGCGGTGCACGGGGTGCAGCCGCAGTCGGAAAAAGTCTGGCGCCAGGCCGACAAATACGGCGTCCCGCGAATTTGCTTCATCAATAAGATCGACAAGATGGGCGCCGATTTCGAGCATGCCATCGATACCATCCGCAAGCGCCTCAGCGCCAAGCCCGTCGCGATTCAGATCCCGATCGGCCAGGAAGACAAGTTCAAGGGCGTCATCGACCTGATCAACATGAAGGCGATCGTGTGGGTGGATGACACGATGGGAGCTGAGTACGTCACCGAAGAAATTCCCGCCGAGTTAAAGAAAAAAGCGGAAGCCTTCCATGCCCAGCTGGTCGAGAGCATTGCCGAAAACGACGACGAAATCCTGCACAAGTTTCTCGAAGGCGAAGAAATTACAGCCGACGAACTGCGGGCTTCGTTGCGCAAGTCGACCATCGCTTTGAAAGTATTTCCGGTCGTCGTGGGAACGGCGTTCAAGAACAAGGGTATACAGCCGCTGCTGGATGCGGTCGTAGATTATCTGCCGTCGCCGCTCGACGTGCCGGAAACGCATGGCCTGAATCCCGACAACGGCGAGCAGATTTTCCGCAAACCCGACGACAAAGAGCCGTTTTCGGCTTTGGCGTTCAAAATTATGGCCGATCCATTCGTCGGCCAGTTGACGTTTATTCGTGTCTACTCCGGTCAGCTTAAGACCGGAGACTCGGTGCTGAACACGGGCCGGCGCCGCAGTGAGCGCATTGGGCGCTTGCTCAAGATGCACGCCAACAAACGGGAGGAAATCAGCGAGATCCTCGCCGGCGACATTTGCGCGGCGGTCGGACTCAAGGGCGTGAGCACGGGCGATACGATTTGCGACGAGAAGCATCCCATCGCGCTCGAGTCCATTACCTTCGCCGTTCCCGTGATCTCGGTTGCGGTCGAACCCAAGACCAAAGCCGATCAGGAAAAAATGGGCATGGCGCTGGGCAAGCTGGCCCAGGAAGACCCCACCTTCAAGGTTCACACCGATCCCGACAGCGGACAAACCATCATCAGCGGTATGGGCGAGTTGCACCTCGAAATCATCGTCGACCGCATGATGCGCGAATATAAGGTCGAGGCCAACGTCGGCAAGCCGCAGGTAGCGTATCGCGAAACCATCCGCAAGCACGCGGAAGCCGAGGGCAAATACATTCGGCAGACCGGCGGACGCGGCCAGTACGGCCACGCCAAGATCAGGCTGGATCCGCAACCTGCCGGGACGGGCTATGAATTCGTAAACGATATCGTGGGCGGTTCGGTGCCGAAAGAATTTATCAAGCCGATCGACCAGGGCATTCAGGAAGCGCTTGAAGGCGGCATTCTCGCGGGCTACCCGATGGTCGACGTGAAGGCCACGCTCTACGACGGCAGCTATCACGACGTCGACTCGAACGAAATGGCGTTCAAAATCGCCGGGTCGATGGCCTTCAAGGAAGCTGCTCGCAAAGCCTCTCCCGTCCTGCTGGAGCCGGTGATGGCGGTCGAAGTTGTCACGCCGGAAGACTACGCGGGCGTGATCATGGGTGACCTGTGTTCGCGCCGCGGACGCATCGAAGGCATGGAGCACCGCGCCGGCTCGCAGGTCATCAAGGCGATCGTGCCGCTGGCGGAGATGTTTGGTTACGCGACCCACATGCGTTCGTCGACGCAGGGCCGCGCCGAGTACTCGATGCATTTCGCGCGTTATGAGGAGGCTCCGCGGTCGGTGGCGGAGGAAATCATCGCCAAGGTGCAGGGGACGACAAAATAGTTTTGTATCAGGGCGCGGCTTTAGCCGCGCCGTTCGAAGTGAATTAGGATTCGGGATGGCGAAAGAGAAATTTGATCGCAATAAGCCGCACTGCAACGTGGGCACCATCGGTCACATCGACCATGGCAAGACCACGCTGACGGCGGCCATCACAAAAGTTTTGCAGAAGCATAATCCGAAGATCGTGTTCCGGTCTTTTGACAGCATTGATAACGCGCCGGAAGAAAAAGCGCGCGGCATCACCATTGCGACGGCGCACGTGGAGTATGAGACGGCGAACCGGCACTATGCGCACGTCGACTGCCCGGGCCACGCCGACTACATCAAGAACATGATCACGGGCGCGGCGCAGATGGATGGCGCGATTCTCGTCGTCGCGGCGACCGACGGTCCCATGCCGCAGACGCGCGAGCACGTGCTGTTGGCGCGGCAGGTGGGCGTGCCTTACATCGTCGTCGCGCTGAATAAGTGTGACGCTGTTGATGACCCCGAGCTGCTCGACTTGGTCGAGCTCGAAGTGCGCGAGTTGCTGAAGTCGTACAAGTTCCCGGGCGACGATGTGCCGGTGATTCGTTTATCCGCTCTGGGTGCGCTGAACGGTGAAGAAAAGTGGGAGAAGCAGATTGATGCGTTGATGGAGGCGGT
>JBEKHS010000019.1:0-79763 GCA_050012155.1 Candidatus Sulfotelmatobacter sp. | reverse complement strand
GTATGCAAGCATCAGCTGTTTCCGCACGGCAAGCCCGCGCTCACTACCGGCATGAACTGCGCACGCTGACGTACGTCATTCTCGATGACGCCAACGGTGGAATCATCCGCAACCTCAACCAGGAGGGCGTGGCCGTGCAGGCTGTCGCCCCGTTGCACGAGCAGCAGCGCGTCCGCTTGCGTTTTGAATTGAGGTTTCCCCGCCTGCGCGTCGACACCTTCGGCCAGGTCAGTTGGGCGAGTCCCTCGGGACAATGTGGCATTCGTTTCGTGGACATGCCGGAGCACACCAGCCATCAGATCAACGAATGGATCTTTTCTAATCTGCTGAATGCAATCGCTCGCGAAGCTATGCCTCCGCGCTTGATCTCCGGTGCTTCTGTGGTTTCGATTGCGCGGGAAGAGAATTTGTCCGAGGAGGACGACGGGCTGATCCTCTCCGCGACGGCCCGCCCTGCGATCCGATTGGAGCCGGTGACCGAGATGCGGGATGACGCGGAAGTCGTGTCCGGCGATGCGGATTATCTGGCAGATCTGGTCGGCGAGGTCGATGGGGAAGTTAACTGGCTCTCCCGGCCTCTGTCAGGCCGCACCCTGGCTTGGCTGGTCGATAGCCTTGTCGTTACCGCGGCCCTGCTTTTGTTCGCGCTGATCTTTCTTTCCATTGCCCATGAACTTCCGCCCTGGCCGCTTACGCTGGGAACAGCCTCGGGGGCTGCGGTTTTCGTGGCCGCTGCTTATTGGAGTGTGTTCGCTCTCTTTGGAGGACCAAGCCTGGGCGCTCGTCTGGCGCAGGGAGTGCGGACTGAACGGGAAGAAGATGATGAAGGACGCTTCCGCTAGGAGGGCGTCCACGGTGGAAGCCGCGTCATGTGAAACGAGGAAATAGATCGTAGGTCCCCTGAGGGGCTAAACAGTTTGCTGAAAAACTCGGGTGCGCCGGCGCAGCGCCTGAAGGCGCTACTGAAAAAGCAGCGTTTGCGGTATGCCTGAAGGCATACCCTGATACGAATCGGAACTGAGAACTGCGAACAGGGAACAGGGATTGAGAACTGAGAAAACAGAAGCCAGAACCAGAACTGAGAACTCTGAGAACTGAGAACTGAGAACTGAGAACTGAGAACTGAGAACTGAGAACTGAGAACTGAGAACTGAGAACTGAGAACTGAGAACTGAGAACTGAGAACTGAGAACTGAGAACTGAGAACTGCACTCTCTCTAGTTCGCAAAATATTGCTGCGCGAGCCAGAGTCGCAGGGTGTGCTGCATCTGCGAGGCCATCTTCACAAAGCGGATGCCGACATTTCCGCGCTCGTCCACCCAAGCTACTTCTACTTCAGCCTTGACGCCACTGTTCGTTCCGGGCAAGGAGAAGGATACCAGCGACGCTTCGCTGGGATCGAATCTGTCTTTCACGCGAATCTGCAGTCCGCCCTGGCTAAGATTGATGAGATGCGCGCTCATCCGCTTGCGACGCCGGCCGCTCAGAGTTACCGGCACTTCTACACCGGCCCGGTGATAGCGCAGGCGCCCGTCGAGAATCATGTTGCGCGCGGCGGAGAGCGTGCGCACCGCCTGCTCCACGGAAATTGGCTTATCGAAGGCGAACATCGCGCCGCTTTCCTTCATCTCGCGCTCGCCCTGCATGGCGCCCATAATTACCAGCGGGACCGTGCTGGCGCGCGGGGCTTCTTTTTGCAGCTCGCGAAAAAACTGCCCTGTGCCATTCAGATCGCAGTCAACGATCAGAGCATCTATTTTTGAGTTCGTGAGCCGGGAGAGAGCTCGTTGCGGTTCGCTCTCGACGGCAACATCCATGTGCAAGCCGCCCAGGATGCATTCGAGAACGCTGACTTCCTGCCAATCGCGCGAAACTACCATAGACGAGAGTGTCATGCATTCACTGTATCCAGCCCGGTAATGGTTACGTAGATCACTAACGTAATGCGGGCTTCAAGCAGTGGCCAGCGGTCAGTGGCCAGTGATCAGAAGGACCGCGGTCTTTAGCGTCTCACTGGATTTTCACTGGCTACTGATCACTGGCCACTGCTTAAAGCCCGAAGCCTGAGAGCCGAAGCCGCCATCACGAGCGCGCACTCCGATACCAGTCGACCGTTTGGCGCAGGCCATCTTCAAAAATTACTTTGGGTTTGTAGCCGAGATTCTTTTCTGCCGCGGATATATCGGCGAGGGAGTGCTTGATGTCGCCGCCGCGCTCCGCGCCGTAGATGGGCGAACCGGAGTATGAGGTCAATCGCTGCAGCAGCTTGAAAGTCTCGTTGAGAGTAATCCGGGTCCCGGTTGCTATATTGAAGACCTTGCCGGCCACCCGCGCCGCAGGGGCTTTGCAGGCCAGCAGGTTGGCTTCGACGGCGTTGTCGATGTAATTGAAATCGCGGCTCTGCTCGCCGTCGCCGAAAATTGTGGGCTGCTGTGCGTTCAGCATCTGGGTGATGAACTTTGCCAGCACGCCGGAGTAGGGAGATGACGGATCCTGGCGCGGACCAAAAATGTTGAAATAGCGCAGGGAGGCTGTCTCCAAACCGTAGCAGCGGTAAAACGAGATCATGTAGCGTTCGCTGGCAAGCTTGGCGACGGCGTAGGGCGAAATCGGGTCGGGCGCCATGCCTTCGTGTTTGGGCAGCGTCGGAGTGTCGCCATAGGCTGAGGACGACGCCGCGTAGATCACGCGCTTCACTTTTGCATCACGCGCCGCGACCAGCACGTTCACGGTGCCATCCACGTTGGCGCGATTGCTTGCGATGGGATCGAGCACGGATTTTGGCACCGACGGAATCGCGGCCTCATGCAATACGTAGTCCACGCCGGTGCATGCCTGTTTCATGGCATCGAGATCGAGGATGTCGGCCTCGCGAAAATCGATCTGCGCCAGGATTGGCGCAAGATTTTCCCGCTTGCCGGTTGAGAAATTATCGACTCCGCGAACTTGTTCGCCCCGCCGCAACAGCTCGTGCGCCAGAGACGATCCGATAAAGCCGCCAATGCCCGTGATGAGGTAAAGCGCCATGCTTTCATCATAACGAATCGCTGGGGTTTATTTCGCCAGGCCGGAAGATATGGAACCGGGATCCGGAATTGATCCAGCTACTTTCCCGGCTCCTGGCTCTTTCGCAAAATCCGAAAAAACTCGTCGCGGGAGAGGATTTGACGATCCTCGAAATAGTTGGCGATCGCCTGCACCGCAGCGGCTGGGTTGGTCACGGGAGCGGAAGCGCCGGATGGGGATGGCCTGGAGACGTGCTGCGCTCCACTCCCCGTGATCACTGAAGGCCGTGAAAGCGATCGTACAAGTTCGTGCAAACGCTCCCGCTCGTCGTCCGCCATGGTGGTAAAGAAGATTCCCATGCCGAGGTTAGGGTAGGTCACGCGTACTTCTCCCCGGGCCTCGACCCGGAAGCCGTTCACCTCCATGTTTAAGGCGAGCATGGAGCCGATGGGATAAGTGGCTGCTGCCTCCACGTAGCATCCGTGCAGGCTGATGTCGGTGAACCTGGACCACGTCGCCGGGCCGCCGTTAATCTCCCGCAACTGGGCGCTGCCCTGGCATTGGTATCGAGTACTCCTGCGTTTCTCCGTGGCTCTTCGATCGTCGGGAGAAGACCCACGCACGGGCGCCGTGCCGGCCGCCTGGGGCGAGCCCGTTTGCTTCAAAGACGAAAGATAGACCGCACCGTCGCTGGTTTCATCAAACAACATAGAGTTCGATTCGGCTCTTGGATCCCGATCGCCGTAAGCTGCGGCTCTGTCTTAATTTTACGGAGGTTTCGGGAGGAAAAACTGAGCCGAAGTGGACGCTGCTTACGCCGGACTGCAGAAGTTCCCGTAACGGGAGGAGTTCAGGATTGGAACGAAGCATTAGGGAACTCACGTACGGATTTCCGGATGTTGTTCCACACTTCATCCCGCCCGGCGCGGGTTTTCGCGGAGAAGGGAATTACGGGCGCGGTTGGATAGGCCTCGGTCAGGTTTTTCAGCGCGTTGCGTAGTTGGTTATTGGAGAGCCGGTCGCTCTTGGTGGCGATTACGAGGAAGTCGCGGCCGGATGCGTTGAGAAAGTCCAAAAGTTGGCGGTCGCTCGCTTGCGGAGGAACGTTCGCATCGACCAGCGCGAGGCACAATGCCAGCGTGGGGCGGTCGTTGAGATAGGGCTCGATGAACTTGGGCCACTCGGCCGAAATTTCGCGCGAGAGCTTGGCGTAGCCGTAACCGGGCAGGTCGGCGAAGATCACTTCCGGCTGCGGCTTTCCGGGCCAGCGCACTTCGAAGAAGTTGATGCTGCGCGTGCGTCCGGGGGTGGAGCTGGTGCGGGCGAGCTTGGTCTCGACCAGCGTATTGATCACGCTGGATTTGCCGACATTCGAGCGCCCGAGAAAAGCGACTTCGGGTAGGCTGGGAGCAGGGAAGTGGGCGGCATCGGTGGCCGCGGCCAGAAATCGCGCGATGACCCTCATGCGCTAGTGTGCTATGCGGCGGGGAAGGTTGGCAAGCGGAGCACCCCTGAAAATCAGCCCTTACGAAACTGCTTGCTCAAGGTGAGCGCCTGATGCTGGTAGGACGATCCTATGTTTGTGCCGTAGATCTTGTGCGGCCGCGACAGCAGTGGCATATATTTCAGTCGCCCCACCAGTTGACCATGCTCCATCAGGAACGGAACTTCATGGGCGCGAACTTCGAGTACGGCGCGGGTGCCCTTGATGTCGCTCGAACCATATCCGAATCCGGGATCGAAGAATCCGGCATAGTGAATGCGAAACTCGCCGTCGGAAGGATCGAAAGGAACCATTTCAGCGGCGTAGTCCGGGGGGACGCGCACTTGTTCTCTTGAAGCGAGGATATAGAACGCGCCTGGCTCGAGGATTAGTGCCTTTTGGGCGTTCTCATGGATGGGTTCCCAAAATTCATCTAGAGGGTAGTAATTTATCCTGTCCAACTCAACCAAGGGGGCGTTCGACCTTGCCTTGTAGGCGATGGTCTCATTTGGCTGGTTTGCCTCCAAATTGACCGTTATTCTCAGCCCGTCTTCGAGTCGGGCCTTTGCGGGATCGTCGTCCAGGTAAACGAGCGTTTCCTGTCGGTCGAGCCTCTTGAGTTCCGGGTCGTTGAACTCTGCAACGCCTTCCACGAATCGAAGTTGACTGAGTCGCATTCCCGCCCGGATGCCGACGGTAAAGGTGCGCGGAACGATCTCCGCATACAGATTGCCCTTGTATCCAGGACCGACGGTGTCAAATTCAGTGCCATAGTCCGTGATCAAACGTGTGAAAATATCGAGTCGGCCTGTCGTGCTCTTTGGGTTAGCTCTTCCCGAAATGCCCCCAGGCAAATGCAGCTGTTCGACGAGTGGAACAATGTAGACGCAATTTTTCTCGAAGACCGCCGAGCCGGTTAGGTCCACTCGCGTCATTCGAAGTTCTTTTACCTTCGATTCAACGGTGGAATTCGGGCCGGGTAAGAAACTTGCCCGCACGCGATGGGCGATATCTCCTAAGCGGAGATCGAGGCTAGCTGGTTGAATCTGATCCGAGTCCACAGGGCGATCGGCAACAATATGCCGCGCGTCGATCAGGTTCTGGATCGATTGCGAAGGAAGAATTCCTTTATCCCGGTCCGTCGGCAATAAAAAGTCGGGAAAGAGGGCTACCTCGCCGTTCGGATTTTCGAGCCTGGACATGTTTAGAGTTTCAGAATAGTTCAAAACGACTTACGGCGGCGTAACCGGTGATTCCGCTGGCTGGAGTACTTTCAATTTACGAGCGTGTTCTTGCGATGTCAACCCTCGCAGAAGACGGTGCTCTGGTCAGGGGCGGCGCGACGGGTTGCGTGGTTTCTTCTTCGCGCAGAGCAGGCAGCCGAGATTACAATGCAAGCTGCAGCGCTCCTGCCCCGGGTATCCACGAGGAGGCATTTGTGAAGAAACTCAGCCGATTGGAAGTGATCTGCGCCGTACTTGCGTTTTGCGCCGCAACCACCACCGCCTTGCCAGCACAGACGTTGAAGACCCTCGCACGTTTCAGCGGAATCAGCACGTCTACCCCCGAAGGATCTCTTGTCCAGGCCGGCAACGGGAACTTTTACGGGACAGCGCCGCAAACCGGCAGCAGTAGCGTAGGCAGCGTTTTTGAAATCACGCCGCAGGGCGAGTTGGTCACGCTCTACAGCTTTTGCCCTCAAGGTGGCAACTGCACGGACGGCGATTTCCCGGCTGCGGGGCTGGTGCAAGCCAGCAACGGGAATTTCTACGGGACGACGACCTTCGGCGGGGCTGACGATGGCGGCACGGTTTTCGAAATCACCCCGGCAGGCACGCTGACCACGCTTTACAGCTTTTGTGCTGAAGCGCATTGCACTGACGGCGAATTTCCGTTCGCGGGGCTGGTGCAAGCGCACGACGGGAATTTCTACGGGACCACGAGCTATGCCGGGGCCCATCATGGCGGCACGGTTTTCGAAATCACCCCGGCGGGCAAGCTGACTACCCTCTATAGCTTTTGCGCTGAAGCGAATTGTGCTGACGGTTCCGGACCCTACGCGCCGTTGCTGCAAGCCCGCAACGGGAACTTCTACGGTACAACGCCATACGGAGGGCCCAGTGGCCTCGAGGGTACGGTTTTCGAAATCACTCCGGGGGGCAAGCTGACCACGCTCTACAGCTTCTGCAAGCAAACGAACTGCGCCGACGGCGACTATCCCAATGGGTTGGTGCAAGCCCGCGACGGAAATTTCTATGGAACGACCTCGGGCAACGTCGCCGCCGGCCCCTGGGGCACGGTTTTTGAAATCACTCCAAAGGGCGAGCTGACCACGATCTACACCTTTTGCTCGCAGACGAACTGCACTGATGGCGCAAATCCAGTTGCGGGGCTGATCCAGGCCTCAGATGGCAACTTCTACGGGACGTCGTCGGAAGGCGGGGCCTCTGGTTATGGCACCGCCTTTGAAATCAGCGCGGTGGGCAAGCTGACGACGCTCTACAGCTTTTGCGTGCGGGCGGACTGCGGCGACGGCATGAATCCGTTCGCGGGGCTGATGCAAGCCACCAACGGAAACTTCTACGGGACGACGTCTGGTTACGGGAACCCCAATTGCTTCTCCGACTGCCCTAGCGTTGCCACGATTTTCGGCCTGTCGGTGGGGCTTGGCCCATTCGTGGAAACGCGGCCTGCGTCCGGCAAAACGGGGACGAAGGTGGTTATCCTGGGAAACAATTTGTCGCAGGCGACCGCCGTCAGCTTTAACGGCGTGGAGGCGATGTTCGAAGTTGTCTCGGATACGGAAATCGCAGCCGTGGTGCCAGCCGGCGCGACCAGCGGCGTGGTCAAAGTAACGACGCCCGACGCTGAACTCAAGAGCAATGTCGCCTTTCAGGTGGTGGAGTAGGAAAAGCAAGTCCCTTCGGCTCGCTACACCAGGCGAGGGGAACGTGACGCAACGAGATTTTCTATTGGTGGGCGGTGGGAGCGTCGGTTGAGGTGGGAGGGATGGGCGCGATGGGTTGCGTGGTTTCTTCCTCACGGAGTGAAGGGAGCGGAGACTCCAGCGCGATTTGCAGCACCTGGTCCATGGTGTCGACGAAGTGCAGCTTCATGGCGGTGCGCAGGTTTTCGGGAACCTCGGCCAGATCTTTTTCGTTGTCGCGAGGCAGGATGATTTCGAAGAGCCCGGCGCGATGCGCGGCCAGCAGCTTTTCTTTCAGACCACCGATGGGCAGCACCTTGCCGCGCAGCGTGATTTCGCCCGTCATGGCGAGATCGCGGCGCACGGGAATCTTGCTGAGCGCGCTGGCGATTGCTGTGGCAATGGTAATGCCAGCTGACGGACCATCTTTCGGAATCGCGCCTTCGGGTACGTGCACGTGCAGGTCGAGAGTGCGGTAGAAGTCGCGGGTGAGACCGAGACGGTGCGCTCGCGAGCGGATATAGGACAGGGCAGCCTGCGCCGATTCCTGCATGACGTCGCCGAGCTTGCCGGTGAGCGTGAGCTTACCCTTGCCATCGACCACCGTGGCCTCGGTGCTGAGGATCGAGCCGCCGACTTCGGTCCAGGCCAGGCCGGTGACTAATCCCACTTCGCTCTTTTCGTGAGCCAGCGTGTCGCGGAACTT
Organism: Candidatus Sulfotelmatobacter sp.; assembly: GCA_050012155.1. Taxonomy (GTDB): domain Bacteria; phylum Acidobacteriota; class Terriglobia; order Terriglobales; family Acidobacteriaceae; genus Sulfotelmatobacter. The sequence goes on along the minus strand of JBEKHS010000019.1, from coordinate 71,642 downwards.
GATTACGCCGAGGAAGTCGGTTACGTTTTCGCCGGTAACATTGACGGTGTAGCCCTGGCCTTCCTTCACGACCTTGCGCGCGACTTTGCGGCAGACGTTGCCGATCTCGCGCTCCAGATTGCGAACGCCCGCTTCGCGGGTGTAGGCGCGGATGAGCGTGGTGATGGCGTCATCGGCGAACTTGACGTTCTTCTCCGACAATCCCGCCTGGAGCATTTGCTTCTTCACCAGAAACTGCTTGGCGATCTCAACTTTTTCCTGCTCGGTGTAGCCGTGCAGGCGAAGCACTTCCATGCGGTCCTGCAATGCGGGAGGGATGGTGTGCAACACGTTGGCGGTGGCCACGAAAAATACTTGTGAGAGATCGTATTCGACGTCGAGGTAGTGATCGACGAACATGAAGTTCTGCTCGGGATCGAGCACTTCGAGCAGCGCCGCGGAGGGGTCGCCGCGGAAGTCCATCGACATCTTGTCGACTTCGTCGAGCATGAAGACCGGGTTCTTGGTGCCGGCCTTCTTCATCATCTGAATGATCTGGCCGGGCAGGGCGCCGATGTAGGTGCGGCGGTGGCCGCGAATTTCGGCTTCATCGCGCACTCCGCCAAGCGACATGCGGACGAACTTGCGTCCGGTGGCCTTGGCGATCGACATGCCGAGTGAAGTCTTTCCCACGCCCGGAGGGCCGACGAAGCACAGGATCGAACCTTTCGGATTTTTCACCAACTGGCGCACGGCGAGAAATTCCAGGATACGTTCCTTGATTTTCTCGAGGCCGTAATGATCTTCATTCAGAACTTTTTCGGCGCGCGAGATGTTGCGGATTTCCTTAGAGCGCTTCTTCCACGGCACAGCCAGCAGCCAGTCGAGGTAGTTGCGCGAGACTGTGGATTCGGCAGACATCGGTGGCATGGCTTCGAGCTTTTTCAATTCCTGCAACGCCTTGTCTTTTACTTCTTTGGGCATGCCGGCGGATTCGACCTTTTTCTTCAGTTCGTCGAACTCGCTCTTCTCGCCGCGGCCAAGTTCCTTCTGAATGGCCTTGATTTTCTCGTTGAGGTAATACTCTTTCTGCGCCTTCTCCATCTGGCGCTTGACGCGCGACTGGATGGTGCGGTCGACGTTGAGCTTTTCGATTTCGACGTCGAGCACGTCGGCGATGCGGTTCAGGCGCTCGGAGGGATCGAAGATCTCCAGCAGTTCCTGCTTCTCTTCGATGGAAAGCTGAAGATTTGCGGCGATGATGTCAGTGAGCTTGGCCGGATCTTCCATGCGCACGGCCGAAATCATTGTTTCGTAGTTCAGCGCCTGGCAGAGCTTGACGTACTGTTCAAACAGCGTGGTCACGCGCTGCATGCCGGCTTCAATCTGCGCGTTCATCTCGACCGGGTAGCGAGCGACGCGAACATTGGCCTGCATGTAGCCATCGGCGTCCGTGGCTTGAAGAAGCCGGCCGCGCTCGATGCCTTCGACCAGAACTTTAATATTTCCGTCGGGCAGCTTGAGGCTCTGGACGATGTTGACGATGGTGCCGACCTGGTAGATCTCATTCGACTTGGGCTCGTCGATGGAAGCGTCGTGCTGGGTGGCGAGGAAGATTTTCTTGTCCGCGGCCAGGGCCTCTTCGAGGGCCCGCACGCTGGACTCGCGGCCCACGACGAACGGCGTCATCATGTAGGGAAAGATGACCACGTCGCGGATCGGCATCATGGGCAGCTTTTTGGTTTCGAATTTTTCCTTGGATGTGGTCACTCAATCTCCCGGGTTTGTGCCGAATAACTCGTGCTGAAATGACTCGTGCTGAATGCCACCCGCAGTGCGCGTCTTACCCACCAAACACGGCTACAGTTTACTCTCTTTTCTACTATCCGGCCTTCTCTAATGTGGCGACGGAAGCGCTGCGCTTCTCCACCATCTCCCGCGTAACCTCGAACTCCTTTAGTTTCTTCTGGCTGGGCAGGTGGAACATGAGGTCGAGCATCAGCTCTTCCAGAATCATGCGCAGCCCGCGAGCGCCTACTTTGCGCGCCATGGCCTGGCGGGCGATGGCCCGCAGGGCTTCGTCGGCGAACTTCAGGCGCACATTCTCGAACTCGAACAGGCGCTGGTATTGCTTGACGATGGCATTCTTGGGACGAGTGAGGATTTCGATGAGGGCAAATTCGTCGAGATCTTCGAGCATACCCACCACGGGCAGGCGGCCTACGAATTCTGGAATCAGGCCAAACTTGATCAAGTCTTCGGGCTGGATTTCGCTAAGCAATTCGAAGTTGCGCTTGCGCGAGACGGCCGCATCTTCTTTTTCGGCCTCTTCGCCGCTGCGGAAGCCGAGCGACTTCTTGCCGACGCGCCTTCCGATAATTTTCTCCAGGCCGACGAACGCTCCACCGCAGATAAAGAGGATGTTCGTGGTGTCAACCGGCGTGAATTCCTGGTGAGGGTGCTTGCGTCCACCCTGCGGCGGGACGTTGGCGATGGTGCCTTCCAGAATCTTCAGCAGCGCCTGCTGCACGCCCTCACCGGAGACATCGCGGGTAATCGAGGGATTCTCGTCCTTGCGCCCGATCTTGTCGATCTCGTCGATATAGATGATGCCGGTCTGGGCGCGGCTTACGTCGCCCTCGGCGGCCTGCAACAGTTTGAGGATGATGTTCTCGACGTCCTCGCCGACGTACCCGGCTTCGGTGAGCGTGGTGGCATCGACGATGGCGAAGGGCACGTCCAACATGCGGGCCAGAGTCTGCGCCAGCAGCGTCTTGCCCGTGCCAGTGGGACCGATGAGCATGATGTTCGACTTGCTCAGTTCGATGCCGTCGCTGGTTTTCTGCCGGTTCATGAAGATGCGCTTGTAGTGGTTGTAGACCGCGACCGCAAGCTTCTTCTTGGTCTGCTCCTGTCCGATAACGTATTCGTCGAGGAAGGTCTTAACTTCTTGCGGCTTGGGGAGCTGGTTCGGGGCCGCGGCCTGGGGAGTGGCCGAGCGATCGTCTTCCAGGATCGAATTACAGACCGCCACGCACTCGTCGCAAATATAGGCGCGGGGATAGTCACTGGGCGACGAAATGAGTTTGGCTACGGCATCCTGCGACTTGTGGCAGAACGAACAGCGCAGGATTTCGTCGGAGCCCGACTTGTTTTTCACTCGGCTCTACTCCTTAGTTTCTTAGTACCCAGTACCGAGTTGCGAGTACGAATGATTTGCCGGGTACTCGGTAACTCGGGACTGCTTTTCACGAAGGCCTATCCTACAGCTTTTGCGGTCTTATAGATGATATCGTCTATGATTCCGTATTCCTTAGCCTGTTGCGCGTTCATGATGAAATCGCGCTCCACGTCTTTCTCCACTTTATCGAGCTTTTGCCCGCTGTGCTTGGAGAGTAACTGGTTTGTAATCTCCCGCATACGGAGGATTTCGCGGGCGTGGATGTCAATATCGGTGGCCTGACCCGACAGCCCTCCCATAGAAGGCTGATGAATAAGGATGCGCGAATTCGGCAAGGCCAGCCGCTTTTTCGGCTCTCCGGCCGCCAAAAGAAGGGCTGCCATCGAGGCCGCCTGGCCGACGCACAGCGTCATCACGTCGTTCTTCACGTACTGCATGGTGTCATAGATCGCCATGCCGGCCGTGATCGAACCGCCGGGAGAGTTGACATAAAGTTGGATGTCTTTCTCCGGATCTTCCTGAGCCAGGAAAAGCATCTGGGCAATCACCAGATTGGCGATGTTGTCGTCAATCGGCGTGCCGATGAAAATAATGTTATCGCGGAGCAACCGGGAATAAATGTCGTAGGCGCGTTCGCCTCGACCGGTCTGCTCGATGACCATCGGTACCAGCATCATTTGCGGATCATTTTGCTTCATGGTTTTACCTGACTTGTCCTACTTGACCTGTCCTAACCTGTCTTTGGACCTGTCACACTCCACCCCGAAATATCACGTTCCTTGCGCTTCTCGGGGAGGGGTCGAAAGTGATCCGCGTCTTCATCGAAACAACTACGCGGATTGATGATAAAGAAAATCGAGGGTCTTCTCGCTGCGGATTCTCATTCGGATTCTATCGAGGCCCCCATCCTCTGTCAAACGAGCGCGCACCGCTTCCGACGTTTGTTTCGACTGTCGCGCCAACGATTCCACCTCCCGGCTCACTTCCTCGTCGCTGACGCCAATCTTTTCGAGCTCTGCAATACGCTCCAGCAGCAACGAAGACTTTACATCCTGCACCGCCTGCTCCCGCTGCCCGGCGCGAAGGCGAGGCAGGTCCATCTTCTTCAAGTCTTCCATCTTCATGCCCTGCGCGGCCAAAGCCCGCAGGCCGCGCTCCAGGCGCAGATCGATCTGGCGGTCGACCAAGGACTCCGGCACCTCGAATTCGTTGCGCTTCACCAGTTCGGCGACCAGCTTGTCTTTGGCATCGCGCTCGGCGTTGTGCTGGCGCTCGGCTTGCATGTTCTCACGAATCTGCTTACGAACCTGGTCGAGGCTGGTGAAGTCGCCCAACTCCTTGGCAAAGTCGTCGTTGAGTTCGGGCAGGCTCTTCTGCTTGATGCCATTCACCTTCACGGTGTAGACAAAGGTCTTGCCCGCCAGGCGCTTGTCGGCAATATCTGTGGCGTAGCTCACGTCGAAGGTGCGCTCGTCGCCGGCGGATGCGCCGGTGAGATTCTGGCTGAACTCCGGAACCGTGTTCTTGCCGCCGATTTCGATCAGCACATCGTCCATGTGCACGGGATTGGCTTTGGCATCGGCGACATCCTGGCCATCTTTCGGCTTTCCATCCATCGAAGCCTGGGCGAAGTCGCCCTCGGCAAGCGAGCGCCCTTCCACGGTGGTGTAGGTGGCATGCTGCTCGCGCACGCTGGTGAGCGACTGCTCCACTTCCTCATCAGTGACGGTGATCTCCGGCTTGTCGGCGCGCAGGTCCTTGTAGCCTTCGACCTGAATCTCGGGCAGCACTTCGAAGCTGGCCTTGAAGGTGAGTGGCTCGCCGTCGTGTATGTGCAGATCGGTGACGCGGGGCTGTGAAATCGGAATGAGACCTTGCTTTTCGGCTTCGCGGCGGAAGTATTTCGGAATCAAAGCCTCGGCTACGTCGTTCTTGAGGCCGTCGCCAAAGCGTTGTTTGATGATGGAAGCCGGGACATGCCCGGCGCGAAAGCCCGGCAGCCGCGCGCTTTTCTGATAGCGCTGAATCTGCAGCTCAGTCTCGCGAGCAACCTCGGCGGCGGGGATCTCGACGGAGATTTCGCGCTTGATGCTGTCCTTTTTTGTATCTTCCGCTTTTGTAGCGTCGGTAGTCTCTGTGGGGCTCACTTTTTGCCTTTCGCGATCCGCTGCATCCGGGGCTCCGTCGAGCAAACGGAACCAGACCGAATTCATACGGCGTTAACTTGAGTGTAAAGACGGGAGGGGAGAAGCGTCAAACGGGTTCCTGGACTCATTGACGCAGGCCTCTCTTCCGTAGATACTGTTGCCCTCTACCCTAGGGTGTACGCCTCGGCATTTGGGCCCCGTCTCGAACGCGCAAACCAGTCAGCGAGAATTCTTCGAAGGAGACGACCACCATGAAGCACCGCAGATTCTCAACCTCCACAGCCCGTGTTTTAGTGATCGCAATTGTTAGTCTGATGTCTGCATACGGTGTCGCAGCCTCCGGCCAAACCGCCGAGGCTACCCTCTACACCTTTGGCAACCCCCCGGACGGCGAGTTTCCCGCAGGGCCCGTAGTCTTCGACAAGGCCGGCAATATTTACGGATCGACCAGCAGCGGTGGTGAGCTCGGGTACGGCGCGGTATTCGAACTCTCACCTCCGACGACCGAAGGGGGCGCTTGGACCGAGACCATCCTCCACAGCTTCGCAGGTAACGGCGACGGCATCGCGCCAAGCTCGGGCCTTATTCTTGACAGCAAGGGCGCGCTTTACGGCGAGACTGCGTACGGGGGCGACGCCAATGGTGTCAGTGGCGGCAGCGACAGGGGCATGGTCTTCAAGCTGACGCCGCCGGAGATGCAGGGAGGTATTTGGACCGAGACCATCCTATACAGCTTCTGCAGCTTGTCTGGCTGCGCCGACGGCGGAGAGCCTCAGGGAGGGCTGGTTTTCGACAAGGACGGCAACCTCTACGGCACTGGCGCTGTGGGCGGCAACGCGGAAACCGGCTGCTGCGGCGTGGTTTTTGAGCTAGTAAAACCGACCGACAGAGGAACGGCCTGGACAGAGACCGTCCTCCACACACTCCTCGGCAACTACTTTGGCCAAAGCGACGGGTACGAGCCCGTCGCTGGCGTGATCTTCGACAAAGCTGGCAATCTCTATGGCACAACCGAGTTTGGCGGGGACTACGCGTCGTGCAACGGGGGCGGCAACGGCGGCTGTGGCGTGGTCTTTGAATTATCGCCCGACGAGGGAGGACCCTGGACTGAGTCTATCCTTTACGGCTTCCAGGGAACCGGAGACGGGGCCGTTCCGACGGCAGGGCTTGTCTTCGATCAGTCGGGCGCTCTCTACGGCACAACCGCCGGGGGAGAAAACGGCATTGGAGAAAACGGCAATGTCTTCAGGCTAAGCCCGCCGACGGTCCAAGGGGGGTCTTGGACCGAGAGCGTGCTCTATAACTTCCAGGGCCTCCCTTCGGATGGAGACAATCCCGCAGGTGGTGTGATCTTCCGCGGAATTGATCTCTACGGCACCACCACCTTTGGCGGCGGCGGTCCGATGACCTGCAATGTGAACGGATTTTTCATTGGGTGCGGTACAGTGTTCAAGCTTGCTCCGCCGAAGTCCGGCAGCGGAGCATGGACAGAAACGATACTTTGGGACATTCCCGGCAACAACAACGGCGTGGCAAACGCTGAGATATGGCCCACTGCTGGCCTAACCCTCAAGGGTGCGAGTTTCTACGGCGCTGCGGCAGGCGCCCCCAATTTCTCCGGTGGCGGGGTGTTCGAACTCGCCCCCGCGGCGGCGACCACCACCACGCTTACTTCTTCGGCGAATCCGTCCACTTATGGGGAGGCGGTGATCTTTACGGCCACCGTCACCTCCGCTGCGGGCACTCCTCCCGACGGAGAGATTGTGACCTTCAAGCAAGGCGTGACCGTGCTGGGAACAGGAACGCTAAGCGGTGGTATAGCCACTTTCTCCGACTCGACGCTCGCTGTGGGCACGAAGTCCATTAGGGCGGTTTACGCGGGCGACGCTGACTTTCTCACGAGCACGTCCACGGCAGTCAGTCAGGTCGTCGGCATGGCGACGAGCACGACGACGCTGACCTCGTCACAGAATCCCTCAACCTATGGCCAGCCGGTGACGTTCACCGCAGCCGTCGCACCGGAATTCAGCGGGACACCCGCCGGAACGGTTGCCTTCTATGACGGCACGAGGCTGCTGAAGACCGTGACGCTAAGCGGGGGCTTGGCCAGCTATGCGACATCGAAGCTGGCTTCGGGAATGCACAACCTGACGGCAACCTACAACGGCAGCACAGACTTCGCAGGCAGCTCGGGCGGGCTCACGCAGACTGTGAATTAGGGCTACGTACTTCGGGTCTGGCCCACGCTTGCGCGACCACGACCGAGGCTGCCTCATCCGTTGCGGTTTTCGACTGGTGGGCACCACGAACGCAGGAGCAACAAGTCTTACATCTGAACGAACACCGCAGCGTCGAACTTTGAATAATACTTCTTCACGTCGCTGGCGCCGTACTTGGCGCGGAATTTCTCGACTACGGATGCGACCTGTTTGGCATCGGTGATGGGGACGATGTTGAATTCAGATTCTGAAGTTCCCGCCTTGATCCGAATCAGCGGATTCTTGAGCACGTTCTTGTACCATTGCGTATCCGACCCGTAGACCGGCAACAGGTACAACTTGTCTTCGTCCAATACGAACCAGACTGGGTTTGAGATGGTGCGTCCCGATTTTCTTCCTGTCACGCTGATTTTAATTTCGCGAGATCGGGTAAGGCGGTCTTTTAGTGGGTGGGTGTGTGCGTCTTTATTGCTCATCCGAATCTCCTCTATTTGACTACCTCAATCGATCGTTGAATCAGTTCACTTCGAATCAGCTCACTTCGAGTCTCACCTCGACTTGTTCATCCAGACCCTCCATGTGAGCGGTCCGGCTTCCTGATTGGAGATTGGGTGGCCCGCCAATTTGAGGGCCAGTTTTATCTGCCCGTGATGGTAGCCTTCGTGCCAAATCATTTGCTGGAGCAGGAGGATCGGGTGGTCGAAGTGAAGGTCCATTTCACGGCCTGCCTCCAGCCTGCCTTTTACCGCGTCCCGCACTGTCTTGGCGCTGTCATTTAGCATCTCGGCGATGCGGCTGGTTTCGCGCTCGGCCATCCATTCTTCTTTGGGCAAGTCTTGCTTGGGCACCTCTCGGGCGAACTCCGGGGCGTCCTCGGAGACGAACACAAGTCGCACATAGTGGATGTGCGTGAAGAGCTCTGCGACGGATGGGCTGCCTTCGATCGCCCTCACCTCCAGCCCGCCATCGGGGAGCGCGAGAATCAGGTTGAGCAGGATTGTGTTGTTACGGTCCCAGGAGTCCAGCAAGGCCTCAAGCAAGCCTTGGTCAGGCGTGTGCGGGCTGTCCATATATTGGTTACGGCATATTGGTTACGGCGAAAATTGCAGAGAATTGTACATAAGCATACCTCTTATAGGCCGGTCATTTTCTCGAGCTTTTCCGGATAGCGAGCGCCTTCCACCTTGATTTTCGAGGCCGCAGCATCAATCTCCCGAAGGTCGTCAGGCGTTAGTTGGATCGAGACCGCTCCGATGTTTTCTTCCAGACGGTTCAGTTTCGTGGTACCCGGAATCGGGACGATCCATGGCTTTTGGGCGAGTAGCCAGGAGAGTGCGATCTGTGCGGGAGTCGCGTTTTTGCGCTTTGCGATCGTGCCGAGCAGGTCGATTAGCGCCTGGTTCGCCTTGAGAGCATCGGGCGTAAAGCGAGGCAGAGTGCTGCGGAAGTCGTTGCTTTCAAATTTCTTGTTTTCGTCGATGGCACCCGTCAGGAAGCCCTTGCCGAGCGGGCTGTAGGGTACGAAGCCAATTCCGAGTTCCTCAAGCGTGGGGATTATCTCTGCTTCGGGCTTTCTCCACCACAGCGAGTATTCGCTCTGCAATGCGGTCAGCGGCTGGACGGCGTGGGCGCGGCGAATCGTGTTTGCGCCTGCCTCGGACATGCCGAAGTGCTTCACCTTGCCGGCGTGAATCAGCTCCTTCACCGCGCCGGCGGTGTCTTCGATGGGCACGTTCGGGTCAACCCGATGCTGATAGAGCAGGTCGATGGTCTCAACCTTCAGCCGTTTGAGCGAACCTTCGACCGCCTGCTTGATGTGCTCGGGCTGACTGTTCACGCCCGGCGCTCCCGGCCGGTTGTCGCTGCCACCGAGATCGAAGCCGAACTTGGTGGCGATCACGACTTTGCCGCGAAACGGAGCGAGAGCTTCGCCCACCAGTTCTTCGTTCGTGAATGGGCCATACACTTCTGCGGTGTCAAAGAATGTGATGCCGCGGTCCACCGCGGCATGGAGAAGAGTCGTCATCTCTTTTTTATCTTTGGGCGGGCCATAAGAAAAGCTCATCCCCATGCAGCCCAGGCCGAGAGCCGAGACTTCCAGGTTGCTTTTTCCAAGTTTGCGCTTCTGCATTGTTTCTCCTTCAACTTACCAATCGCATCAAATCATGACTTTAATGAGGATACTGCCGGCCGTTTGCGCACTTGCCTGTTTCGATGAAGTTCTTGCCGATTCTCCAAGACGCAAATGTTCATTATCGCTGTTCTGCCGGACCTGAGTCACGGTCAGCGGGACGGAGAGCTAGGAATTTCGCTTTGTTAAAATCCTCCCGCGCCGCTAGCCCCTCGAACCCCAACAGTGTGAGATAACTGTAAGTGACCCCGTGAAATACGTAAACAACCGCTGGCTGACCATCCTCAACCGCGAAGTCGTGGCCTGCACCCTCTGCCCGCGCCTGGTTGCCTATCGCGAGAAGGTGGCGCGGGAGAAGCGGCGGGCTTACCGCGAGTGTGAGTACTGGGGAAAGCCTGTGCCCGGATTCGGCGATCCTGGAGCGCGTGTGCTGATCATGGGTCTCGCACCCGGAGCGCACGGTTCGAACCGCACGGGACGTCCTTTTACGGGCGACGCTTCCGGCAAGTTCATGTTCCCGGTGTTGTATGAAACCGGATTCGCCAGCCAGCCCAACGCCACCGATCGCAACGACGGGCTCAAGCTGAAAGGCTTGTACATCACGGCTGCGGTGCGCTGCGCGCCGCCGGAGAACAAGCCCACGCCGCAGGAGCTGGCGAACTGCTCCGCTTTTCTCGACCGCGAAATTGCGGGATTGAAAAACGTGAAGGTCGTCGTCGCCCTGGGGAAGATCGGCTTCGATGCGTACTTGAACCACTTGAAACGACGCGGTCCCGACAAACAGGCCTACCCGTTGACGCGTTACCTCTTCAAACATGGCGCCAGTTACCGGTTACCCGATGGTAAGGTGTTACTGGCCTCTTACCATCCGTCGAACCAGAACACGCAGACCGGCAAGCTCACGCGGGAAATGTTTGTGGACATATTTAAGGAGGCGGCAAGACTTGCCGATGAGTAAGCTAAGGCGCCGCCGGGCGGATCGTTGTACCTTGCCCCATGCAGTGGGGTCATAGTCGACAAACCGGGGTCACAATCCGCGGCGGCGCCGTTTTGCTGAATGTGCCTGGACTGATTTGCGCGGCCGAGTGAACGATTGCGCGTACCGCCCTGCACGAGCTACCGCAGCTTGGTCACCGTCACTTCCAGTTGAAACTGGCGCTTGGAGTTGGGATCATCCACGCTGTCCATCACCATCGGCTTGGCCAAGGGTAGCAGAGCGCTGCCGCTGACTTTTAACTGGCGCAAAGCGGGGTGGGGATCGGGCTTGTCCAGTCCCTGCTCGGGGATGGCGAAGTTGCTGACTTCGGCGCGAACCACCAGCATCGTCTGTCCCCTTTGTTCGCGGAGTTGGGCATTGATGTTGGTACCGACGTCAATATACTGGAACTCGCCCTCCTTGGCTTCTACCGGAATTCTGGTTCCGATTTTGATGTCATTGGAGTCGTTCGTGTTCAGGTTCAGGGCGTACAGGCGCGAATTGATTTTCTTGCCGTCTTCGAATTCATTGATGGCAAAATCCAAGTGATAAGACTCAAGGGGCTTTGGCTCCGGCGATTTCTGTTTGGCATCCGAGGCAGGCTCTGTCGCCGCGCTGCCCTTCGATGGCGCAGTCTCCTGGGCACGTCCTGTTCTCGCTCCTGCTGACAGAATTAATCCCAAGATCACGACCGAATAAAGCACTCTCTGTTTCGACATTTTTTCTCCTTAAGTATTCCTTATCGATCTTCTGCTGACTCATGCTCCTGCTGACTCGGCTGGCGGTTTGGGGCCGAGTTTTCCCTGTCTGCCTCTTTTGCCATGTCCTGCTTGAGTTCCGCCATTCTGGCCCGCGCGATCAGCACTGCCTGCTGACGGTGTTGGGCCACATACGCTACCAGCATCTTTTCCTGCTCGCTCAGCGGCTTCGGGGAGGGGAAGACGTCGAGCTTTGGTGCTGAGGCGTTTTGGTTTTCGCGGTGACGAGCGACGCGCATTGGCTTTTTTCTCGGTGCTGGTGCTGCGCCGCCCGGCCGGTTATTGCCGTAAGTCTGCGACTCCGCCGCGGGTAGCGTTACGGTTGGCACGTGATGAGCGGTGAGATTCGGCGCTGGCTTACTAAATTTTGACGCGAGCAATACGGCGACCACAAGCCCAGCCACCAAGATTGCGCCTCCTGCAGGCAAACGCCACCATGGCCGGACGGAGGCATGATTCTGTTCGGCGCGCAGATTCGCCAGAATGCGTTGCTCGATACCTGCTCTCGGTTCGACCGCGGCATAATTTGCGAGGGCGGCGTCGAGTTCGCGATCGAGCGGGTCGTTCTCCAAACTTCTCCAAGTCTCCAGATCGCGCTGATTCATGTTGTCTTGCCGGGAATTACTGCCCGTCATAATCTTCCACCTCTGGTTGCAGCAGCCATCGCATCGTGGTCAGGGCTAAAGCCCGGTTCATTCCGGCCGCTTCACGCGGCCGCTAAAGGCGCCACTCTTCCACGGCGCTGCCAGCCGTCGCTGTGCCGCCTATTGGAGATCACTTCCACGGCTTGTCTACTCCTTGCGCCAGCTTCTCCTTCAGAATCTGTCGGGCCCGGAATACTCGTGAGCGCACTGCCGCTTCGTTGATCCGAAGCGTTGCAGCGATTTCGCGCGGCGACATTTCTTCTATCGCCGACAAGATCAAGGGCTCCCGCAGCTTTTCGGGCAAGGCTGCGATTAGGCGTTCCAGCCGTGCGCCGATCTGCGAGCCTTGCATTGCCTGATCTGCCGGCGAATCCGACGAAGGCACCTGCTCTCCCGGTCTATCGGGATCATCGAGCGAAATCTCCCTGTGGCTCCCACGCCGCTTGCTGCGGTCAACCGCCACTCGCCAGGCGATCCGAGCCAGCCAGGTTTTCGGATCTTCGACTGCGGCCAGCTTGTGGCTGTAGCGCAGCACCCGGAGAAAAACCTCCTGCGTGGCATCCTCGGCATCGTGATGGCTTCTGAGCGCAGCATAGGAGATGCGGTAGACAAGTCGCGAGTGCTGGCGGACGAGGTCTGCGAGCGCGTCGTCTTGAGTGCGGTCCGGGCTGCAGTCTTGACTGCGGTCTGGACTGCGCGGCATCGTCGCGGCCTCGTTCAGGACTGCCTCTCCCGCCACCAATCGCTTGACCTCAATCATGAAGACCGCCGGGACGTTCGATTCGTTCAGGTATTTCTTGAGGAGAACGGTTGTAGAGATGTTGCTTGCAAGGTAAAGCTGAACAGCAGGTTCCTCCACTCCGCCTGCCGTTCCCTTCGGGAATGTCAGGCTCCGGTCGGAATGACAATAACTTTTGGTCGGAATGACAAACTTCGGTTGGAATGACAATTCAGAATAGACTTTGTGGAGCGCTCTAGAAGCCGATCATGACCGGCTCGGGTTGCAGGCGGATGCCCCAGATTTCTTCTACGCGCTGCTGGATCTGTTCTTTCAGGGCGACGACCTCGGCGGCTGAGGCTCCGCCGCGATTGACGATCGCCAGCGCGTGCCGTGTGGAAATGCCGACGCGGCCCGTGCCGAATCCTTTGGCAAAGCCGGAGTGTTCGACCAGCCATGCGGCCGAAACTTTCTTGCGGGTTTCGAGTGCGGGATAACTGGGCACGGTAAGTCCGCGGGCCGCGGCCCGCTGCTTCAGATCCTCGTGCTGCGATTCGGAGAGCACAGGATTCTTGAAAAACGAGCCCGCGCTCTGGCAGTCGGGGTCTCCGGGAACAATGAGCATGCCTTTGCGGGCGCGGATGTGGCGCACGGCTTCGCGGGTTTCGGCGAGATTCGGCGCAGTTTCGCGGCCCTCGAAGTGGCGCTTGAGATCGGCGTAGGTGAGGCGCGGACGGCCCTCGGGATTAAGCGCGTAGGTGACGCGAAGAACGATGAAACGCTCGCGCTCAGTGGTGTTGAAAATGCTGGAGCGGTAGCCGAAGTCGCAGGCTTCAGGGCAGAGTTCGCGCACCTGATTGTCTTTCAGGTCGAGAACCTGAACCGAAGTGATGGTGTCGGAGACTTCCTGCCCATAGGCGCCGACGTTTTGCACCGGCGTGCCACCCACGCTGCCCGGAATGCCGCTGAGGCACTCGACGCCGGCGCAATTCGCGCGCACGGCGTGGGAGACAAATTTGTCCCACGATTCGCCGGCGCCTGCATCGAAGAGAATTTTGCCGTCTTCGTCGCCGCTGTGTCGGTTAATGCCTTGAACCGCGATCTTCAACACCAAGCCGGGCCAACCGGCGTCGGCAACGATGAGATTGCTGCCGCCGCCCACAACAAATAAGGGCAGGTCGCGCGAGCTTGCGAAGGCAACGGCCTCCTGCACATCGCTGACGCTCTTGGCTTCGACGAAATACTTCGCCGGGCCTCCGATTTTGATGGTGGTGAGCGGCGCGAGCGGAATGTTTTCGAGCAGCAGCACGAATCATTTTTCAATATACACACGGGCGGAAGCGGACGCACAGGTGGGTGGGTTACGGGAGGTCAATGCCCCGGAAATCGGAACGGCCGACATCTTTTCCGGTTTGGAGAGCACTAATCAGAGTACTCCATGAGTTCCGGGCACAAATGTTCAGTGGCCGTAACCTTCGCCTTCCAGAGAGACTTTTCCACGGAACATGCGGTAGACGACGAAGAAGTAGGTGAAGGCCAGGCACATGCCGAATGCCCACCAGACGAGGCCGACGTGGAGGGTGTGCGGTCCGGAGAGAGATTTATCGATGGTGATGTCGTATTGCGATCCGGTGGTGGCTGGAAGCAGACGCGGATAAAGCCCGATGGCGGCTCCGACGAGCATGACGGTGAGATAGGCGCAGGAGCAGGCGAAGGCCTTGCGGTCGTCTCCTTTGCGGCAGAAATGAATCATGCCGAGCAGAGCGAGAATGACCACGACAGGAACTAAAAAGGCGATCGGATAAGAGCGATAGTTGGTGAGCGTATCGCTGCGGGCAATCATGGTCGCGGGCAGGCTCACAACCGTTAAAACAAAAAGCAGAATCCAGAGACGCCGGGCCGTGGTACGCGCGCGTTGTTGCAGATCGGCTTCGGTTTTCACGGCAAGATAGAGCGCTCCGTGCACGGCGAGGGCGACGAGTGCAACCACGCCGCCGATGACGGTATACCAGTCGAGAATCCCGGGTTGCTCTCCGACGCGCCAGTTCGTCCACAGGGGCAGGAAGAAGTATCCGTCTTCGTGCAGTGGAACGCCGCGGATGACGTTGGCCAGCGCCGCTCCGTAGAAAATAGCGAGCAGCGCGCTCGAGAAAACGAAGAGGCCGTCGAAGAAGGATTTCCACACTGTGACGTTGACGTGCATCCTCAATTCAACACTGATGCCGCGCAGAATGAGCAGCCAGAGAACAATCATCAGCGCCAAATAAAATCCGCTGAACGCGGAGGCATAGACCAGAGGGAAGGCAAAATAAAGCGTGCCGCCCCCGGCCAGCAGCCAGACTTCGTTGCCGTCCCAGACCGGGCCGATGCTGCGCAGGGTGAGCTGGCGCTCCTGCTCGGTTCGCGCAAGAAACAGGTGCAGAATGCCGACGCCGAGATCGAAGCCGTCGAGCACCACGTAGGCGACCAGCATGACCGCGACAATCCAAAACCAGATGAAACCCATCTTATTTTCTTCTTTCCTTACTTCTCAGGCTATGGTTGATGGCGCGTGTTTGGGCACGGCAGCGAGTTCGCGGGTCGGCCCTTGATCGACGATGCGGTAAATGAGCACGATAAAAAGAATCGAGAGCACGGTGTAGAGACCCATGAATCCGAGCAGCGTAAACAGGCTGTTGCCGCTGGAAACATATTTTGAGTAGCCGTCGGATGTGCGAATCAGGCCGTAGACGACCCAGGGCTGGCGGCCCATTTCTGCGGTCATCCATCCGGCGGTGTTGGCGATGTAGGGAAGCGGCAGGCTCAATAAGAGCGGCCACAAAACCCAGCGGGTATGAAACAGCTTTCCGCGCCATAGCAAAAGCGCTGCGATCGTCATGAGCAGGACGAAGTAAGTGCCGAGTCCGGCCATGATGTGGTAGCTATAAAACAACAGCGGCAGAGGGCCGGGCCATTGATCGCGAGGAAACTGGTTCAGGCCCTGGACTTCGGCTTTCGTGGTGCCATAAATCAGAAAACTCAAGACGTCATTTACCGCGATGGGGTTGTCGATGGTCTGATTTTCCTCGTTGGGCTGGCCGATGAGCACGATGGGAGCGCCGCTGCGGGTGCTGAACAGGCCTTCCATGCCGGCAACGGCCGCGGGCTGGTGCTTGGCAACGTAGCGGCCGTGCAAGTCGCCGGTGGGAAAGATTTGTGTGATGCAAGAGATGACCCCGGCAATTACGCCCACGCGCAGAAATATTTTGCCGTGGTCTGCAAAGCGGTTTTCGAGAACGTAAAACGCGCCCACCGAGCACATGACGAAGGCGCCCGTAATTACCGCGCCTGACATATTGTGCGCATACTGCAACAACGCCCAAGGATTGGTGAGCAGACCCCAGAAGCTAGTGACCTCGTAGACTCCGTTGGGCAGGACGCGGTAGGCGACGGGGTGCTGCATCCACGCGTTGGTGACAATGATGAAGAAGCCGGAGATCCATGATCCGATGAAAACCAGGAAGGCGCAGGCCCAGTGTTTCCAAGGGGAAAGCCGTTTTTCGCCGAAGAGGAAAAGACCCAGAAATGCCGATTCCAGGAAGAATGAAAAAACACCTTCCATGGCAAGCGGCTGGCCGATGACGCCGCCGGTGGTCCGCGAGAACTGCGACCAGTTGGTGCCGAACTGAAATTCCATCGGGATGCCGGTCACTACGCCGATGAGAAAATTGATGGCGAATATCCTGGCCCAGAAGCGCGCGGCTTCGTGGTAGCGCTCGTCATGGCGGCGGATCGCGATGGTTTTGAGCGCCACGATCAGCAGGGCCAACCCCATCGTCAACTGTGGAAACAGATAGTGGAAGGTGATGGTGAAAGCGAAATGAATTCGATGCAATAGTAATGCGTCCATACTATCGGCTCGGTTTGCTCCAACTGAATTGTAAAACTTAATCGCTCGACATTAAATCGTACTGACTCATAAAGTGAGAATTCCAGCATCCTGCCTTGCCAGATAGAATCAATTCAGGATCCGCAAAGGGGAGCATTGATGTACTTCGAGCAGTTTTATTTGGGCTGTCTGGCGCACGCGTCTTACATGCTGGCCTCGGAAGGCGAAGCGGCGGTGGTCGATCCGCAGCGCGACGTGGAGATTTACCTGCAAGCCGCAGAGGCAAACCACGTTTCTATTCGCCACATCTTCGAAACTCACCTGCATGCCGACTTCGTTTCGGGTCATCGAGAGCTAGCAGCCAGAACGGGCGCACGAATCTATATCGGAAAAGAGGCGGAGGCGACGTTCGCTCACGTGGTGGTGCAGGATGGTTTTGAGTTGAAAGTCGGGAAGACGCGAATCACTGCGCTGGAAACGCCCGGGCACACGCCGGAGAGTGTTTGTCTGATAATTACCGACGAAGAGAAGTCTACTGCTCCTTGGGCGTTACTGACGGGAGATACGCTGTTTCTAGGGGACGTGGGGCGCCCCGATCTTTCGAAGCGCTATGGTCCCGCGCAACTCGCGGGGATGCTTTACGACAGCCTGCACAAAAAGATTCTCACACTTCCGGACAACGTTTTGGTTTACCCGGCGCACGGAGCGGGTTCGCTGTGCGGGCGCAACATGCGGGCCGAGAGGGTCTCGACGATCGGCACGGAGCGGCTTACGAATTATGCGTTGCAGATCAACAGCAGGGAAGAGTTCGTGAAGCAGCTGACGAGTAACCTGCCGACTCGCCCGGAATATTTTTTGCAGGATGCGGAAATCAATCGTGCCGGCGCGTCGGCGCTCTCTGATCTGCCAGCTTTGCCGGCGGTCGAAGCAGGTGAGTTGAAAGCGCTGCTGGAGGAGGGCGTAATTGTGCTGGACGTTCGGCCGGGTGAGCAGTTTGCGGCTGGGCACGTGCCGGGGTCGGTAAGCATCGCATTGTCGGGGCAGTTTGCTTCGTGGGCAGGAGCGTTGCTGGGTTTGGCAGCGCGTCCGGTGCTGGTTGCGGAATCGCAGGAGGCAGTGGCGGAAGCGCGGATGAGGCTGGCGCGCGTCGGCCTTGAAGATACACGGGGATTCCTGAAAGGGGGAATCGCAGCGTGGAGCGACGCGGGATTTCCGCTGGCCACACTTCCTGAGATGAACGTTGAAGCAGTCAGGGAGCGGTTGCAAGGGCCCGGCCTGCAGGTGCTCGATGTGCGTCGCGAGTCCGAGTGGGAAGCCGGCCACATTGCGGGCGCTTCCTGGTGGCCGCTGGACAATTTCAAGGTCGCTCCGCCGGAGATCGATCGCAACGTCCCGATTGCCGTGCACTGCAAGGGAGGGTACCGCAGCATGATCGCCTGCAGCCTGCTGCAGAGGGCCGGCTTTGAGAACGTGGTCAATATCGTTGGAGGCTTCGACGCCTGGCAGCAAGCGAAACTTCCCTTCGTCACAGAGAAGCCAGTCGAAGCCTGAACGCGCAACACCTTAGATCGTTTTCGCCTGACTGAAACGATTCCGCTTCAGCCGACACTAATTCAGGTGGGACGAGACTGTCCGCATGAGTCAAGATTGGGGCCGGGTTAGGGAGAATAGCCGATGGTGACACTGATTAAGATAGTTCTTCCATCCGGGCAGAGTTCAGGTGACGTAGAGTTCGTTGACTCGACCGGCAAGAAATACGAGGGCACCGTCGATACCGACCTCGCTCCTGGGACGTACAACCTGAGAGTCGATAAAGCTCAAAAGTTGTGGGTGATTTTTGGTACGGACCCGGGTTTAAGATTCAATGTCGAACTCCAAGGTGCCGATCCTTGGGCTCTTTCTTACGCTCCTGTCCTGCGCCTCGAAGTGGCTGCCAACAAAACGATGGCAGACCTTGCCGAGTACACTGTTGACCTCGGGGGAGATGACCCTTCGAGCGAAGATAACTACATCGAGAACGTGGTTAAGAGCGTCGGGATACCCATCTGGGGCGGGTCCTTTTATCTTTACCGAAAGCAAGTGCCGATCACTGGTCTTGATCAAGACAGCATTGTCATCCCGCGTACGATGCCACATCTGGACGACGATCCCATCGCCGGCGCAGTTGAGATCCAGTTGGTATACAAATCTGATGTGTGGGCGGAACAAGCAGTGCAAAACTTCGGCGCCCCAGCGTATTCCTATTATGTCGGCGTGGGGGGACACATCTATCCGACCGTCATTTCCGACACATCGGCGCCGAGGCTGTGCACGGCACTGCGACGCATGCTGGAGCAGGAGAGACGCGACGCGCGAGCGGCACAGGCTTTAACCATCGATCTGGGGCTGTGGGCCGCGGGCGCGCGGTCTCCAATCAAGACGGCGAACCCGGCAACTCCGGCTGAAATTGCGGCGGAATCCTGGCGGGTGCAGGCCAGAGTGTATGCCTCCGATCTGCGGGCCGCGGGTAAGTCGGTCAGAGTGAATCTGGGAGGAACCGGCGAAGTTGCAGACGCAATCAATGTGAACCCGCTAAAGGATCAGCGCGTACGGGACATTCCGAGACTCATCGTTGGCAAGGCAGAGGAAATCGCGGACGTCTTCGACCCGGAATCCGTGGATGAAATCGTGTCAAACAACATCGTGAGAGGACAGGTGAATTGGGTCGACGCGGCTAAAAGCGCGTTTAAGGTCATGAAGTCCGGGGCGAAAATAAAGATCGCCCCTTACGCCGGCCAGAGCGCCGAGCATCTGGCGGAGATCGAGAGCGCGTTGAGACAAGCTGGTTTCAAGAGTATCGTCAGAGATCCGGTCACAAGTCTTTTTATCACGGCGGTGAAGTGACGGCACTTTCTTTCGTTTGCCGAAAGGGAGAGATCGACCCCATATTGGGATTCGCCATCCGCTGTGTACTTGATAAACTTCTTAATCAGGGCGGCCACAGCGATCGACGGTGAAACCCATCATGAAAACCAGCAAACTGGCAAAATCCTACCGCATTGACGAGGACAAGCATTTCCGGCTGAAAGACTTCGATCCGGCTGACACAGGGCAGGTGCGTTCTGAGGAGCATGCCGAGGAGCACCTGCAAAAGTACGTTGCGCGCATGGAGGAGCTTCAGGGCAAGCTTTATGCGCAAGACCGCTGGTCGTTGCTGCTCATCTTTCAGGCTATGGATGCGGCCGGCAAAGATGGCACCATCAAGCATGTGATGTCTGGGGTAAATCCTGAAGGCTGCCAGGTCTACTCGTTCAAGGTGCCGTCAAGCACGGAATTGCAACACGATTTCCTGTGGCGCACGAACGAACATCTGCCGGAGCGCGGGCATATCGGGATTTTCAACCGCTCTTATTACGAAGAGGTGCTGGTCGTGCGGGTGCACCCCAAGGTGCTTGAGAGCCAGAATCTTCCGCCATCGCTGGTGACGAAGGACATTTGGGAGGAGCGCTTCGAAGACATTCGCAGCTTCGAGCGGCACATGGCGCGTAGCGGGACGGTGATCCGCAAGTTCTTTCTGCATTTGTCGAAGAAAGAGCAGAAGCAGCGCTTTCTGGCGCGACTCGACGAACCGCAGAAGAACTGGAAGTTTTCGGCGGCCGACATCCACGAACGCGAGTATTGGGATGAGTATCAGAAAGCCTACGAAGAGATGATTCGCAACACCTCGACCAAGCACGCGCCGTGGTACGTGATTCCCGCGGATAACAAGTGGTTCACGCATCTCGCGGTTTCCGCGGCGATCGTGGAAACGCTGGAAGAACTAAGTCTTAGCTATCCGAAGGTCGACGCCGCAAAACTGAAAGAACTCCAGGCCGCTCGCAAGACGCTTGAGAAGAAGTAGGGCGGCGCGGAAGGTGGCGAGTTTCCTAAGGCTTTGCCTAATAACTGGCATTCTTAGCCTACTTTTTGGGCAAGAATAGGAGTTTTTGGGCAGGGCTACTTGTTCTTATTCAGATTGGGGCCGAGCGCATCCTTGACTTTAGTTGCGCGGAGGCTCTTCTGAAACTGTACAACTTGCGGGGGGAACCTCATCTTGTTTAACTTCGGCTCTGCGCTGTTTACAGTCGGCATTGCTGCAATCAAGATAGCTTCTAGCTCATCCCGTTTAGTACCATCTGGAACAGCGAAAGCAGAAAACATGTTCCAAAAATTGTAGTACCGCGCTTCAGGTCTGACAGCGTGACCGCGCATTCTGCCGAAAAGCGACCTTGATGTTTTCCCGATATAGTACGGGTGCTCGTCTCGATAGAGAATGTATACGCCCTTCTGCGTCAGGAATTCGCATCCTCGTGCGAGCAATTGGTTCCCGTTCTTTGCGTCGAAAATCTCTCGCGGCCACATCCTTGCATATCCAGTAACAATTCCACTTGTTTTGGCTGCCATAATTTGATTCCCTCTAGCTTCCTAGCTTCCTATTACTTCCGTGCCACCGCAATGGCACTCTTGGGCCTTGTTCACTCCCGATTCCACTGCTATTTTGCCGATAGTGATGCTGATCCTCCCCTGAGGTAATAACGGGATTCAGATTTTTGGGGGCTCTATGAGGTTCATGCATCTGTGTTACGCGGCTCTGGGATTTGCGGTGGCCCGTTGGGTGTTCCGGCGGCAACCCGTAGCTGATCCAGTTTCGCGTTTGCGGTCTTCGGGTCTGCTTTAGAACGCTTGGGGTAAGATTGGGGCGCGCGCCCCGTTGCGCTTCCATTTCGTCAGCGCGCGCTCCTCTTCCTTTCTGCTGCTCTGCTGCGCCTGTCTTTCCTTTCTGCTCGGAAGGTCAAGCACTAAAGTAATCCAGGGTAACCTGCGCCTCGCTACTCCATCTCAATACAATCGCAGTAAGGCCGTTGCGAGTCTTGTGAATCGACCATGGTTGCTAAACCATAGTTGATGAATCATGTTCGCGCCGTCCTAATCCTATTCGCGCGCACGGTGCTTTACGGCAGAATGGTTTGGCGAGCCTCCGAACTCCGTGCGAAAAGCTATGGCAGTGCATATTAAGTTGGCGCTGGTTTCAGGAATTCTGCTGCTGGTGCTCTCTCCCTGCGTTTTGGCACAGGATGATCCCGGTGAGACTCCGCTAGGCGACGTCGCACGCAGTCTTCGGAAGAAACCCGCCGCGCCGGATACGGTGATTGATAACGATA
The DNA here is from genome assembly GCA_050012155.1 of Candidatus Sulfotelmatobacter sp. Taxonomy (GTDB): domain Bacteria; phylum Acidobacteriota; class Terriglobia; order Terriglobales; family Acidobacteriaceae; genus Sulfotelmatobacter. The sequence continues at coordinate 49,841 of JBEKHS010000019.1, read as the reverse complement.
ATCTATCGAAGGTCGTGGATGACGCCGAGAGCCACCACGCGGCCGGTACTTCGATGATTTTCCCCCTCGATCCCGGAGGCAAGAATTTTCGCGTCTCCACGCCCGATGTGACGTGCAGCTTGTCGTTCAGTTCAAAGACGAGTTCGCTGCTCTCCGATCCGATTGAACTCGATGAGTTGCCGCGCAGCGAACTGGCCAAGCTGGATGGGCCGGCGACGATCGATGGCGATTCATTGCAGGTGTCGATGCATAACGGAACTTCATGGGATTTGCGCGAACTGGTCATCGGTCTGACGATTGTTCGGAAGCGCGATCCGGTCGAGGCTGCGTACCGCGGTCCGGCGCGGGTTCTCCCGGTAGCGGCAAGCGACGGACCTCCGCAGTCTTTCGGGGAGCAACCCAGCCAGAAACAGCCTGACGTGACTTTGCTGTTGCGGGTGAAGGGATCGGCGGCGCCTTCCGCGACGGCAATTTTTCGCACGCCTTTGAACTTTTCACTTTTCCCCGACCAGGATTGGCACTGGGCGATCGTGCGGGCCAAAGGAGTTCCACCGCCAGACCCAACGGCGGATATGACCGCGCAGCTTGAACAAGAGGCGTTGCAAGCCGCGCCGACTCTGCCCGCGATCAGTCCTCGGACGCCGCCGTTGCTTGCGCCCATTAACGTTCTTGCTCCGTCGAACCTTTCCTCGAAATCGGACGCCGAGAAACGGTAGCAGGCGTAACAACGCCGAGGCTGTTTCGAAGCGGAGGAGTGCGCCGCCGAGTCCCTCAGCGGCTGAAGCCGGTGTATTTATTGCTTCTGGACGGCACCCTTCGGCGCGCTTCGCTTGCTCAGGGCAGGCTAAAGACTGAAGTCGTGCCCTTCCCAAAACTATTCTAGTAAATCGCGGAGCAGCGGCGGGCCCTTCCTGCCGTGCTAAACTGACCTCAAATCCCACACGAGGACAGGCTGACAGGCGATGAAATTTGGAGTCATCATTTTTCCCGGCTCGAACTGTGACCACGATGCCTACTGGACGGTTCAACAGATTGCCCGGCAGCGGGTAACTTTCCTCTGGCATGAATCGCATGATCTGGAGAACTGCGATGCCATCATCGTCCCCGGAGGGTTTGCGTTTGGCGATTATTTGCGGACTGGCGCGATTGCGAAGTTCTCTCCGGTGATGGAGTCGGTGCGCCGCTTTGCGGACAGCGGCGGCTTGGTGTTGGGAATCTGCAACGGATTTCAGATCCTATGCGAGTCGGGGCTGTTGCCGGGGGCTCTCATGCGCAATACTGGATTGAAATACGTCTGCAAGCCGGTCGACGTGCGTGTGGAGAATGCGGCCACTCCCTTCACCAATGCCTGTTCGCGCGGAGAAGTATTGACGATCCCCATAGGCCATATGGAGGGTAACTACTTCTGCGATCAGGCGACTTTGGATGAGTTGCATCGCAACGACCGCGTGGTATTTCGCTATTCGACCCCGGGCGGCGAGATTTCGGCCTCCGCCAATCCAAATGGTTCGATGGACAACATCGCCGGCATCTGCAGTGCGGGCGGCAACGTTGTCGGAATGATGCCTCATCCCGAACGTGCCTCCGAACCTGAACTTGGTGGTACCGACGGGATGAAGATTTTTCACTCGATGGTGGGTGCGATGGCCAGCCGCTAAAATCCTGCCTCGAGTTCGCGTTGTCGGTCGGCACTACTCAAATGCGAGCGCAGCATATTTTGCATCATCTTTCTGTTTGATAATCGACGGTCTTGGTGATAGGGTTTTTTCGAGAGCTGCTTCCCCCGCTCGCCCCACTGGAACTAAAACGGTTCAGCCAAACAATGGGAGGAGTGTGCCAGATGACGGCGAAGCAGATTCTTGATGCCTTTTCTGAAACGTTAATGCGGGACGAACGAATCCTGATCCCGCGAGAGCGGGAACTCCTGATGAGTCTCCTGCAAAACTCCAGGGCGATCTCGAGCGGCAACCCAGAAACACAATCCGCTGTAACCGCGGCCATCGCCCGTGCGGTGGGTGAAACCGTAGCCCAACGTGCTTTTGCCTTGTTGGGCAGCAATATTGTGGACCAGATTCTCGCTCAGGGGTCGAGCTCTTCCGGGGCGGAGGAGACTACATCTGTTGTCCCGCTTCAGTTGCGCTCACCTCAACCTCCGAGTCAAACCCCACAGCCGCCCAGTCAAGCTCCGAGACGTCCGGGAGGACCGCAGCCGACCGACCCCACTCCTCAGCCGCCGAGCGGCACACCGCAACCGCCGAGCAGCACGCCACAGCCACCAACCACTGCTCCTCATCCGCCGCACCGTGCGCCGCAACCGCCAAACCGTGCGCCTCAACCGCCGAGCCGTACACCGCAACCGCCAAGTAGTACTCGACCGTTCGGCCTTCCAGTGCAGCAGAGCTACCTTGAGCAGGGAAGCAGCGTCGCCGTTTTGGACCTGCCGAAGATTGCTCAAGCACAATGCGTAGTTCTGGATGAATTCCTGGCTCCGCAGGAGCTTGACGAACTTATCTCCTACGCATTGCGACATGAGATGGAGTTCCGGAGCAGCGAAGTAATTTCGCCCAGCGGAGAGCCTGGGACGCTTGATTACGACCATCGCCGTTCGCGGGTGCTCATGGACCTGGGAGAGCATCAGGAGGTCATCCTGGAAAGAATTCGGGGTGTATTGCCCAGGGTTCTGGAGAAGCTGGGGATCGAGGAGTTTCAGGTCACGCATGCCGAGGCCCAGATCACAGCCAGCAACGACGGAGACTTTTTCCGCCCGCACTGCGACGACACGCAAGAAATGATCGCATCTCGCCGGGTGACGTTCGTTTACTTTTTCCATCGCGAGCCGCGCCCATTCGAGGGCGGGGAGTTACGTCTTTACGACTGGCCCGGGAACGGCGCCGGCGGTTACCAGAGCATCATGCCGCAACAGAACCAGATCGTGTTCTTCCCGTGCTCAGTGTTGCACGAGATAACACCAGTGGAATGCCCGTCAGGGGCGTTCGCTGACAGCCGCTTTACCCTAAACGGATGGCTTCACAAGTAAAAGACCCGGCATGGCTTGAATGGATTGCAAGCCTCATGGGGGCCGGGTCGCGGCAAACTCTCACCGCGGCACTGCCCCCTGGCCAATTCTATTGTCTGCTCGACGAGTTGCCGCTGCACCTGATTCCAAAGCAACTCGCGTCAGGCTTGTCCCACTGTTCTGACCAGCAGCTTTTTCTCAACCCTGAATGTTTCGTCCTAGCCGCGGGCGAGGTGCCGGCAGAGCTGGAACCGCATCGGCATTTGCTGAAGAATTTCAACTTGCAGAAAACGGTGGCGTGGGTGCGCGACCCTGCCACCAATACGTTGCAGCCGTTTTGGCTTGGTCCTCGGCTGGAGGCGGTAGTTTCGCATCTTCGCACCGGTAAGCCGGTGCCCGACTCGCTGGATCGGGAGGCGCGTTTCCTTTTCGCGGTGGCTGGCATTTTGACGCGAGAAGGCCGGGTTGAACGGCGCCGTGCGGAATGGGCTCACGTCGTCGAGAAAGGCGTCCGCAGCTTTCAAGAAAGAGGATACGCATCCGTCAGGAACTTGATTCATCCCTTCCATGTTGCCGCTTTGCGTCGCTACTACCGGCACGCGGTACGAAGCGGAGCCATTCGACTCGGCGACGAGCAGAGTGCGCGGCGCTATGCGGCCCACAACGAAAGCGTCGCGCGTTTCTTCCACTATCAGATCGCGAATGTGGTGGGCGCTATGGTGGGAGAACCGGTCAAGCCTTCGTATGTGTACCTGGCGTCTTACTTGAGCGGAGCGGAGTTGAAAAAACACACCGATCGGGAGCAGTGCGAGTTCAGCGTCACATTATGTCTGGATTTTTCTCCCGAACCGGAGCTGGCAACTTCGTGGCCGATACGACTGGATACGGGCGGAGGTACTGTCACGGTCTATCAGGCGCTGGGCGACGGGCTCGTGTACCGGGGAACCACTGTGCCGCATTATCGCGAAGCGCTAGCGGCGGGGCATACGTCGACTTCCATTTTTTTTCACTACGTACCGATGGATTTTTCGGGGTTGCTGGATTAGCGTCAATTCGCGCTGCCGATTCTTACTTCACACCCGAAATTATGTAGAGAACGGAAAACACCTGGTAGTAGCTGTAGGCAAAGCGCGAAGCGTCACGGGTCACCACAACGGGGAACACGCTTACCACGCCGGTTAAGCTCTCGGGCCGCAGTTCCTGGATCGAACTTGTCTTTCCCGTAGCTACGTTGACCTTATAAATTTCGGCCGGGAACTCGCCCTTACGATAGCCATAGATCGAAGAATTGTCCTCCGACCACTGCACCGCAGTAAACCCCGGTTCGAGACCGGGGATAGGATGCGGCGCGCCCCCGGCTACTGTATACACAGCGGCGCTCCCGCCATCGCTGGTGAGAACGAATCGACCGTCGGAGGAAACTAAGCCGCCGGTAACGCCTTCCGGCGTGATGGGCGCCGGTTTCCCCCCGTCCAAGTCCGCCAGATAACACCGTACGGCGTGGCCGTGTTCGCTGCCATTAATCGTGATGTGTTTTCCGTCTGCCAGAAAATGAGCCGTTCCGTTGTCAATCTGCTCCAGCCCTGGTATGGCAAGCGTACGAGGCTGGCCAGCGCCGATAGGGATAAGCGTTACCATCCCGGGGCTGCCGGGGAGAATAGAAATCGCCCATTTCCCGTCCGGCGAAAGACCACCGGCGCTTCCCTGGCCCAGCTGGATCGGCAGGCTGCCGTCGAGTTTCCGAATGGCAAGGGAATAGCCGGCCCCAACGGCCTCACTGGAATCTTCGAACAAGATCGATTGCCCGTCGCGCGAAATATCTTTGGCAACGTTCCAATCGTGCCAGGAAATATCCTCGGGCTTGCCATCCCGCGCGGCGGTAGCCATGGCAAGGCGTTCATCATCCAGGCTCACCAGCGCGCGACCATCCGGCGCCACGTCCTGTAAAGTCATGCCTTCCGGCAGATCCAGGATTTGGCGAACTTTTCCTGACAGACTCGCCGCGAACAAGTTGCGGTTGTTGGCCCTTTGCGCGCCGGTAAACCAGACTTCTTTGCCATCGGGACTCCAGGCCACGCCATCTGCAGATACGAACTCCGCCGTAAGCACCGTGACGCGGCCGCGTAGGTCGATCAAGTAAACCGACCCGCGGTCGTCCCATGGCGCGGGGTGGTTGATAAAGGCGATCTTGTCGCCGTGAGGAGAAATCCGAAGGTGGCTGATCCAGCCTCCATCGTTCTGGTAGATCGAGTGACCGATGGGATACTCAATCCGATCGCGACCCTCGACGTGGTGAACCACGGCCAGCTCACCTCTGGCATCCCAGTCGGCTGACCGAACGTCCTCCAGAAGTTCTCGCGGAGACCCTCCGGCCAGGGGCGTGCGCGCCAGCATGCCACCTTCAGTGGCTAGATGGGCTTGTTTAGCTCCGCGGAGCACGAGCGCCAGTTCGCCCGTGTGAGACACGGCCAGCAAGTTGGCATCCGCGACATCGAGCGGCTGAGCCAGAAGCGAATCTCCAATGGTGGAAAAAAGCTGCAAGGGCTTGCCGTTCCAGGCTGCGCCGTACACAATTGAACGAAAGTCAGGCGCAAAGCGCGCCGAGTACACGGTGCCTCGTTCGAAGGTTAGACGTTGATAAGACAGAGATGATGTCCCACGCGAGGATCGCCCGATCAGAAGCAACAGCGTTGCAACCAGGAATACCCCAGCCAGAGCCCAAGGGAGGATCTTCGCGCGAGACCTCGGCACCGCAGACCGCGCTCCCTGTCCGCCCGAAGAGGGCGAGAGAGTCTCCAGAGCGAACCGCAAATCCCGCGCCGATTGAAAGCGATTCTCCGGTTCCTTTTCCAGACAATGGCGCACAATGTGTTGGAAAGGCATGGGGACGCTGGACTGTTGCAGATCGATTTCGGGAGGATTCTCCCGCAACACCGCGGTAATCGTGTCCACCTCGGTCTCGCCGCGGAAGGCTCGGCGCCCAGTTAACATTTCATAAAGAATTGCACCTACGCTGAAGATGTCGCTGCGATGGTCTACGGCTTTGGCGCGAAGCTGCTCAGGCGACATGTAGGCGACGGTGCCGACTACGGCTCCGTGCTTGGTGACCGTGGTCATCTCCTCGGCAGAGCGGCCGGACTCCTCGGGCGCGGATTGCAGCTTTGCAACTCCGAAGTCGAGAATCTTGACCCGGCCATCGCCGGTCACAAATAGGTTTTCCGGCTTCAAGTCGCGATGAATAATCCGGTGGTCATGCGCTGCGATCAGGCCCTGCACCAATTGCAGGGAGTAGTCGACGGTTTGGCGAACCGGCAGTCGACCCTCGTTGAGCAGTTTGCGCAGCGTCTTGCCTTCGAGCAGTTCGCAGACGATAAAGGGAGAACCCTGGTCGAAACCGACGTCATAAACGGCAACGATGTTGGGATGATTCAGCGCGGCCGCGGCTCGAGCTTCCAATTCGAAGCGGCGGAGGTGATCTGGGTTTTCGCTCGACGCGGGGCGGATCAGCTTCAGAGCGACATCGCGTCCCAGCCTTTCGTCCCGTGCCCGAAAAACCTCGCCCATGGCTCCGGAGCCAATCTTTTCGAGGATTCGGTAATGGCCGATGACCCGGTCAGTCATGTGCAGGGGCGCCTTGTTTGGCATGGTAGGGGCGCACGTCCATCACAGTCAACCACCCAATCAGGCCAATATACCTGCCCGATGGGGGGATCATGATCGAATCGCCGGGTTCTTGCCTTGCAACCGGTAAGCTGGTGGAATCGGGCCGTGCTATAATTTTTGTTCGCCTGCGTACGTCGCGAGGAACTCTTGTGATTTTTCTACGGGCGAATCCCGCGATCAAACGAATTTATCGGATAGAGGTCTAGCCATGTCTGGCCATTCAAAATGGGCCACAATCAAGCACAAAAAGGGCGCGCTGGACGCCAAGCGCGGCAAGATTTTCACCCGTCTTATCAAGGAAATCAGCATTGCCGCTAAGAATGGCGGCGGCGACCCCGATTCCAACCCGAGGCTGCGCGGCGCCATTGTCGCCGCCAAGGCCGAGAATATGCCCGCCGATAATATCAAGCGGGCCATTCAGCGCGGCACGGGAGAATTGCCCGGCGCTACCTACGAGGAATTTTCGCTCGAGGGCTACGGACCGGGTGGAGTGGCCATTCTGCTCGACATCAATACCGACAATCGCAACCGTACGGTCAGCGAAATTCGCCACTGCTTCGGCAAGAACGGCGGGAACATGGCGGAAGCCGGCGCGGTCTCCTGGATGTTCCACAAGAAAGGCGACATCATCATTCCCAAGAGCTCCGCCAAAGAGGACGATTTAATGAACATTGTTCTCGAAGCCGGGGGGGAAGACCTGAACGATGACGGCGAAAATTGGGAGATACTGACGGAGCCCTCCGCGTTCGAAACTGTGCTCGAAGCTGTGAAGAAAGCAGGGATCGAGCCGGCCTCCTCCAGCGTGGCGATGATTCCTCAGAATTACATCAAGCTCGAAGGCCAGGCTGCGAATACGATGATCCGGCTCATGGAAGCACTCGAAGATCAGGACGACGTGCAGAACGTACACTCCAACTTCGACATCGATCAGAAGTTGTTGGAGGAAGTTGCGGGCTAGCGGAGTACGGAGGGATTTCGGACAGAGCCGCCCTTTGCGGGCGGCTTTCTTGTTGAAGAAGACGCGGCTGAAAAAGTTTTCAACACAAGCGTGGAAAATTCTGTGGAAAAGCGCGGCAGTATCTTCGTAAGTGATTCAGCGGGAGATGGTTCAGCTCTTTGCACCGGAGCGAGTGCTGGCACTTTGGTGGTGCACTTTGCAAAACAACCGTCGTTGCGCCTGAAATCTCCAACGTCCGGCAAGCTTTGAAACTCAGACTCGACAAACTTCTGGTGGAGCGCGGACTCGCTGCTTCGCGCGAACGCGCACAAGCCCTCATCCTCGCTGGGAAAGTATTGATCGACGATCAAAAAATCGAAAAAGCGGGAGCTTCGGTTGATGCGGACGCTGCAATCCGTCTGCTTGGCGAAGACTTGAAATATGTAAGCCGTGGCGGATTGAAGCTTGAACGCGCCCTCGAACATTGGCACATCGACGTCACGGGCAAGATTTGTCTCGACGTGGGCGCTTCCACGGGCGGCTTCACGGATTGCCTGCTGCAGCACGGAGCGGCCCGAGTGATTGCGATCGATACCGGTTACGGGCAGATGGACTTCAAGCTGCGTCAGGACTCTCGCGTTCGACTGCTGGAGAAAGCCAACGCCCGCTACGTAACGGAAGAGATCATCGGCGAAAAGATCGACCTTATCGTCATCGACGTTGCATTTATTTCCGCAACGCTGGTCATCCCTCCCGTGGTCAACGCCGCTTTCCCGTCGCTGGTTGATGAGCGCCACGGCCGGCAAGTGATCGTACTGGTGAAACCTCAATTCGAGGCGGGAAGGGAATTTGTGGGCAAAGGAGGGATTGTGCGCGACGAAGAAGCTCAGTTGGCGTCGGTGGAGAAGGTGAGAAGAACTTTGCTCGATCTCGGCTGCACTCGTACCGATGTGATCGAATCGCCGATACTGGGCGCGGAGGGAAACCGCGAGTTCCTGCTCTATGCCGTCTTCTAAAAAATTCTCTTTCCAGTGGCGGGTCAGTTTGAAATGTTTTGCCGGAGATCCCTCGCCCTGCTGGTGGAAACGCGGGCTTCGGGATGACGCCGTCGGAATAAAGGCCGAGTGACCTCAGCGGGAAAGCTTTTTCCACGGAATTCTGTACAATCTTCTTTCTATCCAATGGCTAGCTCCTCTTCATCTTCCCCTAAGAAACTTGCGGCCATCATTTCGCGTCCGTCGCGGCCGGAGGTTTCCCGCACCGTTCCTGAATTGCTGAAATGGCTTCACGCCCACGGCTACGAGGTCATCGTTGATCCGGAGACATCCAAGTACTCCAACGACGAAGAGGAAGTGCCGCGCGCGGAAATGTCGTCGCGGCCTTTGGATCTGGTTGTGGTGCTGGGTGGCGACGGCACTCTGCTCTCGGCCGTCCGCTCCACGGCCGCGATCGATGTGCCGCTGCTTGGCGTCAATCTGGGTTCGCTCGGATTTCTCACCGACGTGCCGCTTTCCTCGCTGTTCTCCATGCTCGAGGCGATCGCGCAGGGCCGCGCTGCCGTGGAGCACCGTTCTCTGCTGCAGTGCGATTTGCTGCGAGGCGAAGAGGTTCTTGGAAGTTACATCGTGTTTAATGACGCCGTGGTTAACAAGACGCCATTGGCCCGGCTCAATCACTACGAGCTTTTGGTGGACAAAGTTTTCGTCTCGAGCTACCGTGCCGATGGAATGATCGTAGCCACACCGACGGGATCGACTGCGTACTCTCTATCTGCGGGCGGGCCTGTGCTCATGCCGACGGTCAATGCTTTTGTGATCACTCCCGTGGCGCCGCACGCGCTCACCCACCGCCCACTCGTCGTGCCGGATTCGGCCGTGGTCGAAATCCTGCTGCGCGGGCAGGAAGTGGCGTATCTCAGCCTGGATGGCCAGCCCGGGCTCGATCTGCGCGATGGTGACCGGGTGCGGTGCCGCCGCTCCGAGCACAAAGTCAGCCTGTACCACACCGATACTGACTTTTTTCACGTGCTGCGGACGAAGTTGAAGCTGGGAGAAAGATAAGGTATTCGCGTTGATCGTTGATCGGTGATCGGGTTACAGTTCCGCCGAATAAAGATCACGAACTTTTTCCCGCCGGCGAATCACCTTCGCCGACTTCCCACTCACCAATACTTCCGCTGGCCGCGGGCGGGTGTTGTAGTTTGAGGAGAGCACCATACCGTAGGCCCCGGCATCGAGAATTGCGAGCAAGCCGCCCTCCTCGACCCTGGGCAATTCTCGATCGCGTGCGAAGAAGTCGCCGGACTCGCACACGGGGCCGACAATGTCCACAGTTTCTTTCTCGGTTGAAAAGCTCTCGGATCGCACTACGGGAACGATTTCATGATAGGCGTTGTAGAGCGCGGGCCGGATCAGTTCAGTCATCGCCGCATCCACGATCAGAAATCGCTTGCCATCGTTTTCTTTTCTGTACAGCACGGAAGTAAGTAAGAGGCCGGCAGGGCCTATGATCGCTCGTCCCGGCTCGAGCAGAAGATGGACATTCAAATCGCGGAGCGGGTTAGTCACGGCCCTGGCATAGCTTGCAACGTAAGCTGCAAAATCCATTTCTGGTTTCTGGTAGGAGATTCCAAGTCCGCCTCCGGTATCGACGTAATCGATGGTATGCCCATCGGCACGCAGTTCGCGAACAAAGTCGGCGACTCGAGTCATCGTCTCCGCGAAGGGAGCAACATCGGTGATCTGCGAGCCGATATGTACGCTGACTCCCGAAATTTTGAGGCAGCGTTCCGTGCCAGCTTTTCTGTAAAGAGCTCGCGCAGCCCGGATGGGCACGCCGAACTTGTGCTTATGCAGGCCGGTAGAAATATATGGATGCGTATCGGCTGCCACGTCGGGATTCACGCGCAACGCCACGTGCGCTAACATGCGCAGCTTCGCAGCACACTCAGCGAGAACCGAGAGTTCCGATTCGCTTTCCACATTGAACAGCAGAATTCCGGCCTTCAGCGCCGCTGTCATCTCTTCGCGAGACTTTCCTACGCCGGAGAAAACAATCTTCTTAGCTGCGCGTCTATCGGCCACCAGCACCCGCTCCAGCTCTCCGCCCGAAACCACGTCGAAACCACAGCCCTGCTTCGCCAGCAGCCGCAGGATACTCAAATTGGAATTTGCCTTGACCGAATAGCAGATGGTGTGGGGAATATCTCGGAAGGCATTATCAAAGGATGCCAGGCGTTCGCGGATGGCTGTCGCCGAATAAACGTAGAGAGGAGTTCCGTAGCGCTGGGCTAAGTCGGTCAGGGGGACGCCGTCGCAGTGCAGCACGGTATCGGCGCCGTCACGCGACAACTTTTTCCCTAACGCGCGAAAAACGAACCCTGGCGGCCGCTCAGAATAAGTATGGTGAGGTGGAACTTCGCTGCGCCGGGTCATTTTCGCCTGGACGAACTCGCTGGGCCATCTTTGACCTTGATCGCCACGACGGTTTGGTCATCAAATGCCTCGACCCCGGCGGAATGCTCGCCCGCCGCTTTGAATAGCGTGTCCACCACGCAATCCGCAGAACGGCCTGCGCAATCGGCAACGATTTGTTCGACGCGCCCGCGGCCAAACAACTCTCCGTTTCGGTTGCGCGCATCGAGAATGCCGTCGCTGAAGAAGACAAACATGTCGCCGGGTTTCATCTTGAAACGGAATTCGTCGTAGTCGGCATCGTCGAACAGACCTAAAGGCAGACCCGTTGCTTCAATGACCTGGTTCTTTCCGTCATGCATGTAAATGGGGCGTGGTAAGCCGGAATTGGCCACCAGCAAGGTGCGATGCACGTCGTCCCAGACCGCATAAATGATCGATACAAACTGCGCCTCGATGCGCCGCTCGGCCAGCGACAAGTTTACTGCCGAGAGCATTTCGGCCGGGCCGGGCTCAATGGGCGCGTGAGAGCGCAGAATTCCGCTCACCAGCGCGGCGTAGATGGCGGCAGGCGCGCCTTTTCCGCTGACATCGCCGATTACAATTCCCAACCGCGAAAGGGAGTACGGGATAAAGTCGTAAAGATCTCCGCCGATGGCGCGCGCTGGCACGAACTTGGCGGCTAACTCGAGGTGCGCCAACTTCGGCAGCGTTTGGGGGAGCAGGCGGGTTTGCAGTTCCCGCGCCAGCGCCAAGTCGCGCTCCAGGCGGCGTTCCTGCCGTGCGATCTCTTCGTACAGCCGCGCGTTTTCAATGGCAATCGCGACTTGCGCCGCCAGCGTCATCATGGTGCGCCGGTGATCATCAGTAAAAAATCCACGTCTCGTGTGCTCCATATCGAGCACACCGATTACTTTGTCTTTATAAATCAGGGGCACGACCAGTTCTGACTTCGTTTCCGGGTTGCCCTCGATGTAGCGTGGATCTTTGCTCACGTCGGGAACCAGGATCGCCTCCCGCGTCTGGGCCGCCTGTCCGACCAAGCCGAGCCCTAGCGGAATCTCCCGCTTCACGCGAACATTTTCGTTGAAGCGCAGGGAGAAACGATGCTGCAATTTCTCGCCAGACGCATCCAGCAGCAGGATGCTGAAGATTTGAAAATCAATCAACCGTCGAAGGAGATCCGCGATCCGGCCCAACAACTCGTCCAGGTTCAGGATTGATGTCAACTCGCGCGCAATCTCATTCAGCAACAGCAGGATTCGCGCCTGGCGGGTGGTCCGCGTGTAGAGTTGAGCATTCTCGATGCCCGCCGCCATGCGCGAGGCGATCAGCGACAATAGCCGCTTGTGCTCTTCGTTGAAGTAGCCAACGTGCCGCGCCTCCAGATCAATCACGCCAATCACGCGGTTCTTAGTGGTCAGCGGCACTGCCAATTCCGAGCAGACGTTAGGTATTGCCGCGATGTATCTGGGATCTTTCGTGACATCATCGATCAGAATCGTTTGCCGTAATTGGACGGCTTGTCCGGTTACTCCTTCACCCACTTTGATCCGCGCGCGCTCCGCGAAATCCTTCGGATACCCCACCTGGAAACGGAAGCGTAACTCTTGCGTTTTCTCGTTCAGGAGTAGGATCGCGAAGATCTCATAATCGATGACTTTACGCACCACCTCGGAGACACGGCGCAGTGTCGTATCCAGGTCGAGCGACGTGGACATGACGTCGGAGACCTCCAGCAACAGAGGATCGACCTGCACATGTTTTTCGGGCTTGCTCAGAACAGACCCCATGGATTTTCTATGATAGCAGCCGCGCTCGGAGTACCGAGTACCCAGGATGGCAGGGCTGTGACTGCCAGGGACTCGATGCCGGATTCTACTCGCGAGGCACAATGCAAACGTCGGCCAGATTGCGGTAGCGCTCGGCGTAGTCCAGGCCATAGCCGACGACGAACTCATCGGGGATGGTGAATCCCACGTAATCACCCTTCAGAGGCAGTTTGCGCCGCGAGGGCTTATCAAGAAGAGCCGCGATCTTCAGCGATTTGGGCTGATGCGCCAGCAGCATTTTCTTCAGCACGGTGAGCGTCAATCCTGTATCCAGAATGTCTTCCACCACGATCACATTCTTATCCTGCATCGACTGGTCGACGTCTTTCGTCAGTCTGACTTCACCCGTGGAATCCCACCCGTTCTTGAGTTCTTGCGAGGGGCTGGGCCGGTTGCCGTAGCTGGAGACGCCGATGAAATCGAAGGTCGCGTCGAGCTTGATCTGTCGCGCCAGGTCGGCGAGAAAAATCGCCGAGCCCTTCAACACGCCCACCAGCAGCACGGGCTGGCCGGCGAAGTCGTGCGTGATCTCGGAGCCCAGTTCGGCGACCCGCTTCGCAATCTCTTCCCTGGAAATCAGCACCTTAAGTTCAGTCATGGCGTTTCATATTAAACTAAAGTTCAAGCGCAGCCCATTATTCGTTGGAAGTCTTGTGGCGAAATCTTTGGTCGACTTCTGGCTAGTGAGGAATTTGCAAACGAGGAGAAATCATCCGTGAATCTTAAGGGGATTCAACTTACGTGGCTTGGCCATGCGACGTTTCGCATCATTACTCCGGGCGGGAAAACCGTCATTATCGATCCCTGGATCATGAATAATCCGGCGTGTCCTCCTTTCGAGAAAAAAGTGAAGCATGTCGATGTTCTTTTGTGCACCCACGGCCATGGCGATCACATTGGAGATGCGGTCGAGGTCATCAAGCAACATAATCCGCAGGTCGTCGGCATTCCGGAGCTATGCGGATGGCTCGAGAAAAAAGGCGCCAAACAGATTGCGATGATGAATAAGGGAGGAACGCAGAAGATTGGTGACATCAAAGTCACGATGGTGCACGCCGATCACTCCTGCGGCATTCAGGACGGCGACCAGCTCGTCTATGGCGGCGAGGCCTGTGGCTTTGTGATCGAGTTCGAAAACGGAGTTAAGATTTACCACGCGGGCGACACGAATGTTTTCGGCGACATGGCTATTATTCACGAGCTTTATGCGCCTGAAATCGTCATGCTGCCCATCGGCGATCATTTCACCATGGGGCCGCGCGAGGCCGCTTATGCCTGCAAGCTACTCAAGCCGAAAACGGTCATTCCCATGCACTTCGGTACGTTTCCGGTGTTGACGGGAACACCGGGCGAGCTGCAGAAGCTGGCGCCCGATGTTGATGTCGTCGCCATGAGCCCCGGTGTAAGCGTCAGCGATTGAAAAGTACGCATTCCGTAACGACAATCCTTAATTTGAAGGTGACACGTGGCTGCAAACAAATCGGCGATGAAAGACAAACCTAGCTGGCGGCACCACAACTTGACCACGGCCGGCCCGGTTGACGATTACCTCTACTCGATGCTTCCCAAGCGCGACGAATTGTTGGTGGAGATGGAAGACTATGCCTCTGAGCATGACGTCCCAATCGTCGGTCCGGCAGTGGCGCGGGTGCTGCAGCAACTAGCTTTGACGATCAACGCTCAGTCGGTTTTCGAATTAGGTTCAGCCATTGGATATTCGACCATGTGGTGGGCGCAGGCGGTAGGTGAAAAAGGCCGTGTTGTCTACACGGACGGCGATCCCAAGAACGCGGCGCGCGCGCGCGGTTACTTTGAACGAGCCGGAGTTTCAAAGCGCATCACGATCCACACTGGCGACGCGCTCGAGTTCCTCTCCGAGCAGAAGCAACAGTACGACGTCATCTTCAACGACATCGACAAAGAGGATTACCCGCGCGTGCTTCGCCTGGTCTCGCCGCGCTTGCGCAAGGGCGGGCTCTTCATTACCGATAATGTTTTGTGGAGCGGGCGGGTTGCAGAGAAAAATCCGAAGGATGCCCGCACCAAGGCGATCCTGGAATTCAACCGGCTGCTCTATAACTCGGTAGATTTCTACACGACGATTCTGCCGATTCGCGATGGTTTGGCGGTGGCGTTGAAGAAGTGATGTGAAGCGAGATCAAATCGATTTGACTGGAATTGCCAGCAGATCTTCCACCAGCCCGACTTCTTTTTGCAGAAATGGCTCGGCGTGGGTTACGCCGCCTAACATCCCGTAGTAGCGAGCCATCGCGTCGACGCGCGTGCGAATCTCGTCATGGGCAGGGAAGAGATCCTTGCCCGCTTCCTGATCGCTGAACTGCGATTTATAGGCGAGGATAGAAGCGAGCTTTTGTTCGAACTGCGCGGTGATGTCCACCACGAACGTGGGGCGTATGTCGTAGTAAAGCGTCGCGTAGATGATCTTGAAGGGCCGATGCGGCGAGAGATGATCATCCTTACTGCAGCCGGAACTGGCTTCGCTGGGAACTGAGAACTGAGAACTGAGAACTATCTTTGCCAGGCCCGCGAGAAAGCAAGCCTCGTATCCCAACACGGAAGTTGTGTAGTGGTCGGGATGGCGACCCTTCCAATAAGGCAGAATCACGACTCGCGGCCGCGTCTCGCGGATCATGCTGGCCACCTTCAGCTTGTTCTCCCACGTATTCTCGACGCGGCCATCGGGAATATCGAGCGCTCTGCGCCAGCCCGCGCCTAGAATTCTGGCTGCGTCTGCCGCCTCGCGGGCGCGGTCTTCGGCTGTGCCGCGCGTGCCCATCTCGCCCTGAGTCAGATCGAGGATGCCGGTCCGCTGGCCGCGTTGCGCCATCTTAAACAGCGTGCCGCCGCAGGTCTGTTCGACGTCATCGCGGTGCGCGGCAATGGCCAGGATGTCGAGAGGTGCGACAGGCATGAATTTGAAAGCGTACTAGTATGGTGTGGCGAAGTGCAAGCGGCACGGGCAGGTGGCGTGGCGAAATAGCGGCAGGCAGCTGCTCGATGCCAAGCACAAGCTCATGGCGCAAGGAACCGGGATACCCAGGTCTCCGTACCACAGCAAGGAGCCCGACAACATGAAAAAAATATTTCACAACGGCAGAGAGTTGCGAGCGGGTTGGCGGCTGCTTTTGTTCTGCATTCTGCTATTCGCCTTCGGCTGGGCGGGACGAGTTGGACTTGAGCGCCTGCCGCTGCAGGGATACACCGGCCTGCATCCGGTGTTGTTCATTCTTGAGGACGCTCTGCTGCTGTTGGTCGCACTGATTGCCACCGCCATCATGGGTCGCTTCGAGGGCCGCAGTCTAGCTACTTACGGCATTCCCCCGCTTCGCGAACTTGTCGGAAAAAGATTCTGGGCGGGCGCGATGTGGGGCTTCGCAATGCCATCCGCCGTCATCATTCTGATTTTTATCGGCGGTGGCTACCACGTACATGGATTCAATCTAACCGGCGCCGCGCTGCTCAAGTATGCCGTCCTTTGGCTGATCGCGAATCTCTTCATCGGGTTGAGTGAAGAAATTATGTTTCGCGGCTATTTCTTGTACACGTTAGCCGACGGAATCGGATTCTGGGCCGCGGCCATCTTCGAATCCATCGGCTTCGGCGCGCTTCACTACTACACCAAGCCGTTCGAGCGCTGGGAGGATTGGTTGGCCGTGACGCTGATCACGATATTCATCACGCTCGCGTTGCGACGCACCGGCAGTCTGGCCTTTCCGATCGGCATGCACGCCGCGTTCGACTTCGCCTTCATCTATGTTTTTTCGGGAATGAATGGCGGAGAATTTGCGGTCGGGCGGCTATTCAACGCGCAGTTTCCAGGTCCGAACTGGCTGACGGGAGGAATGCTCGGGCCAGAGGCCAGTTGGGCCACTTTCATCGTGGCCATCGCGGCGATCATTTTGTTGCACTTGACATACCGGAAAGCTAAGTGGCCAGAGCAGCAAAAGATGGAATGATGCCGGCCATTCAGCCGAGGTTCCGGTGCTCGAGCACTACGTTCTCGCGCACGATCAGCCGGTGCGCCGTCATTTCTTTCAACGTGGGCAGCACGCGGCTCACATGTTCGTCGGTATCGTCTGGGGATAAGCCTCGACAGTTACGAGAGTTTCAACTAAGGCAGACGTTGGTCCGGAAACTACGCCAGCGCTCGTATGAGGAGAATGGTTTGATCATCGGCGCGGTTGCCGAACTTTTCCAGTTCACTCATCAGCCGGCCCATGACTTCTTTCAACGGCTCCGCTGCACAACGAAGCACTGCCTGCTCAACGCCTCCGAAGCCGAATTCCACTCCCTGGGAGTTTTCTGTCTCAATTACCCCGTCGCTGAGAAGTACGAACAGGTCGCCCGGAGCGTAAGAAGCGAAAGAAGAAACATAAGCGCAGTCGCCAGTCAGCCCCAGCGGAAATTGCTCCATGCCACGGCGCTCCGTTCTGTGGTCCGCCGCGTGGTAGTGAAGAATGGGGGGATGGCCCGCGATTAAATACTCCACTTGGGCCCCACCCGAGAAGCGCAATCCGGCGAACGTGGCATACATCTCAGCCGGCTTCACCTCAGGCAAGACTTTGCAGACGGCTGTGATCACAGCGGCAAGCGATTGCCCCTGCGCGAAACCAAAACGCAGCGCAGTTTTCAGATTTCCCATCAGAAGGCTCGCCTGTATGCCATGGCCGGAAACGTCCGCTAAACATGCAATCCAGCCAGCCTCCGTTGGGATCAGATCGACCAGGTCGCCGCCGACCTCGTCGCTGGGCAAGCTGAGCCCATAGGCCTCAAAAGAGTCCGTGCGGTACGTAATTGGGGGAACGAGCATCTGCTGCATGCTGTAGGCGAGGTCGAGTTCTGTCCGCGTCCGCACCTGTTCCAGGCCCTGGGTATTGATGAAAAGAAGGAACGACCAGTATCCCAGCATCGTGGCTGACATGATGCAGATCGCATCGAGTGCGATCCGCTGATGGGCGGCGTCGGAAAGCAGGATGTGCGCCCCGCGGGGCAGCCAATCGGGGACAGTACCGGCCGCGACTCCCAGGATGACTAACACTGGAATCAGCTTGAATACGCGACGGCGCACTATCATGAAGGATACGGCGCCTGTCGCCCCGAACAATGAGGCGGAGATCAATAGACCCCATAATGGAAGTCTCTTCCACTCCATGAGGTCCAGAAAAAACCCCCACGCGCCCACCGTGAAAAACAATGCAATCAAAATTCCGGCCATGCTGCGGACAGGCAGCGCTTGCCAGTAACGCGCCTGTTTCCGCTCAAAAATGACGGCACTCATCGGGAGGATGGTGTTAATGATGGCAAGAGCAGTTCGAGCAATCTTGCGCGAAGCCGGCTGGCGCGAATCCGGTGTAGTCATCGGCTTGGCCTCAAAATAGCGATCGATATTCCGATTGATGGCTGCGTCACTTCTTGCGTTCCACCAAAAATCGTGCCAGTTCCTTTAGCGTCGCACCGCGCTCGCCAAAGCTCTCTAGTTCTTCGAACGCCGCGTTCACCAACGAATCTGCCTTGCGCACGGACTCTTCAATCCCGAACAGCGCCGGGTAGGTTACCTTTTGCGCGGCTGTGTCTTTGCCGGCGGTCTTGCCAAGCTGCTCGGAGCTTTGAGTCACGTCCAGCACATCGTCGACAATCTGAAAAGCCAAGCCAATGAACTGGCCAAAAGCCCGCAGTTTTCTAACTTCATTTTCTTTCGCTCCGGCATAAAGGCCACCACTGACCAGGCTGGCCGTGATCAGCGCGGCGGTTTTTGCACGGTGAATATACTCCAGCATCTCTGCCGTGGGCGGCGTGTGCTCGGCTTCCAGGTCGACGACTTGTCCGCCGATCATGCCATCGCGCGTGCCGGTGCCGCGTGCGATCTCCTCGATGATCCGCACGCGCGCCTCGGCCGGACACTCCAGCCGCGCCAGAACTTCGTAGGCCTGGGTCTGAAGCGCGTCACCCGCCAGAATCGCAATTGCTTCGCCGAACACCTTATGGCAGGTGGGACGGCCGCGCCTGAGATCGTCGTTGTCGAGCGCCGGGAGATCGTCGTGGATCAGCGAGTAGGTGTGCAGCATTTCGAGAGCCGCACCCAGTTCTTCGATCTTCTTGGGCAACGATCCCGCGATCATACGGCCAGCCTCGATGCACAACACCGGCCGCAGCCTCTTGCCACCGGCAAATACACTGTGCCGCATGGCTTTGTGAATGGAGACCGGATGTTCGGTCTCCAGCGGAATCAGCCGATCCAGAGCCGCGTCGGTGCGGGCGCGTCCTTGTTCGAGGGTTTCTTCCAGCATTGCGCTGTGAGTATAACAAGGCCCACGCTGCGACTGAAAAACGAAGGACGCCTAGCGGCGTCCTCTGTGGAATCAAGATTCGTGCAACCTTACGCAGCAGCGCACTTGGCCATGGCCACGCTGCGCAAGACCGAGGTCAGAACATTTTGCACATCGTCGGAGGCGCAAACGTCGCTGGCTCCGGCTTCCAGGGCTGCGATCCATAGCTGGTCATCGGGCAGGCGGTGGGTGCAAACGATCGGAAGCGTGGGAAAGTCATGGTGCAAGTTGCGCACATCGCTTAGACGCGACGACTCCATGTCGAGAATTACCACCTCGGGGCGATTTTTGGCGACTCGCTCGCGAAGTTCCTCCCCGGAGCGGGTGAAGTGTATCGAATGGAAGTGAGAGGAAAGACCACCGGCCAGAGATTGAGCGACCATCGGATCGCTCTCGAGAACTATTGCGCTGAAGCCCATAAATCCTCCTGACATACAACCGCCAGTTACAGCGGATTAGGGCTGCGGGCAGGGTTCGGCACCACTACACCACAGACATGACTACCCAGAGAACCCTCCGGTCGGCTCCCTACCTATGGGCAGGTGACTTTTCCGTCAAGGGTTCGAACGGCTCGGCCTGGAGCTTCCCGTTTTTCTTCAACAGGATTTCTACTTTGCCTTCTGCTTGTTCCAACTCTTTCCGGCAAGTAGAGGAGAGATGCATGCCTTCCTCGAATAAAGTGAGGGATTTTTCCAGAGGCACGTCTCCCTTTTCCAACTCCTGAACAATTTTTTCCAGTCGCTGGAGGCACTCTTCAAACTTGGCCAACGGGGTTTTGCTCCTCTCCTATTGATGCTACCATCTGCGCCAAGTGTCCAGTCTTTTTTCGTAAAGAGTTGGCAAAATTAACTCTCTTCTTTTCACAAAGGGAATAAAGAGAATTTCATGCAGTCGCGGAAGTGCTCCCTCCCAGGGCCTCGAGCACATCGACTGCCGAGCTGTACCGGCCTTGCGGCGCGCTGATTTGCGCTCCCTGCACCGCGTGCCGAACCGCCAACAGCATTTCCCGGGCAATGGCCACGCCCTCGGCTCTGGCCGCTTCGGGGGTCTGGGCGCGAGCCATGCGTTCCAGAATCGAGTCGGGCACAGACACGCGAAGCTCGTTTTTCATGAACTCGGCGTTGCGCACGCTCACCAGCGGCCAGATCCCGGCAACTACCGGAATGCGGCAGTGCTCGATCCGGCGCAGAAAATTTTCCAGCAAGCGGATGTCGAAGACTGGTTGGGTCACCGCATACTCTGCGCCGGCCGCGACCTTGAATTCGAAGCGCCGGATCTCTTCATCCAGATCCGTGATTCCCGGATTCGCGCCCACGCCGATGACGAAGCCCGTTCCCGCGCCGATCGGGTTTCCGCCCAAATCCAATCCCCGGTTCAGATTGTGAACAATATTGACGAGGCCGATGGCATCCACATCAAACACGGCCGTCGCGTCCGGATAGTTGCCCATCTTCGGTGGATCGCCGGTAATGCATATGAGATTCTTGATGCCGACCGCGGCGGCTCCGAGAAGGTCGCTCTGGATGCACAACACGTTGCGGTCGCGGCAGGTGTAGTGCAGAATTGCCTCGATTTCCGCATCACGCTGCACCAGGAGCGAAAGCGCCTGGTTGCTCATACGCGCTGAAGCCCGCGGGCTGTCCGGAATGTTGACGGCATCCACCCCAACGGATTTCAGGAATCGTGAGCCTTCCAGCTCCTTGCGTATGTCAGTTCCCTTGGGAGGAACCACCTCGACCATGGTCACGAATTCCCCGCGGGCGAGTTTGCCTCCCAGGAGTGAGCGTTCGTGCAAAGGCTGGGCGGGCGTTGCCTTGGGCGCGGCGCTTCCCACAACCTGGGCCGAAGCCGCTTTGCCCCGGGCTTCACCAACCCGCAGGGCGGATTTCATGACGCGAATATGATCGGGAGTGGTGCCGCAACATCCTCCGACGATGCGGGCTCCAGCGGCGATAAACTTGCGCGCATAACTTGCCATGTACTCGGGCGAGCACAGGTAAATATTTCTGCCCTCGACCGAGCGTGGGATGCCCGCGTTTGGCTGCGCGGCCAGCGGCAGGGAAGTGACGGCTCGCACGCGCTCGATCGCGCCCAGCATAGCCACCGGGCCCACACTGCAGTTGCAACCGATGACGTCGGCGCCCCACTCTTCGATGCGAGGAGCAAATGTCTCCGGATCGGAGCCGTCGAGGCAGTTGCCGTCTTCATCAATCGTAACCTG
Source organism: Candidatus Sulfotelmatobacter sp. (assembly GCA_050012155.1). GTDB lineage: Bacteria > Acidobacteriota > Terriglobia > Terriglobales > Acidobacteriaceae > Sulfotelmatobacter. The sequence goes on along the minus strand of JBEKHS010000019.1, from coordinate 28,412 downwards.
CACGATCAAAGGCAATTTCGCGCCAACCTCCTTGGCCGCAAGCATGGCCTGGTGAAGTTCTTCGAGGTAGCCAAAGGTTTCGAGCATCAGCAGATCGACGCCAGCCTCGGCCAGCGCCGCGATCTGATCGCGAAACGCCTGACGCGCCTCTTCAAACGACGTTTTCCCTAAGGGCTCGATTCTGGTTCCCAGCGGGCCAACCGATCCCGCCACCCACACATCGAAGCTCTTGGCGGCTTCCCGGGCCAGCTTTGCTCCCGCGTGGTTAACTTCACGAACTTTATCGGCAAAGCCATGCCGCGCCAGGCGGAAGGAGTTTGCTCCGAAAGTATTGGTTTCAATAATTTCGGCACCCGCCTGCAGGTAGTCGTGATGGATTCCCCGAATCAAATCAGGCTGGGAAAGATTCAATTCGTCGTAGCAGCGGTTGATGAATATGCCCTTGGCGTACAGCAGGGTTCCCATGGCTCCGTCGCACAGAGCGGGAAATTGCTTGATTCGCGCAAGCAGGTCAGCGGCCATAAATTTTGTCGGAACGCCCCTCAAGAACTCAGCTTTCAGAATACAGGAGGAGCGGTGTTTCTTGCATCCAACGGGAGGATGGCAGGGAGTTGGGTTAAGCTTTAGCTCGGTGACGGGAGAGGAGCTGTGGCCTCTGCTATAATCCCGTATTTCGCACTTAAATCTCTGTTTTTCCTGCGGTTAGGAGCCTGACGTTTGAGCCGAGTTACCCTTTCGTGTACCGTTCTCGTGATCGCAAGTTTGAGTTTTCTGTGTTGTGGGGGTTCATCTCCGTCGCCACTGACGGCGCGCGTGTTGGCATCGCAAAGCGTGGCGAGCGCGACCTCGTCTCCCGGTCTCCTGGTCATTAACGGCGAGTACGACACGCTGGCTCGGGCGGCTGAAATCAGTGCCGGTGGTTCCCCCGGTCTCATGGTCTTGTCACCCGATCGATCGATCGTGCTGACCTTCGATTCCTTGAGCAACAATGTGGAGGTTATAAGCTCTCGCACCCAGGCTCTGGCTGGAACCATACCGCTGCTTGGGCCAACCACCAGCATGGTCGCTCTTTCAATCGGCAGCGGACTTGCGGCAGTGCCCAGCGCCCCAATGACCACCCTGGGACTGCCTCCGGGAGCGGTACAGGTTATGAATCTCAACGCCGGAGGCATTAGCGCGACCCTTAGCGTTCCGAACGCGCAAACGGTAGTGGCGAGTCCGGATGGAAATCACGCTCTGGCTTTCAGTAACGATTCCGATGTGGTGACGGTCATATCGCCGCTTTCCGTGAACACGGGCAATCCGGTCACGACCGTAGTGCTGGGCTTCGACCGGCCGGTATATGCCGTTTTCAGCACGGATGGCAGCACTGCCTACGTCTTGAATTGCGGCCCGGAGTGCTCGAGCGCCAGCGCCAGCGCCAGCGTGCAAACCTTGAACATGACTACCCTGGCCGTGGGAACTCCGATTCCGGTGGATGGCGCAACCATTGGATGGTTGAGCGGTTCGACACTTTATGTGGCCGGCACTCCAACAGCTTCGGTGAGCAATGCCGCCCCCAACAATTCGTGCACCGGCCAGGACACCACCGCCACCACCTGTGGCCGTCTCGACACCATCGACTTGGGTTCGATGACTGTGACTGGAAGCTACCTGATCACTGATGGCTACCATGACCGCATCGATATGAGCGTCAACGGCCAACTATTCATCGGGGCACTGACCTGTACCAATATCGGCGACGTTAACAATCCTCAGGGAGAAGTGCGCGGCTGCCTCTCCATCTACAACTCCACGACCGGGGCAATTGTTATTCCGCCGGATAACGGCGACGTTACCGGCTTCCAGGGCCTCACCAGCCGTTACGTCGAGTATGTCGCCGAGGGTGGTAACCTGCGGGTTTATGACACGCTCATTGACAGTTTGCTGTTGGATAACTCGAATGATCCCAGCCTCCCGGAAACCGGAACCATCATCATCAACGGCTATATTATCGACGTGAAGGCCATCGACTTTTTCTGAGTTCGATTGTGGGTCGGCTATTTTGCCGGTTCAAGGATCAAGCGGTGCGTGGCTGTCGTTTGCACCGCTTGCGATGTGAAGGGCAACGTGAAGGTTGAGCCCTCATACCACGCCTTCCACTGATCCATGTAATACGGGCTTAGGAAATTTCCGCCCTGTCCCGTGACCGTGTTCAACGTGGATTGATCCAGGTCTGCCAGGTTCGCGGTAAAGCGCTCGGAAGGCCCGTGATGAGGGGTCACGGCTTTCACGGTGTATGCGCTGCCCGACTGTTCTTTCACGCCCGGCGCCGCCCAGCGCCCAACCAACGGAATCTTTCCCAGCACGGGGTGGTCAATTTCTACTGCGTTCACGACACCCCAGCGCCACGAAACCAGATTCTCCGGAGCGGCTGGATCATTCACAACGGCGTCCACGGCGGCGGTCAACAGTTCGTCGTAATTTGGGTACTTCTCCGGCAGCCAGCGCTTGGGCTGATGCAGCAGAACGTTTTGCAACCATACGGTTCGCATCGCCCAATGGTAGGTCTTCCAATTCAAGGTCGCTTCCTGTTCCTTGGGATCTTTCGGGGCAGCTCCCAGACGAGGCTCGAGCAGGAGTCGCGTCAATTCTTGCGCCGAGCGCACGGCGATCGTGGGCGCTGCGGAAGATGCAAGCATGCGCCCATCCCAGTTGCGCATGAGATCGGCGGCCTGTTTTGCCCGCGCGGAGGGCTTTGCCGCGTGGTCTACGGCGTAGACAAAACGCTCGGCGGCGAACAGATCATTTTCGGAGTGAATATCGTTCTCGAGAGCGAGCATGTCCGCCGGGGCAAACTTCCGGCCCGATTCCAGCACGTGATAAATGCGCTCGGTGCGCCATGGCGCGTCCCACTCCGCGCTGATGGAATAGGGGTAGTCATCCGGCGTGATGCGGCCATTCGCCGTCGCAATAACTCCTGACGGAGGATTGTAGATGCTCGGCAGCTTGTCGAAAGGAATGTAGCCGGTCCATTCGTGAGCGTCGTCGGCTCCGCTGACCGGCAGGCTGCCGTCACCGGCGGCGCGAATTGGAACCCGACCCGTCGTCTGGTAGCCGATGTTTCCGTCGACATCGGCATAAACCACATTCTGCCCGGGCGCATCGAGTTGCGAAAATGCCTTGCGGAAGTCGGCCCAGTTTTGCGCCGTATCGACATCGAAGAACGGCATGTGGAGGCCGTCGTAGAGCGTCCAACGCAGAGCCAGCGGCCGGGCCTCGCCGGGGAAAAGGTGAGTGACGATGGGACCATGCCGCGTGATCCGCACATCAACCGTTACATCCGGCTTTCCTTTGACGTGGATTATTTCTTCGCGGTGCTCGGGCTGCACCCAGCCCTGCGGCGTCTGGTAGGCTCCCTGCGGATTGAAGTTCTCGATGTAAACGTCGGCCACCGTGGGGCCGACGTTGGTGAATCCCCAGGCGATACGCTGATTGTGGCCGACGATCACGTAGGGCATGCCCGGCAGCGTGACCCCGGCAACATCCAGATTGCCCGACTTCAAATGTGCTTCGTACCACAGGTTCGGCATCTGATGGCCGAGATGCATATCGTTTGAGAGCAGCGGCTTGCCCGTGACGGTGTGCGCACCTGAAACCACCCAATCGTTCGATCCGTTAACAGCCTCTGGAGCTTGCTGCGCCCAGATCTCTGCCGCGGCGCCTCGGTGCTGTGTCACCGAATTGTCGGGACCGTCGTCTTCGTCGTCATCATCTTCTTTGTCGCCCTGCTTTTCCTGATCGTTCAGATCTTCCCGCATCACGGTAGGAGGGCGGTCGTGAAAGGAGCGGTTCACGTACAGATCGGAGGTCAACTCCGGCCCCAGCTTGGCCAGAATCTTCTCGCGGCTCAGCGTGTCGGGGAGGTCATAGTAGTTGAGATCCTTCACCATCTGGTTCGCGATGACGATGGAATCCTCCGCCTGCCACGGCTTTGGCTGGTAGCGCAAGATGCGAAACTCGATCGGAAGCTGGCCCCGATGCGACTCAATAAAGGCATTCACGCCGCGCGCGTAAGCCTCAAAATAAGATTGATCACGCGGACTTGCCATCTGCAATGACTTCCTGGCCGCCGCCCGAAGCCCAAGGACGCGCTGCTCGCGGTCAACCTTGAGCGTGCCTTCGCCCAGAATTTCGGAGAGTTCTCCGGCTCCGAAGCGCCGCATAATATCCATCTGCCAGAGCCGGTCCTGCGCCGTGACGTAGCCTTGGGCGAAGAACAAATCTTCCAGGCTCGCGGCCTCGATGGTCGGAACGCCGCGGCCGTCGCGCGTTACCTTCACAGCCGCCGAAGGCCCCTTTACTGGGAGTGACCCTTCAAGCTGAGGCAGCGCCGAGTGAGCGATGAAATACGCATAAGCGACGGCAGCTGCAAGCGACAGGACGAGTATCGATAACAACCAGAGGAAAACGCGGACTGCGGTCGAACGTCGGGTCCTGGGAACGCCAGTTGTAGTGAGAGTGCCCATCAGCAGATTGATTCTAGCAGCCGTGTTGAAAGGGCGCGGCCTCCAGCCGCGCCGGCGCTGATCTTGCGTGACTATATTGCTGCACGATCCCTTGATTCAAGGTGTACCATCTTCCTGATGGTAAGCAGATTTATCGTCGCCGTTATCGCAATCGCAGTCGCCATCGTGCTAGGGCTTGTGATTGCCGGAATCTGTCTGAGCCATCCCTACTTCTACGATACCCTCTGCCTGGCAACAACGAATTAGATCAGTGCCGCTGTGTCGCAGCGCGCTGCAAGATCGACCGCGCCTTAAGACGCCGCGCTGGACGCCCGTCCTGATGAAAATGAATTTCATTTTCAAGATGCCTGATGCTATGCTGACGCTTCATGTTGCAGAAGCGCATCGATGATCAGCCCTCCATTTCGCGCGAGATGGTGCGTGAGGCGCAGGCGATCCTGCATCGACACCTAAAACGTGTCGGACTAAAGCAAACCGCGCAACGCGACACGATTCTGCGCACATTTCTGGAGACTCGCGACCATCTCTCCACCGACGAACTTCATCGCCTGGTGCAGAAAAAAGACCCGGGCATCGGCTACACCACCGTCTACCGCACGCTCAAGGTGCTCGCCGAATGCGGGTTGGCCAGCGAAGTGGCTTTTCACGACGGCATCGCCCGCTACGAGCATCAGTACAACCGGCGGAGCCATCACCACATGGTCTGCACTGAGTGCGGCAGTTCGGTGGAGTTTTTTTCCAGCGAAGTGGACCAGTTGGAGCAGGAAATCGGCCGGCGACACAACTACACCACGACCCGTCACACCTTCCAGATCTATGGAGTCTGTGAAGATTGCCGCAAGAAAAACTCTGGCGCGCGGCCGGTCTGAAGGAACGATTGCCGATGGTCTGCCCTCAATGTGCCGCGTCCATGCCCGATAGCGCGGCGTACTGTCCGGAGTGCGGCCGCTCCATGTGTCCTGCCGGGCACGCACCTGGCACCGTGGGCGGATTGCCCGAAACTTTGGCCGGCGCCCTGGCTTACTTCCTGCTGCCGGCCATCATTTTTCTACTGGTTGAGCCCTACCGCAAGAACCGCTTCGTGCGCTTTCATTGCTTTCAGTGCTTCGGTCTATGTCTGGTTGGCCTGGTGGCTGGAGCTAGTCTCAGGATTGCGGGGTTCGTGTTATTCTTCGTTCCCGCGTTCGGCCCCTTGCTCTTGCTGCTGGTTTCGATGGTGTTCGGCCTGGCGTTCTTCGCCGTTTGGGTCGTGCTCGTGGTGAAGGCTTTTCAGGGCGAGATGTTCAAGCTGCCGGTCGTGGGTGACTTCGCGGAACAGCAAGCCGTGAAGTAGGCTCAACCCTCCACCTTAATTGTTGATTGCTTCCACCCCGGTTTTCTGGTATTTTGCCGCGATGTCGCTTGGGACCGAAGCGGTGTCGGCTAGCTGAAAGCCGGTTTCAACGACGAGTCAAGGGGGGATTCCAATGGCATTTTGCAATATGTGTGGTGCACAGATCGCCGATGGCACAACCACGTGCCCGGCCTGCAGCGCCCGGCCCGCAGCCGCTCCCGCGGGAGTTGCCGCTTCTGGAATGGCGGACAACGTGGCCGGAATGCTGGCCTATGTGACCTTCATTCCAGCGATCATTTTTCTAGTGACTCCTCCCTATAACCAGAGCCGCTTTGTGCGCTTCCATTCTTACCAAAGTATTTTCTTCTGCGTAGCCGTGTTCGCCATCCAGGTTGTGCTGACCTTCCTGACCGTTGTTCCGTTGCTGATTTTCATCACGGCGCCTTTGCATATGCTGGTGGCTTTAGGAGCGCTTATTCTCTGGATCATCCTTCTGCTGAAGGCCAACCAGGGGCAGATGTTTAAGCTGCCGCTCATCGGAGATTTGGCGGAAAAGCAGGCTGGCTAGATACTGGCCTCCGGCGGGGAACTGAGACTGCATCTCGGATTTAGTTCATCGCGACACAAGCAACGGTCGAGCGGTAGAGGAACCATTTGTGTTTTCGCAGCTAGCGCCCTTGACTTTCTTCCTCTAAGCTGTCATTCCTATTAGCTTTTACCCTGCCCGCCGCAATCCACCGGATGGCCTTGCGGCCGGCGGGAATTCCTGGTCCATTGGGGCATTCATTGAGAGTCAGAGTCTTCTACCACGATAAGTGTTTCGATGGAGCTTCCTCCGCCGCGCTCTTTTCCCGTTTCTACCGCGAGCGGATTCGCGAAGACGCCGACTTCGTCTTTTCCGGCCTGGTGCATCGTGCCGGAGCGCTGTTTGACGAATCCCATTTCGACGGCGACGAGAATGCCATCGTCGATTTCAAGTACTCCAGTTCACCCAAGATCACATGGTGGTTCGACCATCATGAGAGCGCGTTTCTCTCGCCGGCCGACGCCGCCCACTTCGAGCGCGACCAAAGCAATCGAAAGTTCTACGATCCCGCATTCAAATCCTGCACCAGTTTCATCGCCATGATCGCGCAGCAGCGCTTCGGCTTCGATCCCGCTCCGGTGGCTGACCTCGTCCATTGGACCGACGTTATCGACGGGGCTCTTTATCCCGATGCCAAGACTGCGGTTGAGATGAAGGCTGCGGCGATGAAGCTGACCATGGTCATCGAATCCGCGCCGGATAAGTTTGTCCCCAACCTGATTCCACTTCTTGCCACCAAGTCGCTGGATGCGATTCTGGAGGAGCCTTTTGTGGCTCCGCTGCTGCCGCCGCTCCTGCGGCGTCACGAAATCTCGATCGAGATCCTCAGGCAGCGCACGGAGTGCATCGATGGAACCATTTTTTTCGACGTCACCGATCACGACCTTGAGGGTTATAACAAGTTCGTTCCTTATTATCTCCATCCCGAATCCATCTATAGCGTGGGACTCAGCAAGAGCAGCTTCCGCGTGAAGGTGTCGGTGGGATCAAACCCGTGGGCGCCAGAGGAGCCGGTCGTCAACCTGGCCAAGATTTGTGAGCGCTACGGAGGTGGGGGACACGCTCGCGTTGGGGCGATTTCATTCAATGTGAATCAGCACGCGGCGGCGATCAAAGCTTCGCGCGAGATCGTGAATGAGTTGCGCGCCGCGGTTCGCAGTCGAAAGAACTGAAACCGATTGGGTCGATGTGCCTGTCGCGCCGGAAATCATAGACGCGAAAATCTAAAGATAGAGACCGAGTTTGGCCATGCCGGTAGCCGTGGTACTCTGAGGATTATCAGCGCGCCGCATGCTCTCGCCGGCATCGAAAATCGACCTGCACCGCGCCCAGAAAAATCTGCTGCGCGCAGTGGCTTCATTTGAGTTCATCAAAGGCATTTTTGTTCTATTGATTGGCTTGAGCGCGCTCCTGCTCGTACACAAGGATGAATGGGTAGTGGCTGAGAGCCTGCTTGCGCTGTTTCACATCAGCACTGACCGCCACTGGGCACAGGTTTTTCTCGATTTCGCCGACAATCTCACCGACGCCAAATTGTGGGCCGCCGCGCAACTGGCGTTTACCTATTCTGCCTTGCGTTTCATCGAGGCCTACGGCCTGTGGAACGAGCGTACCTGGGCGGAATGGGTTGCATTCGGCTCGGGAACTCTGCTTCTTCCCCTCGAGGTCCGGGAACTGATGCGCGGCATCACCGTCGTCCGCTCCGTGATGTTTGTAGCCAACCTCGGCATTGTTTTCTACATGTTCTATTTACTGAGGGCGGGACAGAGGCGTCGCCGGGAGCTGCGCTCGATCGAGGCGGCAAAGCCGCCTCACGAACCGTAATCGGGCGGCAGACGAATTCATTTACGGTTTGTCAGGGCTGATCGGCTCGTCGCCCCGGCATAAAGCCCAGCAGGTGACTACGCCTACAGCGACGATTCCAGCCGCTTTGGCCCAGGTAGTGTTGAGGATTGCGCGCTCGGCAGCCACGGTGTCGGCAGGCTTGGCCGCTGCGCCGCATCCTTCCTCGCGCGTGACCTGTTCACCTTGATGGACGATCGTGTCCTCGCCCTTCTTCGACCGCCGCACCTCCGCGCCCAGCGAGTGGATCTTGACATCATTCTGATACGCTGCCACCGTCACTTTGCCGTTTACCTCGGTGACGGCGTAACGTGTCCATTCTTCCGACACCGGAATGACGGTCATGCAATTCACCCGCACTCGCATTTCTCGCGAGGTGATCAACTCCAGGCTGCCATGGTCGAGGGCAATCTCATCCGGCTCAAACAGGATCACGGTTTCAGCCTGTAATGTGGCCGTGGAGCCTTCGGCGTCGATTTTCGCGGTGCTTTCTTTTTGAGTTTGAATCGTGTCATGAGGAAAGATGGCAGCCGAAATGGGCGCGGGACTCCCATTCAGCGAAGTTCCTCCATTGCTATGGAGCATCGCCCGGCCCCCATCCTGTGCCGACAGCGACGCGGGCAAGACAACAACCATCACGCCGCAAACGAGTTTGCGCCATTCGACCAAGCAGGTTCCCGCCTTCTCCGCACCAACTGCTTTCGCAAGAATAACTTGCGGGATTCTTGCCGACTATTGCCTTGGCAGATAACCGTGTGGAGCGGACACTCCCTTCGGCTTCGCTCAGGGCAGGCCCTGTCCGCTGCTCTTGATCTTGCTTCTTGATTTTGAGTTTGCCCGGGGAGCATGCGCTTATTCCGAGCTTTGTCGCCTGGCCTCCGCGTTGCTCACTGATCGACACGAAACACGTCTAAGATGCCGACCAGGGTGGCCACTGGGCGTGGCCGTTTTCAACAACAATTTGAGAGATCACATCGAAGGAGGTTCTTCCATGCTCCGAGCACTACGAGCACTTCCATTCTGCCTGTTGATGGCAGCCATGTCGGGCGTAAGTCCGGCGCAATCGTTCGTACTCGACCTGCCTTTGCAGAGCCAGCGAGCTGAGATTTCACAACGCCTCGGCATTACCGACATCACCATCTCCTACCACCGTCCGCTGGTGAATGATCGCAAGATTTGGGGTGGATTGGTTCCTTATGGGGCGGTGTGGCGCGCCGGCGCGAATGAGAACACTACCATTACTTTCAGCGATCCCGTGCTGATCGAGGGCAAGCCGCTCGACGCGGGCACCTATGGCCTGCACATGATTCCAAACGCCGACGAATGGACGATCATTTTTTCGAAGAACTCGACCTCATGGGGTTCTTTCACCTACGACCAGGCGGAGGATGCGCTGCGGGTAAACGTCAAGCCCAAGGCCACCGATATGCACAACGCGCTGACCTACGAATTCGATCTATTGCAGCCGGATTCGGCGGTGGTCGAACTGGAATGGGAGAAGGTCGAAGTTCCGTTCAAGGTGTCGGTGAATGTTCACGATGTTGTGCAAGCCAGCGTCAAGAAGCAACTCCGTAATCTCTCGCAGTACACATGGATGAGCTGGGACGACGCGGCGAATTACCTGCTGACCGAAAAGATCGCCTTGAACGATGCGCTGACCTTCGCCAACAAATCGATCGAAAACGAAGATCGCTACGACAATGAGATGACGAAATCGAAAGTTCTGCTCGCACTGAATCGGAAAGACGACGCTGCCGTCGCGGAAAAAAAGGCGCTGGCCCTGGCCAACCCATTGCAGATCCATTTATTTGCCCGCCAGTTGCAGGCTCAAAAACGCAGCGAGGAAGCCTTCGCCATCTTCCGCGAGAACGCGAAGAAGCATCCTGATGAGTGGTTCGTGCACACAGGCCTGGCCCGCGTCTATTCGTCCGAAAGCAAGTTCGACGACGCGACGAAAGAGATGAAACTGGCGATGGCCGCGGCGCCCGACAGCCAGAAGAGTTACCTGGACGGATTGGAGAAGCGGTTGGAGGCGAAGCAGGACATAAACCAATAGGCAATTATTCGGGGGAACGGGAAACTGGAAACCAGAGACTGGAACTAGCCTGCGACCCGGGCGAAGTCGATAAACCCGCGCTGCACGTCGGTGCGAATCAGTTTGACGCGCATCCGGTCTCCGACGTCGGCGCCCTGCTGGCCTTGAGCCAGCAGGCCCTCGACGTGGGGTTGCCAAACGCGAACAAACGTTCCCTTGGGAGTCGCTCCCGTGACAATGGCGTCGAAGACGGCGCCGATGCGATGCTGCATGGCCGAGGCGGCCAGGCGCTTTGCCATTTCGCGCTCAACCTTTCGCTCAGCATCTCCCTTCTCGGTGCAGTTGGCGGCGATTGCCTCAAGTTCGGCGTCCGAGTAAGGATCTGCGCGGCTCACGAGCATCGCCTTCACGATTCGTTGCGTAACAATGTCGGCGAAGCGGCGATTGGGAGCGGTCGAATGCGTGTAATCCTGAACCGCGAGGCCGAAGTGTCCGGGTTCGGGGTCGCCCGGCCGCTCCAGAACGTATTCTCCGGGGCCAATCAATTCGATCACGGCGAGAGAAACGTCGGCAAAATGGTCGGGATCGGCGGCCTTGCGTTTGACTAGAAAGTCATTGAGCGCTTTCGAATCCGGGTCGGCTGGAAGTTTCCCGCCATGGGCCGCTGCGAGTTGCACGATGCGATCCCAGCGCTCCGGCTTCCTCACAATGCGGCGTAGCGACGAGACTTTTTCGAGCATCCGCGCCACCACTCCGTTCGCCGCAATCATGAAATCTTCAATCAACTCAGTCGCGTGATTTTTCTCCTGCTTCACTACATCTACGATCAGGTCATTCTGCACCAGGGGGTAGGCTTCGTCGGTCTGGAGGTTAAGCGCTCCATTGTCAAAGCGTCGGGTCTTCAGTTTCTGCGCGATATCGCTCTGCAAACGCAGTTGCGATTGCAGATCCACAGATGCGGCCACCTTCGGCGGCGCTGATGCTGTGCCTTCGAGCCACGCTCCCACGGAGTTGTACTGGAGCTGCGCCTGATTGCGAACCACGGCGCGATAGACGTCGCTCGAGGTCACGTGGCCGTCGCTATCGACCACGAACTCGATGACCACGCTCAGCCGGTCCTGATTTTGCAGCAGGGAAGTCTTGCCCGTCGAAAGCTCCTCCGGCAGCATTGGAAAGTTCCGAATCCCGGCGTAAATGGTTGTCGTTTCCCTGGCGGCATGCTGATCGATCGCACTTAGCTTCGGGACGAATGCGTCTACATCAGCGATACCGATCAGAACCTTTGCATCGCCGTTCGGCAATCGCTCCGCAACCTCGATCTGGTCGAGGTCGCGCGAGGTGTCGTTGTCGATCGATGACCACAAGCGATCGCGCAGGTCGCGCACATCTCCGCCGGCCATAATTGCCGGAGGATGAGCCCGCAAATCGGCAAGCTGCTGCTGCACCTCCGGGGGAAAGTCCGGCGCAAACCCGTGCTGCCGCATGACATCTTTCGCGACGGTTTGCAGATCGATGTGAGAGGGGCCGGCCGTCACTCCGTGACCACGGCTTTCACCAGATTGCGCGGGCGGTCTACGTCGTATCCTTTTTTCGTGGCCACGTGATAGGCGAAGAGTTGCAGCGGAATCACTTCTACGATCGGCAGTAAGAGTTCGGGGGCGGCGGGTACGAAAAAAACATCATCGGCGATGCTACCGACTTCGTCGTCGCCTTCAGTCGCAACCACAACCAGCTGCCCGCGTCGCGACTTGACTTCCTGCATCACGTCGAGCGTACGCCGGTAGCGCAGCACGGAATCCGGATCGTGCTGGTCGTATGTGGCCAGTACGACCACCGGCAGTTTTTCGTCGACCAGCGCGTTCGGCCCGTGTTTCAGCTCTCCCGCGGGATAGCCTTCGGCGTGGGCATAGGAAATTTCTTTCAACTTAAGAGCTCCTTCGCGCGCGATGGCATAATGCACGCCTCGTCCCAGGTAGAGAAACTTTTCGGCCGAAGAATGCTTCTCTCCGAATTGCTCCGCCAGATCGTCCCAGACCCGAAGATTGCTCTCGATCGCTTCCGGCAGACGTTGCAGGCGTTGCAGGTAAGAGCGCGTCACCTCGGAGGTCATTCGGCCGCGTTTTCGCGCCAGAAACAAAGCCATCAGATAAAGAACTGTCACCTGCGTAGTGAAGCTCTTGGTCGCGGGTACTGCGAGTTCCGGCCCTGCTCCCGTAATCAATGCAGCGCTGGCCTCGCGAGGAATGGTCGCCTCAGCCACGTTCGAAACTGCGATGGTTTTCACGCCGCGAGTCAGCGCCTCGCGCTGCGCGGCGATGGTGTCCGCGGTTTCGCCCGACTGCGTGACCACCATCACGATGGGATCGACCGCCGCGTGCGTGGAGCGATAACAGTATTCGCTGGCGTATTCCACGTCGACTGCGACTCCGGAAAGATCTTCGATCATGATTTCGCCCGCCAGGCCGGCATGTCGGCTCGATCCGCTGGCAGCGATGATCAGCTTTTCGAAGGTCAACAACGCGCTCTCAATCGCGTGTAGCTCGCCGGGGAAAATAATGTCGTTCTTGAGGTGTTGCTCGATGGTTTTCGCGATGGCGTGAGGTTGCTCGTATATCTCCCGGCGCATCGCATGCGAAAAATCGTCGGTCGCGGTCTTGGAATTTGAATTGATGGGATTCATGATCGACTGCGCGAGAGTAAATCATTTGCCGCAGCGGGAGCAAACCGGAAAGGAAGCATATCTCTTCGGGCCTTCAGTGTCCGTGGCGCCCTTCGGGCTTTGAAAAACCTTGAGCAATCCACTTCGACATAAACGTGCTCTTGCGTTCTTTGAAGCCCAGTCTGCCGTAGACCCGGAGAGCCGTTTCATTCTGCCGCACGACCTCCAGATGGAGAGCCTTGACGTGAAGCGACCGGGCCGCGTCCTCCACGAACGCCATAGTCTTGCGGCCCCAACCCCGCCCTCGATATTCCTCGAGCAGGTAGAACTCGTCAACAAAAGCGTCGCGGCCCAACCACTCCAGGCTGTAACCGAAAGCGATGACAACATAGCCCACGGGCGCCTCACCATCCAGAACCAGCCATACGCGACCGAGGCCGGGGTCGCGCAGTAGCGTGGTCAAAGCCGCGTGCGCTTTCCCTTCGTCGAATCCGTGACCGTCGAAGGCGTAGTACTCGCGCATGAATTTCAGGAGCGTGCCAGTGTCGGCTTCCGCCGCTGCGCGAAACGATGGCTCGATCGTCACACAACATTCTCCAGCGCCAATGCCATGCCCATGCCGCCGCTGACGCAGAGTGTGGCCACGCCGCGCCGCGTGTTGCGCTTGAGCATCTCGTGCAACAGCGTGACCGTGATTCGTGTCCCAGTACAGCCGATGGGATGGCCGATCGCAATCGATCCGCCGTTTACGTTGAGGCGGTCGCGGTTGAAATTCAATTCGCGGTCACAGGCGAGAACCTGCGCGGCGAAGGCTTCGTTCAGCTCCATCAATCCGAAATCGTGCAGCCTGAGGTTGTGCTTCTCTTCCAGCTTGCGCAAGGCCGGGACCGGCCCGATTCCCATTTCCCGAGGATCGACTCCCGCCGATGTCACCGCCGAAATTCGCGCCAGCGGCTTCAGGTTGTTCTTCTTGACAAAGTGTTCACTCGCTACAACCACGGCGGCGGCGCCATCGGTGATTCCCGAAGAATTCCCCGCCGTGACCGTCCCGGTTTTTGAGAATACCGGAGCCAGTTTGCCTAGCTTTTCCATGTTCGCGTCTGGGAAGGGATGTTCGTCGCCGCTGAAAGTGGTCGCGCCTTTCTTGCCTTCGATTGTGACCGGGACAAGCTCGGCGTCAAATCGTCCGGCGGCAATGGCCCGCGCGGCGCGGGTTTGCGAGGTGAGCGCGAATTCATCCTGCTCGTCGCGCGTGATCTTGTAATGTTCGGCCAGCACCTCGGCGGTTTCGCCCATCACCATCTTTGCCATGGGACAGAAAAATCCGTCGCGATACATGCCGTCGACGACCTCCTGATTGCCCAGACGGTATCCCCAGCGCGCTTCGAGATAATAAGGAACCCGCGACATCGACTCCGCCCCGCCCGCCAGAATGCAACTGGCATCGCCGAGCAGAATCGCCTGGTAAGCCAGCGCGATCGATTTCATCCCCGAAGCGCAAGCTTTGTTCACGGTGAATGTCGGAACTTCCCGAGGCACGCCGCTGCGGATGGAAATCTGCCGCGCCGGATTCGGCCCTCCGCCCGCCTGCCGCGCGTTGCCGAAGATGGTCTCTTCCACCTGCTCGGGCTGGATTCCGGCTCGGTCGATGGCGGCCTTAGCCGCTACTACCCCCATGTCAGCCGCGGTCAGCGAGGCCAACGATCCGCCAAACTTCCCAATCGGCGTGCGCACTGCGGAGAGAATGTAGACTGCCTGCAAAGAGTTGCCTCCAGGCATTTGAGTCTAGCAGGGCGGCGAAGGTGCCGCGCGGAACAGGGAGTCCATCGTTCAAGTTCTTGACGTCCACGGTATACTGTCCCCGGCGTACAGGACGCCACCCGTCCGCGGGCAGGACCGAGTCCACCTGAGCGACAACTGAAAAATAAGGTTCTCACGAACCTCCTTTTCGCCCGACATAGCGGACTCCGGGTGCATGACCACAAAGGGAGGTCCGTCATGACCAAATACTTTTCCGATCGTCACTTTCCCGTCCGCCCCAACCTCGAACAACTCCGGCACCAGGCCAAAGACCTGCTGCGCGCCATCCGGCGGGGCGAACCAGTTGCGGTTGCCGAGTTGCGCAAACATCAACCCAAACTAACCGACCTCGCTGAAGCCAAGCTTGCCGACGTGCAGTTCGCGCTCGCGCGCAGCTACGGGCTGCCGAGCTGGCCGCGACTTGTCACTGCCTGCCGCATGACTGACGCGATCTGGCGCGGCGATGTCGAGGCCGTCCGCAAGCTGGTGCTGAAGGATCCGCGGCTGCTGCACGAGGCCGCGCGCGGCCGGGCCGACAGCAACTGGGGTCCGCCGATGTCGTATGCCGCGAACGTCGGCCAGGATGCGATCATTCAAATGCTCCGCGATCTCGGTGCGGCTGACCTGCAGCATGCTTTCGACCGGGCGTGACTGCAGGGCAAGATCGAGACCGCGCGCCGGTTGTACGCCATGGGCGCGCGTCCCGCCCCCGGTTGCGTGATGGGACCATGTGAAACGCTGAACGCCGCTGGTCTCGCGCTGCTGTTCGAACTCGGGGCTGAATTCGCGGATGAGCACGGCGACCGGCTGGCGCCCGTGGCGTTGCTTCTTCAGACTTATTCCAGGCATCCCAAAGGGAAACACGACTGCTTCGACCTGGTCGCCGCCCGTGGCATTGATCTTCCCGACACGCCCACCATGGCTGTCCATCGCGGCCGCATCGATCTGCTCGAAGCGCATCTTCGTCGCGACCCTCATCTTCTAACCCGCACGTTCTCCCATGAAGAAATCTATCCCCCTGAGCTCGGATGCAGCGCTGACCATGCGTTTGGACTGCACGGCACGCCGCTGGCGGGCGCGACGCTGCTGCACATGTGCGTCGATTTCGACGAGATCGAGATTGCGCGGTGGCTGATCGAGCAAGGCATGGACGTGAACACGAAGGCCGAAGTCGACTCCGACGGCTTCGGTGGCCACACGGCGCTCTTTGGATGCGTGGTCTCGGCCTCGTATCTCTGCGGGCCGGCAGCAGGACGCCGCCTTGACCCGCCTTCTCCTCGACCATGGAGCCGAGCCTAACGTCCGCGCATCCTTGCGCAAGCGCCTGCCCTTCGCGCGCGACGATTCGATGCACGAATACCGCGACGTCACGCCCTTGTCCTGGGGCGAGCGCTTTCACGAACAGGACTGGGTGAACCGGGGGGCGATGAAGCTGATCGCGGAGCAAGGCGGCCGCCCGTAAACAAGCGGGGGGACGCCCTCAAGTAACATTGATTTCCATCTTGCCGTTGCCGGTAATTGTTCTGGAACTAGACGGGTTCATGCCCCGGGATGAATGTGGCCCGGGGTTTTGTTTGCGGCGCGACATTCACCGTTCCGGAGGATTGTTTACTTGATACAGCTGAGTTGATAGCCTTGCCTCTATGGGTGCGACGTGCCTGTTTTGTGACAACAAAGCGAATAGCAAGGAACACCTCTGGCCTGCGTGGATTCTCGAAAGCATCCAACCTTATTCCACGAAACTGCTTAGAACTCAGGGAGACTCGGCTCCGCGAGAGATTGGTGCTATCGGCAAAACGAACATCACCGTAAAGAGCGTGTGCAAACCTTGCAATCACGGCTGGATGAGTGACCTAGAAACCGAAAGTAGGCCGATTCTAAGCCCCATGATGCACGATCTAATCGCGCCCTTGGACGACCAACAGCGGCATGTTATCGCAAAGTGGATGGCCAAAACGGCAATGGTTCTCGGAAGTGCGACCGCCGGGAGAAAGCCAATTTTTTACGGAAAAGAGGAGTGCGAGAACCTGCGCAGTAACTCTGCGATTCCCGATCACACACTAGTGTGGTTGGGGCACTATCTTAGAAGCGACCTTGGCGCTTGGGGTTCGCAGATGTGGCTGGATATGCAAGATCAGGCGAA
This sequence comes from Candidatus Sulfotelmatobacter sp., assembly GCA_050012155.1. Lineage (GTDB taxonomy): Bacteria > Acidobacteriota > Terriglobia > Terriglobales > Acidobacteriaceae > Sulfotelmatobacter. The sequence goes on along the minus strand of JBEKHS010000019.1, from coordinate 11,506 downwards.
AGTCGCTCACGGCTGCGTTACAACGCTTGTCATCGGTCACTTGGCAATCCAGGCTCTCAGCATCCATATTCGTCCCGAGTATCGGGACAGAACCATCTCTTTCCGCCCTAATAGTTGGGGCTTTGACTGGGAAAGGATTCTTAGTTGCGTTTGGCCGATTACGGGGCCGATAGCGTGGCCGCCGCCCTTGTCGTTTCAGAACACCGGAGTGCTTAGCATCGGTTCGCTTGTTGTCCGCTGGAGGCCTGTGTGATTCGTCAGGGCCGCACCTCGCCCGCTGCCAAGAAATAATCACCCGCGTTCCATCCTTGCCATTCCCGCTAACCTCCGGCATAATAAGTGTTTGTCGTTACCTCGCCGGACGCTTCCGGAACAAGGATATATCTGTGTTAATGATTCGACTGTCGCGCATGGGTGCGCGTAAACAACCGCATTACCGTATTGTGGTGATCGAGAAGGAGCGCGCGCGCAACGGCCGGCCGGTGGAAGTGGTGGGGACGTACAATCCTCGCACCAACCCCGCCAGCGTGGACTTCAAGCGCGATCGCGTGGATTATTGGGTGTCGAAGGGCGCGCAAATGTCCGAGCGGGTGGGCAAGCTCTACTCCAAGCCCCCGGTCGCCCCAGCGGTTCCCGCGGCATAACGGCGGGGCTGCAGCAAGATTCAGCAGCCGGAGTTCCACAAGATCACCATGACCGAAACCACCGGGGATGTACGCGCTCTTATCGAGCAGATTGCGAAGTGGATCGTCGATGCTCCCGATCAGGTTTTCGTGGACCATCTCGATGACGACGTGATCGAACTGGAAGTCGCCGAAGGTGACGTGGGCAAAGTCATCGGGCGGCAAGGCCGCAACGTCCGCGCCTTGCGTACGCTTCTGAGCGCCGCTGGAGTGCGTGCGCGCAAGCGATACACGCTGGAAGTGATCGACTAGGCGATCCCGCGTAGCAGGGAACCGGACCATTCGCGATCCTGATACAAGTAGTGGGTTCATTACGCTGGCCCGCGTGGTGAAAACGCAGGGCCGCCGCGGCGAAGTTGCGAGCGAGATTCTCAGCGACGTTCCAGATCGATTCGCGGTCGGCATGAAGTTGCTGGCGCTGCCGAAGCAGCCGGATGCGGGCCGTCGCGAACTGGAACTGGAAGAACTCTGGCCCCACCAAGGGCTGGTGGTGCTGAAGTTTGCGGGAGTAGATTCGATTTCCGAGGCGGAAACCCTGGTCGGATGCGAATTGCAGGTGCTGCGCAGCCAGCGTTCGGAGTTGCAGGCGGGTTGGAATTACGTCAGCGACCTGGTGGGTTGTTTGGTGTTTGACCACGAGCACGAAGTCGGCCGAATCGAGGATGTTCAGTTCGGAGCGGGTGAAGCGCCATTGTTGATCGTTCGCGACGCTGCGGCGAAGTTGGTGGAAATCCCTTTCGCCGAGGCGTATCTCGAAAACTTGGACCTGCAACAGAAGCAGGTACGCATGAAGTTGCCAGAGGGCTTGCTGGAAGTAAACGCCCCGCTCACGGCAGAAGAAAAGCAAGAGCAGGCGCAGCCCGCAAGGAAGAAAAAGCGTTGACAGTAAAGAGCGTCGGAGCGAATCGTTTCTGAGAACTGAGAACTGAGAACTGAGAACTGAGAACTGAGAACTGAGAACTGAGAACTGAGAACTGAGAACTGGTGTCCGCAATGAAGGCCGACATAGTCACTATTTTCCCGGACTTCTTTCGCGGACCGTTGGAATACGGCATCACGCGCCGGGCTCAGGAAATGGGGCTGGCGGAAATTCAAGTCCACGATCTGCGGCAATTCACGCATGATCGTCACCGCACCGTGGATGACCGGCCTTTCGGCGGCGGCGAAGGCATGGTGCTGAAGCCGGAGCCGATGTTTGAATGTTTGGAGTCGATGAGCGTTGCGCCGCGGGAAGAGCGCCGGGCGGGACGCGTGAAACAATCGGTAGTTCTGCTCTCGGCGCAGGGGCAGCGGTTTACGCAGAAGGTCGCGGCCGCTTTGGCGTTGCTCGACCGCATGGTTCTGGTCTGCGGACGGTACGAGGGCGTGGATGAGCGCGTGGCGGATTTTCTCGCCGACCGCGAACTCTCGATCGGCGATTATGTCTTGAGTGGCGGAGAGATGGCTGCGGCCGTGATCGTGGAAGCGGTGATGCGATTGCTTCCCGGCGCGGTGGGGAACGAAAGGTCAACCCAGCAGGAGTCGTTCACCGTTGACGCGAAAGCGAAAGACTCGGACGGTGCGGATTCGACTTGCGGGTCGAACGGATTGCTGGATTATCCGCACTACACGCGGCCCGCGGAGTTTCGTGGGATGGCAGTGCCGAAAGCGCTGCTGTCAGGCAACCACGAGGAGATTCGGAAGTGGCGGCAGCAGCGGGCGCTGGAAAAGACATTGCGCAACCGCCCCGACTTGCTGGAGGGTGCGGCGCTGAGCGAGGAAGATAACAAGTTTCTGGCCGAGGTCAAGGGGATTGAGAAAGATCGCGGCTGAGTGTCACAACAAAGATCAGGATTTCCGAATCGCGATTTCAGATTTCAGAGGGACTAATATCATGTCGAACTTAATCATCGAAAAACTGCTGGCAAAGACCCAACGCACCGATATTCCGGCGTTTCACCCGGGCGACACGGTTCGCGTTCATGTGAAAATCAAAGAAGGCGACAAAGAGCGCGTGCAGGCTTTTGAAGGCGTGGTGATCAAGCGCGACAACGGGCCGCAAGCCAGTTTCACCGTGCGCAAAATCAGCTTCGGCCAGGGCGTCGAGCGCATTTTCCCCATTCACTCCAAGGTAATCGACAAGGTCGATCTGCTGCGGTCGTCGAAGGTCCGGCGCGCCAAGCTATATTACCTGCGCGGCCTCAAGGGCAAGGCGGCGCGGTTGCGCGATGTCGAAAGGCCCAGCTGAAGAGTTGCGATCAGCCGATCCAGCTAGTGTGCGCGGAGGGATGTCGGTCCGACGGATTCCAAAGAATCCGTAATCACTTCGAGGTCGGCGAAGTCTTCAGCGCGGTGTTTTTTCAGCCGGTTCAATACGTAGTCCAGTAGCGGCCGGTCGCCCTGGCGGATCTCTTGAAACTCCACGCCCATGGTGCGGTTCTCCGACGTATAGCTCACCTGTCCGCGCAGCGCTACGGCGACGTCGCACATATTCAGAACCAGCCTCAGGCTGGTTCCCGGCGCGATGAGAAGATTGTTGGCGCTGATCAGGCAGCCGTATTCGGAGATATCTTCGAGACGGGCTTGGAGACGCGTCTCCCCGCTGATTTCTGTCACCTCGACGTCTCCCTCGACCGGGAAGCGCGGACGGCGGCGCCGATTTTGTGTACGCCTGCCGAAAGCGTCTGCTGCGGGCATCTGGTTGGACCCTGCCAGAATGATTGGCAGATACTGCTCTTCCATTTGCCGGAGTTCTTCTTCCCAGGGAATCTTGCTGCCCTCTAAGCACTGCACTGTGAACTGGCCGCGCAGCGCGGAGTCTGGATCGCCCGTCCAGATTACCTGGCATGCAGTCTTAAGGCGTCCGCGCTCGATCGTGATTAAATCTCCTACTTTGACATCGTGGCAACTCCGCAAGCGCGCGCCGTGCGCGTGGATATCATAAGTGCAGGAAATTTCGGGAGCGCTTCTTTGGCCGTTCTGGGTGTGGATGAGGCGAACCGGGAGCGCGAGGTGGATCAGCTTTCCGAGCGATGAGCCATCCTGTGGCTGGTCGGTCTGACTCCTCGGCACTGCTTGGTCACTCACAACAACTCCTCAACAACGGGGACTATCGCCAACATAGCAGCACTTCACCGACAGGACAATGTACGTGCGTAATCGAAATGGTGGTTACTGCGCGGGATTAGTTCAGCCTAATAATCAGTCATATTTTGGCGCTTGCATAAATCTGAGACGCTGAGTGAAGATGGTGGCAAGCTTTTCTTTCACGATTCAATGTCGAGTACTGCGAAGATCGAGCCTGAATTTTCTCTGTCGGCTTCGGCGGCGAAGCTGCGGCTGCTGAAAAAGCTACGTTGCACCTTGCGTTACGAAAAAGTTGCATGGGCGTCGGGTGCGGCTCTGGTGGCGGGAGTGGACGAGGTGGGGCGCGGGTCGCTGTTTGGTCCAGTGGTGGCGGCGGCGGTGATCCTCGAGCGCGGCTACCGCATTCGCGGCTTGCGCGATTCCAAACTGCTGCTGCCGGAGAGGCGCGAGGTGCTGGCGCCGCGCATTCGCGAACATGCTGTCGCCTGGGCAGTGGCGGCAGTGGATGCGGCGCGCATCGACCAGATCAACATCTATCAGGCGTCGCGGCTCGCCATGCGCGAAGCTGTAATGCGGCTTCAGCCGGCGGCGGATCATCTCTTGATTGACGCCGTGCGGCTCGATTGCGAAGTGCCGCAACGTGCGATTATTCACGGCGATGCGCTCTCCGCCTCGATCGCGGCGGCTTCGATTCTGGCCAAGGTCGAGCGCGACCGCATGATGTGCGAGTGGGATGCGGTCTTCCCCGAGTACGGCCTGGCGTCGCACAAGGGCTACAGCACGCCGCAACACCTGGCTGCGTTACAACAGTACGGTCCGTCGCCGCTGCACCGGCAGTCGTTCGCCCCGGTGTGGAGCAGTCCGGCGGAGCAGGAAGTTTTCGAGTTCGAGTGACGTTCTCGCGAAATCGGCTTCGACGGCTAATCCGGGTAACCCTATCCCTACCGGGCCGTTTGGAATCATCATGCTGGCGAGAAATGAGCACTCGATCTCCTGGGGTCAATAACTTGTGGGTAAAATCTTGCTCTCGAAAGACTTTGGCTCATGTTTTCGCTTGACACCCCCGACTTCTCAATTAATCTTGCCGCATGAATCCAACACTCAAGGCGGTTCTCTGGGCGGTACTCTGGTTCGTTCTAGGTCATCTCAGTTGCGCTGTCATGCACCACTGGCATCATCACATGGGGAGATAGACTTCGGCTTTCATGATCGGTTGGTGGGGTTGTGGAGGGCAAGGTTGGATGTCACAGAGGCTGCCCTTTGGCGGCCGACCAGGGAGCAGAAACGTTTTCGGGAACTTGCCTTCGCCGCAAAGCTTGAATGAGCCGAAATCCTTGTACCAAAGTCCGTCGGGCACAACCGATTTCGTTTCGATCCAGACGCGCAATTGGTTTAGATCCTGCAGGCTGATATTGCGGTCGTGCATGCGCTCGACGAGGTGGTCGCGAATGGCGGCGGGAAGCCGTGACCAGGTTTCGATCTGAGGCATGGTTCACCAAGCGTTATTCGCCAAAGACGAAACGGCCCAGCTCGTTTCCGAGTTCCTTGACCTGCTTAGGATCGCTGGCTGCGCGGAAGCGTTCGGCCAGTTGAAAGAATGCTTTTTCTTTTTGCCGGGCGGCTTCGATGCCTTGCTCGATGAGTTCCACAAGTACGCGGTTGTCGCTGAGGGCGCGCTGCCTGGCTATATTGTCGACTTGCTTTGCGATTCTTGGGGGCAGGGTGATGCTTCGGCGGACGTGCGTTGCACGGGATCGTTTTGGCTTTGGCATCGTGGCACCATTGTACACCACTTTGGTGCATCGACTAACGCTGCCAGTTTTGCATTTGTGGAGTTGCAAGTGAACCCGTGTGTGATACGAATAAAAGGCGAATTTTGATAGAATGCCGTGGAGGAGGATCGAAAATGAAGAATGTAAGATCGCTGGCCAATTGGCCTCCCGATCCTGGTAGGGCATTTCTAGGTCGGGGCTATAGAACGCCTTCGAGCGAGGAGGCAAAGGTGGCGAGGGTCAACCCTCGCCTGAAGGATAGACTCGTAACGTTTGTCGGCGTTTTTCAAGGGCAGGAGCATACATATGATTTCGAGGCCCCGAGCGAAGGATCCGCTAAGAAATTGCGGGAGTTAATCGCCGAGAACGTCGGGAAGAGCGTTTTTGAGATCGGTAGTCTCGACCTTGACGATGCGGCGTGAAGCTGGCACGTACGGGACGCATGAAGGGCGGCATCGGCGATTCTGCGAGTACCGGGGAACTAGATTCCTCGCTCGCTCTCGCCGGTTTCACCGGCTCCGGAGCGGCTCGGATTGGCTAGGGTTGAGGGATGGGGAGCGCGCTTTACGCGGCGCTGAAGCGCCGCTCTTCCACGGTTGTGCCGACAGTCGTTCGCGCCGGCGGAGGAAAAGAGTTTCGAATTGTAAAAGCCTTTTCGCAGCGCTGAAGCGCTGCGCCACCCCAAATCATTTGGCGGTCAGGTTTGAGTTGAGTTCGTTGACGAGCTTCGTGTTGTTAGCCAGCGCCTGCCGCAGGATTTCTGCTTGCTGTTGAGCAACAGGCCAATCTTGTTTTTCGACAGCTTCGGTTAGGCCGGGCAGCTCCAAGTGCGCATACGTGAAGCGGGCGCCGTAGAGGATGTGTTTGAACCAGGGGCGGCCGGGGATGCCGTCGGGATTCAGCCAGTTGCGCTCGACCTGCATCGTGCCGTGGTTGATGGTTGCGGCAAGCTTGGCGTCGATTGTGCCGGAGGCCAGGGCGTGGGTTGCGGAGTCGTCGAGGCGCTTGCCGGCGGCTTCGAAGTCGTCGATGGCATCGAGCACAGGCTTTAGGTCCAGTGGCGACGGCTGCCGGGCTTCGCCCGGCTGGACAGCCGAGGGCGGCTGTCCCCACATGGTCTTATTATTTTTTGCAAGCTCATTTACGAACTGGCGGATGTTGGCGGCGTAGCTCGCGAAGTCGAAGGGAAGCAGTTCGGCGTTGGCGAGGCGCAGCGCCAGCACGCCCCAAAGCTGGCTCATCAGCGTGTGGTAGCGGTAGCCGGGATCGCCGAAGTGGTTCATCCAGAAAAAATTGTCGTAGGCGGAGTGGTAGACGCCGTAGGGGCCGTCGAACTGCAGGCCAAGGACCGGCATGCCGACGAAGTTGAGGAACACGGTGTGGTCGGAGCCGCTGCCGATGCGGGTATCGGCGAGATTTGAATCGGTGACGTTCAGATCGATCGCGTCTGCGGGCTTGGCCTCGCGGCGCTCGCGCGCGGTCGATTCCTTCCAGGCTTCGTACAGAGTTTTGCCTGAGGGATCCTGCAACGTATGTGTGGTTTCGACCAGCATGGGCGCGAGCGAGGCCACGGCCTGGCCCTGGAAGTTAGGGCCGGACGTGGAGGAATCGACGTTGATGTAGGCGACGGCTTTTTGGCGGAGTTCGTCGACAAATTGCTCGCCCCATTCCGTGGAGCCGGTAAGGCCGACTTCTTCTCCATCCCAACTGCAGACGACGATGGTGCGCCGCGGCCGCGTGCCTTCTTTTGCCATCTTTCCTAACGCGCGGGTCAGCTCCATCATCGAGGCCGTGCCGCTGCTGGGATCGACGCCGCCGAAGACCCAGGCGTCGCGATGATTGCCGAGCACGATCCACTCGTCGGGCAACTCCGCGCCGCGAATGCGGCCTTCGACCACGTAGTAGGGCTGAGTGGAGTTGTCCATCTCAATCTTTACGTGCACGCGCACGCGCTTGCCGCCGAGGTGGTATTTGATCGGAAGTCCGCCCTGCCAGTCCTGTCCCTGCCAATCAGTCGGAGCGATGGGGCCGTCCATGTTGGCGAGCAGCGGTTTGGCGTCGTGCCAGGAAAGCGGCAGCGCCATGATTTTCGGAATCGATACGGCTTGCTCCACGGGAATGCGTTTGGCGCCGGGGACGGAGGCCCAGCCGGGCGTGAGCGGATCCCCGGGCACCATGAAGTCGTAGGTGATGGCGCCGCGCTGAATGTGATACTCGGGGCCCCACGGGCCGTTGGGGACGACTTTGCCTTTCTTGTATCCGTCTTCTGCGGGATCGCTGTAGATGAGAATGGCGGCTGCGCCTTCGCGCTGGGCGGTGAGCGCTTTGAATCCGCGATAGCTGTAGGGATTCGAGTAGCGGACGAGGACGACTTTACCTTTGACGTCGATGCCCTGCTGGCGGAGAAGTTCGTAGTCCTCGGGATTGCCGCTGTGGGCGTAGACGAGTGGGGCCGTCACTTCGCCGGAGGCTGACATGCCGCTCCACGCCGAACTAATGCTTTTGTTCTTCATGTCCGGATCGCCGGGGACGGGCATTTCGCGCAGCAGGGCGCGGTAGTGAATGGGAGCGGTCATTTCCAGGAGGGTGGACTTTGGATTGCTGCCGTAGACGTCATAGCGGCGGATGACAACGTCGTCGAGACCTTCGTTGCGCCACTCGTCGGCGATGTAGCGGGCGAGTTCGTTGTTGCGCTCAGAGCCGGCGACGTGGGGCTCGGCGGTGAAGATGCGATGCTGGCGGCGTTCTTCGTCCGGGGAGGGTATGGCTTTGAACTTGTTCTCGATCCTGGTTTCGTGGGCAGCGGAGGTAGGAGTGAAACCGAGAATGGAGGGCTGATTTTGCGCGGACAGCGGCAAGCGCAGAGTAAGCGCCAGCAAATAGAGGGCACCCATTGAAAAATGCTTACGCCGCGAAAAGCACATCATCGGCAGCTCCTCGGAAGACCAGTGAATAAGGAGCGAGCCAAACGCGCCCTTCGGTCGCTTGCGCTCCCTCAGGGCAGGCTCCGTGAAGTTGCGCGGCTCGCCCAGATCCTTCGCTGCGCAAAAGGCGCTTGCTCAGGATGACAAATCCATTTGAACGCTATTTTGCCTGGTAAATCAGCGACAGCAAATCCGGCTTCGATTCATCCCGCACCAAATGCGGGTAGCGCTCGCCGCCGTGGTAGTCGAGCTTGTAAGTGTTGTAGTAGTCGGTGTTCTCGACGAGAAGCTCAAGAGGAGCCGTGCTCGTCGTGCCGGCTCTGAGCGCCCGGCGGAGAACCTCCAACGAGAATTTGTGACCGTTCACGCCGATCAGCTTCATGCCGGGACCGACTCCAGCCACGGCTGCAGGCATACCCTCGATGGTATCGATGATCGCGCCGTCTTCGTGCAGTTTCAGACCGATGGAATAAGCGCCGTCGATGATGCGATCTCGGCTCTCTTCGACGCGCGCCATTGCGGATGGATATTCGTCGTAGACAACTTTCCATCCGCTGCCCTCGATTCCGCCGAGGGGCGCGCCGGGACCGTGATTGGTGAGACGCTCGATCCAGAAACCTCGCCAGTCGTACGGCACAATCTGATTCAGAGCGTTGACGACGTCATCGAAGGTGTAAGTTTTCACCATGGGCCCCGTGGTGGGAGCGCCGTGAAAAAGGTGGCAGAAATCGTCCAGGGTTTTCTTGCCCTTGCTTTGCTGGCGGATGATCACATCGGCCCACAGCCAGTTCAGGGTGTCTTCATCGTAGAAATCAGTCGAGCGCCGCCAGGATTCCCAGTAGTTCGGAGCGAAATAAAGTTGCGCAGCCGCGTCGGCAGTATCCTGCAGATTGCGCCAGGCGCGGCCGGGTGTGTGATCTAGTGCGGCCGCGGTTAATGCCAAATCTTCCCGCGCTTCTTCTGCAGTAAGCAATCCACTGCGCGCGGTCAGCACCGTGCCCAGATAATTCGTTAAGCCTTCGTAAACCCACAGCAGATCGTCCTGCATAGGCTGTTGATAGTCGGGCGTGGTGAGGTCTGCGGGACGGCGGTATTTGCCGTTCCACGAATGCACGTATTCGTGGGGGAGCAGGCTGGCTTCGGCCTTGCGTGCAGTGTCGTCGATCAGTCCATGCTCGCCGACGCGGCTGTCGTCGGACTCGTGGTGTTCCAGGCCGAAGTGCGCGACATGGTCGCTCAAACTGTACAGGAAATGGTAATCGCGGTAGTGGTGCGCTCCGAAAAGCTTATTTGTCTGATCGACCAGATTCTTGTAACGGTCCCAGATTTCCTCCGGAGGCTCAAGCGCGGCGGCGCTGTCGGCGGCAACATCCATTTCGACGACTGGGTCGTCGGCCAGTTTGACGACTTTGAGAAACTCGCCGGTGATTACGGGCGAATCGATCAGCGTGTTGAGGGGCGCGGGCTGGAATCTGACTTGCGTTCCACCGTTTTCGTCGGAAGTGGAAGCGATGGGCAGCGGCGTTCCAAATTTCCATCCGGCCGGGAGTTTCAAGGTGGCGACATAGATGAGCTCGTCGGCCTTCCAACCCTTGGGATACAGCAGCACCTGATTCCAGCTGATAAGCGCCATCTTGTCGGTGGCGGAAGAGCCCGCGGAAAAGCCGTCTGCGAGGGTCGCGGGAGAAAGAAAATCAAGTTCCGCGTTTACTTCAGTCTCGCCGGCTGGAACCTCGACGTGGATGGTGAAGCCGTCGAGCAGGTTACGTCGCCATTTCAGGTTTTTGCCGCTGGCGGTGAACTTGAGTCCAGCCAGGTCGATCACAGGGCCGTCGGGCGCGTGCTCGCCGGGAATCCACTTCGGATAGTAGAGCGTAAGATCTCCCGCGGCGGCGGGAATTTTCATTTTCGCGTGGAAGATTTTGCGGGGAGCGGAACTGGCGTCTACAAAAATGGTTACGGTCGGCGCAGGGTCTGACCAACCGACCAGCGGGAAAAAAAGAATCAAAAAAAAAGAACAAACCACTCCCAAGGCTCTTGAGAGCTTCATTTTAGGGGCCCCTTTTGCTGAAACGAAATCTATTTTGTTGGACAGAATTTTGAATTCTAGCAGCCAGCCAGCGCGGTCGTACAGAGACGGTCGTACGGAGAGCACCAGCGCTGCTATCATTCCACGATGTCGCGGCGCGGGAAATTCATTACCTTTGAAGGGCTGGACGGAACCGGCAAGAGCACGCAGATGCGCAAGCTGGCCGCGGTTCTGCGGTCTAGTGGACACAAGGTAGTGGAGACGCGCGAGCCGGGAGGGACGGCTACGGGCGAGAAGATTCGCCGTGTCCTGCTCGATTCCGCCACCGAGGGTCTCGCACCGATGGCGGAAATGGCTTTGATGTTCGCGTCGCGGGCTCAGCATATTGCGGAGGTGATCCAGCCGGCGCTCGATCGCGGCCAGATTGTGCTTTGCGATCGCTTCACCGATTCCACCGAGGCCTACCAGGGAAGCGGGCGCAAACTGGGGAGTGAAGCAGTGCTGGAGTTGCATCGCGTTCTCTGTGGAGATTTGCAGCCCGATTTAACGATTCTGCTCGAATCAGATCCGGCGATGAGCGTGGGGCGTGCGCGCCGGCGGAACCAGAGAACATTAACATTGCACAGCACGAGCCGCGCCGCGAATAAGAACGTGAGCAAGCGTCACACCGACGAGAATCGCTTCGAGCAGGAAACGCGCGCTTTCTTTAATCGCGTGCAAGAAGGCTATCGCGCGATCGCGGCAAGAGAGCCCGAACGCGTGGTAGCCGTAGATGCGAGTGGCTCGCCGGCGCAGACGCACAGAAGGATTATGGATGCTGTGCAACGGAAGTTGAAAGTTAAGTGAGGACGCAAGCAGAGCCTTTCGCGGATGCTTCATCAATTCCCACCCTTGCAAAAAACGCAAGGGTGGGGCACCTGTGATCTTTCAACACGTTGTTCCCGAGAAGTGAATAGTCCATTCAAGCAACACCGGAGAAGCTGATGGTGCTGACCAATCTGCTTCGAAGGAGTCGAATGAATGGACCTTCAC
>JBEKHS010000018.1:0-78775 GCA_050012155.1 Candidatus Sulfotelmatobacter sp. | reverse complement strand
GCGAATTGGGCCTGTAATTCCGCGATGATCTGGCCGAAGGTGCGCTGGCCGTCGCAGTGCTCGAGTACCTGCCGGCCCGTGCCTTGCAGTTTGATTGCGCCTTCCGGGAACAGGATCATGCGCTCTTCGTTGCCAGCTTTGTTTTCTGCTCCCCAGCGGCAACCGGTTGCGAGGCGCGGCTGGCTGGCGTCTTCGGGAGGGGGCATGTTAGTTTCCCTCGTCAATGTGCATCATCGGAAAGCGGAAGCGGCCGTAGGGCTGCAAGCAAAAGCAGGTTCCTCCACTTCGCTCGCTTCGCTCCGCTCCGGTCGGAATGACAGAGCTTTGTGGCTTGCTTGGCTCCGCTCCGGTCGGAATGACAGAGCTTTGCGGCTCGCTTCGCTCCGCTTCGGTCGGATGACAAAAGCTTGGTATGAGGCCATTCTAGGCGCCCTCGATGCGGAAGGCGCCGGGTGGTGGCCATCCCGGCTCGACGTAGGCGAAGTAGAGGGCGTCGAGCTGGGCCCATAGAATGTCGCACTTGTCGCGCAGGGCCTGAAGCGCCAGCTCCTGTTCGGCTCGCGTCTTCGCATTGTCGTAGACGTAATTCACCGCGAACTGCGAATCCTCCGGCGCCTGGTAGAGTCGCGCCTCGAAGTAATCCAAACCTCCCGCCAGCCAGGGATAGTACTGGCGCAGCTTCTCGACGCGCAGTGTAATCAGCTTGGTCGAGAATAATTCCGTGAGCGAGGACGCGACTGCCTCCAAGAGAGACCGGCTGCGAACGATGTTCAGATATTCATTCACTGCGAAGCGAGTTGCCGGAAGAATGCCTTGCCCGGTGCGAACCTGCACTGGATCGAGACCTGTTGCTTCCGCCAGTTTAATCCAGCGCTTGATGCCGCCTTCGCTGGTGGCGTCGCCGTCGTGATCGACGACGCGCTTGCGCCAGGCGCGGCGGAAGATCGGATCCGGACCGCGGGAAAGAATGATCGAATCTTTTATCGGAATGATCGATTGATAATAGTAGCGGTTCAGCGCCCAGGCCTGGAGTTGTCCGCGGGTGAGCTTGCCTTCGTGCATCAACAGATGAAACGGATGCTTATGATGGTAGCGCTCCTCGCCGATAGCGTGCAGTTGCGCACGCAGCGCTTCGAGCGAGAGCAGAGGCGTGGCTGGCGACGTGGTTTCGCTGTCTACAGGGTGAACTGCCATCCATCCTCCGCGATCTCCCAGCCCGCATCCCGCACCGCGTAATATTGGGGACTTGCCTCGTCCAGCATGGGATTCGTGTTGTTGATGTGTAGGAATATTTTACGCGGGCGGCGCACTCCCGCCAACTCGACCAGCGTTTCTACGACGGGCACGTGACCCATCTGTTGCGCGGTTGGCCCGTTCCCGCCGTCGCCCTTCGCGTTCATGAGCTCGGTGTTGCTCCAGAATGTGCCGTCGTAGAGCAGAACGTCGCAGGAGTCGAGATCTGCGAGCAACGCCTCGTCTATTTTAGGTACCGCGGGCATGTAGGCCAGCCGTGCGCGGGAAGTCGAAGTGATGAAAAAGCCAAGGGAAGCTTCGCCGGAGGAAAGCTGCGACTGGCGTTCTGCCGTGACATAAGCGGGATAGTGATCGCTCAACGACCACGCCCGGCAACGGATACCGGAATCCTGGCCTTGCGCATCGCACAAGGAAAACTCTTTTCCAGCTTCGAAATCAGTCCACGCGGCTTGATCTGGAATGCGATGCAGCATGCCGAACATCGAATTATCCTCGCGCAGGATGCGCCGAACGGAAGCGGTAGCGTGGATGCGCAGCGGCTGCAGTTCGCGCAGCAGCAGGAGTCCGAGGACATGGTCGAGATCAGCATTGGCGAGCGCGATGCCGGTAATGGGTGAATGCCGCAAACCGCGTTGCGGATGCAGTTCAGGCGTGGCTTCGATCTGGGCTCGCAGATCGGGAGAAGCTCCGAGCAAAAACCACAGGACGTTGTCTTCGGTGATCGCAACTTGCGTCTGGGTGCGGGGCTTGCCGTTGAAGGCGCCGGCGCGAACGGCGCGACAATTAGCACAGGCGCAATTCCATTGTGGAAACGCGCCTCCGGCCGCCGAACCAAGAATCTTTACTTGCATCTTTCGTGAGTTTACAGCCTTTCGACTATGGGCTCAGTTAACCACGAAGGACACTGGAGCTCATGAAGAAGGATCTGACGCCAGCCTGTTGAGTTCTTCTGCCGAAGCCAACGCTAGCCCTGGCCTACAGAGGCGGCGCAGCGCAGGGGGTCGATATCCCAAAAAACTCTTTCAGTGGAAAGGTTTTCTACACCGACTTCCCCGGCCATTTGAGTTCCGGGCTTGCCGCACCAGACGATGCGGAATTGAGCCTTCGTGCCCTGGTAAAGAACGTCGACCACGTCACCCGGCTTCAATTGAGCGTCCACACACTGCAGAGTAGCTCCGCGGCCGCTGATGGTGCGCAGGCTGGCGGGCTGGGTAAATGGGCGTGAGTGGGCATCCATCCCGTAAATATGGACGGGAAGCTCAACAAAGACCCGGGATTGACGGCGCCGATCCATACGATCCTCCTTGTTTTCCAAGGGAGGTTAGGGCATGGTAGGCGGGCTCGGCGGGGAAACAAAGGTAACCACAGTCACAGGCGAAGCCGTGCCGAAAGTTTGCTTTGAAGCCGACTTGCGGGACCGCGAATCAGTCGAGATCGCCGAGCGAGCAGGCGCCGGGACCCCGAGGATCGCCACAGGAGCCGCACGCTCCAGCCGACGTGGGCGCGCTCGCCGAGCCCTTGGCAGACACGGCAAAGACGCTGAGCTGCGGGCTTAGCCTCTTGCTCTGACACTTCGGGCAGTGGGCTTTGTCGCGGCCGAAGACCAAGGTTTCAAACTCGTGCTGGCATTCCTGACAAATGTATTCGAAAATCGGCATGACGAATCGCTCCTGCGGGCTGACTGCTCCTATTAGAATCGTTCCGTGGGAACTTCGCAAACTGAGCGGTGAGTTCTGGGACCTTTACCTGCAAGAGCTGAGTTCGAGGAGGGCGCGACGGAGAGGCCGTCTGCGTTCGTGCCCTCGGTCTTCCGGCCGCATCGCTGGTTGCGGGGCGGCCATGTGCAAACCCTGGCGGCGTTTTTTCTTTCCCGCCGAATCAAGCTGCCGGCGGCCGAACAGCGACTCATCGAAGTTGAACCCGGTGTTCCTGTGCTCTGCCACTGTCACTGGCAAAAAGACCGCCGTGCGCTGACGCTGATCGTGTTGCATGGGCTGGAGGGATCGAGCGAATCGCAGTACATGCTGGGAATCGCGCGGAGCGGCCTCGCGGCGGGCATGAACGTGGTGCGGATGAACCAGCGCAACTGCGGCGGCATGGATCATGCCGCACCCACGCTTTACAACTCCAGCCGATCCGCCGATGTGGCGGCAGTGGCGCGCAATCTGGTGGAGCACGATGGAATCCCGGCTTTCGTCCTGATCGGCTTTTCCATGGGGGGCAATCTGGTTCTGAAGCTGGCGGGCGAGTGGGGAAGCAACGCGCCGGCAGAGTTTCGCGGCGTGGCGGCGGTTTGTTCCGCGATGAATCTGGCGGCCTCGGCCGATGCGCTGCATGCTCCTGTGAACCGGATTTACGAATACTACTTCTTGCTGCAATTGTTTAAGCGTTTTCGGCGTAAGGTGCGGCTGTTTCCCGGCAAATTCGATGCAGCGCGTCTGCGCGGTGTAAAGACATTGAGGGAGTTCGACGAGCGCGTGACCGCTTTCTATTGCGGCTTTGCGGGCGCCGACGACTATTACACGCAAGCCGCAGCCGCTAACGTGGTGGATCATATTGCGGTTCCTGCCCTCATCGTCCACGCGGCGAACGATCCGTTTATTCGCCTGTTGCCCGAAACGCGGCAGATTATCCTGTCCAATCGCAACATTACCTACATCGAAACTGAGGATGGCGGCCATTGCGCGTTCTTTGGGGAGCGCGACGGCGAGGCGGCCTACGATGGCCGCTGGGCGGAGCGTGAGGTCGTGGAGTTCGCCAGGCAATTTCAGTAGACTCTTATTCCACCTCGGGCACGGCACACTCAATTCGCGCGGGCCGGACTCCGAAACCAGGCCAACATTTCGCCACCCCGTCCCTTCCACCTCGTTCGCAAGAACGCGAGGATGAGCATGGCGAGGAAGATCGTTAGCAACCCGAGGGATGCGGCGCGGATGTTTTCGGTATGTTTGGGCAGGATGGAGAATCGTCCATACACGAATTCCAGGTGCACCCAGTAGACCAGCAGGGATGCCTGCCCTAATTGAATGAGAGGACTGAAGCTCCAGTGGCCGGGCAGCCGTCCGATAACCCAGCGACACCATCCGTAGCTTGCCGTCAGAATGACGAGTAACATCCCCAAGCGGATCAGGAAAAAGTTGGGACTGGTGTGCCAGTAGTCGTAGACCGCATAAAGTTGACGCGGCTGCGCATCGAGCCAGCGCGCGGCTTCGACGAACAAAAGACCTGCCGCACCAGCAAGGAAGAAAGTAAGGCTTTCGCGGTTGCGAGCCCATTGGTTTTGCAAAACGAATCCAGCGGCCAATCCCGCGAAGGCGAAAGCTGCCCAGGGAAAAACCGGGAACAGCCAGGCTTGCGGCGTTCCCAAATTGTGTACACCGTCGATATAAGACTCGAGCGGCCACGGCAGCCAATTCGGCCTCCAGGTTGTCCACAGCGGAGGTGTGAGCAAAGAAATCAGCGAAGCCGTGCCAGTCGCCGCTAGAACAAGGGCAAGCCGCGTCCGCGCTCCACTGTAAATAGATAGAATCAGCCAGCACAGCAGGCCCATGAGCATCATGGAGAGGCCGATGGTGTTGAGTATGTCCACGCGCAGCAGGTCGCTGAGCGGCGCCCAGCCCCAGGCGATGAGATATTCCTGCAGACGAAAGAGCAGGCCAAAGGCAAAAATCTCCGCGCCCCGGCGGATGGTCGTGCGCGCGATCTGCGTGGGCGGCAGATTCTTCTTCCAGAGTTTTTCCGTCACAAGGGCAAACGAGATCCCTGCCAGAAACAAGAACAGCGGCGCGGGGAAGGTTCCTCCCAGTTGCGAATACATGAAGAACTTGCTCTGGCGCGCGCCGGGGCTGAGCCAGGAATCGTAGCAATGGGTCTGGAACATCAGAACGCAGGCCAAGCCGCGCATCCAATCGATGTAGGCCAGCCGCGATGGAGTGGTCGATGTCAATGCGACACCGCATGATACTCCCACGGGGCCTGTGATGAGTCTTACCCGGCGGAACCGGAGCCTTGGTGTTGAAACAATCGCAGCCGCATGGTGATTCTTGCGATCCGATTTCTGAGCGCTGCCCAATGTCTTATGCGGCCCGCCAAGATCTATGGAGAGGTTTTCAGCGTTAAATTCAAACCGTTGGGGGTTAACAAATTCCAGGGCTCTAATAGATCCGAGTTAGTGCGTGGCTAATTTTCGCCGGCTAAACTCAATCTGCAAATCGCAATTACTCTGATGAAAGTGGCTTATGCAGCCGAAGATAGGTCTGCCTCAAGATCAGGAGATCGGCAACCTGGCGGAGGACTTCACCCTGTTTACGGTGGATGGCGGCGAATGCAACCTGTCGGCGCTTCTGAACGGGAAAAAAGGGGCGGTTGTGGTTTTCTGGTCCGGGGTGTGTTCGCACTGCATGCGCTACGACGGGTATCTCAACGGCTTTGGCAAATGTTACTCGGACCTGGCGCTGATCGTGATAGCGTCCCGGCACGGTGAGACGCCGGAGCAGATTCGGCGGACGATGTCGGAGAGGGGAATCCGTTTTCCGATTGCCCACGATCCCGGCGGAGCAGTGGCACGGCGATGGGCCGCGCAGCAGACCCCGCGCGCCTTCTTGATAGACAGCGGACGCACGCTGTTTTACCGGGGTGCGATCGACAATTTCAAATACCCTGTCGATCCCGATTACGCGGGATATCTGGAGTCTGCGATTTCAGAGTTTCTAGCCGGCAAACCGGTTCAGCGCACAGAGACGCCAAGCTTCGGTTGCGCTATTCAATCGGTGTATTACACCCTTCCGAGACACCTATGAGTTCCCGATGGGCTGACTTCCTGAGAATTCCCGCGGACCTCGTGGAACTGGTCTTGACAGGCTTGGATGCTGGGACAAAGACGATGCGTAGGAGTCTTGAGACTATAGTCCCGTCTAAGCCCCGCTTGGCTCCGAATGCGCCGCCAGTACAAGGTCCGCAAGACCTGGATACGGCGCTGGCCGACTTTGCCAATCAACTGGTGAGGATTGGATGGGTCGCACTGCCTCTAGGCCTGCCCATGGATAAACTGACAGACGACGTACTCAAATCGGCCCGCCGGGCTTTCGGGTATCTGGACTTCAGGGATCCGCGCACTCTCGCGCTGCCGTTCGAGGTCCTTCTTTCGGTCAGCGGGATCGCCACGGAAACTCTGCTGCGGATGATAGCGATTTACTCCGTGGTGGGTCCAAAACGGCTGCCGGTTTTTCTTGCCAACGCCGCGGAAGTGTATTGCGAGACTGCGATCTTCATCAGCCTCGAATACAAAGAAGTCATCGAGCGCTATCAGGAACAACTGGAACTGAAACCCGACGACCACAAGACGCGCCTCGAGCTTGGGCGCTTGTATCTAAAGTGTGGCCGCCACTCCGAGGCGGTGCGGGAGTTGAATCTCGCGGCAAGAGATCCAGCCACGCGAGCGCGCGCAACCCATGAGTCCGCCATTGCGTGCTATCGCGCCGGGAAGTTTGAGGAGGCGGTGGAAAGTGGCGTAGCCGCGATGGCGGCGAACCCCAGGAACGAGCGGGCGCGCGCCGCGATGTGGTTGGCCTCGCGCTCTCTAGGCGGCTACCCGAAAAACATACCCGCAGCTTACCGGATGGAGTTGAAGGCCGGATATGAACCGGCACGGGTGCAGTTTGAGAATATCGCGGCGCAGATCGGGCTGGATAAGATCTGCGCGGGGCGGGGCACCGCGGTTTTCGACTACAACAACGATGGCTTTCTGGATATCGTGATCGCGGCGGCTCATGCGGGTTGCACGCTCTACCGCAACAACGGTGACGGGACTTTCACAGACGTCTCGGTAAAGTCGGGGCTGGATAAATGTATCAACGGTTTCGTCATCATAGCCGGCGACTACGACAATGACGGCTTTCCGGATTTGTTCGTCACTCGCCAGGGCTTCTACTATGGCGATTGCGCCCTCTACCACAACAACGGCGACGGGACTTTCACGGACGTTACCGAAAAGGCCGGGGTGCAAAGTTGGGGGCCGGCTTACACGGCTTCGTGGGTGGACTACGACTGCGATGGACTCCTCGATCTGTTCATTGGTTACAATCTCGGCGGAATGTTCGACCGGTGCACTCAGAACCGGCTCTTTCACAACAACGGCGACGGCACCTTCACGAATGTGACGGAAGAAGCCGGTTTACACAGCGCTTACACAACAATCGGTTCCTGCTGGGGCGACTATAACAACGATGGGTACCCCGATCTGTTCCTTTCGAGCGGGCTGGGCCGTCCGCAGTTGTTCCGCAACAACGGCAACGGCACTTTCACGAATGTCAGTTTCGAGGCCGGAATCAGCGATTTCGTAGTCGGCACCACTTGCCACTTCGCCGACTACAACAATGACGGCTGGCTGGACATTGTGCAATATAGCTGGTCCGATCACGAAGATGCGATCCACACCATGAAGACCGGACGCGGGCCCGACGACGGTTCGCCTCTCGTGGTCTACCACAACAACGGCGACGGCACATTTACCGCGAAAACGCGAGAAATCGGTCTCGATGGCTGCTGGGGCACGATGAGCGGCAACTTCGGCGACGTCAACAACGATGGCTACATCGACCTGTTGCTGGGCAACGGCAGTCCCAGGATGGAGCGCCTCGAACCGTTCATCCTGCTCGAAAACGACCATGGAGCCTTCCACAACACCACTTTTTCGGCGGGTTTGCCCTTCTCGGGCAAGAGCCATGGAGTGAACTGCGCAGACCTGTTCGGGGATGGTCGAATGTCGATCGTCATAGCGGCCGGCGGAGGGTATCCGGGCGACCTGCTTATGTCAGCAGTGCATTGTCCTAAGGAACTGCCGGGCAACTATCTGAATGTGCGGCTGGCCGGGACCCTAAGCAACCGTGACGGAAATGGGGCGCGGCTCATGTTATGGAGCGGCCACAGTCAACAGATGCGGGAAGTGACGCACGGCAGCAGCTTCGGCTGCTTGCCACTGGAGCAGCACTTCGGCCTGGGTGCGGCCGCACGAGCGGATGCACTCGAAGTGCGCTGGCCCAGCGGATTCACGCAGAGAGTGGAGAATCCGCCGGTGAATCAAACGATCCGCGTCATCGAAGCGCAAAGCGAATGGGAGTATGTCTATTCGCGGCCGGCACAGAACGCAGCGCAGGGCTAGATGTGCCTCGAAGATCGTAAAGAATGGGTTCGGTTTTCGCTAAAGCGCATTGTCTTCGACCCAGGCTGCGAAAACCTTGGCGCTTCCCTCCATCAGCGCCTGGTGTACTTGCGAATGCAGTTTGGCCATCTGGAGGTCCATAAAGTCGTGGACCCTCTGTGCATTGAAAATCCCCAGCGTTAGAAATTGCAGAGCGCCTGCGGTTCCGTAAAGCGGGTCGGGAATAAATTCACCGAAGTCGAACACTTTCCTGGGCCGCGCACCGGCAACGAAGTCCATGTCGCAGCGCACATCGTTGTTATCCCGGAGGAGAAATGAGTAGGTCTTGACCGCCCAATCGAATTTGCCGGGCCCGAAACCGAAGAAGTTAGGAATCGGCGCGTAGTCGATGAACGGATAGCCGATCGCGACCTCCAGCTTGTAGCCAGGTTTCGGATTCTCGACAATGTGAATGAAATCGGGATGCTGCACGACCGCAACGGCTTCTTTGAGAACCTTTCTTAGTGGGCCAACGATGATGACAAAGTCGTGCAGGTATCCGGTAAACAGCGACCATCTGTATTTGGGGCCGATCAGATTCCAATCCGGCAGGCTGGTCAACTGGTCGTCGGGGTAGCGCCCATACGTTCCGTCGGCGCTGCAATAGAGCATCTGTTTGAAGGTGAAGCCACCCGGGTCACCACTGGGGTAAACCCACTGGGCCGTATTCAGAAAGAGGCGCAGAACGTAGTCCTTCAGTCGCTGCTCCGGATTTTCATCTGTGATCTTCCCGAACTCTACCTCCTGGCGAGCTCCTAGCGCTGTAAGAGTCCGGCCGCTGATCTGGACGTTTGCGAAATACCCGTATGCTTTGTTGGGTAAATTGTACTGGCGGTTAAGATTGAGCGGGTACGAATCAATCTTGCGGTTAGGATCGCGGGTCCAACGTTCGAGTTGGAGCCCCTCCACCAATGCCAGCTCGGTTTTTTCGACTAAGGACCGCTCAAGGGCGGAAAAATACCCTGGAATGGGTAGTTGAACAGGCTGTGGGATAGGAGCAGCCATCTGGTTGTATTGACACCTCCCCATCCGCAGTTTGCAGGGAAGTAGTTTGCAGGGGAATCGAGGCAACGGCGGAAGAAGGGACCTTGATTCTTTGTGAGGTAAAGCGCTGCGAACCAGAGAACAATCGCTTATGGTAACTTTTAAAGTTGATGTCGGGCGACTGTGCGGCTCAATGCCCACCAGAAGAGCCACCAGTGGATTAGGATGTCTGTAAGTCGAGGGGCGCGTAGCTCAAATGGATAGAGCACCGGATTTCTAATCCGGTGGTTGCAGGTTCGATTCCTGCCGCGCCTACCAGAAAACCCAATAAAGACTGAGTCTTTTCACTCTTTAAGCGGTCGCCTGAGTGCCATAGGGTACCAACGCTCTCCGCAAGTCTTCGGTTGATAAATGGTCGTACACGTCGAGGCACAGCTGTACATCGCTGTGACCCAGCATCGCGCTGGCTAGATTCGGAGTTGGGAAGCTGATTCTATGAGAGCGCTATCAGCGCCGCAGCCGCGAGGCCACCCACGACTACGATATCCCGAGTCTTCGACCCGTTCTTGCCCTCGTAGGCGCGGCTGACAAAGTCTTGGCAGTTGTTGAGCAGCGACCACTTCACCCCGCGTTGCACGTCACCCCAAGCCCTCTGGACGATCACGTCGGCTGCAGCCGGGCTCCGCGGAGTACGAACGATCGAGACGATCTTGCCGCCGTTGAACTCTATCGCAGGTATCTCAACGGCCCCTCCGTGACGGAGCGAGCTTTCGAGCACGATCTGCACGTCATCCCTGTACGCGATGATCCCTTGGTGGTGGACTAAAGTTGTGCGGTCCTCGATGGCAGTCCCGCCCATCAAGGGCTGGCCTTGCTGGTCGCGGTAGACGAACGGCTCTTGGTAGATCATGCCTCAGAATCCCTCCATTCCCGTGGGCAAGTCAAGGCAAATCTCGGAGTGATGGCCTTGTGTGTAGTTGGAAGAAAATTCAAGTGGATACCAACCCCGGTACCAACCGTGACTAAAGGCGCCCTTCCGTGACCGTTTATCACTTGCTGAGCAACTGCCGCCGAACCCTCTAGAATGTTGATAAACATTGGGTTGCGTGAGATTCGCGTGACCTACCAGACCTTGAAATTTCTAATCCGGTGGTTGCAGGTTCGATTCCTGCCGCGCCTACCAGAAAGCCAGTGGCCAGTTGCCGGTGGTCAGTTGCCAGTTAAGCCCACGGCGGCGGCGCCAACCTCTTTAACAAAATTACGTTTTTGACTGGCTGGCCACTGGCCACTGATCACTGTTTTTCCGATGTTCACAACTTACAGTGTTGAGGCAGGAGTCGGCCAGCATCAGGCGTTCGACGGGCTCGCCGCCGATGATGTGAGACTCGATGATCTCATCGACATCGGCTTCGGTGACGTGTCCATACCACACGGCCTCGGGATAGATCACGAGATTGGGGCCGTGCTCGCATTGATCGAGACAGCCTGACTGGTTGGCCCGCACCCTGCCCTTGAGACCGCGCTCCGCCAGCTTTTTCTTGAATAATTTCTGGAGTTTCGCCTGTCCGGTGGGATCGCAGCATCCCCGCGGATTTCCCGGTGGGCGCTGATTGCCGCATATAAAAATGTGCTTTTCGAATTTTGGCATAGAGCCACGTGTGGGAATTTTAGACCTTCTGAATGATTGCCGATAGGCGCGTGATAACCTGCTTCCGACCGAGGTGCCAATATGCAGGGTTGTCTCCGAAAGGGCAAGGTTGCGACTTTATTCCTCCTGATTTCTTTTGCAGCAGTCCTTCGGGCGCAAGAACTGCGTCAATTGCCCACCCCTACAGAAGGCGATTACTTTTTCCTCGATTTCCATTTCATGTCAGGCGAAGCGCTGCCTAAGTTGCGAATGCACTACGCAACCTTCGGGACGCCTGTGCGCGACGCGAAGGGTCAGGTGACGAATGCAGTGCTGCTGTTACACGGCACCAGCGGTACCGGCGCACAATTCCTGGCGCCACAGTTTGCTGGTGTGTTATTTGGACCGGGGCAACTCCTCGATGTCACGCGCTATTACATCATTCTGCCGGATGACCTTGGGCACGGAAAATCCAGCAAGCCCAGCGACGGCATGCACGCTCATTTTCCGCAGTACACCTACGACGACATGGTTGTGGCGGAGTACCTATTGCTGAAAGACCTGGGCGTAAACCATCTGCGCCTGATCCTCGGCACGTCCATGGGCTGCATGCATGCGTGGCTTTGGGGAGAAGGCTTTCCCGACTTCATGGATGCGCTCATGCCCCTGGCCTGCCAGCCAGTGCAGATTGCGGGACGGAATCGAGCCTGGCGCAAAATGGTGATCGATGCCATTCGCGACGACCCCGATTGGAAGAATGGGGAGTACACTTCCCAGCCGTTGAGCGCTCTGGAAGTGGCTGCGGACATGTTCTACATTGCCGGGGGCGCAGCGCTACCGATGCAGCAAAACCTTCCCACGCGCGAGGCGACCGATGCGGCAGCTCAGGTTTTCGCGAAGCGGTTCATTGCGGACCATGATGCCAACGACCTGCTTTATGCGGTAAATGCCTCGCGGAACTACGATCCCTCTCCGCAGCTGGAGAAAATCACTGCGCCCGTGATGTTCGTGAATTCAGCCGACGATTTCATCAATCCTCCAGAACTCGGGATCGCCGAACGAGAAATCAAACGAGTGAAAAATGGCCGTTTCGTCCTGCTTCCGATCTCCGAGCAAGGTCACGGTCACGGCACTCACACTTGGGCAGCGGCGTGGCAGCAGTATCTGAAGGAGTTGCTGAAGGCCTCGCAATAGCCATGTTTCACGCTACGACGCGTCCTTCCCGAGGTGGAGAACTCGAGACTTCGGCATCCCGGATGCCGTCAAAATCGACGGAGTAATCTTGCACTCGATTCCGGGAATCGCCGCCGACAGATTCACGGCCGCAAGAGCGACCCGGTTTAGGCGACTTTACAACCCTTCTCTTACGCCATAATTTCCGCGTGTGGCGACGCGAACAATCTTTCCGGCCTGCTAAGATCCAGCTATGACGGAGCCTTTGGCAAGGCGCGTGGCGCCGGCAGTTGGATTGTTTTTCGTCGCCCCTCTGGTGGCGGAGTTCTTGCTCGGCGATTTACCCATCAAACTGCTGGGAGCGCTGGTGATCCTGGCGCCGATGTACGGCGGTGGAGCGCTGCTGATCCGCGAAGTGGTGCGGCGCACGGGCAGAGGATGGCCGAGCATCTTCGTGCTGGCGTTTGCCTATGCCCTCTTCGAGGAAGCGTTTACCACCCAAACCTTATTCAATCCCAATTACCTGCATTTAAACCTGCACCTGCTGGACCACGCCTACATTGCGGCGCTCGGGATCGGGGTTTGGTGGACCATTTTCGTGCTGACGTTGCACACGGTGTGGAGCATCTCCGTCTCAATAGCGCTGGTGGAAGCGCTGGTGCCCGACCGCGCAACCACGCCGTGGTTGGGGCGGCCTGGGGTTGTAGTGACCGCTGTATTGTTTGTTCTGGGCGCGGCGGCATCGACTGCGATCGAGATCAAGCAGGACCACTATGTGGCCTCGATCGCGCAATTTGTCGTGTCTGGCATTATTTGTGCCGGGGCAGTTGTCGTCGCTTTTAGGCTCCCAAGGCGATCGACCGGCCAGGCACCGGGATGGGTTCCCAGTGCGTGGCTGGTTGGTGCAGGTGCGTTGGCGGCGGGTTCGGTTTTTATGGTGGTGCCGAACGCATGGAACATGTGGGCCGTTGCCATCTATCTCGTCCTCGATTTCGCAGTGATTGCAGCCGTGCTAGTGCTGTCTCATCGGCAAGGCTGGGGCGGAATGCATCGACTAGCGCTGGCCGGAGGCGCGGCACTGGCATACGCGTGGCACGCATTCATCCAACCGCCGGCGGTAGGCGGTGGCGGGATGGCGGATCGCATTGGCAACGCAATCTTCGCCGCCGGATTGATTATTCTTCTCACGATTGCCGCGAGGCGCAATTCGACCCTCGCGTTGCCATCCGGTGCACGGGCGCGATAAGATAATCCGTACACATCTTCTCCGCTTTCATCCCATAAGCCTTTCATAATTATTTGCCGCGGGGCGAGGAGTGTGCGACCCCGGTGTTCGCGATAGGTTTTCACGAATAGGTGCGGAGCTGCTACACGTCCGCGCGAATTTCCCTGACGGAGTTGGCATTGAAACGAGGCAAGACTGCGGTGATTGTCGGCGCCCAGTGGGGCGACGAAGGCAAAGGAAAGATTGTCGACGTTCTGTCGGAGAGCTTTTCCGTCGTGGCCCGCTACGCCGGTGGACACAATGCCGGCCACACCGTCATCATTAACGGAAAGAAATTCATATTGCAGCTGGTTCCGTGCGGAGTGCTGCGGACGGCGTGCCGCAGCGTGATCGGCAACGGCGTGGTCCTCGATCCCGTGGCCTTTCTGAAGGAAGTCGGCGGGCTACGCGAGGCAGGCGTGAGGGTCGACGGAAATCTTTTTGTATCGAACCGCGCCCAGGTGATTCTGCCCTACCATCGCATGATCGAACTGGCGGCTGAGAACGCGCCGGGACGCGTCAAGATCGGCACGACCTCGCGCGGAATCGGCCCAGCCTACGAAGATAAGATGGGCCGGCGGGGGTTGCGCGTCGCAGACCTGCTCGATCTTCAGCTTCTGAAAAAGCACATCGAAAACGCGGTACACGAGAAGAACATGATCGCGCACGCGCTCTTCAACTCCGAGCCGCTCGATGCCGACAAGATGTACACGGAGTATGCTGCTGCGGCCGAGAAGATCGCGCCCTTTGTGTGTGACACGGCGGTGCTGCTGAACCAGGCGCTGGCCGACGGTGAATCTATTCTGTTCGAAGGTGCGCAGGGGACGATGCTCGATATCGATCACGGCACCTATCCCTTTGTAACTTCTTCCAGCGCGACTTCCGGAGGCGCGGCGACCGGAACCGGCGTCGCTCCGAATGCGATCGATTCGGTGATCGGGCTTACCAAAGCTTACTGCACGCGGGTGGGCGAAGGTCCGTTCCCCAGCGAGGAGAAAGGCGAGCTTGGCGGAGAATTACGCAAGCGAGGCAATGAATTTGGCGCGGTAACGGGGCGTCCGCGGCGCACGGGTTGGCTCGACTTACCCCTGCTGCGCTACGCTGCCATGATCAACGGAATCTCGTGGCTGGTAGTAACCAAGCTGGATGTGCTCGATGAGCTGGCTGAGATTCCGGTGTGCGTGGGCTACGTGGTCGACGGAAAAAAGACAATGGAAATCCCGGCGCAAGCCAGCGGCTACGACAAGCTGGAGTGTATTTATCAGAAGCTAAAGGGTTGGCGGACTTCCACCCAGGGTATAACGAAGTTCGAGCAGTTACCTCGTCAGGCCCGCGAGTACCTGGCATTTGTAGAGAGGGAAACCGGGGCGAAGGTCGGCATCGTCTCTACCGGTCCGGACCGCGATCAAACGATTTTCGTGGACGAATTCGTTAGCGAGTTGAAGATGGCCTCATCGTGCAAATAGAATTGACTTCCTCATTGGTCATGCACTAAGACTACTTACTAACCTAGGGAGCGCACGATGGTAGTTTTGGCAGTGACTTGGATGGCGAAGGCAGGGCACGACGCCGATTTGGCCCCGATTTTTGCGAAGCTGACCGAAGAATCGCGCAAGGAGCCGGGCTGCCTGATGTATCAGGTCCACCGGCACAAGACTGAGCCGCGGCGCTTTTTCATTTACGAGCAGTACAAGGACGACGCGGCGCTCGAGGCTCACCGCGCCTCGCCGCATTTTCTGCAACACGCCCGCAAAGAGTTACCCAAAGTAGCCGACAGAGTGGAAGGTCACCTTTACGAAGCGTTGGGTTAGGTGCGTGTCGCGAGCATCGCTCGTGAGCTCGGAATACTTAGGAAGACCGTCTCGGCGGGGTTTTCGACGGTCGGCTGGGGTCGACAATCTTGAACTGCGCTAGTTCATTGTAAGTTGGCTTTATCTCCTTCGCGAACCACTTTGCGTACTCATCTCTTTCGGCAGGAATCAGCCTGTCGATCAGGCTCCGATACGTCCGTAGCGTCATCGAGACAGCATTCATCGTCACCATTGGCAGGTCCGTTGGGTAGCGGAGAGGCTGGTATGCGCCTCCCTTGTCGTGCGACCGGTGAAGGCTGCTCAAAGCATTGGTTGCATGGATCTCGCCGGAATAGAGCCTAAACAGGACTTCATACCAGCCGGAATCTCCTACCGCCGCCGCGAGCTCCCCGATATTCCTCGGTCCCCCATTTAACGAGTACCACCAGATTTGGCCGCTTTTTTGCTGGCGAAGCCTCTGCCAATCAGCCTCCACGATCGAATACTCGGGTCGTGCGAGCATAGTCTCCAGATTCTGTATATTTCCGGTCGTGTCGAGCGCAACGATGTCCAACTCGTGAAATGTGGAGTCCTTCTTGAGTTGGGCCCTCAGCTTTTTCCCGATCTCCACGGCGGGATCAAGTTTCTTGTACCAATCGATTCGCCAATGGGCATGGGCAACGACATACTGCGTTGCTCTACGCTCCGAGTCTGCCTGTGCCATGTATGCGATCCCGAACATCGCCTCCATTTGACTTCGGAGCAGGGTCTTCGCCGGATCGACACAACACTTCCGAATTAGGACAGAGATGGCGTCGAGCACTTCGACGACGTGTAGACCTAGCATGACTGCCCCTACCACCTGTCTCTGTCCGGCTGCACGATCGCATTTCACTATGAGGTGTGTGCCGTAGTTCACGCAACGATCCGTCATCTCTACCACTCGATCCAAACTGGGCCGGATTTGCCTTCCCATCTGTCGATCGAGGAGATCCCTTCTTGGTTGATTCATAAAGCCTCTAATCACGGTTAAATTGTTTATGGTGGCGACTATACAGGAAGGGAAACATTGTAATGAGCGTCCGAGGAAGGCGCGTCACTCCTCCGAGAGGCGGTTCCACCAAGAACTCAAAACGTGCGTGAGGCTCGAAAAGGATACGCAGAAGAGAAGAAACGAGAGACCGTCGAGAAGCCCAGAGAGAAAGACTGTAAAGCGGGACAACAGCGTCAGACGCTCAGACTGCGGTGCGGAATTGAGAAGCTCATCGTTCACAGAACCAGCTCACAGAACCAGGGAAATTTCATTCTCATCCAACTGCTTAAATCCCACCGGCGCGCTAGCCAGCGCTTATCCCCGCCCTACCCCGACGTATTCGAACCCCATGGCGCGCAAGCGCGCTGAGTCCAGCAGATTTTTCGTATCGACGATGATGGGCTTCTTGAGCAGGTGCTTGATGCGGTCAAAATCGAGCACGCGGAACTCGGGCCAGCCTGTGCCTACAACCAGCGCGTCCATACCTTCGGCGGCGGCATAAGCAGATTCGCAATAGCGCACCGATCCGTTCAGCCTTATCTTCGCTTCGGAGAGAGCCACCGGATCGTACGCTCGCACCCGCGCCCCTTTCGCAACCAGCGATTCGGCCAGGCGTATCGCAGAAGAACCCGCCACTGAATTCGTATTGGGCTTGAAAGCCAGGCCCAGAATTCCCACATCTTTGTTCTCCACCGAATTCAACGCCAGAGCAATCTTGTCGACCAGGCGGTCGGCCAGAGTATGGTTGACGTCCCGCGCCGCGCTCAGCACTTTCAGGGGCACACCGTTGGCCGAAGCCAATTGCGCCAGCGAATCCATATCAGATTCGGCGAACACGCCGCCCATGCCCGCTCCCGGCTGCAAACAGCGAGGAGCGATCTTTTTGTCGAGGCCGAGGGCCAGCGCCAGGCTCACTGCGTCCGCGCCAACGCGCTCGCACAGCGCCGCAACCTCATTGATGAAAGAAATCTTGGTCGCCACAAATGCCGTCGCCGATTCCCGCACCAGTTCAGCCGTCGCCTGGTTGGTTACGATCACCGGCACGCCGCGCATGACCAGCGGATGAAAAATCTGCTTGAGAACCTGCACTGCTTCGTTGGAGGTTGACCCCAGAATCAGGCGGTCGGGCCAGTTGAAGTCTTCCACGGCACAACCGTCGGTGAAGAACATGGGCTGCGAAACAATCGTCCCATGAACACCGGCGTCTTTTAAGGATTTCTCCAGCGCTGCCGCCGTTCCCACAGCCACGGGAGTGACGATCGTCAGAATCGGAGGCTTGGAAGCCAGCCGTGCGATCCGCATCACCACATCGGCCAGATTGTCCGCGCTGTCTTCCGCCAGAAAAATAACCTGCGTCTTGCGAGCGAAGGATTCGATGTCGGTGGAATACGCCAGGCGCCCCGCCCGCACGTTGCGCCGAATAATCTCTTTCAGATTCTTTTCGAAGAAGGGAATATTGCCCTGGGCCATCTCGACCATGCGCGTCCGATCAGGATGACAGCAAGAAACCGGAGTGCCAAAATCCGCCAAACATGCCGAAATCACCGTCCCCAGATAACCCGAACCGTAGACCCCGATCTGCATGCTTCTGCCCTCCGGCATTGCCGAACCCCACGCCTCAAGCGGCTTCCGGCGCGGGATTTCAACTCATTCCCTGTCTTTTGTTTACAGCTCAGCCAGAGCCTTCGCAATGCACGGGAGGGAAATGTACCAGGGGCCATTACAGCCGTGCGAGGGTAACGTAACAAGCGGGTAATCACTCGGGTAACTGCGGGAGGAAGCACAGGAAGCGCGGTTCGTTAGCGAACCGGGCTTGCATATTCCACAGCACGACAGCCAGAATCCGGGCGTTCTTAAGACGCACTAACTCAGTTACAGATCAACGCGCAGGTGTGCTCCAATCGATCGTGAATTCTCCCGCCTCGTCTTTAATGGTATAGCCCGCCGGAGGTTCAAACAGGCTGGGGTCCGGCTCACTGCGGTCAATGTTGACGAGTTTGTGGGTGTGCTCTCCGCTGCGCGGATCCTCCGATTTTCTAAGGATGACCTCTTTCAGCTCCGGTGAGGTCCACGTCTCTAATACGTGAGTGATCGGACGATCATTGCCCTCTGAACCCACCGGCCAGGTCAGAGTATGGCGCTTGCCCTCTGTCTGTATTCCCTCAATGACCTGTGGGCCCAGATCTTCCATGGTGGACTGGGGACGAGAATCGTCGCCTGCTCCGTGCCGCGCTGCATTCGACGCGGCCGCGCGAACGGGGGGAACCCCACTATCGTCGACGGCGGCGGCGACCGCAGCCGCGCCGGTTGCGTCGCCGGCTACGGCATGGCCGATCGGCCGTCGCGGCAAAGTGCCTTGAGAGCTTCCGGCGGGCAACTCCTGGCGATGCGCTACCGGCTGATCCAGCGTGAACACATACCTGACACGAGCAACCGGGTCGATGATCTCAACAACGATCGGGCTTTCCGGCTGATTCGCACGCCTCTCGATCGCGCCTCTCATCGCGGGACGCTCGGTGCGAGTTCGGCCCATCGAATCCCGGTACACTTTCGTTGTTGGAAAGGTCTGGGCGATGTGCGTCCCATCCTCGAGGGTCTGCACATGCTCATCGACCCTATCCGCAGAGTAGGGCGCACCCGCAATCGCGGCCACGCGATGATTCAGCGGGTAAAAGTTCATCGTGCCATGCATGCCATTCGGCCCGGTTGAAACCGAACCTGAAACCTGGCACAGGGAAAATGCAGAGAGGAACAACGTGCAAGCGAACGAGGCGAGGAACCGTTTCATCTTCCACCCCCTGGTTTCAGGGAAGTATAGCCAACCTCGGCTGGCGTCACAAGCAAAAGTATGGGTAGCGGGACTTCTTACGGCGAAACCAGGCTACCGCCCAGTGCAACCGGAGCCAGGTCGACCCAGCAGTTTTGCGCGTCTTCGCGCACGAACGTGAGGCGGTCGAGCAGGAGGAGGCGGCTTCCCGAATAATGCTGCCAGCGTGCGCGGGCGATTTGCAGAGCTTCTTCGGCTGCCGGCTCGTGCGCCATCTTCACGATCGTCAAGTGAGGGATATAAGGCCACTCCTCGGCGAAGCTGAGCGCTTGTGTATTCAACCGCTCGTGCAGCTCTTCCAGGCGCGAAGCACCCTGAGCCACGCGGATATAGACGGTCGGCGTGGTGGGCACAAAGCTTTCCATTTCTCCGAGGGAAATCTCGAAAGGTTCGGCCTGGCCGCAGATTCCAGCCAGCACATGCAAAGCGGCACTTTCGGTTCCCTGTAAAGGCCGTGGCGGCAGGAAGGTGATGTGGGCCGCGTGGTGTGGCAGGTCCGGATGCAGCTCCCGCCGGAGGTTCTCGACGAACTCCCCCACTGGACTTTTCACGTACGCAATCAACGCATACCGCAGGCTCTGCATATTCAGTAAAAAATTATAGCGCGTTCCGTCATTTATAATTGGAAGAGTCAGTCGATCAGTCTGAACATGTCGGGGCGTAGCGCAGCCTGGTAGCGCACCTGCCTTGGGCGCAGGGGGTCCGCGGTTCAAATCCGCGCGCCCCGACCAATTTAAAACGCAGTAGTTGCCGGTTCACTCCGGGCCGGAATTGTAAGGCAAGGGTCAATCAGCGCAACGATTTTTTGAAAGGCATAATGCCTGAGCAAAAAGACCGAATCCCCGATGCCGAACTCCGTTTGCCCCATGGAACGCATTTAATGCTCTACCGAAATGAGGGTTGGACAGACCACGAAACAAAGGTCAGAATCGCGGGGGACCGAATGGTTGCGTTGGAACCGGGTCAGCCCCGCATTGTGGTTCTTGTTTACGAAGAGAACGGCGAGTGGGTCATTCGGATGGTTTACGATTCGCACACATGGAAACATGGGGAACACACCGACCTTCCAATGCCTCCCGATGTCAAGTATTGGTTTACCAACATAGATGATGAGCAAAAAAGGAACCGATACTTGGATTGGTACGGCATGTTTACGGACGGGCTGCAAGGCCATCAGTGGAAAAAACGATTAGGAAGTTAAGTGAGAAGCGCAGGGGCCAACGTTAACCGGCGTCTATCTGTTAGGCTTGGATGTCTCGGTCGAATTTTACTTTCCCTGCCTATAAGAGACAAACGCACTCCAGAACTTATCACCTGCCGCCCATGCTTCGTCCCTTTCACGTGACTCCACACCAAGGAACGGGCACTTGCTCAACGCATCGTTATACGCCCAGGCCATCTTCACAAGGCTAATCGGATAACTGAGCGGGTCACTTCCGATCCTCTGCGAGCACTCCTGTTGGCTTAGCAATTCCTGAGTTTGCATGGGCAGGAGTATAGCAAAAACCCTGTGCAAAATTGTGGGACTGGTACGGTTCCCGGCTAATTGTGTCGTGGGCAGCAGGGAAATTCTACCGAACGATCACGGCGGCTCCGTTGATCGCGTCATTCTTGACGGCAGCGAGCGCTTCGTTCGCTTGTTCCAGAGAGAATACGGTTACCTTCGGCTCGATCCGAATCTCGGCGGCGATTTTGAGAAAATCGCGGGCATCGGAGCGGGTCATATTGGCCACGCTGCGGATTTGACGCTCGCCCCACAAAAGACTGTCGTAATCGAACTCAGGAATGCGGTCGAGGTGGATTGCGTTGATGGCAACTACGCCTCCCTTGCGCAGGCTCGAAAGCGCCGAGATCACCACATCTCCGCTGGGCGCGAAGGTCACGGCGCGGTCGAGTTCGACTGGCGGTTTCTCCGCTTCACCGCCGACCCACGTGGCACCTAGAGATGTGGCCAACCGGCGATGCGAATCGCCGCGCGTCGAAACATACACCTCACAATTCCAGGACTGCAGGACGGCAATCGCCAGATGCGCGGATGCTCCAAAACCAAAAAGTCCAACCCGGTCGCCGGGTTCAACGCCCACTACACGCAGGCTGCGAAAACCAATGATGCCGGCGCATAACAGCGGCGCGGCATGCAGATCATCCAGTTCCGAAGGGAGATCGAATACAAAGTCGGTGCGCGCCGTTGCATACTCTGCATAGCCGCCGTTGACGGTATATCCAGTGAAGACTGGCATGTCGCAAAGATTTTCAAGTCCGCGGCGGCAATACGGGCAGGTTCCGTCTACACCACCGATCCAGGAAACTCCAACCCGCGTGCCGATCGGCAAATCGGCCGTCGCGCCCTCGACAATGTCACCCACAATTTGATGGCCGGGGATTAGCGAATCTTTTCGCGGCGGTAATTCCCCCTCAAGGATGTGCAGATCCGTGCGGCAAACACCGCACGCGCGGACGCGAAGAAGAACCTGACCCGGCGCCGGTTGCGGCTTGGGAATCTCTTCAATCTGGAGAGGTTGTTTCACGGTTCTGAGAATAGCGGCTTTCACCAGCTTAGGGACCAAGGAACTACCTTAGAGAATACCGCCTGGGTTTGATTGGCTCAATACAGCTACATCATAGGTGCGCACAGTGCGGGCACTACGTCTCTTTTCTCGGCTGCGACTTCGCAGCCGGCTTCGTGGCATGGAGGCGGCTGTGGTCATTTCTTCTTGCCTGGGCAAGGGCACATTGAGCTGACGACCGAGGTCCATCGCCAAGACCATATCCTTCTGCATCATGTTGACATCGAACCACGCTTCTTCCGGCTGTTGCAGAACGAAGGGCCCGCGGTATTGAATCATGGGTGAGGCCACCGCGCTGTGGGTTAGAACGTCGACCGCCGTCTCACGCGCGATGCCGCTCTTCTCGGCCAGCAATACGCCTTCGGAAAACGCCAGCATCTGCACTGCAAGGCTCAGGTTGATAGCGATCTTCATCGAGAGCGCGAGACCGTTGTCGCCGACATGAGTCACCTTCGGTCCAATGTCGAGCAACAGCGGCTTCACCTTCTCAAACGTCTCGCTGCGTCCGCCGACCATCACCGACAATTTGCCTTCCTGCAACGTAACCACGCTGCCGGAGACGGGCGCGTCAACCATATCCGCACCCTTTTCCCGCACCTTCGCGGCCAGCGCCCGGCTCACAGCGGGACTCACCGTGCTCATGTCGATGAAAATCTTGCCCGCGCTCAAGCCCGCCAGCATTCCATCGGAGCCCTCCGCAATGGCTTCGAGAGCGGCCGAGTTGGTCACCATGGAGAAGATGAAGTCAGAAGAGCTCGCCACGGCGCGCGGCGATTCTGCCCACTGCATCCCTTTTTCGATGAGCCACTGCGCTTTGGATCGGGTGCGATTGTAGCCGACGACGCTGTGACCCTTGCTGAGCAGCCGGTTCACCATCTGGCTACCCATGACGCCCAAACCGATGAACCCGAGTTTTGCCATCCGGCCAACCTCCGACCTTGCGTGCAGGGACTAAGCAGTTGTTTTGGAAAGTACAGGTGGATGTTTACTAGACGATTTGCCGCCGGCGGTAACCTTCGAATCCTGGCTTACTTGTTCGAGATGAGCGCGCATAGCGAAACGGGCGGTCTCCGCGTCGCGCCGTTCTATCGCCTCGAGAATGTGCTTGTGATGAACCTGCCCGCGTTGCGGCCCGCCTTCGACGTTGAAGATTTTCATACGCTGCTGGCGCAGCAGCCCAACAATGGAATCGATGAGGGAAAGAATGAGCGGATTCGCGGCCGCTTCCGCCAGCGCCAGGTGGAAATCGAGATCCGCCTCGATGTAGACCTCGGGATTTCTTTGGGCGCGGTCCATTACGGTTACTGCTTCTCGCATGGCCGCCAGGTGCTCTTCTCCAGCCCGCGACGCGGCTAGGGCGGCGATTCCCGGCTCCAGTATCAAACGCAGTTCGGTCAAATGCGGAGAGCCTTCCGGCTGTCCGATCTTCACCATGAGGTCGAACGATTGGCGCGCGGCGTGCGACGTTCCGTCTGTAATGAAAGTGCCACGGCCGGAGTAAGCTTCCACCAAACCTTTTTCGCGCAGCGCCTTGACCGCTTCGCGCACCGCGGTGCGGCTCACGCCGAGACGCTGCGCCAAATCCCGCTCGGCGGGAAGCTGGTCGCCCGGCTTTAGCGAACCATTGAGGACAGACTCTTCAATCTGCTGCACGATCTGCTCATACAGCCGCGAAGTCCGCAGAACTTTGTACACAGGAGCTACTCCGCACTAGCCAGTCGGGGGAAAACCGGCGATGGTCGGGTTACTATACCGCAACTCGAACGCCGACGGGTGAGGTTTTAGGGTCGTGGACGCGCAAAGGTATGTAGGTATGGTGGTCTGACCTCGATGCGATTTCGCTCAGATCCTTAAACGCCGCAAGTCCCTCCCATTTCGATTTTCTAGAGCAGGAGGGAGAAATTCCGCCTTAGACGAGTTTCTAACCAGCCCGTCCTCCTACTGGCTTAACTTTCATGTTCCGCCAGCATGGTACAGCTGTCAGACCACCGAAACAAGAATCCGCGAGGGCTGTTTGCGATGCGCCGTCCTATCCGGGGGTCACGCTGCCGCTGAAATTTCAAGCAAGCGGATTCCGTGGCAGACTGTGGCCGCGCATGAGAGTCCCGGCGGATCGTGGACTATTATCGTGAGCTATTAAAGATCTTGTCCCATTTTGGTAACTACAGTAACTCCCGTACTGCACAATTTTCGTTGCACGTTAACATTCGTGAAATATCTTGCGAGTAACCTATTTACAGGAGGGCGCCCCATGGGTTCGCCGCGCATCGCGAAGTCGCTGCCGCTGCAGGTGGCTGCGGTCTGTTACCGCAAGCGAGGCGAGACCGTGGAGTTTCTACTGGTAAATACCAACGGCGGGAATAAGTGGACCTTTCCCAAGGGATCTCCGGAAGCGCGCCTATCGCACAGCCAGGCCGCCGAACGCGAAGCGGCGGAAGAAGGCGGAGCGCTGGGCACGATCGAGCCGCGCCACTTTCATCTCTATATCCACTCCAAAGGTGTCTTCTGGCAGCCGGGGGGCGTGCAGGAATTTGTCGTCAAGGCATTTCTGATGGAAATCCACGAGATGCGCCGGCCTGATGAGCCGCTCCGCCATCCCACCTGGTTCAGCCCCGAAGAAGCTCGCCGTCGCCTGGCCAAAGGCCGCGAAGTGAAATACGCGCACGAGTTCGAAGCCGTGATCGATCGCGCGCTGGATCGCATTCACTTCCACAGCGAATTGTGGGGCCGCTACTCGGACGGCCGCAACGCACGCGCCGCAGCACATCCGTAAGCTGCGAGCCGCGAGCTATGGGCTTCGAGAAACCACGGCTGACAAGATTCCAAGCTCTCGTCTCGACCAAAATCTCAACCCTTGCCGGCCGAACGCTCATAGCTCGCAGCTCGCAGCCGCTTTATGAGACGATGAATCCAGCTCATGATTCAGCTCTCCGGCGCCGGAAAACGTTTCGGACACAAACTTCTCTTCGAAAACACCGACTGGCTGATCACGCCTCGCGACCGCATCGGCCTCGTGGGCGGGAACGGCACCGGCAAATCCACGCTGATGAAGGTTCTTGCGGGCCTGGATTCGTTCGACTACGGCTCCCTCATCGTCGCCAAAGGCACCACAGCCGGGTATCTGCCGCAGGACGGCTTATCTCTCACCGGCCGCACCGTGTTTGCCGAATGCATGGCCGTGTTCACCGACC
Organism: Candidatus Sulfotelmatobacter sp.; assembly: GCA_050012155.1. Taxonomy (GTDB): domain Bacteria; phylum Acidobacteriota; class Terriglobia; order Terriglobales; family Acidobacteriaceae; genus Sulfotelmatobacter. Next base: position 53,867 of record JBEKHS010000018.1, on the reverse strand, counting down.
TGCACGCCATGGAGCGCGAACTGGAAACGCTCACCCATCAAATCTCCGAACTCGACCATGCCAGCCCGGAATATGCCGACGTCGCCGACCGCTATCACAGCCTCGAGCACGAATTCCGCACCCGCGATGGTTATTCGATTGAAGCCGAAGTGGGAAGAGTTCTGATGGGCCTAGGCTTTCGCAAAGAAGACTGGGAGCGGCAAACCGATGAATTCTCCGGCGGCTGGCAGATGCGGCTCGCACTGGCCAAACTGCTGCTGCAAAAACCAAACCTGTTGTTGCTCGACGAGCCCACCAACCATCTCGACCTGGAAGCGCGCAACTGGCTGGAAGAATATTTGCACAATTATCCGCATGCCTTTGTGCTCATCTCGCACGACCGATATTTCCTCGACGTTACGGTGAACAAGATCGCGGAGATCTGGAACAAGCGTTTCTGGTTCTATACCGGCAACTACGACAAGTTCCTGGCACAGAAGACGCAGCGCAACGAGCAGTTGCAGGCCGCCTACCGCAACCAGCGCGACCGCATCGAGCAACTGGAAGTGTTCATCAATCGCTTCCGCTACCAGGCTACCAAGGCCAAGCAGGTGCAAAGCAGAATTAAGGAACTGGAGAAGATCGAGCGCATCGAGGTTCCGCCGGAAGAAAAGACGATTCACTTTTCCTTCCCGCAGCCCAAGCCGAGTGGACGCATCGTGGCTGAATTCGAAGGCGTGGCCAAGAATTATGCCAGGGCTGACGGCGGCGAAAAGGAAGTCTTCCGCGATGTCAACTTCATGATTGAGAAAGGCGACCGCATTGCGCTGGTGGGAGTAAACGGAGCCGGCAAGTCCACTCTCATCAAGCTTCTCGCAGGCGCGGAGAAGACAACGCGCGGCGAATTCAAACTTGGCCACAACGTTCAGGCCGACTACTTCGCGCAGGATCAATACAAAGAACTGGACGCTGAGGCTCGCATGATTGACGATCTCGGAAACGCCTCCCCGCGCTCCACCCAGACCGAACTGCGCAGCTTGCTCGGCTGTTTTCTGTTCTCCGAAGACGACGTGTTCAAGAAGATCGGAGTGCTCTCCGGCGGCGAACGCGGGCGCTACGCACTGTTGCGCTTGTTACTGCATCCGGCGAATTTCCTGCTGCTCGACGAGCCCACCAACCACCTCGATCTGCGGGCTAAAGATGTTCTGCTCGATGCGCTCATGGAATATACCGGCACGGTCGTCTTCGTCTCGCACGATCGTTACTTTATCGACAAGCTGGCCACGCGCGTTTTCGAGATTGGCGACGGAAAGGTCGAGGTCTATCCCGGCAACTACGAAGACTATCTCTGGCGCAAGCAGGGCGGGAACGCGAAGCAGGATGAGTCGATCCGACAGCAGTTGAGCAAATCCGAACCTGTTTTGGAGACGCCTTCCAACGGCAATCAGGCCGCCACGGAAGCCCAGCCTGCCTCAAAGGCGAAGCGCATGAATCCCATCAAGCGCAAGAAGATGGAAGACCGCATCCGTGAACTGGAAGGGGAAATCAGCCGTGCTGAGACCGTGATCGCGCAGTGTGAAACCGCTTTGCAGGACTTCGTCAGCGCCGATGAAAATCAGCGGCAATCCCAGGAACTCGAGCAGCACAAAACCGCGCATGCCGCTCTGATCAAAGAGTGGGAAGACCTGTCCCAATCGTTGCAGGCCGCAGACTAAACCGACACCGTCACACATTTGGACAGCCTCTTCCGTAATCTCGGAGGATTACTTACCTTTGTGCGATAGTCAGTTTGGCCGATGGGAACGAAGCCGCCAGAGGCTCAGGATTCAAGACTCACCGCAGGGGCGGCGCCGACGGATGTGCCGCGCGGAAACCAAGGAAGGTTGCATGCTCCAGCCCTCAGAGTACACGTTCAACGGCAAGTCCACTTCGCCAGTTTCCACCACCCCTAACACCTTCAACCCCGTCAAAACCGTCAGCGCGCCCATAGAGCAGGCCACAATCGGCCGCACCCTCGTCATTAAAGGCGAAATCAGCGGTTCCGAAGCGCTTTATATCGACGGCTGCATCGAAGGCAAGATCAGTTTACCGGAAAACCGCGTCACCATCGGGCGCAACGGCAGCGTGCAGGCCAACATCACCGCCCGCGAAGTTGTAGTCATGGGCAAGGTTACGGGAAACATCGAGTGCACCGATCGCGTGGATATCCGCAGCGAAGGCGTGGTTAACGGTGACGTTTCCACTGTACGCATCAGCGTGGAAGATGGCGCGGTTCTCAAAGGCGGCATCGAAGTACGCAGCGCCGACCAGAAGCAGAACCAGACAAAACCGATCGAAACATTGAAGTCCACCGTGGCAGAAACTCCGAAGGCACTCGCTGCGACCGCAAGCGCGTAGATCTGCTCAAGGCAGCCACGGATTCACACGGATTGCCACGGATAACCCAGAATTGATCTATCCGTGCTCATCCGTGTAATCCGTGGCTGAGCTTTCTTACTTCTTCTCTTTTTCTTGCGGCTTCAAGTCCAGTGCCGCGGAATTCATACAATACCGCAGCCCGGTCGGCTGAGGACCATCCTCAAAGACATGCCCCAGGTGAGCGCCACACTTCGCGCAGCGCGCCTCGGTTCTCACCATCCCATAGCTGGAATCCTTGTGCTCCTCGACCTTGCCCTCGTCTGCAGGCCTGTAGAAACTTGGCCAGCCCGTTCCGGAATCGAACTTGGTCGTGGAATCGAACAACGGTTCGCCACAACAAACGCAGTGATAGGTCCCAGCGTCCTTGGTCTTCCAGTATTTTCCGGTAAAAGCGGGCTCGGTTCCGGCCTCGCGGGTTACGTGATACTGCTCGGGAGTGAGCTTCTGTTTCCACTCCGACTCGCTTTTTGCCATCTTCGTTTCTGTCATGAAATATGTCTCCAAATCAGTGGTCAGTGTCCAGTGGTCAGTGGCCGGTAAACCCAGAGCACACATGTAGTTCCGGATTTTACTGGCCACTGCCCACTGATCCCTGGCCACTGACCTTAGATGCTCGGCTGCCGGAAAAGTGGCGACCGCACAACACCCCCTGTGCTTTACCTGTGGCGCGGTTCCGGTTTTACTGGCCACTGCCGACTGATCACTGGCCACCGACTCCTGTGACATCCGTCACAACCACATTGTGACATCTAACCTTGTTCTCCACAGGCCCGGCGTTTAAATATGGTTGAAACGTCTGCGAGTCCCTCGGGCCCGGTGACCCCCTCAGAAGGCGCCGGGCCTTTTAGCTTAACCCGCCACTTCCTCGCCAATCTCACGGTATCTGCCCCGGAAAAACAGCAGCGGCTCGCCTGGGCGCACTACCACATCCTCCACCTCGGCAATGAAGACAGTGTGGTCGCCGGCCTCTTGCGACGATCGCAGCTTGCACTCCAAATAAGCCAGCGCGCCGTGCAATTTGGGAGTCCCCTGTGACGTCCGGTCAAACCGCGCCCCGGCTTGCGCCTCGGCGTCCTCGTGACTGTATACCGGTCGCGCGTAATATTCCGAGATTACACGCTGGTTTTCCGCCAAAATATTGATTCCGAAGCGTTTCTTGGCATGCAGGTGGGCATGGGTGCGGGCGCTGTGGTCCACGCACACCAGCAGAAGCAAAGGATCAAGCGATACCGAAGCCAGCGCATTGGCCGTCATGCCATGGACTTCGCCCTCCAGATCGACTGTGATGATCGTCACTCCCGTGGCAAAGCATCCCATCGCTCTTCGGAATTCGGCTGGACTGAGGCTCATAACGCGAGCGGTCTTGAGGCCGCGACTGCCTACATTACCACGGCAGTGGCCCGCTGAGGTCAATCAGTAAAATCGCCTGATTTCAACAGTCGATGATTTAATTTCCGGTTAACTGTGATCCAAGGAAATCCATAAACGGTGGCCAAATGTTGATCAGGAAACCTTCGATGTGTCGCTCTTTTACGTGTCGCGCCGGAAATCATAGAAGACACGAATGAGGTTGCCATCAAGATCGGCGGCCATAAATTCGCGCAGCTTCCACGGTTTGTCCTCGGGCTCGGAAACGATCTTCGCTTGCGCGGCCTTCCATTGTGCGAAGAGTTCGTCCACCTCAGCTTTGCTATTGAGATTGAGCCAGAAAAGGATAGGGCCCACGTTGCCGTAGGACTCTCGGAAGGGGCGATTGGTGATAAACAGTCTGCAATTCCCCCTTGAGATGCCTGCAATGCCGCCTTCGTCGTCCCCCCAATCGAGGGTGAAGCCTAGTGTGTTGACATAGTAGGCTGCGGCTTTGTCGACGTTAGCCGCGGGGATCTCCGGGACTGGAGCGGGGAACGTCATGGGGTTGTCGGTTCATCGTAGCACGGCACGCGGCTAAGACGGCAGTTCGTATTGACTGGACACTGACCACTGGCCACTGATGTATGATTCGATGCATCCGCATGCCCGCGGTACCGAGCACAGTGACTCCAACTGCCATCACGGCCACTCCAGCACAGGGCGCGTGCGCGGCGGAACTCGCCGATCTGCAGCCTGGGTGGCCCATCTCGCGAGACCTCGCCATGCGCTTGATCCAGTGCGCCGACGACGATCTCCGGGCGCTGCTAGCCGCCGCCCGCGCGGCAAAAGAAAACTTCAAGCCTGGTGTCGTCACCTATTCGCGGAAGGTTTTCCTGCCCCTGACCAACCTTTGCCGCGACTATTGCGGCTACTGCACCTTTCGGCGTGATCCGGGAGAACCCGGCGCTCATACCATGACTCCGGAAGAGGTCCTCGCCGTCGCCCGCGCTGGCGAAAAGCTGGGATGCACCGAAGCCCTTTTCAGCTTAGGTGATAAACCGGAACTGCTCTTCCGGGAGATGCGCGACACGTTGAGGCATCTGGGCTACAAGTCCACGTTGCATTATCTGGAAGCCATGTGCGAACTCGTACTCCGCGAAACCAGATTGCTGCCGCACCCCAATCCCGGCCTGCTGAGTGCCGAATGGATCGCCCGTCTCGCCGCAGTCTCGCCCAGCATGGGCCTCATGCTTGAAACCACCAGCAATGCCCTGCTTGCGCCCGGCGCGGCCCACTACAACGCGCAGGACAAAGTTCCGTCCAAGCGCGTGCGCACTATCGAAGAAGCCGGAAAGCAGCGCGTCCCCTTCACTACAGGCCTGCTGATCGGCATTGGCGAAACGTCCGAAGATCGCGTCGATACCCTGCTCGCTATCCGCGACCTGCACCAGCGCTACGGCCACATCCAGGAAGTGATCGTCCAAAACTTCCGCGCCAAGCCCACGATTCCCATGGCCCACGTGCCCGAACCCGGCCAGGGCGAGATGCTCCGTGCCGTGGCGGTAGCTCGCTTGTTAATGCCTGAGGTCAATATTCAAGCGCCTCCCAACCTCAATGCGCCGTATTATGAGGAGTTGCTGGAAGCTGGCATCAACGATTGGGGAGGAATTTCGCCGCTGACCCCTGACTACATCAATCCCGAAAAGCCGTGGCCGCATCTCGAGCAACTGCGCCTGCGGACTGAAAGCAAGGGACTGCAATTGCGCCAGCGCTTGCCGGTCTATCCCGAATTCTTGCCAGGGCTCATGTCTAAACCTGGGTTGTCCAAACTTGGATTGTCCAAACCTGAATTGTCCAAATCTGGATTGCTCTGCGAGAAACTTCAAGCCGCCTGCGACCGCGAAGGCTTAGCCAAATTAGCCAAAGATGAAACGAGGGCCGCATGATCTGTGTCCTTAGCGGCGGCACCGGCGGAGCCAAGTTCGTCGACGGTTTGCGGCAAGTCATCCCGCCGGAAGAAATCACTCTGATCGTGAACACAGGTGACGACCTGCTCTGGTGGGGACTCTACGTCTCCCCGGACATCGACTCCATCACCTATGTTCTCTCCGGACTTCTCAGCCGTGAGCGCGGCTGGGGCGTGAAGGGCGATACTTTTCTCTGCCTGCAGGCGATGGGGCAACTGGGCGAGGCCACATGGTTTCACACCGGCGATCGCGACCTCGCCATGCACCTGTTGCGCTCGCGGCATTTGGCCGAGGGCAAAACGCTTTCCGAGGCAACGTCGATCATTTGCGAAAAACTCGGGGTAAAGGCAAGAGTTCTTCCCATGAGCGATTCGCGGGTCGAAACGCGCGTGAACACGCCTTCCGGCGAGCTTAGTTTTGAAGAGTATTTTGTGCAGCGCTGGTACCAGGATCCCGTGATTTCGGTGCGTTTCGCTGGCGCCTCCGATGCCGAGCCCGCGCCGGGAGTGATCGAGGCCATCCTGTCCGCCGACACCGTGCTCATCGCCCCCAGCAATCCCATCACCAGCATCGGCCCGATTCTCGCTGTACCCGGGGTTCGCGAGGCTCTGTGCAGCGCCCGCGGAAAAGTTGCGGCCGTAAGTCCGATCGTGGGGAACGCTCCCGTCGCTGGACCCGCGGGCATTCTCATGACCGCGCAGGGGCTGCCTTGCTCGATCGCCGGCGTCGCCCAGGCTTACGAAGACTTCCTCGATCTCCTCATTTGCGACAGCCGCGATGCCCGTGCTGCAGAGGCTCTTCGCCAGACCGGGTTGCGCGTGCAGTGTGCGCAAACCATCATGCGTTCCGCCGAAGACAAGGCCGCGCTGGCGCGAACCGTTCTCTCGCATACGAGCAGCGCGATGCCATCCGAGGAGCCTGTTTCCGACAAAACGGCAGCACGCGTCGCCTCCGACCAGCCGTGATCCTTATTCCTGTCAAGAATCTCTCGGCAGCCAAGCAACGGCTCGCCGCCATACTGGAACAGGCCGCGCGCACCGAGTTGGCGCAAGCCATGCTGCATGACATTGTCGCCGCGCTCGCCGCCTGGCCAGCCCGCCCCGCCTGCGCCCTCGTGACCAGCGATCCCTTCGCGCTCGAACTCGCGCATCAGTACAACTTCGAAGTCATCGCGGACCGCGCAAACCCCGGCGAAACGGGAGCCATCGAGATGGCGACACAAATCTGCGTATCGCGCAGTATCGATAACACCCTCGTTATTCCCGCAGACATTCCGCTGATTCAAGCCAGCGAACTCGCTCAGATTCTTGCGCATGCGCCCGCGCAGGGATCGGTTCTGGTTCCTGCCGCCGACGGACGCGGAACCAACGCCGCCTTTCGCCGGCCCGCGAATTTATTTCCCTTACGCTTCGGGAATGACAGCTTTAAGCCTCATCTCGCCGCAGCGCAGGCCACGGGCAAACCCTGCATTGTGCTGGAGCTTCCGGGCATTGCTCTCGACATCGACAATCCCGAAGATTTGCAGAGGCTTCTCGCACATTCCGGCGAAACCCGCACACAGCGCCTGGCGCGCAGGTGGAACATCTCTGAACGCGTAGGGACGGGCGACTCGCCCGTCCAGCCGCGAAGCGGCGGCATGTGAGAGCCCGGCACGGCAGTGCCGGGTGAGTGCCGTTAGAATGATCGAGTCCCGGCAGGGACGGCACCTTTCTATGCCGAGTGTGCAAACGAAACGCCATTCCAAACCGCTCGCTCCCGTCGAGATGCGCATCATCCCGATCCCTCTCTCTGACGAAATCAAACCCGGTGACTCGCTCGCCGATAAACTTCTGCAAGCCCTGCGACAGCGGAATCGTGTATTCGAATCCGGCGACATTCTCGTCGTCAAACACAAGATTGTTTCTAAAGCGGAAAGCCGCATCGTCGATCTGGCTACGATTAAACCCTCAAGCCATTCGATCGCCTGGGCGAAGAAGTACAAGCTCGACGCTCGCGTCGTCGAGCTCGCGCTCCGCGAGAGCCGTGCCGTTATCCGGCGCAAGAACGGCGTATTGATTACCGAAACGCGTCATGGTTTCATCTGCGCTAACAGCGGCGTGGACGTCTCCAATGTCGATGGCGGATACCACGCCCTGCTTCTGCCCGCCGATCCCGATCATTCCGCTCGCAAACTGCATCGCGAACTCAAGAAGCGCACCGGGCTTGCCATCCCTGTTCTCATTACCGATACATTCGGCCGTCCCTGGCGCGAAGGTCTCGTCGATTTCTGCATCGGCATCGCTGGAATGAAAGCGCTGCGCGACGATCGCGGCAGCCGCGATCCGCACGGCTACACTCTGCACGCCAGCCTTGAGGCCATCGCTGATGAGCTAGCCTGTGCTGCCGGACTGGTTTGCGGCAAGCTCAACCGCACCCCGGCCTGCATCATTCGCGGATTCCCCTACGAACCCTCCCACGGCCGCGCCCGAGACTTGCTTCGTCCCAAGGCCAACGACCTTTTCCGCTAGGCCTATTACGCTCACCCCCTCGCCAAACGGCAGCCTCTAGGAGTAATTTGGAAACCAACAGCTTTGGAGGCCTCTTGCCCCGCGAACTCTCAATATCGGAACTCGAAGACTTCCCTGCCCTCGATTGGTTCGCCGTTGCGCAACGAGTCGCTCCAGCAGTACGCTCTTCGCTGGAAAGAATTCTCGAAGCTCAAGACGGCAATGTCATTTCGCTGGATGAGGCTTTCGCGCTAGCCCATGCCGAAGGCGATGATCTGCTGGGCCTGCTTACGGCGGCCAACCTGCTACGCGCCGAACTTGCCGGCAACCTCGTTACGTACGTCGTAAATCGCAACATCAATTTCACCAACATCTGCTTTGTGGGATGCAAGTTCTGCGCCTTCAGCCGCGGCCCACGCGAGTCCGATACGTATTTCCTCGAGCCCGATCAAGTTGCCCAAAAGGCCATGGAAGCCCGGCAACTCGGCGCCACCGAAGTTTGCATTCAGGGAGGACTGCCGCATGGCCTGCCACCGTTTTACTATCGCGATATTCTGCGCGCCGTGAAGAACGCCGTGCCCGCGATGCACATTCACGCCTTCTCGCCCATGGAAATTGTCTATGGCGTCGAACTTACCGGTATGAAGCTCGCCGACTATCTTTCGATGCTGCGCGATAACGGCCTCGGTACGCTTCCGGGCACAGCAGCCGAAATTCTCGACGACGAAATCCGGCACATCCTTTCGGCCAACAAGCTCTCCACCGCGCAATGGCTCGAGGTCATACGCACCGCGCACCGCATCGGAATCCGTTCCACTTCGACCATGATGTACGGTCACACCGAGACGCCTGAACACTGGGTTCGCCAGATGCTTCTGCTGCGCGAAATTCAGAATGAAACTGGAGGCTTCACCGAATTCGTCCCCCTCGGCTTCGTCCACCAGAACACGCTGCTCTTTCATCAAGGCCTGGCGCGTTCCGGGCCGACACTCGCCGAACATTTGAAAGTGCATGCTCTGGCGCGGCTTCTGCTCGCCGGTTTCATTAACAATATTCAAGTTTCGTGGGTGAAGCTAAACAAGCGCCTGTCGCAACTCTGCCTGTACGCCGGCGCCAACGATTACGGCGGCACGTTGATGGAAGAAAATATCTCGCGCGAAGCCGGAGCCACAGCCGGCCAGTACACCAGCCCCGAGGATTTTCAGTCGCTGATTCTGGAGATGGGGCGCATCCCCGCCGAGCGCAACACGACTTACTCGCGCATCAGCATCAAGCTGCCGCTGGACGAATTCGCCGCCGAGGAAACGCTGGAGCCGCAATTTGCATGAGCGACGCCTCGCGTCCCATCGCCATTCTCGGCGGCACCGGACCGGCAGGCACAGGCGTTGCTCTGCGTTGGGCACGTGCCGGAGAAACCGTCATCATCGGTTCGCGCGATGCACAACGCGCGCAAGAAACCGCCGAAAAGATCAAAGAGAAAGCTGGAAGCCAGGCGCGCGTCTCCGGGATGGAAAACTCTGCCGCCTGCGCGGTCGCCGATCTTCTCGTACTGACTGTGCCGTTCGAGAGTCAAGCTGCGCTGCTCAAACAACTCAAGCCCTCTATCCGCCCCGGCAGCGTTCTGATCGATGCCACCGTCGCGCTCGCAGCCGGAGTTGGCGGCCGTGCCTCGCGCACGCTCGGCGTCTGGCAAGGTTCCTCGGCGCAGCAAGCTGCCGAACTCGTGCCCAAGGGAGTGAGCGTTGTCGCCGCGTTTCACAATTTGTCGGCCGAGCTTTTGAATGGAGATTACGATCTCGACTGCGATGTCATCGTATGCAGCGACGATGCCGATGCGGCGAAACTCGCGCGCACTCTCGCTGCCAAGATTCCCGGCGTCCGCGCCATCGACGGCGGCAAGTTGGAAAACGCCCGCACCCTCGAGCAGATCACGGCCCTGCTGATCGGTCTGAACATCCGGCACAAGGGCCACGCCGGAATCCGAATCACCGGGTTGCCGCCGGAAGCTTATCTGAAAAACTAGAGACGCACTCTTGATAGCGAAATATTTCCGCCCTAATCCTCCACCGCCTGTGCCGACATCTCTTCCGAAGGCTCGCCGCCAACCACCGCCTGAGCCACCATCAAACGCCGCGCTTCCACGCGAATCTTTGGCAGTTGCAATCCAAACCAGCAAGCGCCCGCAATCGAGGCCGCGCCGCCGATCGCCACGGTAACAGGAGCGCCCAAACGCTCAGCCAGCGCCCCGCCTAACAACGCTCCAATCGGAGCCATGCCCATGAACATCATCGAGTAAACAGCCATCACGCGCCCGCGCAGCGCGTCCGGCACCATCACCTGGATCAGTGTGTTCGAACACGCCATCTGCAACATGATGGTGTAACCCACCGGCAGCAGCAGAAGCACTGAAACCCAGAACGTATGGGATATCGCAAACACCACCAGGCTCGCTCCAAAGCCGGCGCAGCACCATGCCACCCAGCGCCCCAAGCCCTTTACCCCCTCACGGAAGGCGAGAGTAAGTGCTCCCAGCAGCGCTCCCACGCCCGTAGCGCCCATCAGGATGCCCAACCCGCGCGCCCCGCCGTGCAGAATCTGGTCGGCAAAAATCGGCATCAGCACAACGTAAGGCATTCCAACCAGACTCACGACCCCCAGTAGCAACAGCAGAGCCCGGATCGGCGCGGTCTGATTGACGAAGCGAAACCCTTCCATCATGTGCTCCAGTGGAGACGCAATCAGCGCCCGCACTGGGCTCTGCACCCTCATCATCAGCAAGCCAATGATCACCGCGATGTAGCTCACTCCGTTGGCAAAGAAGCACCAGCCTTCGCCGATTTTCACCAGCAGAATCCCGGCAATCGCCGGACCGATCACCCGCGCGCCATTAAACATGGAAGAATTCAGCGCGATGGCGTTCATCAAATCTTCCTTGCCCACCATCTCCACCAGAAAGGATTGGCGTCCCGGAATGTCAAACGCATTCACCACGCCAAGCAGCGCAGCCAACACGAAAATGAGCCACACCCGATGGTCGACCACATGGGAAAGCGTGAGCACCGCCAAAATCAGCGCCAGCACCATCGCCCCCACCTGTGTGGCAATCACCACGTGGCGCCGGTTGACGCGATCGGCCGTAATCCCGCCCAGCGGTGCAAACAGAAACACCGGAATCTGGCTGGCAAATCCCACCGATCCCAACAGCAACGCCGAATGGGTCAACCGGTAGACCAGCCATGACTGCGCCACGCTCTGCATCCACGTGCCGATCAAAGAAATGAGCTGTCCGCTGAAAAAAAGTTGGAAGTTGCGGTGGCGCAACGCCCGCATCCCGGCCTGCCACCGCGATCCGCGCCCGGAAGCGACTTCGCCCCGGCTCACCGCCGCCTCGATTGGAATTCTTGATTCAGACACGTTGGCTTCTTAGGGTGACTCTAGCCTTCCTCTAGACCACTATAACTTGAGTCCCGATTGTGATCTCAAATTAGGCGCTCGATAACGTGTTTGATGATTTTTCGTCTTTGATGGCCGCGAGGCCTGTGATGAACCCCGCGCATCGCACCATCTCGAATTTTTGACTTCCCAGACCGCCCGGATTGCGCTAGAGTTGCACTTGTTCGCTCCCCGGCGATTCCTCCAAAGGAAGTGACACGACCATGACTACTCCTCCGGTTGGTGTTGAACGCCGCGTTGGACAGCGCTTCGCTTTTAACCTTCCGGTCTGCTTGCGCGACGTTGCAACCGCCGCCGAAGGACTCGGCTTCACCCAGGACCTCAGCTCTCGTGGAGCTTTTCTGTTCACCGACATGGCCCTGGCCGAAGGCGCGGAAATCGAACTCACATTAAAAATGCCTTCCGAGATCACTCTCGGTGAAAATATGCGAGTGCGCTGCCGGGGCCAGGTTTTACGCATCGTCAAACCCGCAGACAACGGCTGGAGGCAAGGAGCTTCGGCGGACGCCGGGAAATCGCCCGCCATCAAGGCCGCCGAGAACAAGATCGGCGTGGCTGTCTGCCTTAAGGGTTACGAATATCTTCCTGAAGCCGAGGACACTTCCGCCGAATTTCGCCGAATTTCGGCCCTCCACAGCCCGGACGAAGAAGAGCATCCCACGACTGAACCCGTGCCCGTCGTTCCGCGTGCCGCGGCCAGCTAGCTCCCGCACCCAGGCTATAGGCCGGACGAACTTTAGTTCCCTTCGTCCTTCTGAGTCCTTTTCAATCTTCCCCGCTTGGCTTAGAATGCTTCTCACCGGTGCGGATTGTTTGGGGGAGTAATTCTGCAGTGCGCGTCACGCCCAGTCTTTCTGTCATGCACATAGCCGTTGTTCCCGTACTGCACGAATTGAGTACGAGCTTGCTCGCAGGCGGTTACTTAAGTCACTTGGCGAGGGGTGGTTTCTCTTTCTAACATGCAAACACCGAGGGAAATCAGCGAGAACCGCGCCATGCATGGGATCGCCGTAGCGCTCCTGACCGAAGACCGCGAACATTTGTCTGAATTGCAAAGCCGAGTGGAGGCTACGCGGTTGGCCCGCGTCGTTTTCAGCAATGTCGGTTTTCCCACCGGATCCACGGATTCCATTCTGCGCCAGATTCAGGACTTGCACGCCGAGATCGTCATCGTCGATATCTCCGCCGAGAATCCGCAGCGCGCCATTAAGACGATCGAACTGATTCAAGCCAACACCCTGCAACTCGCCATCTTCGCCAACGGCACCATGCAGCAGCCCACCACCATCGTGGCCAGCATGCGCGCCGGCGCCGGAGAGTACCTGGATGACAATGTGGGCTCAGACGCTCTTCTGGAAGCGCTGACCCGCTTCAGCGCCAACCGCACCCGGACCCGCGGCGGCGCGGGCAAAGCCCGTGTCTTCACCTTCCTTAGCGCCAAGGGAGGTGCGGGCGCGACTACAGCCGCCGTCAACACGGCCGTGGCTTTACAGCAAGCCTACGGCAGCGTGGTCCTCGTGGATTTCGCACCCGTCGGCCACGCCCAACTCCATCTCAACCTGCGTCCCAGCTTCGGAGTGCCCGACGCGCTCGAGAACCTGCACCGCCTGGACGCTTCCCTGCTCGAAGGCCTGATGACCCCTTCCAAAGACGGCCTGCATCTTCTCGCCGGCCCGCAGCAGCCTTACCACGCCGTGCCCACGCCGGCTGAACTGGCCCGTCTGTTCGACCTGCTCGTGAATCACTATCGCTATGTGGTCGTCGACGCCTCCAGCCGCCTCGATGCCACCACACGCTTGCTTTCCGACCTTTCGAATGCGGTGCTCATGGTCGCCCAAATGGACGTCGTGACGTTGTGGAGCGCGGGACGCATCCATGCCTTCCTGGAAGAAGGCGCCGGACGCAACCGCCTGCGCATGGTTCTGAATCGCTACAAAAAAATTCCCGGCTTCACCGACGAAGACATCGAACAAGCCACTCACTGCAAAGTATTGTGGAAAGTTCCCAACGCATTTCAGGCGATCTCGCCGGCCATCGATCACGGCACGCCCGTAGTGCTGCAGGAAGGTCAGGAAGTAAGCCGCTCGTATCGCGCCCTGGCCGCAGCTCTGGCCGAGGCCTCCACCACCGCCGAAGGCGGACTTGATCTGGTCTACGCCCAGGAAAAACCCGACCTCAAAAAGAAAATCCCCGCCCGCCTGGTAATCTCACCCGCTCGCGCCAGCCAGTAAGCTCAGTACCGAGTCGCGAGTACCGAGTTCCCCGCGCCATCGTTCGCGAGAACCGGACAGCCGAGACTACCTGACTCAAGCCCCGTCGGGGGGGACATAGGATAGCGCCGGACGTAAGTCCGGGGTAAGCCGAGGAAGCATGACACCCGCCAAAACATCTACTCCGGCGTCAGCGCTTTCCGAAGCGACTTTAACAACCTCTCGGCTTCATCGAGTTTTTTCAGTATCGTTTCGTCCCCTTTCAATTCCTGCAGCTTGGTCCAAGGCACACTCTTCATCGCCTCAACCGCAGCACCCAATTCACCTAGGGGTTGATCGTCATACTCCTTCTCGACCGGGCGAATTCGGAGCTGAGCGGACTCGAGGTCGCCCGCATCGCTAAGAAAATGTGCCCTAGCCACCGGATCGGGGAGGATCGCCCTGAGTCTCCGCAGATCCTTCGAGTTCGTGATCCGTTTCTCGTTCACCTTCTTGACTACGGCATCAATCACCGTCGGCACCAGAAGCTTCTTGCTTACGCCGATTAGCTCGCGCGCCCACGTAATAGCGGCACTGGGATCGCGCAGAGCGGTGAACCTTCCGGAAAGCTCGTAGATCTCGACGAGCTTATCGAGTTCGCGGACTGTGATGCCCAAGATGTTAGCAGCGCTGGCTCGCCCTACCAAGTCGACCAAGCGGTAGGCGACCATCTCCTTCTCCTTAGCGTCCCACTCCTTTCTCTGACGGTGGATATATATCCAAACTCGGAGCCTTTCGTCTTCCGACAGAGTCCTGTCCGTGACCTCCACAGGCACTTGACGGTATTGCTCCCTCCCCTGCTCGACGAGAATTCGGGAGTTCGTCCACCGCCGGTCACCATCAATGATCAAATACTTTCCCGGCAATTCAGGATGTGGTTCGACCAGAAGAGGCTCGAAGAGCCCTTCATTCGCCTCGATCTGCCGCTGAAGTTCATCGTCCTCCTTGGGGCCAAGCCGTGGCTGATCCGGGTTGGGCAAAATGTCGTATAGGTCGACCTTGGAGCGATAGGTCAGCAAGATCGTACGGTCGAGCCGGCGTTCCTGCAGACCGACACTACCAAGGTGAGGCTGGGCCGGCATCTGAGTGATCATCTTAGGATGCCTCCGAAATCCTGGCGTCGTCGGATGTGCCGATAATTGAATCGATCTCGCTCGCGAGATCTCCCTCTGCCTTCTGGATCGCGCGTATGGCTGTACCCTGCTGCTCCCAGTTCTTTTTGTGCCACTTGATTTCCTTTCCTTGCAGCTCGAGCAAGCCTCCGGCCCGCTGATCGATCCGATCAAGAAGCTGCTTGCATCGTGCGGAGATGATGAACTCGTACAACGCGGCCGTCTTGTTTTCGCGCTCGACTTTACTGACACGAAGAGTATGCAGTTGGAGCAGGTGCTGCCTGACGACGGTCGCAACTGCCACGACGCGAGCCGGATTAGCGAGCAGGACTCCATCTAGGAGATGAAGTTGGCGTGCCCCCTGCGGAAATTTGTGAGTAGAGAGGATTGCATGCTCAGCCTTCTCAGCTAGTTGATCCTTTCTGAGCTTGGTGGCATGTTCGACTCGCCATTGGATGTGGTTTTTCGAATCGTAGAGAATGGTTCCGCATTCCTGACCGCGGAACCTCACAACATGGCGGACGTCAGCGCCCGGGGCACCCTTGGGTATGCGTTCGATCCTGTCGTCTTTGAACTCTGCCTTGAGCGCCTCGTAAATATCGATCTCGGCGCCCTCACCAAGCTCCTCATTGGTTCTCTTGTCCAATGCACGCTGCAAATCGTTGACCTTGGTAGAAAGCTTCTGATTTTCGCCGAAGGCCCTTGCCTTCTCAGCATTCACGGCATCTTCCTTGGCCTGTTCCATAACTTCGCGCTGAATGCTCAAGTTCTGTTCGATTTCTGCAGCACGCTTTTCGGCCTCACGCGCCTTCCCTTTGGCATCGGCAACAGCCTGTTCCTGGGCCGCCAGCGTGTCACGGTAACGTAACTCCGCCCTCTCCGCTGCGACCTGTTGGATGCGCGCGGCCTCCGCGGCAGCATCTTGTTTCACCTTTGCGACTTCGGCTTCGTTTGCCTTTCGCAATTCTCCAAGTTCCTGCCGCACGAGGGCCTCACGAGCAGCGCTTTGCTGGCGCTCGGACTCCAGGTCGGCCTGCGCCTTGGCGTCCGCCCGGACTTTCTCGGCCGCGTATTGTCTTTGGAGCTGAGCAGTGATCGCAAGCGTCCGCTCACGCTCCCTAGCGGCAATCTTGCCGCTAATTTCCTCGAACTTGTCGGGTGGAATCGCTTGGCCGCATGTGGGGCAGCTCTCAAGGCCGAGTGCAAGACGCGGCAGCTTGAATTCTGATGTCTGACCGGATTGGAGAGTCATTCTTTGAAACCTCTATACTAGGACCTATTTATTCCTATTTTGTCCTATCTGTCAAGAAAATTCGTATCCACACACCCAAAAAATCCACACCCCACTGTGACATCCAACCTTGCCCTCACAATTCAAATCAGCAATCATGATCGAGGCCGTGACAGTCTGCTTCAGAGCAAGCCGTCGCGCGCTAAATCCTTTGTTTCATGGATTTTAGTATCCAAGCTCTTTAGACCTTCGGATTTGCAGGAAATTTCCCGGTAGTGTGGTGATTCCACTAGCCGCCGGGGGGTGGGGGTATACACGGTTTTCCTGCACAAGAGCCCAGGTAGCGGTCGCCTCAACTCCGTGGCAGCAAAATTTATTTGCGTGAGGGATCCACAGTTTGAAAATTCGAGGCAGCGCCTACGCCTTCGCGCCTTTCTTCTTTTCCAGCGCGGCATAGATGGCGGGGTCGGTGCAGATTTCGTAGTAGGTGCGGTCGGTCCAGCCTTGCACCGAGAAGTCTTCGATATTGATTCGCGGCACGCGGCTTTGGCGCACGACGATCTTGCGGAAGATGTCGCGGTCGACCGGGACGGTGCCGCTGGAGAGGCTGTACTCTCCTTTATCCGACGAGGCCGAAGGCGGCAGCTTTACCGCCAGCGGCACCAGGGAGATTTCCTGCTCCAGCTTGCGGAATGCCGCTTCGTTCATGCGAATGCCGCCCAGGTTGTAGCTGAGGATCGATTCTTCCGGACTCGCCGCGTCATCGCCTGCTTGGAAAACATAAACGTGAAATGGCCCCGCCTGCGACTCCATGACCTTGCGGGCGCGTTTGTTGCAGGAAGAAAGGCGGTCGCTCTCGTTGAGCGCTTCGGAAATCATGATCTGGTGCTTTCCATCCATCAGATAAAGCGGCGCCGATTCCTGCAGCGTGATGCCCACGCCCAACTCCAGCACCGGCATGCCCGAGCGTTGCATCAATTCGTTGTAGCCGCGCACGATCTCGATGATCTCGCGCGCCAGCACGCAGGCCCGGCTCACCGCGAGTTCGGGTTCGCCGGTGCGCTCGAGGATCGCCAGGATGATGGCATCGCCTTCGAGGAAAACTTTTTGCGCCCCGTACTTGCCGAGCAGCTTGTTCACCGGATCATAAAAATTAAGGCTGAAGTAAGAAGCTGGATTCAGTCCCTTTTCCATCAAGGTGCGCGTGAGCCGCGTGGAGTCGCGCACATCGGCCTTGAGCACCACGTGCCGCAGAACTCGATCTTCCTCCGGCTGCTGTTGCTCTTCCGGCAGAAGAAACTCGTAGAGCGTGCCGTTCATGCGCGAAAGCTCGCGCAGTTTCTCGGTGCTCACCAGGTTTACCGAGTCGAGCGCCGCATTCAGCGCCTCCAGCCGGCGCAGATCGCGATGATACTGGGAAAAATCCTGCAGGAATCGAGCCGCCACTTTGGCCCGCTCCGCGCCTCGGCAACCCGCGACCTTGCCCACTGCCGCATACAGGCTGGCCGGGGAAAGCTTGCCGTGTTCCTGAATCATGCGCTCCACGCGGTCGCATTCGGGACGCGAAATAAGCGCGTTCTTCAATTGTTGCGGATTGATGCGCGGAGCGTACTCATTGAGCAGAGGCACTGCGTGGTACGAAGCGATGACACATTCCATGACCTGCTCGTCTTCGAGCAGGCGCACCCACTGCGCCAGCCGCTGCTGCTGGGCCACGCCTTCCGCCGTAGAATCGTCTGGAGTACCGGTGCCGACCAGCGCGCGAGCATTCTCCGGAGCGCAAAGCCAGGAATCGATCGTCTCGGTGGTGGTCTCCTCGCCATAGAGCAGGCGTATATAACTCCACACCACATCCTGCAAGCGGGGATAGCGATCCGGGTCGCGGTCCCAATTGCCCAGCATCACATAATGTTCGGCACACAGATAATCGTCGCGGCCATCCTCGGAGAACGCCAGGCGGTTCACGAACAGGCCGTAGCTGGCAAGGCCTGCGCTGCCCGCCGCTCCAGCTTTTGACTCGCCCGCTTTTGGGTCTCCGGGTTTCGATTCTCCCGCTTTCGATTCCCCGAAAAACGACCGCCGGGTGCGCGCCAGAGTTTCTTTCTCAATCTCGCGCAGCGTTTCGAAAAGATCCTGCCCGGTCTTGCGCAGGATAATTTTCTTGTGCACCTGGAAGGCGGCTACGCGCTCGCGGTACTCCACTCCCTTGCCCTGGCGCATGCCTTCGTAAGATTTGAGCAGAACGCGGCAGCGTTCCAGCACTTGCGCGAACTGCTGGTGCATCTCCGCACGCAGAAACTTGGTGACGGCGAGGCGCGCCAGCAAGTCGACAGAAATCTTTTCTTCTTTCTTGGCGCGATTCAGCGCCGCGAGATGCAGCTCGGTCAGCAGTGGCTTCCAATCGGATTTTTCCCCTGGAGTGCGAGCTGTTCCGGATGCGGCGGTTCTCATCCACGATGGCCCCTGATTGTGCTGCGGAGCCTCTGCCGCCAGCAAGCCTTCCAGTTCGGCATGGCGCACGATCAGGCGCATCACTTGCGCCTTCGTCGCATCCACAAACCGCGGGCTAAACGCCACGTCGTGCCGCAGGTTGTCGACTCCGACGGCGAGCCCTTCGAGGGCAATGGAGGGAGTAGCCGCGATCAGCTCCGGCGGCGCCAGTTTCTCTGGTTCTTTGCCCAAGCGGAAGATGGGGAGTCTAGGCATCGTGATGCTGATAACTCTTGGAAGTTACTGATTACACGGACAGATCGAGGCTAGCACGGGCAGCGCGGCAGCTAAAGTTACGGAGGTTATCGAATGTAACGGTTGGCGACCGGAGTAGCTTTGCTTGGCTACTGGCTCTTCACCCTAGCGGCCTCAAACTCATCGCCCTTCTGCCAGCCGATGAGGCGTGTGAAGCTTGCCGCTTCCCAGCCCAGTGCGAAGCCGAAGCGAGCCATGGCGGAATCTCCAGTGAAGTCCATCTCAGGATGGTATTCGTCGCTCGGCTGGTGATAGTGCTTCTCGACGTATTCTTTATCTTGGGCCAAGCCCCACGCTTCGTCATGGCCTTTAAACTTCACGCCTTCGTTGATCGAGAACGATGGAATGCCCACGCGGGCCAGGCTGAAATGATCGGAGCGGTAGAAGTGTCCGGCCTCGGGGTGCGCATCGGGACGGATCGCCAGCCGGAATTCTTTCGCGGTCACCTGCACCCAGGGAAAGAAAGTTGTCCGCTCCGCTCCTGAAACCTCGACTTCTTCCGGAGCCCCGATCGGCTGCACGTCGTCGTAGTTCAAATCCAGCGTAATCTTCCCTGCCGGAATCGGAGGATGTTTGCCGAGATACTCTGACCCGAGCAAACCCTGCTCTTCCGCCGTGACCGCGGCGAAAATGATCGATCGTCCCGGCCGGTCTTTGGCCACGCTGAAGGCGCGCGCTAATTCCAGCAGAATGCCGCAGCCCGTGGCATTGTCGGCGGCGCCGTTGTAAATGTTGTCGCCCGGCATATCGGAGCGGATGCCGAGGTGATCGTAGTGGGCGGTGTACATTACCGCTTCGTCCCGCAGGTTGCGGTTGGAACCGGGCAGCATCGCCAGCACATTATTCGACTCGAAATTGCGCACATTGCTCACCATGTGCGCCTTCAGCTTCGCTCCCAGATCGACGGGATGAAACTCGCGCATGCGAGCGTCCGCCATCATCTTGTCGAGATCCATTCCCGAACCCGCAACCAATTTATTGGCCACATCAAGCTGCACCCAAGACGCAACTTTCAACGCAGGACCTTCGAGCTTCAAGTAGGATTTCTCTCCTGAATTCGAGTTCCGCACCACCTCCCACGGATAACTCGCCATGTCTTCCTTGTAGATGAGGATCACTCCCACCGCGCCTCTGCGCGCCGCTTCTTCGTATTTGTAAGTCCATCGACCGTAGTAGGTAAGCGCTTTGCCCTTGAAAAACCTGGGATCGTCCGACGGCGGCTCGTTCACCAGGATCAGCAAAACTTTGCCCCGCACATCGATACCCTTGTAGTCATCCCAGTTATATTCCGGAGCCACAATGCCGTAACCCACGTAGACGATCTCGGCGTCCACGTCGGATTGCGACTGCTGCGTCTGGTCGAAGGCAACATACTCGTCAAGCGGCTTCAGGTTCATCGCCGCACCTTGTTTCGGCACCAGAGAAAACTGCGTTTGCGGCAGTGTTGTAATCCCTACGAGCGGCACCTTCTGCAGGTACGACCCGTTGTCGCCAGCCGGTTTCAATCCGTACTCAGCAAACTGCGTGGCGATATATTCGGCCGCGATGTCGCCGCCGCGCTGGCCCGTGCCCCGGCCCTCCAGAAGATCATGCGACAGAAAACGCACATGCCAGCGAATATGTTCGGGGGTAATCGTCGCCATGGCTGCGAATGCCGCGCCCGGCAGGCGAACCGAGACCGCTTCCCGCTTCGCCCCGGCAGTTGGCGGAGCAGGAGGCGTGCCTCCTTCGGCCCAAGCCAGCACGCTCAAAGTCGCGATCACGCCGGCAAAAATCCCTCTTTTCACCCTCGCCTGCATAGGACAGTCTTCTCCCCCGAAAGCCGCGTATCGGTGCGGAAAATTGCGTACGGAATGACTTTTGGTTAAGACTGAGGGAATTGTAATGGATCGAGGGAGTTTGGTTGCGAGGAAGTGGCCGATCGGCTGCACTGTAGTTCAGGTCCGGCCAGGACCTTCAGACAGGACCAGCTGTGACCGATTGCGCTCTACCTTCGTCCTTCGTCGACCCGGAACCAGTCTCCGGGTGAACTGCATTTCCCGCGACCGCGGGTTCAGTTCTTCGAGCTTCAACCGGCGCGGAAGTCGCGCACATCTTCTCCCGGCACGAACAGAGCGGCGGGCGGTGTGTTTCCCGATTCAGCCATCTTACGATTGATCTCGGCGAAGTCGGCCTTCACCCAGCCCACGCTGGAAAGCTCGATTTCGCCGTCCTGCGCGACCCAGAAAATTGTCGGAACGTTGGTGAGTCCGTAAGCATTCGAGGCAGGGTACGTCTCGGTATCGTCGAGCAGCACGGGGAACGTGATGCCGAATTCTTTCGTGAAGGCGGCCGTCTCACGCGGAGGATTCTGCGAAATACCGACGATCCGAACGCCCTTGTGTCCGTACGCCCGCTCCAGCCGCTCCAGGAACGGAAGCGCATACTGGCAGGTCGGACAAGAAACTTTGAAAAACGCCAGCACGACTGGCCCATGTATCAACTCGTCGCGCAGCACGAAGCTCTTGCCATCCATTGCCTTCAGTTCGAAGTCGGGCGCTTTCGCACCCGTGGTCAATGCTGCCATCGGTCGTCCCCCGGTTCGCGGTTTCAGGATGTTTCGGAGCCAGCGCATGAATACCTCGCGCCCTGATCTGTTCTCATTTTAGATGATGGAAGACCCTGACCATATAGCTGTTTACGGGAGCCTTGATTTATTGGAATTTTCTCAAAGTAGTTCTGCCTTGCGCAGAATTTTTCGAGCGAGTCCGGTGAGCGCAACCTTCTCGATCCGCTCTACTGGAGTCCATTTTCCATCCTTGTGCGGCAGTGCGTCAGTATGCCACACGCGGACTGTGTAATCAGTCACGGTGATCGAATGCCGCAGCGTGAACAGCGGTTTTGCCGTACCGTTACCGCTCACCAGCTCCGGCAACTCCCACATGCTCGCCATCAGCGAAGCATCCCGCGCCCGTTGCACCAGAAACACTTCGCCGTTGCGGCCGTCGCCGTTGCGGTGATTGAGCGCGTAGTGAATCTCGCGCTTCCTCTGCGGAACTGATTTGGCTGTGGCCGCCAGTTCGCCGCGCGTCGCACATAGCTCGATCACGGGGCACGTTAAACACGCCGGGGCTCGCGGCGTACACACAGTCGCCCCCAGCTCCATCATGGCCTGATTGAAGTCGCCGGAGCGCTTCGCATCGAGCAAATCTCCAGCCGCCGTCCACAATTCTTCCCCGGCCAATCGTTTCCCCGACAACCGCTGCAGCACGCGCTCCACATTGCCGTCGACCACAGCAACCGGCTCGCCAAACGCAATGCTGGCAATCGCCGCCGCCGTGTAGCGGCCAATGCCGGGCAGCGTGAGCAGTCCCTCCGCGGTTACCGGAAATTCTCCGCCATGCTCGCGCATGACTACCTTGGCCGCCGCGTGCATCATTCGCGCTCGCCGGTAATATCCCAGGCCGCTCCAGGCCGCGAGAACACTGGCCTCCCGGGCCGTGGCCAGCCTTTGCACGGTTGGGAAGCGCCGCAGAAATTCCTTGTAGTGCTCGAGCACCGCGGCCACGCGCGTCTGCTGCAACATGATCTCGGAAAGCCACACGCGGTAGGGATCGCGGCTGGCTCGCCAGGGTAGATCGCGCGCATGCCGGTTATACCAGGCAAGGAGGCTGCTGCGGAACCTACGCTGCTGAGGAATGGGAAAAAGACTCTGCCTGGATTGTACCGTTTCCGCGCCTCCCAGCTTACGCAAGGCCGGGAACCAGGAATGGATTTCTTACTCTGACCGTGCCGTACCTGCGCCCGTGTTCAAAATCTTCAGAGAGAAGTTCGGTCAAGCCATAGTGCTCGGCATAGGCCCAGAGGTGAGCGTCATACCAGGGGAACTTATACGCTGCCATTCCCAACAGCGCGGTGCGAAACACTTTCTCGTTCGGATAAAGAATCTGGAACTCGTTAAGGAAATCTTCGGCTTGACGCCACGCCTCTTCCTGGCCGAGAAAGGGCCCTGTTTTCCGCGGCTTCGTCACCGCGTTCACAAACTCCACCATCGCCTGATGTGGGATGCGGAGAACGCTGGCTGCCGCTCCCCGCCGCAAAAGATCGCGCGCCATCGCCCGCTTCCTCGAATCGCCCGGATCGTAGCAGTAGACTAGAATGTTGGTATCAACGAGGGAAGCCACGCGGCAACCCCCGCTCATCGTTATATAAATCCTCTCGCGTCCAGCCACGATCGCGGCGGGCGGGCTTTCCTCGATTCGCTTTCAGCTGCCCAGCTTGCAATTCGTCCACGCGCGCCATGCCCGCGTCGAACAAAGAGACCCGCTCTTCGGCTGTTAACTGTTGCCCAGCCTTGGCTTTGCGCCGTACCAGTTCAACCCGAATGCTCTCTCCCGCAGGAACCCACTCTAGCTCGTCGCCAGGCCGGATGCCGTACTGGTCGGCAATCTTCTTGGGCACGGTCAACTGCAGCTTGGAAGTCACCTTTGGCATAATCCTTACTTTATCAAGGATTCTATCCTTACTGCAAATGGGTTGGGACGAAGGCCGCAGGGGTTGACCATTCTGATCTCTGCATTGACCGCGGCTCCGCGGCACGAAATAATAATCACCTTGATACCGCAGCTTCGCGTGATCGCATTCGCGCCAGCGGCAGTAAGGAGCACCATGAACGACTTCAACCGCAAAGTCGAGGACGCGTCGGCGCGAGTTAGCAAAACGGTCGCCGAGGCCGCCGAACGGCTTGAGAAAGAAATCCCGGAATTCATCAAATATCTGAACGATGAGGTCGTCCCCGCCGTGCGCCAGCATTCCACCAAGGCCCTGCGCGTGGCCAGCGTAAAGCTCACCGAACTGGCCGACTACATGGAGAAGCAAAAAGGTACAGGCAAGTGAAGCTTCTGGGCGCGGGCTGCGCCCCGTTGATTTGGGTTGTGCCGGTTGCGATCGCGCTGCTCACCAGTTGCGGCCATCCCAAACCGGTCGCGGTGAACGTGCCGCCTCCGCCCAGCCCGCAACCTTCCACCCAGCCGACGCCAAATGACGAAGAAGCCGCATCGGTCCATCCGGGGACACCCTCGGCGACTGCAGAGAGCAACGTTGACCTCGCGGAGCCGAAGATTCCGGCTGGGACTTTGCCGCTGGCCACGGAAATCGGCCGCGCAAGCTGGTATGGTCCGCCCTATCACAATCGCGTGGGATCGAATGGCGAAGTCTACAACATGCACGCCATGACGGCCGCGCACCGCACACTGCCGCTGGGTTCTATCGTGCGAGTTACGAATCTGAAGACCGGCCACACGGCGCTCGTGCGTATCACCGACCGTGGACCGTTCATCCCCGGCCGCGTTCTCGATTTGTCGCTGGCGGCGGCGCGCAAACTAGATGTGTACCTGCCCGGGGTAGCGGAAATTAAAGTGGAAGTGATGCAATCTCCGGCGCCGCTCGAGATCGGCGGAAAGTGGGCGGTACAGATCGGGGGCTTTCCTGAGCAAGATACCGCCAGCGAGATCGCCCATCACCTAGCGCGCCGCTATCGCACCGCCAAAGTGCAGCGCTTCGCCAGTCCCGCGGGAGATTGGTGGGTGCGGGTGCGCGTCCTTGGAGATGATCGCCAGCGCGCCCAGGCCGTGGTCGCGGAAACCAAAACTCCGGAGGGCGCAGTCTTCCTGGTCAGGTTGGATTAAAGCAGTGGTCAGGGGTCGGGGGTCGGGGGTCAGTGGCCAATAAGACCGAGGGACCCTTACTGACCATCGACGACTGCCGCTGACCACTTCTGCTATGCTCTCGCGAAGTTCCCATGATGACAGACGTCATTCCGGGGTCGGCACGTCTTCGCGGCTTGAAACTGATCGCCGGCGCGGCGGCACTTTACTTCGCCTTGCACTTGCTGGGCTTTCAGAGGCTTTTCGAAAACGACGCCGAGGGGATCGGCGCTCTCATCCAGATCATCGGCACGCTCTACAGCGTGGTCTACGCGTTCGCTATCTATGTCATCTGGGGACAGTTTACTTCCGTCGAAAACGAGATTCAGAAAGAGTCGGGCACGTTGAAAGACCTCCTCCTCTTCAGCCACCAACTAAAAGAAGCTATGCGCGAGCCCATCGTGCGGGCCGTCAAGACCTATGCCAGAGCGGTGGCAGAGACGGAATGGAGGGCGTTGTCCGCCGGTGAGCAAACCGGCAACACCGACAAATTGTTTTCAGCAGTCATTTACAGCGTCATAGAAATGAAACCTGAAGAAGACACGGACCGCATCCTCTACCAGAGGCTACTGGAGATTGCGAACCAGGCAAGCGCGCACCGCGATGAACGGCTGGCACTCAGCGCCAAGCGCATGCCGCAGACTCTGGTAGTGTTTGTCACCCTCACGGCGTCCATAATTCTGTTTCTGCTTTTCTTTTTTCCGTTCCGCAATCCCGTGCTGGGCGCGGTTTCCGTCGCGATTACAACCATGCTGCTGTTCTTTGCCCACTTTGTGCTGAGTGATCTGGATAATCCCTTCGAAGGCACCTGGAACGTAGGCTCTGAGCCATTCGCCGAACTGGTTACAAACTTTCGCTAGGCTACGCTGACAATCCCCCGGCTCAAATGTTATCGTTTTCGCGAGGTGAGCCCCGTGACCCCCGACCCTGCCAGCAGCTGTCTTTTCTGCCGCATTTTGCGCGGCGAGATTCCCGCGAAGAAAGTCTACGAGGACGAGCATGTGTTTGCCTTTGAAGACATCAATCCCAAAGCACCGACGCACGTGCTGGTCATCCCGAAGAAGCATTTTGCCGGATTGAAGGAAGCCCAGGCTGAGGACGCCGAAGTGATCGGCCGCTGCCATCTGGCGGCTGCGCAGATTGCCCGCGAGCGCAAAATCGAGGAGGGATACCGCACCGTGCTAAACGTGGGACCCGGCGCAGGGCAGTCAGTATTTCATCTCCACGTCCACCTCGTGGGGGGACGTTCACTGAATTGGCCTCCGGGGTAGAACACCTTTCTCAGTTGTTAGTTTCTCTCGGCTCTCAATAGACAGTTGACCTCGTTTCGCCTGTGTAATTACAATGTAATTACAGGAGAAGCCTACATGCGATTGCAACTATCCCGCATCGGTAACTCGCGCGGAATTCGCATTCCCAAGCCGCTCATCGCGCAGTGCGGCCTGGGTGACG
This sequence comes from Candidatus Sulfotelmatobacter sp., assembly GCA_050012155.1. Taxonomy (GTDB): domain Bacteria; phylum Acidobacteriota; class Terriglobia; order Terriglobales; family Acidobacteriaceae; genus Sulfotelmatobacter. Next base: position 27,741 of record JBEKHS010000018.1, on the reverse strand, counting down.
TGGTGGAACTGCGCGTGAGTGCCGAAGGTCTGGTCATCGCCCCTCATCGCGCTCCGCGCCACGGCTGGAGGCGGGCTTTCGCCGCATCACAGTTGGCGGGCGATGAAGTTCTGCTCGGTTCAGTTACAAACGCGTTTGAGGGCAAGGACTGGAAATGGTGAGCAACCCCCGACGAGACGAAGTATGGCTCGTCGCTCTCGATCCGTCCAAGGGGTCGGAGATCAGGAAAGCCCGCCCTTGCCTGGTAATTTCACCTGACGAAATGAATGAACCGCTGCAAACGGTTATAGTCGCCCCAATGACCACGACTCTGCGCGGATATCCTACCCGAGTGAACGTTACCTTTCGACGCAAGGCAGGGCAAGTTGCTTTGGATCAATTGAGGGCGGTGGATCGTCAGCGTCTGGTGCGCAAGCTTGGCCTTATATCGACGACAACGGCACACGAGGTTTCTAGCTTGTTAGTAGAGATGTTCGTCCGCTGAACATCTTGACGTCTCCTACTGCACCGTCGAATTCTCATCTTCCGGCGCTCCGTGCCGGCGCAGCAATTGCGGAAGATTCTGCGAGAAGGCCGAACGCGGCAGAACCATGTCGCATCCCACCTCGTGAGCCTTTTGCTTCAGATCGCCTTGCACGTGGGAAAGAAAGCCGATGATGGACGTTCCCTTCTTGAGTTTCGACTTCAGCTTTGGGATCAGCGTGAGCGGCTTGGCGTTGGCGTTGTTCAGATCAAAAATTATCAGCGAAGGCTTCTCTTCGCCGTTCTGCTGCATGCGCTCGGCCAGGTCCTTGTCGTTCTTGGCAAATTCGACCTTCACGTTGAGCTTGCGCGCCGTCTCCTGAATCTTAGCGGCGAAGAACAGGTCGTCGACGAAGGCAAAGATGCGCGAGTTGGAGTCTTCTTTCAGCGCGGGCAGTGGTTCGGGATCGGCGGGCGCAAAAGGCGCAGCGAAGCCGGGGCGAAGGCGCCGTGCTCCCTGGCCATTGTTGCCGGCCTGAGCGGCGCGATAGCTGTGATCCATAGGCGCGGTGTAAATGCCGTCCTGGTTGTGGCGCGACTGGCTGGGGCCGGCGGGGCGGGGACCGCGGGCATTATTAGGACGGCGTCCACGACGCCGTCGGCCTCTTCCTCCGCCACCGGAGGGTCTTCCTGGTCCTGCGTTCATAGTCCTCTCAAAGCTGCTGGTCCGGGATTTGCACCCGGTGCAGTTGAATAAAATCTCACGATTTCAGATTCCCCATTGGTTGCGGCAGGCTCGCACAACGTTGGCGCACAGCCACTTTTCTTGCGGGGCCTTCTACGCTGACTCAGTTCCCTCACCCGATCAAGTCTGGCGAGCGCGTTCCCGGCTCACGGCTCGTTTCCCGTGTGGGATTGCGGGTTGAGCTGGACGCAATCGTGGTCGACCGCTCTCTGGTGAAACAAACTCGTACTGGTAAAAAATTCTAAAATGTTGCGTATCGGTTATCCGTTATCGGAATCCGTCGCGCCGCCGGGAACGGCCTGGGACGCGGAAGGCCCACGCGGGAACGAGGCCAATGAGAACAAACTCATGGTACTCGCCCGCACGCGCCTGCGCAAGAGCCAAAGTAACCATCTTTTGCACAGGAGGCCATAACTGTCAGGATGCCGCTTACTGGCAGGGCCTCGGCTTTCGGGCTTCGGGGACAGTCCCGGCAGAGCCGAAGCGCCGCTCCCTGTTTACTGCGCCGTCACGTTGAGAGTTATCGTGAGGGGCGAATACGGCGGATTGGGGGTCGTGGCATTCACGAGCGGGTTCGCGCCGCCCGTGGTAGCGGTGATAGTTACCGTATACGTTCCAGGGGTCGAACCCTGGTTCGGAGGCGTGGTACTGTTGCCACCACCGCTGCTGCATGAGCCCAGCCATACGGTGGAGAAGCCGAGAACGATAATCAGGCTAAGCAACCTCAAGCTGCGATTACTCCCGCCGGCAAAGAAGATAACTCCGAACAAACCGGGGAGCAGCAACGCATAAAAGATACGGCTACTACGGCCCAGCGGCGGGCGCAGTTGCGTCGTCGGAGCCGTAGTCACCAGATTCACCGTGACCGCGGTCGCGTTGGTGGGCTGGCCGCCGTTCGGAAGCTCGCACTGAATTTCCGCCGCAGAAAGCGATGGGCTGCCTGTGCAAGTGTAGGTGAGCGGCAAGGCTGTAGTGGTGTTGGGAGCAGTACCCACGATGAAGCCATTCATACCAGTCACAGCCACCTGTACCGCAGCGGTTGCTCCCACGGCTACAGAGTAGGTGCTCGCAGTTGAGGAGAGGCCAAAGCTCTGGTTGGTCGCGGTCACCGTCAGGCTGACGCTTGTGGTGGTGGATAGCGAATTTGTCGGGGTAATGGTGATGGTTTGCGCGCCCGAGGGTAGCGCCATATTGGCCACCGTGGCGATCGTTACGACGGTGGTCGCTTGGTGCACACCGTCGAACGTGACCATCGCAGGATTGAAGCTGCAGGTCCCACCCGCGGGCAAGCCCTGGCAACTGCTCGGACTGAAGTTCACGACCAGACCGGTCGAACCAGCGATTGGCGTGAGCGTTAAAGTGGCCGATGCTGATTGTCCAGCCGGAACCGGACTGGGCGTGAGGCTGCCCGCTGAAAGGGCAAAATCCGGCGAGACGTAGGCCTTCCAGGCGACGGCGAGTGCGTTGGCGTCCACGGAACCGAGCCCGGTCACGAGGTTGTAGCCGGTGGGTGCATCTGAGTCGGACGCATTGTAGCCGAATGACCCCGTACCCGAGGACCCGGGACAAACCAGCGCAGTGGGCCAGGGTTGGGCGGGTGTGTCAGCTTCGCAGTAAACGACATTGGTTCCGCTCGTTACCTGGTGAAATACGCCGGTAGTGTTCGCGGCCAGGTAGTAGAGGGTTGGGTTGACGTTGCTAAGCCCAGCCGCCGACGATCCATTCAGATATTGATTGATGATCGTCACCATCCCGGCAAAAATTGGTGCGGAAGCTGACGTGCCGCCGACGAGCGAGGAACTGACGAAGGGTGGATCGTTCGGGTTCGTGTTGGGAATGCCGCTGACGGCAGTTGCAATGTCGGCCATCGTGCCGGTGCCACAACTACTGGTGGTCTCCGTATCATAGGGGCTGGTCGATGAAAGCTCCTCGACCGGCGTGCAGTAGACAAATCCGGGGAAGTTTGGCGAGGCGAGCAGAGAAACATCTGGCACAAGGCGCGTGGTCTGGCCCGAAATGGTCACCGTCTGCCAGGAGGGTTGGGGAAAACCGGAGGCGCAGTCCGAGAAGTCATCGCTCTGGATCGAGCAGTTGCTGGCTCCTCCGCCGCTGGAAACGATGTTGTACTGTTCTTGCACCTCGAGGGCCGTGTCTTCGGTGGGGGTGGGAAACGCAGCGGCTAGTTCCACGTCGTCGTTCCAGGCAATCTCCGAAATGTAGGAGGCCACCGTACCGCCGTCGTTCGTGGAATTATTCGTGCCCCAGTCCGAGGCATTGTACGGGTAGCTGATTGCCGTGCCCCCTACGGCAGTGACCTCGGGACTGCTGGCCGGGTAGCTAACCGCCAGACCGCCTACCGCCAGATTCATGGTGCCGGGTATGGGGTCGCAACTGGCGGCTCCTGAGTCGCCAGAAGAGTTCATGAACGTAATGCCGAACGAGTTTGCTTCCTTCAACTGGACTTCATCGGCGGCAACAGTGTTGTCATCGAATTCGCAGGGAGCGCCGTAGCTCATGCTGATTACAGGCGCTAGATTGTTGTCGATGGCATAGTAGAAGGAACTCCAGACACCCCCGCCGCCGGGCAAGCTGGTGTCCGTGGGCGACGTATTGACGAAGATGATTTTTGCCCCGCGGGCGGTTGCCGCCGACCATTCCAGATCCAGATCCGATTCGGTGAGATCGTCGAGAGAGACTCCAGGGTCAGTCCCATTCAGTATGTATTCAAAGGTGCTGGTGCTGCAGGACGTGGTAATCAGCCCGTTGCCATCTGGGGTGCAGTTGATCGTCGGAAGTCCGAAGCCGGTCCGGAAGGCATTGAGGTCGGCGAGGTAAACATCGGTCTGGCCGACGATCACCATACTCTGCCCGGTGCCGTCGAATCCCGCATCGTAAAGGGGTTTCAGGTCGTAAAACGTTTCGATATCGTTCGGTGCGAGAAAATCAGACGGAGGCACGCTGGCATCGTAGTAACTCGGGCGCGCACGCTGGGGTCGAGACCCAGCCCTTTTCACGTACATCGGCTTCGGCCCGAAGCTGTCCAAGCCGCGAAATCCCGCGACGATTCCCGCCAGCGACGCAGGAATCGAGGGCGCCCAGGCATTGGCGAAGTGCTTCTTGCCATCCACGGTGTAGTAGTGGAGCTCCGTGCGGAAAGCGCTCTCGATCTGGCCGGCGGTGCCGCCAAAGACCATCCAATTACGGCCCCGCGCCACGCTGACCACCGAAAAGCCCTGCGAGGTGAGCCACGCTGAAATCTTCTGAATATCGTTTGGGCTAAGACCGAAGCGGTCAGCGTATTGCTCCGGCGTAAGCCACTTGTGGTAACTGGGAGACTTGGGATTTTGCTGCGCGGCGAGGAGTTGATTCAGCGCCGTTTGCTGGCTCGGGGTGGGTAGAGTGAGCAGCGTAATCTGGCCCAGCTTGAATGACGCCTCCACCGGACCCTGGTCATATTGCGGCTTCGCGCGGTGGTTGACTTGGCCGGCGAGGGCAATCATTTGGCTGGAAGCGATCGCCCCGGTAACGCGGTCGGCCTGCTGAGCGAAGCACAAAGTTGAGGCGAGCAGACATAAAACAAGAACCTTCAAGGTTCGCATGAAAACTCCGTCTGGGTTCGGGGTAGTTTCTTAGCTTATACGGCTTTATTGCTGTCTGATCAAGTATCATAGAGGTAAGGTTGTACGTGTGACACGAAAGTGACAACCCCGCCCGCGAGCAATAGTCGCGGCACTCCCCGCCGATTACCGGAGACCCAAGCTGGTCCCGGGAAAGATTGGTCCAAGGCCAAGATTTTTCGGGAATGATTGTCACATTAAAAGATTGTCACATTCCGAACAGGTTGGGATGCAGCTTGGCGTATCCGTGCTCTTCAGCCCAAAGGCTGAGCGGGATGGAAGCCAGTTCGTCAACCAGGGGCTGAGCGAGGCCATTCTTGGTGAGGTCAATCGACTTCATGTAGGTCCGGCAACTGTCGCAGCACTCCACTCGAATATAGGGGAAGACGTCGGCAGTGTAGACCGGAAGTTTGGCGTGATCTTCCTGGCCGCAGCCGGGGCAGACGACGCGGCGAAACTCCCACTCCGTAAGGCAGAAACCGCAGACCAGGCTACGCCGGCCACCGTCGCCTTGCTGCCGCAGAACCCCGAGCGCAGGTCTGCGATTGCAAAAAGGACACACCGGATGGGTATAGCCTTCGAGTTGCAACCGGGCCCGCGAGCGGACGAACTCAGCGTAGGGCTGCAAGAACGCGAAAGCCAGGAACTCACGAGGCTCGACTGGCATCTTCATTCCGGACCAGCATTCATCGAGCAGGTCAGCCTGTGAACTGGAAGCTGATGTGCGCAAGTCCTGGGCGACTTGTGCGAGCCGATCCGGACCATATTTTTCGACAATGGTAAGGAAATCCGGGAAGCCCCGGTGCAATTCCGGCACATCCAGCCGTTCAGGTAGAGAAACTGGCGCTTCGGGTCGCGATGCGCGCTCGATACGCTGATGCAAGCTCTCCTGAGACCGCGCCGTGTGGATGTAGAAACCGAGAATCTCTGCGGCAAATGAATGCTGTGAGGCGAGATGCTCTGCTCGCCGGATGCGATGCTGCCAGGGACTTTTTGCCACGGGCCGATTATGCGGCTTTGAGTGAGAGCATGCAACCGAGGGGTCTGAAGTTTCGTCGTTTCGAAGTCCATAGAGGTAGTGTCCTAACGCTGTTAGGACACACTACCTCCATAGAGGCTTCGTTGACTAGGCTCAGCCTGTGGGGCTATAGTTTCTTGAAAGTTTGGGGTGCAGTCCGGCTGGTAGTAATTAAGTAGTCGGAGGACGCTGCAATGGAACTCTCCCGAAGAACGTTCCTCAAAGGTGCAGTCGTAGGTGGCGCAGGTTTCTCTCTTCTTGGATTTGATCTCACTCCCGCAGTAGCGCAACTGAAGGAACTCAAGATCGCCCGCGCCACCGAGACGCGATCGACCTGCCCATATTGTTCCGTGAGCTGTGGCGTTCTGATTTATACGATTGGCGACAAGGCCAAGAATGTGACGCCGCAGGTGATTCACGTCGAGGGCGACCCCGACCACCCCATCAATCGTGGCACGCTCTGCCCCAAGGGAGCGTCGCTCGAACAGGACATTCTGAATCCTCGCCGCTTGCTGAAGCCGCAAGTGCGGCGCCCTGGCTCCGACCACTGGGAGGACATCGCCTGGGCGCAGGCCATCGACGAGATCGCACAGCGCGTGAAGAAAACGCGCGACGACTCCTTCATCGAAAAAGACGCGCAGGGCCGCACCGTCAACCGCTGCGAGAGCATGGCCTGGATTGGCGGCTGCACTGACACGAACGAGTTCAATTATCTGGTGGTCAAGACCATGCGCGCCCTTGGCCTGACCTACGTGGAAAACCAGGCCAGGGTTTGACACGGCCCCACGGTCTCAAGTTTGGGACCAACATTTGGACGCGGGGCCATGACCAATGGCTGGATCGACATCAAGAATACCGACATGATGTTGATCATGGGCGGCAACCCCGCCGAGAACCATCCTTGCGGCTTCAAGTGGGCGATTGAAGCCAAGCGCACCCGCAACGCGAAGATGATCGTGGTCGATCCACGCTTCACGCGAACGGCGGCGACTTCCGACTTATTCTGCCAGATTCGCGCCGGAGCCGATATTGCGTTCCTGGGCGGGGTCATCCGCTACGCGATCGAAAACGATCGCATCGCAAAGGAATATCTCGTCAATTACACGAACGCCGCCTTCATCGTGAAGGAAGGCTTCAAATTGCCGGAAGACGGTCTTTATTCGGGCTTCGACGAAGGTTCGAAGACGTACGACCGATCGTCCTGGACGTACGAATACGGCGACGATAAAGGCGGAGTAACTGCTGCTCCTCCCGCGCCACCGGCCCCCCACGCTTCGCCGACTGCGGCGCCTGCCGGCCCGCCGCCTGTGGGCTCCGCGAAGCCCTTGCCTGGGCTGCCGCCAAAAGTCGCTTACGACCTGACCTTGCAGCATCCCCGCTGCGTCTTCCAGTTGTTAAAGCAACAATATTCGCGGTACACGCCGGAGATGGTCGAGCGCATCACTGGAATCCCGAAGGATCAGTTCCTGAAGGCTGCCGACCTGTACACCTCCGTCCGCAAGAACGGTGACATGAAGAAGGTGGCGACCATCCTGTACGCCGTGGGATGGACGCAGCACAGTTTCGGCACCCAGATTATCCGCACGGCTGCCATGTTGCAGCTGATGCTCGGCAACGTTGGGCGCGCGGGCGGCGGCGTGAATGCTCTGCGCGGCCACTCCAACATTCAGGGCGCGACCGATATGGGCGGCATATTCGACACCCTGCCGGGCTACTTGAAGGTGCCGAACCCCACAGACACCGACCTCGCCGCCTGGTTGAAGCGGATCACGCCCACCGCATCCAAGCCAGCTCCATGGGACTCGTTCAACTACTACTCGAACACGTCGAAGTTTGCCATCTCCTATTTAAAGGCCATGTTCGGCGACGTGGCGACGAAAGAAAACGACTTCGCCTTCGCCTACATGCCTAAGGTGGATCGCAACTATTCCTGGACTCAAATCTGGGACAACATGTACCGCGGCACAGTAAAGGGAATGCTCGCCTTCGGAATGAACGGCGTGGCGATTGGGCCGGACTCGCAGAAGAACATTGATGCGCTCAAGAAAGCCGACTTCCTGGTGGTGGGTGAAATCTATCCCGATGAGACCAGCGAATTCTGGAAGTCGCCCGGAATCACAACCGACGAGATGAAGACCATCAACACGACGGTCTATCGCCTGCCCTGTGCTGGTTTCGCCGAGAAAGACGGGTCGATGACCAACTCGGCGCGCTGGTTGCAGTGGAAGAACGTCGCCGTTCCACCCCCAGGCGATTGCCGCCTCGATCAGGACATCGTCGCGCAAATCTTTCTGCGGGTGCGTGATCTCTACAAGAGCGAAGGCGGCAAGTTCCCGGATCCTATTCTGAACTTGACGTGGAATTACACACAGCCGCAGCATCCCGCTCTCGGCGAACTCGCGAAAGAGTTGAACGGCAAGGCGCTCGCCGATCTCACGGATCCAAAGACGCAGGTAACCATCAAGCGCGGCCAGCAATTGCCTGGATTTGCTTGGTTGAAAGATGACGGCACGACTTCCTGCGGCAACTGGATCTATTCCGGATGCTGGACCGAAGCGGGCAATCAGATGATCCGCCGCGGCACGGAAGATCCCGCGGGTCAGGGCATCTACCAGAACTGGGCGTGGTCGTGGCCGGCCAATCGCCGCGTTCTGTACAACCGCGCCTCTTGCGATCCTTCGGGAAAGCCCTACGATCCGACGCGGAAGCAAGTATGGTGGAACGAATCCACCCAACTCTGGGTCGGCAACGACGTGCCCGATTTCAAGGCGGATTCGGACCCGAAAGACCACATGGGTCCGTTCATCATGAATCCCGAAGGCATCGGCCGGCTCTTTGCACCCTTGGCCGCTTTCGCCGACGGACCTTTCCCCGAGCACTACGAACCGATTGAAAGTCCGGTGCAAAATGCGCTGCATCCGAACCAGCAGAACAATCCCGTAGTGAAGAAGTTGAAGACGGCGGCGGACAAGTACGCGACGCCGGGGGATGGGTTCAACGTTGTGTGCACCACCTATCGACTCACAGAGCATTATCACTACTGGACCAAGAACAACCAGATGAACGTGCAGCTCATTCCGGAGCCGTTCATCGAAATTCCCGTGGAACTGGCCGCGGAGCTTGGCATCAAGGGCAACGATAAAGTGAAGATCACGAGCGCGCGCAGCTATTACGTGGCCAAGGCGTTCGTCACGAAACGAATCAAACCGATGACGATCGATGGCAAGAAGGTCTACCAGATAGGCATTCCGATCCATCAAGGTTATCGCGGCATTCAGGAAGATGCGGGCCGCGACGCGAGAACGATCCTCAACCGGCTGACCCCGACGGTCGTGGATCCCAACGCGTTTACACCCGAGTTCAAAGGATTCTTAGTGAAGGTGGAAAAAGCGTGAGGAACAGATTGAGTGATTGAGCAATCGGGTCATCGGGCGATTTTAAAACCTAAAGTCCTCGGTGCTCACGGAAAGAAGGCTTGCAATCGCTAAATCACGAGATCACTCAATGACCCAATGACTTTATGAGCCAGGCAACGTTAGCAATCAAGAGAATTTCCGGTCACGCCGGGCCTGCTCCCGGCGAAGACGTCGAGCGCGATTATCAGGTCTGTAAACTGATCGACACTACCACGTGCATCGGCTGCAAGGCTTGTGAAGTGGCTTGCCTGGAGTGGAACGGCTACAGCTTCACCGATACCGTCTTCGACAACAGCTACCAGACCATGCCCGAGACAGCGTGGAATTACTGGAACCTGATCAAGTTTAACGAGCACGAGCGCGAAGATGGCAGCATCACGTTGCTCATGCGCAAAGATCAGTGCATGCACTGCGCTGATCCGGGCTGCCTCACAGCCTGCCCTGCCGATGGCGCGATCGTGCAGTACACCAACGGGATCGTGGATTTTCAGCAGCAGAATTGCATTGGTTGCGGATACTGCGTCAGTGGCTGCCCCTTCGACATTCCTAAATTCAATCCCACAACGAAGAAGATGTTCAAGTGCACCCTCTGCGTCGACCGGGTGAGCGAAGGATTGGAACCCGCCTGCATCAAGTCCTGCCCCACGGGCTGCCTCCACTTCGGAACCAAAGACGACATGAAGGACCTGGCTGAAACCCGCGCTAGGCAGTTGCGCGAGAACTACGGCATCGAGAAGGCGGGCGTCTATGATCCCGCCGGGGTCGGCGGGACCGGCGTCATCTACGTGCTTCACGATGTCACGAATCCCGAGGCCTACGGCGGCTTGCCTAAAGATCCGCATATTCCGTGGGTCGTCCGCTTCTGGAAAGGCCCCGCAAAGTGGATCGGAAACCTCGCCATACTGGGCGGCCTCCTCGGCGTGACGCTGCACTACCTGCGCTATGGTCCAAAGGAAATGAATGACGGGGAGGATGGGAAGGGAGGAAAGCCGTGAGCACATCGCACGTCATTCCATCCGCGCGCGCAACGGGAGAGACCGGGGGCGAGATTCTTCGTTATACGCTCAGCGAGCGGGTGCACCACTGGCTCGCTGCCCTCACGTACATTTATTGCCTGGTCACCGGCCTCGCCTTCTGGTCGCCATATATGTACTGGCTGGCCGCATTGGTCGGTGGTGGACCGACAGCCCGCTTCTGGCATCCCTGGTTTGGCTTGGCCTTCGCGCTATCGGTGGGCTGGATGTACAAGATCTGGAGCAGCGACCTGGCTGCGAGCGACGACGACCGGCGCTGGTGGAAGGCGATAAATTACTACGTCGCAAACGATGATGAGAAGCTGCCGCCGGTGGGCCGCTTCAATTTCGGCCAAAAGCTGTTCTTCTGGCTGATGTTTTATGGCGTGATCCTGTTGCTGATTTCGGGGCTTGGGTTATGGTTCGTCGAATCCATTCCGTGGAGTCTCCGCTGGCTGCGTTATCTGGCGGTGACCGTGCACGTGGTCGCAGCGATGGCAACCATCGGAGCGTTCATCATTCATGTTTACATGAGCGTCTTCATGGAGCCTGAATCGTTTCACGCTATGGTCCGCGGGCGCGTCTCTGACGCTTGGGCGCGCACTTATCATCGGCTCTGGTACGAGAAAGTCACAGGCGATACGGGCGCGAAAAAATAACGGCGCCCCGCTTGCAGCGCCAGGCGGGCCGGACCTGAATAACTTCGCACTGATCCCCGCGCAACGCAAAGTGCATCCAAAGTCTCAGGTAGAATCCCAACAACGGTAATTTCGAGAGGATCCATGCGCTCACTGAACACCTCATCTGCCCTCATCGTCGCGTTAGTTCTGCTGCCTGCGGCGCTATTGTTCGCAGCCGCAGTCGACACCAAGTTTCACGATGCGCCCGCTTCGGCCCAGGCGATGAAGAATCCCTATGAGGGCCAAGCAGCGGCGGCGCAGGAAGGCAAGCGGCTGTACGCGCGTAATTGCCTGTCGTGCCACGGCAAGACGGGAAAAGGTACAGGCAATGTTCCTCCGCTGGCGGAGGGCAAACTCGATTCCGTCAAGCCGGGCGAGGTGTTCTGGTTCATCACCAGGGGCGACAAAGATAACGGCATGCCGTCATGGGCATCGCTGCCGGCCAAGCAGCGCTGGCAGATCGTCACGTACGTGAAAACGATGGCAGCATCGCCGGCCGCTCCGGGAGCAAGTGCTCCACCACCTGACACAGACACCTCAACGTACAAGGCTCCGCCGCCGACGGCGCCCTTCACCGACTTCCGCTACGAAAAACCCGGCACATTCCGCAAGATCACGGTCGGCGATCTTCCGCTGCCGTACGCGACGCAATCGGCGGATAACGGGCCGCGACTTGTGGCTCGGCCCGAGAAGGTGTGGCCGGTGACCCTTCCCGGATTCAAGGTGGAGTTATATGCGACGGGACTGGAGAATCCGCGGACGCTGCTCACCGCTCCGAACGGCGACATTTTCCTTACCGAAAGCGATCCCGGCCGCATCCGCGTGTATCGCGGGTTGACCGGCGACGGCAAGCCCGAACAGTCCGCCGTATTCGCCAGCGGCTTGAAGCAGCCGTATGGATTGGCTTTCTATCCGCCCGGACCTGACCCGCAGTGGTTGTATGTCGGCGACACGAACGAGGTCGTCCGCTTCCCTTACCACAACGGCGATCTGAAGACGAGCGCTGCACCAGAACATATTGCCGATCTGCCTGCTGGAGGCGGGCACTGGACGCGAGCTTTAGCATTTTCTCTCGATGGCAAGAAATTGTTTGTCGCCGTGGGCTCGGGCTCGAATGTCGATGATCCCGACACCCATCCTCGAGAGAAAGACCGCGCCGACATTCTGGTGTGCGACCCAGCGAACTGCGTTCTGAGCGTCTATGCCTACGGCATTCGTAATGCCGGAGGCGGAATCGCGGTGAATCCGCAGACGGGAGAGCTGTGGTGCTCGGTCAACGAGCGCGACGCGCTGGGCGACAACCTGGTTCCCGATTACATCACGCACGTGCAGGAAGGTGGATTCTACGGCTGGCCGTGGTGGTACATCGGCGCTCACCAGGATCCGCGCCATGCGGGCAAGCATCCCGAGTTGAAAGACAAAGCAATTGTGCCGGACGTGCTGCTGCAGCCGCACAATGCGTCGCTGGAGTTTACCTTTTATGAGGGCCAGCAGTTTCCCGCGGAATACAAAGGCGACATTTTCGCTTCCGAGCACGGCTCCTGGAACAAAGCGGTGCGCGTCGGCTACGAGGTGATCCGCGTGCCTCTTCACCAAACCGGCGACGCCAGCGGCGAGTATGAAGACTTCCTCACCGGCTTTGTGCTGCCCGATGGCAACGCCTGGGGCCGTCCCGTGGGCATCACTGTCGCCCCGGATGGCTCGCTTCTGGTGAGCGACGACGGTTCGAACTCGATCTGGAGAGTCAGCTACACGGGGAAATAAAGAAACTGAGATAGGCGCGCAGCCAGGTCTTCGGGCAGTTAGCTGCCGAGGAGGATTTACATGGGCCCTTCATCGCGACCTTACATGGGGGCGATACCATACGACGGCGGCGTGACATTCCGCGTGTGGGCGCCTTTTGCATCCGCCGTGCAAGTCCAGGGGGATTTCAACAGTTGGAAGCCGGGTTCGCCTCTTTATTCAGAAGGTAACGGCTATTGGAGCGTCGACCAGGCTGGCGTCGTGATCGGGCAGCAATACAACTATCTCGTCACCAATGCGGCCACGGGAGCGGTTCTTACCCACGTCGACCCTTACAGCCGTTCTTTCAAAACCCGCGGCGGCCCCAGCCTGATCGCGCCCAGCGACCTGTCGAAGCCGGACCCCTCCTATACAACTCCTGCCTGGAATGAGATGGTCATTTATGAAATGCACGTCGGCACGTTCGTCACCGACAGCAGTTTGCCGCAGCCAGGCGGCACCTTCGCTTCCGCCGCGACCAAGTTGGATTATCTGAAGGACCTAGGAATCAACACCATCGAAGTCATGGCCGCGGGAGAATTCGAGACCGACACTTCCTGGGGATACAATCCCGCCTATATCTTCGCGATCGAGGAGCAATACGGAGGACCAAACGGCTTTCGCGCGTTTGTGCAGGCGGCCCACAAACGAGGGATCGCTGTGCTCATGGACGTGGTTTATAACCATCTCGGCTACCCTGCGGGCGATATGTGGCAGTTTGACGGATGGAGCCAGGGTAGCTACGGCGGCATTTATTTCTACAACGACTGGCGGAGCACAACGCCCTGGGGCGATACCCGGTTCGACTATGGACGTCCCGAAGTCCGAAGTTATATTCAAGACAACGCGCGCCGCTGGCTGCAAGAGCGCATCGCCGACGGCTTGCGCTGGGATGCGACCGGATGGATCCGCAACGTCTACGGTAACAATAACGATCCCGGCAACGATTTGGCGGATGGATGGTCGCTGATGCAAGCCATCAACGCCGAGATCAAGCAAAGCCAGCCCTGGAAGATCAGCATTGCCGAGGACATGCAGGGAAATGCGTGGATCACCAAAGATACAGGCGTAGGCGGTGCGGGATTCGATGCGCAATGGGAGGCGCAATTCGTGCACTCGGTACGCTCAGCCATCATCACGCCCGATGATTCATCGCGAGATACTTATGCGGTCGGCGCCGCCATCAGCAATTGCTACAACAACGACGCCTTCGAGCGCGTCGTCTATACCGAATCTCACGACGAAGACGCGAATGGGCAATCGCGCGTTCCCGAGGAAATCTGGCCGGCTAATGCCGGCAGTTATTTTTCGCAGAAGCGTTCCACGCTAGGCGCTGCGCTGGTTTTCACGTCCCCGGGAATTCCGATGATCTTTCAGGGACAGGAGTTCCTCGAGGGCGGCTACTTCAGCGATACGATTGCACTGGATTGGACAAAGCTGCAATCGTTCCCCGGCATTATGACGATGTACCGCGATATGATCCGCCTGCGCCGGGATTGGTTCAATAACACCGCGGGATTGAAAGGGCAATCGCTGAATCTGTTTCATGTGAATGACGCAGCGAAAGTAATTGCCTTTCATCGCTGGGACCAGGGTGGGCCGGGAGACGACGTAGTCGTGGTCGTCAACATGGCCAACCAATCGTACGATTCTTACTCGATCGGATTTCCGCGTGCCGGGTTATGGAAGGTACGCTTCAACAGCGACTGGAATGGCTACAGCCCCGATTTCGGAAATCATCTGTCCTACGACACGACCGCGAACCCGCCCGGAGCCGATGGCATGCCGTACAACGGCAATGTTGGAATTGGCCCTTACACCGCGATCATCCTGTCGCAGTAGGCCCGCGCCGGGTCAGCGGCGCGTTCCGTTTCATCCTACGATTGGTGAACTTCCGAAGAGCAAAATGGTGGGCGCTATAGGATTCGAACCTATGACTTCCACCGTGTGAAGATGGCACTCTACCGCTGAGTTAAGCGCCCACTTTCGTGCGGTAAGTTCATCATTATACACAAGTTCGCGGTCCACGATTTTGCTACTGAATTGCGCCAGGCCCCGGTTGCAACCTCCGTTCACCCTTGAGCGCCACAGTCTTTCTTTGCTCGTTTCTTGTGGCGGATGATGGACATGACGTGGTTTTAGCCCACCGAGTTTGTAAGATGCGAAGACATAGTCCTTCGGCTTTTAATACAGCGTTGTCGAGTGCCAGGTCTTCATCACTTCCTCCATGACCGGATGCATCATCACCGACGATCTTGACGCACGCGTTTTGACAGACCAACTAGGGCGTGTTGTTGCGGTCAGTGCGAGAGGATTGGCTCACGGATGGAGCGGGTCGGGCTCGGGTGCGACTATAAGGCCGGGGGATTCGTGATCGTAGTCTCGAAGTTTCAGCGCCAAGTGCTGTATTTCTGGCAAGAGAGCGGCAATTAAAGTGGCCACAACAATAACGAGCGCCATGACGGCCAGCAAGAGACCAATGCCCCGCCCTGGTCCCACTCCGAAGTAGCGTCCGAACACGGACGCCGCACCCGCGCCTGCCAACAACAACGGTTTAAAAATTCTGTCCGCCAGCGGTCCGGCCACCAGGGCTCCCAAGGGGCATAGACCCTGCGCCAGAACCTGAGAGGCGGCGAGTACTCGACCCTGGAGTTCAGGAGGAGCGCTCCTCTGCAACAAAACGAGGTTACAGCCGTTCATGATGGGCAGCGCCAAGGCACCGATAAACAAACCGGTCCCGACGATCATAAGGCGGGGCTGAATTCCGATCAGTAATAGCGCGATGGACTGGGTACCGCCCGCCAAGAGCACGCCGCGGCTGAGTCGATTGGGTCCACCCCAGATAGTCATCAGCAGCATCCCGGAGACCAACCCCAGGCCTTCCACCGATAACATGCTGCCCATGCCGGCAACCGAGGTGAAACTTAACAACAGCGGCGGCTTTAAGACCGCAGCCATAACACAAACAAAATTCACGACCGCGAGATACAACGACAGTTGTAGCAAGCCAGGCTTGTGCTTCATGTAGCGAAAACCACTTGACGCCTCGCGAAACAGAGTCGAGCTATGGGTACCGGAATCTGAGGGTGGTCGCGGCACCCGCGACGACAATATCGTGAAGATCGCAAACAGATAAGAAGCGAAGTCAATCAGCAAGACACCAAACACTCCGATGGTGAGAACCATAACTCCGCCCAATAACGGGGAAAGGACGGTCGAGAGCGCGTAGCCAAACTGGGTAATGCCGCTGGCGCGGCCGAGATTCTCTTTCTCTACCAGAAGAACCGTCGATGCCGTACAGGCAAGCATGTTGAGCATGTTGCAACATGTCGTCATGCCAAACAAAGCTGCGATTTCCAGGAAACCAAGATGGCCGCGAAATGCTGAAAAGGCCAGAAGCAAGGTGAATATCGACGACCCGATATTTGCCAATATCATGATCGTACGTCTGTCATAACGGTCGACAAGGATGCCTACTCCGGGAGCAATCAGGAGTGGAGGCAGCATGATAAGTAGAACGATAAATCCAAACTGGCTGACTGATCCCGTGCGCTTTAAGACCCAGACACCGAGCGCAAAGTCAGTCAGACTGGTACCCAGTGCGGATACGATTTGACCGCTCGAAATGAGTGCGAAACTTCTCCGGCGCGACTCAACTGTATGTTCTGGCATTTACTGATCTGCCTCGCGCTGTTGCCGATGCTTGTCGTCGCCACCAGAGTCATTCGAGTTGTCTGAAGAAGCTTGTGAGCCTGGTACGCGGCCCTATAGATGCGACCGCATATGGCCGGTCAAACCTGCGGGACAGCCTCGATAAGACCATACTTCCAGAGACGGCTGACGTGGCTGAGCAGGAACGGACAATCGGAGCCTGAGCTCGAAAGTGCCGCTGCGATGCGGCCAACCGCCGCAACCGGGTGAGAGTTGAGGTATTCAAAGATGCGTGTGAATTGACATTTCTGGAACCAGGTCGCGTCCGGAGTGAGCCGCTCAAAGAGAATTGAGGATTGCTCAGTCCGCTGGCCCATCGACGTAAGGCGTACGCGAGTTTCGGACGCGATCAGAGTGGTGGGGTAATCCGCGAATAATTGACGATAATCGTAACGCGTGAGGCCCAGCCTCTGGTTGTCATGGTAAGACAGATATTCGCGACCCTCTTCGACCGAGGCGTTCCACAACTGTTCATAGCTTTCGATGACGACCTTCCAGTCGTAGTGGGTGTGAACCCGCCGTCGGCCTTTCTCTCCCATGCTCGCTCGAAGTTCCGGATTCACGATCAAGGTGTCCACCGCTTGAGCAAAGTCTTGCAAATCGACAACGGTAGAACACGCCAGCAGATCTGGGCTTAGCACATCAATCCCTCGGATGGGATCGAAGGGAGGTGGAAACTGGGGAAGCAGAGTATGAACCAGAATCCCGGTCTTTCCTGGGATCACAGTGTCCTTATATCCGTCCCAGTCAGACGCGATCACCGGGAGACCCGCAGCCATAGCCTCGAGGAGCGTGATCCCGAAACTCTCCTGGAGGTTGTCGGCAAGGGACACAAAGATATCCGCGGCCGCATAAAGTTGGCGCTTTCGTTCCGAGGAGGGATCGGGAATGATGCGGACGCGAGCTTCGATGCCCAAGGATGCAGCGAGAGCCAGCAGATCTGAGGCAAGACCGTGGCGGCTGTCGTCGCCAGCAAACACGAGCCACGTGTCAGGATGTTTTTCCAGGATTTCATGGAAACCGACCAGCAGCGGAAACGGATCTGCCTTACTGCCGGGACAGAACCGGCCGAAATAGAGTAGGACAACGCCCGACTCGATGCCTAACTCCTGGCGAGCACTGCTCCGCTCGCCAACAACAAAGGAACTCGCTTCGATGCCAATCGGAATCAGCGGCGTCTTCGGCGCCATCAGATGGAAGCCGGTCAGGCCCAGGTCAGCCATGCGCTGCTCGAGCATTTGATATAGGTTCAAGACGGTTTGACGGCTAGCCTGGCTTGAACAAATGATGGAATCGTAGGGACGAAGATCTCCGATAAGCCCCAGAAGAAGAAAGTGCAATGCGAAAGCATGGTTGTTCGAGTGGATCACACCCGTCGCGGGCGCATCTTGACGGCCCACCCTCCTCCTCAACCGGTCAAGCTCTGAAACCAGAGGGCCTAGTGAAGCGAATACGAGGTGCTGCTGCTTTGCTAATTCGCCGGGCATTTCATACTGCTGCAGTAACCGGATCCGGTGCGCGTTTTCGCGATAGATCGGAGACTCCTTCACGGTTTGATCAAATAGCCACGGCATCGCAGGAAACATCAGCGTGTCGAATGTTGAATACTTGAGCAGGGCGTTAAAGGCTCCCGAATTGTAGACGTTGGATCCCCAAACCGTTGGCCCAGCTTGTTCTCCGCCCTTGCTTTGCTCGGGATTGCTGGGAACTTCGTCTAAGTCCAAATAGATAGTTCGGTTCATTTCTTCGCCTCCGTTAAAGTGTGCAGGTAGGGACAGAACTGAGACTCACCTGCCGCAGTCTTTTTCTTGCAGTCTTTTTTCTTGGCTGCTCATTACCGCAGTCTGGAAGGGTTGATGTCACTCCCGACAAGGGCCACGTAAAACGCGTTTGCCAGGGGACAGGCCGCGCTTTCTTGAAGGCTCAGGCGCTGGCTCTCAGGAGGAGATGCTTTTCCAGGATGGAGCCGATGAGTTTGGCATTCTCACCTTTAAGCATCGAGTTGTGATCCCCAGGAACATGATGCACCTCCACGATCTTCGAACAGACATCTTCCCATCCCAGAGCGGGCTGATCGTAGCTGGCAATGATGCTCCGCATAAGGTCTTTCTTGCCGAGGGTCCGGAGCAGGAGGACTTGGCCGTCATATGGGCCGGGTCGATACTCCCGCATTGAGCGTTCGGTGCTCTTCAGACCTTTGAGCAAGTCAAGAAAGTACTCAATGCTCATATAACGCGGCATTACATCTTCTGACTTGAGAGCCTGCGCGAAGCTTCGGTTGCGTTCCTGCGGCGGAAGTCTTTCCAAATCATCCGTGGTCACTCTCAGTTCTTTTCCGAGGTTCAGCGCGAGATCTTTACCAATCATGATGAGTTCACTGGCGGCAAACAGGTCGGAACTTAGTGCGGGATGAAGACGGGCCCCCGAGTCGAGCAGAATGACGCAAATAACTTCCTGATCAGCTGCTGTTAATTGCCGAGCCATTTCGAAAGCCAAGACCCCGCCCATGGACCACCCCCCCAGCAGGTATGGCCCATCCGGCCGGGCCGTTCTGACCAGTTCCACATAGCGAGTAGCCCTCTGTTCCATGCTGAGATATATCCCACTCTTTCCTTCGACCTGAGGATCGTACTCGATGGCAAATACCGGCTGTTCGCCATCCAAAGCCGCTGCCAACGTGTAATAGGTAATGACGCTACCGCCTGATGGATGCATCAGAAAGAGCGGAAGGCGCTTTCCGCCACTCTTGATCGCCACCAGGTTGTAGGTTTCTTTATTCTCGAGAGGTGTGGGCTCGGCACGATGCTCAGCCGCTGCTTCAGGTGAAGTTGCCGGGCTCGTCTTGAGTTCGCGGGCTAGTTGCTGCAGCCGCTTTACAGACAGGTTCGCAATGGATTTGATCTTGTGGTCGGACACTGTTGGGGGCATGGTATGAAAATCCTTTTGTGCTCTTCGGGTAATGTGCGAACAAACGTGCCGACACACGCATGGAGGGTAGTTAGGCGCCGATAGCACGCCTTACAGGAACGCTGCAGAGAGCCGCTCTGATATCGTGGAGCATGGTTACTCGGTGCTCATGCAGGAAGAAGTGATCTCCGGCCAGCATGCGAATTGAGAAATGACTTCGAGTATGCTGGCGCCAGGCAGTCAATTCCTCCCTGTTGACTTCTAAGTCGCGTGTACCACCAAAGACCGCAATTGGACACTCCAGCGCCGGACTTTCCTCATAGTGATACATCTCGACGGATTCGAAATCAGCGCGCAAGGTTGGCATGAGCATGTGCATCAGAGAGTGGTCGCCAAGGACTTCCTCTGGTGTCCCCTGCAAGAACCGCAACTCGTTGATGAGTTCCTCGTCCTTCATAAGATGGCGCAGCTTTTGCCGTCCGCGGGAACGAAGATGTGGCGCGATGCATCCCGAACAAAACAGATACTTCGGCGCGGGCCGGCCCTTTCGTCGCAATGTTCTTGCAGTTTCGAAAGCCAGCGTGGCTCCCATGCTGTGTCCAAAAAGAGCATAGGGTCTCTCGACAGGCAGCGCCTCAGAGATGTGCTCGGCGAGTAAAGTGAGTCGGGTATAGGCAGATTCCCCGCTACGCTTATCTCTGCCCGGAAGGAGCACAGGACATATCTCCAATTGTGCCGCAACCCAATCGCGAAAAGCGAAAGCCGAACCACCCGCGTAAGGGAAGCAATATAAACGGTAGCTCGCAGTTGGCTGTCGCCCCAGGCCCGCGAGCCAGTTCTTCGAATCTGTTTCCGCCAGCATGGGACCCTCGTGGTACAGTTCAACAAAATGCGGAATGCTAGGAGCTTTTGACGGCCGCCATCTGCCTCTGGAGGCTCAAGGGCCGCATATCGACCCACACCACCTGTATATGGTCGAGACACTCCTGCTTGGTTCCCACAGTACCCTCCTCCGTCCAGCCGTTAGGGACCGGTTTTTCAAAGAACCAGATCGAGTATTGCTGTTCCGCGTTGAAGACTACCTTGTAGCGTCTTTCCTCTGCCGCTTGTGCGCTGTTATTCATGTGTGTCACCCTCTTTTCCAGAACCTGCGGAAATCCTTGAAACTCAGTTTGTTTTAGGGTTCTATTCCAGATAAACCTCTTGACCCTTCACTAAGAGGACGATCTTGCCGACATGAGTGCCCCGGGTCATGGACGAAAACGCCTTCCCAACCTCTGCGATGGGATAAAACGTGGTGGGCAACGGCCGCAGCACGTGCTGGCTGAACAGATCGGAGATTTGCTGCAACATTCGTCCCATCAATCCGGGACGCATTTGCTGTAACCAACTGAGCTCAACTCCTGTAAACGACAGGCCACGGGAGAACGGACGAAGACCGAGCGGGCGGTTCTCCATCAGATCGCGCTTGCCCAGTTCAATGAATCGCCCATAGGGCCGCAGACATTCCAGGCCCTTCTCGATAGCTTCCCCGGCGAGAGAATTGAGGACAACGTCCACCCCTTCGCCGTTGGTCGTTTGAAGCACTTCTTCGGCAAAACTCAATGAGTGCGAATCCATGATGTGTTGGATTTCGAGGGAGCGTAACAGTTCACGCTTTTCTGGCGTGCCCACGGTGGCGAAAATCTCCGCGCCAATCCATTGAGCAATCTGAATAGCGGAAAGACCCACCCCGCCGGCTGCCGAGTGAATGAGGATTCGTTCGCCCTTGGTCAGGTTCGCAAGATGAATCAGCCCATAGATGCAGGTTAGAAAGACAACTGGTACACCGGCGGCGTAATCCAAAGACAAGCCGGCCGGTTTGTGAATCACCCTCTCCACTTGAACCGTGACATAGGCCTGAAATCCCTCTCCCACAGCCCCCATAACTTCATCTCCTATCTTGAAGTTAGTAACGTCGGCTCCGATTGCGGTCACCCAGCCCGCTACCTCGCCACCCATGGAAGGATGCGAACCTTCGGGGGTGGGATAGATTCCTAGCCCAATCATTACGTCGCGAAAATTGATTCCAGCGGCAGCCACTTCGATTTCCACTTCATCAGGCTGACATTGCAGACGCTCGGTCTGGAGGAAGTGGAGAGTGTCCAGCAGGCCGGCAGTTCTCACCGACAGGGAAAAATTCCCGTGCTTCGCCGGATCGAATCTCACCCTCGAAGGTTTTAGAACGGCTGGCCGCGCTTGAGCTTCAAGCTTCTGGCGGCCGGGTCTGAGTTTACGTGCAATCTGGTTCAATTGCTCGGGCGAGAACTTCGCCGGCGTGTCAATTGCATTCCCCATAAGATCTCCTTTTCGGTCGGTTGGTGTAATCGCGGTGGGTTCACTACTGGCATGAACTTCGGGACCCGGCCCACGCGGCCCGAAGTAAGACGATTGTCCGATGAGTGTTGTTGTCAATCAGGCAAGAGCTACAATCAGGCTGCTTGGATTCCTTGCAAAGCCTTTTCTATAGTCTCCGCGTCGCTTTCAGACGTAAGCACTTCCACGATTGTCTCCGCCACGCCCATAATCGTTGGGTTTCTGTAGAACTTGGCAACCGGAAGCTCTATCTCAAACATCTCTCGAATGCGAGATGTCAACTGGATAGCCATCAAAGAATGGCCACCCAGTTCTGCGAAGTTGTCATAAACGCCTATGCCCGAGATTCCCAGCACAGCCTGCCAAATCTCGGCGATGCTCTCCTCCAATTCCGTCCGCGGAGCCAGGTATGGGGTAGAGACGTTCGGGCGCGCGTGAGCCACAGCCGAGCTGGCTGGAGCCTGACCATCGTTCGCCTCTGTCGGTTGTTCGACGGTCTTCATGGCGAGAGCCAGCATCCTTATGTCCACCGACGCAGCAATGATTTGCGGCGTCGAGTTTAACGTGAGAATGCGGCGGAAAGCTTCCACTCCCTCGCTGGAACGAATCCCCACCTCATCGGAGTGCATCGACGCCTTCGGAGCCGCCGGCGCTGTTTTCGTAATAAGGGAAGGTTCAACAAGCGGTTGACCCGTGTTCCATTCCTCCAACTTTTTGCCTTCCACACGCTTCAAGGTGAAGCCTTTGATCTCGACCGCCAACTGACCCTCTTGATCGAAGACGCTAACATCGACGCTAAAGAAGTTCGACAGCGCCGATGCATCGGCGGAAAAGCGTGCATGGCAGTAGACCGTTTGAGTAAGTGGCCGTAGGAGTAGAACTTTCTCATAACTATAGGGGAGATAGGCTCCGGGCAAGGCTGATACCCAGTTTCCGGCGAAGCCTACGGCTCGGTCCAAGAGCGCGGGGTGGACCGGGTAAAGAGTCAGGTCTGGGATAAATGTATCTTCCAAGCGAAGGATGGACCACCCTTCGCCTGTGCCCTCCTTGGCCACGACCAGATTGTCCCATCGTGGGCCGCTCTGGACCAGGTCATTTGGCCCTCCGGAAATCGACTCTGGCGACCCGCCTTTGACATGGTCGGAGATTTCGCCTATCGTGCATCGTTCGCGGGAGGGGCTGTCTTTTAACTTGCCTATCCTGCCGACGGCGTGCGCTACCCACGGCGCTTTGCGCGTCCTGCTGCGGAATTCAAAATCGCACATTGCCCCGGATGGCGAAAGAACAAGTTCCACTTGCCTCCTGTCCTCTTTCTCGACCATCAACGGTGTCAAAAAGGCGAGATCGCGCAACTCTAATTGATCCGTGCCAAAGTATTCGACCGCCGCCGCTCTCACGAGATCGATATATGCAGTTCCCACCAGTGTCGGTATGCCGCTGAGCAGGTGATCGCCAAGGATCCAGTGCTTCCGCGGTTCCAGTTCACCGCAAAAGACCCTTGAGTCGCCTTTCTGGCGCCAGCTACTGAACACGTTGTTATGGAAGTCATGCTTTTCGTCGGTTTCAATAATCTCGTCCGAGCCATCCGGGGTGGGTGGCTTGTCGTTCGGAGAGTCGGTTGCTACAGCCATGCCGACCTCGTTCCACTGATCCCAGTTGACGCTGATTGGCACGTTGTACAGACGCTTCTGCCGAGAATGTGAAAAAGCGTCGAGGAAGGCATTGCCCGCAACATAATCCACCTGCCCTGCCGCTGGAAAGAAAACACTCAGGGACGAGCAAAGCAGGAAGAAGTCGAGCCGCTCGCCGCTCAAAACACTATCCAGAATTATGGTTCCACGAACCTTGGGGTCGAGAATTTGTCTGGTGCTCTCCAGGGTCTTCAGCTCAATGACGCTGCTGCCGGCAACACCGGCGGAATGGATCACCCCATCGAGCGAGCCGAACTTCTCTTTGGCTTTCGCAACAACATCCTCCATCTGTTTGCGGTCGGAGACGTCCGCAGTTAGCACCAGTACTTCTGCTCCCGCTTCTTCAAGCCGCTGCACGGTTCGAATCTTGCGGCTGGTTGCTTCGCCGGTGTCATGGCTCTCGAGCCACTGCGTCCATTTCTCTTTGTCCGGCAATGACGAGCGCCCGAAGAGCACAAGCCTTGCTTGATGGCCCACAGCCAGATACTCTGCGAAGACCAAGCCTATCCCGCCCAATCCGCCAGTAATAAGATAGACGCCTTGTTTCTTGAGTTTGGTATCGACATCCGGAGCCTTCACCGTCAGGGCGTCGAAGTCCTGCACCCATCGGTGAACTCCACGATAAGCAACGATCGTCTCCTCGGCTTCGTTGTTCATTTCTCTCAGGAGTTGATCGACAGCGCGAGTGGATGAGTCCATCGCGTTGTCCAAATCCAGATCGAGATCGATACAACGTGTCTTGATATTTGGATATTCGATCGGAATGACCTTTGCCGGTCCAAGCACCAGCGCTTTGGCCGGAGAGATGGGCTGACCGTCCGTGACATCGTGGACGCCATTGCCCACAATAAACAACTGCACAACTTCGTCCGAATGGGGTGGGCCGATCGCCTGCGCCAGCAGGAGCAGGCTGTCAAATCCCCTTTCGATTGCGATATTGACCTCTTCCAGCGTTGTGTCTGCGGTGGCCAGTGAAAGACTCCAGAGATGAACGATGTTTGCCTGAGTCGCGCCGTCTTTCTTGAAGGGGGCAAGCAGTTGGGTATAGTGCTCGCGATCGCGCGGATCGATCACACAGTGGTTTCCGCCTTGATTTGTAAAGATTGATCCGGCCGCCACAGTGGTCACATCGTGACCAATCTCGCGGAGCCTGCTGGTTAGGAGAGTGCTGAAGGGCTGGTCATCCACGAACAGGATCCATGGCTTAGACCCAGTTATCGGGTAGCCCGCTTGAACCGGTGCACTGCGCTTCCACGAAGGAGAATAAAACCACTCATCTACGTTGGTTTTCTTGCGTATTTCCAAGGGCTGTCCTGATACTGCAGCCTTAGTGGCCGGGCTAACAGCGATTTGATAAGTCTGATGCTGAAAAGGATAAGTCGGCAGCGCAACGCGGTTCCGTTGTTCTTGGGAGTAGAAACCGGCCCAATTCAGCGGCACTCCCTCGAGCCATAACTTGCCGACCGCAGTCAGGATGATTTCAAGATCGCTGACATCCTGGTCTTTTGGTCCCGGCAGCGACGGTGTCACGGTAGCAATGGCTTCTTTGCGCGGATGGCGCAAGGCAAGAGACGAGAGAGTTCGCCCCGGGCCAACCTCCAGCAGGATCCGCTTTGGCTGGGTGAGAATCGTAGAGAGATTCTGAGCAAAGCGAACTGTACTGCGCAGATGCTTCACCCAGTAATCAGGATCGGTTGCTTCGGCGCCTTGAATCCATTCGCCTGTCAAATTGGAGGCGTAGGGTATTACAGGCATGCTCAGGCGCACGCTCTTTACCAGTTGCCGAAATGGCTCGAGTATCGGATCCATCATGGACGAGTGGAAAGCATGAGAAGTGTGCAGCCGCGAGCAAGGAACAGCTCTTGCTTTGAAATCGGCTTCCAGCCTGTCAATGTCGCTGATTGTCCCTGAGACGACGCAGCCGTCGCTGGAATTCACTGCCGCTAAAGAAACGTCCGGGTACGCCAACAGTAAGGCGCGCAAATCTTCTTCCTTCATCAGTACGCTCAACATCGCTCCCTTCGCCATGCTCTGCATCAACTTGGCGCGCGAAGCCACCAGCTTAAGGGCATCCTCAAGAGAAAACACACCCGCGAGACAAGCCGCTACGTATTCGCCAACGCTATGTCCGGCCATGGCAGCCGGCTGAATCCCCCAACTCATCCACAGCTTGGCGAGCGCGTATTCGATGACGAAGAGCGCTGGCTGAGTAAATTCTGTTTGCTCGAGCGAGCGAGTGCGTCGCTCCGGATCGCCATTTGCATACAGCAACTCCGTCAGATCAAAGCTCGCATGCGAAGCCAGATACGAAGCGCACAGATCAAACTGCTGGCGGAAAACGGGTTCCGATTCATAGAGTTGTTTCGCCATACCGATGTACTGAGTCCCTTGTCCCGGGAAGAGAAACACGGTGGAGGCCTCGCGCTGATCATTGACCTTCGTCATGATCCGGGCTGGGTTCTCGCCTCGCAGCAGCGAAATCGCATCCTCCCGATCGCGGCATACAAGGGCGCGTCCATCCTGAAGTTGTGACCTGCCGGTTTGAAGTGTATAGGCGACATCAGCGAGCGGAACATCGCCGTTGGCAACCAGATAGTCAGCTAGCCGTTGGTTCATGGAATTGAGAGCACCATCGTCTTTCGCCGATAGGACCAGGAGTTGCGTCGGACGCGAAATTCCTGATGCTGGCGCAATTGGGGCCTCTTCCAAGATAACGTGCGCATTGGTGCCGCCAATGCCAAATGAGTTGAGACCCGCTCGGCGGGGAACTCCATTTCGCTTCCAATCGGAGAGTGTGTCGTTCACATAAAACGGGCTGCTGTCGAAGTCAATCTGTGGATTCGGCTTCTTGTAATGCAATGTGGGCGGGATGGCCTCATTTTCCAGGCACAGAACGGTCTTAATCAAACCGGCTACCCCCGCTGCCGAGTCCGTATGACCGATATTGCTTTTCACGGACCCAACTTTACAAAAGTGTTTCTTGTCTGTGTACTGCCGAAACGCCTTAGCTAAGGCACTGATCTCAATGGGGTCGCCAACGGGAGTCGCCGTTCCATGGCACTCGACATAGCTGATCGTTTCCGGGTTCACTCCTGCCATCGCCAAGGCTTGGGCAGCGGTGGCCGCTTGTCCTTCGACCGAGGGGGCCGTATATCCCACCTTCGCGGACCCGTCATTCTTCATGCCGTACCCGATGACGACGGCGTGGATAGTGTCTCTATCGGCGATCGCGTCCGATAGCCTCTTCAGAGCGACAACTCCAACGCCATTGCTGAAAACGGTGCCTTTTGCGGCGGCATCAAAGGTTTGGTTGTGTCCATCCGGGGATGTAATTCCACCTTCTTGATACGTGTATCCGCTCGTCTCGTCGGGATCAAGAGTTACGCCGCCGGCAAGAGCAATGTCGCTCTGGTACGTGAGCAGACTCTGGCAGGCCAGGATTGTGGCGACCAAAGAAGTTGAGCAGGCGGTCTGGACGGTCACACATGGACCTCTCAGATTGAGCTTGTAACCTACGCGCGTCGCAAGGAAGTCCCGCTCATTGGACGACATGATCGTGAGCCAACCGGCCGAGTTCAGAATTGACGGCTCGTTGAACAGGCGCCAGAGATGATTGCTCGGCCCCGCACCTGCAAATAATCCGATGTTTCCTGGATAGCTGAGCGGCGGATAGCCGGCATTCTCAAGTGCCTCCCAACAGCACTCCAGAAAAACTCTCTGCTGTGGATCGAGAAGCTCTGCTTCGCGCGGAGTATAGCTAAAAAGAGGAGCATCAAATAGGTATGTTCCCTCGTAAACTCCCGCGGCACTGACAAAGTTTGGATCGTCCAACTCTTCCTGGCTCACACCCCGGCTGGCAAGTTCCTCGGGAGAGAAGAAGGTGATACTCTCTTTGCCATCATGGAGATTTTTCCAGTATTCCTGCGGTGTTCGGCAGCCGGGAAAGCGGCACGACATCCCGACGATGGCTAATTTACCTATAGTTTCCGATGATTGTGTGTTCATTTTTGTCTTCTCTCCTTGTGGCTAGATGAATTAGATATTCACGCTGCAATGCAGTTTGGTTCTTTAGTTTCGCGATCGGTCCCAGTAGATCGGCACCGCGGTTCAGATACTTGGCCAGGCTACGAATCGTCGAGTAAGCGAATAAATCGACCATTGATATGTCACGACCCAAGGCTCTTTGCAACTCACTTCTCAGGCGGATCATGAGGAGGGAATGGCCGCCGAGGTCGAAGAAGTTGTCGTGTACACCTACTTTGGGGAGGCTCAACACCTCCGCCCAGATCGCGCATAATTGCTCTTCGATCGCCGTCCCCGGTGCCACATACCCGACCTCTCCCT
>JBEKHS010000017.1:0-128964 GCA_050012155.1 Candidatus Sulfotelmatobacter sp. | reverse complement strand
TCCATTATGGCCAGAAGCAGCAAGTGCTTCAACCGTAGGCCGAATACATTGGCGCAGACCAATTCTTGTCATCGCTTTAATCCTGCTTGCAATCCGGCGGCGGACCATACATCGCTCAGGGTCCGGCTCCGGTCGGAATGACAGAACTTATTTAACCCCAGCCTGAAGGCGGTTGTAGTTCTTTAAGACTTCGCGGAGGCGGTCGTGGGGCAGGGCTATTACCTCGTGATCGTCGATGCCTTTCATGGTTTCGGCGGCGACCATGGCGTTGACGACGGCCTCTTCGGTGGCCTGAACCGTGGCGAGAAAGATTGGGTCGAGAGAGTCGTTGGGGAGCATGGTGAGCTGGTGCAATCCCTTGGCGCCGACTGCGCCGGGGTTGGCGGTGGAGAAAGCGAGGAAGATATCGCCCGAGCCGTCGCCGGAGTAGCTGCCGTCGCGGCCCAGACCGAGAGAGACTTTCTTGGCGACGCGCTTGAGTTGGGTAGGAATGAGCGGCGCGTCGGTGGCCACGATGACGATGATGGAGCCGGTGTCGTCGCTCTTACCGTAGGCGGGATGCTCAGGAATTTCTTTGCCGACGGGAACGCCGGCGATGCGGAGCTGATCGCGGCGGCCATAGTTGCACTGGACGAGGACTCCGACGGTATAGCCTCCAGCTTTAGCGTCAAGCGCTCGCGAAGAGGTGCCAATCCCTCCTTTGAATTCGTTGCAGATCATGCCCGTGCCGCCGCCAACGTTGCCTTCTTCGACCGGGCCGGAGTTGGCCGTGTCGAGCGCATGCCAGGCGTCTTCTGGCTTCACATGAAAGCCGTTGATGTCGTTGAGCCAACCGTCCCAGGTTTCGGCGACTACGGGGAGGGACCACCAATAACCTTCCATGTCAGGCGTGCCGTGCTTGACCTTCCAGGCGATGACGGCGTCGCGCACAACGCCGACGCTGTGCGTGTTGGTGATCATGACCGGACCGTTGAGAAAGCCGGAGTCGTCAACCCAGGTGGTGCCGGTCATTTCGCCGTTGCCGTTGAGCGTGAACCAGGCGGCGAAGACGGCGTCATTACTAGTTTTGCCACGGGGATGGATGGAGGTTACTCCGGTGCGCACCGGTCCCTTGCCAACTACGAGCTTGCCTTCGCCGGAAATCAGCGTGGTATGGCCGACTTCGACTCCTTTGACGTCTGTGATCGCGTTGTTGGGGCCGGGAGTTCCGTCGAAGGGGACGCCGAGGTCGCGGGCACGGGGCTTTTGGGCGTGGGCTGTGAGGGTTATAGTCAGGAGGAGTGCAACTGGGATGATGCGGTTTGCAACAGATAAGAACATGTGGGCCTCCGGGAACGGGGAAGTATAATCGTTCCCAGGAAAAATGTTTCGCGAAGCGTGAACATTACGAGGGTGGAACATTGCGAGGATGAACATGGACGGCTGGAAGAGGGTGGTAGTAGCGGGTTCGATCGGGGCGGCGACGGTTTTGTTTTTGAAGAAGAAATATCCGGCAGGAGTGCTGGCGACTGGCGTGGGGCTGGCGGTGCTGGCGTCGGAATTTCCCGAGAAATTTGAGAAGGTGCGAAGGTCACTGCCCGATTATTTCGATCGCGGCATGCAAATGATGGAGATGGCGGCGCGCGCCGGCAAGCGTATCACGGAAGCGGCAGAGCAGTCGGCTTACGACGCGTGGGAGGAGATTGGCGGGTAGGGCCAATGCAGAAGTTAGCAGTCAGAATTCAGAAGTAGAAATCGATCACGCCTTACTTCTGCATTTTGACTTCTGACTTCTGAATTTACGTTCTCACTCGATGCCGAGCTGCTTCCTGGCGTCGGGACTGAGCCGTTCCGGAGTCCAGGGCGGCAACCAGACAACGTTGACGGCCGCATTGCGGATGCCGGGTAACTGCTCCAGTCGCGATTTCACCTGGGCGCTGATGTTTACGTGCTCGGGGCAGCCTTGCGAAGTTAGCGTCATGTCAACGGTGACATCCTGCTTGTCGTCTGGAACGGGAGCAAACTGGACGTTGTAAATGAGGCCGAGGTCGACGATGTTGACCGGAATCTCGGGATCGTAACAACTTTTCAGCGCGCTCAAAACGTCTTGTTCGGTGACCGTGGGCATTCGGATTCTCCTAATGGCCTTGCTTCCGAGGGCGGCGTTACACGCCCGCCGACTTTTCCACCTCTATTCAATGCTCCAGTTTACCTCCTTGGGCATTATTCGTCTCACCGAATGATCTGATACAGTTTTTTCCCATGATGAGTGAAGAGGCGAAGCAAGGAATCAAGATCGCATTGGCGCTGGCCATCGCCGTAGCGGCCGTGCGCGCAGCGTACATTATTTACGAGCGGCATGAAGATTATCTCGCGGCGCAGAAGCAGGAGCAGGCGAAGAATGCCGGTTACTCGAATGCGGATTATTACGTCACGCCGAAAAAACTGTATCCCTACGATTTGAAATCGGCGAAGCAACTGACGCAGCAGCCGGTGTGGGTGAAGGAAGGATACCGTTATTCCTATTATCCGTATGACGCGGCGCGAAAGCGCACCGACTTCGCGCAGGAGGCCGGGCTGCTGCTGCCGATCGAGCGGTTGGAGATTAAAGATGTGGTGACGGATATCCCTTCTGCGCCTGGAAGCCAGCGGCAAGTGATGGCGCTGTTTCAGAAAGACGGGAAAGACTACGCGGTGCCGATTGGATTTGAGAGCGACGGGCAGTACAAGATCTATTCCGACGAGATGTTTTATGTGGAAGATCCGCATGAGTTATACAAGCATTGGCCGGCGGATGTTTGGGATGCGATCTCGCGGCACGAAGTGAAGCCGGGGATGAACGAACTGCAGGCGGATTTCGCAATCGGCATGGGCGTTCCGGATGCGGGCGAATCGGATGAGAAGACGGTCCGCTATCCGGACGGCGGAAAGCCGCTGGTCGTGACTTACCACAACGGCAAGGCGGAGGAGATTAAGCCGGGTTCGTGAAACACCATGCCGTTCTTAGGGAATCGGGGTGGGGGCCTGTGGCTGCGGCACTACTCGAACGGAGTTAGCGTCGAAGATGTAGGTCCTGACTTCTCCCTCGCTGCCTTCGGCGGGAATTTCTTTGCCGTTCAGCAGAAAGCTGACTCCGGCGGCGTTTCCCGCCTTCACGACGACTTCTCGGCTGGCGCGGACCGAAGTGTTCGCGGGCGCGATCAGAGTTTCCTGAGCAAATGGTTTGCCGTCGGCCACGATCGAGACCCAGGTGGTTTTCTCAGCGCGAATGAGAACTGTGAAAGTGTTAGTTGGGACCGCCGTGGTTGAGAGGACACTGCTTGCCTTACCTGAGCGATCGACCTCAGGCTCGGGGCTGTTTTCGGCAGCCTTGGTCAGCGTGTTAGTGAGGGACGATGCTCCGGATGCCGACGTATGGCCTGCTGTTCCAGAGGATGGTGGTGAAACGGCTCTGGACAGCGTGAGCGGGGCGGGCGACGAAACCTTTCCTGCCGATAGAACTTCGGGTGTTGCTTTTGCGACGGTGAGGGAACTGGCAGGGCGGGAAGCAGGGGTCGCCAACGAAAGCTGAGTCGAGACTGGGGCTGCAGATTGCGGCGAAGCTGATGCCAGATTCGAAGCTGGCGCGGTGTGCGATGCAGCCGAGGTTTCGCCGTGACGACGGGAATTCCAGACGGCGAGCGTCAACGCCACCAGAAGCAAAGCCCCGGCGAGTTTGCCCCACGGAACCTGTGCAGAGGGGCCATCGGAGGGGTGCGCGGAATTTCCAACGTACTTCGAGCCCACGTGCTCCGGGTTAGGGGCTTGTTTTGTAATATCCGGCGATGACGAGAGTTCCCTGATGAAACGGTCTTCGCTGCGGCGGCCCTGCTTGCGTCGATCCTTTTCTTGATTGCCGCTTCCACGAGGATCGTTTTTGGCATCATCGATCCTCCTACGGTCGCTCTTAGCATGATCGTCGCTCCCGTTATTGCCGGAAAGAACTTCCCCGCGAATGGTCGAATTGGGAGCTTCGCGCACGGCGACCGCATCACTCTTGCCGGCAGGGGAGCGAAAGTCGGGAAGAATAGCCTGCGCTTGAATCTGACTCTCGCGCAGTGCGGCCAGATAATCGGAGATGGCTTCTTCTTCATCCAGTCCAACCAGGCGCGCATAGGCGCGCACGAAGCCTTTGTTGAAGACGCCGCCGGGAAGCTGGTCAAAGTGTTCGTCTTCCAGAGCGCGCAGCATGCGGGTGCTGATTTTAGTGGTATTGGAGATGGCATCGAGCTCGATGCCCCGCAGCTCGCGCTGCTTGCGAAGTTTTTCCCCGAACGCGCCCACGTCTGCTCCGGCAGGCGGTTTCAGGCCTCCGCCCACATCGAGATGGAATTAATCATAGGCGAAGGCAGACGCATATGCCACAAGGACGTGAAGGGCCAGCGCAATCTGAGGGACAATGACCTTGCGATCCCGGTAAAACACTTTTCCAAGGGACCGAGGGCTAAGCTATCACTGATTCTTTTTCTCAAGCGCGACGGTGAATTCTGTCTTGCAGGTTTTCGCGGGGTCGTCGAATGCCGAACCCTCACGGTCGCCTTGAGAGGCGCGGAAAAACAGTCCCTGCTTGGTTTTCTCGGGCAGTCCGATGAACCGAGCTTTGCCTGCGGCGTTGGTTCCGACTTCCAGATCCAACTTGTGAAAGCTTCCAAACCGGTAGGCGATGTGGACCTTGATCTTGGCGTCATAGACCGGCGCACCGGATGCATCGGTGATAGTGAAATCGGCGGAGCAGGGGCCGATTGCTCCATCGATGACGGGAACGGTATTGGGATCCACTGGTTGGGCGTTTTGAGCTGGCAGGGCCGGCGAAGAAAGCAATGCCAGCAGGAACGCTGCGGTGAGGGCGATTCTGAACCGGATGATCATGCACATAACTAGAAGAATACGCCTGTGGCGTCACAGATTCATCGAAAGCGATGGCCGCGGAGTTACACCAAGGTAGGAATCGGCAGGCTACTTTCCATGCTCGGGCATGCTTCTCAATGGAGGGTTCAAGCGCCGCAGAGCCATGGAACCATTGGCTTTAAGGGTTCCAGTTACCAACGTTCATTGCCCCGCCAGCAGGGCGACCATATAATTTTTGGAACTGTCACTCCGTCCAGATTAGATCAAGGAATTGAGATCGGGAAATCAGGCATGTCCGAGGCCACCGGCACACAATTGACGCGCCAGAGCCAGGAGCTGACCATCTTCCACGACGTGGCCAAGGCGCTCACGTCGTCGCTGGACCTCGACTCCATTTTGCAGACCATCATGGAAAAGATGGGGGAGTACTTCCGTCCCGATACCTGGTCGCTGCTGATGGTAGACGAGCAGCAGAACGACCTCTACTTCGCGATTGCGGTGGGCGATGCGGCCGAAGCGCTGAAGAATGTTCGCCTGAAGCTGGGCGAAGGCATTGCAGGATGGGTGGCGAAGCACGGGGAGTCGGTGATTTCGGCGGATGTGGCAAACGATCCCCGCTTTGCGAAACGCATCGACAAGGCTACACAGTGGGAGACGCGTTCGGTGATATGCGTGCCGCTGCGGTCGAGGCTGCGCGTGCTGGGCGTGATCCAGCTCGTCAACGTGGATATGTCGCAATTCAACGAGCCGGAACTTTTCTTTCTGCAAGCTCTCTGCGACTACGCGGCCATCGCCATCGAAAACGCGCGCTGGGTGGAGAAGATCCAGGAACTGACGATCACCGATGATTGCACCGGACTTTACAACGCGCGGCATTTGTACAAGACGCTCGAAACCGAGGTTTACCGCTCCTCGCGTTTCGGCTACGAGTTCAGCGTGCTGTTCATCGACCTCGACCATTTCAAATCGGTTAACGACACCCACGGACATTTGATCGGCAGCAAGCTGCTGGCGGAGATTGGCTACCTGGTGAAAGCGCAACTTCGTCTGATCGACTTTGCCTTTCGCTACGGTGGAGACGAATTTGTGGTGCTGCTGCCGCAAACCGGCAAAGATCAGGCGCTGGTTGTGGCCAAGCGTTTGCGTGATGGGATGCGCGCCAGCTGCTTCTGCCGCGATGAAGGGCTTAATTTGAATGTGCGGGCTTCCATCGGTTTAGCAACTTATCCGCACGACGCCCGCGACGCGCACGACATCATCCGGCAGGCCGACGAAATGATGTATCTGGTGAAGAACACCACGCGGGACAATATTGGGATTGCGCAGCGCGGAGTGATGAAGTGAATTGAGTCATCGGGTGATCGGGCCATTGGGCGATTGAACGTCTTATCAGCAATCGCTGAATGAACCAATCACTCACTCCCTCAATCGTTTAATTCTTGGTGGGCTTCCACGCGCTCGCGTTCGCGGGGGCTTTTGGGTCGACGCCGAAGTCCCAGACGTAGAGGTTCATCCCTTCGCTGCCTTTTATCTCAACCACAGCATACTCGCCCGGTGCAAGGACCTCCGTTGGGGTTATCTTGAGCCAGCCGCTGCTGACCTGCTCGACCGTGGTCTTCACGAATGTTTGATCCTGGCTGACCTTGCCGGCGACGTTGCGCTTCAAATCACCCACGATGCGCTTGCCGGTTTTCACCTTGATGTGCACGATGCGGAAGCGATCAAACGGCACGACGGCCTGTTCGGGTTGCTCAGGCTGTTGTGGCTTGGCGCGTGGGGCGTCGAGGCTGGGCAGGGAAGGTTTGGCGGACGCAGTTTCGCCGGC
This sequence comes from Candidatus Sulfotelmatobacter sp., assembly GCA_050012155.1. Classification (GTDB taxonomy): domain Bacteria; phylum Acidobacteriota; class Terriglobia; order Terriglobales; family Acidobacteriaceae; genus Sulfotelmatobacter. Next base: position 122,273 of record JBEKHS010000017.1, on the reverse strand, counting down.
GGCGGGCCCGTCGCTGGATTCGTTCTCGACGTTGATGTAGATGGAGGGGACTGCTACGTGGGCATGCACCGCTGCGTGTTCTCCCTCGAGTTCGACGGTCTGCTTGACGCTGGCTCCGGGAATGGCGGCGCGCAGGATGTTGGCCGGGTTGGCGCGGTCGATCTCACCCTCGGCCTGCTGTATCTCGACCAATTGCGGCTGCCCCTGGAAATTGTCGAGCAAAAAGACTCCGGAATCCTCGGGAAGACGGAGTCCGGGCGCAACTTGCGGAAGGTGAGCCTCGGCGTCCGCACGTTCGGCGTCCGTTTCTTTGTCGATGGCAGCCGCCTCGGGGATGGTAGAAGTGGCGCGCTCCTTCTCATATTTTTCGGTGGCCGGCCAATCGACCAGCGCCGAGGGAAGCTCCTCCCATTCGTCGCGCTCGGCGCTTTTGTAGCGAACCCGGTCGCCCTTGACTTCGTAGGTCGTAACCAGTTGATAGGAGCCATCTTTGAGGATGAGACGGCGGGCGAGATCCTGAGCGGAGGCGTGGAGGAGACCGAGCACCGCTAGGGCAATAGCGGTGAACAGCACCGCGCGAGGCGGGTTCGGTGATGTTGAGTTTGTGCAGGACATACTTATGTTCGATGCTTATTGAACCATTATTATCGTCGATTTTATGGTTCGAAGTGGGGTGCGTGCGCGGAGGCTAACCTAAGGAAAGGATGCCGTGGGCGTCAATGAGTGTAATGGCCTGTTAACGACAGTTATGCCCGAAGTGCGCTGATTCGTATATCCTCTTGTCCATGAATCCAGATTACCTGTGGCTGACAGGTGCACTGCAATTGCTGACCCTCTTCGTCGTCGGGCCAGTAATTGCCATTGCTGTCGCATATGGGGCATTGCGACGAAAGCCACAGAACTTCAACCCCCAGCGGTACGGGATGTTGTGCGTCGCGTCCGGCGTAAGTGCTTCCTTCCTGTTGGTGTTGGCGAAGTGGATCAATGCCGACGTCAGAACCCCACAGTATTTCCTGCAATTGGCGTGTGTCTTGCTTGGCGGTCTGTTACTTGGCGTGGGTGTGGGGTGCTTCTTCCCGGTACTTTTACATGTCTGGCGTTGGCACGGGACAACACGACTCGCCGATTACAATCAGACGGAGCGATGACTGTTGGGAAATCGCCATAGTAGTCATTGACCGGGTCCGTGTGCTGGGTTCCCGACGAACCCGCGCAAAGAACGGGTGCGGGCTTGTAGTATCCTCGGCTTATCTATATTCTGTTGCACGCGGACGCCACCGACCCCACAATAATGAACCTTAGAATTATCAGTTGTTCCATCGGGCTGTCCATGTTGCTCTGGACGGGAACCGTTTTCAGTCAAACTGCGTCGCCGGATGGGCCGGGCGCAACTCATAATCCTCAGTATTCGACGCAGGGGACCGTTGCTTCAGCTGTGGCACCGCCGCAGGGAGCGGCAGTCTCCTATGCGTCGGTGACGGAGTTGAACGGGTTGCTGGCGCAACTGGAGGCCGCCTCGAAGGCCACGCAGGATGATCTTGGCAAGCTGCGCATCGAGCGCTGGAAGACCGATTCCTCGTTTAAGAAGCGGTCACTCGCCGATGTGGATTCCGTCCAGCGCAATCTACAGAATGCGCTGCCGGAGATGATTCAGACATTGCGCAATTCGCCGGAAGACGTGCCCGCGACCTTCCGCCTCTACCGGAATCTAGACGCGCTCTACGACGTGATGGGTAGCGTGGTGGAATCGGTGGGAGCGTTTGGCTCGAAAGATGATTTTCAGTCGCTTTCGAACGATCTGACCAGCTTTGAGGGCACGCGGAAACAGCTGGCGCAGCGCATGGAGAATCTGACCACGTCGAAGGAGCAGGAGATCGTGCGCCTGCGCACCGACCTGAAGGCGGCGCAGGCAGCAATTCCGGCCGCGCCTCCAAAGAAAGTCATCGTGGACGATACGGAGCCACCAAAGAAGCCTGCCGCGAAGAAGAAGCCAGCGGCGAAGAAGCCGGCGACCACGGCACCCGCGACAACAACTCCGGCACAGACTCCACCGACGCAGCCTAAGCCGCAGTAATAGAAGCGGCCTGCGGCTCCTGGCGTCCTGAGAATTCTACGCGCGCTACCTGGCCGGACTCGGGAAGCCGAATCTGTTAACCTTCCATTCGCATCAGTTCAGGCAGATAGATCGGCATGAGCGCTCACGGCAGCATTACCGCGGCTGTTTTCGGCTTCGTCGTCATTTGCGTGGTGTTGCTCGATGCCTTCGAGACCGTGGTATTGCCGCGGCGGGTGACGCGGCATTTCAGGCTGACGGCATGGTTCTACCGCCGCACCTGGATTCCGTGGAAGAAGATTGCCGGCCGCATTCGAACGCCTTCGCGACAGCAAAGTTTTCTGGGATACTTCGGGCCGCTATCGCTCATCATGCTGCTGGCGTTCTGGGCCGCGAGCCTAATCGTGGGTTTTGCCCTGGTGCAGTATGGTATTGGCGAGCACGAACAACTCAGCCACGAGCCGATCACGTTTGGCAGGATCATGTACCACAGCGGCCAGACGTTTTTTACGCTGGGCTACGGCGACATCCTGCCCACGTCGACTCTGGCACGCGCACTCTCGGTGGTCGAAGCCGGAATGGGCTTCGCGTTCCTTGGCGTGGTAATCGGCTACCTGCCGGTGGTGTACGGCTCGTTTTCGCGGCGGGAGATTCAGATTTCCATGCTCGACGCACGCGCCGGATCGCCCCCAACTGCGAGCGAGTTGCTGGTACGGCTGGCGGGGAGTTCCGAGAATCCGGCGATTGAGCAGACAGTACTTGATGAAGTTTTGCGCGACTGGGAGCGCTGGTCGGGGGAGCTGCTGGAGAGCGGCATTTCTTACCCGGTGTTGAGTTTCTTTCGTTCGCAGCACAGCAACCAGTCGTGGCTGGGGGCGTTGATGACCATGCTGGATGTGACTTCGCTCGTGATTACCGGCATTGAGGGCATTCATCCGGGGCAAGCACGGCTGACTTTTGCCATGGCGCGCCATGCGGCCGTGGATCTGGCGCAGGTGGTGAATGCTCGTTACGACCCACAGGCGCCGGAACGGCTGACCGACGCCGATTTCGAAACATTGCGGGCGACGCTGGCGGCTGCGGGATTGAAATTGCGAAGCGGCGATGAAGCGCGGCAGAAGCTAACCAAATTGCGATCGATGTACGAACCTTATATTCATTCGACTGCCAAGAATCTGATGGTCGCGCTGCCGCCGTGGCAGCATCCGGCAAAGACGCGGGACAACTGGCAGGCGGGACCGTGGGACCGGATCATCCAGGCGAAAGGACTGGCGGTGCTGGGGCAGAAACCGGCGCAGCCGCGGGGAAATGAGGATCACTTCTAGGGGATTTAGTAATTGGGTAATTTAGCAATTTTGCAATTTCAAAACCAAATACCGTACGCGCCGCTGATTTTCAAAATTGCTCAATTACTAAATTACGCAATTACTCAATCGAGCAACGGTCGGGATCCCAGGATCAAGTTTCCATGAAGAACATCGGAGAGAACGTGGTGCGCATTGAAGCGCAGGCGCTGAGTGCGCTGGCAGACCGGATCGCGGGCCCAATGGCGGCTGATTTTCAGCGCGGCGTGGACTTGATGTTTTCCTGCGCCGGGCGCGTGGTGGTTACAGGGATGGGCAAGAGCGGGTTGATAGCGCGCAAGATTGCCGCGACGCTGAGTTCAACCGGAACGCCGGCACTGTATCTGCATCCCGTAGACGCGCTGCATGGGGATCTTGGGATGGTGGTGCGCGGGGATGTGGTGCTGGCGCTTTCGGCTTCTGGCGAAACCGAGGAGATTCTGGCGCTTCTGGCCACGATCAAGAGGCTGCAGGTTCCGCTGATTGCGCTGACGGGAGATGATGTTTGCGGGGCCGCCGCACCTGCCAGGAGAGAAAAATCAAAAGCAAAGTCAAAAGCAGCGGACAAGAGTGTCCGCTCCACACAATCCACGCTGGCTGCCGCGGCGGACGTGGCGCTCGATTGTTCCATTGCGGAGGAGGCTTGCTCGCTGGGACTGGCGCCTACGGCTTCGACTACGACAATGCTGGCGCTGGGTGACGCGCTGGCGGTTACGCTCAGCGAGAAGCGCGGATTCAAGGAAGAAGATTTCGCCAACCTGCATCCGGGTGGGAAGCTGGGCAAGCGGCTGGCGCGGGTCGAATCGTTGATGCACACAGGTGATGCGTTGCCGCGGGTGAGTCCGCAGACGAAAATGCCGGACGTGATTTATGAAATGTCACGCAAGAAACTGGGCGTGACGGCGGTGGTTGAGGGCGAGAGGCTAGCGGGAATCATCAGCGATGGAGATTTGCGGCGGCTGCTGGAGAAGCGTGGGAAAGACGTGCTCGACCTGACGGCGGGCGATTGCATGACTAAGAACCCGCGGACGATTAGTGCGGGTGAGTTTGCTGCGACTGCGCTGGCGCTGATGGAAGAGAAGAAGATTACGTCACTGATGGTGATCGACGGTGAGAGCAAGTTGCAGGGGATCGTTCACCTGCACGATCTGTGGGGAACCGAGCTGGTGTAAGAATTGCGTGATTGGGTGATCGGGCCATCGGACGATTGAAAAATACAGGAACATTAGACTATTTTTGACTTCCAGTGGCACAAATCACCTGATCTCACAATTGCTTAAGAGGACTTATGTATCATTACGATCCTAATACGGCGCTGGAAGAATTGACCGAAGACGCAACCCTGCCGAACCCTGTGCACGTGCGGGACATGATCCTGCGCAAGCATCCTTCGACGGACAAGGCTCTGGAGTTGAATCGGCTGTTCGTCGAGTATCAGAAGTTTTTCGGGGAGACGCAGAAGCTGGGGAAAGAGATTTTGCGGCAGCTGGTGGGGTAGCGACTGTAAACGGGACCAGCTCTGTTGGAGTACTCCGATGCAACTTCCATCGACTGTCGAGAAGCGCAGCCTGACAGGTACCCTTCTGACCGTCTTGTTCTCTTGGTTCAAAGGCAAAAAGATAACGACGAAGCCTGGTGATCAATGGCTAGACGTAAATGCGCTAGAACCGGCAACGGGACGACGGTCAAGACTGAGCGCGGCACAGATCAATAGGGTTCGACGCATTCAGGCCGCGTTGGCTGAGGTGGACCCCTCCAGCGTTGAGATGTGGATCTGCGATTTTGAGAAGGACCGCCATCCCGAAAAAGAGATCAGCCTTTGGGAAGCGACGTCGGATGCATATCAGTTGTACTGTTCGACCCGCTCACTTGACACTGAACAAAAGCGAGACGTCTTCCGGATTTTGTTGATCAGGTCACGGACCGACGACGAGGGTGCAGTCCTCAGCCATGTCGAGCTGCGTTTGTTGACTGCGAAAGACGCGCGCGACGTAATGAAGTGCTTCAAGGGCGCCGCGACTCCCGTCGTGGTTGTCCCGAAACTACCTTGATCGGGCGTCTCGATTGATCCGGTACAATAATAAATTCCCTTGGGATAAGCGAGCACCCTTCGCTCGGTGGTCGCAACTCGGTACCTCAAGAAAACTCTATGCATCGATGGTCAGAACTCTTTATTCCTACCCTGCGCGAGGCTCCTGCGGACGCGGAAGTGGCCAGCCACAAGTTTCTGGTGCGGGCGGGCTACATTCGGCAACTGGCGGCGGGGATTTATTCGTATCTTTTTCTCGGCAATCGATCGTTTAACAAGATCATGGGGATCGTGCGCCAGGAGATGGACAAGATTGGGCAGGAGTTTTTTTTGCCCGCGCTGCATCCGCGCGAAATTTGGGAGGCCAGCGGACGCTGGGCTTTGATGGGCGACAATCTGTTTCGTCTGAAAGACCGCAAGGGCGCCGACCTGGCGCTGGGCATGACCGAAGAAGAAGTGATGACTTCCATTGCCTTAAAAGAGCTGCGCAGCTACAAGCAGTTGCCGCAGATCTGGTACCAGATCGCTCCCAAGTTTCGCGACGAACCGCGGCCTAAGTCCGGCTTGCTGCGGGTGCGTCAGTTCATGATGAAAGACGCGTATTCGTTCGACATTGACGCGGCTGGGCTGGATGTTTCCTACAAGAAGCATTACGACACGTACTGCCGAATCTTTGACCGCTGCGGACTGAAATACATGGTGGTGGAGGCGGATTCGGGCGCGATGGGCGGGAAGGAATCGCACGAATTCATGGTTCGCACTCCGGCTGGCGAAGATCAGATTGTGAGCTGCGATGGATGCAACTACGCCGCGAACATGGAGAAGGCCACGTCGAAGCTCGGGGCGGTGGAAGACTTGAAGCCCGAGGGCGATGGCAGCCCGCTTGAGGTGCACACTCGTGGCCAGAAAACGATTGAAGATGTGGCGCGTTTTCTCGGTGTTTCGCCGAAGAACAAAATCAAAACGCTGGCGCTCATGGCCGATGAACTGGTTTCAAGTAAGAAGGACGAGAAGACCGGCAAATCGAAGTCGCGGGCGGTTGTAGTGCTGATGCGCGGTGATCACCAGCTGAACGAGGCCAAGCTTAACGCGACTGTGGCCGTTGCGACGCGGCCGATGGAAGAGAGCGAGATCAAAGCGCTGTTCAAGTCTCCGGCGGGATATTTGGGGCCAGTGGGGATCGATTGGGCGAAGGACTTGAAGAAGGATTCCGACCGCCCCGTACTATTGGTCGACAAGGCTCTGGAAGGCCGCACGAATCTGATCGCGGGAGCGAACAAAGAGAACTATCACCTGAAGAATCTCACGCCGGGGAAGAACTTTCATCCCACGGCGTACGCCGACCTGCGCTCGGTTACGGCGGGCGAGGCCTGTCCGAACTGCGGCAACGCTGTGCGCATCGATACGGCGGTTGAGATCGGTCATATCTTCAAGCTCGGCTATCGCTATACGGATTCGATGGGCGCGCGCGTGCTCGACAAGAACGGCAAGGAAGTCACTCCAATCATGGGTAGTTACGGCATCGGAATCGAGCGCATTCTGACGGCGGCTGTTGAGCAGAGCAACGACGAGAACGGTTTTTGGCTGCCGCCTTCAATTGCGCCCTTCGAAATTGTGGTGACTCCCACCAATGTGAAAGATGAAAGTCTGTTGCGTGCGGCAGTCGATATCGGAAGAGGTCTCGAAGCGGCTGGATTTGATGTAATTCTCGACGACCGCGATGAACGGCCGGGAGTAAAGTTCAAAGACGCTGACTTAGTCGGTATCCCCTTTAGAATCACGGTCGGAAAGAAGGTTACCGAAGATACTGTGGAAATCGTTCTTCGCTCGACTCGGGAAGTACGCGATGTTAGGATCGCGGCGGTAGTTGAATATTTTCAAGGAGTGCTGCCGACCAAGGCCTGAGTTAGCGCCGCGGGCCTGGCGGCGTAATTCGGACCTATGGGAACTCTTAAAGCGCTCGGTGGATTTCTGGCGATCATTCTGGTGGTCGTAGCCTGCTTTGAAGTGGCTCCGCCATTGATGGCCAATTATAGTTTTCAGGACGATCTCAGGAATGTCGCGCTGATGGATGGCGCGAACTTTCAGAAGACGGATGACGACATCCGCAACGATGTGCTCCGCAAGGCCAAGGACCAAAACCTGCCGATCGACGCCAAGCAGGTGATCGTGCAAAGGATCAGCACGCCCGGCATGTCCTCTGTTTACGTCGCGGCGGACTATACGGTCACAGTAAGCCTGCCGGGTTACTCCTTCGACATGCACTTCAATCCCACGAGCGGGAATAAGTAAGAACCAGTTGCCAGTGGCCAGTTGCCAGTTTCCAGTGGTCGATAGTCAGCAGTCAGCGGCCAATTGCACGCTCGTCTTCCTCGTCTGCCCTTGCAGTGATTCCCTTTAGCTTTAGACTTGATTCGGCTTACCGGGCCGGGCTTTCAGATTGTTGCTCGATGGGGAATCCGGAGGGCGTGTTCGGCATCTTCATCTCTGAAACGTGAATCTCACGCACGCTCTGAGCAACCCGTGCATTCACACTTTTTCAAGTGGTGCTGCTCGATTCGTCCAGGCTGCTGCGGCACTCTCGAGTTCCTGAGCACACTGACGAATTGGCCAGCGGGAGATCTTATGCTGGAGATCGCGTAGTGAGCGGTGTAGCGATGCTGCTGTGCAGGATAGTTTGAGGGCTGGGGTTTGGTCGAGGTTCGAAAGGAGCGCAATCGCGGATCGAAGCGGCTAGCCACTGCGCCGCTTCGTACGAACCGCCGTTGTTGGAGGATTTAGAGGAGTACGGCTGGGCTCCGGATTAGTCTGATGGGGGAGCAGACGGGAGCCGAAGGACTTAGTGCGGTCCGCAGGAGCCGTCGGGAGCGTTGCCGGCTCGAGAACCTACGCCGACAGCGACCGGCTGAGATGAGACGCCGTTGTAGACCGATACGACTTGATAATACCCGGTGTATTCCCAGTTATAAATCGGAGGCGTCGGCAGGACCGGCGGTGTACCAGAAGGGAGATCAACCCAGGTGCACAGAGACGCTACGGCCGTCATCAGGCCGGTCGAGTCGATGGGGACGGTGGTCGGGCCGTAGGCCGGAATTGGGGCGTACCCGGACATTTCATCCTGGGTGCCCACGATCGAAACCGTGTATGAAACGGAGTTTGTAACCGGGACGGTCTTGCCGCTATGGTAGACCGCCATGGTGATGAGCTGAAGCGTGCCATCGGCGCCCGCGAGATTGAAAAAGCCTCCGCTGCTTGCTCCGGTGGACGTGAGCTGGACGGACTGCACATAGTCCGAGGTGCCGCAGCCAGTTGAGATAAGGGTCAGGGTCACAAGCAATGCGGCCACAATGTTTGTTCGTTTCACTTGAAGAATCCTCCACACTAAGTTCAATTCGAATGTTGTCAGCTTCTAATAATGGAGGCAAGAGAAATGTGTGGTTACTATGCAATCGATTGGTCACGTCCAATAGTCACTCGGGAATAATTGAGTAATTGTGTGATCGAGGGATTGTGCGATTCGAAGAGGCCGAGGCCCGCTTTCTGCGCAGGTTTTCGCAGCGGACGACAGCATCCCGGATTAATCAATGTGGTGAATTGCGAACTGCTCAATTACAAACACGTGCTTAGTTACAAAATTCCTATCTTCTATTTGCTCATGGGCCAGTGACATTCGTAACGTTGCCACCACGTTACCCTCCACCTAATATCGAAAGTAGATTAAGAGTTTCTTCACGCTTTCGCGGAAGCGAGCGGCTGCACATTTGCAATCGCCCTCCGAGGTTCGGAAACCTAAAGAGGCTCGGCAACCAATTCGATCGCAAGCCCTGAAGCTCTGGTGGAGGCAGTTCATGACGATGAGAGGTCGAGCGCTACTCAGTCTTCTAGTGATGGCAACGATTTTCCTGGCCAGTTGCAAGGGTGGCTACGTCTGCGACGTGACGTTTGGTTCATCGACCTGCACACCATCGGGATCGGGGCTCAGTGGTGGTGGCGGTGGTGGCGGAGGGGGCGGGGGTGGATCGAGTGAATCTTTCGCCTTCGCTGTTGATCAGGGCGGAGTCATCGATGGCTACACCTTGAACACCAGCGCGGATACCTTCCAGATTACATCCGGCTATGCGGGACCTGCGGTTCCCACGAACACTGGCGGCGTGGGGATGGTGATTGCGCAAGAACAATTTCTTTACGTCGGGTTCGCAAGCACAGACCAGATCTACGGATGGTCGATTAGCTCGACTGGCACCTTGACCGCCATCAGCGGCAGCCCGTTCGGGGCTACCTACCTCTCGAATTATGGATTGGGAGTGGGCCAGGCAGAGATGGTGACTAATCCCGCGGGTACGATGTTGTTCGTTTCGGATACAACTCAGGATGAAATCTACGTGTACACGATCGGCACCGGGGGTGTTTTGGCCGAGGTCACTGGGTCTCCGTTTTCGGTTCCATTTCCACCCATGAACCTGGCTACGGACGGATTGGGAAAATACTTGTACGCGATCGACGGCAACTACACCACTCACACAGGCTCGCAAATCGCGGCTTTTGCAATCGGCACCGGCGGCGTGCTTACGGCCATCTCGGGCAGTCCTTTCCCTTACAACATGTGGCAGGTACAGGGAGACCCGAGCGGCCAATTCCTGATCGGCACCAGCGGAAATACGGTGAGCTACAGCGGAGTCGACGACAACAATTTGTATGTTTTCAACATTACGCCATCGGGGACGAGTGCGGGAGCCATCACAGAGATAGGCACTTTCGCGACGGTATACTCACCCTTTAGCATCGCGGTCCAGCCGAACACCGGTGGGGACCTGGTGTACTCGTTCAGCTTCAATGATACCGATACCGCATTCTACCCAATCGAGGGCTACCAGATTAATGAGACTACGGGAGGGCTAGCTCCGGATACGGGGTCGCCTTTCAGTGGCGTAGCCAACGGTTCCTGGGGCCAGTTTGATCAAAGCGGCACCTTGCTCTTCGTCTACAGCAGCTATCTGAATGAAACCACCGACACGTTTGTCACCCAGTTGGCGCCAATCGAAGTTGGAAGCGGAGGCGCGCTGACGCAGCCGGTCGCCACTTTACCCTTGGTGACGCCTGGATTCTGGGCAGTGACAGACTCGCAGTAAGCCGGCGCAGCCGTGGCTGCGCTTCCTGTTATTGACGGCCTGTTATTGACGGCCTTGAGACCCGCAAAAACTGCGGGTCTCTTTTTGTCTGCGGCCACGGCGGTACAATGGGAGGACTGCCACTATCGTTGGTTGAGTGAAACTGGTCGGCCGAGACGCAGGCGCGAGGGAGCGAGCCGGCAAACTTTCCGCGCCGGCCTGCGTCTGATCAGAAGAGATATTTGTCAGCGGGAGTTCGGGTCGATACCGTGGCTATTAAAGTCAAAATCGCGAAGGGAAAAACCAAAGACGGTATCGGGTGGCGGGGCTTCCCGCGCGATCCAGTCATTCGCGCCGCGCTTATCGTCTTCCTGGTCACTGCTGTTGGCCTGGGCGGATTGTTCTGCTACTTCTACATCAAGTACGACCGCATTATCGAAGTGCGCTTCCGTTCGCCCATCTTCAGCAATTCCGCAAAAATCTACGCCTTGCCACGGACGGTGCATAACGGCGAAAAGATCGACGCCAGGGAAATCGCCGGCTTTCTGCGCCGGGCCGGGTATTCCGATCAAGACGGCCAGTCGGACCTTGGCAGCTTTCGACTGGTCAGCGACGGGATCGAGATCGATCCCGGCCCCGAGAGCTACCACAGTCCGGAGCCGGCGCACATCAGCATTCAGGATGGGCAGGTCGACCACATCACCAGCAAGGGCAATGAACTTTCCGCATACGAGCTGGAACCCCAGCTGGTAACGGCGTTGTTCGACTCCGAACAACGCTCCAAGCGCCAACTGGTGAAGTATAACGACATCCCGAAAGTGATGGTCGATTCGGTGCTGGCCATCGAAGACCGCCGATTCTTCGAGCACAGCGGCGTCAACTTTGTGCGCACGGTGGAAGCCGCTTTCGGCGATGTGATCCACCAGCGGCGGGAGCAAGGCGGTTCCACTCTCACCCAGCAACTGGCTCGCGGTTTTTTCCTGAGCCCTGAGAAGACGGTGAAGCGCAAGCTGACCGAGATGCTGATTGCCGAAGAGCTGGAACAGAAATTCAGCAAGCAGCAGATTTTCGAGTTCTACGCCAACTGGGTGAACCTGGGGCAGCGTGGGTCATTCGCCATCAGCGGCTTTGCCGAGGCGTCACAAGCCTATTTCAACAAGGATCTCAAGGACATCAACCTGCCGGAAGCCGCGCTGCTGGCGGGAATCATTCAGCGGCCCAGTTATCTTTCTCCGTATCGGCATCCCGAGCGCGCGCTGGACCGCCGAAACCTGGTGTTGGATTCGATGGTCGAAACCCACGCCATTACCCGCGAGCAGGCGGATAAGGCTAAAGCCACGCCACTGAAGCTGGCGCCGCCGAACGTGGAGGCCAGCGACGCGCCCTACTTCGTCGACATGGTGAAAGACACGCTGATCAACAAGTTCAGCGAACATGACCTGAACGATGAGTCTTACCGCATTTACACCACCCTCGATCCCGATTTGCAGAAGGCGGCTGCGCAAGCGGTCGAGATGGGAATGAAGCTGGTGGATGAGCAAGTCAAGAAGATGCGCACCAAGCGGGTGAAGGTGGGCAAGAAAATCGAGACGACTGTGGTGCCCGGCCCGGACGCGCAAGTGGCCCTGGTGGCGCTCGATCCGCATACGGGCGCGGTGCTGGCTCTAGTGGGGGGACGCGACTACGGCTTCAGCCAATTAAACCACGCGTTGTCGAGGCGCCCCACGGGTTCGATCTTCAAGCCGTTCGTCTATGCCGCGGCGATGAATACGGCGCTCGACGGCTCGCAAACTGTGATTACGCCGGCTTCCACCGTGACCGATGCGCCTTCCAGCTTCGCCTATGGAGATCAAATCTACGAGCCGCGCAATTACAAAGAGGAGTATCACGGCGATGTGACTCTGCGTTACGCGCTGGCAATGTCGCTGAACAACGCTACCGTGAAGGTAGCCGAGGAAGTTGGCTACGACAAAGTTGCAGACCTGGCAAAGTCCGCGGGAATCGCCTCGGTGAAGGCGACGCCGGCCATGGCGTTGGGCTCATATGAGGCTGCTCCGCTCGACATGGCGGGAGCCTACACGTCGTTTGCCAACAATGGCGAACGGTTGTCGCCAATTCTGGTGAACTCGGTGCGCAACGCTAAGGGAGACGTGATTGCGAACTTCAAGACCGACCAGCGCCAGGTGCTCGATCCGCGCATCGCCTACGTCATGACCAACATGATGGAGGGCGTGATCAATAACGGCCTGGGATATACAGCGGTTCGTTTGCGAGGTTTCACGCCGCCAGCGGCGGGCAAGACGGGCAGCTCGCACGATGGCTGGTTCGCAGGCTACACCTCAAACTTGTTGTGCATCGTCTGGGTGGGTTACGACGACTACAGCGATCTTCGAATCACCGGCGCGATGACAGCCGCGCCGATCTGGACCGAATTCATGAAAAAAGCCTCGGAGCTGCCGGAGTACTCCGACATGAAGGAATTCGCGCAGCCCACCGGCGTAGTCGACGTGCAACTGGACAAAGCCACGAACCGCCTCGCGACACCGACCTGTCCCGACGATTACACCGCCGCTTTCGTCGTAGGCACGGAACCCCGCGATACTTGCGATCAGCAGAGCGGATTGGCGGGAATGTTCCATCGCTTCTTCGGCGGCGGAGAGAAAGTGTTGCCGCCGCCCGCGCTGGCCAATGGACAACCCAACGAGGATCCTAACAAGAAGAAGAAGAGCTTCTTCGGCAAAATAGCCGGCATCTTCAAGGACGACAAGTCTTCTGCTCCTCCGCCGAAGCCGCAGGACAACAGCCAGCCCCCGCCACAGTGAATACCGCGTCTCCGCCAATGCAATTTGAATTCGTTAAGACACGCGAGGTAAATCCCGCTGTTCATGACGAGATCGAGGCCTTTCTCGATCACCAGGACAACAGCCATCCCTTTCAATTTCCCAGGTGGACAGGCGGAGGCAACAGCGATGAGAGCGAGAACAGATATTGTGCGATCCTGCGCGAACAAGGCGAGATACGCTGGTTCGCTCATTGTGGAGTGACTTTCCCCGCGGGGAAATGGTTGCGACCAGTTCGCGGTTTGACGATTCATCGGGGCCCGGCCTGCGATGATGCCGGCCTGATGGCGCACGGACTCGGCCAACTCGTTGGGAAGAGCAAAAAACTGGGCTTCGCTTACATCAAGATTGCTCCGGAATGGGTGGAGCAACCGGAATGGACCGTTGGCAGGGCGTTGTTTCGCGACGGATGGCAGCCGCTCCTCGAAAGCAGGAGTTCTTTGCGCGTTGATCTGGGCCCCGGCATCGACGAATTGCTGCGCGGCTTTCGTGACGATACAAAACTCAACATCCGGCGCTCCGAGCGGCAGGGGATTGTAATCCGCCTCGCGCGAGACGAGCATGACATTCAGGAGTTTCAACACATTTACTTTGCGATGGCCGAGAAGAAAAACTTCGCCGCCGAAGAGCCGATCCATTTGTCACATGCGCTGCGCTGGGTCGTGAGCCAGAAGGATCGCGGCGCTCTCTTTTTGGCTTCGAAGGAGGCGACGCCGCTGGGTGGAGTATTAGTGGTTCGCGCGGCCAGGCGCTCCTGGGGAGTTTACAGCGCAACCGTGAAGGATACCCGTTTGCGCGCCGGCCACGTGCTCCAGTGGAGCGCGATTCGATGGGCGAAAGAACATGGTTGCACCGACTATGACCTTGGAGGCTATCGCGAAGGTACCACCACCGGTCCGGCCTCGTTCAAACGAGGGTTTTCCAGGACGGTCGTCCAGTTTTCCCCGGCCTACAAGTATGCCGTGAACCGGCGGCTCTGTTCGATGTTGGACTTTGTAAACCAGGCGAGATCGAAGTGGCGCCCGGCGTAGCGTGAAATCTGGATTCTTAGACTTGGCGCGCCAAGTTGTTGATTGCAAAGATCGACAGGGGAAGGGGACACCAAGATTCTGCTTATGCGCTAGCGAACTCACCGTGCCCTTCAAAGCCGCACAAACCTCATTTTCTCGCAGTCCCGTAGTTGGACTGGCCTTGGGTGCACTGATATAAAATTCTGCGCCGCCGGGCCAAAACTGTGGCAGAATAGCCCCGTTGGAACTGGTCGCTTTGGGGTGCGTATGTCCTACCGAAAGGCCTGCCTGATTCTCCTGCTGATTTCTTCCACAGCCGCACTGGCACAGGTTTCTCGCTCCGAGCAGGTGCAGATTGCGCCGCCGCTCGTGCGGGCCATCGATCCTCCTGCCCCGGATGCCACGTTCGCCGATCTGGAGCAGCAAGCCGACCGGCTGCGCGCCGACAAGCTCTATCTGGATGCGCTCGATTATTATCACGCCGCGCTCACCAAGAAGCCGAATGATGCGTCCCTGCTGAATAAGATTGGCATCACCGAACTGATGATGCAGCGATACAAAGAGGCGCGAAAATCCTTCGAGCGCTCCATCCACTATGATCGTGCGTTCGCCGATGCCTACAACAACCTGGGCGTGGTCTACTACGAGAGCAAGAAATATGGCGCGGCGGTAAAACAGTACGAGAAGGCGATTGCACAAGACAAGAGTTCGGCGTCATTCTTCAGCAATCTAGGCGCAGCTTATTTCTCCAAGCGTGATTTCAATCCCGCGGTGGCGGCTTACCAGCATGCCATGGAACTTGACCCTGAAGTGTTTGAGCGTACTTCGCGCGCGGGCGTGCAGGCACAACTGCCCAGTCCCGAGGATCGTGCCCGTTACGACTACACGGTTGCGAAGTTGTACGCCAAGATGGGCTACTCCGATCAGTCGCTCGAGTATTTGCGCCGGGCGATGGAGGCTGGCTACAAAGATCTGAAGAACGTGTACAAAGATGCGGAGTTTGCGCAGTTACGCAAGAGCCCGCGCTTCACCGAACTGATGGCCTCGAAGACTCCTGTGATCGCAGATTGAGCTTTTGATTTCGTGGGACGCGATGCAGCTACAGGGAATTTCTCTCAGCGCCTACAGCATTCACCTGATTAATTAGGGATAATTCTGCTTTCGCCATTCAGAATATTACAAAGTTTTACAAAATTAGACGGAACTTCGTTTGGTTCTGGGGTTTAATTATTGCAAATACTCCTGAAAACAACAGGGTGAGTAAGGAGAAACGGTAGCCCATCGGATGCTGACCCGAGCACGCCCCAAGCAAGCGTCCGGTGGGTTTTTTGTTTAGTTGATTCGTCCCGCTGCGGTTTCCGCCCACGCAATTTCCGCAACTACTTTTTCGCTTGCAGTGCGGCTTGCAAGTCCTCGGCTGCCTTGCTGATTCCGCCTGCAATGTTCTCGATCACCTGCGCAACCATGGGAATTTGCGCGTCGGCCTGCTGCCATTTCTTTTCGTCCATGTATTCGCGAACGGCGGCTATGGGCTTGGCGCCGTATCCGGTGTAGGCGCCGGGAGCATAAATCTGGTTCTTGAACCAGGGGCGCTCGGGCAGTCCTTTTTCGTTCAGGAACAGGCGCGAGATTCCAATTAAGTCTGCGTTCACTGCGTCCAGAGACTGCGGCGAAATCGTTGCGCCGGCATTCTTGAACTTGGCAAAGGCTTTGTCATACTCGTCCGCGCTTTTCTTTAGTTTTTCGATGGCGTTCTTCATGGGCGCGAAGTTCATGAAAGGCGGCACAATCTCGGCGGGAGGCGGCACGTAGGTTCTATGCGGATCGGCGTTTGCCGTGAAGACTCCCTCCTGAAGTTCGAGGTTGCGTTCGGTGAATTCCTCCTGCTTGTCCTTCAGCAGTTTTTCCAGATCGGTTTCATATTTGGCGATGGCTTCGGCTTGCGGCGTGTATTGGTACGGCAGTAGATCGGCGCCGGCGATGCGCATGATTGTGGTTCCAGCGGTCTGAGCCAACGCCCGGCCGTAGACGAAATCTGTGTCGGCGAAGTGCGTGTACCAGTAGAAATCGTCATAAATCGAGTGGTACTGGTCGCCCTCATCTTCGCCGCCAAAGCCGATATCCAACGAGGAAATGCCGGCGTGGTCCTGAAACGCTGTGTAGTCCGACCCATCGCCGAGTTCAAAGACTCGAAGATCAGTCCGCTTGCGAGCCTGGCCGCGTTCTTCCGCGTCTTTCGCGTGCAAAATGCCGTGCAGATGCGCTCGCTCCCAGACGGAAATATTCTTCTCGGGATCGTTGATGTCACGAGTGACGGCGCTGATCACGGGCTGCAGATCCTGAGTTCCGCCGGCGAAGAGAAAACCGCGCTCGTTGCCATCGGTATTGAGGTAAGAAACGGCGTGTTTGCGCAGTTCATCGAGGTGTGTCTCTACCCATTCCGTGGAGCCGAGCAGGCCGGGTTCTTCACCGTCCCAGGCGCAATAAATGATGGTGCGCTTGGGCGACCAGCCCTGCTTGTGCAGTTCGCCGAGCACGCGCGCTTCTTCGAGCTCGGGAGCCATGCCGGCAAGGGGATCGTCGGCGCCGTTCACCCAGGCATCGTGATGGTTTCCACGAATTACCCATTCATCGGGATTGGTCGAGCCGTGCAGCGTGGCGATGACATCATTCACGGGTTTGATGTCCCAGTTCGACATGACTTTGAGATGAACTTTCGCCGGGCCCGGACCGATGTGGTAGGTGATGGGCAAAGCACCGCGCCAGTTCTCCGGAGCAACGGGGCCGTGCAAGGCAGAGAGAAACGGCAGCGCGTCACCGTAGGAGATCGGAAGCACGGGAATTTTTGTGATGGTCTTCGCGTCTTTGATGGCGAGGCGTTTGGCACCAGGGACTGCGCCGACACCTGGGGTCAAAGGATCGCCGGGATAGTCGGTGTCCATCACGCTGCCGCGCTGCACGCCTTCGCGCGGGCGCCAGCCGCCGGTGGGATAGTCTTCGCCTTCGAAGTAGCCGTCACCTTTGGGATCGGAGTAAATGATGCATCCAACCGCACCGTGCTCCGCGGCTACCTTGGGCTTGATACCGCGCCAGCCCTCACCGTAGCGGGCAATCACGATGGCGCCCTTCACGGAAACGCCCAGGCGGTCAAGCTGTTCG
Organism: Candidatus Sulfotelmatobacter sp.; assembly: GCA_050012155.1. Classification (GTDB taxonomy): domain Bacteria; phylum Acidobacteriota; class Terriglobia; order Terriglobales; family Acidobacteriaceae; genus Sulfotelmatobacter. The sequence goes on along the minus strand of JBEKHS010000017.1, from coordinate 104,731 downwards.
TAGTCGTCGCGGTTGCCGTAATTCACGTACACCAGGGGAGCCTTGACGTCGCCGTCGATGGAGTAGGCGTTATAAGTGGGAAGCTGCTCGGAAGTCTGATTTGAAGTTGGATCGATGGCGAGCACCGGTTCCTGCAGTTTGGCGCGGAACGGCGTGGGTTCGAGCAGTTCCAGTACGCGCTCCTTTGGGGTTGGGAACAACACGTCGAACGTTTCGATGTGGGCGTCGAATCCCCATTCCTTGAAGCGGGCCAGCATCCACTCGGCGTTGTCCTTGTCGTAAGGCGAGCCAACGTGGTGAGGACGCGCGCTGAGCCGTCGATCGTTCTCGCGGACGTTGGCGGCGACAATACCATCCTGAAACTTCTTTTCCAAGTCGCGCTCGGTGGCGGAGTTCGCCGCGGTGTAGCCGAGAAGCGGTGCGGGAGCCGCAGATGGCGCGGTACTTTGCTGCGGCGAATTTTGAGCGATGGAAAATTGCGTGAAGCTGAGAAGTAAGAGGTAACAGATCAACGAGCGTAGCGCGGTCAAGATGGTTCTCCTAGGGTCGGGAAAGTGACCGAGAATTCTACCACCGCGGGGAGGCCGGCGCTCTGAGGAGACCGATTCTTCGCCTGAGCGGTGCATTGCCGGGACCCAATTTGACAAGAACATTATGGGGCGAACATTTTACGAAACAACGCATGATAGAATATCCGGGTCGTGACCTCTCTTCCTTCCTCTCTCGCCTGGGCCCATCCACTGGTAGCGGAGTGGTTCGTGCAGCGCTTCGGCACGCCGACCGAGCCGCAGGAGCAGGGCTGGCCGCACATTCTAGCGGGCCGGACCACGCTGATTTCCGCGCCTACCGGGTCGGGGAAAACACTGGCTGCGTTTCTTGCCTGCATCGACCGGTTGGTGCGAAAAGCGCTGGCTGGCGATCTGGCTGATCGGACTGAAGTCCTCTATGTTTCGCCGCTGAAGGCGCTGGGCAATGACATCCAGAAAAATCTTGAAGTGCCTCTCGGCGAAATTCTTGCCATGGCCGGGGAGCGCGGGCTGCTGATGCCGGAGATTCGTACCGCTGTTCGCACCGGCGACACGCTGATGCACGAGCGGCGTGCCATGCTGAAGCGGCCTCCGCATATTCTGGTCACCACGCCGGAGTCGTTCTACATCTTGCTCACGGCGGATAAGAGCCGCACGATTCTTCGCGATGTCGAGACCGTGATCGTGGATGAAATTCACGCCGTGGCCGACGACAAGCGCGGGGCGCATTTGACGCTATCGCTGGAGCGGCTGGATGCGCTGACGCACAGACCGCCAGTGCGCATCGGGCTTTCGCAGCGGCTGAAGCCGCGAATCTCTCGAGCGACGAACCGGCACGACTGAAGTCGTGCCCTTCCCGAGTCGCGCTTGAGTCCGATTCTCTTTCCCCAGCTTCCGATCCCGTCATCGTCAACATTGGGCACAAACGCAAGCTTGATCTCGCGGTCGAACTGCCGCTCATGCCGCTGGGGCCGGTGGCTTCGAACGAAATGTGGGACGAGGTTTACAACCGGCTGGTGGCGCTGGTCGAGCAGCATCGCTCGACCTTGGTTTTCGTCAATACGCGGCGCATGGCGGAGCGCGTGGCGCATAATCTCGGCGAGCGCATCGGGGAAGAAAATGTTGCGGCGCACCACGGCAGCCTCTCGCGCAAGCTGCGCCTGGCGGCGGAAAAGAAGCTGAAAGAAGGTCAGGTGCGCGTGCTGGTGGCTACGGCCTCGCTCGAACTTGGCATCGATGTTGGCACGGTCGATCTGGTGGTGCAGATCAATTCGCCGCGTGCCATTGCGGTGACATTGCAGCGCGTAGGGCGATCCGGACACTGGCGTGGCGCGGTGCCGAAAGGCCGATTGTTTGCTACTACTCGCGACGATCTGCTGGAGTGCGCGGCTTTGGTTCGCGCAATTCGGCAGGGCGATCTGGATCGGCTGATGATTCCGGAAGCGCCTCTCGATGTGCTGGCGCAGCAGATTGTGGCGGCATGCTCGGCGGAGGAGTGGAGCGAAGACGGAATGTTTGCGCTGGTGCGGCGCGCGTATCCGTATCGCAATCTGAAACGCGAAACGTTCGACTCGATTCTGGAGATGCTGGCCGAAGGTATTGCGGCGCGGCGCGGACGATACGGTGCGTATCTGCATCGCGATCGAGTGAATGGCAAGCTGCGGGCGCGCCGCGGAGCGCGGCTGGCGGCGATTACCAGTGGCGGAGCCATTCCTGACAACTCGCTTTACGCGGTGGTTGCTGAGCCTGATGGCATCGTGGTTGGCACGGTGGATGAAGACTTCGCCGTGGAGAGCAACCGTGGCGACATCATGCTGTTGGGAAATACGTCGTGGATGATTCGCCGCATCGAAACCAACGCCGGCCGCGTGCTGGTGCAGGATGCGCACGGCGCGCCGCCGAGCGTGCCGTTCTGGCGGGGCGAAGCTCCGGCGCGGACGGAGGAACTCTCGCAGCACATCGGAACGCTGCGGGAAAAAATCAGCGAGATGCTGCCGCACACTTCGCCCGTGGGATTTTCTGCGACGCAGCCAGAGGTGGCCGCGGCGGTTGGCTGGCTGAAAGACGAATGCGGCCTCGACGATTCCGGCGCGGAGCAGGCGATTGAATACATTTTGCAAGGGCGCGCGGTGCTGGGCGCGGTTCCAACGCAGACGACGGTGATTGCCGAGCGCTTCTTCGACGAGGGCGGCGGGATGCAACTCGTCATTCATGCGCCGTTCGGCGGACGCATCAACAAGGCCTGGGGATTGGCTCTGCGCAAGCGTTTCTGCGTGGGGTTCAACTTTGAGTTGCAGGCTGCCGCTACCGATAACGGCCTGAACATCGCGCTGGCCGAGCAGCACAGCTTTCCGCTGGGAGACGTATTTAATTTTCTGCAGGCGGCGACGGTGCAGCCGATTCTGGAGCAGGCGGCGCTCGATTCTCCCATCTTTGCCACGCGCTGGCGCTGGGATGCCAACCGGGCGCTGGCGCTGTTGCGCTTTCAGAATGGCAAGAAAGTTCCGCCGCAGATTCAGCGCATGCGCTCTGACGATCTGCTGGCGTCAGTGTTTCCTGACGCGGCGGCGTGCTTTGAAAACATTCAAGGCGAGCGCCAGATTCCCGATCATCCGCTGGTGGGCGAAGTGATGAAAGATGTGCTCACCGAGGCGATGGATATCGATGGCCTGAAGCTGGTGCTGAGCGGACTGGCGGACGGGCGCATTCGCTGCATCGCGGTGGACACGCCGGTTCCGTCGCAGTTCTCGCACGAGATTCTGAATGCGAATCCGTATGCGTTTCTCGATGATGCGCCGCTCGAGGAGAGGCGGGCGCGCGCGGTGCAGATGCGGCGGATGCTGCCGGAAGCGGTGCTCGAAGAAGTGGGAGGGCTCGATCCGGTGGCGATTGCGCAGGTGCGGGAAGAAGCCTGGCCGGACGTACGCGATGCGGATGAGTTGCACGATGTGCTGCATACGCTCGTGGCGCTGCCGGCAGGTCGAGCTGCGCTCGACCGGACAGCCGAGAGCGGCTGTCCCCACATGAGCAGTGGCGACTGGCATGGTTATTTCCAGAGGTTAGTTGGCGAAGGGCGCGCTGCCAGTGCGGAGTTCGGTGGCGGAATTTATTGGGTCGCGGCCGAGCGTGCCAAGACTTTTTCGATGCTATTTCCCGAGGCGCGATTTGCGCAAGAGCTGGTTGACGTAGAATCCACGGTTCCTACTCGCGACGATGCTTTGCTTACGATGGTGACGGGATGGATGTCGCATCTGGGGCCGGTTACGGCGACTGCGCTCGGCGAGACTTTGGGGATTGAGGCTTCTGAGATTTCGAATGCTTTGCTTCGCATGGAAGCCAGCGGGGCCATTCTGCGTGGAAACTTCAGTGGCGCTGCCTTGCGTGTGGGGGCGCCCGCGCCACACGAGCTTGAGACGGAATGGTGCGAGCGAAGGCTGCTGGCGCGTATTCACCGGCTGACGGTTGCGACTTTGCGCAAGCAGATCGAGCCGGTCACGGCGGCGCAATTCATGCAGTGGCTGCTGCGCTGGCAGCATGTTGCGCCGGGAACGCAGGTGACGGGCGAGCGGGGCACGCTCGAAGTGTTGCGCCAACTACAGGGCTTCGAGATTCCGGCGAATGCGTGGGAGCGGCAGGTGCTGTCCCGGCGTATTGTGGACTACGATCCGAAATGGCTTGACCAGCTTTGCCTGACTGGGGCGGTGGGGTGGGGGAGGTTGTCGCCGCATCCGGCGACGCTCGATTCCTCGAATGCGAGTCATGGGGCGGAAGGTCAGCCGGGGGCTACTCGACAACGGAGGGTGATTCCGACCAGCGTTGCGCCGATCACGTTTTTCATCCGGGAAGATGCCGACTGGATGGTGCCGCGAAATTCCCATGTCTCGCAAAGTCGGCGAGACATGGGGCAACCAGCTGAACAGACGGGCAACGGGCTGAGCCACGGAGCGCAGGGCGTGCTGGAATTTCTGCGGCAGCGCGGCGCGTCGTTCTTTGCGGATATTGTTCGCGGCACGGGAAAGCTGAAGGCGGAAATCGAGACCGCGCTTTGGGAACTCGTGGCCGCGGGGCTGGTGACTGCCGATGGCTTCGACAATCTGCGGTCGCTGATCGATCCCAAGCGGCGGGCGGGGCAGGGAAGCGGGCGCACCATGCGTCCGCGGCATAATGCGGGACGTTGGGCTTTGTTGCACACTGAGGAGGTTGTGGAGCGGCCGCGCGCGGTGGAAGCGGCCTGCTGGATGCTGCTGCGGCGCTACGGCATTGTCGTGCGCGATGTGCTGGCGCGGGAGGCGAACCTGCCGCCGTGGCGCGAGTTGCTGGCGGGCTTTCGCCGACTTGAGGATCGCGGCGAGATTCGTGGCGGTCGATTCGTCGATGGATTCCTGGGCGAGCAGTTTGCGTTGCCGGTCGCGGTGGAGTCGGTGCGGGCGCTGCGCAAGCTCGACTCGGTGCAGGAGACGATCTCGCTGTCGGCGGCCGATCCGCTGAATCTGGTCGGGATTCTGGTCCCAGGCGATCGCGTGCCGGCGATCTCAGGAAACAGTGTCAGCTATCGCGACGGTGCGGCGATCGGCCCGCCAGCCGTAGGATCACCCGGGAACGAAGCTCTCGCGAGCTAGACTTCTCTTGGTTGAGGGAAAGGCGGCTTCCGAAGCCGCCCCATCCGTGGCCGGTGACCGATGACTTTGAGCTAATGCAGGCTGTGGTCCACCGCTGAGACGATTCCTTCGATTGAGCCTTTTGTCTGAGATGCCTTCCCGTTCAACACATCCAGGAAGACGTCGTAGGTCCAGCGTCCGTCTCTCGATTCCCCATCCGCGGGATCGGGATTGAGCTTTGCGCGGTAGTGAAACGAATTGCCGTATTGGTCTTTGAAGGGCTCGCTCTGATAGTGCAGGCTGATGGAGAAGACGCCTAACTCCGAAAGCGAGTGCAACTCGTTCGGCTGCGAGATGCCGTCGTGGCTTTCGTCGATCCACAACAGCAGCTTAGGGAAGACGGCGTCGCGCGAGTCGATCATGCCGTCACCGTTGCCGCCGTTCTCCGGCTTGTCGAATTCCGCCAGTGCCAGATATCCATTTGGATTCGTGGACGGAGGCTGCTCGGTGAAGTTGCCGAACAGTTCCTTGCCGCTATCGATCTTTCCGTTGTGGTTGCGGTCGAGCGCCAGCCATGAGTTGCGCGAGCCCGGCGCTGTCCAGGCGATCTGGAGTGGCACACCGTTGCCTTTGATGTCGAACATCACGCCGTTGGCGGCTGAGGTTAGCTGGAAGCCGGTGCCGTTGGTATCGATGATGATCGGGCTATCCTGCTGGAAGCAGTACCAGCCCGCGCCGCCGCAGGTTACGGTGCCATACTCCCCATTGTTGCAGACATTTGAAGGCGGAGGGAGCGCGCACTCGGTACCCGTGCATCCCCAGGTGCCATCCGTGCATGTTATGGAGCCTGAGCACGCGAAGCCGGGCGAGCCGGTGCAGGTCGGGGCCACACACGCTGGATTGGTCTGCGCTTGAACATAGTTCGAAACATTTGGACAAGTCGGGCAGGTTGGCGAGCCGTTCGAGCATTGATTCGTGCCGCCAGTACACACCAAGGTGGCGAACTGTCCATACGAGGTACCGCTCCCCCCTGTGGGGGTTATGATCACGTCCGCAAGAGACCCGTGGCAACTGCCCTGGCCGACATCAACATCGCTGCAGGTCACGGTTTCCGTGACAAAGGCATTGCAGCCCGTGGGGTAAGGGTTTTGGGCTGCGGCTAGCGCACTCCAAGATGCTGCGAACAGTAAGACGCCGAGGCTGGCCTTCATTTGTCCTCCCTCCGCAGAACGTTTTCCGGTTTCCCTGTCTGGTCGCACCATTTATTCAGTAGTTTTCCCCACGCCGGACCAGTCCTCGAATGACATTGGGATCCAATGGCCGGGCTGGTCGGGATTTGCGCGTAAATACTGGTGATCTTGCCACTGCGTTCCGTCCTCGAAGAAAACGCGGACGATGCGACTGTTGCACGCTGTTACGCTGGAGATCGGCTGTTTTTCTTCGATCCTGGACCTTAATGCCGGGTATTCGTCGGGGTTTTCAAGCGCCATGGTGAACTCCTGCCCCGGAGCCAGTTCGAAGGGTGCCCTGTCTGTGTCTGGTTGGAGCCTGTGGCCTAGCAAGGCCGAGTACAGCGCCTGCTCGGGCCGGCGGCCAACGGCATTTCCGATATTGCCCACGAGAGGGGTAGTCGCGTGCCGTGCGAGCTCCGCTTGCCAGTCAGCGGTTTCGTAGAGGCCGCAGCCAGCCTCCACGTATACGATCTTCTTCTTCTCCGAGACATTTTTGATGAGGAAAGAGAGGTCCCTGAGCCAGTCATCCCCTGCGTCAAATGCCGCTTCCCAGACGTACTTGTTTGGGTATTTGTGCCCGTCGCTTTTGAGCTCCGTTGTGCCTTCCATCACCTTTATGATCGCTATGGGATCCTTGGAGAGCGGCCGGTCCACGAGTAGCGTTTTGAGGTTAGTTCTGGGAGCACTTTGAGCGAGGGCCGGAGCCAGAGATGCTGGGGCCAACGCGACGAACAGTAGGACCAATTGGTTACGCATTGTGGGGCCTCTTTCACGGGTGCGAGCTAACGCCCAGCGTGAAATCCTAAAGCGACGGTAGGATTTCGAATTTCAGGAGGAAAAAATCAGGGATCCGGTGAGGGGGCCCCTCGGATCCCTGATTGCGCAACCGTCGGCAAGAACCAATTCAGAAAAGCGCTTCCCCCATCGCTTTTTGCCGAGCAGTACCGCACCTCCATGCTATGCATGCGATGTGCCAGTCGGATCTGGTCCGGCACGCGACCGCCTGAATCGCTCTGATCTTGCTGTCAGCCAATGGTTTAGTTGCGAATCAGGGTAACTCGCCGGGTTTCTGTTGTTCCCCGGTTGGGCGTCAAATCGCTATCCGATCGGATAGCTCCGCCTATCTGTTCGGATATCGGAATAAATCTAGTTCGGGAATGAGCTTGCTGTCGAAGTATGATATGAACACCGCGAGGTGATCAGCTTGCGTCCCAGACTCCTCGTCCTTTCCGGGCCTTTAAAAGACTCGACGATTCCGCTCGCCGAAAGCGAAATTACTATCGGGCGAGAGGCGTCGAATCAGATCGCCGTTACCGACCCTTCGGTTTCCCGAAAACACTGCCGGTTGAGCTTGCAGGAAGGAAAATTCCACCTGCGCGATCTTGGGAGCCGAAACGGAACGCTGGTGAACGGCGCCGGGATCGAGGACCTGTGCCTGAAACATGGGGATGAGATCGCCGCCGGCGATTCTTCCTTCTTATTCCTGATCGAGGAGGAAGACGTTGCGTCCCTGGGGAGCCGCGTGGAATTAGACGACGCGCAGTTCACGGCGGAGACCACCATCATCCACCCGAGGGACGTGGTCTACCTGCAGCCGGAGCGGCTGTCGCGCGAGTTGCCCGCGAGCTCACGCGTAGCCCGGGACCTGAACGCGCTGCTCAAGATCAGCCGGGTCGTACATGCCATTCGCGATCTCGGCGAACTGCAAGGACAGTTATTGGACCTGATTTTTGAAGTCGTTCCCGCGGGCCGAGGCGCCATTCTATTGGCGGATGGGGAGAGCCATGAATTTAATTCCATGGTTGCGCGGATGCGGCAGGCAGGGCAGGTGCAGTTGGTCAAGATAAGCCGGACCGTCGCTCGCCAGGTGCTGGAGCAGGGAGTCGCGATGCTGGGCAGCGATGTGCCCAGTTGCGCAGAGCTGAAGGCCGTCGAGAGCCTGGCGGCGTCCCAAGTGCGTTCGCTGCTCTGCGTGCCTCTAACGGTGTTTCAAAGGGTGATCGGCTGCATTTACCTGGACAGCGACAGCCTGGGCAACCGGCTTCAGGAAGAGCATTTGGAACTGGTGACGGCGATTGCAGGCATCTCCGCGGTTGCGCTGGAGAACGCCCGCCGCCTGCAATGGCTGGAACAGGAAAACGAACGCCTGACCGTAGAAATCACCCAGGACAGGAGCCTGGTGGGAGAAGGAGCGCGCATGAGGGAGGTCTACCAGTTCCTGAAGCGCGTGGCTCCCGCCGAGTCGACGGTATTGATCGAGGGTGAAAGTGGGACCGGCAAAGAGCTGGCGGCGCGGGCTTTGCACCGCAACAGTGCGCGGGCCGGCAAGCCGTTTATGGCCATTAACTGCGCGGCGATTCCAGAGACGCTGCTGGAAACCGACCTCTTCGGTCACGAACGGGGAGCGTTTACCGGAGCCGCGTCGTTGAAGAAGGGCCGGCTGGAAGTGGCCGACGGTGGCGTGGTTTTTCTCGATGAGATCGGCGAACTGGCGCTCCCGCTGCAGGTCAAACTGCTGCGCGTGCTGCAGGAGCGCGAGTTCGAGCGGGTGGGCGGGACGCGTCCTATTAAAGTGGATATCCGCCTGATTGCCGCCACCAATTGCAATCTGAAGCAGGCGGTGAGTGAGGGCCGGTTTCGCCAGGACCTGTATTACCGCTTGGCGGTGTTGAACATCACGATGCCGACACTGCGCGACCGCCGGGACGATATTCCGATGCTGGTGCGCCACTTTGTGCAGAAATCTGCCAAGCGCAGCAAGGTGAAGCCGCGGCCGGTCTCTCGTGAGGCCTTGGCGTGCCTGGTGAATTATGACTGGCCGGGCAATGTGCGGGAACTGGAAAACGCAATCGAGCGGGCTCTGGTGTTGGGGGCCTCAGATATGATCTTGCCCGAGGATCTACCCGAATCGCTGCTGGAGCGCACTCCATCGCCGGACATGGTGGAAGCGAAATATCACGCGGCGTTGAAGGAATTGAAGAAGCAGCTGATTCTTGATGCGGTCGAGCAGACTCGTAGCTATGCGGAGGCGGCGCGGATACTGGGCGTCCATCCCAATTATCTGCACCGGCTGATCCGCAACCTCGAGTTGAAAGAGATTTTGAAGGATCTGCTGCAAGACATTCCTGCGCGGGGACTGAGCAGGATTTCGGGCGGGAATGCGTGAGGCAATTAGCAATTGGCAATTAGCAATTAGCAATTAGAGCCTGCTAACTGCTAATTGCTAACTGCTAACTGCCAATTGCTCTCTACGGCAGGCGCAAGCGCATCAACTGCGCGGGATCAAGATACGTTCCTTGCCAGCGCACGGCGACGTGAAGATGCGGACCCGTGGCCCGGCCGGTGCCGCCACTCAGCCCGATTATTTGCCCTCGTTTTACCTGTTCTCCTTCCTTTACTTTGAACTCTGAAAGATGCAGGTAGAGGGTGAGCAGACCTTGGCCGTGATCTAACACAACGAAATTTCCCTCGAAGTAGAGCAATCGAGCCAGCAGCACGGTGCCGTCATTCATGGCGGCAACGGGAGTTCCGCTGGGGACGCGAAAGTCCTCACCGAGGTGCGGACTGGAGGTCTTACCGTTGAAAATGCGTTCGGAGCCGAAGACGTCGGAAATCCCAGCCTCCGCCGGTACGCTGAACGGCCCCGACCACTCGCGATCGGGAGTGACTCGGTTCAGATAGTCCTTTTTGATTTGCTGGCCTTCTTCAATCTGCTTCTGCTGTTCGGGATTGGGTTCAGTGAACTTCCCTTCCACGCTGAGCGCGACTTTGATTTTGGGATACTTGCCGCGGGCTACGGCGAATGTGCGGCTGAATGAGGTCTTCGTGCCCGGTGATTTGCCGGCAACGGGTTCGCCAGTCAGTTCAAGCGGATACGCCCCGGGTTCGGTTTCCAGGCTGACACCCGCTAAGGCGAACCATGTCTTGTTCTTTGCATCGAAGCTGAACGGAATTTGGTGCCCAAGCCAGCTTCCGTTTAGCGACGCCAGCCGCAGCGGAGGCTCCACTTGAAACAACACCGGAGCACCGTTTACCAGCCGCGCGGGTTGCGCGTGGACGGTCCAGTTTGCGGCAGAAGCCAGGGGCGCTGAGGTTAGAAATAACCAAACCGGAAGAAGCGATGCGATGCGGTTAAGAAGAAAGGCATTTGGAGGCCGGCTCACCATACCAGCCTAGCATTGCCCCATGCGAAAGGCTGGGCACTTTTTCGCTAAGGGCCAGTTTGAAACTGGTCCATCACCCTTTTTGCAATTCCGTAGGCTGCTTGGGATTGTAGGTGTACAATTCTCGAATCATTGGGGCCGATCCCTTCTAGTCACTGGGACTTCTGGCGGGCTTTTTGGGCGGGCGCGAGCCCCACATTCGCGGCTGGAGCTATTCTCGTGCGGTGTTCGCCTCTTCGATTTTTCTGGTTCCTCACGCGCCTGTCGGCGTGGGTCGCGGTGGTCTGGCTATGTGGGCCAATCTCCGCCTTCGCCCAGACGCCCGGCCTACCCTTCATGAACGCTGGCGCTGATTCGGTGTTTCAGCAAGTCGACTTCGCACAAATATATCTCGAAACAGAGAACCGGAGGCTAAAGGATCTCGAGAAGATTCGGGCGGAGGATAAGGAACGGGTCGATTCCGGCCTGGTATCAGCACTCGACCTCGAAGCTCCAAATAACGCCATCGAGGAGTTCAACCGGGCCAGCACCTTATTGAAAGCGCAGAATTCGAAAGAAGCCATCGCCCATTTGCAGAAGGCAATCCAGCACTATTCCAAGTTCGTTTCCGCCTACGTCAGTTTAGGGCTTGCCTATATCGATCAGGGAGACAATAGCCGCGCCAGGAGCGAATTCGAAGCGGCGGCCAAGCTTGACGGCAAGTATCCGGGATCGTTTGTGCATCTTGGCCAACTGGCATTGTCGTTGAATGATTTTGCGACGGCGGAACCGCAACTGGAAAAGGCCGCAGGTCTCTGCCCTCAGGACGCCAAAATCCTCTCAACGCTAGCGTACGCGCAAAACGGAAACCATCAATACCAGGAGGCCGTGGAAACCGCTCGCCGGGTACATGGAGTCGATCATAAAGGGCTGGCGAATGTGCACTATATAGCCGCCTCAGCGGCCATGTCTCTGCGTGATTTCGACACCATGGAGCGTGAGCTCACTTTCTTTCTGAGCGAAGATCCCACGAATGCGTTCGCTCCGACAGCGCGCAAGAATCTGGCTGCGCTTGCCCACAACAAGATCGTTCGGGCAGCGGGAGCAAGCGGCCCGCAGCAAGGAACAGCCACGGTGGCATCTCTGCAGGTTCAGACCTTTCCAAACAGTGACCGATTGAAGGCTCAACTGAATGGGCTGGGAAATGAATCGGACGGCGGGACCTGCGTCGACTGCAGCGCGCCAGCTGAGTCGAATCCGACAGCCGAGAGCGGCAACACCGTCGCAGCCCTAAATACGCCGCCGAGCCTGACTGGCAGAATTGCAGGAGTGTATACGATTCACAAGAGTGTGGACGACGTGGCGTTGTTTTTCAACGTCAGCAGCCATGGACACATGATCAACGACCTGGAGTCGTCCGACATTAAGATACTGGATGACCGTAAGCCTCCCGTGAGGGTGTTGCAGTTTTCCTCCGGATCTAAGCTTCCATTGCGACTGGCTCTGCTGATCGATACCAGCGGCTCGGTCCAGGACCGGTTCTCGTTTGAAAAACGAGCGGCGGCCAAGTTTGTGGAGAGGATGCTAAAAGGCTCCGGGGACCTCGGGTTTATCGAAGGTTTTGCCAGCGACGTTAATGTGACTCAGGATTTCAGTCCAGACCCACTCGAACTGGGGAAGGGGATCGACAAGCTAACCAGCGGAGGGGGAACAGCATTGTTCGATGCAGTTTCATTCGCCTGTTGGAAGCTGACAGAATATCCCGAGGAGGAGCGGGTCGCGAGAGTTCTGGTGATACTGAGCGACGGCGAAGACAATTCCAGCCACAGCAGCCTGAAGCAGAGCATCGATGTTGCGGAAAAGACGGGCGTAACGGTTTATGCCATCAGCACCAGAGAAGATATCGGCGATAAGACGGATGCCGACAAAGTGTTAGAGGCTCTGGCGGAACGTAGCGGAGGAGAAGCAATGTTTCCCGGCGATATGATCACGCTGGGGAAGTCCTTCGACAAGCTGCGCGATCTGATCCGCAGCCGCTACTTCATCGCGTACAAACCTGCTGACTTTCAGGCGAACGGAAGCTATCGCATGATCAGCATCGTCGCCGAGAAGAACGGCAAGCGGTTGCAGGTGCAGGCCCGCAAGGGATACCACGCGCGCGTCGAAGCGAACTCAAGATGACCGAAAGAAGCGTCGCAGGCCCTGCCGCTGGGGTTCGCGCCTCTAACCTAATTGAAGTTGTTGAGAGAATTGGTGGACCTGGTCGGGATCGAACCGACGACCTCTTCCATGCCATGGAAGCGCGCTCCCAGCTGCGCCACAGGCCCACGATTGCAGCCGAACGGACGAGGACGCCTATTCGGGTTCGAGAGAAGTGCTGAATCATTTTCGCCCACATTACCGGGATAGTCAACGAGACCGATTCTTCTGTTTGTTTCCACAGGCATCTTCTGCCATAATTGATCGTGCACCCCACCTGCACAAACTTTCAAACACAATTTAGAGCGAGGAAGAGATGCCAGCGAAGTACATCTTTGTGACGGGCGGAGTTGTGTCTTCATTGGGCAAGGGATTGGCCGCGGCTTCGATCGGCTGCCTGCTGGAAAGCCGCGGGCTGAAAGTCAACCTGATGAAGTTCGATCCTTACCTCAACGTCGATCCGGGAACGATGTCGCCGTTTCAGCACGGCGAAGTTTTTGTTACCGACGACGGCGCTGAAACCGATCTCGATCTCGGGCACTACGAGCGCTTCACCCACGCCAAACTTTCCCGCGACAACAACTGGACGACGGGCCGCCTCTACGAGCAGATCATTGCTAAAGAGCGCCGCGGAGATTACCTGGGCAAGACGGTGCAGGTGATTCCGCACGTCACGAACGAAATCAAAGCGGCGATGAAGAAGGTGGCGCAGGATGTGGATGTAGCGATCGTGGAAATTGGCGGAACCGTCGGCGACATCGAATCGCTGCCGTTCATGGAAGCGATCCGGCAGATGCGCCAGGAGCTTGGCCGTGACGACACGCTGTTCGTTCATGTGACGCTGGTGCCGTTTATTGCCGCGGCGCAGGAATTGAAGACCAAGCCTACGCAACACTCGGTGAAGGAATTGCTGAGCATTGGAATTCAGCCGGACATTCTGCTCTGCCGGACGGACCGTTTTCTCGCGAAGGAGTTGAAATCAAAGATTGCTCTCTTCTGCAATGTGCAGGAAGAAGCGGTGATCACGGCGAAAGACGTGGCTTCCGTGTATGAAGTTCCACTTGTCTTCGCGAACGAGGGTGTCGACACGCTGGCGCTGAAATATCTGCGCATGGAAGCCAAGGAACGCGATCTGTCGAAATGGGAAGACATTGTGCATCGCGTGTACAACCCGAAAGACACAGTCACGATTGGGATCGTGGGCAAGTATGTGGAGTACGAGGATTCATACAAGTCGCTGAAAGAGGCGCTGGTGCACGGCGCACTGGCGCACAATCTGAAACTTCAATTGAACTGGATCGAAGCGGAGGGACTGGAAACCGCCGATCAATCGAGCATTGAAGCGCAACTGGATGGTTACGATGGGATTCTGGTTCCCGGCGGCTTTGGAAAGCGTGGCATCGAGGGCATGCTGATCGCGATTCGTTATGCGCGCGAGAATAAAATCCCGTACTTTGGCATTTGTCTCGGGATGCAGACGGCTTGTGTCGAATTCGCCCGCAACGTCGTGGGACTGGCGGATGCGAATTCGAGTGAGTTCGATCAGGCGACGCCGCATCGCGTGATTTATAAGCTGCGTGAATTGCGCGGTGTGGAAGAACTGGGCGGCACCATGCGCTTGGGCGCGTGGACTTGCAAGATTGAGCCGGGCACGCTGGCGCACAAAATCTACGGGAAGCTCGAGATCAGCGAGCGCCATCGCCATCGCTACGAGTTTAACCGTGAGTATGAAGAGCCGATGGTGGCAGCCGGGATGCGCATTTCCGGCTCAACGCCCGACGGCACTTACGTTGAAATGGTGGAACTGCCGGATCATCCGCATTTCATCGGATGCCAGTTTCATCCCGAGTTCAAGTCGAAGCCGCTGGAGCCGCATCCGCTGTTCAGCACGTTCATTGCGGCTGCGTATGAGCATGGTTCGAAGCGGCGGGCGGAAAAAGAGACGGCGGCGGTTGAGATGTTTCACCGTCCGGAAAAAGTGGCGAGACGGTAGACAGGCAATTTACCGCCGAGATCGCCGAGAACGCCGAGAAAAGCAATAGCCAGATTGGCTTTTCCCAGTTTATCTCGGCGCTCTCTGCGTGCTCGGCGGTGAAAGGTTTCGTTGATTTCTTCCTTCCAAGTCGGCGATGTCCGCGTCGGGTCGGGTGATCTTTTCCTCATTGCCGGCCCGTGCGTGATCGAGAGCGAAGAGCACGCCATCCGCATGGCCGAGATTATCAAGGGCGTGACCAAAGCGCTCGGATTTCCGTTCATCTTCAAGGCCAGCTACGACAAGGCCAACCGCACCTCGATTCGCAGCTTCCGTGGACCCGGGTTGAAGGAAGGTCTGCGCATTCTGAGGAAAATTAAGGACGAACTTCAGCTTCCGGTGCTCACCGATGTTCATGAAGTCGCGGACGTAGCAAGAGTCGCGGAAGTAGCCGACGTGCTGCAGATTCCGGCGTTTCTTTGTCGACAGACAGATCTTGTAGTTGCAGCCGCTCTCAGTGGGCGTGCCGTCAACATCAAGAAAGGGCAATTCGTTTCGCCGTGGGATATGCGGCATGCAGTGGAAAAATGCCGCGAGGCGGGCAATACGCAAGTCTTCCTCACGGAGCGCGGCAGCAGTTTTGGCTACAACAATCTCGTTGTCGACATGCGTTCACTGGCGGTCATGCGTAAGTTTGCACCTGTGGTTTTTGATGCGACGCATTCTGTGCAACTGCCTTCGGCTCAAGCCGACGACCGGGGCGCCCCAGTCGCCGTTAGTGGCGGCCAGCCCGAGTTTATTCCGGTGCTGGCGCGTGCCGCAGTCGCCGCCGGCGTGGATGGCGTTTTCCTGGAAGTGCACGACAACCCTAAAGTCGCGAAGTCTGACGGAGCCAATGCGCTGGAATCCACTAAGCTGCGCGAAGTGTTGAAGGAATTGCTGGCGGTGCGGAAGGCGCTGGACGTGGCGCGTGCGGCGCCGTAGAGATTTGTTCCGTCGCTGACTGATCCCTACGATGATCGGGCAGGGTCGAGGCAAGGGTCCATCATTATACGGCCAGCTTTCAGCAAATCGGCTTTGCTAGAGGCTGTCTTCAGAAACTCAGCCCTAGCCCTATGCTTGGCGGCACGGCGCTGGACTAGCGTTCTCATAAAGGCGCCACGATCTACGAGTATGGCCAGCATGACGCCATCGTCTGCAAAGGTTAGGCCTTCTGATTCCAGCGCAGACCCCTCTTCGTGCTCTACGTGTGAAGGGATGGACCGCCTTATGGACTCGAACAGCGACTCTTTACTCGGTTCCAGGTACGTCATCGGAGACTGCCTCCTCAGGCTGTTTCTTTCTCGCACTAACTGCGATTCTATCACTCAGCCGCCCTGAGGCACCTTCCGTCGCCGGGAACTACGGTAACGGTTTTTGGGAGTTCGGGAGTTTGTGCAGCCTTAGAAAGCGCTGTGCGGCGGCATTGGCCTCTGCGATCTCCGAGGGGCTTAGCTTTGGCCTAACCCCCGCATCGCATGTCAGGCAGGCACCGAGGCCCTCTGTGATAAGCAGCCACTCGTAGGCATTCTTGTAGCTTTGGACAACCGGGGGACAGTCGCCTTGCAGTGAACACTCGGCAATGCTCTGTGCGCCGAATGCATTGCCGCCCTCCGCAGCCTTCTCAAACCACTCGTATGCCCTAAAGTTGTCCAACTGGACCCCCTCGCCCAGTTGGTACTTAAACCCGAGTTCAAGCTGCGCGCCGGGATGACCCTGCGCCGCCGCTCTTCGATACCAGTAAACGGCGGTGCTATAGTCTTCTTCCTCGTTCGCCAGTTGTCCCCTCTCGTATTGGGCATCGGGGTAGCCCGATTCGGCCGATTTGTCCAGCCACCTCCGTACTCGCCATCGATCAGCCTCCCGCGCCGACTCGTACAGCTTATATTGGGCCACCGGATCGCCGGCTTCAGCAGCCTTCGTTAGGGCTTTCAGTGCCTGTTCTTGCGAGAGACGGACGAGGAATGCGGGCGCCCTCAGGCTGCGACGTTTCAGTAGACGTACGGTCGTGCCAGCGTTAAGCCACAGAGCGCCTGCCGCAAGGGCGACCGCGACCGGTAGGATCAATGCAAACAGCAAGCTGTAACGGTTGCCGGCGACTATTTTCGTCGGCGGGGCACTACTCGCTCTTACGATGCCAGGAGAACGTAAGTATCGCGCCAGCTTCATGTTGGAACCCCCGATTTCGCAACCATTCTCGCTCCGCTACAGCACCGGACGCCAGCGGAATTCTTGAGGACTGCGGCTGGTCTTTGCGGGCTGTCTCCGTGGTAAATTTGAATCTCCGCATGAAGCAAATTGCCAACTGGGCTTTGAACATCGCCACGATGCGCGGGGCGAGCTACGCCGATGCGCGCATCGTCAGCCAGAGAAGCCGCGCTCTCACCACGAAAAACGGCAAGGTCGGCAGCGCGTCTGACGCCGAGTCTGCCGGGATGAGTGTGCGCGTGATTGCAGATGGCGCGTGGGGATTCGCGGCTTCCGAAGATCTGTCGCGTGCCGGGGTTGAAGCTACCGCTGCACGCGCCGTGGAAATTGCCCGCGCCTCGGCGCAAGTGAAGCAGCAAGATATCCGACTGGCTGCGGAGAAACCGGTGACCGCCGAGTGGACGACTCCACATGTGATCGATCCATTCTTGATCTCGGTCGAGCAGAACATTGCGCTCTTGCTTAAGATCGATTCCGGATTACGCGCCGTTGCGGGCATCACCCTGGCCGAGAGCAACCTCAACTTCAATCGCGAGGAGCAATGGTTTCTATCTTCGGAGGGAAGCGATATCCATCAGACGAAATATTCTGCCGGTGCCGGCTATACTGCGTACGCATTCGCGGGCAATGAAATTCAGAAACGGTCGTATCCTAATTCTTACGGCGGCCAGTGGCAGAATAAAGGATATGAGCTGATTGAAGAGTTAAAACTCGTGCAAAATGCCCGGCGCATCGCGGAAGAAGCCGTTGCTCTGCATCATGCGGACCAGTGCCCTGAAGGCACCTTCGACATTATTCTCGACAGCTCTCAGCTCGGGTTGCAGATTCACGAATCGATCGGGCATCCGATCGAACTGGATCGTGTCCTAGGGATGGAAGCCAATTTTGCCGGCACTTCGTTCCTGACACTCGATAAGCTGCGCACTTTGCGCTATGGCAGCGAAATGGTAAATGTGGTTGCAGATGCGCGCCAGGAGCACGGACCGGGCCTCGGAACTTTCGGTTTCGATGATGAAGGCGTTTCTGCGCAATGCACTCCGATCATCACGAATGGATTATTTACTGGCTATCTCAGTTCGCGCGAAACTGCGCACACCATCGGCGAAAATCGTTCCGGTGGAACGCTGCGCGCTGAGGGCTGGAACCGCCTGCCCATGATTCGGATGACGAATATCAGCCTGCTGCCGGGCGAAAAGCCGCTGGGCCTGGAGCAACTAATCGCTTCCACTGATCACGGCATTCTGATGCAGACCAATCGTTCGTGGTCGATTGATGACCGTCGATATAACTTTCAATTTGGCTGCGAGATCGGCTGGGAGATCAAGCACGGCAAGCGCGTGCGCATGCTGAAGAATCCTTCGTATTCCGGAATCACGACCGAATTTTGGAATTCGCTGGACGCCATCTGCTCGCGAGACGAATGGACGCTTTGGGGCACGCCGAATTGCGGCAAAGGCCAGCCGCAACAGGTGATGGGTACGGGGCACGGAGCGGCGCCGTCGCGCTTTCGTGGGGTGAAGGTGGGGAGCGCATATCGGAGTATGTGATATCCGTCACAAAGGATTAGCGAGATATGCAATAGCATTTAGCACTCAGCACTCGGCATTCAGCCAGTGAGAGGAGTTGCTGGATGAAGGATTTCAGGGATTTGCAAGTGTGGCATAAGGCGCACCGGCTCGTGTTGGCTTCTTACCGAAGCACAATTGCTTTTCCGAAACAGGAAGTTTATGGCATGACCAGCCAAATACGCAGATGTGCGGCTTCCGTCGCCGCCAATATTGCCGAGGGCTGCGGCAAACGGGGGAACGCCGAGTTTCAACGCTACCTCAACATCGCTGCCGGTTCGGCCAGCGAACTGGAGTACCACTTTCTTCTGGCCCGCGACCTCAATTTGTTCGACGAAACGACCTATCAGCAGTTGAATCGCGATGTCGTCGAAGTAAAGCGCATGCTGGCTGCCTTAGTTCGCAAAGTTGAATCCGAACGGCTGGCTAGCTGAGTGCTGAGTGCCGAGTGCTGAATGCTTACTAACGACCAAGCCGGCGACATCTTCGATCGCATCAAGAGATTTTCCGCTGCCGATGAGACTGAGGTGTTCATCTCGGGCGGTCGCTTTGCTCTTACTCGCTTTGCGAACAATACGATTCATCAGAACGTCGAGGAAGAGAATCACACGGTCTCGGTGCGCACCGTCTTTGGCGGACGAACGGCTCGGGCTTCCACCAATAGGTTTGACGACGATAGCTTGCGGCGCGTAGTTGAATCTTCGGAAGCGCTGGCCAAGGTGCAGCATCCTGATCTTGATCTTTTGCCTATGCCCGACAGTCGCGAAGCCGGCGGCAGCGCCCTTCGGCTTCGCTCAGGGCAGGCTCCCGAGGGCGTCCGCGCCACGCAGCCCCCTGCGCGGCATTTCGCTCAGACTGCGGCTGTCACTCCGCAGCTTCGTGCCGATGGCGTGAAGAAGATCGTCGAAGTTGCCGAGAGGCACAAACTCACGACCGCGGGCATCTACTCGAGCTCCGAATCTGTTGAGGGCATTTTCAATTCGCGCGGCCTGAGTAAGTGGCATGCGCAGACTCTGGCCGAAGTTTCCGTCACCATGCTGGCCGCCGATTCTTCGGGATGGCGGAAGGCCAACTCACCGGATGTAACCAACCTGGATCCACTTGCTCTAGCCGAAGCTGCGGCGCAGAAGGCGCTCGACTCCGCAAACCCGAAGGAAATTCCGGCAGGGAAGTACACCGTGATCCTTGAGCCCGCCGCAGCGCTCGACATCGTTGGCTTCATGTTCTGGGATTACTCAGGCATGGCGATCCTCGACCAGCGTTCATTTCTTAGCGGCCGCATCGGCAGCCAGTTGTTCGGCGAGAACATCACCATCTGGGACGACGTCGCGCATCCCCTGCAAAGCGGATCTCCGTTCGATGGCGAAGGCATGCGAAGGCTGCGCGTGCCGCTGGTCGAGAACGGCATAGTTAAGCGCGTGGTCTACGCCCGCGCGACGGCCGCACGCATGAAGCGCTCGGAATACAAAGACAAAGTCGGATCGATCGAGCCTACCGGCCACGGATTTCTCATTCCCAACGAAATGGGCGAGATGCCGCTCAACATTGTTTTTGCCGCGCCACAGAATCCGGAAACTCTTGCCGAGATGATCGCATCGACCGAGCGCGGCGTGCTGGTCACGCGGTTGTGGTACATCCGCGAAGTCGATCCCTACGAAAAAATCGTCACCGGCATGACGCGCGATGGCACATTCCTGGTTGAGAACGGCCGCGTGCGCCATGGAGTGCGCAACTTCCGTTTGAACGAGAGCCTCATCCACATGCTCTCGAACGTAGAAGCGATGAGCGTTCCGCTTCGTTCCTGCGGCGAAGAATCGTTCGATATGGTCGTCCCCGCTATTAAAATCCGCGATTTTAATTTCACGGAAGTCACCAAGTTCTAAGGTAGGCGTGAGACCGGATGTTGTGGGCTCGCGAGCAAGGCGGAAAGACCGACCGGCTTTCTCAAAACCGTCAGGCTACCCTGACGACCCTGTCAGCCAACATCTGGTCTTCTAGAGGGCACAGCGTTAGGATTAGACGCGCTATGAAGTTTGAAGACTTTAGCGTCGTAGATTTCCCGGCGAGAGACTCCCTTTCCTCGCCTGCTGGCTTCGTGTACGTGTTCTGCTGGGTTGCTGATGGGGTCGAGACCCCTTTTTACGTCGGGCAAACGAAGCGGTTCTCGGGAAGGATGAATGATTACGATTTGGCGAACTTCAAAGCGTGCACAGATTTCTGTGTGGGCGAGGCTGTCAAATATCTGAAAAGCACCAAGAAAGTTCGTGTGGTGGTGAGACACCGACCCAGCTCAGAACCACTTAAAGACGAAAAAACAATTGTCCGAAGCCTACTGGTATCAGGAGTCTGGCTGCTGAATTGTTTGCCTCGATATGATTACCGCATGGATAGCGAAGACGAGGAAAGAGAAGCAGTCCAGAGATTTTGCGACATGTTCATAGGAAGTCGGTCAGGACAGACCAGCGGCGATTGAAACTCAACCGCCATAGGAATCGAAAATGGGCGACAAATCCGAGAGTCCCGAACGCATCTACTGCAACAGGTGTAAACGGAAAACTCTGCATCGTCTGCTATGGACGACGAGCGACGAACGTATAGCAGAGTACGGAGAGGAAGTGTGGGAGGACGAGAGCGGAGAAATTCCGTCGTGCATATACTTCGACATGCTGGAATGTTGCGGGTGCAAAAATGTAGTCCTCCGCCGTGTCCTCCATTGCAATGACCCAGAAGCACATCACCGAATGGGAGGGGCGGGGAGAGTTATCGACGAGGACGACGTAGCTGACGATATACGCTACTTTCCGCCTGCGGTCGTAAGAGACTTACCGCCGTGGCGGTTCAAGTTGCCCATCGAAATGAGGGAGCTTCTGGAGGAGATTTACAGGTCACTTGACGCTGAGAGCTTGCGATTGCCAATGATGGGAGCAAGAACCTTGGTGGACATGATGATTCTCGAAAAGATTGGGGACATTGGCGGGTTTGAACAGAAATTGAAGGAACTGCAGAAGGAGGGATTCGTCAGTGCGCGCAATCGTGAGGCGGTGTTCGCTGCCCTCGAAGTTGGCAGTGCTGCCGCGCATCGGGGACACAAAGCAACCGGGTCAGAAGTTCAAGACGTTATGGAAATCGTTGAGACTATGCTTCAAGCCATCTATGTGTTCCCCGAACTTGCCCACAATCTCAAAAAGGCCACGCCTGCACGCCCGCCTCGACCGCCCAAAGCTCCCTAGCCGTTTGAGGATTCTTCGTCAGACGGTAACTCCTTCAGGGTCGTTTGCGGCTTCTTTTCAATTTAGCGTCTACTTGCTCAACTTTCCTTTCACACACCTCGTTCTCGATGCCCTTCCTGATTGTCTCCTTCTGCTCATCGGAAAGTGGGTGATGAGATTCTGGGTTTCGACAAATGCCAGTTGCTAGCGACTTAAGTGTGTAGTTTGCCTTGTAACGACAGATCGTGCACGTATATAGAAATTTCGCCATACCCGTGATTCTCCCGTCATTCACCAGAGAAATGCAAGCTAGGTGAATCAACGCCCGACCGTACGCTTGTCGCTTATTTTGCTTTCCTCCACAGGACGGTGACGGCGAACGTGGATGCCGCATCCGACCGGGTGCTACATGCGTGCGAGGAACCCCAAAACCCGCCCACTGTGCTAGTTTGCTCGCTATGGGGTGCGGAAGTTAAGACATCCATCAGGAGAAACGATTGATTCTAAACGGAAGTCCCTTCCCTCCGACACGAGAAAAGTTCGAGGAGGAAGAATGAAAACGGTCGTGCTGTCGTTGCTCAGGGTGCTGATTTCAACTCTGGCATTCGCCGGGGTTCACGACTCCTGCCAGACGGACAATCACGAGCGCCGCGTCTTCGCCGTCGCCTACCCGTTTTACGACTCGTAAATTCCCTCTAATTCGCTCATCTACAAGCAGTTAGCACCCTTCTGTTCCATGACTTCGGTAACTTTGCATGTGTGGTTCCGGGGTGTACGCTGCCCATAAGTTCCGCAGAAATCTGGACGCGCGACCGCACGCGCTCTGGAAGGAAGGTTCGTAACCTAACGGTGTCAGGCGAAGCCGCAAAGGAGCAACGGACGGTCGAATCGCAGGCGCAGCAGACTGCGATCAAGCACTATGCAGAGATGCAGAGCGCTCCGCGGTTTCCGTTGCACCTTCCTGTGGAAGTGAAATCGCAGGAGGGAGCGTGTACGGCGGAGACGCAAAATATCTCAGCCAATGGCGTGCTGTTCGCCATGGACCGCGATGTTCCGGTGGGCTCGACCGTGGATTTCACGATCCTGCTTCCCGGAGATGTTGTGGGTTCCCGTTGCGATGTGCAGATTGATTGCCATGGCCGCGTGGTGCGCAGCTTCGAAGACCAGGGCCGTCGCGGCGTTGGCGTGGTGATTGACGAATATCATTTCGAGCGAGCATAGGGTGCGAGAAAACTAATGGCCAGCACTATGGTCAGCGTGGGAGAAAATCACGGCGTTCACGAGAACGGCGGCAAGAGTCCGCTGATTCGCGTGATACTGGCCGATACCCAGGCTATTTTTCGCGCCGGCCTGCGCAAGATTTTTGCGCTCGAAGACGATATCCGCGTAGTCGGCCAGGCCGAGACGTTGCCGCAAACCCAATCAGCAGTGACCAAGTTCTCCGCAGATGTTTTGATTTTTGAGTCGGCGCTTACTCCCAATCCGGTCGAAGCGGTGACGGAACTCCTGCGCCAGGCGCCACAGCTAAAGATCGTCGTAGTAACGCCTGCCTCGGATGAGCAGCTTACGCTCGATCTTTTCCGGCGCGGCGCCCATGGCATCCTGTCGCGCGAGGTTGAACCTGAGGTGCTCGTCGATTGTCTGCGCAAGGTCGCCGCCGGCGAACCCTGGCTTGAGAGCCAGGCGATTCACTGGGTCATGGAAGCCTATCGCGGCCACAACCTGCGCCCTTCCGGAGCGCGCCCCAAGGTTCAACTCACGCCCAAGGAAACGCTGATTGTTTCTTGCGTTACCCAGGGCATGAAAAACAAAGAGATCGCGATACGCGTGGGCACGACCGAGCAGGTGGTAAAAAATTACTTGCGCAAGGTTTACGACAAACTTGGTGTCGCAGATCGACTCGAACTCGCATTGTACTGCCTGAGCCATCATGTAGTCGATGGAGTCAAGCCGCCGCCGGTGCCTTCAGCCTTACCTGTGACTGGCGAGACAGCCAATGCGGTCAGCGCGGGCGTAGGTGCTGCAAGTTCGACATCCGCGGTTTCTAGTTCGGACACGCCAACTACCACGCCTCAAAGACACTCTTAACGCTGCCTGCTATCGATGTCCCCGGTGTGCATTCTGAGTCGACTTTCCCTTTCGTCGCCGTCGCCAAAGTTGTTATTCCCGCTGTAAAAAATTTGCGCTCAAGCTTCCCTGAACCATAGAATTGAGATGAAGCCAAGTCGGTGCGAACTCCGAGCCTACTCGGCACGATATAGCAAGCTCCGCAAAATCAAACGAACGCCCAGAATGTTCGACGGAGAGATGGCCGAGTGGCTGAAGGCGCACGCTTGGAAAGCGTGTTTACTCGAAAGGGTAACGTGGGTTCGAATCCCACTCTCTCCGCCATAATTCATTCCAAAGGGGAGTTCTGAAACCGACCACTAAATGCAGAATCGCCACGGATTCGCCTTTTGACTCGTCTCGAAAGCGGACTGCTTAGCAGGACTAGCCGGTAAGCGGCCAGGTCTCCGGAGAATTCGCGAAGCTCCTGATACCGTGTAACTCACGCACCCGACGGCTCTTCCACCATGCAAGACGGTAATGAAGGTTCGAATCGGTCTGGGCCGGAGGGACAGACAACGGAAGCTATCCTGCTGTCCCGGTAGGCTGGCACGGCTGTTTCGAACCTGGTGCGCGTCTGTGCGCTCGTTCGATGATCGGCACCAGCCGTCCTGGCATTTCGCTCTTCATCACATAATCGTCCACCAACCACAGGATTCGCTCTGGCAACTCGGAGTACGCTGAAAGCAGAATGATCGGCAGGTTGGGAAACCGGTGCTTGATATGGCAAGCTACGGCTTCTGCATCCAAGCCTTCCACTTTGTACTCCAGCAGAACGGCGGCCACCGGCTCATCCTCCAGCAGCTTTATCGCCGTGTATCCGCTCGACGCGAGCTTAACGCAATAACCATGAGACTCCAGAGTCGCCTTGCGAAACTCCAAGACTTGGGGGAGGTCGTCGATGCACAACACAGTGGGGGAATCCATGGCCACATCTCCTCGCAGCGATTTGCAAGCTGGCGTTGGCTCGCCATTGTCCGACGTGCGTAACACGTAAGACACGGCACACCCGCCACGACGTGGTGACGTATGCGAATTGAAACAGCCTTCCGTTCCAACCCGGCTATGATCACCAAACTTTAAAGAGCCAGGGAAACGGCTGTCTGTTCAAAATTGACCACTTTTCATTGATGTCGAAGGCAAGTCGAGCGCAATGTGAGCCGCTGATGAAACGGGCAATCCGCAAGTCCGCGGCCAATGAGTGCAGGCCAGGTAGAAATTCCGGGGGCCGATGAGAAGACTCGCCTACCAAATCCAATGTGATCCCTATTGAACAGACAATCAAGTCCATGCTCAATAGAGTTCGAGTTGTTCCACTCTGGATGCTCCAGGTTCCCAGGCCGGATGCTCGACCGGTACACGACGCGCGAGAGTTCTGCGTAAGGATCGAAAGCAAATCAAATCCTAGGTGAAATTCCAGACCGCCACGTCGAGGATCCCAGGAGGATTCCATGAAAAATGTAGGTTTGTTGATCGTAATACCGGTCCTGCTAGTCACATTGGGATTTGGACAGACTCCCGCACAGAACAGCAATACCGAGCAGACCAGCATCAAGGGATGCCTTGGTGGCTCGGTGGACAACTACACCGTAGCGGAGGACGGTACCACTCAGACTTTTAGAATCACCAGCAGCACGGTTGACCTGAAGCCACATCTGGGCCACGACGTCGAGATCACGACTCAAAAAGCGAATGTGTCTGCGGGCTCTGATCCCGCTGACAACAGCGTCATCGTTACCGCAGTGAATATGATCTCCGATCACTGCGCCACTGTGGCTGCCAGCACCCCCGCCGTGGCTGACCCTACACCCACTGCGGCTGCGAGCACTCCCGCTGCCGCTGACCCTACACCCACTGCGGCTGCCACCACTCCCGCTGCCGCTGACTCCACGCCCGCTGCGGCGGCCAGTGCTCCTGCCGTGGCCGACCCAACGCCCCCCGCGACCGACAGCAATCCCGCCCCGGCTGACCAAACTCCGGTAGCTACTGCCACGACGCCTTCGCAAACTACCGAAGCGCCGATGGCGGCTAACACAACCGCACCGAACAGTACGGAGAACCTGCCCCAAACGGCTAGTTCGCTGCCCTTGCTCGGATTGGCAGGCTTGGGCCTGCTGGCAATGGGCCTGCTGATCAGGAGGTTCCGGACAAACTGACAGTGGAGGTTTGAAGCATGGTCACGAGATGGGAAAAGTATCCCCCGAAATGGGCGAGCTGAACGACACGAAGGTCGTGGGTGCGCTTTATCGATGCATCCAGGCCGCGTACGGCAACAGCTCGCCCTTTTTCCTAACTAGGGTTTGGTTGAGAAGTGAACTCTTGAATCAGCGGCTCGAACCAAATCGCGGGATCAGACTTTCCGACTTGTGTCCCGAAGTGGCTCGAAAGACGAACGTCGCTTGAAATAAGCGTTGAAAGTCCCTCCTGCTGCCGCCGCGAATCGTCTCCCGCGCATTCGCAACTACCACGTTGTCAAGCCCGTGGATCACGAATGTTTTTTCACAACCTGCTAGAGGTGTTGCGGGCCGAGTCTACCATCAGGCTTGCGCCATGGGTTGCACTGGAACCTCGATGGGCGGGATCCAGGGCACGTTGCTGAGTACGGGGGCTGCGCTGGGTTTGCGCGATCGCAAGCCGGGTGCGGCAGCTTTCGTTTGCTTATGGCGCCGGACAACCGTCGAGCGCCGCAAGAAATGACGCAACTGCAAGCGAGCCTGGTGAAGCTGCGACTTGGAGGTGCCGATCGTGCAACCCAGGCTCCGGGCGATTTCACTGTGCGCCAGGCCTTCCACGTCGTGCAGCAAGAAGACAGTGCGATAGCCGTTAGGCAGCTTCCCGAGGGCACGCCCAATGGCGATCCGATCAATGGTTCCGATAAGCTGCAGATCCTCGACCGGAAGCAGATTCAGAAGCGAAGTTTCTCCACTATGCTCGGCGCTCGGCCCCAGCTCGACCGACATGGGGCGACGACGGTTGGAGCGCAAGCGCATCAACACAACGTTTACAGTCAACCGGTGCAACCAGGTAGATAGAGCCGAGTCCCCGCGGAACGTGGAGAGTTGCAGAAAACACTGCAGAAATGCTTCCTGTGTGCAATCCTCCGCTTCCGATGGTTCGCCGGTTATGCGGAGGCAGATTGAGTACACCTTGCGTCGATGAGTTTCATAGAGTGAAGAGAACGCTTCACTATCGCCGGCTTGTGCAGACCGGATGAGATGCATCTGTGTGGACGAGGTAGCCATAATGGGTTGTTGTCCGTTCCCTGAATCCAGAACCAACAGTAATTCGAATGCAGGGTTTTGGGCATCGGGTGTTCCCACTAAAGGGGTCTACGAAATATCTGATTTATGGGTGCTCAGCGGATTACAAGGCTTGTTTCACCAGCGGAGGATGACAGAAGATGATTTAGATCGGTGAATCGTTCTTGCGATCTATACAAATTGCATTTGTGCCGTCCGCAACGCTCACACGGCGCAATGAATTAACGCGCCCTAATGCGTTTCACTTCCCGAGGAATACCCGGTGCGGGTTGTGACGCGCAGGGGAGTCGATCCGGCGAGGGCTTGAACCTGAATCGAGTGGTAGGCGCCCGACGTTTGCGGATTCGAAGAGCGGTAGTCGATTACATACTCACTCCGGATGTCTTGCGCAATCGCACTCGCGATCGATTGGACCTCGTCGAGACTGGAGGGAAAGAATGCAGTACCTCCAGTTTGCTCGCAGAGCGTACGCAGGGATTGCCGGTAACCGTCGTCTTTTCGTTCGTTCTGTTCGAGTGCGATGGTGTAGAGGACCGGGCCGTTCTTCATTTGCAACTTGTGGAGAACCTCCTGGAATGTAGCCTGGCTTGCGTTGTCGCGGCCGTCGGTCACAACCAACAGAACTTTCTTTTGCAAAGGCGAAGTCTGGTTCAGGTGATCGACGGCTGCAATGAGCGCATCGTAGAGGGCAGTACTGCCCCGCGTCTCCACCCGCTGCAGCGCGGCCTTCAGCTTGCCGACGTCCTGGGTATAGTCCTGGTCGAGAAATGCATCTTCGCCGAAGTTGACGACGAACACTCGATCTTCGTGCTGGCTTGCGTCCACTAGTTCGAGTGCCGCCTCGTTCACCTTCGCCCGCTTTGGCAACATTGAGCCCGAGTTATCGATCAGAATTCCCAGCGCGACCGGGACGCGCTCCTTGCGGAAGGAGGTCACATCCTGCAGTTTTCCATCTTCGTACACTTTAAAGTTGTCGCGGGCCAGACCGGTGATCAGGCGGTTCTGATTATCGACCACAATCGCATGCAAAATAACTTCTTCTATTTCCTTCTTAAAGACGAAGCCGCCGGATTCATCATCTTTGGACGGGGCCGTATCAGGCGCTTGTGCATTGGTCGACGCCTGCGGCGCGGGGGAAGGACTGGGGGAAGGGCTCGATATCTGGGCCGGAGATACGCTGGCGAGAGTTAGCAGACACGCTAAGAATCTTGCAATCCGGGCAAGACTCTTGCCGCATCGACCCGCGCACATCTCCGCTCCTCCAGGTGTGGTGAACAGCAAGCTGTAAGCCCCTTTTCAGCTTTCTAGGGAAATAGATGAGTTTCAGAGACGGAGAGTTGGTCGGAATTCTGAAGTGGCAAGGCTCGAGCAGCCGGAAGAGACGACAAATTAGAAGCGGCTCCGGGAAAAGAAAAGCGCAACCCCCTTTGAGAGGGATGCGCATGAGGTGAGGGGATCTAGTCCTCTTACTGATAGGTGAAGTCCAGTTTGTCGAGCCAGACCGAATAGGGAGTCTGCTCGTAGTTCCCGTCCTGCTGATAGTTGATGGTCACGCCATACCACGTCGTCGTCGTGGGATTTTCGTAGTAATTGAGAGTCGAAGTCACTCCGTTGAGCGTGATCGATTGGAACAGGATTTGATTGTCCGAGGTGCGCTCCACCTGGAGAGTGAGATGGTTCCAGGCGTTAGCCAACGGATTGCAGGCAATGCCAGTCGGGTGCCACTTCTGACCGGGATTATCCCAGATGTCCCATTCGTTGCCACCAGCGATCCGGCACTCATGTCCCCAAATAAAGGAGTAGCCGTTCACGAACTGGTTGATATCAAACTCCAGTGCCTGAGAGACGCTGGGATCATCGACGTAGAAATAGACATCGTAGGTGAAGTTGTGGAGGCTGGGCACAATCGTATGGTTGTTGTCCGGCAGACCCTGCGAGGAGAAGTTCCCTATCAGGTGGTTGTTCCAGAGGATGTCTGAGTAAACGGTCTCTCCGCCAATATCCATGCGGCTTGAGTTTCCGCTGAGCGCCGGCGACGAAATGTCCTGGGTCATCGACCAGGTGGCTTGGGGGCCCGTAGGCTTGCAGGAACTGCAGATGTCGTACGACGGAGGCAGAAGGGCATATCCCGTCCATCCTGCCTGTTGATGAAGATTGGTGAAGACACCACCCGACGAGCCGCCGCTGCCAACCGTGATCGTGATCGGAGTCGTCGCAGCGCCGCCGCAATTGTCCCACTCCTCGACCACTGTGTCGTATACGCCGGGGTTAAGGGTAAGTGTCGTATCAATCTCGGCGCCTTTCGTGGAATACGCGAGCAGACCGGGCGCCGTATAGATTCCCATGGCGGAGACGCCTTTGGAGCAAGGGGAAGTCGCGGATGCCGTATACTGCACCGCCGAACTCACTGTGCTGTTGGTCTTTGGGGCGGTCACGGTTACCTGCGCGCTGCCTCCTGAACCACCACCTCCGCCGCTTCCAACCGTAATCGTGATCGGAGCCGTGGCAGCGCCGCCGCAGTTATCCCATTCCTCGACAACCGTGTTGTACACGCCAGGGTTCAGGGTAAGCGTTGCGTTGAGCTCGGCACCCGCAGAGGAGTAGGCCAGCACACCGGGCGCCGTATAGATCCCCATGGCGGAGACGCCTTTTGAGCAAGGGGAAGTCGCGGATGCCACATACTGCACCCCCGAACTCACCGTGCTGTTGGTCTTTGGGGAGGTCACGGTTACCTGCGCACTGCCTCCGGAACCGCCGCTTCCGCCGCTCCCCACCGTGATCGCGATCGGAGTCGTCGAAGCGCCGCCGCAGTTATCCCACTCCTCGACAACTGTGTTGTAGACGCCTGGGTTAAGGGTGAGCTTCGTATTGAGCTGGGAACCCGCCGCGGAATAGGCGAGCAGACCGGGCGACGTATAGATTCCCATGGCGGAGATGCCTTTGGAGCAAGAGGAACTCGCCGACGCCACATATTGCACCGTGGTGCTCACGGTGCTTCCGTTGGCTGGTTCGGAAACGGAGACGCTGGCTAAGGCCATGGTTCCAGAACTTAGTATTAGTAGAAGAGCAAACTTTCTCATAAATAAGAACTCCGGACGTTGACGACCGCAAAGGCGTCTACGGGGTTTTGAGGATGGATTACCCGCAGTCTACCCAGATCGCGGGCTCCACTCAAGCGGCATTGTGTGGGAAAAATAATCGAAGGTACATGGGCTCCTTTAATTGTGGACCTCAAATTTGGCCCTAAGAGTCCTCTTAACCTAGAGGTTTTTACTGACATATGGCACCGCGATACTGCATTTTCATGACCTTAGCCATCTTCTGGTATATCTCCACACATCTCAAGGACACCTCAATCACACTGGAACGAACAGTCGCGATGAGGAGTCCGGGGAGGTGTTTTGATCCTTTCGGGCAGTCGATAGGAGGGAGGAAGCGCGTGGAGTTGGGCGCAGTGTTAGTGGTTCCGGGCGGGGAAGAAGTCGCGGCGATCCGTGGTGGTGAACACCAGGCCACGGCGGCTTCGGAAAATTCGCGGCCGCTTTATTCGTCGCGGGTGCCGATACTCGGCAATGATGTTTTGCGGTCGTGGATGGAGCGCGTCCGCAAGCTGGGGGTGCCAAGCGTGTGGCTTACTTCCACTCCTGGCGATGAGAGCGTGGCTGGTCCTATGCTGAGTGGGTTTGCTCGACAGGGAGTCGAACGACTTCTCGTGATTAAGCTCAAGTCTTACGCGGAGCTGGATCTTGCCGATTTAATTCGCTTTCATTGCGAGAAGCACAACCCGGTGACCGAGGCGCAGGATGTCCGAGGGCGGTTGGGAGTTTCTTTGCTGGATCATCTAGCGCTGAGCACGATTAGGGAGAAACACGAACTTCCCGGCGCTGCCACCGACAGCCGGCGACCTGATTACCTATTTAACGGATATGCCAAGCGCATTTTGTCAGCGAACGAAAGGCAAGAGTTGGTTCGAGATGCACTGACCGGGGCTTGCGCCATCCGCCCGTTGGGCACTGAGATTCGGGAGAAGGTGTGGATCGGGGAGGGCGTGAAGCTCGCGGATTCGGTGCGGGTCATCGGTCCAGCCTATATAGGAGCCCGCACCATCGTCCTGGCTGGCGCAACCATCGGCCCCTTTGCGTCGGTGGAACCCGATTGCGTGGTGGATTGCGGAACTACGGTGGAGCGGTCCACAGTTCTGCCGCATACCTACCTGGCGCCCGGCCTTCTCATTCGGCACGGGCTGGTGGACGGAGGACATTTGGAAGATCTGGACTGGGGGGCAGTCGCAGATCTGCAACCTGCGGGTTTGGGAAGCAGGATCCATCGGCTGGACGAACGCAGACAAGCATTCAGCAAGACTGCAACCGACGTTTCCTCGCGAGCGGGCAGAGCCCCGGCGCGAGGCCTTACTCGGCCTCCCACAGCGTCGCAGCCGTGGGTCGAGGTGCGGCTGTGAAAACCTCCTGGACCATCCTTCCCTTTCCCTGCGCCTCAAGTCTTACAGACCGCCGGACACTGCGGAAGGACTTATTAATCGCACTGCGCTCTTCCGGATCTCCAGTGATTGTGGATTTCTCGGACTGTCGCACCTTGAATTCCGAAGACATCGACTTGCTGCTCGAGTGCGTGGCGCAAGCGGCGGGACGGGCCGCGAAGGTGCTGTTCGTCGCGGGTTCTCGCGTCAATCGAGTGCTTCTCGAAGTGACCCGCATTTCTTCGCTCGTGCCTATCTTCAATTCGGTGGAAGAAGCGCTTGCCTATCCGCAGATTGTGGCAGAGGAAGACTTGGCAGATCGACGTGCGAGCTAACGCTTAAGAACATGGGAGTGCGCAAATGAATCGTACAGTTTGCAGATATTCAAAATGCTTCTCGATTGCCATGCTGGTGGGCGCATTTCTAATGTCGAGCGACATGCCTCTTTTGGCGAGCCCTCCCCAATCCAGCCAGCCCAGCACCGCCGCCCAGAAGCAGGACGATCCCTTGCCGGATGCTCCGCCACCCCAGTCTGCACAGACGCCACCGAGCCAGGAGCCTGCAACCGCTCCCTCGGGAGTTGCTGGAGCGAAAGCCGCCACTGTGAAAGGAGCTCCGGTGGCTCAGCCAGCGGGCGCAGCAGTGGCACCGGCCCGTCAGCGCGGTCATCGCTCACTCCTGATCAAGCTGGGTTTGCTGGCTGGAGCCGGAATCGCCGTCGGTGCAGCTGTCGCCTTGTCGGAGAGCAGTCCATCGCGGCCGCCCGGCAGTTCGTCATCTGCATCATCTTCTCGATGAATCACGGAGTTCTCAAACCAATGGCTACCCACAAGGCTGCGCAGGCTTTTCCGGCTCGCCCGTTCCTGATTACTTTCTCGGGAATTGACGGGGCAGGGAAGACCACGCAAATCGAGCACGTCTCTTCGTGCCTGCAGAAACAGGGCCTTCGCGTCTTACGACTCACGTTCTGGGATCACGTGGCGGCATGGTCGAACATGCGCGCCGGAGTCGGCCACCGAACAGTGGACTCCCGCCACGCGGCCGAGCATTCATTCGCCCCCAGGAACAATAAGCACGTTCGGAAGTGGTACTTGACCGCCGCGCGATCGGGAATGTACATGCTGGATCTTGCCCGATTGCATCGCCTGCTTGCGAGTGAAGCTGTCAGGAATTCCGACGTCGTAATCTTTGATCGCTACATTTACGACCAAATCGCAAATATCTATTCCCCATCGTTGGCGGCTCGCAACTATGCCAGGCTTCTCTTGAAGCAGACGCCGGCTCCGGACCTGGCTTTCGTCCTGGATGCGTCACCCGACGCAGCTTTTGCCCGGAAGCCGGAATACCCTCTGGAATTTGTGCATCGGAATCGCCAGACGTTTCTGCGTCTTCGGGAGTTTGTTCCGCAACTGATCGTCATTTCTGAGGCCAAGGAAGAAGATGTGAGAAGTGAAATTTATGGGCACCTCAGCCGGTCGCGGCTCGTCGAGGGCACTTTGACTGAGGAAAAGACTGAGGTTCCAGTGGACGCCGCAGTAGTCCCACTACAGAGTTCCTGTACAGTGCGAAACCACCCAACGGCAAACGTCTAGGTTCCATCCAAGGCTTACGCGTTACCGAAAGCGAGGCCTTGCAATGATACCTGGCATTTCTGAGAATCGTTTTGCCTTGGTCGTACCGACGCTCAATGAAGCGGGAAATATCGACAGAGTACTCAGTGAACTTACCGATGTATTGAGCGGGACGCAGTACGAGTACGAGATCGTCGTAGTCGATGACGGAAGTACCGACGGAACGGTGACAAAGGTTGGTGACTGGGCAAAACGAGATTCGCGCATTCGCCTCCTCTCACGCGTAGGAGAACGGGGCTTAGCGGGGGCCGTGCTATACGGCTGGAGTCAATCCCAAGCCAACCTGCTGGGCGTGATCGATGCTGACCTGCAACATCCCCCTGAGGTGCTGGCGGAACTGCTAAAGGCGGCCGAACAAGCCGACATCGCCATTGCCAGCCGCTACGCGCGGAGTCAAGGAACCAAAGGTTGGAACCCGCTGCGCGCCGCCGTTTCCCGGATGAGCACGCTCGCGGCAACGCCCCTGATTTATAAGAAGAATCTTCAGGTTACCGACCCGATGTCGGGTTTTTTCGTGATTCATCGCCGTTGCATTGAGGGGCTAACCTTCCAGACTACCGGCTTCAAACTCCTGCTTGAAATCCTGGTCCGCGGGCGCATCCGGAAAGCACTGGAGGTCCCTTATCATTTCGGTCTTCGCCAGGCGGGTAGAAGCAAGGCCAGTGCCAGCGTCGCCTTTCACTATTTACACCTTCTCGGCCGTCTCTCCAGGGATCTGGTGCTGCGCTCGAGCGAGCAGTGAAGATTGCGCTCATCACGTCGTTTCCGCCCAGTCGCCATGCACTCAATGAGTATGGCTTCCACGTGGCGGAGCAACTTCGTCAAGAGCGGTGTGTGGATCTGACGGTATTGGGAGATTATCTTCCCACACCCGCCGATGAACTACCCGGCTTCCAGGTAGATCGCTGTTGGGGTTTCGGAAAGCCCGGCAACATAGTCAGCCTGCTGCGCGCCATCCGAAGGGTGAAGCCTGATGTGGCCTGGTTCAATCTGGGTTTTGCCAGCTTTGGCGCCCGTCCCCTATCGGCTTTGTTGGGTCTCGTGACGCCGGCTGCGGCACGACTGAACGGAGTGTACTCACACGTCACGCTGCATCAGCTGTTCGAGACGGTCAACCTGGAGGACGCCGCTGTTACCTCGCCCCGGCTGTACCGAGCGGGAGGCTGGCTGGCCACTCATCTACTCCTGAGCGCGAACTCGCTCTCCGTGCTCATGCCAGCCTATCGTCGCACTTTGGATGAAAAATACGGGCGCGGCCGGGTCAACATACAGTCGCATGGGATCTTTGCTGGAAGGCCGGACCCTCCAGACTTTACACGGCGCGGAAACCCGATCCACTGCATTCTTGCGTTTGGAAAGTGGGGGACTTATAAGCGCCTCGAGCTGCTGATCGAGGCGTTCAATCGAGTGATAACGAAGTTCCCCAATGTAAGACTGGTGATCGGTGGCAGCGATCATCCAAAGACTCCGGGCTATGTGGCCTCAATGGCGCAGCGCCATGCGAATGATCGCATTCGCTTCCTGGGCTATGTACCCGAGGCATCGATTGCCGACCTGTTTCGTGAGGCTAGCCTGGCGGTGATGCCGTATACGTCGTCGGCCGGATCCAGCGGTGTGGCGCACCTCGCGGCGCAGTATGGGGTCCCGGTCATCGCCCCTGGCATCGAGGACTTTCGGGAGCTCGCGGAGCATGAAGGAATTGCCATGCGGTTCTTCACGCCTGGCGACGTGGACAGCCTGGTGGAGCAACTGCTGCTGGCGTTGAACTCTCCGAGTGGACTGGAAGAGATGGCTTGGCGAAGTTATGCAGCCGGGGTGGCCATGAGCATGCCGCTCGTGGTGCGGGAATACATCCGGTCCTTCCGCCAGCATGAGCGCATCAAGATTCTGCAAGCGGCAGCCGCCTTGCGTCGCGCCGGGCAATCCCAGAGGTCAGAGGAACGTGCACGTACCGTGGGCGAGAAAATTCAAAGGTGGCAGGAGGAAGACGAGATCGCCAGGGTCTCCGGCTAGTTCGTATCTATTCTAGTCCGTATCTATTTCTGATTTGGATCCTGCGGCGTGGAGGTCTGCGGCTGCGAGGAATCTGCCGGCTGCGAGCTTGGAGTCTTTCGATCTTCTTCGGAATTCGGAGGCGGCAAGGTTGGCAGTGCCGGGGCCTGCATCGCAATCGGAGGCACCGGCGTCGCATCCTCACTGCTCGGAGAGACCGTGTCGCGATGCTTAAGTTCAATGGGTCGTTGCGCGCGGCGCTTGGTTTCTTGAATCGCCTTCAGCGTGGCCTCGACATCAAGCTGGTTACCGTCGGCCAGGTTGTCGATCTTCTGTCCCTCGGCCTCACGACGCGTGGCATAGCTCACTCGGGCTTTTGCGTCTCGCCCCGAGCGCGCCGCTTCATAATACATGTCGGCGCTTTCCCGATCACCCGCCAACTCGGCGACGTAGCCCAGATTGTTCAGCGTGAACGCATTCTGCGCATCCTGTTGATAGGCCTGCAAGAAAAAGTCCCGTGCCACCAACGGATGGTTGTCGTTCAGGGCTGCCACCCCGCGCAGATTGAGGCGGGCAGTCGTTGCCTCAACTCCTTCGCCTCGGGCGATCTGCTGGCTGACGGCCGCTGCGTTCCCCGCGGCTACCTCGCTGATCGGCCGCCCGCGCCACTTTACGCGCGGCGTCACCACAACCCGCTCCGTCGAATGCAGGCTGGCCGCTGCGGAATAAGATCGCAGCGCCCCCTCGAGATCTCCCACAGCCTCCAGCGCATAGCCGAGATTGTTGAGTAAGAACGGATCGTGGGGATGGCGCGGCAGGGCGGATTGCAGCAGGTTCCTGGCTTCAAACACGTTCCCTTGTTGAATCAGCACAATCGCCTGCTCGTTGAGCTTGCTGAGCTCCTGATCAGAATCTTGCACGCGCCGAAATGCCTCATCCAGGGGTTTGCCCTTGAGGGCCGCTTCGCTGGACTGGTCGATTACCGCATCGGTGTGGTCCCGCGCCGCCAGCGCATAGTAGCGCAGGGCTCGATCGGCATCGCCCTCCAATTCGGCGACATACCCGAGATTGTTCAGAGTGAAAGGGTCATCGGGGTCCAGCAGGTAGGCCCGATAGAAGAGCTGTTTGGCTTTTTTTTGATGCCCGTGCTTGAGTTCGGCAACACCTTCGCGGTTCAGCTTCTGGCTCGGCGTAGATATGCTGCGCTGCGGAATCGTGACCTTCAGATTGCTTGCGAACCCCTGGCTAGCCCCAGCGAGAAGTTGCATCGCCAGCAAACCCGGAATCACAACTAGTGTTCTGACATTGCTCTGATTCATTTTGTCGCCGGCACTATGATGTCTGAAAGCCAGCGTTCGGTTGGACTACAGGAAATACCCGATGCGCCGAGGCCCATCCGGGATCACCCCTTTTAGCATCCAACGAACGATGGCAAGGTTCCTCTGGACGATGATCTTAGTAGTCGGCTGCGCACAGGCGCAGGTGGCTGCGCCCGCTACATCCCCCGCCGCATCCGACGATGGCGCTCCGCAGCAAGCGGCTGGGGTAACAGACGGTCTGTCCGCCCCAAGCGAACTCGGTGGCAAAGTGGGCCTGGTGCGCGGCGTATTGAAGCGGTTGGATCCGATCCACGATCAACTATGGATTCACCCATTTGGGGGCCACGATCTCCGGATTGCTTTCGATGCGCGGACTCAACTTCTTTCCGAAAATGCAGGCGCGCATTTGATCAGCCTTCCCGCTGGATCTGTGGTGTCAGTCGACACCGTGATCGACAATGGAAAGCTGTTTGCGCGCTCGGTGCGAACCGGCGCAGCGAATGCGGTTGAGATGAACGGGCAGATTGTGCGCTACGACGCAGCCAAGTCCCAGCTCATCCTACGCGATCCCCTGAGCCCAAAAAGTGTTTCGCTGCGGATTACCTCCAGCACGATGATTGTCAACCGGGGCCAGCCCGCGTCAGCGCAGGATTTGTCTGCGGGCATGCTGGTGCGGGTGCAGTTCTCTTCAGCAAAGAGTGTGGCGAATAATGTTGAGATTCTCGCCGCACGTGGGAATTCTTTTACCTTTGAAGGGCGAGTTGTTGCCGTAGACCTGCGCGCGCGTGTATTGGCCCTGTCGAACGATGCCGACCAAATGGTTCGCGAGCTCGCCATCGGATCGCTGGATGACGCCAGTCTCCGTCTTCTGCGGGAAGGCGCCGACGTTAGTATTCAGGCAGAGTTCGATGGAGAACGCTACAACGTCCGCACGGTCGCCCTCGTGTCGCACAATCCTTAGAATTTAACCATTTCCGCGCCGGTATGCTTCCGCAGTTTTCAGCACGTCGCAATCTCGGCGAGCTTCTCCCGCACTGTCCGCCGGAGGAAGAAATTTCCGTCGCGGAACATGTAACGGAGCGTATGCGCGGCATAACGCGTCAGGCTTCGCAGGTCGGTCTTGTGCCAACAACACGAGTTCATGTTGGGAGACAAACCGCAATAGAAGCGGAAGCGGCGGTGTGCCGATTCGGGCATCGCCAGCATAGCGGCCGCCATGCGGTGATTGCCCTCGATAATCGTAAGCGGCTGATGCTCGTCGATGCCGATCAGCAACACAGCATTTGGCACCTCGCTTCCGCGGAGATTGGTTGCGATCGCCCCGAGCTTTTTCAGAAAGCGGGTTTGCCCCCCACGCGCCAATTCCGCTTCGATGCGGCCGACCATTTCCGTGAGGTAAAAGCCGCCTCCCGCAAAGCGCCTCCA
This sequence comes from Candidatus Sulfotelmatobacter sp., assembly GCA_050012155.1. Lineage (GTDB taxonomy): Bacteria > Acidobacteriota > Terriglobia > Terriglobales > Acidobacteriaceae > Sulfotelmatobacter. The sequence continues at coordinate 66,830 of JBEKHS010000017.1, read as the reverse complement.
CTCGTTGCGCGGAAATGCCCGCAGGCGTGCCAGGTCGCGCGCGGTCAGTTCAATCTCCCACCACTTCGTATCGGCAGGCAGTTCACGCCACAGGCGCCCTCGCCGGTGGAACAGCAACGCGTGCCGGATGGAGTTTTCATGAGGATGACTGAGGTCGGCCTGCTCCACGAGGTGCTTGACGTCCCGGCGATACGGATCAAACTCGGGATGATAGAACTCGCCCCGTAAGAATTCCGCGACGACCTCCTCCTCCGGCACGGGCCGCAGGCGCTGCAAAGGTTCGCGAGTCGCGGGAGAAGCCTTTGAATCGTCCTGCTCGCGCAAAAGCGGGACCGTGACGACCACCAGCAGTCCGCACATTACGAACAGTTGCACCAGAATCACCTGCGACAGGGAATTGTGATAACGCCAGATGGCTATGGCCATCAAGGCGCTCGCGCCCAACTGCACCCATGCCGCGGTGCCGATTCGCCGTGAGATCTCGTACATCATGAGAACCACTGCGATGCAATAGACGCCGGTCATGACCGCATACTGGGTCAAGAGTGCGGAGAACGACGCTGCCGTGCCTAGCAAAAACGTCTTCCCCAGCAGCATGGTCCATAACGCCTGCGGTGCCAGCGCCACCGCCGCGATGAATGCGGAAGTTACAGTTCCCACCAGGAGCAACCCGGTATACAACACCGAGTGCCCCCTCTGGCCGGGCGTATAACTGGCCGACACCGGAAACATGCTGCTCACCACCGACCACGACAACATGAAGACCACGCGACCCACCAGAGCCACGGCCGCGTAGACTCCCGCTTCCGACGGCGGAAAGAAATGCTTCACCAGCAAGATATCGAGGTTACTAAGAATCACCTGCCCAACGAAGTAGGTCACGGCCTGCATGCCCTCTCCGAAAGGCGCGATCTTGATCAGTCCTGCTTTGGCCCGGTAAAGGGCCCCCGGCTTGGCGACGATGTAGGCGGCGACGATTGAGAACAGCACCGCCGTCATCACACCCGTCACACCCAACCCCAAACGTAGGAACAGCAGGGCCCCACCCAACTTAACCGCCACTTCCACCACCACATTGATGGCGAGGCCACGAAAGTTGTAACAGCCCTGCATCCTACCGCGGCGTACTCCCAGTGGGATATACACTCCCGCCGCGATTGCCAGCAGCACCAAGTCATGCTGCGCCGGAAGGTTGAAATAGTCTTTGAGATAGGCGCTGCCTGCGGCGAGCAGGACGGCGACCCCCAGGCCTGTCTGCCACGCCCGGCGCAGCATGCTGGCGTAGATTTGCGCTCGGACGAGATCCTCTGAACTCCGGGCGATAAACTTTGAAGTGATGATCTGGAACGAAAAGGTGATGGCCGTCACCAGCATGAGCAGCGTGTATAAAGCGGAGGCGTGGCCGAAGCTCGACGCACCTAGCATCCGCGCGATCAGAATGTTGTAAACCAGGTTGGTTGCGGCCACCAGTCCGGTGCTCAGCAACAGGATGGCGCTGCCCCGCACTACGCGCCCGCGCAAGAGGCCGGACTCACCCGGTTGCGTCGTCACATGGTTTTCCAGAGGTGTCATCATAAGGAACGTGTGGCCCTAAGGCCATGGCCCAAGCGGAAACGCATGCATCAAAACCTGAACTGCGCCGCCGGAACGACCTGGGTGTGCCCTTGGCCGGGAAAGTCGTAGAAGGTCTGCTGGTCCAGACCAAAAGAAAACCTCAAGGGATGAGCGAGTGACGCCGTCTCTGAGTCTGCGCTCCTGCCCCAGCCCCGTTCGCGCGTGTAGGAGAGCATTGCACTCGAGGTCACGTTGTCGTAGACGTGAAAGCCGCGTCCTGAAGACCACGCACCCGAGGCGGCAAGCATCCAGTGTTGGTTGAATTGCGCCTCTATCGCGAAGCGCGGACGAAGAGTTTGCGCGATCGCGTACTGATTGTATTCAACCCGCCAGGCACGAAGAAACTCCGCCACCGCCGACGCGCGGATGCGGGAACCGAACCGCCGCTGCAGGCCCGCGTAGGAAACCGTCTGGTAGTACTCCTCTATCGCTGGTCCGAAGAGCAGGTCACGCGCGTTGTACCCGGTCAGCAGCGCAGTCTTGCCCCAGGGCCGGCCCACGCGAAAGTCGAGAGCGCCGGAAAGGTCCCGCGAGTGCAGAGTCTCGTCCGTGAACGGACCCGCTTCCCGAATCAAATTGCCGGAGAACGAGAGCCAATTGCCGATCGGGCTGCTTGCCACATACAGGAACTGGCGAAACAGATTCTGATCCATGTCGACCGGCACAAGCGTGTCGCGCCGGATTGTGTACTGTAATCCGGGTGTGATGCTCAGTTTCACGTCGCCAAACTGCACCACCGGCGCCACGGAGAAATTGAAGATTGTGTCGAAGGTATTGCGATCCTGAATCAAAAGCTCGCTCGGGAATGAGAAGCTGCCCTCAGCATTCCGCTCAGCGACAAACCCTTGAATCGGGAGAAACGAATTCGGCCGGAATTGAAAACGCGAATCGGCGAAAGTCTCGATCGTGCGCCGCGGCGGCGGTAACAAGGCGGCAGCATTTTGCACGCCGAGCAGACGAGCGTCCATCTGATAGATGTTTTCATCTTCAAACACCGCACCCACGCGCACACCGGAACCCATGCCAATGCGATCGGTGATGGGACGGCCTTCTTCTTCGGCCAGTTGCATCTCCGCGATGTGGGTTGCTGTGTCCTCCGGATCCAGTTGATTGGCGCGGACGAAGCTGGCGAGCGCGCGATCATCCTCGCCGCGTTGCCGGTAGACGTTGCCCTGAGCGACCAGAAAGTCAAAGTTGTTCTTGCGCTCCGGATCGTCGGACAGGCTGGCCAATTGCAGTTCCGCGCTATGCGTGTCGCCCAGGGCCAGCGATGCGTTTGCCATACCCACCGCCACTGACGTGTCATCAGCACCCAGCGCGTGTGCGCGCCCGTACATCTGCTGCGCCAGCGGATACTCGTGGATATTCATCAGGACGTCGGCCGCGTTCAAGTAGTCTTCAGCGGAGGTTACATCGGTGGGAGCGACTCTCGCCTCGGCAAAACCGAGCGCCACCTGTTCTTGCGCGTCTTTGGCCTTGCCTTCTTCCGCAAACAGCCGGCCCAAGGCAAGCCTGACCTGGAGACGATCGTCCGAACTTTCCAGCGCCCGCGCGTACGTAGTCATGGCCTGGTCGCGGCGGCCGAGGATGCGCAGGGTGTCCGCAGTCACGAGCAGGATTTTGTAATCCGTCCCGACAGCGCGCTCCGCGGAATTAATCGCCTGCAGGGCATCGGACGTCCGGCCGAGTTGTGCATAGCATCTTGCAAGCTGCGCCGAGATCATCGGATTATCCGGCGCAACCGCGAGCCCACTGCGCAAAGTGTCAGCCGCGTTTGCATATTTGTGCGCCCGGTACTGCACATCAGCGAGTGCAATATAGGTATTTGCGGCATTTGGATTCAGCTTCAGAGCTTGCCTGTACTCGCTTTCGGCGCGGGCAAGCATGGCCCGCTGGCGGTAACCCTCAGCTTTTACGAGATGCAGACTCTCCGAGTCGCCAAGTAAACGGCTTGCTATTTCCGCCTCTTTCAGCGCTGCCGTGGAACGCCGCAACTGGAGCAGGGCGTAAGCCAGGCCGAGGTGTGCTTCGCCGAACTGTGGATTCAGCGCCAGGGCCTTGCGAAAGTCCCGCTCAGCCTTCGTGGCGAGGCGCATGTCGTTGTAGACATAGCCTCGGTTCATATAACCCACTGCGATCGTGGGATCGATCTCCAGGGCGTGTGTAAAGTCGTCGACGGCGGCCTGGTACTCGTTGTGGTCGGCGTGTACGTAACCCGCAATCAGAGGCAGGTCTCGATCGCCCTTAAAAACAGGTTGAAAGCGGTCAACCATCTTCATCGCTTCATCAAGGCGCTTGAGAAACAGAAGGTCGTAAGCAAGATAGTCGACCGCCTCGCGATCCTTCGGCAGCTTCTGGATCACTTGATACCCCAGATCTGCCGACTCCGCGTAGTTCCCGGTGATCGTCAAGTACCGCTCATGCTCCCGCATGACTTGCGGATCTTGTCGCACCGCCTCCGACGCGCGCGCGAGCCACTCCTCGGCTTCAACCGCGTGGTGCGCTTCCAGTGCTGCATTCATCGCACCGGAAACAATCAGCGGATTACTCGGCGACCTCTGGAACGCCTGCTTGTAATTTTCCTGCGCTTCCGGAAATTGACGGTTCTCACTATACAAATCGCCCAGAGCCAGATACGGTGAGTAGTCGTCGGGATGCTTTTTGGCAAATTCCACGAAGTAGGTGCGGGCAGCTTCGGAGTCGCCCATTTCGCGCGACAGGAATCCGAGCGAACCCAACGCACCGGCATTCGATGGATCGATGGCCAACGCCTCACGGTAGGTCTTGCGGGCGTCTTCTTTTCGCTCCGTCTTCCAGAGCAGATTCGCGTAGTTGAGAAGCAACACGGCGTTGCGAGGTTCAAGTCGGATCGCTTCTTTCAAATCTTTTTCCGCAGAATCGACGTTGCCTGCCGCCACTTCAGTTACCGCTCGCACTCGCAGAAAGTCCGGCCGCGCTGGGCCTGCCACATCGATGGTGCTGATCGCATTCGCCGCGTCTTTCGAGACACGCTCTGCGTTCGCCGTGTCTCCGGCATCGCGGTAGACCTCGGCAAGGTCCACCCGCAACGAGATTGGATACAGAACACCCTCCGGAACACCTTCGGGCAGATGCTGCAGCGCAGCCTCGTATTCGCGGATCGCATCCTCGTTGCGATGCTGGGCTGCATCGAGTCTTCCCCGCAAGGCATACACGCGGTAGTGCTCGGGGTTCAGCGTTGCAGCTTGGTTCAGAAGGGCGGCGGCTTTGTCGAACTCCCCGGCATTGAGCATGGCTTGCGCGGCATTGAGTTGGATCTCAATGTCGCGCGGCGCGCGGCTTGCCGCTACCCCGTAATTGCGCGCAGACGCGCGTGGGTTGCCGGCCAGCGCGTAGGAATATCCGAGTTCGGCGAGCGTGCTCGCGTCTTTCGCGTGCAGGTCTTCCAGGGTGCGGATTGCCTCATCGTATTGGCCCGTGTCGCGGTAGTAAGACGCAACCGCTCGCAGGACCTCGGGATTGGCCGGAGCCGAGCGGCGCGCCCGATCCAGCATCTTGTGCGCTGACTCGCCATCGCCGGTTCGCTCATAGGCACGAGCCATTAGAAGTTCCGTTCGCGCCGACGCCTTTACCGCCTCAGAGCGCTGCAGATACTCAAGTGATCGTTTCGGATCGGTGGTCAGGAGTAGTTCGCCCGCGAGCTGAAGATCCACATCGCTCCTGGGATTGGCGGCCAGGGCCTCTTCCAACGCTTGTTGCGCCTCGGCGGTGCGCCCCATCCGGGCATAGGTTTGCGCGAGACCGGAAAGACCCTCCACCGAAGATGGCCTCAGAGCGAGACCCCGGCGATAAGCATTGACAGAAAGCGAATACTGTCCGCTCAGCCGGGCTGCGTAAGCCAGCGTAAACCAGAGATCAGGATTCTGTGGAGCGGCGTTTACAGCACGCTGGGCATGCATAGTCGCGCCTGCCGCGTCTCCGTGCTGCAGATCGGTCTGCGCCGCTCGCGCCTCGCGTGCCACCTCGATACTCGCTCCCCAGCCCATTCCGGTCTCTTTACTTGCGGTCTGCGCGGCTGGCTTTTTTGACGTCGCGGGCGAAGTGGATGAAGTTTGGCCGTTCACATCAAAAGTTTGGGCAGCGCATGCAGTTGCTGCAAGCAGGACTGCAAGCCGCAGCGATCCCCTGAACGCCAAGCTTCTGAACGCCGAACCCCCGAACGCTGATTGCACCATCTTCTCCTTGCCCGGCCTTCTGACTGGTCGGCGGGTGGGGTAGGGTACACACCTGACCGTACCGTCGTCGCTGAGATGCTAGAAACTCCCGCTGTGGTTGGGCACGTTTGCATGCAGCGACACGCAGCTTCCCGAAAATACGTACCAACCTTTGCCCGGTTCCCGGGAATCAAATACAGCGATTCAATGAGATACCGCCAGGAAACATTCGTGCTCGCGACTGAGACCAGTATTTGGCAACGCCCGATTCCTGTTGCCGCCATCATCCTGTTGGCGCTCGCGATTCACGGGCCTTTGCTCGTGATGCAGCTGCCGGCGACTACGTCTTATGACGCAAACTTGCACATCTTTTTTGCGTCGCACTACGCTCATCACTGGTTCAATCCGTGGAATGAAAAGTGGTTTGGCGGCTTCTCCCAAACCACCTACCCTCCGTTGACTCACCAGTGGATTGCGCTGCTCTCGTATGTTGTGGGGCTCACTGAAGCTTTCATGCTGGTGCAGTTAGCCGCCGTCGTCCTGCTGGCGTTGGGCGCGTACCGATTCGCGCGGCTTTGGGTGGATGAGCGTGCAGCCAGCTATGCCGGAGTTCTTGCCGTGTTCGCCGGCAGCATCGCATTTCTTGTCTATTCGGCTGGGCAGTTACCAACCACGTTGTCCGCGTCTTTGTACTTTCTGGCTCTGCCATATTTCTATTCGTGGTGCCTGTCGGCCAGCTGGCGATCCCTGCTGAAGGGCATTGCTCTCACGCTGGCTGCGGCGTCGGCTCATCACGTCACTCTCATCTTTGGTTCCGTGCTCTTTGCCGTGCCCGTTTTGTGGCTGGCGTGGTATGACGGCCGCCACAAAGAGCAGCCCGGCGCTGCAATCATCGGGCGGGGTTTCGTCTTCGCCGCGATTGCCGCAATCGGAGTTGGAGTCGTGCTGTTGCCTTACTGGATTGCAATCATCCGGCATCCCATCGAGCAGTTGCCCATTCCGCACGCCAGCCGTTCCAACTTGCTGATGAACTGGGTATACGGGATGAATTACTTCATCGTGCCCTACGGCGCTTTGATCCTGGCTTTGCCCTTCATTGTGATCAAGGGTGCGTCGAATCCTCGTTTGCGAGTGCTGCTGCTTGCGTTCTGGGTGACGTTCCTGATTGCGCTGGGTGGCACCACGCCGGTTCCGCGCTGGATCTTCGGCCGTGCCTTCGAAATTCTCACCTATGAGCGCTTCACGCTGTGGGCGACGGTGCTGGCGCTGCCGATTGTGGGATTGTTGGTGGCACAAGTCATCGACCGTTTCCCGCGCCGGGGTGCCATCGCCGTCAGTACCGCCGCCATTGCAAGTCTGGCGCTGGCTCTGGGTTGGCTATCCTGGAGTCCCTTTCGAGTTTCTAGTTCGCTCAATGTGGATTCAGTGGTCGGATTCCTGAATCGCGACGGCCACGATCAATACCGCTACCTCACGCTCGGATTTGGCAATGCTCTCTCCAAGGTCTCGACCTATACAACCGCGAATAGCATCGATGGCGAGTACAACTCGGCCCGCCTGCTGCCTGAGATGACGCGTTATGGCGCAGCGCAATTGACCAGCGCGAAGTACTTCGGCGTCGCCGGCATGGATTCACTTCGCGCCATGCTCCAGCATGCCGACCATTACGGTCTGAAATTTATTTTCGTGCACGATCCGTTCTATGAGCCTCTTCTGGTATTCGGCGGCTGGCGGCAGGTCGAGAGCTATGACTCCGGCACCATCACCGTGTGGTCCAAGGACGACGCTCCTCCCGCGCGGGTGATTCCTTCCGACGCCATGCCAGCCCCGTGGGAAGGATGGATGTGGGGTATCCTGCCCATCGGCAGCAGCATCCTGGCAATTCTGTTTGTGTGGCTGCTGGTCGAGCCGCGCCGTGTACGGGAAGCGATCATGCTGCCGAGGGAAACGCCGGAAGGCGCCTATGCCGATGGGGTGCGCTCATGAAGTGGGCTTTGGTTGGCTTTCTCACCGTCGCTACGGCACTTCTGGTTGCCTATGCCTGGCTGCAATCTGGAGGGCTGAAGCAGCATGCTATGTTCTCTTCGGCAACCCCCGAAGAAGCCGTGCATGCTCTGATGAGCGAGATTCAGGCTCACAACTATCAGCAGGCCTATGCTTCGCTCGATCGCAGCAGCGATACGGATCTGGCATCCTTCATTCGCGATGTGGCGGGAAGCGACGGCAGTTTGCGAACATATTCCTCGCTGCAGACTGCGGAAGTTTCGCCGTTGCACGCGAATGGTGACCAAGCCCTGGTGCGCGTCCGGATGAATTGGTCGAGCGCCGTGGGTTCGCTCGATGATGTGCGGGATTTGCGCGTGCTTCGCGATGGTCCGGTCTGGCGGGTGGTGTGGCCGAAACCGGCTTTTTCCAAAGTGCCCCTGCAGGTGGTTTCGGTGAACTACTTGAGCTGGGATGTCATCGGCCGCAACACATCGCAGAAATGGGGCGCGCAGGACGTAGATACTCCGAAAGTGCGCATAACTTCCATGAACGCGATCTCGCGCCCCGGTCGCGTGGTGATTCTCGGGGAAGTGGAGAATGAAGACACCGTTCCCGCGTACTTGAACGTGACTGCGACTCTGCTGAAAGCGGATGGCTCTGCCATCGACGAAGAAGGCAGCTTTGACCTGATCTCGCACGTGCTGCTACCCAAGCAGGTTTCGCCTTATCGCATCGACTTTCCCGGAGTTCGCATGGATGCGGTAAAAAGTGTGCGGATGGATGCGCGCGCTCTCCTGGTCCCGGCCAGCGCTGACCCGGTGATTGCGGTCATGGACCAGAAGGTGAGCAAAGACGGATTGAACCGAAACGTGTTGGAGGGCGAATTGGTGAATCAAAGCGGCCGCCCGGTCAACATCGCGCAGGTCCTGGCAGCCTACTACGACAACTCCGGCAAAGTAATCTGGGTCTCGGACGGTTATGTGGATCAGGCGCTCATGCCGCAGGTGTCCGTACCATTTGCTGTCGACATCCCGGATGACATCGCGGAACGGATGAAGAGTTATCGGGTCATCGTCAATCACTACTCGCGGTCGAGCAGCTAGCATGCAGCGCACTGCGCATCACGATTTCGCACGATGCAAGCGCCTGGCCGCATTCGTCTTGTTGTGCGTGTTGCCTGCTTGGGCCCGGGCTGCGGAAGTGCACGTGCCCGCTGTCGTGGAAGCAGGCCAGGCCTTCTCGATTCCTGTACAGGGCTCCGGGCAAGCCACCTTCTATCTGGTTGGGCCGGACCATGTTGTGAAACGCAGTGTGAGTCTCGGGAGCGATCTACAAATTCAGTCCAGCGATGTGCGAACTGCGGGCCGCTACCAGGTAATCCTCTGCGACGCGTCGTCGTCCTGCACTTCCGCAACTTTTGAGGTGAAGGCCGCGCAACCGGCGCATCTAAGTTTCTTTCTGCATCCTTCGCGAGTGCCCGTCTCCACTCGCGATTCGATTGATGCCGCTGCGTTTGTGTTTGACCAGTACTTCAACCTGATTTTGACTCCGGCGGCAGTCGATTTCCGGATCACCCCTGCCAGCGGGGCCGGCTTCTCACGGGAAGTTTCAACGCGGCGCGGCGTGGCCTGGATGCGCATGGATTCCACGCCCCATGAAGGGAGAGTACAGGTGACTGCGGCCTTAGACAACGTGGAAGAAGCACGAGTGATTCAACAGGTTGCGGCGGAGGCCTGCGGATTGCGCATGAAAGCCGTGGCCAGCGGGAGCATGGTGACCCTGGAAACCGATCCCGTACGCGACTGCAGCGGCAATGCACTTCCCGATGGCACTGTGGTTTCGTTCACCAAGGTTGATAAGGCGGGCAAGAGCACGGTGGATACGCCGATCAAGAAGGGTATAGCGCGAGTGCAATTCGGGGTTGACGGGCGGGCGCAGATCAGTGTCGCTTGCGGGGTCGTGCTGGGCAATGAAGTTGTCGTCAATGGAAAACTATGAAGAGCATGGCCGACAATACGCTGGCATTCAAGAAGGTCTCGCTTGGGTTAGTCAGGACTAGGCTGGTCACGACTAGGTTGGTAAAAGCTGCGAGCTTCGCGGTTGTCGCCTGCGTTCTGGCGCTTGCCCAATCGTCGCCGCAGATTCACCTTCCCCAGGCCAATCTCCCCGAGGTTCACCTCGATGCTGACGGACTTACTCCGCGTCCTATCGAGGAACTGACAGGAACGACGATAGCGCGCCATTACGCGCTGGCATGGCGTGATCTGGCGATGGCCCTGGAATCAGGTCAAGCCGGGGGACTCGGCGAAGAGTTCGTCGGATTCGCAAAAGATCACCTTATGAAGAGAATCACCGAGCAGAACCAGACGGGAATGCATGTTCGGATCGTGGATCACGGCCATCACCTGAAGGCAGTCTTCTATTCCACGGATGGGAGCGCCATGCAGCTTCTCGATCAGGCCCAGTTGGAAGTCCAGACCTTCGACGGAAACAAGTTGCTTGATACGCAGAATGTGCCCCACGAGTACATGGTTCTCATGACCCCCGGTGCGGATCGCTGGTACGTTCGCGATCTCGAAGAAGTCTCTGCCAAACCCTTCTAAGGCCTGGCGGCGAAGGCCTGCTTCGAACCAACTCTTGGCAGCCCCATCTCATCGTAAGCAGAGCAGGAAATCGCGGATGAAACTTTACCAGCTCGCCTTGTTGGCGTATGTCGGGATCGCAAGTTCCATCCCAAGCGCGTGCACACACGCAAATGCGCGGAATCTCGCCCTCAAGGACATTCCTGACTCGCCGGGCAATCCCAAGATTCTCGCGGATTACCAGCCCTGGTTCGGAGACCCGGACCACATCAACGTCGGCTATAACAGCCAGGACCCGAACGTCCTGCGCAAGCAAATTGAGAGTGCGCGCGACATGGGCATCTACGCCTTTGCTGTGGATTGGTATGGTCCACGCCGTCCCTTTCTCGATCGCAGTGCTCTGCTCCTCCAGCGAATCGCCAGCGAGCAACACTTCCACGTCGCGCTCATGTACGACGAAACCCAGGATGATAACGGACATGCGACGGACGATGCCATGGAGGCGATGGAACTGGCTTATAAAAAATACATCGGGCCCGCCGCTCCGGGACGCGATGCGTATCTGCTGTACCACGGCCGCCCAGTCATCTTTGTGTTTCCCAAGCGCGGCCACACTGATTGGGACCAGGTGCGCCAGCAGGTGAATCAGTGGGAATCGCCACCAATCCTGATTTATCAGGATGACCCACCACCGCAGTTCGCCAAAGACTTCGACGGCGAGTACGCGTGGGTATATCCAGGGCACAAGGGGTGGAGTCCGGACGGCCAGGCGTGGGGTGAAGATTACTTGAGCGATTTCTACGCGAAGATGCGAAGCAAACATCCGGACGAGGTTACGGTGGGCGGCTTGTGGCCGGGCTTCAACGACACCAAGGCTTCGTGGAGCTTGAACCGGCACATTGATGCGCGGTGCGGAAAGACGTTCGAAGATACGCTGCGCTTGTTCCATGAAAACGACGAACCCTCGCACCCCATTCCATTTGTTCTGATTGCCACTTGGAACGATTACGAAGAGGGAACGGCGATTGAGCCCGGCCTGCCGCACTGTGACGAATCAAAAGCGGATATCACGCACGGAGTACATCCATGACCAAAAGAAGAGAAGTTGCGGGTGCGATGTTCGAGACGCTGGCAGTGTTACATCTCCATGCGCTCACAGCAGTGAGCCAGCAAGGCGAAACCAGCCCGCGGATTGAACAGGTGCTCTCCGGATTGCAACGCATGACCCCGGAGGAGTGGTTCGACTTTCTGCGCTTTGCGGAACTGCAACGTGTCTACCTTCGCACGTTGCAGCTTTTAGAGAAATGGGCTGCGGTTGGTGCGGTCGTGCCGCGGGTTGACGGCCTTGAGGAGCTGGTGCAGGCCGAGGAACGGCAGATCGGACGCGCGCTGGCGGTTTTGGAGAAGGTTGTGCGTGCCCTCGGGCTGACCGGGCACTCGCCCATCGTGATCAAAACCCTCGATCATTGGCCCGATATAGGCAGCGATCTTGATCTCTTTATCGCGGCCACCGAAAGCGATACCGTGCGCGCGATGCAGAGCGAACTGCAAGCCGAACTGCAGCCGCAGAGTTGGGGCGATCGATTGGCGCACAAGTTGAACTTCCGGATTCCGGGACTGCCCCAATTGGTGGAGATCCATGTGGGCCGCCTCGGGCAAACCGGTGAGCAGGACACGCTCCCTGCCCACTTGGAAGAAACCAGCGTGATGCGCGATGTAGGTACATTCCACTTTCGCGTTCCTGCTCCCGAAGAACAGGTTACGCTCGCGACTCTGCAAAGAATGTATCGCCATTTCTACATTCGATTCACCGACCTGCTGAACCTGACGGGACTGGTGCGCGCAGGCCGTCTGGATTTTGCGCGGCTGCGCACCTCTGCCCAGCGCTGGTCGATCTGGCCGGGAGTGGCAACCCTGCTGAAGATCACCTCCGACTACAACGAGCGCGTGGGCGTTGGCCCGCTCCCGCTGCCAGAGTTCGTGGTGCGCCCGGCGCGCTTCGGAGCCGATGTCACGTACGTAGGGGAACAGTTCTTGCGCGTGCCCATGGTGCCTCAGGGTTCGCAACTGTTCCTGCAGCAACTCATCGGAACCGGAGCGGCACGACACTTTCGCGCTGCGGCTCGCTTGTCTCTATTGCCCGCGCTGGCTGCTGCTGCATTTGTCGATTTGCGGATTACCGGAGACGACAAGGGAATTTGGTAGTTTCAGGCCGGCAGCGACCGACTGAAACGGTAGCACGCCGCCGATGCCAATTGGGTTCAGCGAAAGTACCTATATTCGGGTGAAGAATGATCTAGATTCGCAGAGCGGCGTTAAATGGCACGGCTCGGCTACTCGAACCGCAGCCCCTTTATAGGGTTTCCACTCGATAGACGGAGGGCACTGTCCACGCTAACTTGACTACTGGAGACACGCAGGTCTGAATATGAATTTCTGTTGTATACAAGCGGCGTTCGGTTTGAGCGCCTCCGGTTGGTTATCACAGGAAACCCCATGACCAGTCTCGACCTGGCTATGCCAACTGGACCAGCAATTGGTGTCCATCCGGACAAGGTAGGCGCCACGCCTCCTATTCGCGAAGTGCGGCTCCGTGCGATCACACAACCGGTTTTATCGCCGGGTGCGTTCGCCCTTAGCGACTCTTGGGGTCAGTACAAGATTTCGACGAGGCGGAGCGCGCTGGGCTCGATTCTGGCGCACGTGGTGTTCCTTGGGGCCATTGCCGCTTTCTGGTTTATGCCGCATGAGGCACGATCCGAGCCAAAACCAGTGGCAAGAGTCATATTGATCGCGCCCTCCCTCGAATCCTACGCATTGCCGCTCGCCACCAAACAGGCGGGAGGGGGTGGCGGGGGCGGAGATCGCGACAAAATTGAGGCGCCGCGAGGTGAGCTACCGCGCGCGGCCAAGGAACAAATCACGCCTCCGCAGATCGTGCTACGCAATGAACATCCGAGGCTGACGGCTGAAGCGACGGTGATTGCGCCCCCACAGATCCGGATGGCCGCCACAACGCCGAATCTGGGAAATCCCGCGGCGCCAATTCTACCGAGCATCGCCTCCAACGGGTTAGGCTCGGCCGGCGGCATCGGGTCGGGCGCAGGCGGCGGAGTTGGTAAGGGGGCCGGCGCCGGCGTAGGTGAAGGCTACGGAGGTGGCATCGGCGGAGGGGCATATAAAGTCGGAGGATCGGTGCTGGCACCGCGTCCGCTGACCACGCCCGATCCCGACTACACCGAACAAGCGCGCCAAGCCAAGTTGCAGGGTATGTGCGTCCTTGGGCTGATTGTCGGTGCGGACGGAAAGCCACGGGATATTCACGTGATCCGCAAACTGGGGCTGGGTCTGGACGAAAAGGCGATGATCGCCGTGAGTCAATGGACATTTGCGCCGGCCACCAAAGATGGCACAGCGGTGCCGGTGCAGATCAGCGTGCAGGTGAGTTTCAAACTGAATTGACCTGGCGAACGTGGAACGCGCCTAAGCGCCCTGCACAATACAGTTGCGTACGGCATAGCGAACTAATCCGGCAATCGAGTGGATATCAAGCTTGCGCATCACATTGGTGCGGTGAGTCTCGATGGTTTTGACGCTCAGGTTCAACAGTACGGCCGCTTCCTTGCTACTATTCCCTTCTGCCAACAGCTGCACCACCTCGCGTTCCCGGGCCGTCAATCGATCCTTCACAGAATTGCCTGGATCGACGTTGCGGTGTAGATATCCGTCCAGCATCATCTTTGCCGCATGGGCTGTGAAGAAGGTGGCCCGCCTTTGCAATGCTTCAACCGCTAACAACAGGTTCTGACTCGCATCGGACTTCAGAATGAATCCGCGCGCTCCTGATTCCAGTACCTGGCGAATCAACTCGTCCGACTCATACAGAGTGAGGATAAGGATCGGCGTTCCCGGTCTTGCTTTGAGAATCTGCCGCGCGGCATCCATCCCGTTCAGCATCGGCATGGCTATGTCCAGCACCACCAAGTCCGGCTTCAATTCTGCGACCCTAGCCACTGCCTCCCGACCATCGCGAGCTTCGCCGCAGACCGCCCATCCCGGATGAGCTTCCAGCAAGGTACGAATGCCGCAACGCACGACATCGTGGTCGTCCGCAATAAATATCCGAAACGACTTTGTCGTCCGGCTCTCGTTGCTGAAACGGCTGGGTAAAAGCCCCGGGACGACAGGCGGCATCCAGGGGTCCTTTGGGACTTGCTCACCTCGAACCTGCAGTTTGCCACCACTGATTGTGGGGACGTTCTCCGAAGATACGCGAATACCATTAGTGTCATGCATAAATGAAATCTAACATCAGGGTCTTCGCTCATGCTGGTCAATAGAGGACAGTAGGGTTTATTTTTCATTCGATCCGGCCACTCAAGAATGAAGAGCGGCGACGTTAGAAAGTGATCAATATTGTCCAGCTTTTCCCTGAGGTCCAAGGTAACTTTCCCTTACTGGCCAATCACATGAGATACAAGGAAGGTCATAGTTGCCTGGAGGAAGTTCTCATCAGCGGAGAACTGCGCTCACGGCCTCACCGGACGCCAAATCCGGAAACCGAGAGCGGACCTCTGCGCATCCTTGCGCGGGTGATGGCTGACTCTCCGAGGCAACTGCCGGACACACTTCTTCGGCTTGCGTTGGAGCTTTGCCGGGCGGGCACGGCCGGTATCAGTATGGTCGAAACGCCTCCCGAGAGTGAACCAATCTTTCGGTGGACAAACGTAGCAGGGGTGCTCAAAGAACAGGTAGGGGGCTTCATTCCGCGAAGCCTCAGTCCTTGCGGAGTGTGTCTCGACCGCAAGTCTCCGCAACTGTTTTCTTATCCTGCCAGACATTTCCGCTATCTCAACGAATTCCCGTCTCCGGTAGTCGAAGCTTTGGTGATTCCTCTAGGCGGCGCAGGTCCCGCCGGCACGATTTGGATTTTTTCTCACGAGGAAGGCATCGCTTTCGATGCCGGGGACGTTCGCGTGATGACGGACCTGGCTGACTTTACCAGCTTTGCCTTTCGCGTGATTCAGCTCCTGGATGCGGATCTCTCGGCCCGACACGACGCGGCCACCGAAATTGTAAGGCAGACTGCCGAGCTACAGGCGCAAATTGCGGAACGCAAACTTGCGGAGCAAAGCCTGGTCGAGCTCACGGGCAGGTTGCTCAAGTTGCGAGATGAAGAGCAAAGACGCATTGCTCGTGAATTGCACGACAGCGTGGGCCAATTGTTGGTGGCAATGTCAATGAACCATAACCGGGCATTGGCGGAAAAGCAGCTGAGTCCTCTGGCAGCAAGAGCTATTTCCGAGAACACGGCGCTGCTGGCGCAAGTTTCCAGGGAAATTCGCACGATCTCCCATCTGCTTCACCCCCCGCTTCTGGATGAGGTTGGGTTAGCGCCGGGCGTGCGCGACTATCTCGAGGGATTCGCGGAACGCAGCCGAATGAAGGTTCGCTTCGAGATCGCAGAGGATTTTGGGCGATTGCCGCGCGACCTGGAGACGGCTCTTTTTCGGATCGTGCAGGAAGGCCTGACAAACGTTCACCGGCATTCCGACAGCCGGACTGTGACCATCCGGATTGTGCGCTCTTCAGACGAAGTCTCGGTGGCAATCGCGGACGCCGGAAGAGGTATTTCAAAGCAGAAGATCTGTGAGATCGAAGCTGGTCGTGCGCCCGGTGTCGGCCTTAGAGGTATGCGAGAACGCGTCCGGCAACTAGGAGGTAGCTTTAAGATTCGCTCGACTGACAAAGGCACCGTGGTGGTTACACGGCTGCCGTTGGACAACCGAACAGAAGAACGTGGCGATGACTTTACGCCTCCGGTCTTCGTTGCATCCGGCTTGTTAAGCCGAGAAGCCTAGAGCGAGAACGAAGTACCCCGCTAATTACCCCATGTAAGGTGCGAGCCAAAGATAGTTCGACTCCTCGCTCCCCCAATTCTGCAAAGCAATCAAAACCCGGACAGCGGCATATGTGGTTCAGACAGCCGTGAGGCGTAATCCCTGGCACAGCGACTGATTGGTTCTAGCGCTGACCACATGTGTGCTCTCCAGCAACTTGATTCCAGCAGTGGCGCCTCAAGGGGCGCATTCGAAAGACCTCCAGCGTCGAACAAAATGGCAAGCAACCCTCCGAGGCAATTCGCACAACTAAAGGAAGCTGCAGAATTTCAGTATCCGGGCAGCGTAGAGCGATGCTCCAAGGGTTCCACGAGCCTAGGTAGAAAGTCTTTGGATGACTGTTTGCCAGGTGCGTCGGGCGCAGCTCAAGATCCCCAGAGTGAGTGATAGTGGATGAACATGAGATGGCGGATGTTAGCGATCTGCTCCACTGAGAATCGGAAGGTGGTAGAGAGCGCGACTACGGAATGGTCGCTGGAGGTATGTTGGTGCTTAACTGTGCAGGAAGCTCGCCGAATACTGCGACGGGGGAAGCATGCACTGGTCATCTGCGAGGCGAAGCTTCCGGATGGAACATATCAGGACGTGATGCAGTTGTTAAAGCACAAGCTAGACCAGATCCGCGTCATCGTCTTGTCGGAGTCGCACCTGGAGAATTGTTACGACCAGGCGATCGAAATGGGTGCGTTCGACGTAGTTTCCGCCCCCTGCAAACGAACCGATGTTCAATGGATTATCATGCAGGCTGTCCAGGGCCACCCCGCCAAACCGGACGCTTCGAAAAAGCGCCGATCCCGCGGAGGCCCGAGTTCATTTGCGTTCGCCTGACGCCCTGACGCACGGACAGGCTCCTCGAAGTTGTAGCGCTAAACAACCCTCTTGGTACCCACTTTCATCCAAACTCCGACTCTCTGTAGGAGAAGTTCGCCCATGAAATCTCGGTACACGTTTTGGTTGACGTTACTGTCGGCTCTGTTGACTCTTGCGCTGGCCGGTTGCCGAGGAGTTGTGGAGGGGAGCGTTGCTCCCGGTGTCCCACTGACCGTGACCATGGCGGGCGCGGGCACGGGAACCGTTACGAGCAGCCCGGCAGGAATTAATTGTCCCACCACGTGCACCGCGACTTTTCCGCAGAATAGCCAGGTCACGCTCAGTGAAACTCCGGCAGCCAGCGACGTTTTTTCGGGTTGGAGCGGCGCGTGCATCGGGAATGCAACCTGCAGCATGACTTTGAGCAGCGCGAACTCCGTGACCGCGACCTTTGGAACCGCGACTTCGAATTACACATTGATTGTGACCCTGGCGGGCGCGGGCACCGGAACTGTTACCAGCACCCCGGCCGGAATCAATTGCCCCACAACCTGCTCCGCGAGTTTTGCGCAGAATACTCAGGTCACGCTGAACGAAGTTCCCACAGCCAATAATACTTTTAGCGGCTGGTCCGGCGCGTGTACAGGAGTGGCAACCTGCAGCGTCATCGTGACCGCACCGAACTCCGTGACTGCGACCTTTGGCCCCGCTAACATTTACGCCGCCTTAAATCACATTATTCTCTTCGCCCAGGAGAATCGGTCTTTAGATAGTTACTTTGGCGCAATGCTCGGATACTGGTCTGCGAATGGATATGGCACTGGCGGTCAGACCTTCAACGGTTTGCCGCAGTTCAATCCGGGGGGGACCGCTCCTACGAACCCAGGCTGCGATCCGACCGTTACCGATCAGTGCACTCCGAACGCCAGCTATCCGGTGACCTCGTTTCATTTCGCATCCGAGTGTCAGGAAGAACCGAGCCCCTTCTGGAACGAAGCCCATAACGATTGGGATTACACCAACCAGGCGGATCAACCCGCCGAGAATCCTCCTCCGCTCAACGGATTTGTTTTCACTTCCGCCTACGACGCCCAAGCGAACCTGCTGATGGATGTCAACGGCATACGAGCCATGGGTTATTTCGACTGGACAGATCTGAATTACTACTACTTCATGGCTTCCAACTTTGGGACCTCAGACACCTGGTTTGCTCCGTTGATGGATCGAACCCAGCTCAACCGGATGTACATACTCGCTGCCACTTCTCAGGGCTTGGCCTATCCCATCGGCCAAGGGAACAACAACGCACAAAAGCTCACAGCCACCACTATTTTTGAGGCGCTGCAGAATGCGGGCATCTCGTGGAAGATTTATCTCAACTCTGAGGACGTCGTTAATCCCCTTAATGGTGCCGCATGTAACAACGATCTCTCGGATGAGAACGCTGAGTGCCTGATCCAGAGCTCCTATATCAATATGTTCGCGTACGAAAATACCATAATCAGCAGCGCTGGCCAGAACCCGGATTTGCTGCAAAACATAGTCCCGGTGACGCAATTTGCGGTCGACGCGGCGAATGGAACCTTGCCCCAGTTCGCGCTGATTGAACCCGCCTCTGCCGCCTCGCTCGATGAGCACCCCAACGATATCGATACCTCTAACCCAGCCGATGTCCAGGCTGGAGCCAACTACGCAGCTGGTCTGATCGGCGAGCTTATGGCCAGCCCCAGTTGGACGGATTCCGCCCTGATCTTCACCTTCGACGAATGGGGTGGTTTTTATGACCACGTGCCGCCACAACCAGCGACGCCCCCCGGGGACTTTCTCTCGCCCACCGATCTGGTGCCCGGCGACATTTGCGACAAAACTGACCAGGAGCTTGGGGTTGGAACTTGTGATTTCGCATGGACCGGGTATCGGGTGCCGCTGATCGTGATTTCGCCTTATTCTGTGAAGAACTTCGTCTCTCACAACGTGCGCGACACCACAGCAGTGCTCAAGATGGTTGAGACCCGCTTCGGCCTGGCCCCGCTCACCGCGCGCGATGGTTCTCAAATGGATATGACCGAGTTTTTTGATTTTGTGAACAAGCCCTGGGCTACTCCTCCCACCCCACCCACTCAAGTACAGGACGGTCAGTGTAGCCTCGTTCCGCCGGCAAGTTGGAACGATCCCCCAACGTTGGTGGTTACGATCTCGGGTGTGAAAGGCTCCGGGATGGTTGCGGGTAGTCCCGGTAACATCACTATGTGCGAACCCGGCGGGGACGGTTGTTTTGGCTCATTCGCCTATGGCACCGACGTCACTCTCACCGCAACGCCGAGCAGCGGCTACATTTTTGCGGGATGGAGCGGCGCCGGGTGTAGCGGCACTGCCGCTTGTTCAATCACGGTCACTTCCAACACGTCAGTGACTGCGACGTTCACGACGATTGTGCCCGCGCTGGCCACCGTCTCCGGCGTGACGCACTAACAGCCCACACTCGCTAGATGGGATAATGGCTTCTGTGAAAATCCAGCGGGCCTTTGTGCTGTGGTTTGTCTTCGTTTCGGTTTCCTCCTGCCTGGCAGCGACTCGGCACTACTACATCGCCGCCGAAGACGTCACCTGGAACTACGCGCCCAGTGGTCACGATCTGCTCACCGCTACGCCTATCCGGCAACCGTGGCAGCAGTTGCAATGGCCGAAGACACGCTTCGTCGAATACACAGACGGCACCTTTACCACCCCGAAGACGCAACCGGAATGGCTGGGTATTCTCGGTCCTGTGATTCGCGCTGAAGTTGGAGACGAAGTGGTTGTGGATTTTCTGAATCGCAGCCACCGCGGTCACGATATGCATCCCCACGGGCTACATTACGACAAAGTCAACGAAGGTTCCTTATATCTGCCGGTGGCTAAAGGAGGCTTTGTCGCTCCCGGCGCCCGCTATACGTATCACTGGTTTGCCAATGCCGCCAGTGGTCCGGGACCGGGACAGCCGAGCTCGATCGTCTGGTGGTATCACGCCCACGTTGACGCGGGGATTGAGATCAACGCCGGTTTGCTTGGGCCGATTATCGTTACGGCAAAAGGCAAAGCCAACCCCGATGGATCTCCCAAAGATGTTGACCGTGAATTTGTTGCCTCGTTCATGATCTTCAACGAAATGGGAGGCAAGCCCGCAGGGCTGTTTTATGCCATCAACGGTTTCATCTTCGGCAATCTTCCCGGGTTGACCATGATGCAAGGCGAGAAAGTGCGCTGGCATTTGCTGGGAATGGGAAACGAGATCGACCTCCACACTCCTCATTGGCATGGCGAAACCGTCACCGACGCAGGCAGGAACACCGATGTCATAGAACTTCTTCCCGGAAGTATGAAGACGGTTGACATGCTCGCCGACAACCCCGGCACCTGGATGTTTCATTGCCATGTGGAAGACCACATGGAGGCTGGAATGATGGCGGTTTACACCATCGTCGCACCACCCACGCGGGCTTGCCCAGTTGCGTTCGTTGGCGGAGATTTCTGGAAGGATCCGGAGAAGTTCACACTGACGGTGAAGAACACCGGCAGCAAAACTATTACAGGTTTGCGGCTCATGCCGGAGATGTTTTTGGCGCCCCAGGATTTGCGGAGACCGTTCAACTTCGAGTGGTCATCGGCGAATCCCATTTTGCCCGGCCAGGAGCAAACTCTTGAAAGGCCGGGCATTCGCGCCGCCAGCGCCCAAGCGGTCCTGGGCTGGGTCTTCTTTCCGTCTTCAGTGAAGTATGAAGATGGAACCAGCTGGCACCCTCAAAGCGAGGGCGAATGTTTTAAAGTGATATGGCGAGACCAGGCGCATCCCGATCTACTGGCCTTACCCCCCCGGCAGATCGAAATGAATCCAGACTAGCTGTAAGCCTCAAAAAGTGGTTGGTGGTTAGAAACACTTGAAATTGATGCTGACCTCTCCGGGCATCAAATGATTGTTGGTTGACGAATTTGCCAGCACCCAATTTGCGGCAACATCCGGGTTTCCCCCAGTTGAGTTGGTGTAGTAGTGCCAGCTTACCCATCCATAGCTGTGCTTGACGTTGTCCACCGGATTAACGTTCGTATCCAAACCGTAATCAAAGACCTCGCGAAACTTACACGAGTTGATGTTCTGCGAAACACTGCAGCTGTACGTGTATTGCAGGGGCATGGTTGTAATAGAAAACGACTTGGCCGGAGTTGCGCGGTGGTCGGTAATGGTCATGGTGCCTGTGGGTTCCAATTCCAGCTGGGAATAGTCGAGATTCTGGGCCGATGGTTGCAATGTCTGGTCTACGTAGGTGTAGTAGTTCGTGTTGTTGGACTGGGCGGGAGGCGGCGGATTCCAAAACGAACTGTTGGCTCCTCCCGGAGCCGCGCACCGCGCAGCCCAGCGCATGGAGTAGTCGGCCGTACCATTCTGGCTGCCGTTGTTGAACTTCTTGCAGCTTGTGGGATCGTTCCAGTGGTTGGCGCCGTTCCAGTCGTCCAGTTCCGTGACCCATTGGTAGATGTAGTTTTGGTCGTAGAGGTTGATGTCCCACGGGTTGCCCTGCGGGTTCTTCACGTAATACAACTTGGTTTCGCTTTGGTCCCACACGGTGTAGATGTACGCCGATGGCAGGCCATTGGTGATACCTTCCATGTGGTAGCCGGAAGCCAAGCTTGGATCCATCATCATCACACTCAATACATCCCAGTAGCCGTGGCCTGACGGACAACTGATCGTTGAGGGAATCTGGCTAACCACGTTGGATGTGCTGGGTGGGCTGGGACTCGGCGTGCTGGCAACAGTTGCACTGGTCATTTGCGGCGAACACGCCGCTAGAGACAACCCGAGCATCACTACAAGGGGAGCAACCACAGTTTTCTTCGGTTCACGCATGCACTACTCCTGGTAGATGTCGTTGTGTCCTGTCGCACCGTTCCATATCACCCACTTCGGCGGGTCGCCATCAATTTCATGACTAATTCCCGGTGGCGCAGGCGGTGCAGCACAGGTTGAGTCGAGCTGCGCACACTATGATCGTTACGGATGTCAATACACTAGATTACTTAAGTTCATCCAACAGAACCTTGGCCTCTTTTGGGATTGAGCAGGGTCCTGAGACGGATGCAAGACCACATCGACGATGCTGGAACAGCCGAAGCGAGATGGCCAAAAGCTGTGCCGAGTCTTTAGTAGTATGTGAACGCCAATGTCCAACCAAATCGGCTGGGAAAGGTTTGTTTTCTGCCACTAACACCGATAACCTCAACCTCTTGACCAATCCATCGCCGGCTGATTTCAGGATCGATGAACTCTAGCAACCTCTTGCACCATCCGCGCTGAAGTGCCCGGCTCCATCCTCCGTAACGATGTGCAGGGACACAATGGGTGTTTCCCGCAAGGGTGATTACCCTAGTTTTGGGTGGGGCCGACATGCAATTAATCAAGCGCGGTTAGCTTGCCTTTGGAGCGGCCATACAAAATGGCAGACGAGCGACAGTCGAATACGCCAATTTACGCGCGCCAGAAGTGATTGCTGTGAATGACGAGGCGTTGGCCGCGGCAGCTTAGGGAATGTGCAATTAACGATGGGTATTCTCGATAGATAAGATAAAGTGGTGGCCCCTTAGATCTTCCCGAGGATTTCTATGATACATCGCACGGACGACATTCGTATCAAGTGGACTAAGGTTGTACTTCCTCCGATCTTCCTGGAAGAAGAAATGCCGCTCACCGAGAGAGCTTCCTCCACGGTCAACCAAGCTCGTAAGGAGGTCAGTGACATTCTGCACGGTAAAGACCATCGCCTGCTTGTCGTGGTTGGTCCCTGTTCGATCCACGACGCCAAAGCTGCACTCGAATATGGGACCGTTCTCAAAACTGCAATCGACGAACTGTCCTCGGACCTGTGTCTGGTGATGCGTGTCTATTTTGAAAAGCCGCGAACGACCGTTGGCTGGAAAGGAATGATTAACGACCCCAATCTCGACCAATCATTCAAGATCAACGAGGGTCTCAGGTTGGCACGCCATCTTCTGCTCAACCTCGCGGAGGTGGGGGTACCCGCGGGGACCGAATTCCTCGACATGATCATCCCGCAATATCTGGCGAGCCTGGTGAGTTGGGGCGCAATTGGAGCTCGTACCACCGAGAGTCAGATCCATAGGGAATTGGTTTCAGGGCTTTCCTGCCCGGTTGGATTCAAGAACGGCACGTCGGGTGATATGCAGATTGCGATCGAAGCCGTGCGCTCCGCCGCTTGTCCGCATAACTTCCTGGGCCACACCAAGCATGGGCAATCAGCGATTTTTGCCACTTTGGGCAATCCCGACTGTCACGTGATCCTGCGTGGTGGGCGAACCACAGTGAACTATGACAGTGCTTCCGTTGCGTTGGCATATGAACTGCTGGAGAAAGCGGGATTGCCGGCGCGCGTCATGATCGATTGCAGTCATGCCAATAGCAAAAAGGATTACACACAACAGCCGTTCGTCTGCCGTGAAGTGATCGAACAGATTGCCAATGGCGACCGGCACATCATTGGCGTGATGCTCGAGAGCAACCTGGTTGCCGGAGCGCAGAAAGTGGAAAACGGGGAACCGTTGGTATATGGGAAAAGCATCACCGATGCGTGCATCGGATGGGATGAGACCTTAAAGCTGCTCAGAGAGCTTGCCGCGGCGGTGCGGTCCAGTCGAACCCAGGGACACGGTCTGGAGAGCAGACGCCAAGTCGGTTGAGGACCGCGAGAATCATATAGCGCATCGGGCGCATATCTTAAGAATGAACTGGCGCGAGAATTCAGGCAATCTCCTGATCGCTCAGGCGATTCAAGTCCTTTCTTGCAGGCTCGAAGGCCGGATCACGGCTGACCGACTGTTGCAGTCCATGACGGGCGTGGTTCTTACGACTTCCTTTTTCGAGCACATTGCGTTCGAAGCTTCCTATCAGGCCGTTTTAGCAGTACTGATCTTTAACGATTCTCAAACCGCGGCAATACTAGAAAAAGGCTAGAGATGCTTGCCGAGCGCTTTGTGTATGATCCGGTTACTGCAAAGGCGTAGAGATCAACACATCAACCGATGAGTGACGAGTCCTTTACCGGGAGTGTCGAAGTCGGCGCGGCGATGACGCAACGTGCCGACAGCGTGCCCGACCTAAGTGAATTCGACCTCGGCTATTACGGCTGGCGCGTAGTGTTAGCGGCATGTCTCGGCGTGATGGCGGGATTCGGTTCGCTATTCGTTTATACGTTTTCCGTTTTCGTGAAGCCGCTGGCTGCAGAATTCGGCTGGAGCCGCGAGGCCATCTCAAGCGGATTCGCCATCGCCGCCCTCACTTTAGGATGCATTTCTCCATTGCTTGGCCGGTGGATCGATCGCTTTGGCCCTCGCCGCATCATTCTTGTCTGCATGACGATATTCGGGTGCGCCGTCGCCTCGTTGTCCTTGTTGCGCTCCGGATTGTGGCAGTTTTACGTGACTTGTTTCGTGCTGGGCGTCGTTGGGAATGGCGCGGCTCATCTGGCTTATTCGCGGTCGATTTCCACCTGGTTTCAGCGACGTTTGGGCACGGCATTGGCCTTCGTGATGGTCGGCGCGGGTTTGGGCGCCATGATCTTACCTGTCGTGGCTCAATCCATCATCAGCCGGTCTGGATGGCGCGCAGCGTACGCGTCTCTCGGCGGTCTTGCACTGTTACTCGGACTGCCCCTTAGCTGGCGCTACATTCGAGAGCGCGGAGTTACCGGAAACAAAGCCGCTCCGGTCACTCATCCTGGAATGACATGGCAGCAAGGCTCGCGCTCTTCTGCCTTCTGGATTATCACCGCCATCCTTTTCGTGAGTTCGATCAGCATGAACGGAGCGATCACTCACTTGTCCGCATTGTTGACCGATCGAGGTCTCACGGCCGGAAGTGCGGCGCTATGCGCGTCCATACTCGGTGGATCAAGCCTGCTGGGCAGGATTGTGGTGGGATGGCTGCTGGACCGATTCTTCGGGCCACGTGTCGCGCTTGTAATCAACCTCATTACAGCGTTGGGTATTTTTCTTCTCGCTCGCGCGACTAGTTTTCCTGCGGGCTGCCTTGCCGCTGCACTCATTGGTGTCGGCGCCGGAGGCGAAGCCGCCATCACGCCGTACCTGCTGACGCGTTATTTTGGGCTGCGTGCTTTTTCCACTCTGTACGGTCTAACCTGGACGTTTTATGCAGCTGCTGGAGCTATCGGTCCCGTGATCTTGGGGCGTGCATTTGATGCGACCGGTTCCTATGCCTCTTTGCTGATTCTTCTCGCAGCCGCGCTGGGACTGGCGGCGGCAACGAACCTCTTACTCCCTCGTTATTCAGATTCTTTCGCGGCTCAGCGAACGTGATCGGGCCAAAATCCGAAGAACGCGATCGACTCTCAGGGTGTCAATTTCCCGGTTGAGAGGTAGTCCTGAGAAGGAACGCCGAATGCGTCCGCGACACGATTGAAAAAGGCGAATAAAGCTGTGATGTATACAGCCTCGGAGATCTGTTCTTCCTTCCAGCCGGCGACTCGCAGTTTCTCGACATCCTCGGGAGTAGATCGGTAAGCAGCGTGAGTTATCAATTCCACATATTCCAGCAGGGCGCGCTCGGCTGGCGTAAGGCCGGCTTCGTCAAGCTTGCCTTCGACGATTGCTTTCACACATTGATCGGACGCTCCCTGAACCCGCAGGAAGTAGGCATGGCTGTCCAGTCAATACGGACACCGGTTCAGGTAAGAGACGTAGCTGGCGATCATCTCCTTATAACGGCGGGAAAGATGCCCTTCCGAAAAATGGATGGTGTTTCCCATCTCGATGATGCGGCGCAGGAAGTCAGGCCGGGATCCGAAGCACTTGATGATGCCGGGAACCTGCTGTCTCCCCGAGCCGGCTCGCCAAAAGTCATAAGCGGCGGCGGTTTCTCCGGTGGCTTCAGCATCTTCAATGATCCTGATTTTCGTGGCCGGTTTAGCGGCTGGATTGCCATCCAGGCCCGACGAATGCCTTGCATCGTTGTCTGAGCTCATATCGATTGAATACTCGGGTTAGTCCTCCTCCGGCGTCTCGATTTCCTGTGCGCCTCCGGCTGATACCAGTTTAGCGAATACAGAATTAGAGTGGCGCCAAGTTAGCTGGGGGAAGATTCGCGACGCAATAATGCGAAAACACTACGCGCGACCCTGCTTTTCACCTGACGATCGAGCGAGTACTGCTTTCCAATTATTGACCCCACTGAAAAGCGTCCCTATATTCGCCGCACTTCAATCTGTGGGCGAATTCTCGCGCGTGTTCTTTAAAGCGCCGGCGGGAAGATTGTTTTGCGAGATCACTCTCGATTCCTGAGGACAAAATGGGGAAAAGTATGGGTAGCCCAAAGACGCTGACGTTGCTTTTGATGGCCCTGCTTACAAGTTTGAATGTTGCCGGACAGCAAATCACAGGGAGCATTCGCGGAACCGTAATCGATCCGAGCGGCGCGATTGTTCAGGCTGCTAACGTTACTGCAAAACAGATCGAAACCGGCTTGACACGGGTTGCGATCACAGACCGTCAGGGAGAGTACGTGCTGGTCGAACTCCCAATCGGGCACTATCAGCTAGAGATTCAGGCGAAAGGCTTCCAGACCTATTTGCAGCAGGGAATCTCGCTGGATGTGAACCAGACGGCGACGGTCAGCATTCAGCTCAAGCTGGGGGCGGAGACGCAGCAGGTTGAAGTAAGCGCGAATGCGGCCTTGGTGCAGAACACGATCAGCAGTCTCGGGGAAACCGTGATGGAGCAGGAAATCCTTGACCTGCCGCTGGACGGCCGCAATTTTTCTCAGCTCGGACTACTTCAGCCCGGCGTCGTGCCCCTGACTCCTGGCCTTCTCGATGCTGGAGGCCCTGCGCGACAGAATCAGGCTTACGCCGTCGATGGCCAGCGACCCGAATCCAACAATTTTATGATCGACGGCGCCGACAATGAAAGCTCTGTGGACGGTGGATTTGTTCTCAAGCCACCGATCGATGCGATTGCCGAGTTCAAGATTTTAAGCCACAACGCGAATGCGGAGTTCGGACGCAACACGGGTTCCACGACCAACATCGTTACTCGGTCAGGGACTAATTCGTTTCATGGGGCCGTCTGGGAATTTCTTCGCAACGACGCGATGGATTCGTCCGATTACTTCACACAAAGCGTCCAGCCTTTGAAGCAGAATCAATTCGGCGCCACGTTCGGAGGGCCGATCGTTAAGGACAAGACTTTCTTCTTTGGGTATTACGAAGGCTTCCGAAACCGGCAGGGTAAGACCGTGCCCGCAACGGTGCCTTCCGAGAACGAGAGGGAAGGAAATTTTGCGCAGCTGTGTACCGCCATCAACGGAGATTCCATTAATCAGACCAGCGGTCTCTGTGTGAACTCGCAAGGGCAACCCGACCCGAATGGGCAGCTCACGTTTTTTGGAACACCGGTGCCGTTCAATCAGATGACGCTGTTCACACCCATTGATCCGATTGCGACGAATCTCTTGCCCTTTTTTCCCATGCCAAACGTTGGAGGAAATGGATTTACTGCCACACAGACTCTGAGTGAGAACAACGACCAGTTCGGCTTGCGTCTGGATCACTATCTTTCCCGCGCGGACACGTTGAATTTCCGCTATATGTTCAGCGCGGGGCCGACGACAGATCCGCTTTCGCCGATTGGAGCGAATGTCCCGGGTTTTCCCGTTGGTGAGGACGATCGCGCGCAGAACTTTGTCGCGCAGGAGACGCACATCTTTTCGCCAAACACCATCGGCGTGGCCCGGTTTTCGTATCTGCGCAATAAGTTCCTGCTGGACGAGCACTTGAATCATGAGTCGCCGGCGGACTTGGGTTTCGAGTATGCCCCTACGCTGGCCTCGGCGACCGGACCTCCGTTCATCCAGATCGGGGGTTACGCCGAGGTGGGCGATCCCATCACGGGACCGCGCAACACCTTTCAGAATACCTTTGATCTCTCCGGCTCTTTGAGCTGGATACACGGCCGCCACGAATTCAAATTTGGCGGAGGCTACCGGCGCGAACAGATCAATGCCTTGCAGGGCATCGCCACCAACGGTTTTTTTGTGTTCGAGGGCATTCCCTCATTCGAGGACTTCATCTACAACGACGGTTTTGCCAACTTTCTTTCAGGTAATCCGGTGGTCTTTCTGCAGGGCGGTGGCAATTTCAGTCGGGAAATTCGTGACCGGGCGCTGGACGCTTACGGCCAGGATACCTACAAAGTCAATTCTCGCCTGACGTTGAACCTGGGACTTCGCTACGAGCTGCCCTTCCCCGCAACTGAAAGGCACAACGAAGTAAATCTGTTCGTTCCCGGAGCGCAGTCCCAGGTGCTTCCCAACGCTCCGGCGGGACTTCTTTATCCCGGCGATCCGGGCGTGCCTGCGGGATTGATTCCAACCCAGAAGACAGCCTTCGCTCCGCGCTTCGGTCTTGCCTGGGACCCGCGTGGAGATTCCAAAACGGTGGTCAGCGCGGCCTACGGAATTTTCTACGAGCCATACTACACCGGCGAAGGTGGCCCGCTGCAGGATCCGATCAGTTCTCCGCCCTACCTGAAGACCCAGGAAATACAGTTTCCCGTGAACTCATTCGCCAACCCGTTTTATACTCCGAATCCTTTCAGCCAGGCTTTTCCCGAACCGATGACGCTGCTCGTGGTCGCACGCAACCTGCACTTGCCCTACGCACAGGATTGGAACCTGAACATTCAACAATCTCTGGGCGCGGACTGGTTATTACAGATCGGATACGTGGGCACCACCGGGGTGAGGCTGCCGCGATTTATCGAAGGCAATCCACCAGTCTTTGTCCCGGGCTTGAGTAATTCAGTCGCCTTCTGTGCGCCGCAGAGCCCCCCGTGTCTGAATTCCACCGAGAATAATGTGAACAACCGCCGCCTCTATTCCGGATGCACCCTGGCGGATCCGCCGAGTAGTTGCATTTACAGTTCCGTCGGTGAAATCGCCAGCATCGCAAATTCCAGCTATAATGCCTTAGAAGCCAGCCTGCGCAAGCGCTTTGGCCACGGCCTGTCCTTCCTTGCGTCCTACACGTGGTCGCATTCCATCGATGACGTCTCCTCTTTCAACATTACGGGCTCGGCGGCGCAGGATACAGCGGGAGAAAACGACCTGGCGCAGGATCCATTCGATCTTGCGGCGGAGCGCGGCCGGTCGATGTTCGATTCCCGGCAGCGCTTCGTGCTGAGTTACCAGTGGATTCTGCCTTTCCTGCAACATTCGAGCAACTGGTACGGCAAGGTCTTCGGGAGCTGGCAGTTGAACGGGATCTTCACGGCAATGAGCGGCACGCCGTTCACGGTATATGACTCCAACGATCCGTCGCTGCAGGGGCAGGCGCCGGAAATCACCGGTTTTTCGGCGAACCGGCCCAACGTAATCGGCAATCCGAATTCTGGCCCCCGCACCGCGGCGGAGTGGTTCAACGTGGGCGCCTTTCAGCAGCTCCAGCCCGATCCTCTCGGCCGGTTCGAGGTATTTGGAGACGAAGGCCGGAACGCTGTGCAGGGGCCGGGCTACGTGAACTGGGACTTCTCGGCGTTCAAGAACATCACACTGACGGAATCGAAAGAACTTCAATTCCGCGGTGAGTTGTTCAATGTGTTGAACCATGTCAATTTCCGCCTGCCGGTGAGCGACATTGAATCGCCGACGTTCGGTCAAATCCAGCAGGATGTCGGTCCGCGTGTGATTCAGGTGGCGTTGAAATTTCTGTTCTGATGCTGAAACTGAATCCATTCTCTCGAAGGCTCGTGCTCAGGCTACTTGTCGGCCTGATGATCGTTTACGTCTGTTTCGGGGCTTTTGTCTGGTGGGCGATGCATCAGCCTCCTGAGACTTTTGGTCGG
Organism: Candidatus Sulfotelmatobacter sp.; assembly: GCA_050012155.1. Taxonomy (GTDB): domain Bacteria; phylum Acidobacteriota; class Terriglobia; order Terriglobales; family Acidobacteriaceae; genus Sulfotelmatobacter. Next base: position 36,842 of record JBEKHS010000017.1, on the reverse strand, counting down.
GTCATGGCTAATATGCCGGGTCCCATCCCCTTCCTGATCTTTCCATTTGAAACTGCCTGGCTACACGCTCGCGCGGGGAAGCTTCATGTCGGAGATCCGGCGCCAGACTTCTCGCTGCTCAAGGTAGATAAAAGTGAGCGAGTTCAACTAGCCGTTCTAAACCAACAGCAACCCGTGGTTTTAGTATTCGGCAGCTACACCTGACCGCCGTTCCGGCGGGAGGTTCCTGCCCTCAATAAGCTTTACGAGCAGTATCGCGGACGCGTTGCTTTCCTGGTTGTTTACATTACCGAAGCCCATCCCAGCGACGTGTGGCAGATGGAGAGCAACGTCAAAGATAAGGTTGTTTTTGCCAGCCCAAAGACCGAAGAAGAAAGAGCATCCGTAGCCGGAGCTTGCGTCCGGAAGCTTGGGATCGAATTTCCGGCTGTGCTCGACGAGTTTGGCAATTCGACGGAACAAGCGTACACGGGCTGGCCGGACCGGCTCTATTTGATCGACTCGCAAGGCCGCGTTGCCTACAAAAGTAAGCCCGGGCCCTTTGGTTTCAAACCTGACCAATTGGCCACAGCACTCTCCAGGGCCGTACCGGCCGAAGCACATACAGAGAGCAGAGTAAACCACTGATAGCCAGCGTGGCTCGACGGATTCTCGAAAACAGCCGGACTTTTTTCGCTGAGCTCAGGCAAGGTCGTAGCGATCAAGGTTCATTACCTTGTTCCAAGCCGCCGCGAAATCCTTCACGAACTGCTCCTTCGAGTCGTTAGAGGCATAGACTTCTGCGAGTGCCCGGAGCTGGGAGTTCGAACCGAAGACAAGATCGACGCGCGTGCCGGTCCACTTGATCTTCCCGGTCGCGCGATCACGCCCCTCATACACGCCTTCGGATGTCGAGGAGGGTTCCCACTTCGTATTCATGTCGAGCAGGTTGACAAAGAAATCGTTCGTCAGCGTCTCGGGCGGGTTGGTGAAGACGCCGTGTTTCGTCTGCCCGAAGTTCGCGTTCAAGGCGCGCAGGCCACCGACGAGAACCGTCATCTCGGGAGCACTCAACGTCAGCAACTGTGCCCGATCCAACAGAAACTCCTCAGCCGACAGAACCTGTCCGCTGCGGAGATAGTTGCGGAAGCCGTCCGCGACGGGCTCCATCACGGCGAATGAGTGCGCGTCGGTCTGCTTCTGCGAAGCATCCGTGCGCCCTGGCGAGAAGGGAATCTTTACTTTGTGCCCGGCTTTTTTCGCAGCCTCCTCGACGGCTGCGCAGCCACCCAGCACGATCAGGTCTGCGAGCGAGACCTTCTTACCTTTGTTCCCATTGGACTTGTGCCCGTTGGATTCGGGGCCGTTGAACTCCTTTTGGATCGCCTCCAGCTTCTTAAGAACCTTCGCCAGTGCGGCTGGCTGGTTTACCTCCCAATCCTTTTGTGGCGCAAGGCGAATGCGCGCCCCGTTCGCTCCACCGCGCTTGTCGGAGCCGCGGAACGACGCGGCCGACGCCCAGGCAGTCGTAACCAGTTGAGAGATTGACAGTCCGGATGCGAGGATCTTGCCCTTGAGAGCGGCAATGTCTTTCTCGCCGATCAATTTGTGATCCACGGCGGGAACGGGGTCTTGCCACACCAGCGTCTCTTTCGGAACCAATGGGCCAAGGTAGCGCGCGATCGGCCCCATGTCGCGATGCGTCAGCTTGAACCACGCCCGTGCAAACGCGTCCGCGAATTGATCCGGATGCTCGTAGAAGCGCCGCGAAATCTTTTCGTAAGCGGGATCGAACCGTAACGAGAGGTCCGTGGTCAGCATGGATGGAGCGTGATGCTTTGACGGATTGTGAGCGTCCGGCACCGTACCCTTGCCTGCGCCATTTTTCGGTGTCCACTGATGCGCACCGGCCGGACTCTTGGTCAGTTCCCAGTCGTATTTAAATAGGTTTTCGAAGAAGTTGTTGCTCCACTTTGTTGGAGTTGTCGTCCAAATGACTTCCAGTCCGCTGCCAATCGTGTCAGCACCATGACCTTTGCCAAGTTTATTCTTCCATCCGAGGCCTTGATCCTCGATGTCAGCGCCTTCTGGTTCGTTGCCCACATATTGAGCAGGAACACCAGCGCCGTGGGTTTTGCCGAAGCTGTGTCCGCCGGCAATGAGCGCAACGGTTTCCTCGTCGTTCATCGCCATGCGGGCGAACGTTTCCCGGATATCCCTTGCCGCGGCGATTGGATCCGGCTTTCCATTGGGCCCTTCCGGATTCACGTAGATCAGACCCATTTGCACCGCGCCGAGCGGATTCTTGAGGTCACGATCGCCGCTGTAGCGCTCGTCCGCCAGCCACGTGCCCTCAGGCCCCCAGTTCACCTCTTCGGGCTCCCACACATCCTCGCGCCCGCCGCCAAAACCGAACGTCTTAAAGCCCATCGAATCGAGGGCCACGTTGCCGGCGAGAATCATGAGGTCGGCCCAGGAAATTTTCCGCCCATACTTCTGCTTGATCGGCCAGAGCAGTCGGCGCGCCTTGTCGAGGTTCACGTTGTCGGGCCAGCTATTGAGCGGCGCGAAGCGCTGCTGCCCATATCCAGCCCCGCCGCGGCCGTCGCCGATGCGGTACGTACCTGCGCTGTGCCACGCCATGCGAATGAAAAGTGGACCGTAGTGGCCAAAGTCGGCCGGCCACCACTCCTGCGAGTCCGTCATCACGGCATGCAGGTCCTTGATCACGGCGTTCAGGTCGAGCTTCTTGAACTCTTCCGCGTAATTGAACTCCTTGCCCATCGGATCGGACAGCGGGGAATGCTGATGCAGGGCCTTCAGATTTAGCTGATTCGGCCACCAATCCCGGTTTGTGGGCGCGGAAGCACCGTGGTTAAACGGGCACTTGGCTTCGGGTAAGGTGCTTTTGTTTTTAGTTTCGGGAGAAACACTTCCCGATGAAGTCGCGAGTGTATTTTCCATAATGTTTTCTTCCTTCGAATCTTGAATGAGTACTGCATGAAAAAAGTTACTTTTTCGTTCTGCAGCGGCGGCAGAGGCCAAAGACCTCGACCAACGGCTGCGTCAGATCAAAGCCATCCGGCAGATGCCGGGATAGTCGCTTCAAATCGATGAAGTCTCCTTCGATGTCCTGCACCGATTTGCAGCGGGAGCAGACCAGGTGATGATGAGGTTCGAGATTGCCATCCACGCGCAACGTGGTCGCATGAGGACTGACCTCCCGCAGCAACCCGCGCTCGATGAAAAGCCGCAGATTGTTGTAGACCGTGGCCAGAGAAATAGATGGAATGCGGCGCCGGACCGCGGCGTAAATGTCTTCCGGGGAATAATGGCCGTGGGAAGCGACGACGGCCTCATAGACCACCTGACGCTGGTGCGTGACTGCCAAGCCGTGCTTCGCGGCACGCTCACGGAACTGTTCGTGGGTGAGGTGCATGATTATCGGATAAGAATGATTATAAAACGACCCAGAACAGTGTCAACCGAAATCTTACCTGAGACTTCGAAGAGGGCGGTCAGGAAACACGGTGTGAAACCGGGGCGGCTGTTCACGGAGACGCTTCTATCGTCGCTAATGGTCGTGAGCTCGGTTGCTCTCACGCGGCAATGACCGCCTGGTCGTGGTGCCGCTGTTATCACAGTTCGTCGTGGAGCTGTTGACCCTAATGCGTCGCGGCGGTACCATCCAACCCGATAGTTGTGAATTGGAATACAACGTGGCCCGCTGCGGTGTGGAGCATGCAGAATCTAGGGCGCGTCGGGTTGCGGCAAGGATCAAACGTACGCGGCTGAGGTTCGAGACCTCTCGATAAAAGACGCATGAGCGCACAAGTTCGACGTGTCACTTTGCTGCTGGTCGCGCTGGTTGCCGCCACCCGTCTGCTTGAAGGTCAAGACTATGCTGTGGGTGCGGATGTGTCTTTTCTGGCGCAAGCCGAGCAGCAAGGAGTGATCTTTAAAGACGCTGGAGTTCCCAAGCCTGGTCTGGAGATTCTCAGATACCATGGCTACAACTGGGTGCGGCTCAGGCTGTTCCGCACTCCCACTCAGCTGCCGAACAACCTCGAGTACTCCATCGCTCTGGCAAAGAGCGCAAAGAAACTGGGATTCAAGTTCCTGTTGGATTATCACTACGCAGATGACTGGGCGGACCCGGGAAAGCAACCCGTACCTAAAGCGTGGCAAGGTAAGTCGCACGCCGAACTGGTGAATGCCGTGTTCGAGTACACAAGGGACACGATCGTGGTGTTCCGCGACGCCGGCGTTTTGCCAGACATGGTCCAGGTCGGCAACGAAGTTATCCACGGAATGCTGTGGCCGGATGGCAAACTGCCGGAAAATTGGGACAACTTCGCGCAACTGGTGTATGCGGGAATCAATGGCGTGGACGCAGGCCGCGGCAACGGCCCACGCCCGAAGATCATGATTCACATCGATCGCGGCGCCGACCTGAAGGCAACCAAAGCATTCTTCGACAAGCTGAATAGTTATGACGTGCCTTACGACGTCATCGGACAGTCTTACTATCCGTGGTGGCACGGAAGCCTGAATGATCTGCGCCAGAATCTGGAATTCATGGCGCGGGAATACCAGAAAGACATAATCGTCGTCGAGACGGCTTACAACTGGCAGCCCGGCAACTACATCAACAAGCCCGCCCCGTTTCCGGAGTCTCCCGAGGGACAGCGCGAATTTCTGGACGAATTGAATCGCGTCGTGATGGAAACTCCAAACGGACGCGGCAAAGGCGTTTTCTGGTGGGAGCCCGCAGTCACCGGACCGCTTACCAGCCGCGGATTCTTTGACGAGCAGCACAATGCATTGCCGGTCATCACCGTGTTCGACCGATTCAGGCGAAAATAAAAATAAAGATGTGATAAATTTTCGATACTGCGGAGCGTTGATTCGAACCCGCACGCATATTGCAGAGAGCGTTGTCTGGGTTTCCATGTTCACTCAGTTATATCGGGGCCCGGTTGGTGTAGGGCACAAGCTGCTCCGCGGTGCAGCTCAGGTTTTGTTCCTGCTTGTCCTGTTCCTGCCTGGTTTTTTCCACGCACTTCCCGCAAGCGCAGCCGATATTCCGCAGTTTTCTTACAGCCAGCGTCTATGGCAAATGCAGGACGGCTTACCGGAGCAGGTCGTGCAGGCGTTCGCGCAGACGGCCGACCGATATTTGTGGATTGGAACCACCGGCGGCCTTGTCCGCTTTGATGGCCAGAGATTCCTGACGTTTGACCGCGAAAACACCCCCGCCTTCAGCGATAACAATGTTTTTTGTCTTACCGTGGCTCGCGATAACACGCTCTGGATTGGAATGGAGGGCGGCGGGCTGATCCGGTATCGTGACGGAGCTTTTCAGGCATTCTCCAGCAAAGACGGCCTGACCAACGCGTTCGTGCGCGTTGTCTACGAAGACCGCAGAGGAAGAATCTGGGTCGGCACAGACAACGGGTTGTTCCAGTTTTCCGGGGAACGTCTGGAGCGAGTCGATAATACGGCGGGCATTCCGGCAATCGCGGTACACGCGATTCATGCGGATCGTCGGGAACAGCTTTGGGTCGGCGGTTCCAAATTTCTGCGCATCACCCATGCGATTCAGGGCGACAAAGCCATCGAGTATAACCTGGGCGGAGAAGCCAGCCAGAATCGGGTGAAGTCAATCATGGGAACGAAGGACGGAACCGTCTGGGTCGGCACGGTTTCAGGCCTGCAGAAGATGGATCCTCATGGGGCCTCCTTCACTCCGGTACAAGAGGTCAGAGGAACCGTCCGGGTGATGCATGAGATGTCAGACGGGACGCTTTGGATCGGTACCATCGGCCACGGACTTCTTACCTATCGCGACCGTCGCTTCTCAAAAATTGCAGTTCCCGACCCACTGCCGAGCAACACGGTCTTGAATCTTTTCGAAGACGTCGAGCAGAACATCTGGATCGGCACGCAAGGCGGAATGCTGCGCTTGATCAAGACTCCGGTAAGGACGGTGAAACTGCCCGACGCGGCCGATTCCGACGCGGAGACGGTTTATCAGGATCGCACGGGCGATCTCTGGATCGCGGCCGTAAACCTGTTCAGAGTTCACAATGGCAAGGCCGCCCCTTATCGCTTTCCCGGCATTTCCGGAGTCAGAGTCCGCAACGTTTTCCGCGATAAGGAGGGCGCATTATGGATTGGGACCGAAGGCCGGGGCGCATACCGGCAAATCGGTCAAAGGTTCATCCATTATTCGACGAGGGAGGGGCTGGTCAACAATTTCGTTCGCGCGTTCCTGCAAGGCAGGGATGGCAGCGTTTGGATTGCGACCGACGAGGGCGTTAGCCGTTGGCGTCCTCAGGGAATCACGAACTATCAGATGCGAGACGGACTCGCCTACTTCAGCACGCGATCGTTGCTGGAGGACCGTCGTGGCGACATCTGGATCGGAACCGACCGCGGTGTAAGCCGGTTGCACGGCGACTCCTTTGAAAACGACGGCGCCACGGAAGCGCTACGGAACGAAAAAGTTTGGGCCATCCACGAAGATTCCGACGGTGGTCTGTGGTTTGGAACTCGCACCGGAGGGCTGTACCGTTGGCGCTCGGGAACCATGACACGCTACACCGTGGCGCAGGGGCTTGCGAGCAACGGCATCTATGAACTCCTCGAAGATGGGAAGAACAACTTCTGGATAAGCGGACCGAACGGAATCTCGACTGTCAACCGCCGCGAACTCGATGCCATTGCCGATCATCGCTCGCGGCCCGTCGCGGTCACGCTTTACGGCGTTTCCGATGGCCTCGAAACCATCCAGATGTGCGGTGGCGAAAAACCGGCTGGCGTGCTCACCACGCAGGGGGAAGTTTGGTTTCCCAGCAGCAAAGGTCCGGTGCGCGTCTCGATTGCGTCGCCTGCGCCGTCGAAACCTGCGCCGGTCGTGATCGATCAGGTGATGGCGGATGGCCTGCAAATGCCGGTGAGCTCCGGAATCTCTCTGGGTCCTGACAACGCGAAACTGGAAGTGCACTATGGAGTCGTGCTGCTGCGATCCCAGGAGCGCATCCGCTTTCGCTACATGCTGGAAGGCTTTGACAAGACCTGGAGCGAGGCTTCACCGGCGCGAGTGGCGTACTACACGAATCTTCCTCCGGGCAGTTATCAGTTTCGCGTGGCTGCTTTCGAGATGAACAATCCCGAACAGGTAGCAGCGGCGTCGGTGGAGATTATTCAAAAACCGCACTTCTACCGCACGGCCTGGTTCCTCACTGCCATGGTTCTGTTGCTGGGAGTTTCCGTCTGGGGCGTTTACCAATTTCGACTCGGCCAGTTGCACGCTCGCTTTCAAGCGGTCTTGAAGGAACGCAATCGCTTGGCGCGCGAAATGCACGATACTTTGATTCAGGGGTGCGCCAGTGTGTCGGCGCTGCTTGAGGCTCATTCCAGCCTCACACCTAAGCCCGATGCCGACGGCGATTTGCTGGAGTGCGCCCGCACTCAACTGCGCTCCACAATTGAGGAGGCCCGGCAGGCTGTGTGGGGCCTGCGCAGCGTATCGGAGCCCACCACCGACATCAGCGCCTTGCTGGGCAAGGTGGCGGAGCAGTTCAGCCACGAATTTGCCGTGCCCGTGGAATACCGGGTTGCAGGCGCGGCGTTTGCGCTCGATCAATCAGTTGTGCATGAAGTACTCATGGTCGCGCGGGAGGCACTGTACAACTCCATCCGCCACGCTCAACCGAAGAAGGTGGAGCTTAGCGTCAGCTTCGAAGCCAATCGGTGCCGGGTTGGCGTGCGTGACGACGGCTCCGGATTCGATCCCGCCATCGTCTCTCGTTTTCCGGAACACCATTACGGACTGATCGGGATCAAAGAACGAGTGGAGCGCATCGGCGGGAAATTTACCTTGCAGAGTGTGATTGGGGAAGGCACTGACCTTAGCATCGAGGTACCGCGTGGCACTGGCGCGTCCACAAACCTGGTCCAAGAGATAGCGTTATGAGCCAAATCGAAAAAATGAAAGTGATGATCGTCGACGATCATCCGCTCATGCGAGTGGGGATCGCCGCGATCATAAACGCACGCACCGACATGACCGTAGTGGCCCAGGCTGGCACCGGAGAAGAGGCCGTCGCGCTCTTCCACCGGCACAAGCCCGATATTACCCTGATGGACTTGCGGCTTCCGGGACAGATGGGTGGCGTGGAAGCGATTGCCGCCATCCGTTCAAAGTCTCCGCGCGCCCGCTTTATCGTGGTGACGACCTACGACGGAGATGAAGACATTCACCGCGCTCTGGAAGCCGGAGCACAGGGCTATGTCATCAAAGGCATGCCCTACCAGACGCTCGTGGACGCGTTGCAAAAAGTGCACAGCGGAGGGCGATTCCTGCCCCCACCTGTGGCCCGCGCGTTGGCAACACGGCTTCCGCATTCGCAGTTAAGTTCCCGAGAACTTCAAGTCCTTCACCTCCTCGTGAGTGGTAACAGCAACAAGGACATTGGCAATGTCCTGGGCATCACCGAAGCTACAGTAAAAAGCCACGTGAGCACGATTCTCATGCGACTGGACGTCGAAGATCGTACTCAGGCGGTTGTGGCTGCTCTGCAGCGCGGCCTGGTTCACCTGTGAGCGCCCATCTGTAATCGTTCATCTGTAATCGCCGGTCGACATAGCTCCTACCCTGTTGTCAAGACAAATACTTCTTTCGCATTCCGACTTTTGGCGGATTCGCGAAGCCGCGCTTGGACATAGGATTCCGCGACAGTAGCAGCAGAAGTGTGTTTTACGAGTCCCTCAGGTGAAGTTTGCGCCGTCCGGGTCCGCTGTTGGGATAGAGGATCAGTTGGGCGCGATTCTGAAGGGATCAATCTCTGGAGGCTCCGCGATGAGATTCGAGATTCGCCACGTTTTGCGCATCGGTTGGTTGCTTGCCCTAGCTTTAACCGCTGGTCTTGCCGTCGGACAAAACGCCAACACTGGAGAAATCAAGGGAACGGTCACCGATGCCTCCGGCGCCGTGGTTCCCGGAGTTACGGTCACCATCACCAATGTGCTGACCGGAGTTTCGACCGTCACCACGACCAACTCCGCTGGTATTTATGACGTGCCCTCGCTTCCCACCGGCGACTACAAGATTACTTTCTCTAAGACCGGGTTTCGCAACTTCGTACGCCAAGGGCTCACCTTGGAGATCCAGACCATCGGTGTGGACGCTCAGTTGCGAGCGGGCTCCGTCAGCGAACAGATTGTGGTGACTGCGGAGAGCCCGTTATTGGAAACTGAAACCTCGGACCAGCGAGTGAACCTTGACACCCAGGCGGTTCAGGCGGCGCCGATCACGGGCACCGACTGGCGCGCCGAAATGATTCAGCTTATCCCCGGTGTGAACACCGGCGGAGGAGCGGGCGAAGCCAATGGCCAGGCATCCGGAGTCAACGGCACGCAGGGCTACAACGTGATGTTTTTGTCAGACGGCGGCCCGGCCACCGCTCCCAGAGATTTCAACGGAAGCAACTACTACATGCCGGTGGATGCCATTGGCGAAGTGAGCATCAATTCGGCCAACGCACCGCCTGAGTATGGCGGTGGTCTCACCTCCGTCAACGTGATCACCAAGAGCGGAACCAATCACTGGCATGGGAGCGGATACGAATACATTCAGAATACTGCGCTCAACTCCAGAAATTTCTTCGATCCTGCTCCGGACATCAAGTCAGTGGAGCACTGGAACACGTATGGGGGCAGCATCGGCGGACCGATCCTGAAGAATAAGCTGTTTTTCTTCTTTCTCTACCAGCGCAACCCCTCGTCTTCTCCAACTTCCGGTCTGTATAGTTACCCCACCGCCGCGATGGAAGCCGGAGATTTTTACGGCATCTCGGGCGCCACAAGTTCGGCCTTTGACCCCACCACAGGCCAACTGCTGGCGAGTCCAGTCCCGGTGGCATTGAAGCTACAGAGTTATTTCCCGGCCGCGAGCGCTCCGGGATGGGTCGCGGGATGTCCCGGCCCGGCGAATGTATCGGCGACCACCCCGCAAACCTGCCCCATTGTTAACAACTTTGTGTTCAATGGTAGCAGCCCGAACACAGATACCTGGTACACGGGCAAGGTCGATTACGATATCTCTTCCAAGCAACGGCTCGGCTTCAGCTTCAACTATTTCCCAACCACGACCTCTTACGTTCCAGCAGATCCTTTGTTTCCCAACGACGCTACGGCATACGAAGTCGGAAAAACCGACAATCTGACCGGTCAGCTGTCAGATCTGTATACGATAAGCTCGACCGCGATCAACGAGTTTCATGTGAGTGCAAGCCGCGAGCTCGATAAGTACAAGCCGCCGTCCCTGGATAAGAACGATCCGACCACACTTGGCCTGGAGCCGCAATACGGTACGAATGCGCCAGCCAATGTGTTTCCCCATATCACCATTGATCAGGGCGCGGGAGAGGGCAGTACGGTCTTGGGCGCGGGCACCGGCAACGGCAACATCGACGCCACTCTGGGCGAGGGAATTTATGCCGTCTCCGACGTGCTCACCCTCATTCGCGGCAAGCACACCATCAAGGTAGGCGGCGAGTACGACAGGATTTATCAGAACTACACGAGCTGGGGAGATATCGATTCGGGTCACTTCGAATTCGACGGCAGCGTCACGGGAATCCCGTACGCTGACTTCCTTTCCGGAAACGTTTATGGGTGGTACGTCTACGAGGCCGACCCAACCAGCGCTCACCTGAGGACTGCGGCGCTGTTTGGCAGCGACGACATCAAGGTCACGCCGCACTTCACGCTAAATCTGGGTTTGCGCTGGCAACTGCAGACCGGCTGGACCGTGGCCAACAACTTCTTTGGCAACTACGATCCGGTGATCCCTGATCCCACGCAGTATGGCGGCGCATATCCCGGTGGCATTCTCTTCGGCGGACAAAGCGACACAGCCTTTGGAGGGAAGATCAGCAACTTGTCGGCAATCCAAAACGGCGATTACAAGCAGTTCGCGCCCCGCATCGGCTTCTCCTGGGCGCCTCGCGACAAGTGGGTCATTCGCGGAAGCTTCGGCATTTTCGACGCGCCGCGCGACGCCGAGAACTACACCGACGGCGCTCTCGGTCTCGGTTTCAATCCCCACAATCAGGGCAACGGAGGATATACCTATGGCAGCTCGCCATGGCTACTGTCACTGGGACCGCCTGCCGGTACCGTCATCTTTCCAACGGTGCAGACTCTTTCATCGACCTTCGCGAACTATAGCAGCGCCGAGTACTACCCGCGGAGCATGCCTACGGTGTATGTCGAACAGTATCTGTTTGGCGTTCAGCGCGAGCTCGGACGTGGCCTCATGCTGGACACAAGCTACGTCTACACCCGCGGCAGGAACCTGAATTTTGCCACTGACATCAACCAGGCCACAACCCCACTCTCGACTGCGGTAGGTGGTTTCGAGTGCACCAGCTTCTATCAGTGTGGCAATCCCAACCCCGTATTCAACAGCATCGCCGCTCAGTACTATACCGGATGGTCGAATTACAACGCCTTGCAATTGCGCTTGCTGAAAAAAATGTCATACGGGTTGAGCGCCCAGCTCAACTATGCGTGGTCGAAATCGCTCGACACCGGCACGGGAAACGGTCACGGGTCGGGCATTGACGAATACCAGAACGCCTATATACCCGCTCTCAATTATGGCAAGTCAGATTTCAATGCCGCGAGTACCCTGGTCGGCCAGATTGTCTACGAACTACCCTTTGGCCGTGGGCGCCAGTTCGTCCTTCACGGCCCGCTGGATCAGATTGCCGGGGGCTGGCGCCTCTCCAGTATTTTCCAGTGGCACAGCGGAGTTCCTTTCACTCCCGTGATCCAGGGTTCGGTCGCGGGTGGCATTGATCCGGGTCTAACTGCGGCCTTCAACGCTGGCACCACGCTGTATCCCGAGCAAGTTGGCGATCCCAGCGCGTCGCATCGTTCCAATACGACGTGGTTCAACCCGGCTGCCTTTGGCAATCCGGCATTTGGAACCTTTGGCGATGCCCACCGCAATACGCTGGTTGGGCCGGGCTTCGCAAACGTTGATTTCAGTGTCGCAAAGGTGTTTCCCATTCACGAAGCGATAGCACTCGAAATCAGAGGCGATATGTTCGATGTATTCAATCACATCAACTGGAGCAACCCCGACGCGAATGTTGGCTATGGTACTTCGCCATGTCAAAGCGGTCCTAACACCGGCATGGATTTGGCGGATTGCACCTCCGGCGAAGTTACCAGCCCCATCAACTCGGGAATCGACGCACGTATCATACAGCTGGGGGCTCACGTAAGATTCTGAGCCCGGCGCTGGAGTTCGACTCGCACCTTCCTGCAGGGCGCGGAAGCCGCTTCCTCTTCCGCGCCCTGCTGTCGACAGGCTCTCGCCGAAGCAGCGGATTTCGCGGTATCGTTCCTGCATGAGACAGTCTCGTTCCAGTAAACTTCACGCATCCGCTTTTCGTTTTGGCGCCTCTTCGGCCGTCGCTGCGAACTGTGTAGGGCGCTTGTTCGGCAGACAGGTGGTTCTGGCTCTTGCGCTTGTTGTGAGCGCGCTCGCCGTAACGGCGGCGCAAACCGCAGCTTCCCATGCTGCGGAGATCCACGACCACCTGCGCAAGGCAGCGGGCTACCTCAAGGCAAACGATGCCAACTCCGCAGTGAAGGAGTTTGAGGCCGTGCTGGCGCTCGATCCTAAGAACGCGGAGGCGAACGCAAACTTGGGAGTGATTGCGTTCTCCCAACGGGATTATCGCAACGCGTCGCAATATTTGCGCAAGGCGCTGGTGCGTGACCCCTCTTTGGTGAAAACGCAAGCTCTCCTTGGAATTTGCGAAAGAAGACTGGGCGATCCGTCCGCGAAAGGGCTCTTGGAAAAGTCTTTTGCAAAACTGCATGACAAAGACAAGCCGCTACGGCTGCAGGTCGGCTTGGAGTTGGCCTCTCTCTACGATCAGCAAGGTGATCCGGGGGCGACGGCTTGCGTCATGCGATCGCTGGTCGATCTCGACCCCGACAATGAGGATGTCTTGTTCATGGCACAACGCGTCTACTCCGAATTGGCCGATGACACCCTGAATAAGCTTGCCGTGGTTGCGCCGGGCTCGGCCCGCATGCAACAAGTGATCGCCGAGCGTTTGATTAACGGAGGCGATCTCCAACACGCGATCGAGCACTATCGGAGGGCATTGCAGATCGACCCGCATTTGCAAGGCGTTCGCTTTGAGTTAGGAGAAGCCGTGTTGCAATCGGCGCCCCACGACGCTACAGCGCAGGCGGAAGCCGGAAAAGAGTTCGAAGCCGCTGAGGCGATTGACGGAGATGTCGCCAAGGCGGAGTGCGGGCTGGGCGCGATCGCATTGTCGCAGTCCGACCTCGAAAGCGCGTTTGCCCACTATCAGCGAGCCTACAAATTCAATCCCAACGAAGTAGAAGCTCAGATGGGATTGGCAACGCTTCTGATGATGCAGCAGAAGCCGCAGCAGGCCATCGAGTATCTGCGGTCCGCGATCCAGGTTGATCCGCTCAATAATCAGGCGCATTACCGGCTCGCTTCGGCATACAGGCGGCTTCAAATGTTCGACCAGGCGCAGAAAGAAATGCAACTTTTTGAGGAGATCAAGAAAACCAAGGACCAGGTCAAAGAGCTCTATCGGCAAATGAACATCAAGCCCAAGGCAGAACGTGATGAAGTACCAGACACTGATCAACAAAAAAACTGACCAACAAAAATAAGGATGGAAAACGGTTCTGACTTTCTGGATGAAAACTCGGTGGGTGTCGTTCTCTCTCGGAATTGCTTTATGCTTACTCTGGAATTCAGCTTGCGGCGGAGGCTCGTCCGGGTCCGGTACTCACCCTCCGACCATATTGCCGCCAACAATCGCGAAAACCTTTGGCGCGGCCAGCGTAGCATTGAATGGCACAACAACGCTTACTTTTAATCTGTCCAATCCGAACTCCGCGAGTTCCCTGAGCGGAATTGGTTTTGCCGACACTCTTCCGTCCGGGCTGACCGTATCAACACCCAACGGGTTAACGGGCACTTGCGGTGGTGGCACGATTACGGCGGCTGCTGGTTCGAACAGTGTTAGCCTGTCAGGCTCCAGCTTGGCGGCGGGCGCTTCGTGCACTTTTGCGGTGAATGTTGCAGGCGCTGCCGCGGGGGTGCAGAACAACGTCACTAGCGCCGTGACCTCGACGGAAGCGGCAAATGGCGGCACAGCTTCGGCCCAAATCACTGTGGTGGGCCCGAGCCAGCAACCTCCAGAGCCGACGGATATTACTCCCATCAATGGCCAGGTTTATTACGTCATAAATCAATTGAGCGGATTGCAGGCCGACCTCAATAACCATTCGACTGCATCCGGCGCTCAGATCGTCGAGCAGACGAGAACTTTCACCAATACCAGCCAGAGGTGGTCCTTCACCCTACTTCCGGGCTCATCATCTCCCGGCGGATCATCTTCAGGTGGATCATGGCAGATCAGCAATATTCTCAACAATCTTTGTTTGGATAGCGCGACCATCTCCGGCGTGGTGTATGTCGTGCAGAATCCGTGCGCGGGCAGTGCCACACAGCAGTGGACGCTTAATCCTACGGGCGATGGTTACTACACGATCGCGAACAATCACTCCGGTTTATTGATCGACTTATATCAAGGCTCAACCTCGCCTGGCGAGGCACTCGATCAAACCGCGCTGTCGAGCGCTCCCACTCAGAGTCAGCAGTGGCTGCTGCGCCCAACTTTCTTTCGTGGTATAGATAATGCGCTCCTGGAGAAGCAGGAAGCGGCGCGCGCCTCGATCGGGCTGACCTGGTGGAACGACGCCGGGCAGCCGCTGGACGTGCTGGCCATGCTGAAGACTCACGGCGTCAACATGGTGCGCCTGCGACCGAGCTCGGCGCCGCCGTATTCCAATCCCTCACAGACCGGGTGCACTGGGAACGCTTGTTACGCGGAAACCGATGCGCAGGATCTCGACCTGGCCAAGCGCGCCAGGAATCTCGGCTTGAGCGTGGAACTTACAGTGCTCTTTGACGGCGGAAGCTCGGCCAGCGTGCCGCCGGCCTGGGCCAGTGACACACTCCCTCAACTGCAGACGGATATCTACGCTTATGTCAAAAGTGAGATCGAGATGTACCGTCAGGCTGGTGTGATGCCCGACCTGGTGGCCATCGGTAATGAAGTCGACACCGGATTCCTGGGTTCTCTCGGCAGTCCTACCGGAACGGACTTCAACGGCTTTGCGTCCTTGCAGGTACAAGCCCTGCAGGCTGTGGATGACGCGGCTGCCGACACTTCGATCGGCCCGGCAATTCCACCGCCTCTAACCTGCATTCACATTACTCCAGCGTGGAATCTGAGTCAGTTCTTCACGCTGGCAAATCAGAACGGTATTTCTTATGACGCCATATGTCAGAGTTACTATCCTCTTTTTCATGGGCCTTTAACCGATGCGCAAGCGGCAGAGAGCAATTCGATGAACCAGCCGGTGGAGCAGGACGTGCTCGTTGCCGCGGCCAACAGCATAACAAAACCTATCTTCATCATTGAGACGGGAGAACATTACGAGAACGGTTTTGATGCGAACGATCCCTGGTACGCGCCGCCAAGCATTGCGGAACAGCAACAGTTTCTGCTCGATCTGGAAGGAGTGCAGGAGGGTTTACCCAACAATCTGGGGATCGGCATTGAATACTGGGACGCGGCTGGGGTGAATATACCGAGCTTGAGCGGTGGATTCATCAACGGCGACAATCAGGCCAACGCGATCTATAGCTGGAACGGCCTGACCCTGTTTAACAATGCCGATAGCTCAGGAACAACCAACGTAGGCGACCCCAGCTACTCAGAACTGCTTCCAGGTATGGACGCGCTCGGTGGCAATCTCGATTCAACCCTGAGCTACAAGTTTGTCAATCGCAGCAGCGGGAACATTCTGTCTGTCTATCAAGGCTCTAATGCTGCCGGCGCATTGTTGAATGCAGAGGCCGACAGCGGAACTCCGACGCTCAGCCAGCAGTGGAGTATTTCCAGCAATCTGGATGGCTACTTTCAGATTGCCAGTCTCAATCCCGGTGCCGGCAGTACCACCAACGGGCTCGACGACTCCGGCGCGTCAACGACGAACGGAACTGCTATCGTCCAATCGCCGGCTAACAGCTCGACCGAGCAGGAGTGGAGCGTCGTCTCAGCGGGCAATGGATACTTCAACCTGGTGAATCGCCTTAGCGGCTTGGCGCTGGACACGAGCGGAGGAACAGGCGCACTGGCTGGATTTGTGGTTCAGGAACCCGCAAGCAGCAGTGCCCAGACGCAACAATGGCAGATCGTCGCAGTGCACTAACGACGGGTTCGGCGTCCTGGCAATGTTCGCGCCAGAGTCTCAGGGCTTCAAGTCCACAATTGCTTCGTACTGGGGAACGGCCTGCACTGCCTTCAAACTTACTACCTGGCCATTCGGAGAAGGCGCCGGACGAGCGCCCGCGGGAAGGTAAATCGGCGCTCGGTTTCGCAAGGGCAAGATTTTCAATTCAAGCTGCTCCCGGCACCGGACTCGGTCGAGTCCGATCAGCCAGGGAGTGCCGTTGTAGAAGTTATCCGTGAGCAGCTTTCCATCGGCGTAAAAGCGCGCCACGTCCCCTTCATAAACGATCCGCAGGAACATCTTCCCGGCCTCAGGCTCGACACAGGGAACACGAATCGCCCAACTGGCGGCAGTTTCAAAAGCAGAATCATCCGGGGCCAGAGGCACCTCCGCTCCCATCATTTCCTTACCCATCCGCGGCGCGGGATCAAGATCAACCCCTGCATCGCGGTTCTTATGGACCTGGGCTGCGATCTGAATGGGTTGTGTACGGGCTGCGTATCGTTGGAAGATTCCGTCCTCGCCGTCACGAACAAAGCCTGCGACAGCGCGGTCCGGCGCGGGAAAAAAAACCCCGTTTAGCTGCGACGCGTCATCGGTCAGCAGATGCAGGCGGTCGTGATCGACGTACAGCTGGGCAGGAGACAGGATCAATTCCTCTCGTTCGCCAACCTTGGCCTTCCAAGTGTTCAACGCTTCTTCCCGAGACAAGACAACAATATTTACGTCGGGCCCGTTTCTCTGGTGCAATCGAATGGCGACCTGCGTTCCCGGCTCGATCCCATCCACGTAAGCGACCCCTCGCTCGCGAACTATCTGTCCACCCGGGACCTCGATGGAACTGCCCTCTTTCTCTTCAAAGGCAAACTCTGGCGAGATGCCCGGCCAGGCGAAAAAGACCAGGGTATTTGGATTGTCCAACTTGCACAGCGGCTGCGCTGTGGCGAAGCGAATCCGGGTCCCACCGGCGTCGAGATTCACGGGCCAGATGGCATACGCCCCGCTAGGAAGAGTCACTGGAACGCGCGGAATGTCGATAACTCCCGAAGGAATCTCCAGCCTGACTTGAAAATTCATATGTTCCGGCAGGTCGTAAGTACGCTGGTAGTTGTTGACGAAAACAAACCCGCGGTCATCCTGAATGCGCGCAGCCACGCGTGGGGTTTGCGTATCGCGCTTGCCTTCCGGCATCCGCTTGGGGAAATAGGATGTCATCGGAGCAAGACTCGCGCCGAAATCGTCCAGGAACAAGTTGAGAGCCTTCAGCACGCCAAACGACGGATTCATTTGTCCGAATTCGCCGATCGGCGCCTGGAAATCATAAGATTTTGCGGGCAGATCATTCGGGTATCCGGTGGCTTGCGATTCCTGCAACGTGCTCTTCTTTCCCTCCGGGTTCGTGCCACCATGGAACATATAGTAGCCATACAGCGCAACGCCAGAGCCGAGTTTCACCACTTCCATGGCGGCTGTATCGCTGGGGTCCAATCGTGGGCGCCGATGATAGGAAACTTCCATGCCTCCACCCATCTCCCCGGTGAGATAGGGATACGCGAGATCGATCGCATCGATGTCAGGGCGCGTGGAGCGCAGATCATCGCCAACGTTCTCTTCGCAGCGGATTTTTGTGAAGAAGTAGTTTGCATTGGGAGGGAGTTCCTTCAGGCTGCGCCACCAAAATCCATCCGCGTACCCACCGAATACTGGGAGTACATCGCGAGCAGGGATGACCGCGTTGTCCCATCCGGTGATCGAGTAGAAAGGAGCGTCCAAGCCTGCGGTCAGCGCAAGTTCGCGAAGTTTCAGAATGTGGTCAGCCCCTTTTCCCGGACCACGCGCGCTATATTCATTCTCGATCTGAACGCCAATGATCGGCCCGCCATCCTTCCAAAACAGGCCGTGCACCTGCTTGCCGATTTCCTCGTAGAAGCGGCCAACCGCCGCAAGATAAATGGGATTATTTTCCCGTGTGGGCGACGCCTGGATCGCCCAGTCTGGAATTCCTCCGTTCCTCACCTCGCCGTGATCCCATGGTCCGATGCGAATCCAAACATAGAGGCCATTCCTGGCGCAGATCTCGATGAAACGGCGCAGATTCCGCTGCCCCGCCCAGTCGAACTGCCCTTCCACCTCTTCATGGTGAATCCAGAAAACGTAGGTCGAGATCACTTGGATCCCGCTCGCCTGCATCTTCTGGATTTCCATTTCCCAGTCTGCCTCGGGGTAACGCGCGTAATGGAACTCGCCCATCACTGGAAACCAGGGTTTTCCATCTCGTATGAGGTAGCGGCTGTTGGCGGAAAGGACGTGTCCATCCGGTGACCGGCCGCCGACAGGGAATGGAAGCGGCACCGGTTGAGGGGACTTCGTCGTGGCGTCGATCACGACGGGATTGGGACGGTCCCCGGCATACAACGATGCAGCCGTGAGCACGACCATTAGCGCAACGGAAACTGTAGTGAACTGAGATCCGAGCTTGTGGGTCACGATAAAGTGAAACTGCACGAAGCTTGAGGCTACAACCCAGGGCTCGCCTTCGTAATCCGCCGAAGGTTGGATTGCGTCTGATCGGAGGTGCTCGATCGATGGTTTGGCAAGACCGTTGGCAAGCGAAATAGTATTCTAAGAAGGTGACGCAGCGATTCTCACGCCGCGAGTTCCTCAAGCAAAGTTTCTGCTTCTCAGCGCTCGCGCTAGGGCACGGGCTGGACAGCCTGTTTGCAGGCGGCGTCGGGACCGGAATAGAGTTTGCTCCGGATGCCCACCATCTTTTCGCGATTGGCGATTGGGGGCAGGAAAGCTCCCAAAGCCAACAGCGGGCGGTCGCCCACGCCATGCGGGAATACGCTGCGAAATACGGCATCCGCGTGGAAACCCTTCTGCTCCTGGGAGACAACTGGTATGGCTGGCTGCTCGGAGGCGTCGATTCCAGCCGCTGGAAGAACCAGTTTGAAGATGTCTACTCCGCGGACGTGTTTCCCGGAAAGTGCTATGCCGTGCTGGGAAACCACGACTATGAAAACCGTCCCGGCAGCAAAGCGGAGGCGGAACTGGCATACGCGGTGAATGGAAAGTCGCGCTGGACCATGCCCGCCAAGTGGTATAGCTTTTCGTTTCCCGCGCAGAATCCCCTGGTTCGATTTATCGCTCTGGATAGCAACCATCCGGATGGGCACTATATCTTTGACTCGCCAACCCTGAGCCGTCAGGAGATGGATGAGGAGAATGCTTGGCTTCGCAAGGAACTTGCCCAGCCGTCGACGGCGCTATATACCACCGTGCTGGCGCACCACCCCGTATTTTCCAACGGAGATCACGGCGATACGCCGAGTTTGATCCGCGACTGGGAGCCGCTGTTGCGCGAGCGGAAAGTGCATCTTTATCTAAGCGGTCACGACCACGACCTGCAACATCTGGAATTCGAGGCCAGTCCTACTTCTTACGTAATTTCCGGCGGTGGAGGGGCCGAATTGCGCACCTTGAAACGGAGCCCATCCGCGCGCGGTCCTTATGGGTTGAAGGTCGCGGGGTTCACGCACATAGAAGTCAATCGAGATCGCATGGTCGTCCGGCTTGTGGATAGCAACGGCCGAGTGCTGCACGGCTTTCGCAAGACTCCAACAGGCGAGCTTTTCCTGCAATAAGCGGCGGGTAAGCTCTGCGATGAGTTCTAGGGCAAGCTCGGCGGATTCGTCTTGCGATCGATGCCCACGAGTCGAGGTACACCAGCCTCCATGTGGAAATACGCTGTAGTTGAGAGATCCGGCGTTCGCCCACTCGTTGATAGTGCAACCGAAATAGCTGTCCCTGGCCCCGTCTATCGGTTCGGGAACCTCTGTCCTGCGGGGCGTGGTCGATGATTATGGTTTCCCGAATCAAGCAGAACCATTTTGCGTATCTTTCGTTCGACTGTCCTACGCGCGTAGGAAATAACTTATGCTAAGAATGCGGCCATCTTTGTTTTCGAGGAGCGTGGTGATTCGCGATGGTGCGTAGGGCATGCGTGATCGGGGCCGGTCCGAATGGGCTGGCAGCGGCGATTGTTCTGGCGCAGGCCGGGTTGCAAGTGGACGTGCGCGAAGCCCAGCCGACGCCCGGCGGCGCCGTTCGCACCCTGGAATTAACTCTGCCGGGCTTTCGCCATGATTTCGGATCGGCTGTCTATCCGCTCGGCGCGGGGTCGCCGTTTTTTTCGTCGCTGCCTCTGGCGAATCATGGCTTGGAGTGGATTCACTCACCGGCGGCCTTGGCACATCCTCTTGACGATGGCTCTGCGGTAATGTTGGAACGTGACCTTGCTGAAACAAGAAATTCGCTTGGGGTTGATGGAGCAGCGTGGGACAAGCTCATGCGTCCGTTCGTCGAGCGTTGGGATGAGTTTGCTCTGGAGATATTGCGTCCGATTCCGTTCATTCCCAAACATCCCTTGCTAATGGCGCGCTTCGCTGCGGTCGCGCTGCAGTCGGCAGAAGCGGTCGCTCGTCGATTTCTTAATCCACGGACTCGGGCGTTGTTCGCGGGCATGGCTGCCCATTCGTTTCTCGGCCTCGATGAACCGTTGAGTGCCGCATCCGCAATTCTTATGACGGTATCGGCGCACGCTGTTGGCTGGCCCATCCCTCGTGGCGGCGCGCAGTCATTGACTGACGCGCTGTGCGGGGTTCTTTCCGCGTTGGGAGGTAAGGTAAATACATCGTCGCCAGTCTTGAATTTGGCGGCCTTGGAGACCTATGACCTGATTCTTTGTGACCTGACTCCACGCCAGCTAATTACGGTTGGTGGGAAGAGATTATCTGACCGGTACAAGCGGAAACTGGAAAAATTTCGCTATGGAGCCGGCGCCTTCAAAGTGGATTATGCGCTGAGCGCGCCGATTCCGTGGAAGGCTGCCGACTGCTTGCGGGCAGCGACGGTACATCTCGGCGGAAGCTTCGAGGAGATTGCTGCCTCGGAAAAGGCCGTTAGAATGGGACAGGTCGCAGATCATCCATTCGTTCTGCTGGCTCAGCCCAGTCTCTTCGATAGCTCGCGAGCTCCTGTGGGTAAACATACGGCCTGGGCTTATTGTCATGTGCCGAACGGAAGCAAAGTGAACATGCTCGACAAACTGGAAGATCAGATCGAGCGTTTCGCTCCCGGGTTTCGCGAATGCATCTTGGCGCGGCGCGTCTTTTCGCCCGCAGATCTTGAGAACATGGACGCGAACCTCGTGGGAGGCGATGTTGCCGGCGGGGCAATGGACATACGGCAATTTCTCTTTCGACCGACATGGCGGCATTACGCTACTTCCGCGCGAGACGTATACATTTGCTCTGCATCGACGCCGCCGGGCGGAGGAGTGCACGGCATGTGCGGCTATAACGCGGCGAAGATGGCGCTTTCGGGGCTGAGACGTGGTTAGAACTTGTCCCTGTCCCGCTGGGTTTGACAGGCAGCGGTTGCGCCATCGACAATCGGCCCTCAACCATCGGCACACTTCAAAACATAGCTGGTTTCACCTGATTGACTGGCGTTTTGGGCCCACGTAAGATGCGCAAAATCAACTCTTGATTCTATGGATCACCTCTCTCCCCACGACGTGATGGTTCTGTTTCTGGCGCTGGCGGCGCTGCTGGCGAGCGCCAAGTTTGCTGGAGAACTGGTAAAGAAATTCAACCAGCCTTCGGTGTTGGGCGAGATCATCGCGGGCATTCTGTTGGGGCCGACGGTCCTGGGCCACTACAAACCGCAAATCTATTCTCTGCTGTTTCCGCACACGGGGCCGGTGGCGCTGGTGCTGGATGGCGTTACTGCGATCAGCGTGGTTTTCTTTCTTCTGACCGCAGGAATCGAAATTGATTTGGCCAGCATTTTTCGCCAGGGCAGGAGCGCGCTGCTGGTGAGTCTGCTGGGCATGGTGATTCCATTTGTCTTCGGGCTGCTGGCGGCGGGAGTGTTTCCACACGTTCTTGGGATCGCCGAAGGCACCGACCACCTCGTCTTCGCGCTGTTCATTGGCACGGCGTTGTCGATCTCAGCTCTTCCGGTGATTGCGCGCATTCTCATGGATTTGGGGTTGCTGCGCACGGAGATGGGCACAGTCGTAATGTCTTCCGCGATGTTCGATGACCTGGCAGGATGGATTCTGTTTGGCCTTGTCCTCGGCATGATGAATCCGACCGCGGACGCGGGTCACGGCGTTCGGCACACCATTATTCTGGTTCTGAGTTTTGCGGCGCTGATGCTCACGGTTGGGCGCTGGCTGATTCATAAGATTCTTCCGTTTATTCAGGCGCATACTACCTGGCCGGGAGGCGTGCTCGGCTTTATTTTTTCTTTGACCCTGGCCTCGGCGGCTTTCGCCGAATATGCAGGCATTCACGCCGTGTTTGGGGCCTTCATCACGGGCGCGGCGGTGGGCGAGTCGGCGCATTTGCGCGAGCGCACATCCGAGCACATTCACCAGATCGTCACCAACGTGTTTGCGCCGCTGTTTTTTGCCAGCATTGGACTGCACACGAACTTTGTGACGAATTTTGAGCCGCGCGTGACCGCAGTGATCCTCGGCGTGGCTTGTCTGGGCAAAGTTGTGGGCGCAGGCTGGGGCGCACGTTTGGGCGGCATGGATATGCGCACCGCCCTGGGAGTGGGCCTGGCGATGAACGCGCGCGGAGCGATGGAAATGATTCTGGGCATTCTCGCGCTTCAGGCGGGATTGATCCACGAACCGATGTTTGTGGCGCTGGTGGTGATGGCGCTGGTGACGTCGCTGATTTCGGCGCCGGCGATTCGCTTTCTAATTCAAGGAAAGAAGTCGGTCAGGCTGAAAGAACTGGTTTCCAGCCAGCTGTTTTTCACCAATCTCACCAGCGATACCAAAAACGGCGTGCTGATGGAAATGTGCCAGAAGGCCGCGCCATTGGTGGGCAATGCGCCGGAGCGTTTCGCGCGGCTCATCGGTGAACGCGAGCGTATTGCCAGCAGCGGCTGGCGCTTCGGCGTGGCTGTTCCTTATGCGCGCGTAGACGGCCTGCTGCGGCCGGTGGTGGCCATTGGAAAGACCGAGAAGGGAATCGATTTCGGCTCACGCGACGGCCGGCCCGCACGGCTGATTGTGCTGATTCTTACTCCCGATAACCAGTCGCAGCACGACCTGCTCGCCGACGCAGGACAGCTCTTCAGCCAGAAAGAAATGATCGATCGCACGCTGGCGGCGAATAGTTTTGTGGAGCTGGTGGCGGCGTTGAACGCGCCGGTGAAGTGAGAACCGGTACCGCAACCAGGCGGAGCGGCGCCTGCGCAGTTGGCAGCATTGGGTTCACCCGCATTTGCGCCGCTCGCACGAACCTCTGTGGCAAAAGTTTATCAAGCGTTCACTCGCGCGGACCAGCCGTAGGCCATTCGACGCCGTGAATCGTTCCATTCGCTTCGCGCTCGATCGTCGGCGCGTAGAGTCCGATGTATTCACGGCGCCACCACAGTCCTGTCGTTCGCTTCTCGGCCATTGTCGTAAACCAGTATTGCCAAATCACTGCGCGCACTTCACGCGGCGGTTCGTGCGGAAAGGGATTGCTCGCGAACAGGGCAAGCACATCCTTATCATCGGAGAGCAAATGCATTTCGGTTCTGGGCACGATTGGATAGTCCTGCCACGAACCTAGCGAAGCAAACCAAAGGTTCCAATCGAATCGCGGTTGATAGGGCGCGTAGATTCCCGGCGGTTTATCCAGATCCTGCGGCTTATGCCGGAAGGGATATGGTACCCAGTTTTTTCCATCCTCCGAGCCCTGGAACTCGATCTCATAGCGGCCTCGCGTCATAATGCCGAAAAGGCCGTATCGATTGGCGATGCGAAAGGGCTCGAGGGCCGTTACCGGCTCCGTAGGCAGCGGCAGAGCGGAGAACATCCAGATCAACTCCGCGGCCGTTGCATAGAAAATCCACGAGAGCATGACGCCGGTGAAAGTTAGCTTCGCGATCTTGAGGGATTGACGAAAGCCAACCGAGGTCCGCATATGGCTTTGCTGAGGCACCTCCAGAATTGACGGAATCCCAGGCGCATCTTGGAGTTCGAATTCAGAAGCCTCCCGCGCGGCTTCTGCACCGTCGGTCTGGCCCATGGCGAACGACTTCTTCCACCTCAGCGGCAGGAAGCGCAGCAAGAAGCGGTCATCCAACAAGAGAAACCCCAGCGTCAGGACCAGGTAGTTTAGAAAAGTGTAGTTGGCGGTGAGAATGATGCCCAACTCCCACGGAGTCACAATGAGAAAGCACACGATGCGCCAGCGGCGCGGCAGAAACAACATCCAGACCAGGACCAATTCGAGGGCGAGCGTGGCGAAGGCCGAGGAAGCATGAAACCAGTGCGGCATATGCTGCACGTACCAGCCGACCCACGTGGGCAGCGACCGTTCTGGTAGTACTCGTCCATAGCCGTGAAGTGACGCCACTCGGGATCTCCGCCGATAATCTTCGCGACACCGGATTCGAAGTAGATGCGAAACCACTCCCATTGCAGCAAGAACAAGCTGGCCCGAGAGGGCGGCGATGCCATGCCAAATCCCGGACGGAATCCGGGCGGAGCAAAGAAGAGCGCGATGAAGCCCGCTTCGAGCAGCATCCCATCCGACTGATAGCCGGAAAAATCCTGCGCCGCGCTCACGAACGAAAGGAAGCAGACGAAACAGATCACCAGCATCCCGCGCGGCCACAAATTCAGGAACAACAATAGTGATGCCGCCATGCCCACCCAGCACAGGATGATCAACATGTGCGGGCCGCTGGCTAGCCAGAGCAGCGTAGGCGCATACCACAGGCCGCGAGTGCGACCGAGCGCATGGGACACGGCAATGAGATATTCGTTTGCGGGAAGAATCCCTTGCGGCCCGAT
This sequence comes from Candidatus Sulfotelmatobacter sp., assembly GCA_050012155.1. Taxonomy (GTDB): domain Bacteria; phylum Acidobacteriota; class Terriglobia; order Terriglobales; family Acidobacteriaceae; genus Sulfotelmatobacter. Next base: position 11,614 of record JBEKHS010000017.1, on the reverse strand, counting down.
CAAACCCCGAATCTGAAAGACAAGCGAGAAGAAAGCAGAAAAGTAAATCAAGCCGAGTGCCCGCAGGAAAAGCCAGCGCGGAAGGAGGCGATCACGGGCGCCACGCTCCGAGTCAAACAGCCAGGTGATAGCCCGAACCCACTTCATGAGCGTCGGGTCATTATACCGATCCCACATACGTCTTCCGCTAAGCGAAATCGCGGCCGCGAGCCTGACAAGAGCCCTAAGAGGATGAGAACGGAACCATATCCTCAGTTGGTTCGTATCGGTGTAACATTAGGACCGCAAAGGCGAAAGGAGCAGCCGCTCCAACCACCAAGATGAAAATCCATCACCGTAACTTTCTGCTTCGTTCTTTTCTTTCGGTCGCTCTCCTCTGTGTCGCTTCGTTAAGCGGCCAGGAAAAAACGAAACCGCAGGACACTCCGAAGTATCGCAACCCGAATCTGACCGTTGACGAACGCGTCGCCGACTTGCTGCCGCGCATGACGCTGGAGGAGAAAGTCCAGCAAATCACGGGCGGGGCAGAGTCTCGCCCCGTCGACATCATCGATCCCACAGGGACTTTCACCACCGACGAGGCGCGAGCCACGCTGGCGCAATGGTGGAACCCAGACCTCGTGTTCCCGGCTAAGCGGGCGGCAATCCTGCGCAATGGAATTCAGCGCTATCTGCGGGAGAAGACGCGGCTTGGAATTCCTTCCTTATTTATGGGCGAGGCCCTGCACGGATTCATGGAATACGGCAGCACCAGCTTTCCGCAGGCGTTGGGCTTGGCCAGCACCTGGGACCCGGAGCTCGTGCATCAAGTGTTTACTGCCGCGGGCGACGAAGCCGGTTCGAGTGGAGCGGGCCAGGTTTTTAGCCCGGTCCTGGACATTGCTCGCGATCCGCGCTGGGGACGCACTGAGGAGACCTACGGCGAAGATCCGTTTCTCGCCTCGCGCATGGGAGTGGCTGCGATCACAGGTCTACAGGGCGATTCGTTCTCGATAGGACGGCATCACGTACTGGCTACCGCGAAACACTTCGCGGCGCATGGTCAACCCGAAGGCGGCACCAACACCGCGCCCGCGAATTATTCGGAGCGCATTCTTCGAGAGAACTTTCTGGTGCCCTTCCAGGCCGCCGTGCAGGAAGCCAATGTAGGCAGCGTGATGGCTTCCTACAATGAGATTGACGGCATTCCTTCGCATATTAACCACTGGTTGCTCGATCGAGTCCTGCGCCAGGAGTGGGGATTCCGTGGTTACGTTACCTCCGACGGCGACGGGCTGCAAATGCTGGTGCAGACGCACCTCGTCGCCGCCACCAAGGCGGATGCGGCACGCCTCGCCATTGCGGCCGGTGTCGATTACGACCTGTCTGACGGTTCGGTGTATCGCACGCTGCTGTGGCAAGTGAAGCAGGGCAGCGTTCCGGAGTCGGAGCTAGATCGGGCTGTAGCCCGCGTGCTAGCCACAAAGTTCCGGCTGGGACTCTTCGACAATCCCTACGTGGATCCTGACTATGCGGAAACAACCACCAACAGCGCAGAGCATCGCCAGATAGCGCTGAAAGCCGCGCAGGAAGTCGTTGTGCTGCTGAAAAATGAGAAGAATCTCTTACCGCTGGATCTCACCAAGCTCAAAACCATTGCGGTGATCGGACCCAACGCCGAGGGTATTCACCTGGGCGGCTACAGCCGCAATCCCGTTCATGGAGTCAGCATCCTGCAAGGGATTCGCGACCACGTGGGATCGAAGGCTAACGTGGTCTACGCGGAAGGCTGCAAGATTACCGACGCCAAGCCAGATTGGCACGGCTGGTTTGCCGACAATGTGAAACTCATCGATCCCAGTACTCAAACTGAGAGCGTGCAGGCAGCCGCCGAAGTCGCACGAAAAGCTGATGTCGCGATCCTAGTGGTCGGAGAAAACGAAAGCACCAACCGCGAAGCGTGGTCGGAGCAGCACCTGGGAGATCGCGATTCTCTCGATCTGCTTGGTGCGCAGAACGACCTGGTGAAGGCGGTCGTGGAAACTGGAACTCCGACCGTCGTCTTGTTGATTAACGGACGGCCACTTTCGATCAACTACATTGCCGAGCATGTTCCCGCGATTCTCGAGGGCTGGTATCTCGGCGAAGAAGGCGGAACGGCCGCAGCCAATGTTCTATTCGGCGATGTGAATCCCGGCGGGAAATTGCCGATCACTTTCCCGCATTCGGTCGGCGATCTTCCCGATTTCTACAATCACAAACCGTCCGATAACCGCACGTATGCTTTCAGCACGCGCAAGCCACTGTTTCCGTTCGGCTACGGACTGAGCTACACGACGTTTCAGTTCGATAACCTTCGCGTTGAGCCTTCGCAAATCGAGATGGGCGGAACTGCCAAGGTCAGCGTTGACGTTGCGAACACGGGATCGCGCGAAGGAGATGAGGTCCCGCAACTCTACATTCACCAGAAAGTCGCATCGGTGACACGCCCGGTGATGCAGTTGGAGGGCTTCCAGCGCATCACATTGAAGCCCGGTGAAAAAAAGACGGTGGAATTTACCATCACACCCGGCACGCTTTCAATGCTCAATGTTGACATGCACAAAGTTGTGGAACCGGGAGCATTCGAAATCATGGTCGGTCCCAGCTCCGACCAGACCAGCACTGTGCTGCTGCACGTGACCGGCCCCTATGGGGAAACCGGCATTCCGCCGGCTCCGCCTCCGCCGCCCGGGTCGGAATCGGGTGCGGTGAGCACTTTCGATGACGGAAAACCTTCCGCTAATTACGGATCGTGGATGGCAGGAGGCGATTCGATGCAAGGCGGCAAGTCGATCGCCTCGATGCAAGTGGTGGAAGGCGGCGCGAATGGTTCGAAGGGAGCGCTGAAGGTTGCCGGCGAAATTATTCCCGGTGCGCCGTTTACCTGGGCGGGAGTGCTATTTGTGCCGGGATCGTCGCCGATCGAGCCGGTGAATCTTTCGAGCAAGAAGACGATTAGTTTTTGGGCGAAGGGGGACGGAAAGACCTATGCCATTGCTGTTGGAACGCAGAGCCGGCAAAATCAGATGCCTGCGATCAAGACCTTTGTAGCTGGCCCGGATTGGCAGCAGTTTTCGTTCCCGATCTCGAGCTTCGAGACGGATGGTCACGATTTGACGAATCTCGCATTCGCGCAGAGCCAGACTGGAAAGTTCGAATTCGAGATCGATCAAGTGGAGATCAAATAATCTGGCGCGCGCCGGAGGACAGTAATAGTAGTCGGCGACTCGCGAGGTTATTGCGGAAGCGCATAGGCAATGTAAATTGCGGCGGATGCAGGTGCGATCCCTAACCGCTTCTGGGCCTTCCCGCCTCCGGCGGCGATCACGATGAATTGACGGCCATTGACTTCGTACGTGGCCGGTGTAGCATTGCCTGCCGCAGGCAACGTTGCATCCCATAGCAATTCGCCGGAATCTTTGTTGAAGGCGCGAATCTTATTGTCGTAACTGGTCGCGGCGATAAACAGCAAGCCACCGGCGGTGACTATCGGTCCTCCGTAATTCTCGCTCCCAGTGTCTTTCAGTCCTTGCGCAACGAGTTCCGGATATTCTCCAAGCGGACGTTGCCAGGCGACTTTTCCGCTATCCAGATTGATTGCCGTGAGCGTGCCCCATGGCGGCTGAATCGCGGGATAGCCGTCGGCATCGAGAAATCGATTGTAGCCGTCGCTTACGTATTTCATGTCGCTAGTCGAGGCGAGGCTGTTGGGGACCCGCCTATCTTCGCCGCTGTAGACAAAATTCACAGCCGCGCGAAGCTCGTCGGCCCCCAGTCGCGCGAAGCCCGGCATTCTGCCTCCGCCTTGGGAAACGAACGCAGCGACATCGTTTTCACTGTACCGGTCGCTCAGCTTCACGAGTGATGGAAACTCGGGCGGGGCGCCTTGCATATTCGCTTTGTGGCACGTGGCGCACTCGCGCAGATAAAGGCTTTTGCCGCTGACGATTCCATGGTTTGGCTCCTGCGGCAACATGCGCAAGATCCAGGCCATCTCGTTCGAGTTGACATAAAGCAGGTGCGTGCCGGGATCAAAGGCGGCTCCGCCCCATTCCGCTCCGCCGTCGAATCCGGGAAAGATCACTGTGCCCTCGCGACTGCCGGGGACAAACTGACCCGCGCTGCGCACTTTGCGAAAGCGTTCGAGTGCGTCTTTGTGGGCTTCGGGCGTCCGTTGCGTCAACATGTCCTCGGTGAGTTGCTGGCGCGCGAACGGCGGTGGCGCGGTCGGCAAGGGTTGAGTTTCCGCAGCGACTTCTCCGTCGAGATCGGAGGCCGGATAATTCTTATATTCAATCGGGAATAAGGGTTTGCCGTTTTCTCGATCAAAGAGAAAAACGTATCCAGACTTGGTCGTCTGTGCCACGGCGTCCACATCGCGACCGCCTCGCCGCACGGTGACCAGGCTGGGCTGGGCCGGCAAGTCGCGATCCCAAATGTCGTGGCGCACGGTCTGAAAGTGCCATACACGTTCTCCGGTATCTGCCTTTAAAGCAATCAGCGAGTTGGCAAACAGATCGTCGCCCACGCGGTTCGCGCCGTAGAAGTCGTACGAGGCAGAGCCGGTGGGAACGAAAACCAGTCCGCGCGCCGCATCGAGGGAAAGGCCAGCCCAGCCATTGGCTGCGCCGGTGTATTTCCAGGCGTCTTTCGGCCATGTGTCATGTCCAAATTCGCCGGGACGTGGCACCGTGTGAAAGGACCAACGCAATTTTCCGCTGCGGACGTCATAGGCGCGAATATCTCCCAGAGCGGCCGGGAGGGTTTCGCTGACCGTACTTCCAATGATCAAAAGATCTTTGTAGACGATTCCCGGACTCGTCATCGTGACCCAATTCTTCGCGTCGCGGCCCAGATCGTCGCCCAGATCGTCACGAAGATCGACGCGACCCGCGGTCCCGAACGATGCGATGGGCTTGCCCGTCTGGGCGTCGAGAGAGTAGAGGTACTGGCGGGCAGCCGAAAATATGCGCTGGTCTTTGCCGTTGCCATTATCGTCAGACCAGTAAGTGACGCCTCGACTGCGGATCTTGTTACCGATCAATCGTACGTGCTCAAAGTCTGCCGGGTCGAAGCGCCAGCGCAGTTTGCCCGATGCAGCATCGAGCGCAATGACGTTGGCTCTCGCCGTGGTGGCGTAGAGAACTCCATTCACGACGATGGGATTGCACTCCATCTCGGAGCCGGGCGAGGCATCGGCCGCGTCAAAAGTCCAGGCTACCTGCAATTGCTTTACGTTGGAGCGGTTGATCTGCGTGAGGCCGGAGTAGTGAATGCTGTCCGGTCCGCCGCTGTAAACGCGCCACTCGCGCCAGCGTTTTTCGTTTTGCTTATGGGAGCAACCGCACAGCGCCACCAGTGTGAGAGCCAGCCCGAGCCGGCAGAGTCGATTAGATAGCAGCGAGAACACAGCGAGGAGTATACGGCGCATACCCGCGTGTCCGCGAGTTTGTTCGAGCTACACTCCTTTCTACAACCTTGAGTATTTACCCACGGGAATTGTTTTGCCTTGTTAAGATGCATTACGTCCTGCGGGCGATTTCTAGCCCCGGTGTGCATGGCCAGAGTCTCGATCACCGCGGCTGGGCAGGCAAAATGCAAGGAGAGGACCATCACGTGGATTTGACCAAGCTGCAACGAAGTTCGCATTGCCGATACAATCCGCTGACCCGCGACTGGATTCTGGTCTCGCCCAACCGTACCGAGCGCCCGTGGCAGGGGCAGTTGGAGAAGCCTGCGCAGTCATCCTCGCCCACTTACGATCCGACATGCTATTTGTGCCCCGGCAACTCACGCGCCGGTGGCGTGCGCAATCCGCAATATCAGGCCACCTTTGTCTTTGACAACGATTTCGCCGCGCTGCAACCCGGACTCCCGAACCTAACAATCGATGAAGGCGATAAGCATCTGCTTATCGCAGAGGCGGAAAGCGGCATTTGCCGCGTGGTATGTTTCTCGCCGCGTCACGATTTGACGCTCGGACAGATGGGCGTTGCCGAAATCGGAGGCGTGATCGAGGTCTGGGCCGGGCAGTATCGAAGTCTCGGGAATCTTCCCTATGTCAGCCACGTTCAGATTTTCGAGAACCGCGGCGCAATGATGGGGGCCAGCAATCCTCACCCGCACGGGCAGATCTGGGCCACGCAAACCATTCCAAACGAACCGCGGAAGGAGCAGGAAGCGTTGGAGGATTATCAACGGGAACAAGGCAGCTGTCTTCTGTGTGATTATTGTGCGTTGGAGGCGGCTTCGGGTGATCGCATCGTGTGCCAAAATGAATTCTTTCTCGCGGTTGTGCCCTTTTGGGCGACATGGCCCTTCGAAACTCTGCTGCTCAGCAAGCGCCACGTTGCCGATATGGAAGCCCTGGATACGGCCGAACGCGCCGGTCTGGCGGACGTGCTTAAGCGTCTAACGACGCGTTACGACAATCTGTTCCAGACCCTTTTCCCGTATTCGATGGGTTTTCACCAGCGTCCCACGGACGGCAAGGATCATGCGGAGTGGCATTTTCACGCACACTTTTTTCCTCCCTTGTTGCGCTCCGCGACCATCAGGAAGTTCATGGTGGGCTATGAGCTTCTGGCGTCGCCTCAGCGCGATATGACGCCGGAGCTCGCCGCCAAGAGGTTGCGGGAACTTTCGGAGCAGCACTACTCGCTAGGAACGTAATCGCGCCGGTGCCAACCGAGATTTCACGCTGATAGCCGAGTTCGATCTCTTCTGTATTCCATCCGTATCTTCGGCGAAGGCCACCCATCCCTTTCGTAATCATGATCAGCAGCGAGTCTTACCCCGCAAAGTCGGAATACCGGATGATTTTTCGCCGCAAACCTAAAGTATGTTTTTATTAAGGCCGATGTGGCCCTTGGATGGCAAGAACCACCGACAGCGTTACTTGTCAGATCAACCGAATTCTGAGGAGACTCCTATGTCCACAGCAGCCGTTTCCAGCAGTTCGTTGATAGTGCTGAACTTGTTAGGCGACTCGTCGTCAACCGGCTCTACTTCAACCGGTTCTACCTCCAATGGTCTCAGCGTTTCGGCTTGAACCAAACCGCCGCTGCAGGTAGCGGGAACCTCGCCCTCCCCGCCCGCTTGCTGCACCGGCGCACTTTAATTAACGGCTTTACTGAGAACCCGCAGTCCCACTGCTTCATCCCTGCCTCTTTGTGACATCCCGCGCTGAGTTTCCCGTGGCCGGCAACCTAGGGTACACTGGCCCCATCTAAAGGGAACTTCGTGCAGGGAGGGACCATTATGAAGCGCAAAATGTTGGCTGCCATTGTTGCTGTTCTGTCGCTCGCAACACTGGGCTTTGCTCAGGATCGTGAACAGCCCTCGGCCAAGGCACAGGAACGTATCATCAAGCAGGTGCGGCACGAGCTTCTCATGCTCCCTTACTACAGCGTGTTCGACTCCATATCCTTTAAGGTGGAAGGATACAACGTTACGCTGCTGGGCGCGGTGGTCCAACCCACGCTCAAGTCCGATGCCGGCAACGCCGCGAAACACGTCGAAGGTGTCGAGAAGGTGGATAACGAAATTGAGGTTCTTCCGCCCTCGGGCATCGATGACGGCCTTCGCCGTCGGCTGTTTCGTGCCATCTATGGATACCCGATGCTGGAGAAGTATGCCTTGGGCATACAGAAACCGATTCGAATTATTGTGAAGAACGGCCATGTCACTCTAGAAGGCGTCGTAGATAACGAAGCGGACAAGAACGTGGCTGGCCTTCGAGCCAACGGCGTACCGGGGATCTTCTCGGTGACCAACAATCTACAGGTCGAATCGTCGAAGTAGAAGTGGGAGCGAGACAGGCTTCGGCCCAGCGCTTTCGATGCAAGATTCGGCGATCTAAGTTTGGCCTGGCGAGAATCCTCAGGCTTTACCGAACGGATCTTCCAGCGACGGGCTTTGCGGCGTGAATAGCTCCGCGCCATTTTCGGTGATGTGCATATCGTCTTCAAGGCGAATGCCGAACTCTCCGCGAATATAGATGCCGGGCTCGTCGCTGAACGTCATATTGGGCTGAAGCTTTGTAGGGTTGCCGCGGACCAGATAGGTCCACTCGTGCCCATCCATGCCGATTCCGTGGCCGAGGCGATGAGTGAAGAATTTGTAGTCGGGTCCGTAGCCGGCGTCGGTAATTATTTTGCGGGCCGCCGCGTCGACGGAGCCGCACTCGGCTCCAGGACGTGCAGCGGCCAGAGCTGCCGCTTGCGCCCGATGGACGATGTTAAAGACTTTTTTCATTTTTTCTGATGCCTTGCCCAGCACGAACGTGCGGGTGATATCGGATTGATATCCCTCCACGGTGCAGCCGTCGTCGATCATGATGATCGAGCCTTCGCGAATCACCTGCGGCGTAGCCGAACCGTGTGGAAGCGCGGAGTATTCGCCGACCTGCACGCTGGCCTCGCCGGGGAAACCTAGTTGGCCGTAAGCCGCAGCGATCAAGTCTCCCACCTGCTGTTGGGTCATGCCTTCGCGCAGCGCGCGATAGACCGCTTCGTATGCGGTCAGCGTCACCTGGTTGGCGAGGTGCATCAGCGCGAGTTCGTGAGCGCTCTTGATCATTCGGCAACCCGCGGTTACAGGCGTCGCGCTTGTCAATGTGGCCTGCGGAGCGGCCTTGGCAATTCCGTCGGCGAAAAAGAAGCGCATGGTCTCTTCAATCCCCACCTTGCCGCCCGTGATGCCGCGGTCTCGCAGTCCCTGGGCGAGGCGCTGGTAGGGGCTTTCGTCTTCCTGCCAGCTGCGCACGTCGGGATTTTCACCAGCAGGCGCTCCGGCAATCTGCTCGTGGGCCCGGCCCTCTTCAAAAGCCGGGCAGACATAGAACGCAGCGCCCTTCGCAGGCAGCGCCAACGCGAACATGCGCTCGCCGCCCCACCAGCGAATGCCGGTGAAATATCGCAGCGACGTGCCTTCCATGATCACGATCGCGTCCATTGCGTTCTCTCTCATCAATGCGCGAGCGCGCTCCTGTCGCACGGCTCTTTCCTCGCGCGTGATGGGATTGGCTTCACTCTTCCTCGACTTCAAGCTCGCGATAGACGGCGGCAGAGGAGAACCAGGACGACTCTCCGCTGCCGAGGACGCCAGCAGGGAAGGGGATGCAGCGGCCACTCCTGCCACTGTGCCGCCCACTTCAAGAAATCGCCGCCGTGAAATCATGAAGCCTCCGGGTTCGAAAATGAAAGCTCGAAAATGAACGTCGAAAGTGAAAGCTCGAAAGTTAAAGCTCGAAAATGAGAGCCTCGTCATTATAGGGTAGGCTGAGGTTATCGCACGGCGGACGCGTTTTCACCACGAGGCCGCGGGTGTAGTTGCCTTTATGGAAGCTGGTTTTCAATGTGCGGGTTGTGGCGAGTGGAATCTCACTGCGGTTGATGAAACTGCGGGACGCCGGCAGAGTTATGTGGAAGACTGCCAGGTCTGCTGCAAGCCCAATATGTTGCGGGTTGAGTATGATGCTTCATCACAGGAATTCTTCATTACGGCGGCGCTCGAGTGAGATATTTGTAATATTCGGGCTATAGTAAGCTGCTCCGGTAAGAGAGGATCGCAAAAGATGAAGATCGCGAAGAAGATGCGGAAAGGATGACGTTGATGGCAACGAACTACACGGGCGGTGGAAGGATGGTCGCGCATAACATGGTCACGACGCAATTCGAGCTCGACGGGTTTCGTGTGACCCGCACTCTGGGAGTGGTGCGCGGCATCGTGGTGCGCTCGCGCTCGATCTTCGGCACTATCGGCGCCGGATTGCAGACCCTGGTCGGGGGCAACATCACACTGCTCACCAACTTGTGCGAGAAGACGCGCTCCGAGGCCTTCGATCTGATGCTGCAGCATGCGGCCGAATTAGGCGGCAACGCCGTAGTCGGCGCCCGCTACGACGCGACGGAAATCATGCAGGGCGTCACCGAAGTTCTGGCGTACGGTACCGCTGTGTTTGTCGAGCCGGCGAAGTAACAAGAATCTCTTGCGTTGCCAACAGTAGCTTTGGCAGAACCTTTCGACGAACCGTCGCTCGGACGCTCCGTCGAGCGCCGGACGGCATTGAGAATCCGCGACAACGAATTTCCACAGGAAACTGCGCGCTGGGCGCGGGATGCAAGAGAAATCTCAGCGAATAAATAGCGAAGGACTCTGGAGCGTAAACCCAACATCTTGTGGTCGTATTTCTAGTTAACCACAAGTCCTCGCGTTTTGCCAAAACACTCCCAAGGTGGGATACCAGCCTTCAAGTTTGTGCTTGACAATCAATGACTTACGGGTAAGATGTGGTACAAAGTGGTACAGAGTGGTCAAAACAGTTAAGGTCGTGGGAACGGGACGCAGATAAAGAGGAGCCGGTGGGAAGCCGACCCAAAAGCTCGACGAACAGCCCGAACCAACCGAGTTTGACCAGCTTTTGCGTCGTTTTAGCCCCCTTCGTGGCGGCAGCGGTGGTGAAGAGATCCTTCGGCGACAAAAACCTTCGCCTCAGGATGACAAGCGTTAGAGGCGATCGTCGCCTCGGGCTTACCGATAAAGCATATGTTTCGCGGCAATCACCCAACTCGCGTCGACGAAAAGGGGCGGTTGAAGATCCCAGCCGAGTTCAAGCGGGTGATCGACGAGAAATACAACACGCAATTCTATATCACGAGTGTCGACGGCAAGGTTGCCGAAATATATCCCTTCGAGGAGTGGGAGCGGATCGAGCAGAAACTGGCAGGTCTCTCGAACTACAACCCCACGAAAAAGAAGTTCCTCGACCGGGTGAACTATTGGGGCCAGCAGGTGGAAATGGATGGCCAGGGCCGGCTGCTGATGCCGCAACTGTTGCGGGATGCGGCGCAGATCAAGGGCGAAGTGGCTGTGACCGGCAACCTAAATCGTTTATTGGTGCGCAACCTGGAGTCATACCGCAAGCAGGTCGAGGAAGAAAAGTTTACGCCTGAGGATGAGAAGACGCTCGACGAATTGGGCATCTAGTGGGCGAGGGTTCAACAGACACCCCTCAGGGGGTTGGGCATGGTGGTGGAAGGGAAGTCAGCCATCTTTCATCAAATCATGTTCCGGTTCTTTTAAAAGAAGCGATCGACTTTTTAAACGTGCGGCGTGGCGGGACCTATATCGACGCCACGGTGGGCCTGGGCGGGCACAGTTACGAAATCGCAAAACGCCTCGGCGCAGCGGGACATTTGATTGGGCTCGATAAAGACCCGGCGGCGCTGGAAAGAGCGGGCGTCAGACTGCGGACGTCAGACCTCAGCGAATCTGAACGTGAGCGAGCGGACTGGCCTGGGATCGAATTGAGGCATGCATCCTTTGCGAGTTTGGCTGAGGTCCGAGGTCGGATGGCCGACGGCCTGCTCGCTGACATCGGAGTCAGCAGCTTGCAGCTTTCCGATGCCGCACGCGGATTCAGTTTTCAGGCGGATGGACCGCTCGACATGCGGATGGACCCGCACTCCGAGCGTACCGCCGAACAAGTGGTAAACCACCTCGACGAGCGCGAGCTTGCCGATGTGATTTACGAATTCGGAGAGGAAAGGAGGTCGCGGAGAATCGCCAGAGCCATTGTCCGGTCGCGGCC
>JBEKHS010000016.1:0-225928 GCA_050012155.1 Candidatus Sulfotelmatobacter sp. | reverse complement strand
GAGCGCGAACTACGCGCGCTGCGAGGCCGCGCCATTGCTCTCGTATTGCAGAGTCCTCTATCTTCTCTGAATCCCGCACTGAAGATTCGAACCCAACTCAAAGAGGCATGGCGCGCCCACGCCTCAGGGACAAGCGCCGACTGTGCCAACGCAATCCGAGCTTCTCTGCACAGCGTTTCCCTGCCTTCCGACGACGAATTCTTGCGCAAGTATCCTTCGCAGATGAGCGTGGGACAGGCGCAGCGCGTGCTGATTGCCATGGCAGTGATGCATCGTCCCGCGCTGCTGATCGCCGACGAAGCCACCAGCGCTCTCGACGTAATCACGCAATCCGAAATCCTTGCGCTGTTTCGCGAACTGAACCGCTCCACGGGAATGGCGATTCTGTATATCTCTCACGATCTCGCGTCAGTGGCTGGAATTTGCGACCGCATCGCCATTCTTCACCACGGCGAGATCGTCGAATGCGGAGCCACCAATCAGATCTTCACCGATCCGCAACACGAATATACCCAGCGCTTGATGGCGGCGATGCCGCGACCGCTCTCCGTGAGCGCGCCCATGCCGGTGAAGGCCGGAGCAGCAACGGCTCGCTGACGCCCGAATTCAGGCGCCCCACGAAACATCATCCGCGCCACTTCCATTTCCTGTTCGCCGCTGCCGGTAACCAATAACAACGAGACTTCTCTCCCCGCCGCGCAACTTCGCGCGCGTAGTAACCAGGATGCGAAACTAAGGTCACGAACAGTCAGCGCGACAAAATGGCCTGCGCCCCCGGGTAAGAGACAGATTGGCCCCGGCGCGCTCTCTGTGCCCCTCTCTAACGCATGTATATTCAACAACTTACACCAAGACGCATTGGTATGGGGCGTGCAACAACAGCAACGGAGTCGAAGGCTGCAACCCTGGCTGAAGGCAGCGGGCCGAAGCCGAAGCACAACGAAAGGGTGAGACTTATGTTGTACACGCTGAAACCGAAGAGTCCGTCTCGAGGCGAGCGCCACAGCGCAGCCTGGGGAAAACGCCTGGGCATGCTGTTACTCATACTGGTAGCGGAAGCAGCTTTCGCCGCTGCTCCGGAGGGCGATGGCAAATTCGTGGGCAAGTTCGCTCCGGATCTCGCGCCTACGCTTGCACGAGCCCATCAGGGCCAGGCCGCTGCCAGCGAGACCGTTAAAGTCATCGTGCAGTACCGGCAGGTTCCGGCGACGGAGCAGGAGGGCAGAGTGCAGCGCCTGGGCGCGCAGCTGAACCATCGGCTCCATCTGGTCAAGGGCATCGCGCTTACGATTCCGGTAAGTGCGCTTCCCGCTCTGGAGGCCGATCCCGAGATTGTTTCGGTGACCGTTGACCATCCCATGAAAGAACTCGACGACCTCTCGGATGTGGCCACGGGCATGCCCTCCGCGTGGAATGCTGGTTATAACGGAGCGGGAATTGGCGTCGCCGTAATCGACAGTGGCATTAACGACGGTCACCCCGACCTGAAGGATTCAACCGAATCTCATTCGCGCGTGGTATATCACCAGGATTTCACAGGCACCACAGGCACTAACTCGAACGGTGGCAAGTATGACCTGTACGGCCACGGCACGCACGTCGCCGGAATCATCGGCGGCAACGGCTATCTCTCCGGCGGAACCTACCAGGGTGTCGCCACTGCCGTAAACCTCGTGGATCTTCGCGCTCTGGATGTCAATGGTTCTGGCAGTGACAGCACCGTAATCGCGGCCATTGAGGAAGCCATTGCCCTCCAGAACACTTACAACATCCGCGTGATCAACCTGTCGCTGGGGCGCGGCATTTTCGTCAGCTATACCCAGGATCCGCTTTGCCAGGCCGTGGAATCGGCATGGAAGGCCGGCATCGTGGTGGTAGTTGCCGCAGGTAACTACGGACGCGTGAGTATTTACGGCAGCAACGGATTTGGAACCATCACTGCTCCCGGCAACGATCCCTACGTGATCACCGTGGGCGCGATGAAGAACAACGGATCTTCTTCACCGTCAGCCGAGACCATTGCGAGTTACAGCTCCAAGGGTCCTACCACTTACGACCACGTGGTAAAACCTGACATCGTCGCTCCCGGCAACGATATCGTCTCATTGGCAGCTCCCGGCGCAACCCTGGAAACAGAGTATCCAGCGGAATTGGTGACCGGCAACGATGGAAACAACGACTACTTCACGCTGAGTGGGACCAGCATGGCAACGCCGCTGGTTGCTGGAGCGGTTGCATTGCTTCTGCAGCAGAATGGCCAGCTTACTCCGGATCAGGTGAAAGCTCGCCTGATGAAGAGCACTTATAAGTCGCTTCCGGTCTCCACCAACGCGTATGTTCCCCATCTCCAGCAGACCTTCACCGACTTCTACGATCTGCTTTCGATCGGGTCCGGGCTGGTCGACATGCAAAATGCGGTCAACGACACCACCCTGGCCCCGGCCAACGTGGGCGCAGCACTGTCACCATCGGTCGTTTACAACACGTCCAACGGCGTAGTTTCCCTGGTTGAGGGAAACGGCGCCATCGCTGCTGGTTCGGTGGTCTGGGGATCTTCGGTAGTGTGGGGCGCCTCGGTAGTTTGGGGTGCAAACGTAACCGGCAGTTCGGTGGTCTGGGGAAGTTCGCTGCCCTGGAACAACAATTTGCTGAGCGCCTTCAGCGTGGTTTGGGGTTCGACGACCGCCACAGGTACGCAAGCCACCAGCGTGGTTTGGGGTGCGGCAGTCTCGACCACTGATGGCGCATTCTCCGATGCTGGTGACGATGAGCAGTAGCCGTGTGAAATAAATCCAAAGAAAGGAGACGGTCATGAAGTACAACACACGGCAAACGCAAACATTCATCGCAATGATGGTAGTGGCAGCGATCGCAGGCACTACGTACGCCGGGTTCGCGAGCCACACGTTGCACGCGTCCTACGCCCTGGCTGTACTGGCACTGGCGGCAGCGACCTCGCGGATGAAGATCAGGCTGCCGGGCATCGACGGAAACATGTCAGTCAACTTGCCCTTCCTTCTCATGGCAGTGGTGAATCTCAGCGCAGTCGAAGCCGTTTTCATCGCCTGCGTATCCACGATGGTGCAGTGCTGGCCGAAAGCAGGCGGCAAGTTTAAGCCTGAACAGATGTTGTTCAACGTCAGCATGATGGCATTCGCCACCAGCATGGCGAACTTGCTCTGGAACGCTGGCTGGCTGGGCAAAACTGCCTGGGCGTCAGAGCCGTTGATGCTGGCTTCGACGACCGCTGCATTCTTCCTAGGCCAGACGGCTCCGGTGGCCGGCATTATCAAACTTGCCGAGGGCGCTGCATTGCGCCGCATCTGGATCAACATCGTGCAACTGTCATTCCCCTACTACGTTCTGAGCGCGGGGATGACCTCGATGGTGAACATGGTCAGCCATCATTTCGGCTGGCGCACAGCGCTGGTGGTCTTCCCGGTAATGTATGGAGTCTTCCGCTCCTACCAGTTATATTTTGGCCGGGCAGTTGAAACTCCGCGCACCGTGCCGCCCCTTACCCGAGCTGCCAGCGCGGGAGCTTAAGGAAACGCTCGCGCCTGCAGGTGGCGAAGAGAAAAGTAATATGCGGCGTTCCGGCAGTCAACCGGAACGCCGCTTTCTTGTTCATTGCGATAAGTTCATTGCGATAATCGGGCCTTTGCCGACACAAATTGTACAAACTGGTGACATCCTCGTGACAACCACCGCAACGGTCCCTCCTAGTATTGCAACGATCTGCAGGCGGGACGATTAGCGCCTGCCAAATTTCTTGTCTTTCACCGTTCCCTCACTCGCACCACGTTACTTAAGGAGAAATCGCATGTCGCGTCGGCTCGTTCGCTCTCACGCTCTTCCCCTCCTCGGGCTCCTGCTGGCGTTGGTCTCCAGCTCTGCCCTGGCTCAGTATCAACCCATTCCGCTGGTTTCAGACATCTCCGGCAACGCGAAGTTTACCGATACGCTGCTCAAGAATCCGTGGGGACTCGCCTACGGTCCAGGTGCACCCTTCTGGATCAGCGACCAGGCTTCAGGCTGGTCCACCTTGTACAACGGCATGGGCGTCAAGCAAGGCTTGGAGGTGGTCGTTCCTCCCATCAGCGGCTCAGGGCCGGGATCGCCGACCGGGATTGTCTACAACGGTTCGACCGAGTTCGCAATCGATAGCTGGACTTCGGTCTTTCTGTTTGCCACGCTCGATGGAACTATCAGCGGCTGGTCGGATTTTGAACCAAGCACCGCGCTCATCGCCGTCAGCAACACGGGCGCATCCTACACCGGACTAGCCATCACCAACTACACCTCGGGAAACTCTCTATTCGCCGCAGACTTCGCCAATAACAAGATCGATATCTACGACGGAAGCTTCAATCTGGTAGGCTCTTTCACCGATCCGGCCATGCCCCCCGGGTTCGCTCCCTTCGGAATTCAGGACATCGGCGGACAGGTCTATGTGGCTTACGCGGCCATCTCGGGCGGTCCCGGCGGTTACATCGATGTCTTCGACGAAAATGGCACGTTCGTAAAGCACTTTGCTCACGGCAAGCCGCTGAATCAACCCTGGGGTTTCGCTGTGGCGCCGCCGGATTTCGGGCCGCTCAGTAACAGCCTGCTGATCACCAACAACGTAAGCGCCGGCGAGATCACTGGCTACAATCTGACCACCGGAAGTTTGGTGGGCACGATGATGAACACCTTCGGCAAACCGCTCACCGTCAATGGCCTCTGGGGAATCGAGTTCGGAGGTGGAAGCGCAGCGAACGGCCTTAAGAACCAACTTTTCTTCACCGCCGGTCCCAACGACGCCGATGGCTACTTCGGATTCATCGTTTTCAAGAAATAGCCTCATCACGAAACAAAACTAGATGAAGCAAAGGCCGCCTTCGCAGGCGGCCTTTTGCGTTTGCTTGGTCTGAGAGTTAGTTCGGCATCACCACGGTGTCGATCACATGAATCACGCCGTTCGACTGAAACACATTCGGGATAGTCACCAGTGCGGTATCGCCCTTCTCGTCTTTCAGCATGATGTGCGTACCATCATGCAGCGATGCCCACAGCTTGCCACCTTCCACGGTCGTGAGTTCCGCCGTCCCGTTTCCCTCCTTGATCTGCTTTTTCAAGTCGGCAGCGCTCCACCTTCCTGCAACTACGTGATAGGTGAGCACCTTGGTTAACAGCGCTTTGTTCTCCGGCTTCAAAAGCGAATCCACCGTGCCCGCCGGCAGCTTGGCAAAGGCTTCGTTGGTAGGTGCGAAGACCGTAAACGGCCCCGGGCCCTCCAGCGTTTCCACCAATCCGGCGGCTTTCACTGCCGCCACCAGAGTGGTGTGATCGGCGGAATTCACCGCGTTCTCGATGATGTTCTTGGTGGGATACATCTCCTGCCCTCCCACCATTGGATTCTTCATTCCGGCCACAGCAGAACTCACCGCCATGGCAACCACTGCCACTACAACTACAAATTTCCTGTTCATTGCCTCGATCCTTTCAGAGTTGGTTTTCTTGACGTCCACCTACAGTACGAACCAACTCTGAATTCGGATTGACGCAAGATCCGGGTTCAGCGCAAATCGGTTTGGTCGCAGCCTCCGCCCTCAAAAGCGATAGTTAGTCTCCAAGAAGATCAGCTGCCCATTCGCATCATTGGGATAAATCGCATGAATCACGCCCTTGCCCCACGCGTGGCCATAGTACAGAGTGGCGCTGAACGAATTCGTAATCTGGTAATCGCCGCTGAGGTCCCATACGTTGGCCAGGCCGCGATTACCGTTGCTCGGCCGGCCTGTGTAGCCAAACGTCTGCGGCTGAAATGCGCCGCCACCCAGGTACCAAAAATCGGAAGCGCTCGCCAGCCGCAGGGCGTGCAGTTCGCTCCGCAGAGCGAGCTTCGAAGCCGGACGCAGATTCAAAGTTCCGTACCAATCCTCGTTGTTCATCATGTTGTAAAAGGGGAAGCGCGCGTACTGCCGCGGTGTAGTCAGAACCTGAAAGAAGGTACCGTGACGCGAGTCGTTAGGATTGCCATCGCCGCTGCCGTATGAATAACCCGCGCTGAGCCAGGGCTTCAACACTCGAACGGCAGGTTGCCACCCAGCTTCGCCAACGAACGCGCCCGCACGTTGCTCGAGATCGCCCCAGGAACCGGTTTGCACCACCCCCCAAACCAGGAAATCGAACTTGCCGGCATCGTTGGCGTTGAAAACGTGGGCATAGTCCGCACCCCAGGTCGCAATTTCAATCTTGCCAACATCGGCCGCGCGAACGGACGCAGGGCGGTTGTCGGTTTTCAGAATCAGCGTACGGTGATCGATGTAGCCCAGCGCAAAAACGCGCAGTTCTCCCGCGTTCTGCTTACTCGTAACGCTCCGCGTGTACGCGCCATAGTAAGTATCCACGTTCAGTTCATCCATCCCCTTTACCTGAAAAACTCCCTGCGTCGGCCGCGCGCCGAAAAAGGTAAAGTTGTTCTGCCCGGAGTTCGAAGACAGTTGCACTCCATCGTATGTCCGCTGGACTGCGGAAAAGCCGAAGTTCGAAATCAGCCGGCTGGAAATGCGCGTCTGAACCACCGTCGCCAACAACGGATCATTAGGCTTTACCTCAAGACCGTCAAAATATTCAAAGCGGCCAATTTTGAAGCTGGCCGGTCCGAGGTGCTTGAAGTTCACAAACGCCTGCTTCACGAACCCGTTGGCAACGTTGGTGTGATTATTGTTCGCCGCATAATAATTTCCACCCAAGCCCAGCTGGCCTTGAGGAGCCGCTACCACGGCATTATCTGGCAATCCCAGAATCGACGGCTGTTCGCCTTCGAGAAACCAATCAAAACGTTCACTGGTTTGCCCGATTCCCAATCGCAGTAGCGAATCCCAGAAGCCATAGTCGCTGTTTCCGGTGGCGCCTTCAAACCAGTTCCAACCCTCCGCGCGGGTGCGCCAGTTGACGGAGATTTCGAGCGGCCCAAGTTTGTGTTTAGGCGGCGCAACTGATTCCTTCTTATCTGGCGGCGTCTGCGGCGCCGGCATCGACTGCTGCCCCAACATCGATCCCCCCGAGAGAACGATCCCTACGCACACCCACTTTGCTACGCACCTCATGCCAGTCTCCTTGAGTGACGACCTGCGCAATCCGAAATGTGGCGACCTCGCGGTCGGCGATTGTCTCGAAACTGGCGTGACAGATCAATAGTAGATTCGGATTAGCGAACCGAAAACTTGAGGCTAGAAACATGGAGTAAATGATCGCCCATGCGCCACGCTCCCTGTGTCCACCGGGGTAAACTGAACAATCTATGACGAACGAGGAGATCAGGCTCGCTGGAGCGCGCGACCGCACGCGACACTGGAAGCGCTGGGGACCCTACCTGAGCGAACGAGCATGGGGCACGGTGCGAGAGGACTACAGCTCCGAGGGAAATGCCTGGGATTTCTTCCCGCACGATCACGCCCGCTCGCGCGCCTACCGCTGGAATGAAGATGGCATCGCCGGCATCTCTGACCGCCGGCAGTTCATCTGTTTTGCCGTCGCGCTGTGGAACGAGCACGATCCAATCCTTAAAGAACGGCTCTTTGGCCTAAGCGGGACCGAGGGCAATCATGGGGAGGACGTGAAGGAATATTATTTTTACCTCGACAGCACTCCCACGCACTCTTACATGAAGTATCTGTACAAGTATCCTCAAGCCGCCTTCCCCTACGCGCAACTCGTCGAAGAAAATCGACGACGGAGTAAGAACGAAGCTGAGTACGAACTGCTCGACACGGGAGTATTTGACGAAGACCGCTACTTCGATGTTTTCGTCGAGTACGCGAAAGGCGACGTCGAAGACATCCTTATTAAGATCACGGTCGCAAACCGCGGTCCGGAATCCGCGCCTCTACATCTGCTTCCGACCATTTGGTTCCGCAACACCTGGTCGTGGGATAACACTGCGGTTCGTCCGAGCCTGCGTGCCGCACAAAACTCCATCGAACTAAATCATCCTGCTCTGAGCATGCGCTGGCTGTATCACGAAGGTTCCGCAGAGCTTTTGTTCACTGAAAACGAAACCAACACCCACCGGCTCTTCAACGCTCCCGAGAGCGGATTCTGCAAGAAGGACGCCATCAACGACTACATCGTTCATGGAATAAAACAAGCAGTCTCGGCGGAACTCACGGGCACGAAAGCGGCCGCTCATTATGCGATGGAAATCGCCGCTGGAAAAACCGCCAGCGTCCGCCTTCGCCTCACCAACCTCGAGTTCAAGTCCTCCACTGCCGCGTTCACTGAGTTCGATGATCTTTTCGCCGCGCGCAAACGCGAAGCCGATGAGTTCTACGCCACAATTATCCCGAAGGACCTCTCGCTCGACGCGCAGAATGTGATGCGGCAGGGCTTCGCCGGGCTGTTGTGGTCCAAGCAGTTCTACCACTATGTCGTCAAGCAGTGGCTCCAGGGAGACCCCGGCAATCCGCCTCCGCCGGCAGAGCGAACCACGGGACGAAATCACGATTGGCCCCACCTCTACAACTCCGACGTAATCTCCATGCCGGATAAGTGGGAGTATCCCTGGTACGCCGCGTGGGATCTGGCATTTCACTGCGTCTCTCTGGCCCTGGTCGATCCCGATTTTGCCAAAGACCAACTCGTGCTCCTGCTCCGCGAATGGTACATGCATCCCAACGGCCAGCTCCCCGCCTATGAATGGGCTCTTGGAGACGTGAACCCGCCCGTGCACGCCTGGGCGGCTTGGCGCGTCTACAAGATCGATAAGAAGAAGAACGGCCGCGGTGACCGTGAGTTTCTGGTACGCGTCTTCCATAAACTGCTGTTGAATTTCACCTGGTGGGTGAACCGCAAAGACGCCGAAGGCATGAATATTTTTCAGGGCGGCTTCCTGGGGCTCGACAATATCGGAGTATTCAACCGCAGCGATCCCCTCCCGACCGGCGGACACATCGAACAATCCGACGGAACCAGTTGGATGGCGATGTACACCCTCAACCTGCTGGCCATTGCCATGGAGTTGGCCATGCAGGATCCCGCCTACGAAGATGTCGCCAGCAAATTCTGGGAGCACTTCATCTACATCGCCTACGCCATGAACCATCTCGGACAAGATGACATGGGATTGTGGGACGAGAAGGACGGCTTTTTCTACGATGGCCTGAAGTTCCCCGACGGCGGGCACTTTCCGGTAAAGATTCGCTCCATGGTTGGTTTGATCCCGCTATTCGCAGTCGAAACCTTGGAGCCGGAACTGCTTCACCGTCTCCCGGGCTTCAAGCGCCGCATGGAGTGGTTCATCGAGAATCGCCCGGACCTTACCCAGAACGTCGCCTCCATGCGGACTTCCGGAATGGGCGAAAGAAGGCTGCTCGCGATCATTGGAGCGGAGCAGCTCAGGCGATTGCTGCAAATCATGCTCGACGAAGAAGAGTTTCTCTCGCCCCACGGCATTCGCGCGCTCTCTCGCTATCACCGTGATCGCCCGTTCACCATCGCATTCCATAACAAGGAGCACCGCGTAGACTACGAGCCCGGCGAATCCACCACCGGCCTGTTCGGCGGCAATTCAAATTGGCGCGGGCCGGTATGGTTTCCCGTGAACTATCTGTTAATCGAGTCTTTACAGAAGTTCCATCATTATTTCGGCGACGACCTCAAAGTGGAATTTCCTTCGCGCTCCGGCAAAATGCTTACGCTCTCTGAAGTCGCCACGGAAATCTCGCGTCGGCTATCAGGCATCTTCCTGCGCGGCGAGAACGGACTCCGCCCCGTATACCAGGCCACATCAAAATTCAGCATCGATCACGGCTGGAACGATCTCATTCTCTTCTACGAATATTTTCACGGCGATACAGGGCAAGGCCTCGGCGCGAGCCACCAGACCGGCTGGACGGCACTGGTAACCAAGCTGCTTCAACAGACTGGGCACTCCCGCGAGTTTGAACGTCGGCGCAAATGAACCGTGGCGCCGCATACCATAGACGACCGAGTTTAGGAACGAGCCGCTCGGCCAAGACGGCTCGCTCCGTCATCAAACATGGGATTCCAAGGTGGCACGAAGCCCTTGCTCGCGAATCTTCAAAGGAAGCTGGCGACTTCCGGCGCGATTGCTCGGGGATCAACATGTTCCCCGCTCCACTCGACCTGTTTCGCCAGAATTCGCTGGACAAACGCTGAAATCGAATCCGGTGATCGATCATCGACGCGCGCCCACATCCCGCGAATCAAAGGGAGATGCGCATCTTCCACTTCAGAGCATCGCAAGAGTAGCATCACGGCTGCCACTCCGAACAAAAGCCTTCGCGGCACCGCCTCGTGCCGCTCCATGAAACTGCGAATCGTGGGGAAGAGCCGGGTGCCGACTTTAGTGCTGCAATTCGAGCAAATCGAAACCAGTGAGTGCTCAATAAAAGGATTACGGAAGCGCGCCAGGATTTCGCGTGCATAGAATCGGTTTTCGACTTCTTCACCAAGCTCGATAGCCGGAATCACTTCCTGAAAAATCGCATTTTCGATGACCTTGCCGAGTTGCGGGTCGTCGATAGCCTCGCGAACGGTTCGCAAGCCAAGTAGTCCGCCGATCGCTGCCAGCATCGTATGCGAGCCGTTGAGAATTTGAATCTTCCGGACGCGGTAGGGCGTGAGATCGTCGACAAACCATCTGCACGAAGTCTTTGACGAAGCCCTTGAGGAACGATCCCGAACCAATCTGGAGGATTGTCTCTGGCGCGCTGAGTAGATCGGCTGTGGGCAATTCGATATTCGTAGGATTCCGTTTGCGCAACCCGTCGAGCAAAGATTGCGAAAGCGCAGGTAAGGATTGCCCTCTCATGTCAAATCGTCTGCCCGGAAGTGGCGGACACGGTCAATCTTTGGACGCGCTGGCCGCCCGCCGTGCTTCCCGGACGATGTCGACATACAGCCGCGCCGCTTCCGTGATGACGCTCAGATTTCCTGATTTGCAGGCGGCGGCGGACACCAGTTCCCCACCGATGCCCAAGGCGTCGGCCCCGGCCTGAATGAAATCGGCTGCGGTGTCGAGATTCACGCCGCCGGTGGGAACCATTGGCACTTGCGGCAACGGCGCCTTCAGCGCCTTGATGTACTTCGCTCCTCCCACCGTTCCGCAAGGAAAGATTTTCACAAAGTCGCTGCCGGCCTTCCAGGCTGCGATTACTTCGGTCGGAGTGAGTGCACCGGCCATCATGAGTTTGCCCCGTTGTCTCGCCAGCTGAACCGTCGCCAGGTCAAAGCCGGGGCTGACCAGAAACTCGGCGCCGGCATCGATGCAACGCTTGGCCGCTTCAGCATCGAGCACAGTACCGGCGCCAATAAGCACGTCTTTCCCCATGGTCTTGGCAAGTTGGACAATGACGTCGATCGCCCCCGGCACGGTCATTGTAATTTCGACGATGGGGATGCCTCCGGCACAGACTGCGGCCGCCGCCTGCATAGCTTGCAGTGCAGACGCCGCTCGCACTACGGGTACGATTCCGATTTCCATGATCTTGGTGCGGACTTGCTCTTTCGTCACTCGCAGTTCTCCGTCGCGCGATTATTACCGCGCAGTCTTTTATCTCGCGATCCGTTATCTCGCAATTCTTGCCCCGGCTCCCTTGATGAGTTGGGTCACTCCCTTCAATGTGGCCATGGTGGTGTCGCCGGGCGTGGTCATGGCGAGGGCGCCGTGCGCGGCGCCGAATTCCACCGCCAACTGCGGGCCCTGGCCGGTCAGAAAACCGTAGATGAGCCCGGAGGCGAAAGAGTCGCCGCCGCCAACGCGATCGAAGATCTCAAGATTCTCGCGATACTTCGCTTCATAGAACGAGCCATCGCTGTAGCAGATCGCGCCCCAGTCATTCACGGTCGCGGTCTTCGCTTTACGCAGGGTAGTGGCCACGACCTGAAAGGGAAACTCTTTCACCACCGATTCGATCATCTTCTTGAATGCTTCGACTTCGATGTTGGACATGTGTTCATCGAGGCCGCTGACCTCAAAACCGAGCGCCGCCGAGAAATCCTCTTCATTGCCGAGCATCACATCAACCAGCGGCGCCAGGAGGTGATTCACTTCTTGGGCTCGCTTCTTGCCTCCGACGGCTTTCCACAAAGAGTCGCGATAGTTCAAGTCGTAGGAGACAATCGTTCCGTGCTTGCGAGCGGCTTTGACTGCCTCGATGGCAACAGCGGGCGTCGTTTCAGAAAGCGCGCAGAATATGCCGCCGGTGTGGAACCAGCGGACGCCGTGTTTACCGAAAATTTCCTCCCAATCGATTTCGCCCGCCTTCAGTTGAGAAACGGCAGTGTGTCCGCGATCGGAGCATCCCAGCGCGGGACGAACTCCGAATCCTCTCTCGGTAAAATTCAATCCGTTGCGGACGCTGCGGCCGACACCGTCATAATTGACCCAGCGAATGAGGCTTTGGTCGACGCCACCCTGATAGATGAGATCCTCAAGCAACCGGCCAACGGGATTGTCGGCAATGGCGGTGACAATCGCGGTGTCCAGGCCGAAGCAGCGTTTGAGACCGCGAGCAACGTTATACTCTCCTCCGCCTTCGGAGACCTCGAAGGATCGGGTGGTCCAGATGCGGCGGTCGCCGGGATCAAAGCGCAACATGACTTCGCCGAGGCTGACCAGATCCCAGCGGCACGATTCTTTCGCTTTTATGGTGAGGGCCATTTTCTCCTTATTACACAATTATTCGCTTCGCAACCTGAGCGGGCGTCTCCACATTGATGGATGCCTGGAAGGCGAAATAATTTCTGGCGTTGTCATGGCAGATATTTTTCACCATCGTCCCGATCAACTCTTCATCGTTGGGTAGTAAGCCAGATTCGACTTCATTGCCTAAGAGGTTACAGAGCACGCGGCGGAAGTATTCATGACGCGGAAATGACATGAAGGAGCGAGAGTCAGTCGTCATGCCCACGAAGCGCGATAGCAATCCGCAGTTCGACAGCGTATTCAATTGCCACTCGATACTCTCCTTCTGGTCCAGAAACCACCAGGCGCTGCCGTACTGGAGTTTGCCAGCCAGGCTGCCATCCTGGAAGTTGCCGATCATGGTGGCAAAGGTGTAGTTGTCGGCGGGGTTGACATTGTAGAGAATCATCTTTGGCAGGCTGTTTTCCGAGTTCAGTCGATCGAGATAATTGGACAGCGGAGCGGCCTGCGGCCAGTCGCCGATCGAATCGAATCCAGTGTCCCGCCCCAAAGTTCTTAACATGCGAGTGTTGGCATTGCGATAGGCGCCGATATGCAACTGTTTCGTCCAGCCTTTCTCGGCGTCGAGGCGCCCGAAGAATAGCATGAGAAAGCTGGCAAACTTCGCGGATTCGAGCGCTGTCGGCTGGTTGCCACTGCGCACTCTGTCGAAGACCTGCTCTGCTTCGCGTTCGCTACAGGGCCCGGCAAAGCAGAAATCCAGACCATGATCGGAGAGGCGGCATCCGCGTTGGTGGAAATCGCCGTGGCGTTTGCCGAGCGCCTGAAGCAGGTGGGCAAGCCGCGTCACATCGAGGTTGCAGATGGCAGCAAGTTTGTCGACCCACACGTTGAAGGCAACGGGATCTTCGGTCCGTAACGCTCCATCGGGACGGAATCCCGGCAAAACCCGAATACCCGGACAGCGCAATGCAATTCGTTCATGGTGCTCGAGTGAGTCTGCCGGATCGTCGGTGGTGCAAAGCGTATCAACCCGAAACCTCTTCAGAATTCCGTGCGCGTTCAAATCTTTACTCGTGAGTCGTTCCTTTGCCGAGTCCCAGGTCTTGCGCGCGGTTTTCTCGCTGAGCAGTGAATCGATGTCAAAGTATCTCTGCAATTCTAGATGCGTCCAGTGATACAACGGATTGCGCAGAGTGTATGGGACGGTTTGCGCCCACGCGAAAAACTTGTCATAGGGGTCGGCATCGCCGGTGCAGTAGCGCTCTGAGACGCCGTTGGCTCGCATGGCTCGCCACTTGTAGTGATCGCCTTCGAGCCAGATCTCGTACAGGTTGCGGAACTGCCGGTTATCCGCAATATCCTTGGCGGAAAGATGGCAATGGTAATCAAGGATCGGGTGCGCGGCCGCATACTCATGATAGAGGCGGCGGGCCGCTTTGCTTTGCAATAGAAAATCTTCAGTGATGAATGCCATGTACGTATCTTTCAAGAAACATTCAGCTCAAAAGAACAGTCGACGAAAAGACCAGTCCACTCACAATATACTTTGTATTTCCGCGGTTTCAACCGTGCGCCGATTGGTAGTTTCAGACCCAGACTTTTTTCGATGGCTGGGATCCCGCAGCCCCATAGCCGCGCCGCCGCTTGACTGAGCTATGAAAGCTGCTTTAATGAGAACGAGATCAAGATGAAAAACGCAGTGTTGAAGCTCGATCCTAAAGACAATGTCCTGGTTGCGCTCCAGAATTTGCGCCAGGGCGAACGCATCAACTTCGCCGATCAGACCTACGTCCTGGCTACCGACGTTCACG
Source organism: Candidatus Sulfotelmatobacter sp. (assembly GCA_050012155.1). Lineage (GTDB taxonomy): Bacteria > Acidobacteriota > Terriglobia > Terriglobales > Acidobacteriaceae > Sulfotelmatobacter. Next base: position 211,456 of record JBEKHS010000016.1, on the reverse strand, counting down.
CCAAACACAAATTCGCCACCGAGGATCTTGCGGCTGGCGGAGCGCTGATCATGTACGGCGTTCTGGTTGGGAGAGCGCGGCAACCTATTCGCATGGGCGAAGCGTTGACCACACGGAACACCGTTCATGAGGCCGCTCCTTACCACGGTAAGTCAGGTGAATTCGAGTGGAGCCCGCCCAACGTGGATCGCTGGCGGCAGCGGACCTTTCTCGGATATCGACGACCGGACGGACAAGTCGGCACCCGAAATTACTGGCTGGTGGTGCCGCTGGTCTTCTGCGAAAACCGGAACATCGATGTATTAAAACAGGCCTTTGAGGAGGAGCTCGGCCTGGCTCCTCCAAAGGTCTACCGGCAACAAGTGGCGGAACTGGTCAGACTCTACCGCGAAGGCGCGATAAAAGACATCGAGATAAGTGCGGAAGAAAAGAACCCGCAACTTCCAGCGCTCCACGATTCCAGGAATAAGGTTTTCAAGAATATGGATGGAGTCAAATTCCTCATGCATGAAGGCGGTTGTGGAGGAACGCGGGAGGACTCCAACAATCTTTGCGGCTTGCTCGCCGGTTACATCCATCATCCCAATGTTGCTGGAGTGACGGTCCTCAGCCTGGGCTGTCAGCACGCGCAGATGGGGATTCTTCGTGAGCAAATCAACCGCCGCGATCCAGCGTTCAAGAAGCCGCTCCTGATGTTTGAGCAGCAACAAAGCGGCTCCGAATTCAAAATGCTCTCCCATGCGATCCAAACCACATTCTTGGGATTGGTGGAGGCCAACAAAGCCGAGCGCGTGCCCACGTCGCTTTCGCACCTTTGCGTCGGCTTGAAGTGCGGAGGGTCTGATGGGTTCTCGGGTATCTCAGCTAACCCGTCCATTGGCTATCTCTCTGACATGTTGGCGGCATTAGGGGGACGGACCATCCTCTCGGAATTCCCCGAGCTTTGCGGCGTCGAACAGGAACTGATCGATCGCAGCGTCAATAACGAGGTCGCGGACCGCTTCATTCAATTGATGCGCGATTACGCGGCCCGCGCAAAAGCGGTTCACTCTGGTTTCGATATGAATCCTTCTCCAGGGAATATTCGCGATGGGCTTGTGACCGATGCCATGAAGTCCGCCGGCGCAGCCAGAAAAGGAGGCACCTCGCCGGTGACGGCCGTGCTTGACTATCCGGAGTATGCCTCTGGACCGGGCTTGCACCTGCAGTGCACTCCCGGGAACGATGTTGAGTGCGTCACGGCACAGGTGGGGGCTGGTGCGAACGTGGTTTTGTTTACCACCGGGTTGGGCACGCCAACCGGGAACCCGGTCGCGCCCGTACTCAAGATCTCCACCAACTCAGATCTGGCGAAGCGCATGCAAGACATTATTGACATTGATACCGGCAGCGTCATCTCGGGCGACAAGACGATCGAGCAAATGGGCGAGACAATTTTGGAGTCGGTAGTTCGAGTGGCAAGCGGCGAAATTCGCACCAAAGCAGAGGGCCTGGGGCAGGACGATTTCATTCCGTGGAAGCGAGGAGTTTCGCTCTAAGAATTGGGCACGAAAATTCCTGTTCCGCCGAGGTTCTCTGCGAGGGATCTCCATTCTTGGTGCCGGGAGGGGGAATCGAACCCCCACAGTCCTTTCGGACCTGCGGATTTTAAGTCCGCTGCGTCTGCCAATTTCGCCATCCCGGCAACTGCAGGTAAGTTTCTTGCTCAGGATAGATTACATGACTGGCAGGCGCCTGCGTCGTCGCGGACTGCCACATTACGATGGGCAAAATTTGAGGCGCGACTACGGCAGTCTGTTAGAAATGGCGGGCAAAGACAATTTCATTGACCAGACGTTCCCGACGCGCTCGTCCCGATGCCTGTGAATTTCCCAAACACTTTGCGGAAGATCCCCAAATCGAGTCCGGCACTGAAGAAGAACCCGGTGCCACGCCCGTCGCTGGTGGGAAAGCTACCGGTAATATCCACGGGAGTGTTCGCCATGTAGGGGCTCTGCAAAACAGTTCTGGTGCCGAAGTTCGCGCCCGCGGCAAACTGCACTCCCAGCGCGGGCTCAAAGAAGGGTCCCACGAAATAATTGTTCGCTTTGGTGGCCGACGCGGCGCCCATCACCCCCCAGCACTGCAACCAGTCTTTGGCACACAGCCAATACGGGCGCGGGAAACTATCGCGCGCGTGAAAATAGTAGTCGAGGCCGACGATCGGCGCCCAGCGGAAGGACGGGTTCACCTGTGGAGAAAAGCAGTTCGGGTCCGGCGTCAACGCGGTGCCAGTGCACGATAGCGGCTCGGCCTGGCTTGTCACCGACTGATTCTTCAACGTGCTGAAGGCTACCGCTGCCACCACGTTGGCTTGGAACAAGTCGTGGACCTCGAACGATCCCTTGGCCACAACCGTGCCTGGCGGCGTAGCGGCGCTGGCGGCGGGAGTTGTGCTGGTCGAGGTCACTGTGGTGGTAGAGGAGTTCGGGCTCACCGTTGTGTTTGAGGTTGTCGTGGTCGTGGTGTTTCCACTTGTGGACGAGGCGGTGGTAGAGGCCGGCGTCGTGCTAGAAGCCGGCGTGGTCGCGGTGGCTGCGGCTGCCGCTGCGGGCGGAGGCAACGCTACACCTTGTCCGCCGGCCGCCGTGGTGCTGCCCGGGCCTTGTACCGGCGCAATTGTATAGCGCTGGAAATTTTCAATCCTCCGGATCGTGTAGTAAACCACCAGATTCCCCGAGTGCCCGCTGATGTCGATTTGCTTGGGCAAGGGGTCGGGAACCTCGGAGTGATCGTAGATGAAGTTCACCCGGTTCAGCAGCTTGCTCTGCGCGGCGTTCAAATCGGCAATTGCACCGGGCAGTTCGATATCCATCTGGCTGCGCATTTCGGTGCGCTGGTCCTCGAATTCATTCACGGGATGCAATGCACCCAAATATCCTGTCGCAAGATCCAACAGCGCCTGCCAGCGGTTGTCGGGAAGCCTGTCGGGCACATCAGGGGGCGGAGGGACTGGCCGGCGAAGGAGCGTGTTCCGGTAAAAGTTCTCATAATCGTCGAGCAACGCGTTCAGTTCCGCATCGTCGAGGGGCTTGGCTGTGCCCTGTTTCAACTTGTCCATGAGGATAACTTTCATCTGCTCGCGGCGCAGGTTCTCCCGGAAGGCGCCGCTGGTCATCGCTATGGCAAGCGAAGCCGCATCTTGCGCCGCCTTGATGTTGTTGCGAAAAACGTTCAAATCATTTTCGTATTGCGAGATCGCCGCTTCCAGGTCCGTTCGCATTTGCGGCAAATTGGTGCTTGCGAGTTCTCCGCCAAGTGTTTGCACGGCCGCCAACAAGTCTTGTACCCGCGTATTGACTCTCATGAACTCGGGTTCATCCAAATAAGGCCCGTTAACAGCAGCCCACGGGCCCTCGGATTCGGTTTCGAGCTCCCTGTCCAAACAGAGGGAGAGAGAGTTAACCGCCGGATCGCCTGACATCGTTGGACAACTCACGTTGAGGGGGGCAACCCCGGGACGGTCGACCAGCAGTTCGTAGCTGTTCTCAAACGCTGCCAACTGCTCCCTGACCTTCGATCGTTCGCGCTTGATCACCTCTTGATCATTCCTCAGATCGGTTTCGGGCACAGTGGCTCTGTTCTCGTCAATTAGGTCGAAAAGAATCTTTTCCGTCGTCCTCGGCGTGAGACCCTCAGTCCCGCCCTTCGAAGGCGGAGTCACCAGGCTGATCGGGTTAAGCGTGAGATTCGCCGCCTCATTCAGGTTGCGGATGTTGGGCCCAGTCTGAAGTTGTGTGACCGCATCGATAGTAACGCTGTAATCAGTGAAGAATTTTCGATTCACAACCTCCAGTTCGATGCGATGCCCTTGAATGAAAAAGCCTTCATCCAGATAGTTCAAGGTGTTGCGAGGATCACTGAGCTGAACTCGTCGCCCTCGGGTCAAGTAGTTATCATCCGAAACGAAGTTAAGGCACAAGTGTCCGGGACCAACCCAAGCTCTCGGCACAACGCACCCACGGTTTTCCTCACCCTGACCCTGTTGCGCATTCAGGAACAGAACGTCATCCTGCGCGCGATCCTTTTCCGCTGGCCTTATCTGTTGTGCCAACAAAGGTGTGGCCAAAGCCAACACCCCCGCCAGCGTCCACCCTGCCACTTTCATCATTCGTTCCCGCTCCTCAATTCCAGCCCGGATCGCCCAGCAAAACGAATTGCAACAGCGTCTTCTGCTTGAACGGATTCGTCTCCGGCGTGTTGGGGTCGTTGAGATAGTCCGCGCGCGCGCGCCGCAGCGCCTCGCCCAGCTTCGCCCCGGAGGTAAACTCGCTCCAGAACGAGCGCGCCAAAGCGTCGGCGTCGCTCAGAAAAAAATTGGGCGCCAGGTACGATCCGAAAGCCAGCCCCGTCGCGCCCACAAACGCCGCCCCTTGCTGCACCAGGCTCAAGGCGCAGGAATTTGACGGCGTGCGTCCCGGCGTCTGCGCGCCGTAACAGTTTTCCGCGAACACCACCGCTCCCGAAACGTACTGCTGCTCGAAGGCATCCGGAGTGACTGCCGTGACGAAGCGCTCCTGTATCGAGTCGTATCCGCTCCAGTCGGGCTTGCCGTCGAAGCCGTGCAGATTGAAATAAAGAAATTCGTGGTCAGCGTCGGCCCCGTGTCCGCGATTCATCAAGTATCCCGGCGAAAAGTACCAAGCCACCGCGGGCAACGCCACCGCGGCCTGATGGCTGTAATCCGACCAGTCGATGCTCGTTACCGCCACTGATCCGCTCCTTTGCGTCCGTGCTTCTCGGCTTTTCGTAGCCAAGTTGATGAGCTGCACGAAGTCGCCCGCGGAACCTCGCGCAAAATCGGTCAGCCGTCCCACCGCCAGCGGGGGGGCAAGATACTGCTCCAGCGAATCCGCATCCGTGCCATAGGGATTGTCGCTGAGCACGTTGGGGTCAGGATCGACGCCGCGATCCGCCACCGGATTTGCCATCCTCCAGTGCGGAACGATGCCGTCACCGCCCACCAGCAGAATGCTATCCACGTTGCCCAGCTTGCCGCGCACCGCGCGCAGCGAGAGCAATAAAGTTCCCGCCTCCGCACCCGTCACCGCCGGCAGGTTCATCGCCGTCATATCTTCCGCATCGTCCAGCGCGACCAGGCGCGCGCTTGCCTCCTCGGCATAGCCTTCGAGCGCCGTCCGGATTTGCTGGTATCCCTGGCTTCCGTAACGGCCTTCCAGTTGGGCGCGCACTGTGACCGCGAGCATCATGAGCTAGCCGCCGGACCCTTCGCGTCCAAATTCACTCTTAGTTCGGGAGCGCGAGCGTTCTTGATCGCGTCGGCCAGTGCATCCTGAATCTTGGACGAAGTCGGGTCTTTACCGTCTTTCTTCTTCTTCTCCTTGTCCTTCTTGTTCTGCTTCTTCTTCGCGTCCTTCTGGCTCTGCCAGTTGCCCAGGATCAGGAGCTTCACCTCCATGCGGAATTTGTGGAAACGCTCGGCGCCGACTACGAATAGGAGCATGCACATCGGAGCCAGGAAGGCACAAATAACGAACCATGTCAGGGAGTGCAAGACCCCTCCGGCCGGGCCCAGTCCGACCTGCGGAATTAGCGCGAGGCCTAGTACGACAAGGATTAGCGGAACGATCAACCCGAGGCACAACTCGCTCTGGGCGAAGAATTCATTTTTCAAAGCTGTGTACTGGTCGGGGGTGATGATCTTCATCCCGATGGCGTAGGCGGGCTGCAAGACCTTCTTGAGATCTTCTTCTTCCCCATCGGGCCCCACCTTGCTAATCACCTTGAAGGAATACGCATTGTTGGGCGGAAGGAGTTCAACCTCTTCGGATTTCAGCTCGTTCACCGGCACATTGAATTTCAGATTCTTCACTGTGATTCGCAACACCGTCCCGACGGGCAGCGGGGCTGCCAAATTTAGCACCACCGAGCTTCGAATCGGGCCCGGAGCAGCGCTCGCGATTCCTACAGTCTCGTACTCCTTCTTACCATCCGTCTTCTTCCCGTTACTCTCTCTGTCGCTGCTCTGGGTTTCGCCGCCGGCATTGGTGCCTTTCCCTTTTCCCTCCTCTGGTTCCTTTTCAGGCTCCTTCTCGCGCTGCAGCTTATAGTTGGCTTTGTTGGGCTTGCCGGCCTCATCCGCGGGCTGGGAGAAATAGACCGTCACGTTGCTCGGGGTGGCAACACACTGCGTAATTTTCAGTGCGATCCGCCAATACCTCTGAACGAGCAAGTAGGCAATGTCCCGTTGACGTTGCGCATAGGTTTCCTTGTCCTTGTCGTCCTTCTCCCTCTCCTTTCTCTCGCCCTTCCTTTTGTCCTCCTCCTTCTTCGGGATGTCTGCGATGGTGACATGGAAAAGGTCGGCGCTCCTCATCGCAACCCTGGAGTTGAAGTACCCGAGTTGGTCGACATCCTCGTACAGATCAAGGGGGCCATTGATCTTTCTGCGGTCATAGTCGATCCAGCACCAGCCCGCGGTCAGCCCGAGGGCTGCCGTTGCTAGTTCGGCTGCAAGGTAGAAAGGCCATTGCCTGAACCCATAGCTAAGGGGCAGGGCAACGAGCACGAGAAATCCGACAAAGGCTAATTTTTTCCGGTAGCGATCTCTTCCTATCCACTTCCTCCACACCAAGCCAATGATCAGATAGAGAACCAGAGTTACCACCACCACGATTATTATCGCCGCGCAGGGGCACACATCATTGCTGGCCGGTCCTGGAACATTCTGTGGTGGCGTTTGAGTCGCCGACTGTACTGGCCGGACTCCGGGAGGCGGCGGCGGCGCCGGAATCGCAGTTTTGTAAGCTTGTTTTGTATCCGGCTGCAAATACGAAGTGCCCGGCTGCTTTGATCCCGGTTGCGTCTGCTTCTTGACATCAGGCTTCGCCGGTGGCGGCGAGCCACTAGCTTTTTGCGCGTCCTGCTGACCGGATTGCCCTGCTTGTCCTTCAGAAACCATCAAACAAGTCCTCGAAAAGTCCACCGAAAAACAGCGTTCGGTCGAGCGCCGTCACGATGATCGCCGCGGCCAGCGACAAAAGGATGAAGGCCACCACGTGATTCACCAGCCCGGCCAGGAAATCGTCGAAACCCAGCCGTGGGCGAAGGCGGCCCGGATCGGCCAGCCGGGCAGTGATTATGCTCTGGTCGCGCGCAAGGTCGGTAACCCGGCGGTCCCGCTCCAGAATGTCCCGCTCATTCCAAAGCACCGAGTACCGCTTCAAGGCTATGCATCCCTGGAAGTTATTCATTTCCCCCAGGTAAAGGCCAGACAGGGGATTATTGGATTTCAACGAGGCGAGATAATTATCCTGGGCTGCACTTCGCTGTTTCTCTTCGATATCCAGGTCCGCTTTAAGTTGCAGGTTCTCCGTGGTCTCGCGGCCCTTTAGGCTGGTTTCGAGATCGATGCATTCGGAAAACTTCTGGTTCTCGAAGTCGAGGATTAGCTGCTGCTCAATCTGCTGCTTCCGGGACTGAGGATAGGTATTCTGCAGCTCAAGGTAGTTAAGCTGAGGGGCGATGTCCTCCAGCCCGTAATCACTAGGCTTCCCGGTCTTGATCAGTTGAAGGACCTGATCAAACGTCAAGGACTCGACCTGGCAGGCTTGATCGTAGGCGTTGTGCCGCCCAAGCACATACTCGCCAGGGCATGCGACATCGGGCCCTACAGACGTACCTTCCGCATTTGACGGAGGAACCTCATTGAAATTGGCGAGGTCTTGTACGCGGTCTTGAACCTTTCCTACCGTTGCCAGCGGTATCAGGTCCACCGGAATCGCCGGCCACAGAATCAGCGTCAGCCCTCCGGCCGCCAGCAGCCCGGGCAGCGTGACCGACGCCACCTTGGTCAAGTTAAATAGATTCGATAACAGCGTGATTAACTGGTTCATGCCGGCTGAACTTCTGCTCTGTTAGTAAGTCTCTTTGCTCTCACCACCCGAGCGCGTCAACGCGAATCCGACCAAGGCTCAACCCTCCGCACTCAGTACGCGTTTACAACCTATTTCGAGTAATCCGCCCGGGGGAAGGAAATAAAGTGCGCAATCATACCAGACTTTCAGCCGGTGTCAACGCCGTGAGCGCACTTGTTACGGAAATAGAAACGAAGTTGAACCTATGTCGGCAGCTGGGCTTGAATTACACTGCTGCGTTTCTGTCTCCAAAGCCCCAGCCCCGCAAGCCCGTAAACTGCCATCGCAACCAGGAGCAGAGCGCGCATTCCAAACAACAGCGAGAAATTCTCCAGAAGTCCGCCCGCCACCGCGCCCAGCATATTCGCTCCCAGCGCGGCGCTCGGCGACTCGGTCATGCGAAACTCGGTCGCGAACAGAATGCCGGCAAATACCACCGGAACCGAAAACACCGCAACTGCGATCATCCCCGCGATCGTCGGCGATCCTCCAATCCGCTCATATGGAAACCAGTAGGCGATCGCCAGGCCTGCCAACAACGCTGCCAGCGTCCACAACCGCGGTAGTGGCTTCCTGGCACGTTCGACCACCGCGTTCGCCAGCAACAGAGCAACCAGCAGCGCCGAAATTACGATGCCATTCACCTGCCATACCGTCCCAAAAAACAAAGCGAGCCGGCTGATCACCTGCGTCTCCAGCAGCAAGAAACCCGCGCCCATGCTGAAGAAAAACAACGAAGGCGGATGGCGGCGCACTCCTCCAATTTGCGCGTACAAAGCAATCGCAATCAAAATCACCAGCACTCCAATGGAATAATAAGTCCGCGGAATCCACCGGCCCTCTTGATAAAGATACGGCCAGTCGTCAGTGGTGACCGGAACCGGCTTCCCGCCAAACGGCACGGCGTTCTTGTGCACAAACTCCGCCAGCCGCGAATCGGCGCCCAGAGCCGCTTCCACACGATCACCCGGCGAGATCACAAAGCACATCGCCGAGACGCTGTAGTTCGACTGCGCCTCGAATACCTGGGGCAGCTTCCCGAACGTGCGCTGCAACATCTCCGCCAATCGGACCGCCAGCCAGGGATGGTCGACCTGGAACTTTATAAAGATCACTCCATTTGGATTCAAATGCCGGCTCGCCTCGCGGAACGACTCCTCGGTATAGACGAAGTTATCAATTCGCATGTTGGCATAATCGGAAAATTGTCCGTGAGAATCCAGCAGACCGAACAGAATCAGATCGTAGTCTTGTTTCGTCCGCTTCAGAAATGAGCGCGCATCATCCACATGGATCGTCACGCGAGGCGAATCATAGGGGTGCTCCGGATGTTTTTGTTTTCCCAGCTCCAGAATCGCGCGGTCGATTTCCACCGCATCCACCGAGCGGCTGCCGTGGCGCAACGCCGCCGCAACATCGTTTCCCGTGCCCGAGCCCACAATCATCACCGATGGATTCGCCGCCGCAAAACGAAATGGCAGGTTGTAAGGATTTTCCTCCGGCGCTTCCTCCATCAGACCCGGATGCCGCGCCAGAAAATCATCCGACAGATTCACGATCCTCTGGTAGAAGGTGTGATTCACCCGCATCGTTCCACCGAAAGTCTCGCCATCCGGAGTGACCAATGGCTTGTACTGCACCTGCTGATACGGTGTCCACAAGACCTGGGTTCCGGAGGGAGCTTCGCCGTGCAGCAAAAGCACGAGCGGAACAATCAGGCTCGCGGCCAGCACAGCATCCCGCCGCGCAGCTTGCAGAAACGCGAAGCCCAGTAATACCGCTCCCAGCCAGATCGCCGGAGGCAGCTTCAAGAGACTCACGGCGAAAAATGCCAGGACTCCCAACAGGCTGCCCGCCAGATTCCACGAGTAAGCCCGCAGCGCGCTCGGAGCGCGATCCATCTCGCCGCTCACCGTTTGTCCCAGAGGCACGAATACCGAAACGATCAGCAAAAACAATGCGGCCGCGATCAGAGCCGCCATCCCATACTGCGTCCAGTCGAACGTGTCTCTCGTGGCCCAGATCGCAATATCCTTCGCGCCTCCCAGATTTTCCGAGAGTCCCTCCAGAAGTTGCGCGCCGCGCCACGGCATGCGCACGATCAGCAGCAATCCCAGAAACGCGGTCAGCGCAGACGCCCACCGCTTTTTCTCCGCCGCAAGAGCGCAGCCTAATCCGAAGCCCACAAAGCAAAGCAGCAGCGCCAGGTTCTTGAAGTAAGCGAAGACCCGCACCTCCACCGCAATCCAGCGTATGAAGGCGAGTTCCGCAAACAGAGTCAGGAAGCTGGCGAGCAAGAGCCGTCCAATGCTCCACGATTCGCCTGCGCCCGTCTCCGCCGCAAAAAAAGGCCGCCCCTGCCGCTTCCCCACAGCCATCAAGATCCGAACTGCAATCAGAATTGCCGCAGCCAGGAAAAACGTAAGCGCATTCGAATTCATATTCGGCCGTTTACCCGCATCTCCAGTCCACAGACAGTCGCTGCATTATATCTTCCACGCTCGGCCCGCACCGCGGTTTAGAAAAGCCCGGGCCAAAGAAAAGGCCACGACTCGCGTCGTGGCCTTTCGTTATTTATGTTTGCAGGTTTATCCGTGTGAATCCGCGTAAACCCGCGGCAAGGAAGTTTCGTGCCCGGCTATTTTCTGGTGAACGGTTCGCTCTTGGAGGCGACGCGTTCTACATCTGCATTGGTGTAGGTCCGCACCGCGTGCTTGCCATTCTTCGCCGCCGTGGACGCCTCTACCGGGCTGGCGCTTCCAGCGATTCCCACATAGTAGCTCCAGGTATGGTGCGCTTCTTCTCCCGCTCCGCGCTCCATCCGTTCGCCCCGTCCATCGCGCATACCCCCGATCTCCGGATGAATGCCCTCCGGACGCATGGGCTCGGGATGAATAGCCTCGGGACGTGGCAGCCACACCGACCCCGAAACCGCCGGACTTCCTCCGCCCGAATACCAAACCACCTCGGTGTGTACCGCGTCGGTGTTCGAGTCGTTCATCGACAAAGTCGAATTTCGCGCCCCCGCCTGCAAGCCGCCCGTCGCATTGGTCGCGCCCACCGGCGACGACGACACCGTCTCAAACCCCACGCTGGGCGTGGTTACCAGCGGCACAAACGGCCCGCACCCATAGAAGCAATACTCCGGAACCCCTCGTCCACCGGACTGTCCAAATGCCATCGCCGAGAAAATCACCACCGCCAATCCAACCACAAATCCACGCATACCAGCCTCCCGGGAAATCGTTTGCAATTACCGCAGCAGGTCGCGTGCCAGCATCGGGTTCTCGCGCATTCCACCGCGATTTGCAGCCTTTCCATGCCTTTCCGCGCCCCGCGCCGATTGCATCCACGCCGCGATGCGCAAGAACATGCCTACAACATGCACAAGAATTGTCGTCACGGTCTTTGCAGTTTCCTATATTATGGGCGGCGGAATGGAGGGATGATGTCAACATTCACAGGTGTCGCCACCTTGACCACGACCAACTCGAGGGTCGCCGGCCCGTTCTCGGAACCAATCACGCTTCCCGTCTTCTTCAGCGACGGCCTAACGCAAGTGATCTTGGGTTCTTTTCCGCCGATCTCTGGCCCCTCAGCGGGCCAACCTTCGATCGTGACGCCCGCCGGCGACGACATATTCACCATCACTCTGAAGTCTGGCGTGCCAGGAAACGGAACTGGAAGTTTCGTCCCTTCCGGGGGTTCTTCTGGCAAGTTGGTACTGTCTCTCACCCTTCATCTTCACAATAGCGTTCACATCCTCACGTCGGGTGATGAGGATTCGGACCTGCCTTTCACGGGATCCCAGAGCTTAACAACTGAAACCTGCAGCTCGCAGGACGGCGAAATCACTCTTACGGGTTCGCGGTTCAATGCAACGACCGGGGCCTTAACGCTTGTGGGTGCTACGCAAATTACCGGGGGATTCCTCGGCGGCAGCGACTGTGGTCTGACAATTGTAGGCACGATGTCCGCACCCGTAAATACCTCTTCCCAACAGGGGTTCGGAAACCTCGTAAGTCAGAACTGCTTGTTCTGGACGGGGAACTTCACCCAGCTCGGCCAGGAGGACGTGCTTTTCTACCATCCTAGTGACCAGAACTGGTGGATCGCCCGATTCGAAGCCGGCCTTCTTAACTGGAGTCTCGCGGGCAACACAAAAGGGTTCGGTCAAGTCGCCGACGGCCAACACATCTTCTGGAAGGCGGATTTCAACGGTGACGGAAGAGATGACCTCCTGTTTTACTATGCGGGGGACGACAACTGGTGGCTGGGCACTTTTGACGAGAACGGTAACATGACATGGGCGCTCGTCGGCAACACCAACGGCAAGAATGGAAGCCCCTGGAACTTCGGCCATGCCATAAACAAGGCGATGGAATTTTGGGTGGGTGATTTTCAGGGAGTGGGAAGCTCTCAAATTCTCTTTTATTACTACGGCGATGGGAATTGGTGGCTTGGTACGATTGGGGCGGGCGGGAACCTGACGTGGGCGAACGCAGGGAACACTGAGGGAAAGAACGGGAGTCCTTGGAATTTCGGCAACATGCATGACGGCCGCCCGTTCTGGGTCGGAGACTTTCGCGGCTTGGGACGCGACCAGATCTTGTTTTATTCTCCCGGCGATAATAACTGGTGGTTGGGCACCTTCGATACCGGCGGAAACCTGACTTGGAACCTCGCCGACAATACGAACGGCTTTGGCAACGCAATCAACAAAGTCATGAAGTTCTACGTTGGCGATTTTCAGGGAATCGGGAAACGACAGATATTGTTCTACTACTGGGGCCTAGGGGACTGGTGGCTGGGAACCTTTGACCAAAGCGGCAACCTGAGCTGGAATAGAGCTGGCAACACCGAGGGCAGGAATGGTAGTCCTTGGAATTTCGGAGCGATGAACGACGGACGGCCTTTCTGGGAGGGCGATTTCTCCAATTCCGACCAGGACGACATACTCTTCTATAGCCCGGGGGATGGCAACTGGTGGGACGGTACTTTCGATAAGAACGGCGATCTTTCTTGGGCTATGGTAGGAAATACGTCTGGGGTGGATGGTGCTCCAAACTTTGGCAATCTGGTGAACGAGGGCGCTCTCTTCTTCATCGGAGACTTTTCCGATTTCGATACGGACGAGGTCTTGTTCTATCACCCCTCCGATGGGAACTGGTGGCTGTGCACTCTCGGCGGAGCGCCAGCCGCCTGGGGACTCGTCAGCAGCACAAGCGTCTGATCCTAAGAGAGCAGGAACGGCGACAGAAAAGGCCACGACTCCCGCCGTGGCCCTATCCGCGTTGATCCGTGCAATCCGTGGCAAAGAAGCTCTAGCGTCGTCCCCCACCAGGCCTTCCACCGCGCCCCGCACGATCTCCGCCGCTGAAAACTTGACACTTCGCCGGATGCGAAGTAATGTAAAATCAACTTCGCAGGGCGCGAAGAGGCCCGGTTGCATGTCATCAGCAAAAGCGCATGGCGGCAGGCGGCCGTGGCGAACCGCGCGTTGGGCTCGGCGATTGCAGAATGGCATAAAATTGCCTCAGCCGCATCCTGGCGCAGTCTGGTGGACGTAAGGAAGGTCTACCCGAGCGCCGACCTGGTGGGCCCATATACCGTATTCAACATTAAAGGCAACGCCTACCGGTTGATCGTGAAGATTGAATACCGCTGGCAGATGATCTTTGTCAAACATCTGCTGACCCATGCGGAATACGACAGGAAGGAGTGGACGAAATGACATCCGCCGCCAGCGCTTACGGCGCGCTTCTCTCTCGCGAAAAACCCGAGGTGATTAGCGGAGAGCAACAGAACCGCCTCTATATCGAGCGACTGGAAAAGCTCACTGCGAAAAAGTCCGTCACATCCGCCGAAAAGAAACTCGTGGCTTTGCTCACTGTGTTGATTGAGGAATACGAAGCCAAGCACGATCCCGTGCCGGATGCCGAACCTGCTTCGATCATTCGCCATTTGATGGAAGCGCATAGCCTCCGCCAGAAGGACCTGCTCGATGTCTTCGGCACCGAAAGTATCGCGTCTGAGGTGCTGCGCGGCAGGCGTGAACTGACCAAGCAACATATTCGCCGGCTGAGCAAGAAGTTTAATGTATCGCCAGCAGTGTTCTTCTAACCGGTAGCAGTTTTGCGAATTAGAAAGGCCACGACTGCCGTCGTGGCCTTCTTAATTATCCGCATTATCCGTGTCGATCCGTGCAAATCCGTGGCAAAGAAGCTCTAGTGTCTTCCCCCGCCCGGCCCGCCGCGTCCTCGATCGCGCCCGCCGCCACCGGGCCTTCCACCACGCCCGCCGCGTCCTCGATCACGTCCGCCGCCGCCGGGACGTCCGCCGCGTCCACCGCGATCTCCGCCATGCGGACGATCGCTTCCACCCACAGGGACTGCGCCGTCGCGATTAAAATTCGGTTCGGCTTCGGCTTCGTCGGGGAAATCGCCGCCGCCTTCAATCACCATCGTGCCGGTCAGCGCGGGAGCGGCCACAACTTCGCCTTCCGCGACGGCGACCGGAGCTCCTTCCGCACCACCTCCGCCGCTCGCAGCCATCTTCGCGCGCTGCTCTTTCAGAATCGCCTTGCGCGACAGCCGGATGCGGTTGCCCTCAACCGCCAGCACCTTCACCAGCACCTGGTCGCCTTCCTTCAACTCGTCGCGCACATCGGCAATGCGATGCTCCGCCACTTCGCTGATGTGCAGCAGCCCGTCGGTGCCCGGAATGATTTCCACGAACGCGCCGAAATCGGCGAGGCGAGTTACCTTGCCGAGATAAGTCTTCCCTACCTCCGCCGTCGCCGTCAGATCGCCGATAATCTGCAGCGCCTTCGCTGCCGACGCCTGATCGCTCGACGCCACCTTCACTAACCCGGAATCCTCGACGTCGATCTTCACTCCGGTCTGCTCGACGATGCTGCGAATCATCTTGCCGCCCGGCCCAATCAGGTCGCGAATCTTATCGACCGGAATCTGCACGGTGTAGAACCGCGGAGCGAAGTCGGAAATCTTCTCGCGTCCTGAAGAAATAACTTCTTCCATCTTCCCGAGAATGTGCAGCCGCCCGCGCTTGGCCTGCGCCAGCGCCTCACGCATGATCTGCGAAGTAATACCCGCAACCTTTATATCCATCTGCAGCGCGGTGATGCCGTCGCGCGTGCCCGCGACTTTGAAATCCATGTCGCCGTAGTGATCTTCCGCGCCCGCAATGTCGGTGAGAATGGCATACTGCTCGCCCTCTTTCACCAACCCCATCGCCACGCCGGCCACCGGAGCCTTGAGCGGAACTCCCGCATCCATCAGCGAAAGCGACGCTCCGCAAACCGTCGCCATCGACGACGATCCATTCGATTCCAGAATGTCCGACACCACGCGCATCGCGTAAGGCCATGCCTCTTCCGTCGGAAGCACACTTGAAATCGCGCGCTCTGCCAGCGCTCCGTGCCCAATCTCTCTCCGTCCCGCTCCGCGCAAGAACGCAACCTCACCCACCGAGAACGGCGGGAAATTATAGTGCAGCATGAAGCGCTTCTTGGCTTCGCCTTCGAAGCCTTCAAGCCGCTGCATGTCGTCGCTCGTACCGAGCGTGGTCGTAACCAGCGCCTGGGTTTCGCCGCGAGTGAAGATGGCGCTGCCATGGGTTCGCGGCAGAACTCCCGCTTCGATCCAGATCTCGCGGATTTCGTCGAAGGCGCGGCCATCGGGCCGGTGCTTCTTCTCGATCACTTCTTCGCGGAAGATGCGCTCGCGCAGAACTTCGAAATATTGTTTCAGCTTGGCTTGCGCGGCTTCGTCTTCCGCCGGGATCTCTGCCAGCATTTCCTTCTTTAGTTCCTTTACCAGACTATGGCTTTCGGCCTTGGGATGCTTCTTCGTGTCCAGGCGATCAGACAGGTCGATGGCGTAGTTCTTCTTCAGCGAGTCGTAATACGCCTGATCGAATTCCGGCGGCGTGACTTCCCTCTTCTTCTTGCCGGCTGTCGAGCGCAGGTCGTTGAGGGCGGCGCAGATCTTCTTGACCTCGGTATGTCCGAATTCGATCGCCTCGACCACCACTTCCTCGCTGACTTCTTTCGCGCCCGACTCAATCATCACAATGCCGTCCGATGTTCCGACGACCATGATGTTCAGCTGGCTCTCGCGCATCTCGTCGTAGGTCGGGTTGATGACGAACTTGCCGCCGATCTGCCCCACGCGCACCGCGCCGATGGGACCGAGAAACGGAATGTCGGACAAAGTGAGCGCCGCCGACGCGCCGTTGATGCCGAGCACATCAGGATCGTTGCTGCTATCGGCCGAGAGCACGAACGCGATTACCTGCGTCTCGCACTTGAAGCCTTCGGCGAACATCGGACGCACGGGGCGGTCGATCTGGCGGCTGGTGAGCACTTCGCGCTCGCTCATGCGGCCTTCGCGCTTGATAAAGCCGCCGGGAAAGCGTCCGCCGGCATAGGTGTATTCGCGGTAATCGACGGTGAGGGGAAAGAAATCGATGCCCTCGCGGGGATCGGCGTTGGCGGTCGCGGTGGCGAGAACAACGTTATCGCCCAGGCGGACCACGGCCGCGCCGTGCGCCTGCTTGGCTAATTTTCCGGTTTCGAATGAGAGTTGTTTGCCGCCGGCAAGGTCGACTGTGACACTGCTAACTTCTGGTTTCATGTTTCATCCTTGTAGAACAGCTATCAGCTTTCAGCTCTTAGCTGTCAGCATTCGGCTCCAGGCAGGTAGGGAGAGGGGCGCGTCTGTGCTTTCCAATCGAATCGGGATTGGTGGGGTGGGATGCGCTTAAAAGATGCACGTTGCAGAATGTCCTCAATGCTCGGCCGGCTTCGAGAGGAAGGCGGCGTTCTCTCAGATACGTTTGTGGGAAACAGTTTCCCGGAATTACTTGCGAATGCCGAGCTTCCCAATGACCGTCTTAGGCCGCGGCGCGAGCCGTGGTCCTTCTGGTGCGTCTTGAAGTGGTCCGTCAACTGGCCAATGCGTTCACTGATGATGGCGATCTGAACCTCGGGACTCCCCGTGTCAGTCGCGTGCGTCTGGTACCGGTCAATGACGGATTTCTTTTGCTCTCTGGCTAACACTAACCTGATGCACTCCTGTTCTCAGTTTCGATTTATCTTGGTGACGAGATGAGGATATCAGGCGGGGGGTGGGAGTGTAAAGGCGGAGAGGCTCCGGCTCTGGGTTGGCTCGCCGGTCAGGCTTTCGGCGGGTGGCCCATCCTTCCGCGTTCTTTGCGGAAGGGTGGGATTTCACAACTCCCGACATTTGGGACGTTGGTCCATCTTTGCGCTACCACGGCCGAGGCTGCCGCACCTTGGCGATTTTCAAGGGTGGGCACTCGGACGATCGTATCAGGGGCAATAAGCGAACAGCAGATTCCTCACCGGGCTTTCAGCCCGATTCGGAATGACATCCGTTTTTTTGTTGCCTCGATAACGCGCGTTCTTGTGCTGAATTGGGCTTTTGCACAAACTCCTTGTGAGATCTGCCGCTGCAGCTTTACTCTCCCATCCTTAAACTTGTGTCATTCCGATGCGCGCTGAAAGCGCGCGTGGAACCTGCTGTCCTGTGGAGTGGCAATGGCCGAGCGGCGCTATTACGTTTACATCATGGCGAGCAGGAGCCGCGTGCTTTACGTCGGCGTGACCGGCTTCCTCATGGCGCGGGTCTTGCGGCACAGGGCCGGCGAGGGCGGGGCGTTTACGCGAAAGTATCGCGTGCATCGGCTGGTTTACTACCACAGCTTTCAGAAAGTGGGCGACGCTATTGCGCGCGAGACGGAGATTAAGAAATGGCGCCGGGAGAAGAAGGTGGTGTTGATTCGGGCGCAGAACCCGACTTGGGAAGATCTGTCGGCGGGGTGGGGCGAGGCGGCGGTAATGAGGGTGTCGGGCAAAGCAGGTTCCTCACCGGGCTTTCAGCCCGATTCGGAATGACATACTTTGCTAAACCGGCGGCGGCTACGCGAACTCGATTCCGTCAGGATCGCGGAGCAACTGCCAGGCCTCACGATAGCGGTCGTAAGCATGCCGCCAGCGCCGGCCCTTCGGCTTCAGCAACAGCACCGTCAGCCCTAAAATGTGAGCCAGCGGAAAAATGAACCACGCATCCTCCGGGATGATGTAAGCCGCAATAAAATCGACTTCCGTAAGCTTGTAAGCGGCATAGCCTCCTCCTTTGATCGTGCGCTTAATTGCAACCTGATGCATTCCGTGCAGCATATGGGCGGTGGACTTGACTTGAACGCGAACCAGGCGCGGACGGGCGTGGGGGGCGAGATGCGAGGGGTCGAGGATAATGTCGTAACGTTCGCTGTCGCCGTAGGGTTTGGCGATGCCGAAGCCGTGGCGGGCGGCGGCCAGGGCAAAGGCTAGTTCGGAGATCTCTCCGCGGCGTTTGGTGGTTCGTTCGCGCTCGAGTGCGGTTTGCTGGTGCGGAGTCGCCGGTGTGGGCAGGGCTTGGGCCGGACGCGGTTTGCGTCCGGTGGAACGGCCCTTGCGTTTCAAATGCAGTTCTCAGTTTTCGGTTAAATGGTCCGGAAAAAGCAAAAGGCGCATGCCCGAGGGCTGCGCCATTTCTTAGCTTATAGATCCATTATATCACGTTGGGAGGGGTGAAAGCGACATAGCTTGATGGTTTATTTGGTGATTAGAAGCAATGAGTTACGTAGAAAATGTTAAGTTTTGCTATTGACAAGATTTTGGGAGGTTGCTCGATGCCGGGTGGCCCATTCAAGCCCGGTTTTGGCTTGAGTGGGGCAGCTCGGAGTTGGACAGAATCTTCCCGCAGATCTTTCGTGTTTTCGTCGAACTTGAGGGCCGCGTCCGGGCTGCGCTGAAGGTACCAATCAAACGCCGCGTCGTATTCGGCGGCGGCTTCGTCGTGCAGATCGACGATGTCACTACGCATAAGTTACTGTGCGTCGGGCAGCTTCGCCAGGTTACGCCGGCGTACTTCCGACCACGGTGTGGTCTTCGCGTTGCCGGAATCCAGCTCCGCGATGCGCTTGCCGATCTCGGCTTCCCAGGCGGCTTGTACGCCCTCGTCAACTTTGCCGCCGAGGTTGGAAATCAGAGAATCGGCTAACGCTTCCTGTTCCTCGATCGAGAGCGACAACGCTTTTTCCAGCAGCCGGGAAACCTCTGGCGTCATTTGTGACATGAGTGCCTCTCTGGGGTCATTTTAACGCAGGCGGCGCCGGACAACTGGGCGCTATCTTAAACTCTTGGGAGCTCGCCCTCCTTTCGCGGTTTTAGGCTGATGAGGGTGTCGGGGACAGCAGGTTCCTTATGGAGCCCATAGACTCTCACCGAGTGGCCAAAATAGGACAGATTGCGCGGGACCGTTCTGCCACACTGCAAGCCATGACAACTCAGACGATCGCAGAATACCTTGACGAAGAGCGCCAAAAAGCCGCCGTCACCCAGCTCCGTACGAAAGAAGAAGCTGCGCGCATTCAGCCGCTGCAGCATGGCCACCATCGCACGGCAAAACAGCCCAAGCTGGAATTGGTACCTCCGGCCAAAGCCGTAACCAAAAAGAAAAAGACGGCCGCGGTCGGTCGCAAAAAGCCACCGGCCGCAACGAAAATCAGCAAGAGGGCCTGACTCGGGATGGTACTCGTCGCAACTGCGGGATCAGGCTGCGGTTTAGATTCAGTCCGTCTACCCTGTTCTCCGGATGGCTTGCGCGAGATAGGCGCGTAGGATTCAAGGGCGGGATTTCAACCGCATTCAGAAGTATCGCAACTACCGAGATAGAGGAGGAACTCATGAATAAGGATCAGGTGACTGGCAAGATCGATCAGGCGATAGGCAAAGCTCAGCAGAGCGTCGGAGAAAGTGTTGGCAGCAAAAAGCTAGCGAACAAGGGAGTGGTCAACCAAGCCAAAGGTGCGGTGAAGGAAACCTGGGGCGATGCCAAGGACGCCGCGAAGCAGATCCATGATTCGCGCAAGCAAGCCGCTGCCGCAAAATCCGCCGAGCGCCGCGAGAGGGCGAGTGAATCTGTCGATGACGCGAAAGACAAAGCCAAGGCCAAGATTGAGGAATTCAAAACGCGCCACTCCGCATAATGTTTGAGGAGCTGCCGCCGTTCGGCTGATGAGACAGATGGTGTCTTCAGCTCAGCACACTGAGCAATTTTGACCAGATTTGCGCCTGGGACGGAGCTTACTATCTCCGCCAAGTAAACAGCCGTAGCGAACCATTGGAGGAAGTCATGGAAAACTACGCCGATTTGATGCAAAGGCTGCTTGAAATCCAAAGTGGCGAAAGACGAAGCCCGAAGTTGATTGCGGAAGATGAGCGATTGATGCGCAGTCTGCAGAAGAGAACTTTGGCGGGAAAGCCCACACAAAAGTTAGAGCTCAGCGAGGAATAGTGCTTCTGCGCCCTCAGTGGCGGAAGCTTCTTAGCCGGATGATCGCGGCAGCTTTTCCAGTTTCTGCCGCGTGGTCTGGTTGACGTCTTCTTCCCGCGTCGATTCGGCCAGGCGCGGTTCATCCATTTCCTTTTTGATGCGGGCGAGCGTGGCTTGCCTGGTTTCTGGTTTCGGCTTGTTCTTATACATGCTCCTACCATGTCACTACTCCAAACGCATTACAGGTCAATTTGGAACAGAGGCGGGCAGTTTCACAATTATTTTCATACCGTCCGGTTTTGACCAGTCTGAACCAATCCGAGAACCGTAAGATTCGAGATGTGAAACAACGTGCCCGTTCACAGGGTCGGAGGACTTGAGCATCCGGGTTGGACTATCGAAGACGAACAGTGTCAGAGGATCGGCGGAGGATATACGGCCGTGAAGTTCAGATTTTTACTGTTTCCCTGAATGGAGCCAACACTTTATCTACGCCGATCCAGAGTCCAACATCACAGAACTGCAGAGGAAGAGTGGCCGAAAAACTGGAGAAGGATACATCGAACGTCGACTGGGTAACTAAGCGCTCCTCATGTGCGCTGCCGAAGGTATTCAAGACGCTCAGATTACAAGTTGACGAGGATCTTAAGATTCGCAACGCCCTGCGCCCCGAGAACTCCCCTTACAAGTTTTCCGTAGCCGGGAATGGCAGCGGCTTTAGCGCCGTTCTGGAAGCCAGGGATGTGCACAGGTCCGTGATATTCAGCCTCGCCGAGCACGCGATTCTGGTGCGGGATGAGAAAGGCGATCCCATGTTTGAGGTGAACGCGATCTTCAGTGACGAGGGCGAGTGCAGGCTGAAAGTGAATGGGGAGGAACGCGCCCTTTGGCAGGTGCGACGGATGGCCCTGGAAGAGCTGCTGTTTCGAGGGCTTTAGGCTGGTCTTTTGCGGCGCTGCAAGCGTGGGGCAAGCCCCCATCTATTCATTCGACGTTAAAGGTTCCGTGAACTTAATCTCGTTCCCGGAATCGTCATGCACGCGGAAGTCGCGATTTCCCCAGGGCTTGCGCAGGATTTCCTGCGAGACACGAGCGCCACGCTGCTGCAGCTCGGCATGCAGCGCTTCGAGGTCTTCGGTGAATATGTGGATGCCTACCGGCGCACGCGCGCACCTTGAGGAAGACGGCCGCGTTCTCCTGCATCGCCATTTCGTTATCGATGACAAAGGCGAGGAGCGGATGATGATCGAACTGCGGATGACGCGGAAGTAGTCCTGATCAGTCTATTTCAACAATGCTTTGACAGCTGCTGGCAATTCAAACATGGAATCGGGGAGTGGTTCGTAGGTCACGGATGTATAAGTGAAGGTCCGCACGTGGTCGCCGGTGCGGGCAGTTAGTTTTGTCGCCATCAGAGGCCCGCCGAAGTTTTTATAATCCTGGAACACGAGTGTCGAGAGTGCTGCGGCCTTGTCGTCCGACTGAAAACGGTAGCCCACGAGCAGTCCGGTTTGTACATCGTAAAACTGATTGTTGTCCTTCCCCCAATGCGTCGTGCCGTGAAGCCAATAGCAAGCGCGGCCATCGAAATCGGTAACACCGGCGAGGTCGAGGTTTTTGAAATAGTCAGGCTGATGGAGCGGATATTGCAGGTCCGCGTCCCTGCGCACCGCTTCGAGCGCGGCATCTTTGTCGATGCTCGCACCTTGCGAATCCACGGACCACGAAACTGTGCCGTCAAATCCTGCCGTGACCTCGCTGCCATCGGCCTTTTTAACCTTAAAAAGCGTCTTGAATGGCTTGGCGTAATAAACAAAGGTCGCTTTGCCCGGAGTTCCACTGCTTTCCAGTTCTCCGTGCACCGTCTCGGACTGAACCTTTTGTATGGCGCCCACTCCTCCGAGCGCGTGCTTGTAGCGGTCCAGAACGGCGTCAGCGGTCTTGAGTTGGGTGGCCTGCGGCCAAACCGGCGCAACGCTCGCAAGAATGACGATTACCAGCTTGGTCAGGCGCATACGCCGTTAGACGAAACCTCCAACCGAAGGTTATCCGGGAAGTGCGCACCATGCGGCGCAGCGAATTACTCGGTCCGTATAAAAGCGTGGAACGGTCCGCCCGATTCAAAATAGAGACCCACGATCGTTCCGGCGGCGTTGATCCCGTAGGCATACGTACCGGTGCCTTCGGTCGTCCCTGAACCGGGCGCGTCGAAGGTAGTGGTATCGCCAGCGGGGTAGCGCAGGTATCCCTTGCTGTTGGAGCTGGAGGTAAGGTAGTAACCGGCGATGGCTCCCGACTTATTGATGCCTTCGGCGGAGGTTGAGGTGGCGCCGGGTGCGCCGAAGGCGGTGATGACGCCAGCAGCGGTGCGCACGAAGGCGGTGGGTACGCCGCTGGTATCGATGTAGAATCCCGTGATGGTGCCGGCGTCGTTGATGCTGGCGACTCCGGTATCCTCATCGGTGCCAGTGGTGCCCACGCCGGGGAGATCGTAGGTGGTGATCGCGCCGGCCGCCGTGCGCACGAAGCCGTGCAGCACGTCGCTTGAGTCGATGTAGTATCCGGCTACGGTACCGGCGGTGTTGATGCCGCCACCTCGGGTTCCCTCACCCGAAGCCGTGCCCGCGCCCGTAACGTTGTACTTGGCGATGGCCCCTGCCGAAGTGCGCACGAAGCCGTGACTGACGCCGTTCTTGTCGATGTAAAATCCCGAGGCCGTGCCGGAGGCGTTGATGGCGCAGCACGACGTTCCCTGGGCGTTCGCCGTGCCCGAGCCGGAGACAGTGAAGGTCGTAATAGTGCCGGCGGCGGTGCGCACGAAACCGTGGTGAGCGCCACTGCTGTCGGAGTAGTTTCCGGCGATGGTACCGGCGGTGTTGATTGCTCCGGAGAAAGTGCCCTGGCTCGAGGCCGTGCCCGCGCCGGGAGCGTCGAACGAGGTTATGTCGCCAGCGCTGGAGCGCACGAAGCCGTGGACCACACTGGTGGAGTCATAGTACTCGCCGGCAATCACTCCCGACGTGTTGATGGAAATTGCAATCGTACCCTGGAAAGCAGCTGTGCCAGCGCCGGGAGCCTCGAACTCAGTGTAGGTCGCTGTTTTATCCTGCGCGGGCGCGCTCAACACGAAAAGCAGGCAGAGGCAGAGACACAAACAAATTGCGTTGCGCTTTACTTCGAGGGACAGGGCAATGCTTTTCATAGCCAATCTCCGGGAATCAAGCTCGAAAGGCGGGAGCCAGGTTCAAACGGCGGCCAGTTTAGCACGGTTCTGATTCCCGATTGTTAAAACTTTACGCATTGGAGAAATTTTCCGCCGGCGCGGATAGCGCGTCCAACGCGGCTTTCGGGGGCAGAGGTCGAGATCGTCAAAGCTAGCTTCATCCGTAGACTCATCGTGGCGTGGGCAACCGGTAGATGAGGCCGATCACTATTCCCGTGACCGTCCATTCGACAAAGTAGGCAACGCCCTGTTGCAGGGTCAGTTTCAGCCCAATGTTCAGGTTGACGTAGTTATGCACGACGAAGGAACCCAGAAAAAAGACTCCGATCAAAGCGCCGAAGAGAGCGCCCGCGGCAAGGCCGGAACCGCCCCGGTAGAGCATGGCGTAAATAACCGCGAGCGCCAAAATCGCCAGGAACATCGCCAGCATTCCGGCTGGCATATGGCTCATCTGACCTTCCTTGGAGCGGTACACGGCAGGATATTTCAGGAATTCGTCACGCAGAGGCAGCAGCGCGAAAGCGAGACCTCCGAGCACGAAGTACGCCACGAAAGCGCCGAACGCTGCGAGAGCAATGCGTGCGATGTTCATTCGCCAATCCTTTCCAAACCAGAGAGTGTGTGCCCGGGAGGGATGGGCGTAACCGCGGTAAATGATTCTTACTCAACAAGTCGCGAAAAGATCTAGACCTCGTCCTGCTCCTTCAACTTCGCAATCACGCCGAAGTCTTCGAGCGTGGTCGTGTCGCCCTTCACTTCGCCGCTGCTGGCGAGCTCGCGGAGAAGTCGGCGCATGATCTTGCCGCTGCGGGTTTTCGGCAGAGTGTCAGTAAAGCGGATGTCGTCAGGTTTGGCCAGCGCTCCGATTTCTTTCGCCACCCACTTGCGTAATTCTTCCTTCAACTCATTGGTCGGCGTTCTTCCATGCTCGAGTGTGACGAAAGCTGAAATCGCTTGGCCCTTGAGTTCGTCGGGACGCCCGACTACGGCCGCTTCAGCAACTGCTTCGTGCGCGACTAATGCGGACTCGACCTCCATAGTGCTGAGCCGGTGGCCGCTCACGTTGAGCACATCATCGACGCGGCCCATGATCCAGAAGTAGCCGTCCTTATCTCTGCGCGCGCCGTCTCCGGTGAAATACATGCCGGGAATCTGCGACCAATATTGCTTCACGTAACGGTCGGGATCGCCATAGATGGTTCGCGCCATTCCCGGCCACGGTTTTGTAATCACTAGAAATCCGCCCGAGCCGAGCGGAACCGGTTGACCATCCATGGTGACGATCTCCGCAGCCACGCCGGGAAACGGACGCGTAGCCGATCCCGGCTTGGTCGCGATGGCTCCGGGAAGCGGCGTCAGCATAATATGTCCAGTCTCGGTCTGCCACCACGTGTCGACGATGGGGCAGCGGTCGCCGCCGATGGTTTCGCGGTACCACATCCACGCTTCCGGATTGATGGGCTCGCCCACGGTGCCGAGCAGGCGAAGGCTGCTCATATCGTGTTTCTTCGGCCACTCGTCGCCCCACTTATTGAAGGTGCGAATCGCGGTCGGCGCTGTGTAGAAGATATTCACTTTGTGGCGTTCAATGATCGACCAGAAGCGGTCGGGCTCGGGATGGTTGGGCGCTCCTTCATACATCAGGCTGGTCGCGCCGTTCTGCAACGGTCCGTAGACGATGTAACTGTGGCCGGTAACCCATCCTATGTCGGCAGTACACCAGTAAGTATCTTCCTCTTTCAGATCGAAGACCCACTTAGTCGTGAGATAAGTGCCGACGGAATAGCCTCCGGTAGTGTGGACTACGCCTTTGGGTTTGCCGGTCGTGCCCGACGTATAAAGAATGTAGAGCGGATGTTCGGCATCGAGCGGCTCGGCGGGGCAAATGTCGGAGGCTTTCGCCATGAGTTCGTGCCACCAATGATCGCGGCCTGGTTGCATGTCGATCGGCGTTCCCGTGCGCTTGTAGACGATGACGTGCTTCACGCTGGGGCAGGTTTTGAGCGCTTCTTCGACGGCGGGAAACAATTTCACTTCGGCGCCGCGGCGGTAGGAGCCATCCTGCGTGATGACAGCGGTCGCTCCGCAGTCGTGGATGCGATCGATTAGAGCGTTCGAGGAGAATCCGCCGAAGATCACGGTGTGCGGCGCGCCGATACGGGCGCAAGCCAGCATGGCAACGGGCAACTCGGGAGTCATGCCCATGTAGATGGCGACGCGGTCATTTTTCTTTACCCCAAGAGCTTTTAGCACGTTGGCGAATTTCTGAACCTCGCGATGTAACTGCTGATAGGTGAGCGTACGGATCTCGCCGGGTTCACTCTCCCAAATGATGGCGGCTTTGTTCTTGCGCGCCGACTGCACGTGCCGGTCGAGGCAGTTGTAGGAAAGATTAATCTCGCCGCCGACAAACCATTTCGCCCAGGGAATATTCCACTCGAGAACCTTGTCCCACTTCTTGAACCAATGCAGTTCATTGGCGATGCGGCCCCAGAATTTCTCGGGCTCGGCGATCGATTCCTTGTACAGGTCCTCGTATTCCTCGATGCTCTGAATGTGGGCGCGGCGGCTGAATTCGGCAGGGGGGTCGAACTTGCGCTGCTCCTGCAGAGTGGAATCGATGCTGCTGGCCTGAAGATCGGCAATCGCTCTATCCGACATGGGAAGAAGCCTCGGCTTGGAGGAATTTTTGGTTCGTTGCTCTATCCCGGCTCGTGAACAGGTGCGGGGAGCCGGTCGAGCCTAGACATTCTACTACTGCACCATTGCCGCTCCAAAGAACAGCAGATTCCTCGCGCGATAAAACTGCGCTTCGGAATGACAAGATTTCATGGACGGGCGAAGAAGGTACCGCGATGCTGCTCAGGGCTAACTCTTTAATTCTCCGACCGCGCGCCGCGCCTGATTGATAGCCTCATCCGTGTAGGCGCGAGCTCCCGCATCGGAGTTCGCGATCGCGATTCGTCCGAAAGGCTTTCGCGCGATCTCGCATGGCGTCGCGCCACCTTCCAGCACAAATTTGTCCCAGAGGCTGCTGTACTCGTAGGCGTAGCCGTGGGGCCAGCGGTTCACGGTGATCGCCAGAATGTCGCGCCCGGGGTCGAAGCCGCCTGCCCCGAGGGTCCGCGCCAGTTGCTCGCGAATTTTGCGCTCGAGGGTTGCAAAGGTCGTGGTATAGAGCTCCATGCGGCCAGAGGTGTGCTGCTCTCGCGCCGAGCGGCCCGCGTGGCAAGGCGACTTGCTCATGTGCACCACAGCAGGTTCCTCGGGGCTGCGCGAGCAGTGATATCCGCCGATGCTCACCGGCAGGTCCAGGTCGACGTTGGTATGGTACCCGCCGGGAGCGTAGATGGCATTCGCACCCAGCTTGTGAAACGCAGTCGAATTGCGCAACAGCACATTGGTATAGAGCAGCGGCACCTTGGTCGCGGAGGCGAGCGCCTCTTTCTGCGCTTGCGGCAATTCCTCGCAGAGAAACGGAATCATCTGGTTCCAGCACGCCAGAATCGCGTGCTTGGCCCGCACGGTATAGACCTTCCCGCGGCGGACATAAGCAACTTCAACCTCGGTTCCCTGCGCCGAATCGGCGGGACCACTCGAGCCCGCGTGCTTCACACGCACCGCCGTGCTGTTCAGGCGAATTCGCAGCGGCGAACTTTTTTCGTCGAGCCTGGCGTAGTTGGCTCTCGCGGTCACTACGTCCGTCGCCGAGTTACCGGGTATGGCTTGCGGGATGAGCATTCGCACCAGCAGGCGCGCGATGCTGGCGTTGCCATCAGGAAAGTGAAAAAAATATTTGCGTTCGTTGTCCAGTCCATCCGTAGTAAGACCCATCCCGCTGAAACCCGGGTAGCCGGTGTCCGAAGCATCCAGCGCAGCAATCGCATCGATGCCTACGCCGAACAGAGTTTCAGAAACGGATTGGTAGAGCCGGATCACGTCCGCATGCACTGCGGCGTGTTCCGTCAAAAATTGTGAATAGCTGATGCGCGCCAGTCGCGCAGCTTTCTGTTCTGCGTCAAGTTGCGGAAGATAGTCTTTCTTCTCCCGGCACAGACGAGCCACGTCTTTGCGCGCCTGCTCTGCAATCGGCGCCTCGGCCATGAAATGCGCCCACGCATCCGGTCCGGCGATAGCGAGATCGTAAGTCTCGCCGCCGGGAAACGGATATGGATCGTCGACCAGTTTGTCGCTTCCAAAAGTTTGCTTGTCGAAGAAAATTTTAGGAACTCTGCCGTTTGCGCCATACACATCGCGATCCAGATATTTCGGAAAACTCGCTACATCGATTCCCAATTCTTCAATCACGCTCTTCGCGACTGTGCTGTAAGGTTCCGGACTCTCGATCGAGTAGGTGCCGCCGTAGCCGAGCAGCGTTCTCTTGCCGACTCGAAATTCGTTACGCTTGGCGTGCCCTCCGAAATCATCGTGATTTTCGAGAATAAGAATGCGCGCGTTCGCGCCCGCAGTCTTGCGATAGAAGTGTGCGGCGGAAAGCCCGCTGATGCCGCCGCCCACGATGATAAGGTCGTAGACTTCGCCGGTATCTTGCGGTGCGCCGGCAGTGTCCCAGAAGGTGCCGTCGCGCAACGAGTGCGCAACTTCAAACGAGCCGGGATGGCTGCCGCGCAGTCCGGTGAGCGCAGGCGGATAATAATTGGGCAAGCTCTGCGGATCATCGCCCGCGAGCACGTGCCAGGGCATGAGCGTTGCGCCGGCGGTCACCGCCACGCCGTTGAGGAAATCGCGGCGCGTGATGTTGCGCTTCATTCCCAACGCAGGATCACCCAACGCAGGATCACCCAGCTCACGATCACCCAATTCACGGTGACCCTGTTCGCGGTGACCCTGTTCGCGGTCGCTTGGTTCGCTCATGAACGCAGCTCGACTACGGCTGGCCTTCGGCTTTCTTCACAGCGAGTTCCGCGCCCTGGAATCCGATGCGGCTGTGCGTGCCGTCGCAGAAGGGCTTGTTCACTGAACCGCCGCAGCGGCACAGCGAGAATGCGGGCTTGCCGGTCAGGTCATAGGGAGTGCCATTCGCGTCGATGAGTTCCACTGAACCCTCGGGCGCTTCCACGCGGAACGGGCCGTTGGGACGGACTGTAATTCTTACCTGAGCCATGAGTTTGATTCCTCCAACCTTACGGGTTTCTAGTAAGGCTAAAAAGATACCATTAAGCGGGGGTGAGTGTCGCGCAGAGGTGCAGAGCTCCGCGGCCCGATCAAGCCGGGTACTGGACAACCGAGAACCTGCCCTGAGCTTGTCGAAGGGGCGGCTGTCCCCAAGTGAGTCATGCTACCGTCCAACGCGCAGAATGCGGCGGACGTCGAATGCGAGGACGATCGCGCCGACGACCAGCACCCAGATAGCTGAGCTGGCCAGCCAGTGATTGAAGAATCGGACGAAAGTGGCGGCGTCGGCAAAGGGAACGCCGCTGGCGCTGAGCGATTGCAGCATATCGGCTCGGAACAGCCAGTAGAACAGCGCAAAGGAATAGCAGTCGATGCCGAGGCGGAGGCTGGCGCTAAGCGGCGTCCAGCGCGGATTCGAAAGGTTCAAACAGGAGACGTAAATGCCGGCGACAGTGACCACCACCAGCGCCCAGAAACAATATGGCCAGCGGGATGACAGCGTGATGGTGGTTCCGAAGATGTGGAAGACGCGGCGGAAGGCGTCGAGCTGAATCCATGTGGCCAGGGTCGCGACGACGACGGTGAGTTCGAAGATCGTGCCGCCGCGGGAGATTGAGTTCTTGTCGCGCACGGCCGGGAGCGAGCGCGGATTCCAGTCGTTCACCAGATGCCGCCGCGCTTTGGATCGATCGAGCATCGCGAAGATCAGGGTGTTGATAAATAGCGACCAGATACAGGCGCGCCACCAGGGATCGAGCGACGCGAACAACGCCACGCCGGGGTGATCGGCTCGAAAGTCGGGAGAAAAGATGGCGATGCCCATCCAGAACAGGAACCAGGGCAGCAGAAAATAGAGAAACAGTCCCCGGATTACAACCCTGTAGATGGGAAACAACGCCGGGCCGATCAGAGACTGTTGCGGCAGATAACGCCCGGCTACGGCCATGGGGGAGCCGCAGCGTTTGAGGATGGGCTCGACATCGGCGTCGCTAAGTTTGTGGCCGAGTTCGGCTTCCTTCTCTTCAATCTGCGAGCGCAGATCTTCGGAGAGCTCTGCGATGATGTCGTCCTTCTCGGCGCGCGGCAGCCAGAATTTGACGGCGTGCAGGTAACGGTCGACGAGTTCCATAAAGTGTGCCCCTTCAAAAGCGCCTGGAATAAAAGCGCCTAGAAAATGTTTTCGAGAGACGCGTGAATGCTCTTCCACTCAGCCAACAACTGCTTGAGGATCAATTTGCCGTCGGGAGAAAGACGGTAGAAGCGTTTGTTGCGCTTGTCTTCCTCGCGCCACTGGCTCACCAGCAGACCCTGTGTCTCAAGGCGGCGCAGCAGCGGATATAACGTACCCTCGTCGATCGTCATGCCGTGTTCGGCGAGTGTTTTACGCAAGGTGTAGCCGTAGTGCTCGGTGCGCAAGGCAGCGAGAACGGCAAGGGGAAGGCTGCCGCGGCGAAGCTCCTGCCGGAGATTCTCGAAGCGCTCATCGCTGTTCATGTCGGAGGTAGGTGCCATACAGTGTATGTCACATACTATGTGCTACACAGTACAGTTTGTCAAGGGTGAAATTTTTCGGAT
Organism: Candidatus Sulfotelmatobacter sp.; assembly: GCA_050012155.1. Taxonomy (GTDB): domain Bacteria; phylum Acidobacteriota; class Terriglobia; order Terriglobales; family Acidobacteriaceae; genus Sulfotelmatobacter. The sequence goes on along the minus strand of JBEKHS010000016.1, from coordinate 181,241 downwards.
CATTTTGCAGGACATGGGATACAGGTATCCGCGAGCAGCGGGCGGGGCGCCCGCTCCACAAACCTTTCAGGCAGCCAGGGATGCAGCGGAGACCAAGCTGCGGTAGAGCTCCAGATAATCGTCGATCATGCGCTTGGCGGTGAAGCGCTCGCGGGCGCGGTTGTAGGCGCGGTCGGCATAGGCCTGGCGCAGCGCGCGATCGGCATCAAGCTGGCGCAGGATTGTGGCCAGGCTGCCAGCGTCGTTGGTGCGGAAATAGAGGGCGGCATCGGCCCACACTTCGCGAAAGCTGGGAATATCGTTGGCGACGATGGCGCAGCGGGAAAAAGCCGCGTCGAGCGCCGCCATTCCGAGCGGATCATAACGCGCCGTGGCCGCATAGACGGCGGCACGGCTATAGAGCGCGCGCAGTTGGGCTTCGGTCTGCGCGCCGCGGACGGCGACGCAGCTCTGATCAGTCGAAACCTTCACGTCGGCACGGATGGGAACGCGCGGCGGAGGCACCGTTTGGTCCGCACCCACAATGCATACCGAGAGCGGCTGCGCATGTTGCGTGAGCAGGAGAACCTGCTTGCCCGCGTCGAGGAGGCGTCCGACCGAAAGCACGGTGTCTTCTTTGCTTATGTACGGATTAAAGAAGATGGGATTTCGTCCGGGATAAATGATCGCGGCACGCCGCGGCCGGCCGTACGTAGAGATAACTGTATCGAGCATGCAAGCCGAGGGCGCGACCACGGCGTCGGCGGCCGCGATGCCGCGCAGAATCGTATCGCGATACCGCTTCATCCAGCGTGTGGGCCGCGGGGTGCAGCCTTGCACGGCTTCGGCCCAACTGATCAGATCGCCATGAGCCATCACAACGCGGGGAACGTCGACGGGGAGATCGCCGTGACAAAACTGGTGAAGGTGAAGCAGGTCGGGCCGAACTTCCCGCACCAGGTCGGTAAGAAATTCTGAAGACTCAGGCAGATCGTGCGGCGCATCGTCCATCCACTCCAGGCGGAACGCGGTGGGGCGATACTCGAGGCCGTGGAGAAGATCCATCCAGACCGTCTGCTCCGGCATGGGGATCTCGCCGAAGCTGACCAGCGTAACACGGGCACCGCGCGTGACCAGTCCCGTGACCAGCTCACGGGTATAGGTCCAGGAGCCGGACATGGTATCGGCGGTAACCAGAACGTGCACAGTGCCTCCGGGAGTGCGCTGGATGCCGCGGTAGACGTGGAGTCCAGCGTAGTGCGCTGGGCTATTCTAGTGCCAATGGAGTGCAAAGAAGAAAGTTTTTTTCACGAGGCGGCCAGCTTCAATCGCTACCAAACCGCCATTCGTTGACTAGCCGCTGCCGCGCGTAAGACGGAACACTCCAAATCGCCGGTTCCGACCGACCGTCTAAAAGCATTCGACTAGCAGCTTCCCCGTCCGCATCTCGGGTTGCAAGTCAGCGTGAGGAACTGCGGATAACTGCGAACACCATGTTTGCCGCCAGTGCAATCACTGCGACAACGAAGATGCGTCGAAGCCAGACAGGATTGATCCGCATCGTGACATGACCACCGATAAGGGCGCCCACGAACATGGTGGCACCCAGGATGATGCCGAGCTTGTAGTCAACGACGCCGTGCCATGCAAATATCAGGGTTGCGACCGCCGAGGAGAATACGTTGACCACCTTGGTCGTCGCCACAGCGCGGAGGAACGACAGCCCAAAGAGAAAGACGAAGGCAGCGGTCAACATGGTGACGTATCCGCCGCTGAAAAGCCCTCCGTACACGGCGAGCAGGAATGTGGCAAAGTAGCCAATCGCCCGTCTGCTGTTCGACACCACATGATCACCCGTACCGCTGTCGCTTCGTATCAGCGAGAACACCGCAACGGCAATCATCGCGATTGCAATCGTCAGCTGGAGCGCCCGCACAGGCACGTGAAGCAGCAGGAGGGCGCCTAGGGCTGAACCTCCCAAGGTTAGGACGATGGACGCGGGAAGAAGACGACGATCAATAACGCCCTTGTGAGCGAACGGGAGCGAACCCCCGACACTCATGAAGATTAACGCCATCATGTTCGTGGCGACGGCGACGTGCGGCTCAATGCCGACGGCGATCATCACCGGGATGGTGACGAGAGACGTGCTGCCCGTCACCACACTGATGACGCTCGTCACCAGGAACACCGCGACGAGAATGAGTAGTTTTTCGACAGCCACACGTCATAGTATCAAGGCTGCGCTGCATCTCCGGTGTGATGGTCTGTGATCTGAAAATTCAAGAAATCATGAATGGCGTTCAGCGCGTCGGGATTCCTGGTCTCGATTCGAATCCTGCCGCCGGTGGGTAACTCCTCAAACGCATACGCGATGTCAGCCCGTCTGTCCCTCATCTCCGTCGTTCCGGGCGGAATCTCGTTGTGCACGAACATCGGAATAGAAAAGTCACCATTCGAGAACATCGCCGTAATGTGCTTCAGGTGCATTCGAATCGCCTGCAAGTTTTCGTCGTCCTTGGCGTCATTGACCGTGACTTCAATAACGCCTCCGTCGGGCGAAGGGCGGAAATGATGCGTCGTCTTGTCGTGCGGGAATCCCATAGCCTGGTCGCCATGCTTCTCAACGTCGGCCTGATGGTCGGACTTCGTGCCGTGCATCGGACACGACTTCATGTCTTGCGCGACCGTTGGCAGACTACAGATCATGACAAACAGAGCCAGCGTCCTCATCGCCCGTTCCTCCGAAATCCTGCACGACCGGGAGCGTTCTTCAACGCGTCAGTCAGTGAATGCAGCAGGTGAGCACCCTGCCCTTCGCTCGCTCGTCGAACCCGTTTCTTCCAATCTGCCAGCACTCTTAGCAAACAACGTTCGGTCTGCTTTAAAGCGGCAATATCCGTTCTGATCCCAACAAGTTTCTGCTGCGCCAGTTCGAAGACTCGTTGGCATGGAAAACCACCCGCGTCACGGGTCTTCAAGACCTCGGCGAGTTCCGACAACGTAAACCCGATGCGCAGCGCCCGTTGAATCACATGAACCCTTTCGAGAGCGCTGTGGGGATACACCCTATAACCAGACGCGCTACGTGCCGCCTTCGGCAGGACGCCGATTTTTTCGTAATGCCGAATTGTGTCTGCACTTACTCCCGTCGCTTTCGCCAATTCTCCGGAGTAAAAGGTTGGATCGGTTCTTTGCACCATGAGGAGTATGAACCCTTGAACACGTTCCAATGTCAAGCGCTACTTTTCGACTGCCGCAATTCGGCTTCCGACGGTGACTTTTGAATGATGTTGGACAATGATGGTCTGGCAGCATAGCGCTTCAACCTCGCTGTTTTTGTCCGAGGGGGCTCATGCGCAGGAGTCCGCTAAAGCTGGCAGCGGCTCAGTTCGCGCCCAGCCTATGCCGCATATCGCGGGCGAGATTGTCGATGAGGCGAATTTTTTCCACGGCGGGCGCGGGAACTTCGGGCACAGCCATGGCCAGCTCGCAGGAGAGCAGCATGGCGGTGAGGGATTCGCACATCTCGCTGCGGATCTGGTCCTCGACGGAGCGGCGGGCCTGGTGCTCTTCACGCTTGCGGCGGTGCAGAGCGGAGCGGACTTCCCGCAACAGGCGCTCCATGCCACTGATCGCGAAGTTGAGGTAGACGGGAAAAGCCGTACCGAGATGCTCTAGCGCCTGGTCGCTTTCGGCAGGCTCGTTCTCCAAGAGGAATTGATCGAGAACCACCGCCGAATAAGTCTCTTGGCGCAGCCGGACCACAGCTTGCTGCAAATTCTCTGCCCAGTGCGTTTCCCTGCCGGTGTCTGCTTTCACAGCTGCGGCGCACTCTTGGCCGCGTGCCGAAGGTGTGATGAGTAGAATCATGCTCTTTCCATTGCACGCGAGCCGCCAAAACCACATGCATTGAAAAGACGACGCTTAGGGGGTGAAGGGCCACTCTCTATTCCCATTAGGGTAAGCCGGGGGGGAACTCATTTCATAAGCGAACGCGCTACCGGCTGTCATCCCGAGCGAAGCGAGGGACCTTGGGGTTTGCTTCAGTCGGCTGTAATTTGCGCTCCATGCAAACACCAAGGTCCCTCGCTGCGCTCGGGATGACAGAGGCTTAGGCGATTTTCGGCGTGAAGCGAAATGTCTGCGGCTGATCCCACTCCCGCGACAAATCGTTCCACTTGGGATTTGTCGATTCCACCAGCGCCAGCCGCTTGGCGCGGGTCCAGGCCTTGATCTGCTTCTCGCGTTCAATCGCGTTGCGTACGTCTTCGAAACTCTCGAAGTAGACAAGGCGGGTGATGTTGTACTGCGCCGCAAAGCCCGGCGTCAGTTTGAGCTTATGCTCCCGAACCCGCCGTCGAATACTGTTCGTCAAGCCCGTGTAGAGCCGCTTCGAAGCGTTGGCCATGATGTAGACGAAGTAGCGCCGCTGTTCATTCATGCCGCCTTCCCCTCATGCCTCTCTCCCTTGTCATCCCGAGCGAAGCGAGGGACCTTGGGGTTTGCTTGCGTCGGCTGTAATTTGCGCTGCATGCAAACACCAAGGTCCCTCGCTGCGCTCGGGATGACAGCGTTGTCTTTCTACAGCCTCGTCTCTCTACAGCCTTATCTTTCGACAGCCTTTTCTCTCTACACGAGGCCTTTAAAGCTGGGCCGCGTAATCCTTTAGCTTGCGATACAACGTTGTTTTGCCGATGCCCAGCAGGCGCGCGGCCTGCAACTTGTCGCCATGCAGCTCTGCGATGGCATTGAGAATGGTCTGCCGTTCCAACTCAGCCATGGGTACGATTTTGTTCTGGCCATTTCCGTTGCCGTTCGACGGCGCCGCAACGTGCGTGCCAGCAATGGCCGGCGGCAAGTCGGAAACATGGATCAACGGCCCACTGGTAAAGGCGCAGGTGCGCTCCAGGCAATTTTCCAATTCGCGGACGTTGCCCGGCCAGTCGTAGGCCAGCATCACTTTAATGGCTTCGTCGGTGAGGACTTTTTCCTGCCCCGAGGCGCGCGAAGAACGCTCCATGAAATGAGCGATAAGCAGAGGGATATCCTCGCGCCGCTCCCGCAACGGAGGAATGCGCAAGCTGAGAACGTTCAGCCGGAAGTACAGATCGCGGCGAAACAAACCTTCCGTCACGGCCTGCTCCAGCACTCGGTTGGTGGCGGCGAGAATGCGCACATTGATGGGAATGCGCCGCGTGCTGCCCACCGGGCGGATTTCCTTCTCCTGTATGGCGCGCAAAAGTTTGGCCTGAAGATCGACCGGAAGCTCGCCCACCTCATCGAGAAATATGGTTCCACCCTCGGCGATGGCCAGCAGCCCATCCTTGGCCTGATTCGCGCCGGTGAATGCGCCTTTGACGTAACCGAACAACTCGCTTTCGATCAGCGTGGGCACCAGCGACCCGCAGTCGACGGGGATGAACGGCTTGTCATGGAAAGGCCCGGAGTAGTGAATCGACCGCGCGACCATCTCCTTTCCGGTGCCGCTCTCGCCCAGAATCAGCACAGGATGAGAGCTGTTGGCGGCTTTGGCGATGATGCGGTAAAGCTTTTCCATCTCAGGCGCGCGGCCCACCAGACCGCCATAACCCTGTTTCGACTTCAGCTTCTCGCGCAGCATGCGGTTTTCGGTTTTCAGTTTGAGGTGATTCGACACGCGCTCGAGCAGGAGCTTGAGTTCGTCGACGCTGAACGGTTTGGTGACGTAATCGTAAGAACCATTCTTCATGGCCTGCACCGCCGATTGCACGGTGCCGTAGCCGGTCACCATGATCACCAGCGCCTCCGGGCGCTGCGCTTTGATCTGGCGCAGGGCCTCCAGGCCGCCCGCACCGGGCAGGCGGAGATCGAGCAAAACGGCGTCGATGCTCTGGCTTTGCAGGATGCGATAGGCGTGCTCGGCGGAGTCGGCGACATGCGTGGTGAACCCCAGCGACAGGGCAACCTCGCGGCAAGCGTCGCGGATGGAGCGTTCGTCGTCGACGATGAGCAGGTTTAGAAAGTTGGCGGCCAGAATCTGAGGGGTTGCGATTGAGGGACTTACTGCGACTGAAGTCATAAGAGTGATTCCTTCTCGGTTAGCTGAAATGAAGTTGAGGACGAAGTTTCCGAAACCGGATGTGGGGCATCCCGAAGTTCGGCCTGGGCGGTCTGCAATGACCGGGGAAGCAGGATCATCACGCGCGTGCCCCGGCCCGATTCGCTTTCGAAGTGGATAAGTCCGTGATTCGTAGTGACGATGCTGCGCACCGTCGTCAATCCCAGGCCGGTGCCTTTGCCGGCATTCTTGGTGGTAAAGAAAGGCTCGAACAGGCGCTGGCGGGTTTCCGCGCTCATACCGTGACCATTGTCGCCCACGGCGAGCAGCACGCATGGAAGTGTGGGAAACGTCCTTGGCTGCACGGTCCCCTCCACAGGCTGGAATCGGCAATTGCTGGTCTCGACGGTAATGCGGCCGCCATCGGGCAGCGCGTCGCGGGCATTGAGCACCAGATTCAGGAGAATCTGCTGGGCCTGCGCCTGATCGATCTTAACCGCGCCGAGGCTGGGATCGAGATGAAAATCCAGCTCAATGTTTTCCCCGATCAGCCGCGAAAGCAGCTCGCGCATGGCCAGGGCAATTTCGTTCAGGCACAAAAGCCGGGTCGGCGCAGCCTGCGGCCGGGCAAAGACCAGCAACTGTCCCACCAGCGCCGTAGCCTGCACAATGGCTGAGCGGATCTCATCCGCGTAGCGCCGCCGACGGTCCCGAGCATCCAGGCTGGAAAGCAGCAGATCGCAGTACAGCATCACGCCGGTCAGCAGGTTGTTGAAGTCGTGCACCACCCCGCCGGCCAGGCGGCCAACCGCCTCCCAGCGCTGGGTTTGCAGCAGGTTTTCCTCAGACGGAACGACGTCGCGTTCCTGTTCCGCAACGGCTTTTTCGGCGAACAGGAGGGCATGGTCCGGCTCGCCCCCGCAACCCGGCTGTCGCCATGCGGTCCACTGGGTGATGGTCTGCCCGTGCCCCGCGCCCCTGATTCCGATGGCGATGCTATCGCATTTCGACTCCAGCAGGTCGTGCAGCAACAGGTCAGTTTTGGCACGATCCTGCGGGCGAACCAATTCGCCCAGGCGCAAACAGCGGCGATGCGCGACTCCGCGATCCAGGCTCCGCTCAAAAGCCGGATTCATATCGACAATCACCCCCTCTGGATTGCAGCGGGCTACGGCGAGGGGCGAATGGTCAAAAACTGCGCGAAAAGTGGTAGCCGTCTCTTCTCCCGAAGAAAACTCCGGTTCCGGAAATGAGGTTGCCGCATTCATGGTTCTGCTGTCTTCCACTTTGTCCGGGATGATTCGCGGAAGGAAGCCCGCGATGGGCTACCCGATACTTTGGTGTTCCCGGAACGGGAGCGTATGCCTCACTGCGGCAGTCCGGCTCCGACTTCGAATCCCACTATAGGAGTGCCATCTCACACTGCGAAGGGCACATGTCACTAAAATAGGAAAATTCTGTGGAAAACGCTGCAAGTGATTTAAATTCCGGCGGTTGGAGGGCAGGGGGCAGGGGTCTGGGGTCAGTGACCAGTGGGCAGTGGGCAGTGGGCAGTGGCCAGTGGGCAGTGGTCGGTGGTGGTGTGGCAAGACAGCGCACAGCGGCGAGGAGACATGTTGCCGGAAACCGTTGCCAGAAATTGCCTGTAAAAGATTAAACGCAGGGGATTTATTGCGTCGCGAGCCCGGGAGATTGGCGTTCAGCCACCGAATTGGGAGCGTCCAGTGCCACCGAAGCCGTCAAACGAAAGGTTAGACGGCGTCCCTTCCGGACTTGAATCCCCCGGACGTGAATGCCCTGGCTTCGAACGGCAGATAGAGTGCCGTGAGCCGATGGGTTCAATGGTGGAGGCGTTCCGCGCGCGAACAGGCTGGAGGTTTGAACTGCCAGTTGCCTGCCATCGACGGCAATCCTGCTCAAAGTCAACTGGAAGTAGCCCGTTTCTGTGGCCAGACCGGGAGGCACCGCGGGCGACTGGATCGACTCGATACGTCCAGTCACCGCCGTGCCACTTTTGACCAGCGTGTCTCCGTCAATGGTAAGCGGAGCGGCAACGGATGCCGTGAACACGTCGCCTGCGCCAGTTGTATCGGCGGAAAGTGAGCTGTCCAGTTGCACGGTCAGCAGCGTTCCCGCGGGCAGCATGCGCCCCGACGAGCCGGCGCGGAAAGGCACGCTGGCAGCCAGCCTCGGATCGGGCGAGGAGGCAGGCACCGCTCTCTCACTGGCTGAATCCGGATTACCATCGGTATGAAACGGAAGCTTCTGCGTGGCGGTCGAGTTGGCCGCCGTGGGGCGCAAGGGCTGAGGGCGAGCGCACCCTTGATTCACGCCCAGACCCAGCGCCAGAAGCGCGAGGAGCGTGAAGAGGCGCTTTCGATCCCTTCGAAGTTTGTCCATCCCAAGCATCGTCGCCCGGCTCTTGAACGGAAGGTAAGTGGCAAGTGAAGTACCAGACCAGTTCCATAGGAATCAAGCAGATACGAAACCGGGGGCAAAATATTCGTGTAGAAGTTGCCCGGCGGTTCGCTCTCCGACCTTGCCCTGCATGAAGCTGCCCGAGTATGGTTGTACTCTTGTAGTTGAGCTAGCTGGTCAAGAAGCGGGAGCTGAAGAAGCGCCAAGAATCACGGGATGAGCCACGAAAAGGTATTGATCGTCGAAGACGAGGAGAACGAGCGCACGGGCCTGGCCGAGCTTATCTCCTCCTGGGGATATCGCGCCGAAACCGCGCGCGACGGCGTGGAAGGCATCGAAAAGGCGGCGCACTGGTCGCCCTCCATTGTGGTTACCGATCTTAAGATGCCGCGCATGGGAGGCATCGAGCTGCTCGAACGTCTGAGCGAGCAATCCCAGGCCATGGCCGTCATCATGGTCACAGCCCAGGGCACGATCGACAGTGCGGTGCAGGCCATGCGCATGGGAGCGTATGACTACATCACCAAACCCATCGACACCAACCGCCTGCGTACGATTTTGCAAAATGCCTCCGCGCTGGTGGGAAGCCGCCCGGAATTGGAGAGTGCGCGCCGCAAACTGCGCGATTCCGGTGCTCTCGGCCAGCTTCGTGGGGCATCGCGCAAGATGCAGGAGATCTTCCGGCTCATCGAGTTGGTCGCGCCCAGCACCGCGTCGGTGCTGATTACCGGGGCCAGCGGCACCGGCAAAGAGCTCGTGGCCCGCACCATCCATCAACTGAGTCCCCGGCGAGAGCGCCCGTTCGTGGCGATCAATTGCGCCGCCATTCCTGAGACGCTGATCGAAAGCGAAATCTTCGGCCACGAAAAAGGAGCCTTTACCGGCGCGCTCGAGCGCCGCACTGGCTGCTTCGAACTGGCCGAAGGCGGCACCATCCTGCTCGACGAAATCGGGGAAATGCCGGTAGGAACGCAGGCTAAGCTTTTGCGCGTGCTAGAAGACCACAAGCTGCGCCGCCTCGGCAGCAAGGTGGAAACGGCCGTGGATGTGCGCGTTCTAGCCGCCACGAACAAGGTTCCGGACGATGCCGTCGCATCCGGCGAACTGCGCAGCGACCTTTATTACCGGCTGAATGTCTTCAACATCCACATGCCACCGCTGCGCGAACACAAAGAGGATATCGCCGACCTGGTGGAGCTCCTTGTAACCGAGATGAGCGCAAAGCATTCCCGCAAAGTTAGCGCCGTGAGCGAAGCGGTGCTGAATCTATTCACCAACTATTTCTGGCCGGGAAATGTCCGTGAGCTGCGCAACACGATTGAACGCGCAGTGATCGTTTGCGATAGCGGCATGATCGAAACCAAGCATCTGCCTCCGGGTTTCGGTCATGCGCCTCTGCGCACCGCCGGCAACGATCCCGACGCCGTGCGCCTGGGCGTGGGCACGACGGTGGGTGAGGCGGAAAAGATGCTGATCCTGAAGACGCTCGAATCCACCAGCAATAATAAGACGCGAGCCGCCGAAATCCTCGGAATCAGCCTGAAAACCTTGCATAATAAACTGAAGGAGTACGGCGCCAGCACCCCGGACGCAGCCTCTGAGAAGGAGGAGCAGCAGTGATCGGTGGCCACTGGTCAGTGGCCAGTTCAAGTAGACATCGGGCCGGGTGATGAAATCGTGGAGTGTCTTCCACTGGCCACTGATCACCGGCCACTGGCAACTGATTTTCGATGCGACGCAAATTCATCATCGTCACCGCCATCACCTTCATGGTGACCGTGATGGTGGCTGCCTTTTCCTATCTTTATATCTCGGTGATTCTGCGCCAGCGCATTACCAACGCCTACGAAGGCGCGAGCCGCCTGAACCAGCAGCTTGTCTACTTCGCCGGAAACGATCTTCCGGATTTGAGCAGCACCCGCATCGACACCAACGATCCCGTTGCCGTGCGGCACGCGCTCGCCGATTATCTCCGGATGGATACGGACATCCTGAACAATCTGCAATCGGACGTCGCGCTCTGGCCCTACGTCTACGACATAGCGGTCGTGGATGCGAACGGCAAAGCGCTGCTGCACACGAACTCTCAACTCGTCGGCAAACAGGTTGCCGCACGCCCGGATTTTTATTCGCTCACCAACGCTCGCTTTTGGCGGCAACTACGCCTGGTGTACAGCCCCGCCGCGGTTTACGAAGTTAGCTTTCCGTTTGAGTTGAATGGAGCGCCCTTTGGCACCATCCGCATCGGCGTCTCCACCGTATTTCTCAAGAGTGAAATTACGCCGCGCCTGATGCACGCCGTTTATTTTTCCGTGGCCTCGATTTTCATTTCACTCCTGCTCGCCGCCGCCGTGTCAAATCTCGCTCTCGGACCATTAAAAGAGATCAGCCGCAACCTCGACAGCGTGACTCTTGGCGCCGCCGAGGCGCTTTCGGGGAAGGAATCGGAACACGATGAGTACGGTCTGGTCAGCCTGAAGATCGCGAATCTGGGCCGCCAGATGCGCGACAGCCGCGAAATATTTTCTGCCCTCAAAGACAACGTGGATCAGCTCATGTCGAAGTTGCAGGATGGCCTGATGCTGTTCACGCGCGACTCCCGGGTCGTGCTGGTAAGCGCGCCGGTCGAGCGCTTTTTGGGAAGACCACGCGGCGAACTGCTGGGCAGAACGGCGGGCGAACTTTTCTCCCGCGATTCTCCGCTGGGCAAGCTGGTGCTCGACGCCTTCGAGCGCAGACGCGCGTTCTCGCAGCGCGAGTTTGTCGCCGCCGCCGGAAGGCACGTGCAGGTCTCTTTGGATTTTGTTCAGGAAAAAGGCACTCAAATCGGCGCGCTTCTGATCATGCGCGATGCCGAGTCCGTCCGCCGCATCGGAGACGAGATCGAAATGTCCCGCCGCCTCTCGGCCAGCGGGCGCGTCACCGGGGGCGTTGCCCACGAGGTCAAGAATCCCATCAACGCCATCGTGCTCCATTTGCAGCTTCTGCAAAATAAACTTGCGCAACTCGATCCCGACACCCGGCGTCACATGGATATCATCGGCAGCGAGATTCACCGCCTCGACCGCGTGGTGCAAACTCTGGTGGACTTCATGCGCGCGCGCGAGTTGCATCTGGTCGAGGTTGATTTCCGGCATCTGCTCGATGACGTCTTGCTCCTCGCCGCTCCCGAAGCCGAGCAACTTGGCGTGGCCATCAAACGCGACATGCCCGGCGAACCACTTCCCGTGAAGGCTGATCTCGACTTCATGAAGCAAGCCTTGTTGAACGTGGTGCTCAACGGGGTTCAGGCCATGCCCGACGGAGGCCAGCTCAGCATTTCGGCCTACCGCGACGAGGATTCGGCGGTCGCCGAGATCCGCGACCGGGGCATGGGCATCGCTCAGGACGTGCAGGACAAGATTTTCGAGCTTTACTTCACAACCAAGAAGGATGGCAACGGCATCGGACTGGCGCAGACGTATCAAATACTGCAGTGGCACTATGGCTCGGTACAATTTGAATCGACGGAAGGTGAAGGGACGATCTTTCGTTTTCGACTTCCGCTGGCCACTTCGGGTCTGCATCCAGAGCAGGAAGCAGCCGCCCATTCGAACTCGTGATCGCGGCAACCCTTTAACTTTTTCTTGGATTATATTTTTCGTACGCCTCGCGGCGTAAGATTCGGTGTTGGCTCAATCTCTCTGGATGGTGTCATCCTGAGCGGAGCGGTCTTTCAGGCGGAGCGAAGGATCGCCTTTTCGGCGCATCCTGTGTACACGGGAGGTCCCTCAGCCGCGCAATTGCAATATGACTCTCGCCGCCATCGTCGCCTTGCATCTCTTAAGTCTGGGCTGGGCGCCGTCGTGCGTCCGCGGACTTGCGGCAGACCCGCTCGCGCTGGTCCGATCAGACGCATCCTCCCGCCAGAGTCAAAGCAGCGCCTCTCAGTCGCAGCCGCAAACGCCGGCCCCAGCGCAGCCTCCGTCGGCTACGCCCGGCCAGGCACAAACTCCCACCGCTCCGGCGAAGCCGTCGCCGACGCGGCCGCGACGCCGGAAAACCATCCCAAATTGCTCGACCGCGCCTGCTCCGTTGAATCCGGCGGTGGGTAATTCCGGCGATTCGAAAAAGACAACGAGCGCGCTGAAACCCTGCCCGCCTCCAAAAAAAGTTATCCGCAACGGAGGGTCGAGCGAGCCGGTTGAGCAACTCACGGGCGGCACACAAGCCCAGCAAGCCTCCCAACAACACTCCACCGAAGAACTCACAACCACGACCGAAGAAAACCTGAAGAAGATCGCGGGGCTTCAGCTCAACCCCAGCCAGCAGGATATGGTGAACCAGATCAAGCAGTTCATGGAGCAATCAAAAGCTGCTGCTGCTGCGGGAGACCTTGACGGCGCCCACAATCTTGCCAAGAAGGCTCAACTTCTTTCTGAGGAGTTGGTCAAACCCTGAGTTCGTGGAAGAGACCTGATTTCATCTACTATCGGTGACCGGTAAGCGACGAGCAAGGACTGATTCCCTCGTTTGCGGCTTCGCATACCTGCGCCCTGGCTTCCCTCAGCGCTTCTCTGGTTTCTACCTGTTTCAGGACTGTGCAATTTTGAACAGACACGAAATCAGCCAGAATTGTAACTTTAGGCGGTTATGAAGATGTGAAGGAACTCATGCGGCTCCGCACCGGCGTCCGCTTGTTCCTCTGGTGGCGCAGTCAAGACAATCGTTGCGCCACATCTTTCCCTGATTCCAGGGAATAGGCGTGGCTGGTGATCTCTTGGTTTTGGATCGCCGGTCCTTTTTCTCCTGATGGAGTCGTGCAGGAGGGGGATATGAAATCTCATGGCATTCGTTGGTTCGCTCTCTCTTTCTTGTTTCTCCCGTCGCTGGCAGCCAGCGCCTACGCCAACTCGGTAAATCTGGGAACCGCCGGCGGTTACGCTGTACTGGCGGGCTCGACCGTGACTAATACCGGCCCCAGCGCCCTCACCGGAGACCTGGGTGTCAGCGCAGGTTGCGCCTTGACCGGCTTCCCTCCGGGGAGCGTTAGTGGAATGGTGAACGCATGCAACGCGGCCTCGTCTCAGGCTCAGCGCGATCTGACTACGGCATACAACGCGGCAATGGGCCTCTCGCCAACTGCAACTTTGACGGGTAAGAATCTGGGGGGAATGACGCTCACGCCCGGGGTGTATTTTTTTGCAAGTTCCGCCCAACTGACAGGGACGCTGACTCTCAACAATTTGGGTAATGCCAATGCGGTGTTCGTTTTTCAGATAGGTAGCACGCTCACGACTGCGAGCGGTTCGGCGGTTATTTTTTCCAATACCCTGGCCGACCCGAACGTGTTTTGGCAGGTTGGCAGCTCCGCAACTCTTGGGACAACCACCCAGTTCCAAGGAAATATTCTCGCGCTCACCAGCATCACGCTGAATAGCGGCGCAAGCATCGGTTGCGGGAGCGCTCTCGCAATCAATGGTGCAGTGACGCTGAACGATAACGTCATCGGCGGTGGTTGCGGAGGCAGGTCGGCAGTGCCGGAACCCGGCACCATGGGCATGCTGGGCACGGGGTTGATAATCCTAGCCGGGGCAGTACGCCGGAGATTGCGCATCTAGCTGTTCGACGGGACTCGATACCCTAAGAAGATCGGCGCACGGGACTATCGTTAATAAGCCCATCCCGTCGGGCTAAACATGAGTTCCAGACACTCCGCGGCCCACCTCACTTCCACAATGTCATCACTTCCCTTTCGCCCGCGCCGCATTCACCTTGGTCAGCAGATCCTGCGACATCCCCTGCACCGGACCCGAAATCTTCACTCCTTCCGTCAGCACCTCTCGCGCCTCCGCCAGCTTGTTGAGCTTGGCGTAGACAAAGCCCAGACGATAAAGCGCGATCGCGTATTGCTGATCGTCCTGTCCCTTCAGCAATCCCACTGCCGATTTCAATTCCGGAATCGCCGCCACCGTCTTGTCTTGCTTGATGTAGGCGTATCCCAAAATCGAATGCGCCACTCCTCCCGAAAGCTTGCGTGACTTGTCGGCATCGGCGTCGTCGGCTTTAGCGATTGCGATCGCCTTCTCCGAATAAGTAATCGCTTTGCCCAGGCTCCCCGCCTGAGGCGCGTCAACATAAGATCCCGCCAGTAGCAGCAGCGCCGGCAGCGAGTTCGGATTCGCCGCCAACGCCTTTTCTCCATACGCGAACAACCGCTCCTGATCGTTTAACTGCCCCGGACCGAGCGTATACATCGCATAGCTCGACACCTGATCTTGAAAGATCGAGTTCGGGAAAGCCTCCGAGAACTTTTCGATGTCGGCCATCCGAGCCTTGGCATCGGTTTCGCTGGCGATCACATTGAATCCCGCCGACTCCAGAAAAGTGCACCCGTTCTTGGCTGCATCCTGATCTTCCTGCACTTGCTTCTTGAAATCTTCGTCGCTCACGCCATCCGGCTTGGGTTCTTTGGCGATGGAGCCGCAAACCTGCCCGCCCTTGGCCGAGTAGTCGATCAACTTCGCGTTGTCCTTCGCCTGCTGCGCAATGCTGGCCTGCGAGACGATGATGTCGAGATTTCTCGGCGACCCGGCCAGCGCCTTGTCTCCGTAGTCGAGCGCTTTGTTCAAGTCGCCTGCGGCCTGATAAGCCTCCGAAATCTGCCAGTCCGCATAAGTCACAGCCGCCGGGTTCGACGAATATTTCTGCACGAAGTCCTGGTACATGGCCAGTTTTTTTGCCGCGTCCTGTTCGTTCGAAATTGCCTGCAGATCGTGATCTTCGGGCGTGCCCGCGGGAATCATGACTTTGTCCGCCTGCGAATGGACCCGCGTCGCGATGGACAAAAAGGACGAGAGAACAACCAACAGCAGCGACCCTGCGTAGCGCTTCATACCTCACCTCCGCAAGAAATCGACTCTCATTGCAATAGCAGGCGAATCCTAGCGCCGAACGCGGCCGGAAGCAAGAAGAACCAGTGGCCAGTGGTCAGTGGCCAGTGGTCAGGGGCTAGTGCGCAAAGAAAATGCCACATCGAAAGTTTTTGCTGGCCCCTGATCCCTGGCCACTGGCCACTGAATTCCCGCTCTTGCGAACTTCATTTAGATTAGAAAGATGCGCGCCATCCTCGGCCAGCGGCCCCTGCGTTTTGTCTTCGCCGCCAACGTGATCTCCATGTTGGGCAGCGGGATGAACTCCGCCGCGGTGGCCTGGTACATCCTCGAAGCCACGCACTCGGAGATGGCTCTCGGCACCTTCGCCGTGCTGCAAACCATTCCCGCCATGCTCATGCTTCCCTTCACCGGAGTCCTCATCGACCGCGAAGACCGCCGTGTGCTCGTCATGTGGCTCGACGCCGTCCGCGCCGTGATCATTGTCACCGTCGCCATCCTCGCGTTTCAGCACCGCGTGCAAGTGTGGCAGCTCTATTTGATGAACACCCTGGTCGCCGCCGGCTTCTGGATGTTCTGGCCCACCATCACCGCGCTCATCCAGGAGCTCACGCCCGAGGGCCAGTTCGTTCAGTCGAATACTTTTCTTCTGGCGGGTGTGCAAGGCGGATGGCTCATCGCTGGCTCGCTCGTCGGCTTCATGTACAACCACATCGGCCTCGGCGGAGTGCTGCTGCTCGATGTTTCCACCTACGTCATTTCCTTTTCCTGCTACTTCGCCGTGCGCACGGGCCGCCACGTCGTCCTGCGCCCGGAGGAATTGCGCGCCGACATTATCGCTGCCGAGACCCAGTTCGAGCGCTTCTGGCGCGAGATGCGCGAGGGCCTGCACTTTCTCCGCGATCATCGCGCCGTTGTCCTGCTCGGCATCAGTTGGGCGTTATTTCTCGGCGCTATGACCATGGGTGTCGTCGTCACTCCATCGCTAAGCGAGCGCATCTTTCACGCCGGCGCCGTCGGCTACGGATGGCTCAACGCCGGCTGGGGCACCGGAGCATTCCTCAGCGCCCTCTACGCACCCGCCATCATCGCCGGCCTCGGGGGCCGCCGCGCGGTCGCGTTCTCCATGGCCATCATCGCTGCCACTGTAGTCTGCGCTCCGGTGTCGCACTGGCTCGCAGCCGCAATCGCGTTGTATGCAATCATGGGCTCCGCTCGCGGCGTCGGCGGCATCGCCATGAACACCAGCCTGATGGAAATGGTCCCCAAACATCTAATGGGACGCGTGCAAAACGCCTTCTACTTCGCCGGAACCTCGCTCCAGCTTGTCCTCGCCCTCGCCGTCGGCGCGGTGGCGCACAAAGTAAGCCTGGTCGCCGCCTTCGCCATCCTGGCCTGTGTCTACGGGCTGTCGTTTGTGGCAGCGAGCTGGCCGGTGGGAACTGCGACAGAAATCGTGCAAGCCAGCGCGGAGCTAAGTCAGAAGTAAGAAGTCAGAATGCAGAAGTTAAGATGATGCAGGAGACTCCTCTGATCTTAACTTCTGCATTCTGACTTCTGCATTCTGATTTCTGAACTCTGCATTCTGCCTTCTGACTTTCCCTCCCACCTGTTATCCTTTCCCGTTCCAAGGAGCCCTCATGTCCTCTGACCTGCAAGGCCGCAACGCCGTTGTTTTCGGAGTCGCCAACAAACGCTCGATCGCATGGTCCATCGCCCAGGGACTCCACGCCGCCGGCATGAAGCTGGCCATCACCTACCAGAACGAGCGCCTGGAGCAGGAAGCCAAAGACCTGATCCTCTCGCTTCCCGGCGCCGAAGGCTACATGTGCGACGTCAGCAAAGACGAAGAAATCGACCGCCTCTTCGCCACGCTCAAGGAGCGCCACGGCAAGCTGCACACCCTGGTCCACTCCGTCGCCTATGCTCCCGCCGCCGAACTCAGTGGAGATTTCATCAACACCACCCGCGAAGGCTTCCGCATCGCACTCGATGTCAGCGTGTACTCGCTGGTCGCGGTTGCCCGCCGCGCCGCGCCGCTCATGGAAGATGGCGGCTCTATGATCACCATGACCTATTACGCTTCCGAAAAAGTCGTGCCTCGCTACAACGTGATGGCTGTGGCCAAGGCCGGCCTCGAATGTTCCGTGCGCTATCTCGCTTACGAATTAGGCAAGAAGAAGATTCGCGTCAACGCCATCTCCGCCGGACCCATCAAAACCCTCGCCGCCCGCGGCATCGCGGGTTTCAGCGACATGCTCAAAGGCCACGAAGAACGCGCTCCGCTGGGCCGCCGCGTTGAAGTCGAAGAAGTCGGCTCAACCGGAGTCTTTCTCGCCTCCGACGCCAGCAGCGGCATCACCGGCGAAGTTATTTATGTCGACTGCGGGTATAACATCATGGGCTTCTAACTGACTGGACCGGCCTGGCTCATCGCCGGTACGGAAGTCACCGCCGCAGCCGGCTCCAGCGCTCCGCCGCAGTAGGGGCAGAACTTGTCGTCAAGCTCTACGCTACGCTGGCAATGCGGGCAAATAGGCTTCAAGCGGTTGCGGCAGCGGGGACAGAAGCTGTAGCCCGCCTCGACCTCGGCGTCGCATTGCGGACAACGGGCGATCCGCGCTTTGCGCAGGACGAAATAAAGCAGAATCCCCAGCCCGTTGGGGACAAAGATGGCAATCAGCGTCCACAGCAGTCGGCTCATCCCCCGTCGGCCGGCATCCTGGTTGATGTATCCAATAAGCAGGGAGTACAAGCCGAGCACGGTTCCGCAAAGCAGTCCCAGCAGAAACCGGATCGGAAGCCGAGGCGCTTTGGGATCCATGCCTACGACGGTCACGAACAGTATCGTTATGGTCACGAAGACCGCCGTGAATAAGTAGTAGGCCCAGGGTGCAAGAATGCGGATCTCGTCTTTGGAGCGCTTGGAAGTTTGATTTCTAATCTCTGTCATAAATCTCCTGACTCTGTACTTCGTTTCCCAAGAATCTTTTTTTCCGGTTCTACAGCTCTCGTTCTACTGCCCTCACTCCGATCGGCCCCGGTAGGAACCAATCCAAGCCGCCAGGCGCCAATCTTGATCTTTATCTTTATCCCTATCCTTATCTTTGGCCAGCAGCAGGATCGCCGCCACCAGGGCCGGCATCATGCAGAAGACCAGGAAAGCCACCTGCCACACCGACGGAGCCACGTGGGCCCGCGCCCCCAACCATTCAAAACCGTGCCACAGAGCGACGGTACTGAGCAGAGCGCTCAAAGTCACGGCCGCACAGCAGATTGAAACCAGCCACACCCGTTCCCGACGGCGCTGCAATTCCAGGGCGCGGCGCCGCACCCTCATCTGGGTCGTCGAAACCAGGCTCCGCTCGGCGGCGATGGGAATCGCCCGCAACCCATGTATCGTCTCCGCGGCGTTCTCTGCAAACGCGCGGCAAGAGCCACAGGTCTCCAAGTGCGCCGCCAGCCACGCGTTCGACGACCGCTCGTCGGAAAAACTGCCGGAAAAGAGACCGCCGGAAATTCGATCATCGGAGAGCCCAGCGGGGCCGGTTAGGGCAATCAACCTCCGCGCTCGTTCATGCGGATTTTTGTTTGTGCTGGAGTTCATAGCCGCTCTCCTTTTAACCACGGTTCGAGCGCGCTCAGACCGCGGTAGATTCTCGATTTCACCGTGCCCAGGGGCACGCGTGCCACGCTCGCGATCTCTTCGAGCGTCATGCCCTCCTGAAAGCGAAGCACGAGGGCCTCGCGATATTCGACGGCGAGATGTTCCATGCCCGCCGCAATCTGCTCCCCTTGTTCGCGCCGCAGCGTCAGATCGAAGGCCGAGGCCTGCCCAGTCGCAGCCACATCGAAGGGCGCCTCATCGTCATCTTCACGCTGACTCGACAAACCGTCGAGGCTGGCGGGCTGTTTGCGGCGCATATGATCGATGGCCAGATTGCGCGCCACGGCAAACAGCCAGGTGCTGAATGCGTACCTGTCGTTGAACTGGTGCCCGCGTTCGAGCACGCGGATCCAGGTTTCCTGGAACAGGTCTTCCGCCAATTCGCGGCGTCCGGTCAAGCACACAAGGTAGCGGAGAAGGCGATGCTGGTATTGCTCGATCAGCCGGTCGAGCAGCTCCGGATCTCGACGCCGCAGTCCACGCGCGATTTCCGTGCTCTCCTGCGCCATCGAGCTCTCGAAGTAGAAAGCAGTCGCGTTCATACTACTGATATATACGGGGGGAGGGGGAGAAAAGACGCATACGGCCCCAGAAGAAGGGGAAGGGTTCTAACCCATTGAAAAGAAAATGGTCTTCGATACGTAGATGGGTTCTAACAAACGGTGGCCCGGCTCTTTCGCGAGAGCCCAATCTCCGCTCACTCGCTAATCAAGTGAGGTCGACGTGGCGAGCGGTCCGAGTAAGACGCGAGCGGGACCAGATCGGACGGGCTACCCATTTATCCTGATCCTTCTTCCGCTCTCCCCGTCCCGCTCCAAAGAAATCTCCACATCCCGCTCGCGCAGCAGTCGCGGAAACTTCTCTCCCCACTCAATCAGCAAAACGCTGTTCGGCTCCGCCCGCAGATCTTCCAGCCCCAGCGTTTCCAACTCACGCTGCGTATCGATGCGGTAAAGGTCGATGTGATAAAGGTTGGCTCGCGGGCCGCGATACTCATGCACCAGCGTGAAGGTGGGGCTGGTGACGTCTTCTTCCTCAGCCGCCTCGAAACCCGCGGCGATTCCCTTGACCAGGGTGGTCTTTCCCGCGCCCAGATCGCCGCGCAGCAGCACCAGCTTCGGCGGCGTGAGCAACTCCACCAGCGTGCGGCCGAAGGCAATCGTCTCCTCCGGCGAATGTGTGGTGATCTCGCGTGTCACTCAACCAGTATAGCGAGGGTGTTCGGGCGGAATCTCAACGAGCCGCGTGGAAGACGTAGCTTGAGCAGGAATGCGACCACCGGGGCTAAAGCCCGTGCCGTTCGTGCCGCTTGACGCGGCGCTGAAGCGCCGTTCTTCCACGCTGCTGCGTGGCTTCATGCGTATTCCGCAATCTTCTAAATCGTCCGCGGCACGCTGAAGGCCGACGACTTCAATCCCAACAGACTCCGGTCCACCACGTGGTCGAGCGAAGTGCGCAAGCGCCGATGGTCGTCATCCTCGATGGCGACGAAGCGGAACGGTTGCAGCACGCCCACTGTCGTCTTTCGCATCGGACTCAGGATCTCGGCCATGGCTCGTACCGGGCCCGATTGCGTCTGGAATGCAACTTCGACGAAATCGCCCTGAGCCAGCGAACGCTGCAACTGCAGCAATCCTCCGGTGGTGGAAACGGTTTGAAGTTTAGCTTTAGTGCGCCGGCCATCTTCTAAACGAATCGCAGCCAGGACAGAAGCTCCTAGCTGGACCCGGGCCGCGCGCCGCGAAGGGTGCGGTTGGGGGAAGTGGGTCATAAGCTGTATGTACGATCGCACGCCGCTGAGGCGGGTAACAGAGTACGAAAGCCGAGTGTCCGGATTCCCGCGCTGCAAGCCTGGTTCGCGACATCAAGTCTTTCGCGCAGGCGTACTTGCCTGATGTTTACTCTTAAGATAATGTCCCTGGCGATCGCAGAAATCGGCGAGCGCGTCGGTAGTGGGCAGTTCATCACATTTTGTCATTCCGAACCGGCGTGGTTTGCCGGTGAGGAATCTGCTGTCGGCCGGCAAAAGCAGGTTCCCTTCGGCAAGCTCAGGGCAGGCCCTCGCGCGATAAAACCGCGCTTCGGAATGACAACCTTTTAAAACTGGCCACTACGGGAGAGTCCGCGGAGATGACCTTTTTCCTCCTGCGTTCTAGTATGTTGCTGCCGCAGAACCGTTAGGCAGGAGGACCTTATGCGCCGTTACACGTTCTTATTCTCCGTTGTGTTGGCCTTCTTCGCGGCCAGTCACGGCAATGCCCAATCTGCCTCGGCCGAAAAGCGCGTCCCACTACGTGTAGCCATCGTCGGCCTGGTGCACGGGCACGTGCAAGGATTTCTGCAGCAGTCGCTGCACAATCCAGAGATCGAGATCGTAGGGATCGCTGAGCCGGACGGACAACTCGCCTCGCAGTACGCGGCAAAATATGGTCTCGACCGCAGCCTGCTCTTTTCAGACCTGGAAGAAATGATCGAGCGTAAACATCCGCAGGCTGTGCTGGTTTATACCAATACCTATGACCACCGGCGCGTGGTCGAAATCTGCGCCCGCCACGGCGTCCACGTCATGATGGAAAAGCCATTGGCTGTCAGCTTCGACGATGCACTGGCTATCGAGAGGGCGGCACACCTTGGCAAGATTCAGGTTCTCGTCAACTATGAGACAACCTGGTACGCCAGCAACCGCGCCGCATACGACCTGGTGCACGAGAATGCGCTCGGCGAGGTGCGCAAGGTGGTTGTCCACGATGGACATCAAGGCCCCAAGGAAATCGGCGTCGGCCCCGAATTTCTCGCGTGGCTCACGGACCCCAAACTGAATGGCGGAGGCGCATTATTCGACTTCGGATGCTACGGCGCCGATCTGATGACCTGGCTGATGGATGGCCAGCGCCCGGAAACGGTCACCGCCGTCACGCAGCACATCAAGCCAGAGATCTATCCGCGCGTCGACGATGAGGCCACCGTCATCCTGACCTATCCCAAAGCCCAGGCCATCCTGCAAGCTTCCTGGAATTGGCCCTTCGGACGCAAAGATATGGAAGTGTATGGGCAAACTGGGTACGTGATCACGGTGCAGCGCGATGACATTCGTGTGCGCCGCAGCCGCGGCGGCAGCGAACAAGACAGCCACGAAGAGCAAGTTGCAGCCAAACCCCTGCCCTCGCCATACGATAACTCGCTGTCTTATCTGAGGGCGGTCGTCCTGGATGGGATGAAACCAGACGGACCATCATCGCTGGAAATAAATCTCACCGTAACGGAGATCCTGGACGCCGCGCGGCGCTCCGCGGAATCCGGAAAAACCATTCGGCTACCAGCTTCTAGGTAAACGTCGCGAGCGTTCAGCCTTCCCACGAAACCAGTTTTTTGCCCGACGCTTCCCGCGTGCGCCGGAAAGCCTCGGGCAATCCGCGTAGCAGATCGGTCGCGACCAGTGAATGCTCGCCCACGCGCTCGCGCATCACGTCGCCCGCAAGCCCATGCAGATGAACCGCCGCCAACACAACGACGAAAGCATCCTTGGGATGCTGCGCGATCATTCCCGCAACCATCCCCGTCAGAATATCTCCCGTGCCGCCCGTGGCCATGCCAGGATTGCCCGTCGCATTCACCCACGCTTCACCGTCCGGCTTCACTACCAGCGTGCGATGCCCTTTGAGCACAACGATCAGTTCGTGCTCGCGGGCAAACTTCCTCGCCACGCCCAACCGATCTTTCTGCACCTCAGGAATCGTGCATCCCACCAGCCGCGCCATCTCGCCCGGATGCGGAGTAATCACCAGCGTCCGACCTTTGCCGTTCAGTTCAGACGTGCGGCCCTCGAATGCATTTAAGCCATCGGCATCGAGCACGATCGGCGCCTGCTGCGCCGCAACCAGGCTCCGCACCAGCTCCGCAGTCTCCGAATCGCGCGAAATCCCCGGCCCAATCGCCAACACAG
This sequence comes from Candidatus Sulfotelmatobacter sp., assembly GCA_050012155.1. Taxonomy (GTDB): domain Bacteria; phylum Acidobacteriota; class Terriglobia; order Terriglobales; family Acidobacteriaceae; genus Sulfotelmatobacter. The sequence continues at coordinate 158,322 of JBEKHS010000016.1, read as the reverse complement.
TCTTCACTTTCGCCAATTCGTCGATCCGATCCCGCGCGCTGACCGCAATCGTGCCCGCATCCGTCTCGGGCAGCGGCTCAGTCATCAACTCCGCATGAAACCCAGCCACAGTTCCCAGTACAGACTTCGCCGTCGCCACCGTGGAAAGCCCCGCTCCGGCGCGAAGCGCGGCCATCCCCGCCATCGCCACGGATCCAGATTTGCCCAGCGAACCTCCCAACACCAGCACGTGCCCGTAGCTGCCCTTGTTCGACTCCGCCGGCCGCAGGCTCACGCACGGACCAATATCGCGGGCCGCAATCACATTCAGCTTCAGCGCCGAAACAATCGCCTCCTCCGGCGAACCGATCTCAGCGACAACGGTCGGCCCCGAAGTCAGCGCGCCGAACACATGCGCCGGACGCGGCGCAGTAAAAGTAACCACGGCGTCGGCTCGGGCAATCGTCCCCACCTGCGCATGTATCGCATCGGCGTCGGCGCCGGAAGGAATATCGACTGCAATCACCGGAACCCGCCTCGCGAGAAGCCGGCTCGCATTCATGATCGTGATCGCGTCGGCATACAGTCCGCTAACCGGAGGCTTGAATCCAGTGCCGAGAATCGCGTCCACGTACACATCGCCCTGCCTCGCAATGCTCACTCGTTCGCTCTTCAACTCCTCGCTGGAATGCACGGCCATCGCTGGAGCCGTTAACTCGCCAAACATTACCGCCGCATCGCCCCGCAGATCGTCTGGGTTCGCGAGCAAAATCACCTGTACCTTTTTCTTCTGCTCATGCAGCCGCCGCGCCGCCACAAAGCCGTCGCCGCCGTTATTCCCCTTGCCACAGAAAACCACAATGCGTTCGGCCTCAGCGTAATGCGCCAGCACAAAATCCGCCACGGCCGCTCCCGCGTCCTCCATCAGCGTGAGCGAAGGCACGCCAAAGCGCTCGCTGGTAGCGCGATCAATGGCTCGCATCTCTTGTGCGGAAACAATTTTCATACGAACAGGGAGCAGTGGCCAGTGGCCAGTGTTCAGTACCAGTGAGTTGGGAAGCAGCCACCTCGGCAACGCTCGCCGACGATGGTGGTACACGGGACGCAGCGTCGAGCGGCGGCTCGGTGCCCAGCATCAGATCCGTTAGCGAACCTCGAACAATTGCACAATACCACTAGCTGTAATAAACAAGAGGACCATAAGAAAGAACCCTATTTTCCACCTACTCACATCCTTTCCCCTTCCCGCAATCAGATTGAACGAAATGTACGCCAGACCACCCAGGCCCGTGGCGATTGACAAGATGGCGCTTCCCACGGAAGGCCCAGCGCCCTGAAGAGGCCCGAACGTTATGAATGACATAGTGCCCCCCGCCCAACCGCTTCCTGACTATAAAACAAAAAGGCCCTCCGCATCTCGCGGAGAGCCCCTCGAACTTACTGGCCACTGACCACTGGCCACTGGCTCACTAGCCACTGATCACTGCCCACTGCCCTTCTGCAGCGCCTGCACCCGGCTGTGCTTCACGCTGTAAGTGAAGTACACCACCAGTCCAATCGCTAGCCAGGATACCAGCCGGATCCAGTTCCACATTCCCAGGTTGAGCATCATGTATCCGTTCGCCAGCACGCCCAAGATTGGAACCAGAGGCACCCACGGCGTACGGAACGGCCGCGGCTGGCTGGGATTTGTATACCGCAACACCATCACCGAGAGCGACACAATCACAAAGGCCAACAGGGTTCCGATGTTCACCATCTTCCCAATTTCGTCAATCGGCGTCAGGCTGCCGACAATCGCGGCCAGAAGGCCCACCAGAATCGTATTCTTCCATGGCGTACGGAACCTGGGATGGATTGCGGCGAAGAACTTCTTGGGCAACAGTCCGTCATTCGCCATCGAATAAAGCACTCTCGTTTGCCCCAGTAACATCACCAGCATCACGCTGGTCAGCCCAGCCAGCGCCCCCAGCGTAATGATGTTCGCGGCGATGGGCAGGCCCCGATCCAGGAATGCGACTGCCACCGGCGCTTCGATATTAATCTGTTGCCAGTGCACCATCCCGGTGAGCACGCCGGCCACGGCAATATAGAGGACCGTGCAGATCGCCAGCGAAGCGATCATACCAATGGGCAAGTCGCGCTGCGGATTTTTCGCCTCTTGCGCCGTGGTTGAAACAGCGTCGAAACCAATGTAGGCGAAGAATATGTAGGCTGCGCCCGCCCAGATTCCGTTCATGCCGTGCGGCGCATAGGCGTGCCAGTCCATCCCCCAGTTGGCGCGGCTGATGTAGTGAGAGCCCAGCCCGATCACGAAGAGCACGACGGACACTTTAATGACGACGATCGTCGCGTTGAAGCGCGCGCTCTCTTTGATGCCAACCACCAGAATCGCCGTTATCACCAGCGCGATGAGGAAGGCGGGAAGATTGAAACCGATCTCCGATCCAAACAAGTGTGGCGCTCCCAGAAGTTCGTGCGCCCGCTGCAACAGTTCTGGAGATTGAGCGCCAATGATCGCAGTCACTTTATCGAGGAACGCTTGCGTGGTTGTCCCTAGCGAGGGATCCGTGGCCTGTGCCATCTGCTGCGCCACAATTTTTTCAGCCGTCTTCAGCGCCGTCCAGTGGTCATAGGCCAGCCACAGTGGCATCTTGATGTGGAATATATTCAGCAGCTCGATGAAGTGGTTCGACCATCCGGAAGAGACTGTGCTCGCTCCCATGGCATATTCGAGCGTGAGATCCCAGCCGATGATCCAGGCGAGCAACTCGCCCAGCGTGGCATAGGCGTAGGTGTAGGCGCTGCCGGCCAGCGGAATCATGGCCGCAAACTCGGCATAGCACAGGCCGGCAAACGCGCATCCCAGCCCAGACAGAACAAATGACAATGTGAGCCCCGGACCGGCATACTGCGCTCCCAGCCCCACCATGACAAAAATGCCCGCGCCGATGATCGCGCCCACTCCCAGCGCCGTGAGCTGAAAAACTCCCAAGGTCCGATTAAGACTGTGTTCGCCCGTCTCGCGGGCTTCTTCCATCAGCAGGTTCAGCGGCTTGGTTGCGAACAGATTTGCCATTCGTCTCGTTTCTCCTTAGGAACTACGCGGATGCAGCCTTCGCACCTCTCGACCACGCGAAATATACCGGGATGCCCAGCAGAACCACAATCAATCCCGGCCACGTGAACTGCGGTTTGTAGACCAATAGTACGACGTCGACAAAGGAAGCCATCAGAATATAAATCGCCGGCAGCACAGGATACCCCACCGCGCGGTAGGGCCGCACAACCTCCGGTCGGGTGCGCCGCAGCACGAACAACCCCACAATCGTCAAAATATAGAAGAACAGCGCCGCGAAAATAATGTAGTCCAGAAGCTGCCCGTAACTGCCCGAGATGCACAGCAGGCAGGTCCATGCCATCTGCACCATCAACGAAACCGCCGGCGTCTTGTGCGTGGGATGCAGCCTGGCCACGCTGCCGAAAAACAGGCGGTCCTTCGCCATGGCGTAATAAACCCGTGCGCCTGAAAGAATCAACCCGTTGGCGCAGCCAAAGCTGGAAATCAGAATGGCCCCTGCCATCAACAACCCGCCGGCAGAGCCGAACATCTGCGTCATCACCGCCGTACCGACGCGATCTTCCGCGGCATACTTGATTCCGCGACCCAGAACCGTTGCCGCACCCGCCGTTCCGTCGAGCGGCAGCGCCATCAGGTAAACAAAGTTGCAGGCAATATAAAGCGCAATCACCACGCCCGTACCCAGCGCCAGCGACAGCGGCAGGTTCCGGCTGGGATTCTTCACTTCTCCGGCGGTGAACGTGACGTTATTCCAGGCGTCGGCCGAAAACAGCGACCCCACCTGCGCCACCGCCAGAATCGTCAGCGTGCCCACCATAACAACCGGGCCGCCCACGCCGACTTGAACGGCGTGCTGCGCGCCCAGTCCCGCGTTGCGCCAGAAGTGTCCGCTGAAGTTCGTCGCCAGCGCCTGCGCATTTCTCCCCAGCGCCACGCCGAAGAATGCGAGCCCCAGCAGCGCCGAAACCTTGGCCGCGGTAAACACATTCTGAATGAGCGCCCCGGTTTTCAGTCCAAAGATATTCACTACCGAAAGAAAAATCACCAGCAGAATCGCCACGAGGTTCTGCGTGTTGATTCCCACATCCATGTTGCCCAGAACCATCGGCCCCAGGCGAATCGGCGGGACTTTCCAAAGATGAAGAATCCAGTTGGAAGAAGAGACCGCAGGAAAGAAAACTCCCAGGAACTTGCCGAAAGCCACGCCCACAGCCGCAATGGTCCCGGTCTGAATGACAAGAAATAAAGTCCAGCCGTAGAGAAAACCCCACAGCGGCCCCAGCGCTTCCCGCAGATAAACATACTGCCCGCCGGCCCGCGGCATCATCGCCGCCAGTTCGCCGTAGCTGAGGGCGGCGACAATGGTCATGAAGCCGGCGGCCGCCCATGCGCCGATGAGTAACGCGGGCGAATCCACCTCGCGGCCAATCTCCGCTGAAACAATAAAGATGCCCGAGCCGATCATCGACCCAATGACCAGCATGGTGGCGCTGGTCAGGCCCAGGCCCTTGACCAGTTCCTTGTCTTGATGACTATGAACTTCCCAGTCGCTGCCGGCCGCCGTTGTCGGTGTGCTCAGGGCTCCTCCTTGAAACGCGCCCGCGGCTTGCCACAGGCACTATCAGGGTGGAATGACTTTACCTCAAGACGCGAAAAAATTCCTCTGCTGATTTTCGGGGCTCCCGTAACAGATCGGATATCACCGCCACCGAATCGGCCCCGGCCTCGATCACCGAAGCGGCATTGGCGCGCGTAATCCCGCCAATCGCCACCAGCGGCTTTCGAGTCAATTGCCGCGCCCGGCGCACTCCTTCGAGACCCACAACCGGATCAGGGTTGGCCTTGCTGGAAGTGGAGAAGACCGGTCCAATGGCAAGATAGTCGGCTGATGTTCGATCCGCTTCCTTAATCTGCTCTGGATTATGCGTGGAGACTCCGAGCCAACGCTCCGGGCCGATGATGCTTCGAACCGACTCCGGTAGCAGATCGTCCTGCCCGACATGTACCCCGTCGAACTCCGCGATCAAGCACAGATCGGCGCGGTCGTTCATGATGAGCCGTATGTGTGGCGCGGGCGCCCTCGCCCGCGAAAGCTTGTGTAGTTCGCAGGCCTGTTCAAGCATGACTCGTGCATTCCCGCTCTTATTGCGGTATTGCAGCAGCGTGCATCCGCCTGCAATGAGTTCCTGGGCGAAGACCGCCAAGTCCTCGGTGGATGAGAAGAACGCCGCATCCACAATGGGATATAAACGAGGAACAGAGATCAAGCCGCCGTGCCCTTCTTGCCCTTCTTCTCCTTGCCGTTCGCCAGGAATCGCTCGATGAACCCCGTATCAAAATTCCCCGCGCGAAAATCCGGATCGGCCAGAATCTTGCGGTGCAGGGGAATCGTCGTAAAAATACCTTCGACGATGAACATCTCCAGCGCCCTCGACATGCGCGAGATCGCCTCGTTACGATCTTTTCCGCGAACAATCAGCTTGGCAATCAGCGAGTCATAATAAGGAGGAATCACTCCCTCGGCATACGCCGCCGTATCGATGCGCACGCCCGTCCCTCCCGGCGGATGAAACGCCGTAATCCTCCCTGCCGACGGCGTGAATTTCTCGGGATGCTCGGCATTGATTCGGCATTCAATGGCGTGCCCGCGATGAACAATCGGCCCCTGCAACACTTCACTCATGTTCGCGCCGGCCGCGATCATGATCTGGCTCTTCACCAGATCGACATCGGTCACCATCTCCGTCACCGGATGCTCGACCTGGATGCGCGTATTCATCTCGATAAAGTGCAGCCGTCGGTCTTGATCCATCAGGAACTCGATCGTGCCCGCATTCGTGTATCCGATCGCCGCCAGCGACTTGCACAACACCGCGCCAATCTGATCGCGCAGCTCCGGCGTGACCTGGGTCGAGGGCGACTCTTCGAGCAACTTCTGGTGCCGCCGCTGGATCGAGCATTCGCGCTCCCCGAGGCTCACCACATTGCCGTGCTCGTCGGCCAGCACCTGAAACTCGATGTGCCGCGGATGCTCGACATACTTCTCCATGTACAAATCGCCATTGCCGAATGCGCCCGCCGCCTCGGCTTGCGCCGCCTTGAACAACCCCGGCAGGTCTTCTTCGGTGCGCACAATGCGCATGCCGCGTCCGCCGCCGCCGGCCGAAGCCTTCACGATCACCGGAAACCCCACCTGCCGCGCCCACTCCACCGCTTCGCCCTCGGACGCGATAATTCCATCCGAGCCGGGCAGAATCGGCACTCCCGCATTTTTCATGGCGGCGCGCGCTTTTTCTTTTTCCCCCATCAGCCGCATTACTTCCGGCTGCGGCCCAATAAACTTGATCCTGCTGGTCTCGCACACCTCAGCAAAATTGGCGTTCTCCGAGAGCAAACCGTAGCCGGGATGGATCGCATCCACATTGGCAATCTCCGCCGCGCTGATCACTGCCGGGATGTTCAGGTAGCTCAGCGCCAGTTGCGGCGGCCCAATGCAGATGGCTTCGTCGGCGAAGCGCACGGGCAAGGAATGCCGGTCGGCCTCGCTATAAATAGCCACGGTCCCGATGCCCAGCTCCTTGCAGGCACAAATGACGCGCAGAGCAATTTCGCCGCGATTCGCAATCAGGATCTTCTTAAACATTGGGATTAATTATGGGGACAGAGGGGCATTTCGTAATTTGGTAATTGAGTAATTTGGTAATTTAGAATCCGAACGGTTTTCAAATTACCAAATTACTCAATTACAAAATTACTCAATCTCCTTCACTTCTTTTCCCGGATGGCGAACAACTCCTGCCCGTATTCAATCGGCTGGCCATTGCCGCCCATCTTCTTCACGATTTCGCCGGCCACATCCGACTCAATCTCGTTCAGCAACTTCATCGCCTCGACGATGCACAGCACCTGCCCGATCTCCACCATATCGCCCACCTTGACGAAAGGCGGCGCGCCCGGCGAGGGCGCTTCGTAGAACGTCCCTACAATCGGCGACTTCACCAGGTGCAGATCTTCCTGGGGAGCCGCCTCGGGCGGGGCCGGTGCCGGAGTCGAGGCCACGACCGCAGGCGGCGCGGATTGAGGAACAGCCACCGCCACGTAAGGTATTTCCGGACGCGCATGCACCGGGGCATGCTCGCCCGCCCGCTTGATCTTCACTTTGACATCGCCGCGCTCCAACTCGAACTCGGTAATGTCCTTTTCGATTAAGAACTCGATGAGTTCCTTCAGCTCTTTTTGATTCATTCGTGTACGGTGGGACCGCTTGCCTGCCTGCCGCACTTCAACTGGCGCGGACTACCGGGGCTCCGTGCTTCCCAGTAGAACCTAAGAAGACTAAACGGCCATGAAATCCTTGCTGGTTGGAGTTAATACCTCACAACCGTCTTCGCGGACGGCTACCATGTCCTCGATTCTCACGCCCCATTTTCCGGGGAAGTATACTCCGGGCTCGATGGTGATGACCATGCCCGGCTTCAGCACTTCCTTCTGCCCGGCTGCAACCCTTGGCGTTTCGTGGATCTCCAGACCCACTCCATGCCCGGTCGAGTGCGTAAAGTAACGGCCTAACCCCGCCTTACGCAATACTTTGCGGGCCGCCGCGTCCACATCTCCGGCGGTAACGCCGGCACGCACAGCGGCAATCGACGCTTCCTGCGCTTCTCTTACCGATTGGTAGGCGTGGCGCGCGTCTTTTCCATTCACCGCTGAGGCTGCACCGACCCACACAGTGCGAGTCTGGTCGGAACAATAACCAGCGAGTATAACACCGAAATCGCAGACCACGAACGCCCCCGCCGGTATCGCCCGCTCGCTGGCCCTGCCATGCGGCAACGCCGATCTCGCCCCGGAGGCAATAATGGTGGGAAACGACATCTCCTCCGCTCCGGCGCACCGCGCCGCATATTCCATCTCCGCCGCAACCTCGGTTTCCTTCACTCCCGGCCGCAAAACCTCGAGCGCCCGGTCAAACAGCCTCGCGCCCAACCGCACCGCCGCCCGGATGCGTTCCAGTTCGTCCTCGTCCTTTACCATCCGCAGCCGCTCCACTAGCGTGGCAGTGCTTCTCAGCCGCAGGCCGGAAGGCAGCGCATCCCCCAGCCGCTTTCTTTCCGCCACGGTCAGGTGCTCACCCTCGATCCCGATCGTAAATCCCTTCGACCGCGACTTCTTCCGGCGAACCCCAATCCACTCCCCCAGAGCGCTCAGCAAAGCCTTGCGGGCAATAACCACCTTCGCGCCCTTGATCTCCTCACGGCTCTGTGTGTCATAACGCACGTCGGTAAAGAACACGCTTCCTGTTTCCCCGAGCAGCAGAAGACCGGCGCTGCCCGTAAAGCCGCAAAGATATCGGATGTTAGGAAGGTGGCTGACCAGCAAAGCATCCAGCCCGGCTGAGGCAAGTTGCTCCCGTAGTTTCTTCTGGCGCGCAAGGAAATTCATTGCAGATGAGTTTAGCAGGCGTTAACCGTCGAATAGTCAGATGTCTTGCGTCCGGAGGACCCAAACACAAAACCGCCGGCTCTGACAGGTTCTTCAGGCCGGCGGCTCTAAATCCTCAACTGCGCTGCTGGATCGGACGCTGTTATGTCTGAATGATCCGCGGCGTGATGAAGAAGATCAATTCCTGATTCGACGTGCTCACCTGCGTGTGCTTGAACAGGTTGCCCAGGATCGGCAGGTTGCCCAGCAACGGCACCTGATCGATGCTGATCGAGTTCTGCGTCTGGATGACGCCGCCGATCACCACCGTGCCGCCGTCGGTCACCAGCACCTGCGTGGTCGCCTGCTGCGTGATCAATTCGGGGTTGCCCTGCACTTCCTGGCCGAAGTTCGGCGTGGTGTTCTCCACATCTACGTTCAGGAAGATGGTGTTCTCCGAAGTGATCTGCGGAGTCACCGTCAAGCGCAGGAACGCGTCAACGTAGGTCACGGTCGGAGGACCGCCCAACTGCGCCTGGGTCACGATCGGCACCCGCACGCCCTGTTTCACCAGCGCCTGGATGTTATTCTGCGTGACCACCCGCGGCCGCGATAGAACCTTGAGCAAGCCGCGCGATTCCGCCATCGAAAGCACCGCATCGATGCGCACCGTGTTGCTTGCGTTAAGGAAGGTGAAACCGCTGGTGGGCGAGGTCGAGCCCAGGTTTGAGAACAGCGGAATCGACGATCCCGTCGTACCCGAAGTTGCACCCGGCACCGTAACATATCCCGGAGTCAGGCCGCTGACCGTCGTCGGCGAAGCGCCCACCGATTGGGCGCCGCCGATGGCGCTGTGGCCATTGCCCCAGCCGAAGCCAAGCTGCGTGCCGATGTCGCGTGCGAAGGTGCGCGTCGCCGCCACCACCCGCGCTTCGATCTCAACTTCCTGCGTCTTGCGGTCGAGCTGCGTCAGCAGCTTGTCGATGACCGGAATCACCTTCGGAATGTCGTTGACGATAATCGCGTTGGTGCGCTCATCCGCAACCACGTCGCCGCGCACCGAGAGGAATTTCTTCACGGTCAGCATCACGTCCTTGGCGTGGGCATAGCTCAGGAAGCGCGTAACCGAAACTTTTTCCACGGCCAGCGCTTCAGCTTCCACCTGCGCACGCCGTCCATCCGCTTCTTTCTTCAGCGTATCCACGGTGGCGATGCGCAGAACGTTGCCTTCGAGCTCCCGTGCCAGGTCGTTGTTCTTGAGCACGATGTCCAGAGCCTGATCCCACGGCACGTCATCGAGAACAATGGTAAGCGTGCCGTGCACCTCGGGATCGAGCACCACATTCAAGCCGCTGATCTCATGGATCAGGCGGAAGAAGTCTTTCAGATCCACATCCTTCAGGTTCACTGAAATCGGCTCGCCCGTGTACTTGGGACCGGCTGAGGCCGGCGCTTGTCCAGCCTGCGATCTCTGCTCCGCCGCCAGATTCACCGCCGGTTGGATGGTGTTGTTAGGAGAAGCGCTCTGCGATGTTTGCGCCGCGTTCATGCTGACAGGCAGCAATTCCGCCGCGGTCTTATCGGAGAACTTTGCCGCCGCTTCCTGCGCGCGGCCGGAAGGCTCATCCGTCGGCTCCGCCGTGGCTTTCTTCGCCTGATACGTGGGCTCGACAAATACGAAATCACTCGAAGCCGCCGCCTCAGACTTCTGAGCCGTCGCATTCTCAGCCTTCGGAGCAGCCGTAGCGCTGGCCACAACCGGCTGCGCCTTCGGCGTCACGCTGGTTTGCGCTTCCATTACGCGCGCTCCAAACGGAGACATCTCTTTGCTAGCCGGCACGTTTGCGTTAGCTGTAGTCGGCGCGCTCGCCGCCTGCTGCCCATAGAGCGTCAGCACGAGCTTGCCGTCTGCGGCGGGCTTCAACTCATAGCGGCAGGCGCGCTCCAGATCGACGACTACGCGGGTGGTTGGAGGCGTCTGGCCATCCATGCCGATGCGCACGCCTTTCACTCCAGCGCTGCCCACCAGGATGTGGCTCCGCCCCGTCGCCATCACGGTTCCGGGCAGGTCCACCACAAGGCGCGCCGGCGAGTCTGCCGTGCTCAGCTTGGGCGTGACTGCGCCGCGAGCGCTGATCTCGACCCGGATCTCATCCGCGCCGCGGACCACACTCACTCCCCGCAGTTCGTTCTGGCCCGCCGGTTGTGATGCCGGCGTCTCGGCGGCTGAAGCCATCAGCCCCAGAAGCAGCAACGGTAGGAAAACACTCAGCAATTGCTTTCGCATTTCGCTTCTCCCCAACCCGCGGGCCTGGCCCGCGTGTCCTTCTTTGAACTCGATTTTTCCGCGCCCCGGCCTTCCGGCCGCGCTCCGCCGCTAAACCGCCGGCGTGGTAATGCGCTTCACCACTTCTTGCGTCATCGGTTTGCCCAGCTTGTCCTGCACCGTCTCCTGGAACACAACCGAATCTCCCGTGATCTTCAACACGTACCCGTTGAACACGGGATCGTTTTCATGCAGGAAATAAGCTTTGTTCAGACTGTTGGTCACCACGGCAATGAAACCGCTTTCCGCCTTGACCACCCCCCGCAAATTGATCTGCCCAACCTCCAGACATTTCTTCCCCGACGAGCAACCGGAACCGGAGGTCGCCTGCACCACCGGACTGAAGAAGGGATCGCGCTTCCCGCTCATCGCCCACTTCTTCTCCTCCGGCTTCGGCGCCGCCTGCGGGGTTGTCCCGATCCTGCTGACCTCGGCCGGATTCTCGTGAGCTGCAATCTTTGTTGTGGCCACTGTCTTGGCTGCGAACGGTTCCTTCGGCGCGAATGCATCGTGCCGCTTCATCACCGCTGCCGCTCGAATGGCTCTCTTGCGCGCCGGCGGAACTGGCGCGGCAGTTCTTGCTGCCATTTTCGAGGCCATGGGTGAGCTGGGCGCACCTGCCGCGGGCTTCCCTGACTGGGCGATCAGCGTCGTGGCGCTGCGCGCGTTGTTGATGGCGCCGGGATTTTGTCCCCACGCCGTCCCCGTCATCATTGCCACTGCCACTGCCAGAATTGCTGTCGTCAGCTTCATAAGCGATTCCTATTTACCCGCGCCTGCGCCCGCGCCCACGGCTCCCGGTTTAGCTCCAGGAACTGCGGGGCCCGGCTCCAGGTTGTGACTGAAGAAGGTTGTCGCGGTAAAGCTCGCGACCACGCTCTCATTCGGCGCATACGTGTAGCTGTGCTTCACCTTCGCGTTGGTGGGATTCTTCGTCGTAGCCACCAGCAGATTGCTGATGTTCACGATCCGCTCCAGCTTCCCCACCCGGTCAAAAAACTGCAGCATGCCGTAGTACGGACCATCGAGGTCGATATCGAAGGGCACCTCGGAGTAGTACTCCTTCGTGGCGCCGGGTTTGGCGGCGTAGCGGCGCAACCACACGCCGGACTTCTGCGCTTCGGCATCCAACATCTCGATGAAACCGTCTACCTGCTTCTCGTCCGGCACGATTCGCGCCTCGATCGCAAGTTGCTGCTTCAAGTTCGCCAGCTGCCGTTCCATATCCTTCAGCTTCGGGCGGTAGGACTCCAGTTCGTTGTTCTCGCGAACCTTGTCCTGCACCGTGTGCTCCGCCGCGGCATTCTTATCGCTCTGGCTCTTGAATACGGTGAAGTACAGCGCCACCGTCACCAGCGCTCCACCCGCCAGCACCGCGCCCCACTGCTTCAGACCCGACAGTTCGCTAAAATTCGCCATAGGTCAGTCCTCTACGACTTTGCTTTCTCGCAGGTCAGCGTGAACTGAAACGCCTGCATGTCCTTGATCTGGTCGTCCTGAAAGGTTTCCTTGATCTCCACATTCGAGAAGAAACCTGTCTTCTGCAGATTCGAAATCAGCGTGGCCACGGCATCCGCGCTCAGCGCCGTGCCTTCCAGAGTCACGGCCGGACCGGTATCGTCCATCTTGTTCAGCCATACCGCTTCCGTGTCGTTCACCGTCTGCCCCAGCATCGCCAGCAGGTTCACCGGCCCCGACTGCCCGGCGCGCAGCGAATCGATCACATCCACGCGCCTCTTATAGTTGTCGGCCTCGCGTTGCCTCTCCAGGTACTTCGCTTTCACGTCACTGAGTTCGCGGTTTTTCTGCAAAGCCGCTTGCATCTGCGCTTCGATCGACTTGGCCTGCCGGTCCAGCCGGTACCAGTAGCCGAAATTCAACGCCCCAGCCACCAGCAACACGACCAGCACTTTCAACTTCGGCGACCCCATGTCGCCCATTTCCATCGTGGGCATTGCCGTCCCGCCGCCCGCGCCGCGCTTGCTCTTTCCCTTCGAGTTTTCGAGCAGGTTGATTTTGATCATAGGGATTCAAAGCTCCTCAAAGCCAAGCCCACGGCTACGGCAAGCTGGCCCGGATTCTGCTCTACCAGTTCCGCTCCTGGGCCGTCCGCTGGCGGCACCACGCGCTGAAACGGATTCAGCAATTCCACCGGCATCGAAAATTCCTGCCGCAACGCCTCCATCAGCCCCGGAACCTTCGCCGAACCGCCGGCCAAATAAATCTTCTCGATGTGCTCCCCGGCCGCGCTCGCACGGAAGAAGTCGAAGGTCTTCTGAATTTCCAGCACGATGATCTCGGTCACCTGTTGCAGGATCGGCGCTTTCGCATCCTCGCTCACCGTGCCGACCTTCTCGCCCAGCTTCAGCTTCTCCGCGTCTTCGAAGTTGAGGTCGAGTTCCTTCTGCAGCGAATCCGTGTACTGGTGCCCGCCTACGCTGACGTCGCGGGGAAACAGCGGCGTCGTCCCCTTCACAATGTTGATGTTCATCACGCTGGCGCCCAGGTTCAAAAGCGCCACCACCTGCCCCGGAGCGGGCTGGTAGTTGTACTCGTAGCAGTTCTGCAACGCCAGGGCATCGATATCGACGATAGCCGGGGTGCGTCCTGACATCGAGAGTACGTTGGTGTAGTTCAAAATCTTGTCCTTCTTCACCGCCACCAGCAGCACGTCCATCTGCGCGCTGCCCGCTTCTTCCGACAGAATCTGGTAGTCGAGGCTCACGTCCGCCAGATCGAAGGGAATATGCTGCGCCGCTTCCTTCTCGATGGTCTCTGCCAGTTCCTGATCGCTCATCGAGGGCAGCGAGATCTTCTTGACGATCACGGAGTGGCCGCTCACGGCCGTCGCCACAGCCTTGGTTTTGATCAGGCAGTCGGCGAACAATTTCGAAATCGCGCTCGATACCGTTCCCGAGTCCACGATCATCGAATCCACTACGATGTCGGAGGACAACGGCTCCAGCCCCAGGTGCGACACTTCAATCTGCCCACCCTTCTTCTTCAACTCCACCGCCTTGATGCTGGAAGAGCCCACATCCAGACCCACGATCGTCTTCGATCCCATTCCAAACATGTGTGCCCGCCTTTGCTGATCTAACTTTGTTCGTTGTGGCGCGGGCGCCCTCGCCCGCGACGTTTTCGGTTTAACTCTGTCCGGCAGCCTTCGTCGCCGCCTTCGGTTTGTGCTTCGTCCCCAACTCCATCTGGCTCGACTTCTCTTCCATCCACTGGTCCAGCTTCGATTTCTTGAAGCGCCAGCGGTTGCCCAGCTTGAAGGCGGGAATTCTCTGCTCGCCTACGTACTTGTAGAGCGTGTCCGGACTCACTCCCAGATACTGCGAAGCCTGGCGTATGTTCATCACTTCTCGCGAGTCGGCCATGTTTCCTTGCCCAGTTCCTTGCCTCTCTACAGAACCCTTCCCGCCCCATTGTCCGGTGCGCGGCTTAACTCAGGAAACGTCCTCGCCCTCCAATAACTGACCGGGGGCTTTCGGTGTCCCGAGCATATATCAGCCCTGAAAAGCCCCGGCTCCAAGCGAATCTCCGTGTTTTATTGGGTTTTTTGCCCATTTTCTGGAATGGGCCAGAACGCCGCCGGGCGGAGAAATCTATATGTTGTGGTGTCGAAAGCGAGGAACTCAATTAGGAGTAGTCTTTGCAGGAGGGGCGCTGGGTCACTTCGGAACTGGTAACTGAAGTACTACAGACGGTACGGAAGTACTATATCGCCGGCTCAAGTAGCTGAATCGAAGGCCTTTCCGGCTGCTACTTTCAAAGACGCGAGCGCTTCAACTCAGCGAGTCCACAGAGGTAAAGCAGTGCAGGTAGGCTACGCTGCTGCTAAGGCCATTTGCATCGGACGCCAGGTTCGGCAGGTAGTACTGCTCGCCGCCTCCGATGTAGGTGATGCCTTGCGCACCATCGTTCTGATGTCGCGCGATTCCCTTCCACGCATAGACCGGCTTGGTCAGGATGATCTGCGCCAGGCTGTCTAACTCCTGGCTAAACGCTTTGGGCACCGCCATCCGTGCCCGGATCACATCGGTGACCCGCGCTGCCTTGAATCGCGTCACCATCGCGATCGTGGCCGCCCAGTCCATCCACCATGGACTCTTGAATATCTCGTTGCCGCGAATCCCCTTCTTCTTGCTCTCCGTCGTGATAAAGCGGCAAAGCATCCCTCTCGGCTGCACCAATTTCCGTTCCGGAGTGCCGCGAAACGCTCTGCCTACGTCAGGATAGTCGGCCACAATCCGGCGCCAGTCGAGATCTTCGTTGAGAATCGTTGCCATACGAGGAACGGTGTCACTCACGTCCGAAACTTTCCCGTTCAGAAACGTAATTTTTAAATCCTTGTAAACATAAATCTGCTTGGGACCAAGATTCACAATCTTCTCCGGCTTGCCGAGTGCCGCCTGCACCTCATCTGTCGTCTGCCCCAACTGAATCGTCTGCGGATCAGGTTGGCCCCCCTGAGGCTGCTCCACCTGCTGCTCCGGCTGCGGCTGTTGCTCATCGTTCTGCGCCTGCTTAACATCATCCGTCGTGACCAGGAACATCTGCCCGATTGTATTTTCCACCTCACTCGGGTCCGCCTTTTCCAAGTATCCCTTGGGGAACTCAAACACTACCTCTCCCTTCATCGGAAAGGGACTATCGTTGCCATAGCAGGAGCGACAATTCACAATTTGAAACGATATCTTCCCCTTGCCGGCGTTTACTTCGACCTTCGTGGGGTAGACTTTGCCGTCTTTCTTGAAATATATGTACCCCGTATAAGATGTCATCATGCCCGCGCAGAGCCCGGTGGAGAGATGCAAGGCGTTGTCCTTAAATTTTGACGGACACATTATGTGCGACTTCCAGGGCAGCGCGAGGACTCCGGCCTTTTGCACCGCCAGGAGGGTTCCAGGGGCATTCACATCGCCGTCCGGTCCTATCTTCACTACTCTGTACATTGCGTTAAGTTGTTCCTGCAGAGACACCGGTGCCGCCGTTTGAGCGCTTGCCGGTGACGACAACCAGGCAATGTTGAGCAGAACGATGTTCGTGAAAACGATGAGGAGAGAAACAGGTGTAATGGCAGAGTTCTGGCGCATAGGTACAATCCTCCTTCTCCGCTGCGCTCGTGCGGCCTGCCTGGGGCTCTACTGCACGTCCGAAACCTTCCCGCTCAGGAAAATAACTTTCATATCCTTGTAGTAGTAGATCGTCTTGGCTCCGAGGTTCACGATCTTGTCCGGCTTGCCCATCGCCGCCTGCACCTGGTCGGTCGTCATTCCCTTATCGATGCTCGCTGGCTCAGCCGCCGGCTGGTCCTGTGCGGCGGGCTGTTGTTGTGCGGCCTGATCTCCGCCGCCTTGCTGCTGTTGATCTCCACCTTGCTGCGCCTGATCGCCGCCCTGCTGGTCGTCGTTGCTCACGGAGAGCAGCTGTCCAATCGTGTCCTCCACTGATCCCGCGTTCGCCGCCGCTAAAGATCCCTTGGGAAACTGGAAGGCCACATTCGCCTTGTTGTACGTCGGAGGATCAGTCTTGTTGCAGGTGTCGCAAGCCACAACGGTCAGCGTGACGAGGTCTTTCGCCACGTTCACTTCGATCTTCATGGGATAGACTTTGTCTCCCACCGCGAACAAGTGCGTGGTCTGCCCTTGCGATTGCGTCGCCGAAAAATGTCCCAGCAGCGACTTCTTCCCAGCCACCAGCAACCCGCTGGGTGAGTGCACGACCCCGCCTTCATACTTCGTGGTCAGCGCCGTTTTGTCCGAATACGGCACGCCGAGGATTCCACCCTTTTGGATGGCCAGCAGCGTACCTTTCTCGACCACGGAGTATCCGCTCGTGTCCGATCCCATCTTCACCAGTTTGTATTGCGCCGCCAATTGCTCGTCTAATGTCGGCGCCTGTGCGCTCGCGAGCGACAACGGAAGAATGGTGGAGACGATAACGACAATGGCTGAGATCAGTCCGCAGAACTTCTGTGGCATGGAAAACCCTCCGCTTCAACTTTTCGAAAGTTCACGCCCGCCGCGCTCCGAGTGCGCGGATGAGGAAACATACGCCTACATGGGAGAAAGCGAGCACCGTATCCGGCGCTCGCTTCTCCATCCCGATTTGCAACCGCCCGATTTGCAACCGCCCGATTTGCAACCGCAATGGGTACAGGCGTTCCGACAACGTCTGTCCTACTGCGATGCAGTCTCCTGCTTGACCTGCGACTCGGTTTGATCGGCCTGCTGCTGCTGGTCTTGCAAGGTCTTCGCGGCCGTGGTATCCGGTGGCGGAGGTTGCACCGCCGCATTCGTGGTGCCCGTATCCGGCGCCTTCGGCATACCGTTCGTCCCTTGCTTCTTCGCCATTTCGCCCATGCCGTTGGTGATGTTCTCCTGGAAGTGGTTGAACATCTCCTGGAGGTCATCCACTTTCACGGCTACGGTTTGTCCCGACGCGCAATCGCCTTTCTTGGTCGCCGAAACGCTGGCAGTCACGGTGTTGTCGGCATCTGGAGTGTCCGTCAGGCGCGTAATCACATCTCCCGACGTCAAACTACATTCCTGACCGTTGGCCACCACCGTCACATCGGAATCCACCACAAACGTGCGCTGCGATGGATCGAGCGCCGGGGGCGGTGTGTCGGTGCTGGAGGCCGGAGCCGCTCCCGATGCTTGTCCTGCATCCTGGCTGGCCTGGGCCTGCTGCGCCGCCAATTGCGCCTTCACCTCTTGCGCAATCGCTTCCTTCACCTCGGGAGACAGCGCCACCGGGCCCGAAGCCGCCGGCGCCGGATCTCCGCCGCCGCTGTCGGCGCTGGCGGCTGCATCCGCCGCCACTGCGTCGGCATTCGCCTCGGCACGTGCCGCATACGCTGCCTGCAACTGCTGGGCAATCAGATAATCAGTCAGCCAGTAGTAAGGCGCAGCGTATACCGGATAAGGATTCCACCATCCGCCGTAGTATCCATACCATGGCGATCCTCCCCATCCCCAGAGCCCAACGCCCCAGGCAAGCGGCGCTCCCCAGGGATGCCAGCCCCATCCATAAAATCCCGGATGGTACCAGAATCCTGGGTAATAACCGTAATACATATGTCCGCCCCAGCCGTAGCCGCGATACAGCCCGACATGGTAGCGCCCACCCGCGTAGAAGGTCCGCGAGTAATAAGCGTGTCCGCCGCGCGTCACGTAGGCGCGCTGCACGTAACCGCCACGGCCGCGGTTCACCACGCGCACGCCGTTGTGTTCACTTACAATCGTGCGTCCACCACGGGCCCCGTGCTCGATGTGCATACCATTGCGATCAATCGAGCGGACCGATCCGTTCGGCCGCAGGCTGGCGTGCCCGCCGCCCTTCAACGAAACGCTCCTGCCCGGAGGAGTGTGGCTACCGGCCGACATATGGCTGGCCGTCGTGGTGTGAGTCGTCGTGCCCGTGTGGGTCGTCGTACCCGCATGCGTCGTTGTACCGGCGTGCGTCGTCGTCCCGGCGTGGGTCGTCGTGCCTGTGTGAGTCGTCGTGCCTGTGTGGGTCGTTGTACCCCCGTGGGTCGTCGTACCCGCGTGAGTCGTCGTGCCTGTATGAGTCGTTGTACCCGTGTGGCTCGTCGTGCCCGTGTGACTCGTCGAGCCTGCATGGCTCGTCGTCGCCGCGTGCGACGCCGCGGGATGGGAAGGCGCCGAGGAGTGCGCGGGGGCACTCGCCTTTGGCGCGGGCGCGCTGCCGCCCTTTTTCTGAGCCGCCGCCCACACTGGTGCCGCCAGGCAGAGCAGAAGGACTGCCCACTTCTGCAGCATGTTTTGATTCGTCGAAGTGCGATTCATTACGACCTCCTGAATCTGTAACCCTCTTGCCGCTATTTAGTTCCTATTCTCTAAGACAATGCCTTCCGGCGTGTCTAGAGATCCATCAACGCACGAGATTCGCCCACAGCCGTGATTGGAGCAACTTCCGGATTGAAGGGAGCCCGCAGGACTCCGGACTTCGGTCGCCAATGGCTTGCCAACGGCCCGTGTCCCAGGGCGACAAAACGTTACCAGAAGTTTCGCCTTCGCGCAATGACTTGATTGGGGATTATGCACTTGACCAACCCACTCGGGGAATCCGATAACCGAGATCATTTGTTCGTGCCAAAGATGAAAATAACCAGCGCCAATAAGCGAATACTGAAAGCGATTCCGACAACCCGGCTCCTCCCTCGGCCAAAGCAAGAGAGCATTAACGTCACCATAGAACAAAGTGCAGCGGCGATAAATAGGTCAACAAATATGCCGGCACGATTTTCGAAATATTGACCAACAGACCATGTTCTGAAGCCAGCTTCCAGAAGACAGAAAGCGATTACCACGATGCCGAACACTGTTACCGCTGCTATCGCTCCTATCGAGCCAGCTTTCGCGCGCAACCCGTTCTCATTGACTTGGCCAGTCATAGCAGTCCCTTGCTCGACAGTAACTCCCACATTTAGCCTCTTGCGCGGCTAGTTTGCTTTTTAATCTTCGGCGGTGGTTTCACCTTGAGCACATCCTCGAACCCCTACGCCCGGCACAACTCCGCCACCAGCGTCTCCCTCCGGTCCGCCGTCAGCCGGTCCATCCGGTTAAGAATCATTCCGTAAACCGAAAGCGAAATTCCAGCCAGCAGCAGCAACAGCAGGGTCGCGATCCACAGATTTCCGTAATGTCGCGCCATCCAGAACACCGCCGCCCCCAGCCCCACCACGAAGAATTGCACTCCCAGGCTGATCAGCACCGTCGTCTGCGAAGCCCGCTGCCGTCCGAACGAAGAATAATCCAGCTTCTTCGGAGCATAGATCGACAACAGATTGCCCGCCGCAAAATTCACCGGCGCGGCGAATAAAAGACCGGCCAGCGTTGCGACCGTTACGTCAAGCGCCGGCCTGCCATATAGAAAGCCCACCGCAATCCACGCAACCACGGTCTCCGCCGCCAGAATCCCGGCATGAGTAAGATTTTTCGCCAGCACGATATCGCGGAACCTCACCGGAGACGCGTAAAAGAATTGAATGCCGCCCGCGTCGCCGCCAAAATTGTTGTACGCCAGATTGGTCAACATCAGCAGCGTGTACGCAGCCGCCGCGGGAAACGCCATGTCCGGCGTGCGCGCCAGAAACGCGCTAGAATGCCCCGCGCGGTTCATCGCTCCAAACCGGAAAACCACCAGCACGAAAAGCGGCATGATCAGGGTAAGCAGCATGGGCCCGCTGCGCAGCAGGTAGCGAACTTCTTTCTCGAACACCGCGGCCACCGGAGCGCCAAGCCCCGGAAGATTCCACCCCATCCGCAGCGACCGGTCTCTCGGAAGCGCCGCCACAGCGGCCACTTCGCTCAAGTTCTCGCCCCGATATTGCGCCCGCAGCCGCACATGCAGGCAGTAGCCAATGATCAGCACAAAGGCGCACAGCAGCCCCAGCGAGCTCGTCCCCGTCGTGAATCGCGAATACACTCCCTGCGCAATCGCATCGGCCGCGAGCCCGGGTGGAAGAATTCCCTGCACCGGAGCCAGCACCTGAACGTAGCGTTGCACATCCGATCGCGGCCGCTTCTGGAACTGTCCCGTGATCGGTCCGATCAGCTGAAAACTCAGCATCATCAGCACGAACACGACGCCCAGAATCTCCCGCGTGCGGCGCTGCGCCAGCCAGCGCTCGACCCAGGCAAAAACCATTTGCATAAATAAAAGGTTGAAGGCGGCAAATATAAACAGCACCAGCACCGCCCACGGCAGCAGCGCGGGCTTCGCGGCGCTTACGCCCAGCACAATTCCAAACGACCAAAGTCCGCACAACAGCGTCGCCGGATCGAATGCCCCATACGCCATCCGCACCAGAAAATACGAATCGTAGCTGAGCGGAAAGCGCAGCAAGTCGGAAGAATCCGGATTGTTGGTGAACGCCGTCGCCATAATGGGAAAGCTTTGCCAGAAGAGAAAGACCGGCCAGGTCAGCAGCGCCAGCAACTCTGGCTTGCCCTGCTCGATGAAAAAGAACGCAGCCACTCCCATGCCGAAAGCGCCGCCGAAGCCGCCCAGCGCGAAAGCAATCCCAATGAAAATTCGCGAGACAAGCTCCAGCGCCCCCCGCCGGCTGCGCAGCGAGTTCACGAAAATCCGCCACCGCAACTCAGCAATCGCCACCAATTGCCCGCGCCGCGCCGGCCTAAGAGTGAGTTCAGCCATCAGTCAGTTTCCGAGATCACGTTGTTTCGACGAAGCCATGGTACTGGACAGTCTGGCCGCCATCAAACTCTTTGCGGCCCATCAGGCGTCATCCCGCAGTCCCGCGTTTTTTCGCCAGCGGGACGAGGGATCTCCCGTCTGCACTGGACCCACACCCGGCCCGTTACCCGCGCCTTAACCCACGCCAAGTTATGTTAGATTGAAATACTGTGGGCGCGTAGCTCAGTTGGTAGAGCAATGCCCTTTTAAGGCATGGGTCGCAGGTTCGAATCCTGCCGCGCTCACCAAGACTTCAAAAGCACTGAGCTGATTTCGGCAGGGTTGATTTCACGCAGCACCGGACACCCGGCGCAAGTGAAGGCCCGGTTTCACGCAGTTGCAGCGGCGCTTCTCTTCTTCAGTTGCTCCGGAAATCTCGTCGGAAGCATCATTTGGACGACCTCCTTGTGGGCTCGATCGGCGTACAGAACACCATGGGAAAAGCCGATGAATTTGCTTCGTATCCAAGCCTTCGCGATCGCGTCATCGTAGTGACCGGCGGCGCTACCGGCATAGGCGAGGCCGTCGTCAAAGCTTTCGCGACGCAGAATGCGCAAGTAGCATTTCTGGACATTCAGGATGAGGCCGCGGAGCAACTTACGAAAAAGCTCACGTTGGATGGCGCGACTGTGCCCGTCTACTACCACTGCGATCTAACCAACATTGGCGAGGTACAGCAGACAGTCCAAAGCATTCTGCAAAGATTTCATACGTTGGATGTGCTCGTGAACAATGCGGGCAATGACACCCGCCATAAAATTGCGGAAGTCACATCTGCATATTGGGACCAGGCGATCGCTATCAATCTGAAACATCAGTTCTTCATGTCGCAAGCCGTGATTCCATCGATGCAGAGAGCGCAGCGTGGCTCAATCATTAATATGAGTTCGATTGGATGGGCGATCCCCTCCACTGACCAAGTCGTGTACGTTACGGCAAAAGCCGCGATCGTCGGGCTGACCCGTACGCTTGCCCACGAACTCGGCGCTGACAATATCCGCGTTAATTGCGTCATGCCGGGAGCAATACTTACGGAGCGGCAGCAACGACTGTGGATCACCGAAGAATACAAAACCGAGATTCTTGCGAATCAGGCGTTGAAAAGAATGATCCTGCCGGAAGAAGTGGCGCGCCTGGTCTTGTTTCTAGCCGCGGACGACAGCTCGGCAATCACCAATCAGAGCTATGTGATTGATGCCGGATGGGTCTAGTTGCATCCCTTCGTCTCAAACTTTCGAGACAAGATGGACATGGAACACAATTCGATCTCTCCATCACGGGGCCTTCACGCCTGGTGTTAGCTGCAACCGCAGGCCTCCCAGAATTCCGGAAGGCAGGGCCTGCAGGTTCACCATGTCTTGAGGCACGAATCGCTCGCCATATCGCTGGTTAAGCAATCGGTAAGTAGGAAGGGCATTTCCTGCCAGGGAGTTGATTGCCGTATTGCCCACAATAATGCGCAGGTCGTTCTCTCCGGGCTTTAGTAATTTGGTCACGTCGATCGTATACGGAGGGCGCCACACGAAACCCGCGCGAACGCCATTGACATAAACCTCAGCCGCTTCGCGGATCGGCGCCTCGAGATATGCCTTCATGCTGTGTTGCGGCAGCGGAGTCGGTTCTTCGATCGGCGTGCCTGCTCCGAAATCGAGCATGCCACTAATTCCGGGATTCAGATCCTGCGCCGTTAGATTAAACGTTTTCACGTAGCTGGCTTGGCCGGAATAGTACTTGAAAGCTGGATCCTCGCTCCAGGAATGAAGCCTGGCCATGGAGATAGTTTGGTTTATCTCGCCGAAGGTTACTTTCCAATCCGAAGTGAGGTCGATTGTTCTTGAAGGAGTGCGCACTGCAGGCTGCATTTTCTCGGGCTGAGTCGCGGATTCCGTCAGAAGGATCAGCCGTGATTCGTAGGGCTGCAGGTCGAGATCGACGGGATTGGAGTTCCCCGCTGTAAACACTTCGCCCGTGAACGGATCCCACGATTCGGCCTGCTTCGCGGGGTGACGAAATGTCGCCTGAACGTGATGCGGTTGATTGCTGGTGTTGGCAATGAAATACAAATCTCCGATTGCGAGTTTGCGGTGGATGAAGCCGATTCGTGGCGTTCGGGGAGAAAAAACTACGTCGGGAGCGAGGTAGCCTGCGAGCGCAGTGCCGAGTTGCGTCTCATCGGGGATAAAGTGTCCCACGGCGTCGCTGGCGCGGAACAGGCGTTGCGAAAGTTCCCGAATCTGCTGACCATCGGATTCCGCTTCAAGAAGACCCGGCGCGGTAGAGGGCAGGCGACGCGCGGCAATCACAATTCCGCCGTGCCGAGCATATTCTTCAATCTTCTGGTACGTCGCGAGTGGCAAGCGGTCAATGCCGGGCAGGACCAAGACTGAGTACGAAATGCCTACGGTGGCGATTGCATCGGCGTCGATAAAATCGAAGTTGAAACCGGCGTCGAGAACCTGGGGAATGACTCTACTCACCAAGGAATCACCCTCCAATGGTTCATCCATGCTGAAATTCGAACCCACAGTGTTGAACCCAGCTTCGCTCGTGACTGAATTCGTGGATTCGTTTCTCACCGAGAAGCTTGACCAAATATCGTCATTGGGCAGGAGCAGGGCGACATCGTTAGCTGGTTTTCCCTGCCGAAGAGCGAAGCTGACCCGTTGCAGGTAGCGGGCCAGGTCCGGCATTACAAACGACCACGGATTGTGAGCGTTGAGGGCGGCCGCGGCGTACATGCGCCATCCCGGTTCTCCCGCCTCCTCGGGGGAATACGGCCAACCGTGTCCGACCAATTGGTTAATGCCTTGCAGGAAGTGCAGATCGGCTTCGGCCTTCAGGTCCAGAGGTGTGGCGCGAAACGCCGGAGAATGCAACCACGTCCAGGTTTCCGACGAGATCACGGGTCTGCCGAAAAGATGCCCTGCCGATGCCGCCCACTGCGTGTCGGAGAATTCCCGCCACATGAACAAAGATGCCTTGCCTTCGCCTTCTGGAAGATCTGCGTAGCGGTTGCTCGAGAGTGTAACGGGTGGGAAGCCATAGGTCTGCGAGCGCAGTAGGGTGTGATGTTGTTGCGCCCAGGCATGCAGCGGAGCGAGATAGCGTTCGTTCGCCAGTTCAGTGAGCGTTCTTCCCCAGTCATGCCGCACCGCGGCAGTCAGCGGGCCGATATCGTCGGCCAGCGCCGGCAAATAGGGAGTGAGATCGTAACCGCGCCGGGTTCGAAACTGCTCCATCAGATCGCCAGTCCAATTGGATCCGTAATCCTCCAGGCTATCGCTGAAGACGGCGTACGGCGGCTGGTCGCCAAAGGCTTCGAGCATCCGATCACCCACGGCATGGAGATGAGTCTCGATCGCACTTCGATCATAGTGGTCGAGCACGAAACCTTCAGCGCCAAAGGCTGGACGTTTCACTGTCATCCCGGTACGACTTGATATAAAGAAAATCGCAGAGTTCGCGATTTCTGACGGCGATATCCGCAGACGTCCATTGGTGATCGACGACGCCTGCTTCGCATCCCGCAACGAAGCTTGGCCTTCTCTGACGGGAGCTAGAAAGGCCGCGATCAGTTGCTCTCCCGTGGATATGTCGGGCACGGCGATAGAGTCGGTCCCCGGCGGGACAGGGATCGTTTCCACCCGCAACTCCCCGGCTGCCTGGGTTATCGGGATATGTGGGCCTCCAAATGGCCAGCCGCTCCCCAACGTGATGTCAACTCGCAAGCCGAGTTTTCTGGCCGTCGCGGCGGCGAAGCGAATCGCGTCGATGTGTTCGTTAGAAAGAAATTGCTGATTGTGGAAGCCGGTCTTTTTTTCATCAGGCTGGGGATCATCAAGCGCAAGAGGATAGAGCGTGGCGATTTCGACTCCGCCAATGCCTGCCGCCTTCATTTGTTCCAGCTCGCGCTGCAGCTCGGGTTTCGTGACTGCTGGGCCGAACCACCACCAGCGCATCATGATTCGGCAGTCATCGGGCGGGTCCGCAAATGATTTTTCGAGAAGTGCCAGGCCATCCTGCTGCGCCGCGCACCTGGGTAGCTGTACGAACCAGGCGCACAAAAGAATGAGTATCACCACCACCTTGCAATTGCGGCTGATAGGTTGCGTTGTCATGAATGGTCTCGCAGTGTGGTCAGCGGAGGTCAGTGTGCGGACCCGGCGCTGCCAACATAGTTCCCATAACCCACAATGATCGTCGAGCTAACCAAAACCAACAGGCTCATTGCCACCAGCAGCCAGGTCCTGCCACTGGCGCCCTTCCACTCTTTCAGTGCGATACCCCAGAGCGTGCTGAAAATGATGATGCTCGCCATGTGCAGCGTCCAACTGGAGAACTTGTACCTTCCCATCTGAGTTTCGCCCATGGTGTAAAAGAAAAACTGCATGTACCAGGTCGTGCCCGCGAGCGCCGAGAAAAGGTAATTGGCCAGCATCGGGGCTCTGGCAGCCGTTTCCTGGGCGACAGCCACAGCGACGGCCATCTCCTCCGCCGGAGCGTCGGTAACGGCTTCGAGAATGTGCTCTTCATTGCGCGAGGGAACTTTACCGCGAATCTCTGATTCGCCAAGCTTTGATTCGCGACTCTTTGATTCAAGAGAGCTGGCTTCGAAATATTGGTAACCAGTCCGGTTGCGAATATTCAGAATGACGCACCAAATAAAGTTGGTGGTGAAGCCGCCCGCCAGCAACACGACAAGAACCGGTAGTCCTTGCCACAAGCCGGGAGTGCCGTGTTGGATAGTGATGGCCTTGATAGGATCACCCGCGGCTAATCCGTAGGCAAAGCAGGCGCTCATTACTCCGGAGAAAGTCGCGACAAGTAATCCCTTCTTCAAGGCGAATTCTTTGATCGAGGCGCGCTTCTGCTCATTCGACATCTCGCGCTCCTTGGATACTCCGGCTGCTCCCGCGAACGCAATGCCAAGAAGACAGACTGCGACGCCGCAAAGAATTATCAGCCCGGATCGAGTTCCCAGCACCTGAGTTGCGAACTGTCCACGGAAGATAGGAGGCATCAGTGTTCCGAATGCGGCGGTGTACCCGAGCGCGACGGCCATGCCGAGCGACATCCCCAAATATCGCATCGTCAAGCCGAAAGTGAGGCCGCCGAGTCCCCACAGGACTCCGAAAATATAAGTCCACAACAGGCTGCTCATGGGCGCTTCGTGCAGTACGCGAGAGAGGTCATGGGTCATCGTCAGTGCGAGGATCCACGGCGCAATGACCCAACTGAAGAATCCTCCGACCAGCCAATAGGTTTCCCACGCCCAGTTTTTCACCCCGCGATAAGGCACATAAAAGCTGGCGGAGGCGAGACCACCGAGCCAGTGAAAAAACACGCCCAACGCGGGGTTCGGGTTCATTGCATCCTCGAATCTGAATTTACAGGTGAAAAACTTCTTCCAGCGGTTGCATTTGTTCCTTGACGCCCCTCAACGGAAGAAGGCCTCGGGAAGACCGCCATCCACGGGAATGACATGCCCAGTCGTCTTTGCGCTCTGGTCACCAGCCAGCCACACGATCGCGGCCGCACAGTCTTGCGGCAGGATGGGCCGCTTCGTCAGCGTTCGTCGTGCATAGAAGTCGGCGAGCTTGGCACGCAGTTCCTCCGTCGACTGCGAATCTACGAAATTGATCTTGTACTTTTGCAGAGACTGAATCACGCGATCTCGAGGAAACATCGTGGAACCGGCGACTACGGTCGCGGGTGCGATTCCGTTCACACGCACGTGAGGACTAAGCCTGATCGACAGTTCCCGGATAAGGTGATTGAGGGCGGTCTTGCTAATGTCGTAGGCCTCACTGCCCTTCTTTGGAACCACTGCATTGGCGGAACTCGTCAGCACCATGGCAGCGGGCAGGCTCTGGTCCTTGAACACCCACTCCGTTTCGCGGGCGAGAAGATAGTTGCCGGTGACATTGACGAGGAACGTTTGCGCCCACTGTGCGTTGGCGAGTTCGCCTTCAGCGCCGGGCACAGGATAGATCGCAGCGGTGTTGACCACGATATCCAGGCCGCCAAATTGAGAAATCGCGAAATTCGCGGTCTCGGCAAGAGAGGCGAATGAACTGAGGTCAACGCGGGCGTGCGCGACAAACTCGGGAGATGCTATCGTTCCGGCCTCATCGGCAACTCTCTTGGCGCCAAGCTCATCAAAATCCGCCACGACAACATGAGCGCCCTTGCGCGCGAGCAGCAGCGCGACCTCGCGGCCGATGCCGCTGGCGCCTCCGATGACTAAAGCGATCTTGCGGCTGAACTCTGCTTCCGCGGGCATGCGCTGCAGCTTCGCTTCTTCCAAGGCCCAATACTCGATGCGGAATGCCTCCGATCTTGGAAGCGCGACATAGTTATGGAATTGCGTGAACTGCTGCGACTGCTCGGCGTGCCGAGCCTGAGGCACAGGATAAGAAGCTTCCCCGTCTTCCAAGGCGTTTGCGCCCGCCATGACGTGAATAGCGTTGATGAAAAACTCAGTTGTGATCCGCGCTTCTTTTTTGTTCTTGCCGAAGCCAAAGAGACCGAGGCCCGGAACGACGACGACTGACGGGTTGGAATCGCGGAGCTTGGGCGAATCGCTTGTAGCCCAGGCATCGTAATATTTCTTGTACGCGGCCCGGTACTCGACTACCTCAGCCTGAATGCGTGCCTTCAGAACATTGACACCCTCCTTGGCAGGATTCCAAGGAAGAAAGAGCGGGCAGACCCTGGTTCTCAGGAAATGGTCTGGACAACTCGTGCCGAGCGAACTCAGTTCCTTCGCCCACTTCGAACCGGCGAAAGTCAGAGCATCTTCATCGTCGGCATAGTGGGCTATCACGCGGCGATTCGAAGACACCGCTCCGCGGAGGGCCGGCAGGATTTGCGTCGCTATATTCTTGCGGTCCTGAACGGAGGCGTGCTCGACTCCGCCGAAGAGTGGCCCCTTCTTCGACTGATGTTTAAGAATGAACTCGCCCATCTGATCGATGGTGTGAATGCTGTTCAAATAGCAGTCGCGCTGCGTCATTCCCCAGGTGAACAAGCCGTGGCCGCCAAGAATAAGGCCCTCCGCTCCAGGGTTGTCCTTAACGGCGCGTTCAATCAGAAGCGCCAGGTCGAATCCGGGACGCTGCCATGGAACCCACACGATCTTGCGGTCAAATTCTTTGTTGAACTCTTCCAGTTTTCGCTTCCCATTTGCACTCGCCGCCAAAGCGATGGCCCAGTCAGGGTGCAGGTGGTCTACGTGGGAGAACGGAAGGAATGCATGCAGAGGAGTGTCAATGGACGCGGCCACGCGATTCTCGCCAAAAGCCGAAAGCGGGTAGTAGCGGACCATCTCATCTTCGAACTCTTCGCCTCCGTATAACTGCTTGAGCTGTTCCAGGCGATTGAGGTCGAGCAGGGCAAATCCGGCTTCGGTAATCGACCCCAGGTCTCCGCCACTGCCTTTTACGGCCAGCACGCGGACGGGTCGGCCGGTAAACGGGTCGGGAAGCTCCAGCTTGGAACTCGTGTTGCCGCCGCCGAAATTCGTGATGCGCAAATCGGCGCCCAGCAGGTTAGAGCGATAGCGCAGGAGGGCCAACTGATTGCCAGCCATCGTCTGAGCCTGCTTTTCGTTCCACAAGTCCTTCAGGTGAGTAGTCTCTTTGATCTCAGGCATAGATGCTCCCGCAATATTGCTCAAATCGTTCCGCGTGCTGATTCCACTTGTCGGCTTCAAGAGGCTCGAAGACTTCGGTTGGGAAAGATCGATCTACAATGGCACGAACTTCCTGCAGGGATGACGCCCCGCCTGTCGCAAGGATCTGTATCGCCACATTCCCCAGTGCTGTTGCCTCAGCGGGGCCAGCCAGTATCTTTCTCCCCGTAGCGTCGGCGGTCAGTTGGTTCAGCAATCGATTCTTCGATCCGCCGCCGATGATCCGAATCTGTTCAATGTGCCTTCCACACAGGTGTTCCAGATTGCGGAGAACAAAACGATATTTGAACGCGAGGCTTTCCAGAACGCTTCGTACGTATGCGCCGGGTTTCTGCGGAACCGGCTGGTGCGTCCGGGTGCAGAACTTGTCGATGGCTGCGAGCATATCCGGAGGGCGCAAGAAGGACTCGTCATCGGGATCGACAAGGTGACGGAACGGCGTCTCACGGGCCGCCAGGTCGATCAATTCCCGATAGTCGTAACCGTGGCCCTGCGCGGTCAAGGATTGCCTGCAGCCCTGCAGCATCCACAAGCCCATGATGTTCTTCAAAAGTCTCGTCGTTCCATTCACGCCGCCCTCGTTGGTGAAGTTCATACGCAACGCATCGGGGGTGATTACCGGGGAATCCAGTTCCGTCCCGAGCAGCGACCAGGTTCCGGAACTGAGAAAGGCCGTCCCGTCGCGAGCCGATATGGCAGCTACGGCCGAGCCCGTGTCGTGGCACGCTGGAGCAATTACGGTTGTACCGGCAAGAGAGGAATGACCTGCGATGTCTGGCAGGAGCGTCCCGATGATCGAGCCCGGTTCTACGATGGGTGCAGGCAAGTGAGCCGGAAGTTCCAGGCTTTGCATCAGGCCGACAGCCCACGCGCGCTTGACCGGGTCCACCATTTGGGTGGTTGTGGCATTGGTGAATTCGCAGACTGCATTTCCGGTCAGCCAGTAGTTGAACAGATCTGGGATCGTGAGCAGACATTTCGCAGCTTCGAGCATCTTCGGGGTTTGACGTCGAGCCGCGAAGAGCTGATACAAAGTGTTGATCGGCATGAATTGAATGCCAGTTGCCCGGTAGATCTCCTCCTTGCCGACCTTCCTGACGACTTCCTCCATGATTCCCTCGGTGCGGCGGTCGCGGTAGTGGTAAGGGTTCTGGAGCAACTCGCCCCGCTCTCCCAACAACGCATAATCCACACCCCAAGCGTCTACCCCGATACCCTCAAGTTCAACATCGCCCAACTGCGAGAGAGCCTTCCGCACTTCGAGCCAGAGCCTGGCCACGTCCCAGTGGAGAGAGCCGCCGTATTCAACCGGTTCGTTGACGAAGCGATGCACCTCTTCGGTCTTAAGAATTCCCGACTGAAGATGCGCCAGGACGGCACGGCCACTTTGCGCACCAAAGTCGAAAGCTAAATAAGGTTTCTGCCGAGACTCGGTCATAGGAGATGACAGGCCCGAAGGTCCTCACGCGTACGAGGTAACACTCTGTGAGTTTCTCGCGGCTCGTTCTTTTGTGATTCGCTCTATGTAGCCGCTCTCCCGAAAGGCTTTGAGCGGATCGCGAGGCAGCCCCTTGGAATCACGCCACTCCTCAATTACGGGCCGGACGTCTATGTTGAAAGCATCCTGTAACAGGGATTCCGCACCGATCAGATCGCAGTTATTCTGCGCTCGTGACAGCTTCTCGTGATTCACCAGCGCACTCTTCGCAAATAACTGTTGCGCCATGGTTACGGTTTGGATCGTCTCCTCAATTTTCCCTTTGAGGTTGTGACTCTGGTCCACCATGTACGCAATGTCGGCCCTTTTACCGGTCTCCCATTCGAAGTAGCGAATCTCGTGGAAAATCCGGAAAACCTGATAGGGATCGATAGAGCCTATGGTCAGGTCGTCATCCGCGTAGCGGCGATCGTTAAAGTGAAAGCCTCCCAGCATGTTCTCCGACAGGAGCCAGGCAACGATTTGCTCGATGTTCTGCGCCGCGTAATGATGTCCGGTGTCAACTAAGACTTTCGCTTGCGGGCCGGCGGCGCGCGCCAGCAACAGAGCCATGCCCCAATCGGCAATATCGGTGTGATAGAAAGCGGGCTCAAATGGCTTGTACTCAATCAGAAGCCTTTGCCCGGAAGACAGCTCGGCATGCGATTCCTTCAGCACCTCCTTGAACCATTCCTTGCGTTGCCTGATATTTGCAGTTCCGGGGTAGCTTGAGCCGTCCGCAAACCACATGGAAATATCTCTGCTGTGCAGGCGCCGGGCGATCTCGATGCTGTCCTTCGTATGCTGCAAGGCGCGTTGCCGAATCGCTGGATCGGGATTGCCGAACGAACCATACTTGTATTCCTGACCTTGAAAGAGATTGGGATTGATCGAGCCCGGCAAAACTCGATAACGTTCGGCGAACTTCCTGATGTCGTCTGCGCTGTCGATGCCCTCAGGGCAATCCCACAGGACGTGCAAAGCTATGGTCGGACAGACGCCCGTGAGCAAGTGCACCTGCCCGGCATCGCTGAACTTTTCCTCGGTGGTGGTGGCTGCGGCAGGTTGAATAAATTTTCCGAAGCGCGTGCCGGTATTGGCGAAGCCCCAAGAGGGTACCTCGATGCGGAAGGACTCAAGCGCACTGAAAATCCCCTCAGTCTGGTGTACATCCATAGGGACCCCTCTCTGGCATCGAAGTTTACAATCCTATGCGCCAACAGTGAGTCTTCGCCAAGAATATTTTGCAGAGTTCTCCCGCCCAGAGCTGGGTGACAAGAGTCGGGGTGCGCAGACGCCTCCTCCTGGTTTAGGGTTATCGCATCGCCTTTCGCACTGCGAAACGCCGGGCGCCCTGCGTGCGCGGGTTGACACGGGTGTTGCCGAGGTGCAACCATCCCCGCCGTCTGCGTTGTAACTCCGGGAGGATCCTATGCAGCGTCTCATTGGATTGAGCGCGTTCGTTGTTGCCATGTTCACGTCGACTGCTTTTGCCGCGCCGCTCCACCTGCGCTGCGAATATTTGGAAAATCCTCTGGGAATCGATAAGGCTTCCCCTCATCTGTCTTGGCAAAGCGATAACACCGAGCGCGACTGGAAACAATCGGCCTACGAGATTCTGGTAGCGAGTAGTGCCGAACTTCTTCAGGAAGGTAAAGCCGACATCTGGGACAGTGGGAAAACTACTTCTGCGGAGTCGATCGGGATTGCCTATCGCGGACCTGCACTGGAATCTCGGCAGCGATACTACTGGAAGGTCCGGGTGTGGGACGCGGGAGGGCAAGTATCCGAGTCGGTGGAACTGGCTTGGTGGGAGATGGGCCTTCTTCACGCCACGGACTGGAAGGCGAAGTGGATCAGTTTGAAAGGCTCCGACGATGAAGAACGGCATTCCATCCGTTGGATCTGGCTGGCAGGTCAAGATGCGCGGGTCGTACCCTCAGAGACAGCCGCAACTTTTCGCATCAACGTCAACCTTTCCGAGCAGCCACGGGATGCGTTCCTCGTGCTTTCGGCACGGGGCAACTTAGTCGCAACTGTAAATGGCCACGAAGTAGACGCAAAGCATGAGTGGGCAGCCTTCGACCGCCGCGATATTTCCGAACAGCTGATTGTCGGAATGAACTCCATCGAAGTGAAGGTTGCAACCCCGCCGACGCCTCGCTTCGGACCGGATGCAGGGGCCAAAACCAGCGCGGCGGGTCTGGCCGCGCTGGTCGTGATCCAACGCCGCGACGGCACGACCATGCGCTTCCCAACCGGAGAACAATGGGAGGCGAGCGCAGACGGAACGTCGAACTGGCAACCTGCTCAGGTCGTAGCAGACTTGACCGATCAACGACTGGGAGACCCGGGGCCGTTTCCGCAGCCAGCGGCTTATCTACGGCGCGCTGTCGCTATCTCAAGGAAGGTGCAGAGGGCTCGGCTCTACTCAACTGCTCTGGGAAGTTATCGTGTGTTTCTAAACGGGCATCCCGTGGGGAACGATGTCCTGACGCCCAATTTCACCGACTATCGCAAACGGGTTGAATATCAGACCTACGATGTGACCGGCTTATTCGTGAATGGCCAAAATGTAATCGCTGCGATTTTGGGAGACGGTTGGTACGGCAGCCCTCTCACTTGGGCCGGAATGCATTTCTTCACGCCTCCGGATCGTCTTATGGCGCAGCTTGAACTTACTTACTCTGACGGCACTCACGAAACGATTGTCACCGACGATTCGTGGAAAGGCTCGGCATCCCCAATTGTTAAGTCCTCGATTTACGGTGGCGAGGTCTATGACGCGCGTTTGGAGCAGGACGGCTGGCAAAGCACCGGCTTCGATGACTCCAAATGGAAGTCCACGACGGTCTCGGATCCACCCTCCATCGCTGTCTCCAGCCAGCTAACTACGCCCGCACGAGTTATCGCCGCCGTCGAGGCCAAGAAGGTTACTCCCATGGCAAACGGAGCTTACATCTTCGATATGGGGCAGAACATGGTGGGATGGACGACGCTCAAGGTGAAAGGCAGCTCCGGCACCAAGGTCCAACTGCGTTTCGCCGAAATTCTCAATCCGGATGGGACGATCTATACCGCCAATCTCCGCAATGCCGATGCCACCGATGTTTATATCTTGCGAGGCGGTGACGAAGAGACATTTAGTCCGCACTTCACGTTTCACGGTTTCCGCTACGTGGAAGTCGCTGGCTATCCCGGAACGCCGGCCATCGATGCGTTGAAGGGAAATGTAGTCAGCAGCATTAGTGGCGAGCCATCGGCCAGACTTACTACATCGAGTGAGTTGGTCAACAAAATGTGGACGATTGGCACCTGGGGGCAGCGCGGCAATTTCCTCAGCATTCCAACCGATTGTCCGCAACGCGACGAACGTTTGGGATGGATGGGAGACGCCGGAGTCTTCTGGCGAACGGGAAGCTACAACTTCGACATCGCCGCATTTTCGCAGAAGTTCATTCAAGACATAGCCGATGCCCAATCCAAACAGGGCGCGTTCACCAATGTTTCTCCCAACACGCTTCCTTCCAGTGCCGACAAATCCGAAGATCCTCCGCCGGAGAGCGATAGGATTGGCGCCCCCGGCTGGGGCGATGCCGGAGTCATCGTTCCATGGACGACGTGGATTCAGTACGGGAACAAGGCCGTCATCGCGGAGAATTGGGAAGCGATGCAGCACTGGATGGACTTCATCCAGAGCCGTAATCCCAATTTTCTACGCAAAAACGGGGTCGGCCCGAACTTCGCGGACTGGCTGGCGCCGGACCAGAATACGAGCAAGGATCTGTTGGCCACGGCCTATTGGGCTCTGATCGCGGACATGATGGCGCAGATGGCGCACGCCATTGACAAAGAGTCTGACGCGAAACGCTATGAAGATGTCGTGCAGAATATTCGCTCAGCGTTCCAGAAGGCGTACATCAGTGCCGACGGAACAGTCGGAACCGGAACCGCAACCCAGACTTCATACGTTGTTGCCCTCTACACCAGGATGGCTCCCGAAGCGCTGGAGCCGGCCTTGGTCGACAAGTTAGTCAAAGACATCGAAGCTCACGACTGGCATCTCTCCACAGGATTTCTGGGCACGCCATTTCTTCTGTTTACGCTGGCCGATCACGGACGCACCGATGTGGCTTATCGTCTGTTGCTGAACGATACCTATCCGTCGTGGGGCTACATGCTATCGAAAGGCGCGACGACATGGTGGGAGCGCTGGAACGGAGACACTGGCGATCCCGCTATGAATTCCTATAACCATTACGCGTTCGGCTCGGTGATTGCCTGGGTCTACCGTTACGTTGCTGGTATTGACACGTCACCGAATTCTCCCGGATTCAAAGAGATTGTCATTCATCCGCATCTCGACGCGCGCATGACCTCGGCGCGCGCGGAGTATGACTCGATTTACGGCAAGATCATCAGCGACTGGAGGGGAACGTCCACGGGCCCATTTTCTTTGAGTGTCACTATCCCGGCGAATACTTCAGCAAGGATTTTCTTGCCCACGATCGAAGGAGCGCACGTTACAGAAGGTGGCAATCCGGTAGAGTCGCATGCGGAAAACGGATCTTACGTAATCCAGATCGGGTCGGGCTCCTACAGCTTTGAAGTGAAGTGATTCGGCCGCGAAGTACGGAAATTCCCGCAAGGTGCTGGGGCTGGGCCATTATCGCCCTCGCTAAGACATGGGTCGCAGGTTCTCCGAATCCGCACCCCTTCCCACGCCGATCAATTCGAATTGAAAGCCTCCGTCAGCGACATGGTCGTCAGCGCCGCCTTCAATTGCTCCCGCGCCGCCGAAGTCTTTAATCGAATCGTGACCGGCTCTCCCGGAAGCAGATCAAAATAATTATCCGAACTCTGCACCTCAAGATCGCCGAAAGATACATACACATTTCGCGCCAGCTTCGCCGACTTCAGCGTGACTGTGTAATCTTCACCAGCCTTGCTGAGAGTCGCGTCAATCTTGGGCGCAACCGGCAAGTCGAGGCTGTGCATGGCATCGAAGAAAATAAGATTCCGCGACACTCTCTTCCCCGCCACATCCAGGTCAAACACGAGAAAGCTCTTGCGCAGATCGCCCTTGGCCGCAAGCGCCGCCTTATCCACGCTGAAATAAATCGCATTCGATTGCGCCGGAACCTGCACGTCTTTCGTCTGCTCGAGCAAAACATTCCCCGAGAAATCGAGCAGCCGCGTGTGAATCGTCCCCGCAAGCGCTTGCAGCTTGTCCGATACAACGTACACATCGACCTTGTCATCCTTCAAAAAAGGCGAGATCAGCACATCGTCGTAGAAGCGCCGTGCGTAATAATGCAGCGCCTTCCAGCGTCCGTAGTAATCGATGCTCGCCCACGACGCCACCGGCCAGCAATCATTCAACTGCCAATACAGTGAGCCCATCGTCCGCGGCCGCTGCCGGCGCAAATGTTCGGCCCCGATCTTGATGATCTCCGCCTGCTGCACCTGGCTCAAGTAAACGAACGAAGCGAAATCCTTGGGCTCGCGATACTCGCGCAGCATGTAGGTCAGAATCCGCTCATTCCCGCCCTTATTTTTCTGATGCGCCTGCATCACGGTAGAACGAATATCGAAATCTCCCGGATCGTGCGCGTACGTGCGGATCGTGCGCATTTCCGGAAACGATTGAAATCCATACTCCGACATGAAGCGCGGAAATTGCAGCGTGTAGTCCGAAGCCGGCGCCTGCTGGTGCCACACCGCCCAGTAATGCATGTCGCCGTTGTGCTGATTGTCAGGAATTTCTTCAAAATTCGCGCTGGGCGAACTTGGCGTATACGGCACGGGATCGCCATATTCCGCCACAGCGCTCTTCAAAATGTCGGCAAACATGACAACGTAATCCTGCCAGACGCGGTCCCGCGTATCCGGCGAGATGGACGCCTTGAACTCCTGCCGATCACCCCAGTGCCACCATCCGGTTTCCACCTCATTGTTTCCGCACCACACCACAATGCTCGGATGATCGCGCAGCCGCTTGATCTGGTCGATCGCCTCCTGCCGCACGTTTTCCTGGAAGGGAGCATCGCCCGGAATCATGTCCCCGCCGAACATGAATTCCTGCCACACCATAATGCCGAGTTCGTCGCAGATGTCGTAGAAATCGTCGGACTCGTAGTATCCCCCGCCCCACTCCCGCACCATATTCATGTGCGCGTCGCGCGCCGCCTGCAAAATGTTGCGATGAATCTCCGGCGTAACACGGTTGGGAAAGCTGTCGAACGGAATCACGTCCGCGCCTTTGGCGAATACAGGAATTCCGTTCACCAGGAACTCGAAACTCTTCCCCCACTGATCGGCCGCGCGCCGCAACTCGATCGACCGCAGTCCAGTCTTGGTCTCAGCCCGCGCTGCATTCTCACGGCCGATCCGATCCGGTCCAACGCGATCCGGCCCAACAAAGATCTGTGCCGAAAACCGGTAGCGGCTCTGCGCCCCGTATCCCACCGGATACCACAGCTTCGGCGCAGCAATCCGCACCGGGAAAGACAGATGATTGATTCCCGCACTCAATTGCACCGTCTGCGTTCCGTCAGCCGCCGTTCCATCGGCCGTCCGGGCTCCCGCCATTTCATCGTGAGCCAGCGTGACAACCGCCGTAGTAGCCCGTCCAGTTTCGATCTCCAACTCCGCCGCAACGTTCGCCAAATCGGCGCTCACGTTCTCTTGATGGATATGAAAATTCTCAATGCGCAGCTCATCCCAGCTCTCAATCCGCACCGGCCGCCAAATCCCCTCGGTCACGTAGCGCGGCCCCCAATCCCAACCGTAGTTATACGGAGCCTTGCGCGTGTAAGGAGCGGTTGCAATATCCTCTTCGTTCCCGTAAGTGTGCGATGAGATCGCAGGCAAAACGTAAGGCAGCGTCTTCACATACGGCAGCATCTTCTCGATCGCCGAATGAAAAACGATTCGCAGCGTATTCGCGCCCGGCTTCAGCCCGGCCTTCGCCGGAACGCGCCAGCGGCGGAACATATTATCCGCATGCAGGATCGCACGGTCGTTAAGGTAGACATCCGCAAACGTATCCAGTCCCTCGAACACCAGATCGACATGCTCGCGCGCCAGCCCCGCCGCATCCATTTGAAACGTGGTCTGATATTCCCAGTCCGCCAGTCCGACCCACTGCAGATGGAACTCGTTATCTTTATCGAAGGGATCAGGAATCAGTCCGCCATGCAGCAAATCAGTCTGCACCACTCCCGGAACCTGCGCCGGATGCCATTCCTTGACGTCGGCCCTGTCTGCGTTCGCGACGGCGCGAAACTGCCAACCTGAATCCAGATTCCGCGATGAGGTCTCCGCCGCTTCCAGCGGCAATACACCGAGAGCAAAAAGCATCAGCAACCCAGCCCGAACCACTCCCATGTCAGCAAGCTCCTAAGATGACTTAATAACACACGAATGGCATCTACTGCGAAGAATGAGCCAATTTGGTCAGAGGAACGGAAGCCGTCAGTCCGCCGCCGACGCGCGCCCGGCTGCTTCATCCCAGATGCGATTACCGCGCGTCTCTTTCAGCAGCAGGCTGCCCACAACAAAAGTTACGCCAGCGACAATCATCGGGTAGTAGAGCCCGGCATAGATGTTGCCCGTAGCCGCCACGCTCCATAGGCCGATCAACGGCAACAAACCGCCGAACACGCCGTTCCCTATGTGATAAGGCAGAGAGACCGACGTGTAGCGGATCTTTGCCGGGAAGGCCTCAATCAGATAAGCCGCGATGGGTCCGTAAACCAGACACACATAAAGGACCTGTATAAACACGAGCAGAACCAACATGGGCAGGTCCGGATTCGCAGCCTCCTTAGCGGCCACCAGTACACCGTTCGCTCCCATGGTCATAGGGGTAAGTTTGGTCGCACCAGTCACTTTGTCCCTGGTGGAAGTTACCGTGACAATGTTGTTCCCTGCAGCGCGTTCCATCGCCTTGTAGATCGGTATATAGGTGATGACCGCAAGCAGGCATCCCGCCATCATCAGCTTCTTCCGGCCAATTCGGTCGGAGAGTGCGCCCACTACGGTAAAGAATGGCATCCCGATCAGCACGGCGATCGCTACTACCTCATTAACGGTTTTGGCATTTATTTTCAGAATTCCGCCCAAATAGAACAGCGCATAGTACTGTCCCGTATACCAGACCACGCCCTGCCCAGCCGTCGCTCCAAAGAGCGAAATCAGGACGAGTTTCAAATTCGCCCATTTGGCGAAGGCATCCTTGAGCGGCTGAGTCGAAGTCATGCCTGTGCTCTTGAGCTGAGCGAAGATGGGAGATTCTTTCATCTTCATGCGGATGTAGAGGGAGATCAGCACCAGGAGGATGGAGACCAGGAAGGGGATGCGCCAACCGTAAGCGGAAAAGTCGTCCTTCGACATCGAGTATTGCGTACCCAGGATTGCGACGAGCGAGAGGAAAAAGCCCAACGAAGCCGTGATCTGGATAAAGCTGGTATAGAAGCCGCGCCTGCTGTCGGGGACGTGCTCGCCCACGTAAACCGCTGCGCCGCCATATTCTCCGCCCAGCGCCAGGCCCTGCAAAACGCGGATTCCAAGCAGCACGATGGGTGCGAACCAGCCTGCCGTCTTAAAGGTCGGCAACAGGCCGATGGCAAACGTTGAAAATCCCATGATGGAGAGGGTTACGATAAACGCATACTTGCGCCCCACCAGATCGCCGATGCGGCCGAAGAACAGCGCGCCGAATGGCCGCACCAGAAAGCCGACGGCGAAGGTCGCGAGATAAGCGAGATAAGCGAACGTGTCGTTGCCCTGGGGATAGAACTTCAGGGCCAGGATCAACGTCAGGCTGCCGAAAATGTAGAAGTCGTACCACTCGATCATGGTGCCGACCGACGAAGCCATGATCACGCGCCAGATGCTGTACTCTGGGGTACCTTTTCCTGCCACAGCCACTGCTGCGTTCGCCATAACTTCCTCCGTTTACCCGCTGTAACTTTTTTTACTCACCCTTCTGCAAAATTGCGTTTACCGTCAGTGCCGATCCCGGCATCACGGTAAGCTCCCGCTTCCACTCCAAAAATCCCGGCATGGAAAAAATAACGACATGCGTCCCGGTAATGAGTTCGATTTGAGATGGCGTACTGCCCACGTACTTGCCGTCGAGCATGATGTCCGCTCCCGCCGGCGTTGAACTGAAATCGCACTTTACTTTCGCTTCTTTCTCTGGAAGAGCTGCCGGCGCCGAGCCAACTGCGACCGAGCTAGCTGACGCAGCGGGAGCCGGCGAACTCTGGCGCGGCGCTGCCGCGACTGGAGAAGCACCGGCAGAGACCGGCGAAGCAGGAGTGGAGACTGGCGAAGCAGGAATAGAGACTGGCGAAGCGGCCACTGCGGCCGCCGCTGGGCCGGACTTTCCCTCCACAGGCTTTCCCGCAACATCTACCAGCCGGTACAACTGCTTCCGCTCCTTGCCCTTGTCATCTGTGTAGTACACCTCAAGGCCGTGCTTCTCTCTCCTGGCATCGAAGCTCTCGCCCTTGGCCAGCGGAATGCATCTGGAGAACCGCGATTCGATGGTGCAGCTGATACGGAACGGCGGCTTGTCGTCTTCCTGCACCAGCAAGGTACTTATCAGCGGCACATTTGTGGTGGAACGGCAATAGGCGTCGAAGGTAAGTTGCTCGCAATTCTGCGGGACCCCGTTGTTGTTATCCGCGGTCGACGCTCGAGTGGAAGAATCCAGAACCGTGATCCGAACGGTATTCTCCGAAGCGGCGTTCGCTGACACCACCGCCAACAAAAGGCCCGCGAGCAAGGCGAAAATTCTACGCATACTCAAACCAACTCCTCCAAATCCGTTCTCTGTTCTTGTCTGGCCAGTGAACCCCGGCGGGCCAGTTTTGGCCCGCCGGGGCATTGGAGGGTTCGCTCTAGAACGTAAAGATCGGGCCGAATTCGGTTCGGTGATCCTGCCATTCGTTGGATGGATTCCCAGCAATTGTGTATATGGTGGCATGGTCCAAACCACGGGTGGCGTAGATCGACTGCTCGAAAGCGAACTGGCACCAGTTGTTGAATTTGTAGTACAAGGTTCCAATCGCAGTCTTTCCCATCAAAAGAGGCAATGGGGCAGTGCCACCGCCATTGTAGGCGCCAACAAAACCAGGATTATTCAGGTCGTGATCATTCACCTGGTCCTTGCCCATGGTGAACAGAAGCTGCCAGCCCGCGTTGTGGCCTTTCGGGTTGGCATTAAACCAGCGGGAAAGCGGCAAGCCAAGCTGGACGAACCCGCCAAACCCCCGGATGGGCCGCTGCGGGGCAACCACAACTGTGCCCCCACAGGTTCCAGGAGTGACCCCGTTCACCGCCGGCCCTCCGGTGGGCGTGAACGCGCCCGAGCAACCTAGTACGGCGCCACCGGCTGCAGCCAGCGGACCTCCATCGAGAGTAGGAAACGGTCCCTGTACGCCTGTCAACCCGCTCACATCGGTGGCGAAACTGTTGATCTGGCCGCCGAAGTAAAAGCGCAAGTCAGCTCCTTGATAGGCGCTCGCCACCAGAGTAAACCACCTCGTAGGCAACTGCGCCACGATTTGCTCTCCCCACTGATTGCTGGAAGCCTCAAAACCATTCGGGAAGGCATCGCAATAGTTGGTTGTCGCACACAGAGTTCCGTACGGTGCGGACGCGCCGACCGCAGACAAATTGTAAGCGATGGATGTGCGCCTGGAATGGAATCCAGCCACCGAGATCTGAGCCGGAGCCACACCCTTGGCGTTGTCGAGTTGGAAACTTAAAGCCACTCTGCCTTCCTGCTCGGGTCGATCGGAGTCGGCGCCCTCGCGTTCGCCTTGCCCGAGTTGGCCAGCGAGACCTAGCGTCCCGAGCTTTAAGATCTGACCCGTGCTCGGCATCATAATCCCAAATTGCGGCTCGAGGTTGACGTGGTGCGCCTTATCCAGCGTCCAGATGAAGCCGCCCCGCATCTGCGGCGAGCGCTCCCAGATGTTGCCCCAATACGCACCGTTGAAAGTGGTTTCCACTATATTTTCCAGGGCGCCAGACCCGAAAAGCGTCCAGTCCTGCCCACCTACAAAGAAAACGTCCAAGGCATCGCTGGCGTGGTAATCGAGGCGGACGAAGGCCAAACGCAGTTGCGGTTCGTTGCTGCGAATCGACGATACGTCGCGGTTGTCGACCTCGCTGAAGTTGCCTTCAAAGTCCCCCTCGATTTTGCCCGTCAGCGTCAGGTTTTTCGAAAGGTCCGGCCACTCCAGGTTGAGCCCAAAGCGCGTGGACCGGGCTTTAATGTGGACCTCGGGATCCTGCGTAGGGCCGGTGCTCAAAATATTCCCGGAATTCAGCCATATGCCGGGAAACGGGAAGTCATCGCCATCGGGATCGCTGCTGTCGTGGACGAATGTGGATTTGATAAAACCGTAAGGCGCGAGCGTGATTGGGCCCGCTTTTATGCCAGCCAGACCACCGGTCTTCGGCGCGTCGACCGGGAATACGCGGACCGGAATCACCGCCGTTACCACCCCAGGTGGGGGAGGAGGCAGCTCGCCCGCTACCCGCGACGGAATAGGTGTCTGCGGCTGGGTTTGGGGTTGCGGGGAGGAACTCGATTCCGGCCCCCCGACCGCCGCCGACACTGTTTCCGGAACCGCAACCGGAGCCGCCGCCGCTGCCGGCTCACCTGCCGGCTTCGCAGCCGCCGACAAATCCGCCGCGCTTAATACTCCCTTACGGTTTAGAGCTTCCACCAGAAGCTGAAATTCGGTCTCGGGGGCCGCATCGCGAATGGCATTGGCCTCCGATG
This sequence comes from Candidatus Sulfotelmatobacter sp., assembly GCA_050012155.1. Taxonomy (GTDB): domain Bacteria; phylum Acidobacteriota; class Terriglobia; order Terriglobales; family Acidobacteriaceae; genus Sulfotelmatobacter. The sequence goes on along the minus strand of JBEKHS010000016.1, from coordinate 116,305 downwards.
CGCCCAGCACGCCTTTCATCACCAGCACTCCCAGCAGTGCTGTGACATTTGTATTTTCTGCTGTATTTCCCGCGTGAAGACTTGGACTTGGAGCCGGGTTAGGATTGGCTGCGGGTGCGGCTGCAGCTGGAGCCGTCGCGGCGCCGTTTGCCGCACTTTCGTTCGCATCCGCTGATTTCGGGTTGCTGCCTCCTGCCAGGGCGGGCACAACCGCCAGGGCCAGTACCAATAAACTTAATAACAATTGCTTCATCGTCGACATGGACGGTGTCTCTCTTTCCGCTCAGTTCGCACTGGGCACACATGGGCCGGAAACCTAATCCATACCACCGGGCGGTGTCAAGCTAATTAATAGAGCCGTAGTGGCTGTTGACCCCGCTAAAGTAGACCGGCTACTTTCCTCGTGTGGAGCGGACGCCCTCGTCCGCTGCCTTTGACCTTGATTTTGTTTCTAGATTTTCCTTTGCTCTTGCCCTTGCCGTCGACCGGGAAGGGCACGAGTTCCACTCGTGCCGATCAGCGTGCCCGATCTCAGGAACCCGGCTTCAGCCCCTGAGGTACGCGCCGTTTCATTTTGCGCGGAAGTCGTCGAATAATCCCGAGCCGGACACAACCGTGGAATCCCACCCTTCGCAAAAAGCGCGAAGGATGGGGCACTCGGCACACACTAGGAACGCGGCTTCAACCGCCGTGGCACCCACAAGCGGGATTCCATGATCCCAAGCTCTTCCCGCCCTGTCATCCGCGCGAAGCATGCGCATTCGCTGTACTAGACCTCTCGCATGGGTGAGTCTTCTCGAATTGTCAGGACCGTAGTAGACTTGCCCCCGCTATGCTGATCATCGGAACAAAGATCTTTTTCTGGGGGTCCGAAACCACGGCGCAACTGCTGCGTTGCGGAACCTGCGGGACCCAAGCGCAGTTCATTCAAAAAACCGGAATGAGATTCCTTGTATTCTTCTTTATCATTCCGACCATTCCTCTTAGCGGGAAGATGCATGTACTGGAATGTCCCCAGTGCAAGACCCGCTACGCACAGAAGTAGGAACACTGCGAAGTCTAGCGCAGGCACCGTGGAAGAGCGGCGCCTCAGCGCAGCGTATTGCCGTTGACCGGGAAGGGCACGAGTTCCACTCGTGCCGCATCAGCGTGAGATTAGGAAACGCGGCTTCAAAAAGTAGTGCTATGCTTACCCAGCTGAAGGTGATCGAAATGTTCGGCGAGAAGAAGCGGACGTCTCAAGTCTTCGGAATCAGCAATACCGTCCAGCCCGACTCCTACGTGGACCGGGGTGCTCTCGACCAGCAACTGGCCACACTACTCGGAAGGCCTACTCACGTCGCTCTGCGTGGAGAATCGAAGTGCGGCAAGTCGTGGCTCCGACAACGCACGGTCCCAAACGCTATTACCATACAGTGCCGCCTAGATCGCGGCGCTCATGACCTCTACATTGACGCCCTGTCGCAGCTAGGTATAAAGCTCGTCCTGGACAATACTCAGTCCGGCAAGATCAGTGGTCACGCTAAAGCTGAGGCTTCAATTGGCGAAGGGTTACTTGCAAAAGTGTTAGGGGCAAGCGCCGTAGTGAAGGCAGGCATCGAGGGCGAGCGCGGTTCCGAGACTCGCACTGAGCTTGTGGGGCACGACGTCAGCGATCTAAGGTTCGTTGCCGACCTAATCAGGGCCTCCGACCGACGCCTCGTGATAGAGGACTTTCATTACCTCTCGGTGGCGGAAAGGCAGAAATTCGCCTTCGACCTAAAGGCGCTCTGGGACTACGGCTTGTTTGTGGTGATCATCGGAGTATGGAGCCAAAGCAACATGCTTATCTTCCTCAATCCTGATCTCGCGGGTCGAATTGAGGAGGTTCCAATCTATTGGTCAGGCGACGACTTGAGGAGGGTGCTTAAGAAAGGCGGCGATGCATTAAATCTGGAGTTCGCGGAGGATTTCTCCGCTGCCTGCGTGAACGACTGCTATGGGAACGCGGGAATTCTGCAGGCGCTAACGCTGAGGGCTCTGGACGCAATGGGAATTCAGGAAACGTCCGCCGGCAAAACCATCGTAAAAGACCTTGAGGCCCTCCACACATCTGCGCTCCAGTATGCCGACCAGCTGAACCCTCTGTACCAGCAGTTCGCCAAGAGGGTTTCAGGAGGCATTCGGACGCGGCAAGACTCAACAGGAATTTACGCTTACGCAATGGCCGTCATACTCGAAGCTCCAGACGATCTGGCGCTACGCAGCATATCGCTGGACTACATTTTCCAGAAGGCCAATGCGCGGGAACCGCGGATTCAAAAGGGCAACCTGCGCGTCGTGCTGGAAAAATTCGAGCAGCTTCAAGTAGACAGCGAGGGCCGTGGGCTTGTCGTCGCCTACAACGAGGCCACGGCAGAGATCACAGTAGTCGATCGGCAACTGCTTCTGTATCGCAAGTACAGTACAGTCAAGTGGCCGTGGGAGGATCTCATCGCAGAAACCGTGGGCAAGTTGTAGAAAATTCGACGGGGCGGCTTGCGCCGCCCCGCATTAACATCAAAAGCAGCGGGCGAGGGTGCCCGCTCTACACAAGCTACGTTCCCTCGCTCCACCCCGCCAGATACTCTTCCTGCTCCGGAGTCAGTCTATCGATCTTGATCCCCATCGACTCCAGCTTCAGCTTGGCCACGCGCTTGTCGAGATCGTCAGGAACCTTGTAGACCTTTTTCTCCAGCGTCTTGAAATTCTTCACCATGTACTCGACCGAGAGCGCCTGATCGGCAAAGCTCATATCCATCACCGACGCCGGATGCCCCTCCGCCGCGGCCAGATTAATCAGCCGTCCCTCGCCCAGCAGATTGATCTTGCGCCCATCTTTCAACGAGTATTCATCCACGAAAGCGCGCGTCGTGCGCTTCGAGGACGACATTTTCTCCAGCGCCGGAATATCGATCTCCACGTTGAAGTGCCCCGAGTTCGAAATGATCGCGCCATCTTTCATCAGGTCGAAATGCTCTTTGGTCAGCACGCTCTTGTTGCCCGTGACCGTGCAGAACACGTCACCGATTTTCGCCGCCTCCGGCATCGACATCACGCGGAAGCCGTCCATCACCGCCTCCAGCGCCTTCGTCGGATCGATTTCGGTGACAATCACTTCGGCACCGCAGCCCCGCGCCCGGCTCGCCAGCCCGCGTCCGCACCAGCCGTAACCGGCCACCACAAACTTCGACCCCGCCAGCAAAAAGTTCGTCGCCCGGATAATGCCGTCAATGGTCGACTGCCCCGTGCCGTAGCGGTTGTCGAAAAGATGTTTGGTATCGGCGTCATTCACCGCCACGATGGGAAACTTCAACACGCCTTCCTTCGCCATCGCCCGCAGCCGGATCACGCCCGTCGTCGTCTCTTCCGTTCCGCCGATCACGCCGTCGAGAGCGTCGGTGCGCTTGGTGTGCAGAATCGTCACCAGGTCGGCGCCATCGTCCATGGTGATGTGCGGCTTGTGATCGATCGCCGCCAGGATGTGCTGGTAATACGTATCGTTATCTTCGCCCTTGATGGCGAAGACCGGAATGCCCTGGTCGCGCACCAGGCTCGCCGAAACATCGTCCTGGGTCGAGAGCGGATTCGAAGCGCACAACACCACATCCGCCCCGCCATCGCGCAGGCAAATCGCCAGGTTCGCCGTCTCGGCCGTCACGTGCAGGCAGGCCGAGATGCGAATGCCCTTCAGCGGTTGGTTCTTGATGAACTCTTTACGGATAATTTGCAGCACCTTCATGGACTGGTTCGCCCACTCAATGCGCTTCTTGCCCAGTTCGGCCAGTTCCAAGCTCTTGATATCGGAATTGATCTGTGCTGCTGTCGACATACGCCTCCTGTGGCGCTTTCTTGCCAAAATTTATGTTGTTTAACTTTAGTGTTGACTGGAAAGAGTAGTTTTTGATTGCCCGGTACCCTGCCAGAATACACGAATCCAGACCGAGGTCAGCATTCCAAAATACTCTTTAGGGAGTGAGACTTTCGGCCCATCACCACATTGGAACTTTGGTTCGCCACCCTCTTAAGAATGCTTCAGGTTATGGGTGGCTGGGGTGCCCCACTTCTCGCTTCCTTTGCGAGAAAGCCTGCCCTGAGCGAAGCCGAAGGGTGGGATTTCCACAATTCGGAGTCGCCCACGCTCCACGCTGAAGCCCTACTTCCGCGCCGCCACCGGCTCCCGCACCCCCGCCTCACTGGCCAGCGACGCCGCCTTATCGGTCGCTTCCCACGTGAAGTCAGGATCGTTGCGCCCGAAGTGTCCGTACGCCGCCGTCTTCTTATAAATCGGCCGCCGCAAATTCAGCGACTCGATAATTCCCCGCGGCGTCAGCTTAAAGTGCGCCCGAATCAAATCCGGAATAATCGTGGGATCGACTTTCTCCGTGCCAAACGTATCCACCCGCACGCTCACCGGCTCGGCCACACCGATGGCGTAGGCGAGTTGCACTTCGCAACGATCCGCCAGCTTCGCGGCGACTATGTTTTTCGCGATGTGCCGCGCCATGTAAGCCGCCGATCGGTCCACCTTGGTCGGATCTTTTCCGCTGAACGCCCCGCCGCCGTGCCGCCCCATGCCGCCGTAAGTGTCGACAATAATCTTGCGCCCGGTTAATCCGGTATCGCCCATGGGGCCGCCAATCACAAACCGGCCCGTGGGATTGATGTGGTACTTCGTGTCTTCATCGAGCAACTGCGCCGGAACCACGGCCTGAATCACGTGCTTCAGAATCCCCGCGCGCAATTCGTCATTGCTCACCGTCTCCGCGTGCTGCGTGGAAATCACAACCGCATCCACCCGCTGCACCTTGCCCTGCGCATCATATTCAACCGTAACCTGCGATTTTCCATCGGGACGAAGGAACGGAAGCGTTCCATTTTTCCGCACCTGCGAGAGCCGCATCGTCAACTTGTGCGCCAGCGAAATCGGAGTCGGCATCAACTCTTCCGTCTCATCGCAAGCATACCCAAACATCATGCCCTGATCGCCGGCTCCGCCGGTGTCTACGCCCATGGCTATGTCGCCGGACTGTTTGTTGATGCTGGAGATTACGGCGCAGGTGTTGCAGTCGAAGCCGTAGACGGCGTTGTCGTAGCCGATCGATTGCACGGTGCCGCGCACGACTTGCTGGAAATCGACGTAGGCTTTGGTGGTAATTTCTCCGGCGATGACGACCAGGCCGGTGGCGGTGAGGGTTTCGCAGGCGACGCGGCTGGAGGGATCGTCGGCGAGGCAGGCATCGAGAATGGCGTCGGAAATCTGGTCGGCGATTTTATCGGGATGGCCTTCGGTTACGGATTCGGAGGTAAACAAAATGCGGTTGTTTGTGCTTCGAGATGCGGCCAAGATTTGCTTCGGACTTTGTCTCTGTAATTGGGTACGAGGGGACGCGGGCTGCGGTTACGGCGAGCACGCGAAACTGCGTCCCAACATCATACTATTGAGGCGAATCACGCACAACAAAAAAGAGGCCTGATCAGGCTAGCAGAGGGCCCGTGGCGGCGCAATGGATTTAGCCGTAAGTGCATCAGGATGAATTCAATAGCGGAATTGGGGTGGTGGATGGAGCGAATCGGGAGCCCGGCAGGTCGTTGAGCCGAAGAGACCGTGGAATCCCACCCTTACAGAAAACCAGGGGTGGCCAGCTCGTCGCACGTGGGCTCGAATCAGTGACGCCCTTTTCGCAAAGAAAGTGCAAAGTGATCCCAAGCCCTAACAAATCGAAAGACGTGGGGCCGTGGCGCCCACTCGTCGGAAAGCGCGACGAGTGGGGCAGCCTCGGCAATCGTTAATTATTTCCCTGATGTAGGGCGGCGTCAGTGAGAGAGGGAGTGCTTCGCTCCATTCTGAATTTGCCTGTGAAGTGCGGGTTGCCGGTTGCCATGTCGTAGTCGGTGTAAGTGCCACTTACAACACCGTTGGCAACGGAACCGCCAAAATCAGTGTCCAACTTACGGCAGCGGAGATGGATCGAAAGTTTTTCTTCCAGGCGAACGCCATCGATGGAGCAGGTTTGTTTGCCCTCGGCGGCGTAGGTGCCGGAAAGGTTTCCGTTGTCATCACTTAGTGAGATCCGGGCCGGTGAACCGTTTTTGTTCCATGTGATTGTCCATTTGCCGGTAAGATCGGTGGTGGGCTTCGTCGCCGCGTAAGCTCCGGCGGAGACAAGTGCGAACAGTGACATTGCCAGTACTTTCTTCATTGCTTTCCTTTTCCTGGTCAACCGAAAGTTGACCCAGTGCTGCGGCAGTTGGTGCTGCCACGGTTGTTAGTGATACCCCAGGTAAACCCCAAACGAAGTGTTCGCTTCGTTACTCTCCTTGCATTGGCAAATGGCCTGAGGGGTAAGCCGGGTTATCAGCCTTCATTCTTTTCGAATGATGGCTGCGCTATACGAGTTATTATGGGGAGTAAACGATGGGATGGGTAGTTACGGAAGTTATTGGAATCTTAGTTTCACTGAGTTTTTGTAACCTAACTTGTCGCTTTTCGACTTCGCTTCAAAGGAAAGGAACCAGGTATTTATTGACATAGCCCTCATTAGAAGGGCGCCTATATCTGCGTCGGCGCGTCCTCTGGATATGCGATGAATTCTGGGTTTAGGGATCCCCTTCGGTAAGCTCGGCGTAAGCTTTCGACTGCGGTTGTGCTTCGCGCTTGGGGCGCGAAGCACAGTCCTTGTCAGGATGACACAGTCATCTATCTTCCCTTTACTTCACTTGACTCCGGCCAGGGCTTTTGAGACTTCGGCGATGTCGGGGACTACGGGGATGTCGTAATCCTTGCGCCAGGCTAAGTTGCCGTTGCGGTCGATGATGAAGATGGCGCGTCCGGTGATGCCTTTATCTTCGAGGTAGACGCCGTATTTGGCGGCGACGGCGCCGCGGGGATGGAAGTCGGCGAGCAAGGGATAGTGGATTCCCATCTTGTCGGCGTAGGCTTTGTGGGACCAGACGCTGTCGACGCTGAGACCGAGGACCTGCGCGTTGAGGTCTTCGAATTGTTTTTTGTCGTTGACCATGCAGGCGTGCTCTTTGGTGCAGACCGGGCTCCAGTCGAGCGGGTAGAAGACGAGGACGACGGGCTTGCCGCGGTAGTCGCTGAGTTTGACTTCTTTTTGGTCCTGGTCTTTCAAGGTGAATTCGGGTGCGGGCGCGCCGATGGTTGCGGGCATGGATCCTCCGTGGATTTTGTTAAGGATATTTTGCGCTTCCATCATAAACCGAGTTTGGGGATTGGCGCGCGGCCGCAAGATAAGGCTCGGTGGCTATAGGGATCCTTCAACTGCGGTTATCCTTCGCGCTTGAGGCGCGAAGGACAATCCTCGCTCAGGATGACAAGACTAGGAAATTTACTTCACGACGGGGGAATCGGCGTCGGCGGGTTTGGTTTCGTCGGCGTGGATTTTGCCGTCGTCTTCGGCGTAGAAGGAGCGGTGCTGCGCGTCGAGATGAGCGGGGGTCATGGTGAGGACGAATTTGTCGTTCTCTCCTTTGAAACCTGCGGTGTAGTCGCCGCGGTTGGGGTTGACCATGCGCTTGGTGAAAGAGCCGGAGTGGACGAGATCGGTGAGAGAGGTAGCGAAGTGGTTGTACTGCTTTTGAAAGCGCTGCTGGGCACGGATCACGACGCGCATGTAGGCGAGGGCCTGGGCTTCGGAATCAGAACGGGCGGGGTCGCCGTGGAACTTGGGCTGGTAGGTGGGAGCGGGAGTTTGGGAGTCGGGCGCGGGAGTCTGCGCAGGCGCCGCCGCGGTGAGCGCGAGAGTGATGATGACGACGATCAAATGAATCGAATTTTTGGTCATGCTTGAATGTTCTCCGTGTGACGCAGCGAAGCATTTAGATGCAATTTGATAAGGAAGCGAAGTCAACAGCAGGTTCCTCACCGGGTTGACGCCCGGTTCGGAATGACAAAGGTTTCGTGGCTCTCCGTGGGACTCGCTCAACGCAAGCTTCGTCCTCCGCACAAAAACCCCTACCCACGATGACCATCAAAATTGGCTTCCATGAATTAGAGCGCCAAATTCTTAGGTGACATTCACTTTCGGTGTTCGTTTTCATGTTACTCCGGTAATTTTGCGCGGTCACGTTCTCTTTGCATGTGGGGGGAATGCCGCTATGCTCTAGCTAAGACACTACGCCCTACAGGGATACCTATGAAAGCAGCAGTGGCCAGAAAACCGATTATTAAAATTGCCGTAGTGGAGAGCGACCCACTGAGGTTTGTGGGATTTCGCGCGCTGTTCGACACTGAGCCCGAGTTCGAGCTAATCTCCGCCGGCCTGCCTGAGATTTCGACGCTGCAAGGGGTCGACCTGATTTTGCTCGGAAACCGTTCCGGGCAAAATCTTTTCGATGTGATGGCCAGCCTGAAGGCGACGCGGCCTGATCTGCGAATTATTGTGACGGGGTCGGGAGTGGATGAAGAGACGATTCTGAAGGCGATCGCTTCGGGGGCGAAGGGCTATGTGGATGAAGCGGCTTCTCCGGCTGAGTTTGCGCAGGCGATTCGGATCGTAAGCCAGGGATCGGTATGGGCGCCGCGCAGAGTGCTTTCGATGTTTATCGAGCGGGTTTCATCGGCGCCGGGGAGGATTTTTCCGGCGGGGCGCGTGACCTTTACCGACCGCGAAAAAGAAGTGCTGGAGATGCTGGTTGCGGGACGGTCGAACAAAGAGATTGGAGCGCAGTTGGGAATTGAAGAGCGCACGGTGAAGGCTCACGTAGCGAAGCTGATGCGCAAGGTGGGCGTGCAGAACCGGATTGCGCTCTCGGTGCATGCGATCACGCATTCGCTGGTGGCGGCGAAGTAGGGGGGCAGTTCTCAGTTCTCAGTTCTCAGTTCTCAGTTCTCGGTATTTCTTTTCTGCGTTCGCAGTGCTTTCCGCAGCTTGCGCTCGTTACTTCTGGACACTGACCTCGGTAATCTTGTCGGAAATGCTCCTGCGTCGCATACTCGGCTTACCTACCACAGAACCTGGGAGACGGGGTTGAGAGTGGCGATTAGGGTCACTGCTTTCAGCCCCGATTTTTTTGTCCTCCTGAGTTCATTCGGGGGTTGTTTCACACCTTCTTGATTTTCTAATGGACCTTTCCAGTTAAGCCTTGCTCATACAACGGCAGGCGCTTCGTTTACAATCCAAGTACCAGATCAGGTAGTGGTGCAGTTTGGCAAAGGAAACGAGCCGAACGCGCGATTAATGTGTCGCAAAGAACGCGACACTTCGCGCGGCTCGCCCAGATCCTTCACTGCGCAAAAAGCGCTTGTTCAGGATGACATTCAGAGAATTCTTGTGTGACGAGGAACTATGAAAAAGTTCTTACTTTTGACCCTAATTGTGTCTGTGTGTTCTTTTGCTTTTGCTGCGGATGATGAATCGAAAGCCGCGGATCGTGTGCAGGTGGCCGCGGATGTGCTCAACGAAATTCAGGCGGCGCCGGACGTGGGCATTCCGCAGGAGGTACTGGGCTCGGCGGAGTGCGTGGCGGTGGTGCCCTCGATGTTGAAGGGCGGATTTATTATTGGCGCGAAATACGGGCGCGGGCTGGCCAGTTGCCGCACGCCGAAGGGATGGAGCGCGCCGGCGTTTTTTGTGGTGAGCGGCGGAAGCGTCGGCTTTCAGATCGGCGGCCAAGCGGTCGACCTGGTGATGCTGATCATGAATAAGGATGGCATGAGGCATCTGCTCTCGAGCGAATTTGCGCTGGGCGCGGACGCTTCGGTGGCGGCGGGTCCGGTGGGGCGGCACGCCGAAGGAAACACCGACTGGAAGATGCGGGCGGAGGTGCTAACGTATTCGCGGGCCCGCGGGCTGTTTGCCGGCGTGAGTTTGAACGGAGCTGTGATCAAGCAGGATAAGGACAGCACGCGGGAATTCTACGGGCGCATGGTGCCGTTCCGGACGTCACTGACGGGAGAGATCGATCCACCGGCGGGCGCGAATGCGTTTTTGACGTCGCTGGCAAAGTGGGCGCAGGAAGCGGCGAAGTAAAGGGCGGGCTTCGGGCTTCGGCCCTCGGCTATCACGGGGCGCCGCCGGCTGCCTTTGTTTGGAGCAGGTGAGGCGTGCGCTTTTGCTCGCGCCCGGCAGAAAAGCAGATTCCTCGCTGCGCAAAGAACGCTTGCTCGGAATGACAACCCTGTTTGACAAGTAATTTTTGACGGTGGTACCGTTCCGCTTCCTCCGCATGCGGCAGCGAATTGAGTACGCGGCAGCCTGGCCGTTGATCAAAATCCTGGGTATTTTGCCTCGACCGGCGGCCCGAGCCGTTGGTATGGGCTTGGCTTGGGTGGTCTATCTTCTGCACGTGCGCTTGCGGCGGGTGGGCATGCGCAATCTCTCCCTGGCGTTTCCCGAAAAAAGTGAGGCGGAGCGGGCGCGGATTCTGCGCGGGGAATTTTTCTCGCTGGGCCGGCAACTGGCTGAGGTCTGCCACTTTCCTGAATACACGCTGGAAAACGTCGACGAGGTCGTGGTGTTTGAGGGCTTCGAGAATTACGAGAAGGCGCATGCGCGCGGCAAGGGCGTGCTGTTGTTTGCGGGGCATTTTGGAGGATGGGAGCTTTCGTCGTTTGCGATTTCGATGCGCGGGCACTGGATGCACGTGATCATGCGCGGCATGGACAATGCTTACCTGGGGCGGCTGATCGAGCACTATCGCACCATGCACGGCAACAAGGCGGTGGATAAAGATAACTTCGTGCGCGGACTGCTCTCGGCGATGAAGGCGGGCGAGGTGGTTGGGATTCTGATGGATACGAACATGACTCCGCCGCAGGGGATTTTTGTGGATTTCTTCGGCATCCCGGCATGTACGGCGAGCGGGCCGGCGCGAATTGCGCTGCGGACCGATGCGGCGGTGGTGCCGACGTTTACGATCTGGGATGCGAAGCTGGGGAAATACCGCCTGCGCTTCGATCCAGCGGTAGAGTTGGTGCGCACGGGGGATTTGGAGTCGGATATCAAGGCGAACACGCAGAAATTTACTTCCGTTATTGAAGACTATGTGAGGAAGTATCCCGAGCAGTGGCTGTGGGTGCATCGGAGGTGGAAGACGCGGCCGCCGGGGGAGAAGGGATTGTATTAGGCTGAGAGCCCACTTAGTGGCCGTGTTTCTCTGAAAACACCAAACCATACGCTCGTGCGGGGAGCGTTGGAAAGAGAAAATTTACCTAAGCTCGGGAAACGATCGAAAGAATTATGTGTCTGGTGCCGACTCTGGGCTAAGGAGCTTACGAAGCGGGGCGATTGCAGGCGGAGGCGGTTTGCTGGATGGCGCGGCAGATCGCGGGGACGTCGTCGTCGAAGCAGCAATCGATGGCGCCTGCGTCCATGGCTTCGGTCCACATGGTGTCGTCGGGAGTGCGGTGGGTGCAGACGATTTCCATGCCGAGTTGATGGCGCAGGCGGAGCACTTCCTGAGCATTTACCAGGCCGAGATCGAGGACGCCGACGGGGATGGAAAACTGCGACAGCAGCGTTTGCAGTTCGGGCAGCGTTTGCACCACGAATACGGCTTCAGAGACAGATTTAAAGCTGGAGGACAAATTCTCGGCGTGCGCTGGATCGTTCTGCAGAATTACGATCGCGTTGTGCATGTGACAACCTCTTCCTTCTGTGCCTTCTGTAAAAATTCAGCCTTTACCATGCGGACCTCAAGTCGCTGGAGGTGCCGCCAACGGCGGGGATGTAACACTCGGTCGTGTAATCCATCACCATGCGGTCGGCATTGAAGCGCCAACCGAGGGTGCGTATGGTGCGCTTCATGCGCTTGGTCCAACCGCGGGGCAGGCCGTCGCGATCGCGCTGGTAGTAGAGCGGGATCACCTGTTCGCGCAGGGTGCGAAGCAAGTCTTCGCCATCGCGCTTGTCGTGAACGCTCATGTTGGAGTGGGTCCGGCCGGTGCCGATGGAGAATCCATTCATGCCGTCGTAGGCCTCGGCCCACCAGCCATCGAGAACAGAGAGATTGAGTCCGCCGTTCAAGACGACTTTTTGGCCGCTTGTGCCGGAGGCCTCGAGCGGACGCCGCGGGTTATTCAGCCAGACATCGACGCCCTGCACGAAATAGCGACCGACGTTGATGTCGTAGTCTTCGACGAAGACGAACTTATCGGCGAAGCGGCCATTGCGCATGAGCTCGGCAATCTGCTGCAGAACCTTCTTGCCCTCTTCGTCGTGGGGATGGGCTTTGCCGGCAAAAATGAACTGCACCGGGCGCTTGGGATCGTTCACCATGGAGGCGAGGCTCTCAATATCGGCAAGAATCAGATTGGCGCGCTTGTAGGTGGCGAAGCGGCGGGCGAAGCCGATGGTGAGCGCATCCGGGCTGAGCACCTTGCCGAGCCGCTGCAGAACCTCGCGCGATTCGAAGCGGCGCTCGGCTTGCTCCACGGCACGGCGCCGGACGAACTCGAGAAGCTGTGACTTCAGGCTGAGGTGCGTCTCCCAGAGTTCGCCGTCATCGACATTTTCAATGCCTTCCCAAATTTTGGCATCGCTCGAGTGCAGGTGCCAGTTGGTGCCGAGATGGCGGTCGTAAAGGCGGAACATTTGCGGAGCGAGCCACGAGGGAACGTGAACTCCGTTGGTGATGTGGCCGATGGGAACTTCGTCTTCGGGCTTGCCCGGACAGAGACCGGTCCACATGGCGCGTGAAACCTCACCGTGCAGGGCGGAAACTGCGTTGGCGCGGCGCGAAAGCCTGAGACCGAGGACGGTCATGCAGAAGGTTTCCTGCTGGTCGCTGGGCTTCTCGCGTCCCAGACCCATTAGGCTTTCCGGGGAAAGGCCAAGCGACTCGCGCAGAGGTCCGAGATGTTCTTCGATCAGATCCGCACTGAAGCGGTCGTGACCGGCGGGGACGGGCGTGTGGGTGGTGAACACGACTTCGCGCGACACCCGGGGCACGGCAACATCGAAGCCAATGCCTTCTTCCTGCATGCGGGCGCGAACGGCTTCGAGCACGGCGAATCCGCTGTGGCCTTCGTTCAGGTGCAGGACTCCGGGAGTGACGCCCATGGCTTTGAGAGCGCGGAAGCCTCCGACGCCGAGCACTAATTCCTGACGAATGCGGGTGCGGGCGTCGCCACCGTAGAGGCGGGAGGTGAGCATGCGGTCGTCCGGAGTGTTGCCTTCGACATCGGAATCGAGAAGGAAAAGATCGCAGCGCCCAACCGCGACGCGCCACACCTTGGCGTGAATCGATCCGCTGCGGGTATCGATTTGCACCACGACGGGGCGGCCATTCTTTCCGATGGCGATCTCCAAAGGCAACTGCGCGACGTCGGTCTCGAGATACTCTTCCTGCTGCCATCCGTTGCGATCGAGGCGTTGGCGGAAATATCCCTGGCCGTAGAACAGGCCGACGCCGACGAGTGGAATGGCGAGATCGGAGGCGCTTTTGATGTGGTCGCCGGAAAGAACGCCGAGGCCTCCGGAGTAAACCGGAAGCGATTCGTGAATGCCGAATTCGGCGGAGAAATAGGCCACGGGCGATGGACGCAAGACGCCGGCATGGCGCGCTCCCCAGGTGCGGTCGGCCTGCAAATATTCCTGCAAGCGGCGATAAGCGTAGTTGATGCGGCTGTGCAGCACGAGTTCGGTGGCGCGGGTTTCCAGTTTCGCGAGGGGAAATTCACTCAGCAGTGAAACCGGATTCTGGTTTAGCTGCCTCCATCGCAGGGGATCGAGATCGCGGAATAAGCTTATGGAATCGTGATCCCAGCTCCACCACAGGTTGCGGGCGAGAGCCCACAGGCGCTCCTGCGCGGGAGCGATGAAGCGATCTAGGGTGCGGGCTTCGCTGACTACCGGGGCAACCTGAGCCGCGGCCTTGGCCAGCATTTGGATTTCATCTTCGCGGAAGACGCGAGGCTCGATGGTTTGCACTACAAGAACACCCTGGAGCACGCCGCGGTCGACGAGCGGAACCCCGAGGAAGGACTGGTAGGCATCTTCGCCAGCTTCGCTGAAATACTTGAAACGGGGGTGAAGGTGGGCCTGCTCCACGGCTACGGGGCGTACCTCTTCGGCCACCAGGCCGGCGAGGCCTTCAGTAATGGCCATGCGCAGGCTGCCGATGCATGCGCGGCGAAGGCCGACGGTTGCGGCCAGTACCAGATTGCCGCGGTCGGGCTCGAGCAGATAGGCGGAGCAAACGTCGGTCTCGAATCGATTGGCGATCAGAGCGACGACGTTCATCAAGGTCTCGGCGGGTTCGCCCTCTCCCGTCGCGAGGTTGGCGATTTCATCTAAAGTAAGAACGTAGTTATCTCCGCGCGTGTGAGCGACCGGATCGTGGCCGTTGCCGGCCACGTGGGAGTCCTGGAGTGCGCTGTGATTCTGTTCCAATAGGCTCTCGGGGTCCATACTAAGTCTATTCTTTCCTCTCGGATTCTAAGGCGGTACGGTCGGACAGGACCGTCCGGAGCATCAAGTTCGTTATCTCCCGATGGTTGTGCTTAGCTAACGTGTAAGAGCGATCTAATGATCGCCGTGTTTAGACGATGTTTTCGCTGCGTTTTGGGGTTGTCGGCAAAGCACACGACCGGTTGCGAGTGTCTGCGTCTGCAATTGCCCCATCCTTAGAGCAACTCTAGGTGGGCGGGGATGGCGAGTCCAATCGAAATTATTGATGGGGGAGATAGGAGGGGCGGGAACGGTCCCCGAATCATTTCGCGGGTTCCCAGCCCTCTGGCAGCATATCGAATGCCAGGGTGTCACGGTAGGCGTACTGATTGCCTTCCAGTGCTGCCACTGGCGTCAGCATATGCCAGATGCGATCATCGTCGAAGACGTAACACTCGCCCGTTTCGCGCATCGTGAAGCGATCCAATTCGTGTTTGTCGTTGTCGGTTATGACGACTTCGCCACCCTGAGCGCCGCAGCGGCCTAGTAGATGCGTAGCGATGTACTTTTCCCCGTCTTTATGTAAACCCGGCGGGCTGGTGTCGCAGGGCCGGCCCGGCGTAGCTGTGAATCTTATTAGATGGACGTTGACCAGATACCTGGTACCGACCGACGAGAGGGGCAGGTATTGAAGGTGATGAGCAATCATCTTGCGAACGCCTAGGGAACCGGCGATTGCCGGGGGCAGCGGAGCGTACTCTCGCAGCTGCCCGCCGATGGACGTGTTGTATTTTTTCAGCTGCACATAAGGCGTGGTCTCTTCGCTCAACCAAACCTTTACACCACCCTCAACAATCTCGGCCCGGACACGGTTTAAGGAACGATACCTGTCGCCCCCTTCGTAGTACTTATCCTTCGGAATGGACCAGGCTGCATGGGATAACTCTTCCAGAGAGCGCGCTACGTCCGGGTCAATTCTAAGCGGCTGGCGACTAAACCCGCGCTCGACGAGGTCGTTTCGCGACCTCGCAGTTGTTGCCACCGGAATAAAGCTATCTTGGACCATGATTTGCTCCTGAGAATGCTTGACGATTGACCGGAATCTGCTTTGTTCACCTCTAGAACGCTGGCGATCATACACTCATCTGACGGTTCAGGGTGAACTGGAGAGGTTTTCATCTGAAGTGGTAGGAATCGGGATGCGATCCTCAACGCGAGAGATGGGGAAAGCCCCGCTTCTCGCAGAAGACCCGAGAAACGGGACACCCGAGATTCTGATCACACCCCAGACGTGGCCACCGCCCGGAGTATGGCTTTATGAGGGACTTTCGAGAATAAAAATGTCCGCATCACAGCCTGCGCAGCTCAAATGGCCCGCCAATCCTGAGACTTCGCCGTGTATAATCGATCGCACTTTGCGGGGGCCGAGGTCGCGCCGATTTCGCTGACGTGGAAACGGGAAAGAACAAGCGTCCAACGATCGCAAGCACCATCCGGGTAACCCAATCCAGGAGATCATGTGGAGCACTCTGCGAAAATGAGGTTCGTACGTCCTTGCCGCCAGGCGGTTATGACTCGCGGCGCGGCAATTTTTCTTTTCTTGCTCTTGGCGGTTGCATTCTCGGCCGAAGCGGCTTCCGCTCAAACGGGATTTACCGGCATCTTTGGTGGCGGCCCGTTTTACAAGAACGCCGCAAACAACATCACCGAAATAGAGAATTCAGGTTTCACCGAAGCCATCGTCTGGAGCATCGAGGTCAGCAGCACCGGCGACTTGAATTTCAACGGAGAGTTTCCCCTAACCTCGGGAGGCGTCTATGTCGGCAACGAGTACTATCCCGATTTTCCCGGGGACATGGCGCAGTTGAAACAAGGAACGGTCAAGCGGGTCACGTTCAGCATCGGCTCATCGAACTACGGAGACTGGGAAGACATTACCGCCCTGGTCAAGGCGCAGGGTACGGGCCCGACCAGCATCCTTTATCAGGATTTCGCGGCTCTGAAAGCCGCCATTCCGGCTCTGGACGCGATCGATTTCGACGATGAGAACAGCTTCAATTCCCCGACCACAATTGAGTTTGGGGTGATGCTGGGCAAACTGGGTTATCACGTGATGCCGGACGCTTTCGACGACAGCAGTTATTGGACGAATGTGGTCTCACAAATCAACACGAAACTTCCGGGAACGGCGGACGGAGTTCACCTGCAAGCCTACGCCGGCGGCGCCGGAAATAATCCGTGTGTGGGATGGAATTTCGGCACGGTTCCGGTGTTTCCCGGGCTATGGGATCAGGACGACACTCCAAGCCAGGTCGAAAGCATTATGAGCGGCTGGCACACCCAATGCGGCATCACCGGCGGGTTCATGTGGCTTTATGACGACTTCGTGGGCACGGGCCTTGCCGCGCAGTACGCCAGTGCGATCAATACCGCGGTTGGCGGCCCCGGCTTTACGCTTTCGGGACCAACCAACTTGTTCGTGAACCAAGACTCGTCGGCGGCCGCAGCGATCGCGATTTCGGACTTAAACGGTTTCAGCGGGACGGTGACCTTAAGCCTGTCGAGCCTGCCGAATGGCGTTCAGGCGCAGGTCCAAGGCCAGGGGAATACACAGAGAGTGGCGTTTAAAGCCAGCGCTTCTGCCGCCACGGGATTCACTTCGGTGACGGTTACGGGCACTTCGGGCAGCATCACACAAACCCTTACGATCACGCTGGCGGTGAGTGCAGCCGTAGGCAAAACTGGGACTGGCATGCAGGTCGATCTCTCTTCGGAATTCAACGTGAATGGAATCTACACCAACGGTTCCACTTATTCGACCGGAGGCCTCGACGGCGACGGGTACTCGTACGCCGCGAACCTGCTGTCTCCGTCGCGGGTTTTGGACCGCGTACTGTTCGACTTCGGACCGGCCAATGAACTTGATGCGGTGGGCTGCAGCGGCCAAACGGTTGCGCTGCCACAAGGCCAGTTCTCTGGCCTGACATTGTTAGCGACCGGCGTGGAGGGATCGCAAACATCCGAGACGCTCACGGTTAACTACACCGACGGAACCAGTTCGAAATTCACTCAAAGCTTCAGCGATTGGTACACGCCGCAGAATTTTCCGCGCGAGTCCGAAGGCGTGGCCATGGCCTATCGGAATTACGAAAACGGCACCAAGGATCAGCGGACATTCAGTCTGTACGCTTACCGATTCCCTTTGAATTCCGCGAAGGTGGTACAGAGCATTACCTTACCCAACGATGCGGATGTGGTTGTGCTCGCGGCGACGCTGTTGCCGGTGAGTGGGGCGGCAGCGCAGAGACAGTGAGATGCGGTCCTACGCCGTACCTGCTTCCCCACGCCCACTCTTCGAATCGCGAATGGTAAGGGGTGAATTGAGTTCTCGCCGCCTTGAATTTCGGCCCGGGGTTCGCCGCGCCCTCCGGAAATCAGATGCCCCGCCCTGTCGCGGAAGACGCGACAAGGGCGGGGCGCCCGCGAGACTCGAAATGAACGAAAAAAGGCAGGAGGTACTTGTTGTTAGCCCCGTTTGCCTCCGCCTGTGTGGCCGCGTCCATCACGCACTTCATTGCCTTTGAAGTGGGCTACCTTGTCGACGCGTTTTGACGGCTCGGCTCTCTCACCACGTGCCGGCGTTGGGCCTGTATAGCCGTGATCGGGATGAAGGCGGTTATTTACGTGGCCCCGGAAGTTATCGGAACCGTGAAACCACGGTCCGGCGCCAATGAAGACTCCGCCTGTAAACCATTCCGATCCGTAGTAGCCGTAAGGGGCGCAACCATAGGGAGCGGCGTCATAGTAACCGTAAGGACAATCGGGGGCGACCCCGATATCGACGCTGACCTGAGCTTCCATTTTTGGAGCGCTGACCGTAAAGCACATTGCAGCAACAGCAGCAAGGGCAAGAGATGTGAATATCTTCATGAATTCTCCTCAGTGTGGTAAAGCTGTTCGCGTACTGCCCCTAGGCTATTCACAAGCCGGGACGGGCGCTGCCCAGAATTGCTCAGTTTTCCGATTGAGCGTTGTGGGTGAGTTGGGGTGATTCAAAATAGCCCCATTCTTTCGCAGAGAACCCGAAGGGATGGGCTACCCGCGTGCCTGCAACAACAAATCAAGGGCGGGCTCCGGCCCCCGGTGCTAAACTCCGTCTCTGGACCTTTATGTATATCCGCGCTGAACAATTTAAGGCGATGAAAGCGTCCCGGGTGGCGGAGTTCGAGGGTGCAGCCGTCACGCAGCTCAAACGAAACTATCCCGAGATTATCGGTCACATCGATACCCCATTTCTTCGGACCTTTGTGCGAGCCACGATTCGACAGGCGAAGAGCTACCAGATTGCAGACGAACGTAGCCTCTCCCAATTCCTCGATTACGCGTTCGGCGCCTACTTGTATGTCGCCGGTACGAACTTGGTCCCCTGGCTGCATCGCCATATGAGCAATCTGGCGATTCCGGCGAAAGTGCGGGTCGAGGGTTTGTGGCTAGCCGTTTTGGAGGCGTTGGAGGAGCAAGGAGAGTAGTGTCCAGCGCACCGTCCCCACAACCACCCGATCTGGCAACTCTGCTGGCGAAACTCGGCAAGCCCGGCATTACCCTGAGCGAATTGATGCAACTTTGCAAACAAAAAGGGTGGGATCATCGAAGTTATATCACCGGAACGGTCGGCAGCCGAACTTCATTTTGGCGAAGAATAAAGACAATGCAGCACGATCCGGAGCGGGTTATGCTTATGGTGCGTCCCGCGAATCCTCCTCCCGCAGCGCTTGCGGGACAACACTTGGCTGACGAGAATGATGACGCCGACGACGTGTCCAAGTACATGGACGACGTCCTGGATCTGATCCAACCCTGCCCAAACGTCCCACAGCATGTAAGGCAGATCGCGGAGGATGAGTATAAGCACTACCAGGTGGAGTTAGCCAAGGCGCAAGGCGGTGCCACCCACAGTCTCCTCTATAAGGTCGATGGAGATGGACGCACTATCTCCGTCTCCGGCGTAGTGAGAACTCATGCGCAGCGGGACAAGGACACCGCTCCCGCGCCCTTTGGCGGTGATGTTCACAAAGAGCCGGGCGATCACAAAGGTCACCTCTATGCTGCGACGTTTGCCTCGAATCCCAAATCGGCCGACGCTTTTCTGAATGTGGTTTGGGAAAAAGGCGTTATTAATCTCAGTTATAAAAAAAGGTTCGAGAATGCCGTGGCCGCATTCGCAGAAGACAACCCAGGGTGCATCGTTACCACCCTCCATGAACCACTGTTCCGCCCGGACGAGGGCCGGCCGTTCGCGATGCAACACTATGTGGTGGTGGATGGGGTCGTAGTGGGGGCCGTAACACTGAAGAATGAGTGATGGAGAAGAATAATGCCAAGTTTGCAGGAACAGCAGCAGCCGGTAGACATCGCAATCGTCAACGGAATCGTGGCGAGTACGCCGGAGCACTGGAAAAAGATCGTAATGGAAGCGACGCGCCGGGTCGAACCCAACGGCACCGAGGGGATCACCATCATCCTTGCTAGCCCTGAGGGTTACACGGAAATGGTCAGTCCGAAGCCGATGCTGATCATGGCTCTGCGGCACCTCTCGATGCTTTTCGCGGAGAATGGCAATCCGTGGTCGAAGGTAGCTTACCGGCTAGTCGACGCTGGCGACGGCAATTGGAGTTTCAAAGCCGATTTCGAGTACTAGCAATTTTCACAACAGGGGCAGGCCCGCCACTATCCTTCCTATAGAATCTATTCTTCCCATGAAAAACTTTGAACAAATCGCGGAGCTGGAAAAGAAATATTTGTTGGGGACGTACAACCGGTATCCCGTTGTGTTGACGCGGGGGAAGGGTGTGTTTGTTTACGACATTGACGACCGGCGGTATCTCGACTTTGTTTCGGGGTTGGGGGTGAATGCGTTGGGGCATGCGCATCCGCGCATCGTGAAGACGATCCGGGAGCAGGCGGGGAAGCTGATTCATGTCTCGAACCTTTATTACCACGAGTATCAGGGCGCGCTGGCAGAGAAGTTGTGCACACTTTTGGGTAGCTCGTTTGGAAATGCCCGCGCGTTTTTTTCGAACAGCGGGACTGAGGCGATTGAGGGGTCGATCAAGCTGGCGCGACTGGCGGGACATCGCGCGGGCGGCGAGGCGAAGTCGCGGCTGGTGGCGCTTGAGGGGTCGTATCACGGGAGGACGTTTGGGGCCCTGTCGCTGACCGGGCAAGAGAAGCATCGCAAGGGATTTGAACCGATGCTGGAGGAAGTGACGTTTGTTGCGCAGAATGACGTGGAGGGTTTGCGGGCGGCGGTGACCGACAACACTTGCGCGATTGTGCTGGAGCCGATTTTTGGCGAGGGCGGAATTTATGAGTGTTCGGTGGAATTTTTGCAAGCGTGCCGTGCCGCCGCGGACCGGCACAAGGCGGCGCTGATTTTTGATGAGATTCAGTGCGGGCTGGGGCGCACGGGGACGATGTTTGCGTTCCAGACGTTTGGAGTGACTCCGGATATTGTGGCGATTGCCAAGCCGATTGCGGCGGGGCTGCCGCTGGGGGCGTTTCTTGCGAAGGAGGAATTTGCCTCGGCAATTTCTCCAGGTCAGCATGGGACTACTTTTGGTGGTGGGCCTTTGGCTTGCCGCGTGGCGCTGGAATTCCTGGCGATTGTGGAGGAAGAGAAGCTGCTGGAGAATGTGAATCGTGTTGGGGCGTATTTGCAGCAGGAACTAAAGCTGATTGCGGAGAAAAGTCCGGCGGCGAAGGAAGTGCGCGGGCGCGGATTTATTCAGGGGATCAATCTGGAGATTCCGGCGCGGCCGATTGTGGATGCGGCATTGGCGGAGGGTGTGCTGTTTAATTCAACGCACGATACCGTGGTGCGGTTTCTGCCTCCGTTTTTGCTGGAGGAGAAGCATGTGGATAAGGGGATTCGTGTGTTGAAGAAGTTGTTGAGGAAGAGAAAAGCAGTGGCCGGTGCTCAGTGACCAGTCACACCTGGTTCATCTTTGCTGGCCACTGATCACTGGACACTGGCCACTGCCGTAAAAACGGGGAGCCGAAGCTCCCCTAGTGAAGTGAACAGAGGCGATGTTCAGTTAAATAGAATCCGGCCGTGGAGAAAGAGTTGTCCCAGGAGTGAGAAGATTTGAGCGTCGCGCAATCTGACCGGGAAGCTTTTTCTGAGCTGGCTTCGGCTTTGACCGCCGGGCTGGAAGAATGCTGGATGGAAGTGGATGGAGGGCGGGTGCGATATCTGCGCACGGGGTCCGGGCCGGCGCTAATTCTGCTGCATGGGTTGCTGGGGTATTCGTTTTCGTGGCGATACACGATGCCGGCGGTGGCGCCTTACGCTACGGTTTATGCGCCCGACATGATAGGCGCGGGGTTCTCGGATCGGGTGACGGGACTGGATCATTCCATGCGGGGGACGGCACGGCGGCTCCTACGGTTTATTGCAGGGCTGGGAGTGGAGTCTTTCGATCTGCTTGGGACGTCGCATGGGGGCGCGGTCGCGATGATGGCGGCCGCGGAGTGTCTCGAGGGGACTGCTCCTTTGAAAGTGCGGCGGTTGATTCTGGTGGACCCGGTGAATCCTTTCTCGGCGCATGGACGGAGGCTGGCGCCATTTGTCGGCAGCCGGGTTGGCGCGACGTTGTTCCGGCTTACGGTTGCGCGGATGAGCTTTCTGTTCTCCTATTGGCACGCTCGCATGTATTGCGACCGCAAGCGCATCGCTCCGGGAACGTTGGAGAGCTACCTGGCTCCGCTGGCGAAGCCGGGATTGTTCGACCATGCGTTGAGCATCGTGCGGACCTGGACACAGGATTTGCGCGAGTTGGAAGCGACGCTGCCAAAGCTAGCGGGCATTCCGACGCTGCTGATGTGGGGTGGCAAAGATACGGCGGTGTATCCATCGTCGGCCGCGCCGCTGGCGAAGTATTTTCCGAATTCCGAGTTGATCGTTTTTCCCGGCGTGGGTCACCTGCCTTACGAGGAATGCCCCGAGGAGTTCAACCGGGCATTGCTTGAATTCCTGATGCGTGAGAAGCTTCCAGCCTGAGCGATAAGGAAGCGAGCCAGACGCGCGGTTATTGCGTCGCAAAAGCGCGACGCGATCCGCGCGGCTCGCCCAGATCCTTCGTTCGCGCAAACAACGCGCTCTCTCAGGATGACAATTCTTAAATGAGCCACCATATTCTCGAATTGCTGCGCGGCGCGCTGGTGCACTACGGGTATGGTGCGGTGGCATTTATCTTGTTGCTGGAGAGCACGGGCCTGCCTTTGCCGGGTGAGACCATTCTGCTGCTCTCAAGCTTCCTGGCTTTTTCCCAGCACGAATTGCGGCTTTCCTGGATCATTGTGGTTGGCACGCTCGCGACGACGGCGGGAGGCGAGCTTGGGTTTGCGCTGGGGCGCTATGGCGGGCGTCCGCTGATCGAACGTTACCAGCATATCTTCTCTATCCGGCCGGAGACGGTGGCGCGAGGGGAGCGGCTTTTCGAACGCTACGGCGCGCCCACGGTTTTTCTAGCGCGTTTTCTGTTCGGAATGCGAGTGCTGGCGTCGCTGCTGGCGGGAGCGCTGCACATGCCGTGGCGGAAGTTTGGACTGTTCAATTTTCTAGGCGCGGCAGTCTGGGTGACGGCGATTTGCAGCGCGGGATATTTGTTTGGCAGTCATTGGGGCCGACTGGCGCACGATTTGAAGCGATTGGATTTGGCGATTGGGATTGTTGTCGTGGTGGCCGCGTTGTTTCTTTGGTGGCGAAACAGAAGAGAGCGGAATCATGCCTAGCGCTGAGTTCGAGGCTGCGACTTCGGCGGGGCGATTTTGGGAAAGCGGCTTAAGGTAAGTACCTTAAGAATCAACTTATGCACGGTTGGAATTTGCCGAGGCGCGACTATACTGTGCGGGAGTCGCGGGCGTGCTGGTGTGCAAGCAGAAACCGTGGCGCATGACTTCAGCGGCGACGTCCGCGCCGAAATCCGGACGAGGAGGAAGCGAATGAAGAAAATTGGGCTCTTGACTCTCTTGATAGCGGCAACTCTGTTATTCACCATGGCCCTCCCGGGAGCGGCTGGCCGGAATACGTCGGCGGTTGTGGCGGCTGCGCCAGCCAGTCCCGCAGCGGTAGCACCGGCGATGCCACCACACCCGCGCGTGGAACATGCCATCGAAGCGCTGCGAAGCGCGAGGGAGCACATGGCGCACGCCGAGGGCGAGTTCCATGGCCATCGCGACAAGGCGATTGAGCATATCGACGCCGCTATTCACGAAGCAGAAATATGCATGAATGAACCGTAGGGTTTGAGAGAATGAATAAAAGGCAGCGTCCACGGACGCTGCCTTTTTTATTCCCACGGTGCTTTTTACTCCCGCCCGACTTTCTTATTCCCGCCACCCCGACTTATTTGGAAACGAAGCTGTATCCGATGGAAGCGCCTACGCGGAATACGTTGTCAGTGTTGAACTGCACATTGTTCTGAATGTGGTAGTAGTGGCCTTCAGGTCGCACAAAGAAATGGCGGAAGAAGTTATAGCGGACTCCGCCTCCGATATCTTCCATGAAGTGATTGCTGCTGGTGAAGTTGACGCATCCGGGAGTATTGCAGGGGGAAAGCTGGTCAAAGAGGTTGCTGGCGATGCCGACGCCTGCGGTAATGTCGAGGCCAAACTTCTTCGGCAGCTTGGGCTGGAAGAGCGCGTTCACGTCGGTGAAGATGGGGCGGTAATTCTCGTAGCCGTAATAGCTGGCTTGTTTATATCTCCAGGCCGTTTCGACATTGAAGCCGAGGCGGTGCTTGAAGCGGACGACGTCGAGGCTGACGTTGGGAAAGAAGCCGCCTTTTTCCAGCGGCGGGTGAAAGTTCACCAAGTCGCTGGCCTTGTAGGGGGACTCAAGGGTGCTCCAGCCGACAGCGATGTCGACCTGCTGCGCATGAGCGAGGGTGGTAAACAGGAAAACACACGTGGATGCGATGATCCAGAACTTTCTCAATACAGCCCCCCTTGGTTGCGGTTTACGGCGGCGAACAGGACGATTCCGGCGACGCAACCGCGTCGCCGGAAATGGCTGCTCTAGAATAACAAGACTTGCGATGTCCTGCGGATGGTCACGCCCGGACCGTCATCCGCGAACGATCATCTTCGGACAATCATGCGCGGAGTCGCTGGCCTAGTCAGACCCGCCGCCGAAGGTGTAGCCGGCCGAGGCCCCGACCCGGACTGCGCTGTTGGAGTTGAAGTATCCGTTATCAGTGGGGCTGTTGTTATCCTGGATGTGGTAGTAGTGAACCTCTGGCCGGATGAAGACATGGCGCCAGACGTAGAAGCGGATGCCCCCGCCGAAGTGCTCCATGAAGTGATCGGTGCTGGAGTAGTTGGCGTAGCCAGCATAGGAGGCGCCAGGGGTATAGAAGCGGGTGTCAGCGGCGCCGATGCCAGCCATCAGGTCGAGGCCAATCCTCTTGCCCAGGTGCGGCTGATAGAGGAAGTTGAAGTCGGTCAGGATGGGGCGATAGTTCAATCCGGTTTCGTAGACCCCTTGGGTAGCCAGCCAGGCGGTTTCGACGTTAACGCCGAAGTGCTTGACGGGAAGCACGTCGCCGCCGAGGTTGAGATAAGTGCCGCCCCCCATCGACGGGTTAGAACCGTTGGTAGCGGAAGGCGATTCGAGCGTGCCACCGCCCATAAAGATGTCGACCTGTTGGGCTGAGGCAAATTGGGCGAGGAACAGGAACAAAGAGACTAAAACCGCTGCGAAGAGCGTTGACTTTCTCAAGAGAAACCTCCAATTAGTTCGTTACAAGCGAGAAGATGCGTCCGCGAAATCCTTAAGATGCCTGACTTGTAATAACCACCCATCATAATTTTAGCGAGAGCCAGATTTCAACTGCACCGACAGGTGGTAGTAAATAGCGTTCGTAAAGAAACGTCAAGAGAGCCCGTGTTCTCAAAAGGCAAACTCCTGCACTGCCGTTCAAACCCGGATTCCGCCGATAAGTTGCGGCCCGGACCGGCAATATCAGGCTACCTGGATTTTCCGCCTCCGCCGGGGGCGCGGATGTGGTCGAGGGCGATGGGGCCGGCTCCGAAGAAAATAAGGGCGAATGCCAGCGTGGCCAGAGCCAGGGGAAATTCGTATCCACCGTTGCCCGTTAGGCCGTTATGGAGATGCACTGTGGCGATGGCGACGCAGAGATCGATACAGATGGCGAATGCGGCCACCCGGGTCAACAGGCCCAGCAGCACGAGCAGACCGCCGAGGAACTCCGCATAGGCCGAGAGATACGCGGTCCAGCCCGGGAGTCCGAGGCTGGCGACGAACTGAACATGGTGGTGCAGTCCGCCGAAAACCTTGTGGTATCCGTGAACAGCCATGATAGCGCCAAGGGACAGGCGCATGACGAGAAGCGCGAGGGGTTGCAACCGATCAAGAAAGCGCAAGTGATTCCTCCAGCGAAAACGCGAAGAGAAAGATTACCGCAGAGGGGCTATGGAGGGAAAGCGGCGCGAAGGCAGGCGGCCCGGTGAGAAAAATCCTTTAATATAAGAAGCTGCCGGTAACGGTTCACCTGTGCAGCCGGAAGCCGGGGCAAATTCTTAATTCAATGGACAGAAGAACATTCTTAAGACGATCGGGAATGGCGGCGCTGGGTCCGCTGTGGGCGCGCGATCTATGGGGAGCCGCAAAGAATCTTACTGGCGCTGCGGGGACTGCGGACCTGCGGAATGCGAAGGCCGTTGCTGCGGGGATTCGACGGCGGCGGCCGTCGGATGCGAATTGGCCTTCGCAGGCAGCGTGGAAGCGGCTAAATGATGAGGTCGACGGGAATTTAATTCCGGTGGAGTTTCCCATCGAGGCTTGCGTCAAAGACACGGGAAGCGCGGCCTGCCAGAGTCTGCTCAACAATATTCACAATCCCTATTACATCGGAGACCAGCCGGGCTTGACGCAAACCTTGGGATGGGTGGACGCGTGGGTGAGCAAACCCAGCGTTTACGCCGTGGCGGCAAGCCGTGCCGATCACATCGCGGCGGCCGTGAACTTCGCCCGGGAAAATGATTTGCGGCTGGTGGTGAAGGGCGGCGGGCACAGTTATCAGGGAACCTCGAACGCGGCGGATTCGCTGCTGGTGTGGACGCGGCGCATGCACGACATCACCATGCATGAAACATTTGTTCCGCAAGGATGCAAGGGCAGGCATGCCCCACAACGCGCGGTGACGCTTGGCTCCGGTGCGATTTGGATGCAAGCCTACGACGCGGTGACGACAAAAGGCGGCGCCTATGTGCAAGGCGGCGGCTGCACAACGGTCGGTGTGGCGGGCCTGGTCCAGAGCGGAGGCTTCGGAAGTTTTTCGAAGCATTATGGAACCGCGGCGGCGGGATTGTTGGAGGCGGAAGTAGTCACCGCGGATGGGAAAGTGCGCATCGCGAATGCCTGTACGAACCCGGATTTGTTTTGGGCGCTGAAGGGCGGCGGAGGAGGAACATTCGGCGCTGTGAGCAAAGTGACGCTGCGCGTGCGGGAGTTGCCGGAATACTGGGGCGCAGCGATTCTTAGGGTGAAGGCCGCGTCGGATGACGCGTTTCGGCGTTTGCTGCGCTACTTCGTCGGCTTCTATCGAGAGCAGCTTTTCAACGATCACTGGGGCGAGCATGCGAGCATCGGGGGCGACAATGTGCTCGACTTGTTGATGGTGTGCCACGATTTGAGTACCGAACAAGTAAGAAAGATATGGCAGCTCTTTCTCGATTGGGTGGCGCGCTCGCCCGCCGCTTACACGATCGAGCGACAACCGATTCTGGGCAGTATGCCGGCTCGGCATTGGTGGGATGTGGAGTGGAGGAAGCAAAACCATCAAGCAGTTTTTAATTTGGACCAGCGGCCGGGAGCGAGTTCAAACAGCGCGTGGTGGACGGGAGACGGGGGGCAGGTGGCGTGGTTCCTTTACGGATACGAATCGTTGTGGATGCCGGCGTCTCTGCTCGAAGATGATTCGCAGGAGCGGCTCGTGCAGGCGCTGTTTGCCGGTTCCCGCCACAAAGACATCGAATTGCATTTCAACAAAGGGCTGGCGGGAGGGCCGCGCGAGGCAATTGACGCGACCCGCGATACAGCAACCAACCCCGCCGTGCTGAATGCGTTTGCGCTGGCCATCGTAGGCGACGCAGGCGGCGGATATCCCGGCGTGCGCGGCCATGAGCCGGATGTTGAAGCCGGAAGAAAATCCCGGCAAGAGATCCACAAGTGCGTAAATGAGTTGCGCGCGATCGTGCCGAATGACGGAGCGTACGTTTCGGAGAGCAATTTCTTTCAGAAGAACTGGCAGCAAGCGTACTGGGGAAGCAATTACGCACGGCTGGCGTCGGTGAAAAAGAAATACGATCCCACAGGATTGTTTTTTGTGCATAACGGCGTGGGTTCGGAACAGTGGAGCGAGGACGGGTTTGTGAGGAAAGTCAGGAGTTAATAGTCGTGAATCGAGAGTAACGGCGCGGCGCAACAGACGAGTCGCGATTCAGTCGGCGCGTGTAGGTTGGGGCCAATAGGAATTTGGGAATGAGCCGACACGATAGCGTCCATTGAGTCGGTCGGCCCATCCCAGCAGCCGTTGATAGTCTCCCGGTTATGGCCTGGCCTCATAGACCAGGTTGAACGGCGTTTGTGTGGCCCGCCGGAAGCGGCTGAAGCCGGCCGAGCTGACGACTTTCTGTATTTGTTTCTCGCCTGCCTGGGCGCCCAGACACATCCCCACTTCCTGCGATCGAGAGCAAGGCGTGCACAGCAGAGTCGAGAACGAATAGTAGACGCGCCCCACGGGATTCAGATTGTCTTGAAGGTCATCATTCGCGAACGGCTCGACGATCATCCAGGAACCATCGTCGCTCAAGGCAGCTCGGACGTGCGCGGCGGCGCCGACCGGGTCTCCCATGTCGTGGAGGCAGTCGAAGACCGCCACGAAGTCATAGTCTTTGCCGGGGAACTCCTTGGCTTTCGCCACCTCGAACGTGACCCGGTCCGCCACCCCCTGACGCTTGGCGGATTCCCGCGCCGCTTCAATGGACTTGTCATGGTAGTCAAATCCATAGATGTGGGACTTGGGGAAGGCCTTCGCCATCAGGATGCTAGAAGAGCCTTTCCCGCAGCCCACATCGGCGACCTTCGCTCCGCGCGCGAGTTTGTCCTGGACGCCATCGAGAGCAGGAATCCAGGAGCTGACCAGATTCGCGGCGTAGCCGGGACGAAAGAATTTCTCACATCCGTGAAACACCCGGTCCTCGTGCTCGCCCCAGCCCATCCCGGCGCCGGAACGGAACGCCTCTGTGATGCGCGGGACGGCGGCCAATGATCCCAAAGCGAGTTCGAATGCGCCCGGCAAATACGCTGGACCATCCTCATTCGCTAAGGTGAGCGCTTGTTCTTCGGTCATTCCGAATTTTTGGGTTTGCGGGTTATACGTGATATAACCGCCCGCTGCCTGAGAAGCCAGCCACTCGCGCACGTAGCGCTCGTCCGTGCGGGTTATGGCAGCCAGTTCCGCGGCAGTGAGCGCTCCGGCCGCAAGGGCCTTGTAAAGTCCAAGGCGGTCTCCGATCACGACCATACCGGCGTGAACCGTGGCTCCCAGGTCGTTCACAAACTGTCCTAAGAATTGCTCCAGCTTTTTCGTATCCACAGTCATGGGTTCCTCCAAATTGATTTTAAATATCCAAGAATTTACTTCCTGCTCGGGTCGTCTGCGGGATTGACATAGTTAAACTGCAAGGGCGCGCTGCCGTGGACTTGCACGATGACTTCGCCGGAAGCCATCGCGTAGTGATGCATGTCGGGATCGAGATAGGCGAAGCTGCCGGCGGGGAATGATCCCATCTTGTTCTGGTCGAACGTGTCTCCCATACCGACCTTGAACGTCCCTGAGATGACCGTGACGTTTTCGCGCTGGGGATGCCAGTGGGGTGCAATCCGGTAACCGTCTGGCATTTTCAGGCGCACGGTGTAGTCGCCGGTGGAAGCAGCAGGGTTGCCTTCGATTACGGCAAGTTGCGCGCCCGGGGCGACGAAAGGTGGCGGCGGACCCCACGGAATTGTTTCCGGGGTGAATGCGTTCTTGTCATGAACGCCAGGGCTTGCAGCAATCGTGACCAGGCGGCCTGCAAAGCACAGCGTCCCAACGATCACCAGGGCGATGAACAGGTTTCTTTTCATGCGACTCTCCTCCGAGATTCTTGATGGGGCATGATCTCGTGAGATGGAGGGCTTTACAATGCAGCGGATACAGCTTTTGGATATCTTTTTTATATCGTCGCAAGTTATTGATTTTTAGTGGATAATACTGGTCCAAGGTTCTCCATGGGGCACTCAAAGCAGATTACCAGCGACGTCGAACTTGACTTGGGACGCTACGAACTGCGGCGCTCCCGACGCCGGATCAGGATCGAGAAGAAGCCCATGGAGTTGCTGATCTTTCTGCTTGAACGACGTGAGCAGATGGTATCGCGCGAGGAGATCGTAAAACGGCTGTGGCGCTCCGATCTGTTTATCGATACCGAAAAAAACGTCAACAACATTGTGCGGAAGCTTCGTACCGCGCTGGGTGACAACGCCGACAGGCCCAGGTTTCTTGAGACGGTAGTGGGAAAGGGATATCGGTTCGTCGGTCCGGTTCGCGTGATCGATGCGAAATATCCGCCCTCCGATCCTGGACGAAACTCCGTCCGCACCGACTTCCGGAAGGATGAGAGCGACTTGAGTGAGCGGTCTTCGATCGCTGTGCTGCCGCTGTTGTTGCTGGAGAAAGCGACGGACGACCAGGGCTTGTGTCTCGGGTTTGCCGACGCACTCGTCTCGCTCCTCGGCAATCTCTCGGGCGTCGACGTGCTGCCCGCTTCGGCAGTCTTGAACTTGCCTCTTGAACTGACGCCTTCCGAGATCGCTTCCCGCCTGGGAGTGCGATTTGTTGTCCACGGCGCCATTCAGATGTCAAAAGGCCAGTGGCGTCTCTCGCTGGAGGTGTTTGACAGCTACCTGCAACGTCCCTGCTTTACGAAGAAGTGCGACATCGACATGGATCGGCTTGCAGGTCTCGAAGGCGATATTGCGAAGCAAATCACCCGCGCGCTGAACCGGCCGTATAGTCCTGCGGCGGTCGAGCAGCGCCCACGCTATAGCAGGGATCCGATGGCCTACGCGGAATTCATGCGCGGCTATCGGATCACGGGGTCCGGCGATGCGTCCTTGATGGATCAAGCGAGCCACCATCTCACCAATGCCGTGACTCGCGATCCCATGTTTGCCCTGGCTCACGCGACCCTCTCGTTTGCATGCACCACCCGCCATTTCGAATTCGACCCAGCCAGCGTGTGGCTGGAGAAAGCCGAATTCCACTGCCGGCGCGCGCTCGAAATTGACGCGAACCTTCCCGAGGGACACGTTGCCCGCGCCTTTCTGCTCTGGGGACCGTCGAAGAACTTCCAGCACCTGGAGGCGATTGCCGATCTCAAACGCGCTCTGGCCCTGCAGAACAATCTGCCTCATGCCTACAACCGCCTGGGCAGCATCCTCGCGCATATCGGACTGCTCGACCATTCGCGTGCGATGTTTGAACGCGGACGGCCTTTTCAACCCAGGAAGGCCGTGAGCCCGAGCATCGTGCAGGTATATGTCTGGGGCCAGGACTACGACCTGGCACGCCAGCAGATTCAGATCTGGCGGGCGGAGAGTCCCGGCAACAAGTACCCCCTTTATTTTGCTCCCTATCCGGCAATGATGACTGGGGACTGGAAAGAGGCGAGCCGCCTGATTGATGAAGCATTGCTGCTGGTGCCGAACGATCCGCTCATCATCAGCCTGCAAGGCCTGCTCCACGCTTTAATGGGGAAGGCAGACGCCGCAATTGATTGCGTGACCAGAGCGTGTTCGAGTCCAAAATCGTTTGGCCACGCGCATCATACGTACTATCAGATCGCCGGCACGCTGGCCCTGACCGGAAGGCGCGAAACTGCATTTGAGTGGCTGGAGCGAAGCGTCAGCACCGGCTTTGCGTGCTGGCCTTACTTCCTGAAAGATCCCAGCCTTGCGAGTTTGCGAAGTCTTCCGGAGTTCGAACTTCTGATCAGCGCGCTGCAGGCCAAGTACCCGGATCATCTGGGGCTGCTATAGGGAAACAAAATCAGTGCACAAACGTCCCGTGCTCTCTTTGTTCCCGAAGTATTGTCGGAAACCTTCCCTCAGTGGGTCAGTTAAGATGAGCCCGTCATCCGCCCAGAATCGTGCCGAAGCGGAAGGAGCCTTCGCGATTTGGGAGCTCTTAAGCGAGAGACCTCAACAGACAAAAATCTGCAGCGTGCGGTTTTGAGTTCGCGGGGTTGAGGACAATAATGTAGACACCGCCGGCCCGGAAAAGGAGAGTGAGCCAAAACCGGGCCGACGGCGATTCTGAAGGGAAGGCGCCCCTCAGAAAGTTGAGGCCGTTGAACCTAACATCAAAGCCTGAGTGGTCCCGCGTCAAATGCTGACGCGGGACCATTTCCGGTTTACGGCAAGTAGTAGCGGAATGAGGTGAAGACCATACCGTCCAGTCCTTCGGGCGCTCCAGAGCCTGCTCCTACCGGTGCGACGCCGGACCAGGTCTGACGAGTCACGTAGGAGTACTGGGTGCCGAACTGGAACTTGCCCCTGGGGCCGTTATAGAAGCGGTACCAGAAGCCGGCTGTACCCTCGATGACTGCCCGCGTGTCGGCGGTGCAATTGGCGAGAGTGGTCGGAGTAAAGCCGGTGTTCACGCCGGGAGGCAATTCGGTGTAGCAACCGGCATTGCTGAAGAAGGGCGACCCGTAGCCGACGTACTTGCCAATGGTCGCGTCGTAATCCTGCGTCCGGTTGTCATACTCCGCTCCGGTGTAGAGGTAAACGTCGAGCTTCTTGCCGTGCCATTCCAGCGAGCCGAGACCCTGGTAATTCTTGATCGGGGCAACTGTGCCGTTGGCGCGGATCGCAAGATCGGAGAGTTGCGACGCCCCGTAGCGGCCCACACCCTGGCCTCCGAAAGCATGCAAACCGAAGACGATGTGCTTGTGGTCGAAGTTCCAGCGGGCATTGGCGCCAAAGCCGCCACCATTTTTCGACGAGTTATAGGCGCCCAGCGCGCTTGGACCGGTGACGCCGTTGCAGACCACTGCGGAGCCAGCCACCAATCCGCAAGGGAAAACACGATCGCGGAATCGGTCAAAGAGCCCGAAGACCTCGTAATGACCGAAGCCAGGATCGAAGGCGATCTTGGCGACGATATCGGGCGAAGGGTTGAACGTGTAAGTGCCAGTGGTGTTGTAGGTGTTGCTCGCACCCGCTTCCCCAAGCAGGAAATTGTTCTCGTTGTTGTGCGTGGTGAGCGTGCCCTGGGCGTTCTCCATGGATACGGCGATCGCCACCTTGTGGTTGAAGTCCTGGGCGATGCGAATGCCATACTGACGGGCGAAAGTAAATCCGACGTTATACCCCGGGTCGATCGTCATGGGGCGGGCATCGTTGGTTTTGCCCAGGTCGTCGCTGGGTGCGATGCCCTGTTTGTTTTCGGTTACCAGACTCCACATCTGGCCGCCGAGGAAGCTGAATCCATTATCGAACTTGGCCTGGCCCCACGCCTGGCGAAGACGTAAGGTGTAGCTATTCGTCTGCGTTGCGGTGGAGGTAACACCGGCGGAGAGAAAGTCAGCCGATACGTAACTGGAGAACTCTACATTGTTCAGGCGCCCGTCGACGTACACTGTAGGCCGAGACTGGCGGGCTGAACCGAAAAACTCGGACAACTGGCTCTGCGAAGCGCCCGGCATGGTCAGCGAATTAAACGGGGTGGTAACGTCGGCTCCGAGGCCTCTCGAACGGCGCACAAATTCGGCGGCCGCGAAGCCGCCGGGGGTAATGGTGATGCCCTTGAAGTGAATGGAGATGACGGGGCTCTGCATCGGATTCGTTGGGGGCTTTGGCTGGTCCTCTTGCAGGTTGAGACCGGAGCTGGGCGCGGTATCCTGCTGAACCGCCGCAGGGGTAACTTCCGCAGTTCTAACTTCGGCCAACTGTTGGGGAGCGGCTTGCGGCTTGACTACGTCGCCTTTGCCCGCAGCCTCTGCAGATTGCTGCGCCTGCCAAGCCTGCTGGAGCTGCAGTTGCTGGGTGAGACGTTCGATCTGTTGTTGTTGCGCAGCTAAGGCGTCTTTCAGCGCCTGGACATCCGCTGCCGTAATGGGCCGCGACGGCGACGGCGCGGTCGCCGTTCCGTTTGCAGCCGGCGCACCTGACGCCGGATCCTCAGCCCATGCGCCAGCCGACAGTGCCAGCGCTAGAACCGTGAGAAACAGGGTTTTGCTTGCTTTCATGGTAAATCCTCTCCTTTTTGTTCTTGGTTTCAACAGCTCTCAATGGGGGAAAACTTTTTCTAGTCCGGGGCCACCAGATTTCTTGCCCATCACTCTTCGGGTCCACATCCTCAGGCGGCGACTAAGTATACACATCTGTTCTTATCATCACAATCGATTTAATAGGGATTGTGGTTACGCTGCCACCCTCTGATCGAAGACCGCCGGGTTTAAGAAACTCGGCGGAGTTTCTCTTAGTTCAGGCAAAAAATCGCAGCGCGGGTGAAGACCGGATGGACGAGAACTTCTACTCGCTCTTCTGGCCTCCGACTACCATCGGCAAAACGCTGCCCTGCCCTTTTCCCTTTTTCCTCGCCCCGCGCTTGCCTTTGCCGGAACGAGGCCCCGCGCCGGAGATAAGGTCGGCGAGCGTAGTGTTCTCGAGAATGCGCGCTGCCGCGTCGCGCACATCGAGAAAAACCTGATAGAGAGCGCGGTGCGGCAAGTCGCGGTCGATAAGCGCGCGCAGTTGCTCAGCGTCGGCAAATGGCGCCACCGGGCCGTCAATCAGGCGCACGATCTCACTCAACCGGATTTCGGCCGGATCACGGCGCAATTGGTAGCCTCCCTTTGCTCCGCGTACGCTCTCCACCATGCGTGCGTTCTTCAGCTCCAGGAGAATCAGTTCCAGAAATTTCTCGGGAAGATCCTCTTCATAGGCCACTTCACGAATCTTGATGGCGCCCTGATGGTAGTGGCGCGCGAGCATCATCATGGCCTGCAGTGCGTACAGTCCTTTTTGAGAGATTTTCATAAGGCTGGTAATTATGCCACAAAGTCCATTGCATTAATAGACTTTCTAGACCTTACAGGCATTTGCAATTGCGATTCCCTTTCGATGCCGGAAGAGATGCTAACTAATCGTAGTTTAATCAATCACTTGCGAGACTTCAGGGGAAAGAACCGCAAGTGTAATGTGCATCCGATTGCAGTTCTGAGGGAGAATTCTGCGGAGTGAATCGGCGGGACCGGGGCAGCAACTCCTGCTGCTGCCCCGATCGCAGGGTTTTGCTGCGTGATTAAGGCAAGTAGTAGCGGAAGGATGTGAAGATCATTCCGTCGAGCCCGTGCGGCTCTCCGCCCACTCCCGACCACGTATTGCGGTCGACATAGGAGAACTGCGGTCCCCACTGGATGCGCCCGCGATTCACTCTTTCCCGTGATCCGTCATAAGGCTTGAACCAGATGCCGAATGTGCCTTCGATCAGCGTGCGCGTATCGGCCGTGCAGCTCGAGAGGCCGCCGGGGAAGAACCCAAGCGTTGTAGTGGAAGGGATCGTCTCGGTAAAGCAACCGGAGTTGCTGAAGTTCGGCGACCCGTAGCCGACGTATTTTCCCGCGATGGCATCGTAATCCCATGCCCGGCTGGCATACTCGGTGCCCGCGTTCATGTAAATGTCCATCTTCGGTCCGTGCCACTCGAGCGTTCCCAGGCCCTGGTAGCTGTGGATCAGATCGAAGCTTCCGTCGGCGTGGATGGAAGCATCGGGAAGTCCACCGGTACCGTAGCGGCCGACTCCATCGCCGCCAAAGAAGTGCAGGCCGAAGTCGAGGTGCTTGTTGGCAAACGACCAGCGCGCATTGGCGCCCACGCCGCCTCCGTTCTTCGAGCTGTTAAAGGCATTGATCGCGCTTGCGGCTGTAAGAGTGCCGCCGGCGCAGGCCGGACTGGTGAAATCCTCCTCGCACGGGAAGATTCTGTCGCGGAAGCGGCTGTACACGCCGAATACTTCGTAGTGTCCGAAGCCCGGTTCAAACACCACCTTGGCGATGATATCCGGAGACGGATTGAACGAATAGTTGGCAATGTTCGAAGCCGCCGCCGACGCTGAAGCCGAAGCTGCAGAGTTGTAAAGGCCGCCGCTCGCTCCGGCAGAACCGATCAGGTAGTTGTCTGCATTGCCGTGAGTCGTGACTGTAGCTTGCGCATTTTCCATCGAAACCGCGAGCCACACCTTATTGTCGAAGTTCTTGGCCAGGCGTAGTCCATACTGCCGCGCCCAACTAAAGCCGACGGTATACTGTGGGTCGATGGTCATGGGGACTGCTTCGGTTCGGTTATCCACGCCGTGTTTGGTTTCGGTGACCAGGCTCCACATCTGCCCGCCCGTCAGGCTCAAACCATCGTTGAGCGCAACCTGGCCCCAGGCCTGGCGCTGACGAAGAGTGTAGCTATTGCTCTCGTTGTTGTTGGAGGTGACGCCGGCGGAGAGGAAGTCAGTCTCCACGTAGCCGCTTAACTTGGCACCTTTCAATTTCCCCTCTGCCAGCATCGACAAACGCGACTGCCGGCCGGAGCCGAAGAACTCCGAGATGCTGCTCTGCGATGCTCCGGGCATGGTCAGAGAGTTGAAGGGCGTGTTGATGTCCGATCCCAGGGCGCGTGACCGCCGCACAAATTCTGCCGCCAGGAATCCGCCGGGTGTAATGGTGATCCCTTTGTAGTGCAGCGCCAGCGGGTTCTCGATCTCGGCGTTGACGTTTTTCTGTGTCTCCTGCACCGTCACCACCGTGTTCGCCACGTTGGTCCTTAGATCCGATACATCGCTCTTCAATTCGCTCACTGTGGCTTGCTGCTGGCTGGCCTGGGATTGGGCTGCGTCCGCCTTCGTGGCAGCATCGGTCGCGGTAGCCTGCACCTGCTGAATAGCCTGATCCTTGTGCTGCAACATGTCCCGCAACTGCTGGATCTCCTGCTGCTGCGCCGCCAGTGCGGCCGCCTGGGAGGCAATCGCGTCCTTCAAAGCCTGCACGTCCGCCGCCGTGATGGTCGCAGCCTCGGCTTTCTTATGTTTGGGCGGCATGCTGGTTTGGGCCACCAGCGACGTCGCCAGAAACACGAGCACGCATAACTTCCACGCAGATTTCATTACACTCTCCTTTTTTACTAAACTTGTATAGAACCTGCAAAATCCAACCGGCCTCGCTTCGCGGTTTCAGTTGCCCGCACGCGTCTTGATGGCCTTCTCTCCGCGCTTGCGCTTGTTCGCAGCGAACGCAACCCGGAGCATCACCGGATAGATTTCCTGTTGAAAAATAGAATGTTCTGGTTCTAACGGCGCAGTGTTACAGGAGGGTTACAAACGGGTGAATTTCTGATGAATGGCTGCGCGGAAACAACGACCTGCGCGACTTACCGAGAGTGATCGCGTCGCGAGCACAATGCTTCTAGGATTGGGATTCAGGTCCGACGCGCAACACTTGCACAGTGATGTTATCGGGACCGCCACGCCGACGGGCAAGACTCACCAGCGCCGCGCAGCTCTCCGCCGGCGTGTTGCCGCTCACCGCCGTCTCTAACTCATCTTCGCTGACGACGCTCCAGAGCCCATCTGTGCAAAGAAGCAGTTCGTCTCCCTCCAGCAAAGGCAACCCCTGTTCCGCGCCGTCGATTGCCACTTCCCTTCCCGCGCCTAAAGCGGCGGTCAGGATATGACGCTGCGGATGCTTCTCCGCATCTTCAGCGCGCACGATGCCGCTTTCCACCAGCCGGCTCACGTAGGAGTGATCGCGAGTCAGGCGCAGGATGCGCGCGTCGCGCACCAGATAAAGGCGGCTGTCTCCGACATGGGCAAAATAAAGTTGCCGGCCGCGCAGAACCATGGCGGTGCAGGTGGTTCCCATGCCGTGGAACGCGGGATGCTTCTCGGCAAATTCCTGAATGCGCACATGAGCCGCGGCAAAAGATTCCAGCAGCGCCGCCTGCGGATCGTCGTGAAACGCCTGGTCGTAAACTTCGCGAACCGTCTCAACCGCCAGCCGGCTGGCCTCCTGCCCGCCTTCGTGCCCGCCCATGCCGTCGGCAATGACCGCTAATCGCCCCTTGCGTCGAAATTCGTCATCCCCGGCTGGCTCCCAATAAAGGTAGGAGTCCTCATTGTTTTCGCGCTGGCAGCCCACGTCACTCAGACCTGCCACTTCCACTCCGGGTTTCACGGTCACGCAATCGACAGACACTTCTTCGCTACCTTAACCCGCAGCGCGCGGGAGATGAGAGAGAGCAAGGCGCAAGCTGGCCTCATACCGGTAGACCGAAGCCATGCCGCGCCCCGGCCATTATAGACAAGAGCCGGCGCAAAAGTGCAACGCCAGACACAGAATCCGGAAAATGTGACAGTCACTCCCAGGCTGGCGACGCACAGTTGAGACCGCATTTATGAAGGCCAAAAAAAAGCCGCGACAATTGCGGCTTTTAGTCCCGACTCTTTTCTGAACGTGGGAAGTCACATGCGCAAGCTACTTGCCATCATGCTTGTCTTTGTAGATTTGCTTGCTCGTGCGGTTCTGCTCCTTGTTGAGCTGCTTCTGCTCGCCCTTGGTCAGGTGACCATTGTGGGCAGCCATATCAGCTTTCTGCTGGTTCTCGATATTCTGCTCGCGGTTCTCCACACGCGAAGCCTGGCCCGGCGTCATAGTGCCGTTCTTTACGCCATTGGCGATGCGGTCCTGCTGATTCTGCTCGCGGGCGTTGACTTCGTTCACCCGCGGATGATCAGGATCGACCACCCCTGGTCCAGCGCCGGATGTGTTGCTGTCTTGGGTTTGAGCAGAGGCGGCGCCAACAAACATCAGACCACCCACTGCCAGGACTAAGAGCGAACTTGCGATTTTGTTGATCATGCGAATCTAAACCCCCGCATCGAAGTTTAGTTGTGGCTTGCCAGCGCTGCGAATTACCAAGGGGGAACAAGCTTCTGAGAGAAAATTCAGGTGCACGTAAGGCGAGCGGTGCGCTGGTTACTAAAGTCACTTTATGGAAAGAACAGTCAGTAAGCCTGTCCGCTTTATGGAGCTACTGCGCATCGTATGCCGCAGCCGAAATTTCCCCCAGCGCTTCTCCTGCGATCTTCTGTGTAGCCTCCGGGTCATCCATGGATACGGGAACCATATTGACGTAGAGCGCAAAAATCAGATGCTGGCCACTCGCGGTATCCATGTAACCGGCAAGGCCCTTACCCGTAATCATCAATTTCTTGTTCAACGCATCGTATACGCCATAGGTCCCGGTTTTCGCATGCACATGGCCCGCGGCCGCTGCATTCACCTGGATCTTTACCAGCGTGCCATCCTTTCCCAGGACCGGCAGGCCCCGGTAGAAGATGTCGTAGTCCTTCACCTTGGACATGTGCAGAAGATAGTGAACCATAAAGTCCGGAGTGAAATAAGCGTTGCCGCCCGCTCCGTCGCTCTGCGCTGCCCCGCTCAAATCGAGGCCAGCTTTGGTCAGGAATTCGTTCTCCGCGTCGAAGCCCGCTTGATCGCTTTGACTGTTT
Source organism: Candidatus Sulfotelmatobacter sp. (assembly GCA_050012155.1). Classification (GTDB taxonomy): domain Bacteria; phylum Acidobacteriota; class Terriglobia; order Terriglobales; family Acidobacteriaceae; genus Sulfotelmatobacter. The sequence continues at coordinate 77,244 of JBEKHS010000016.1, read as the reverse complement.
TTGTGTGCGACCAGGGCGCCAAGAAGAAACGGCGTGGCGCTGGCGTGAAGATTCTGGCTGACCTTCAGCGTGACCTTCACCTCTTCTTTAAGAGGCGGCGAAACGTGTTCGGCAACCATCATCTCCGGCGTATAGTTGGCAGCCAGCGCCTTGAAGTCGATCTGCTCCGAGGGAACGGCGAGGCTTGACCGCACGCCCTGCTCCTTCAACGCCTCCATCAGAACAGTTGCCGCAAAGCGGCTCGGCTCGGGAACTGCATAGGAATCCATCGTCGGTTCAGCGCCAAGCGCTAAGCTGCCGGTGAGGGTTACACTTCTCGATCCATCCGGGTTGAGTTTTTCATCCTTGTATTCGAGCGCCGCCTTCGAGCCAGCCTTTCCAGTCGTAGCTTGATTGATGATAGTGATGTATCCGGTCTGCGGAGCTATCTTCAATTTCACTGGGGAATTCTCCGCCAGCCCCGGACTGACCACAACATCCACCACGTTGTCGTCGACCACAATCGGCGACAGAACCACGCCGGTTCCCAACTCGCGGCCGCCCTCCGGAAAGAGCGTGGCATCGACCAGCACTCTTCCTTTTACCCGTTTGATTCCCTTTGCGGAAATCTGCCGCGCGAACTCGCGCATCACCACAAGCGGATCGCCAGGCAATCCTTTGCTATCAGGACCACCATAGGAATGATCTTCATTTTCAAACGCCAGCGTGTCATCCGGCTGGATACGATTCGAAAGATTCGGGTCTCCGCTTGCCACTAGCACCAGGTCACCCTTCAGCGTGCCGTTCTTCTCGATCGGTCCAGTGCGGTAGATCTTGGTGCGGAAACGATAGTCGGCACCTAAAAGCTCCAGGGCAGTGCCTTCGGTGAGCAACTTCGTGGTCGAACCCGGTACGAAGAACTCTTGCGAATTCAATTCATAGACTACGTTTCCGGTATCCGCCGAAATAAACTTGATGCCGAAGCGCGAATGAGCAAACTCCGGTCGATCCACGATTTTCTTGATGCGCTGTTCCAGCGCTGCACCGGACTGCGCACTTGCGGCGCTGACACAGAACACCAAAGCGCTGGCGAGAAACATCAGTAGGAGCAATCCTCGAATGGTGTGTTTGACGGTCATGCAATTCCCCAGAGAGATTATCTGCCACGTATTCGTTAGGAACGTCTTGATCCACATACAATACGCTCTTCCAGCCGCCTGGAAAGGCAGCGCATTCCGCCAGGCGTCATCGCCGCCGAAAGTACGTCGGTAACCTGTTACCGGTTCGCTGTTGAGCGGACAATATATGCACGACACGTACGGCAAGGCTCGTACCCGGATGTCCGGGAGACGTGTGCATGCAATATCGTGCATCCACGCCGGCGTTACTGAAGCAACACTTATGGACGATCGCAGGAGCGAACGTTTTGGTCGCTACGAGATCCTGGGCGAGCTGGGCCGGGGAGCCATGGGTGTCGTCTATAAGGCGCGCGATCCCAAGATCAACCGAGTCGTCGCGGTGAAGACGGTTTCGTTGAGCGGCCAACCGCCAGAAGAGGAGCGCGAGTATCGCGAACGTTTCTTCCGGGAAGCGGAGGCCGCCGGTCGGCTGTCACATCCGGGAATTGTAACCATCTTCGATGTGGGCGAGGAGCCGGAGACACGTGCGCCCTATATCGTGATGGAATTTGTTGACGGGCCCTCGCTCGAAAAGCTCCTCTCCGGAGACAACCGTACATTATCGCTGGAAGCGGCTCTGCAGTTAACCCTGGAACTGGCGGAAGCGCTGGATTGCGCGCACGGTCAGGGCGTGGTTCACCGCGATTTGAAGCCCGCGAACATCCTGGTCACGGAAGAGGGTCGCGCCAAGATTGCCGATTTTGGAGTCGCAAAACTGAACCTCGCGAACCTCACCTTAGCAGGACGTGCATTAGGCACGCCTGCTTATATGTCGCCCGAGCAATTGCATGGCGAAGAGGTGGATGGACGGTCGGACTTGTTTTCGCTGGGCGTCATCCTGTACACGGTGCTGACAGGCTTCAGGCCGTTTCAAGGCAACAGCGCCGCTACGGTTTCATTCAAGGTGGTCAACCGCGACCCGATACCGGCGACCGTTCTCGATACTCAGTTGCCCGCGGCAATGGATTACATCATTGCTCGAGCCATGGCGAAAGATCCCGCCCAGCGCTACCAACGCGGCATGGAGATGGCGCTGGATATTCAGGAACTGCGCGAAGGGCGAGAGCCGTGGAGTAAGACCAAGCAACCGGGTTCGTTTGCCGGCATCGATCCGGCACAAACGACAAGTCTAAGGGCCCGAGCGTGGGCTACGGGGCAACGTGGAGCGAGAGCGAACTCCGACTTAAGCAACCGCGCTCTATTGTCATCCTTGCCTTTGGGGCGCGATGTAGTGGAGAAGTTGCTGGCGAAGATGCGGAAGAATTCTCTCGCCGGCGCTTTGCTCCTGATCGGGCTTCTCCTCCTTGGAATCGGGTTGAGCTATGCCGCTTGGCCTCCAAAAACACCGGCCAAGAGTCTGGCCGCGGCGGCCCCACTCAAAACACTGCCGCCCGAGGCCATCCCCGCCCTGCCTACGCAAGGGACTATGCCGGCGCACGCAAGCGCAAAGCCTTCTCCGGCAATGTTGGATATCGAAGTGGATCACAAATTTTCGGAGGCGCATCTCTCGATCTGGGTCGACGATCGCCTGACGTACACCCATTTATTGCAAGGAGCGGACAAGCAACACTTGGTTGTGTTCCATCATGTCGAGGGCCATGAATTCCACGCCATGCAGATCTCCGCGGGGAAACATCGTCTGCGGGTGCGGGTGACGTCTGGGGCGGACTCGGGGACGCACTCGTATGACCAGTCCCGCACAGTGGCGGGCGAGTTTTCCAGCAGAAAAGAAAACATGCTGCTGATCAAGTTTAGTAAACAGGGCGAGATGCAACTGAGCCTGCAATAGCCAGAAGACCCGCGCGGCGCCGCCTACAAGGAATTAGATCACAGCGAATATGCGATGTCCGGGGTCCGTTCGAGGGTGTAGCCGGACCGGGCAGCGTCGTCGTGGAACATGCGCACAGTCTCGAGAGAGAACTCGTGCAAATCCTTCCCAACCAGGCTGATTTTCTTCAGCACATCCGAGGTGACAGTAATAATGTGGCAGCCGATTTCGTTGGCCTGGAAGATATTCAGCAGCTCGCGCGGGCTGGCCCATACAAGCTGCGAGTTGGGCTCCGGCGCCATCAATTCGAGCGCGGACTTCATCAGCGGAATCGGATCGCGCCCAGTGTCGGCCACGCGTCCCGCGAAAACTGAAATATAAGAAGGCGCGCCGCCTTTGAGCGCCTGCGCGATGTGTTCCACCTGATCCAGCGCCAGCACGGCAGTCGCGTTCACCTGAATGCCGTCGGCGCTCAAGCGGCGAATCAAACTATACATTGGCTCCCGCCGCGTATTCGTCACCGGAATTTTCACGTAAACGTTCGCAGCCCAGCGCGCGATCTTGCGCGCCTGCCGCTCCATTTCGATTTCATCGTCGGCGAACACTTCGAAGGAGATGGGACGGTCCGGGATGTGTTGAAGAATATCCAGCGCAAAGCGCTCGTAATCGGTTACGCCCGCCTTCCGCATCAGGGTTGGATTGGTAGTGAAACCCTTGATGTAAGGCTGCCGGTAGAGCTCGATCATGCTGGCCTTGTCGGCTCCGTCGGCAAACACCTGAACCTTCAACTCAGAGACGGACGTCATCGTTGTTGTGCAACTCCTTCCAGCTTGCGAGACTTATTCAAACTCGAGCCGATCATCGAGTCAATGATCCAATCCGCGGCCTCGCGCAGCGAATGCACCACCGCTTCCGGAGCCTGCGCCGGCTTTCTCTCGTTGTAGCCGTAGTCGATCAAAATGGTCTTGCAACCTGCACTGTGTCCGGCGTCGATATCGCGCCAGCGGTCGCCCACAACAAAACTGCGCGAGAGATCGATATTGTGCTTGCGCTGCGCTTCCAGCAAAAGCCCCGGCAGCGGCTTGCGGCACGCGCAATGATCGTTATCATCATGATAACAGACGAAAATATCGTCGATCGGCAGCGAGGATGCGAGCACCCGATGGATAGCTTCGACCGACTCGCGTGTCTGCGTACCTCGAGCCACGTCGGGCTGGTTGGTGATGACGAGGAGATCGAATCCTTGCGCCTTCAAGTCGCGCAACGAAGACGCAACCTGGGGCAGCAGCTCAAGCTCTTCGGGCCCAGAAGGAGGAAACGGCTTGCCGTCGCGCACCACCGGCCGATTGAGGACACCATCGCGGTCGAGGAAAACCGCTGGTCGAGCTTGTCCTCGATCAGGCGCAGTCGATTCCCACTTGGTCTGCTGCAGTTTCACCGCCGGATGCGAAACCAGCAGATGCCACACCACGGCCTGGAATGCTTCTGTGTGCGGTGTAATGTGTGCCGGGTTGACCGTGGGAATCAGAACACAAACATCGGCCACTTTAGCCGTGTAACCGCCGTCGCGGCCGACAACGCCAAGAATTTTCGCGCCGACAGTTTTCGCATACTGCAAAGCCGCCACCAGATTGGGGCTGACATTCTTTTCCAGATCGCCCCCACCCACGGAGAACACCAGCACGAGATCGTTTGCGCGCAAACGGCTCCCTCGCAGCCACGCCTCAAAGACCGTCGCCCAACCTTCATCGTTCACTCGCGCCGTGAGTTCAGAAACATTATCGGTGGGCGCGTAAGCCTCCATGGCGGCGATCTTGCGAAAGTCGTTCACGGCATGCGAAGCGTTCGCCGCGCTGCCTCCCACGCCCAGGATGAACAGGCGTCCGCCGGCAGCTCGCGTCTTCGCCAGCAGCGACGCGGCCTCTTCAATGCTGGCGGCGTCCAGGCGGTCGATTACTTCCTTGGCCTCTGCCAAGAACTGCCGCGCGAATATATTCTCTTCCGTCATCGTTACTTCATTAATCTTGATTCGCCCTTCGCAGCCAGAAACTCAGCTGTCTCCTGCAATCCTGCTGGCGACCCGATCTCATAAAAACGCTCCCGCACTTCAAATGCCGCGAGCTGATTGCGTTGCAGCAGCTTCGCGTACAACTCAGTGAGATCGGAAGCTTTTCCGCCAGCAAGATCCTGAAAAGCCTCAGCTCGAAAAACTCCCAGCCCATAGTCGATGTAATGCATGCGCGGCGTGCGATTCGTCTTGCTGTACGCTAAAATTTTCCCTGCCTCGAACTCGACGTTGCTGGTATCCCACTTCCCATCATTGCGAAAGACCGTCATCATTCCCAACACGTCCCCGATTCGCGAGGAAGAAGCCTCGAAGTTCCGCGCGATAGCTGCGTAGTCACAGGGTAAATAAGAATCGCCATACATGACGAAGAAGGACTCGCCTAACTTAGGCAACGCATTCCTGATCGCTCCCGCCGTACCCAACAACACAGGCCCATCGAACGAGTAGTCTATCTGAAGTCCCAGCGCAGAACCGTCACCGACTGCGCGCTCCACCAACTCACCCAGGTGGCCCACACAGAGCACAACATTGCGGATGCCCTTCGACCGGAGCAAGCGCAATTGATGCACGATAAAAGGCTCGCCGTTCACTTCAATCAGCGACTTCGGCACCGTCTCGGTGACCGGCCGCAATCGCGTCGCGAGCCCGCCGGCGAGAATCGCCACCGTCAGCAAATGATTCTCCTAGGAATGCGCCACTACCGTGGTTCCGGCGAAATCGAACTGCATGCGAACTTCGCGCAGCCCCGCGCGTCTCATCACGGCTCTCAATCGAGTTTTCTCTTCGGTGTAAAACATTAGAAATCCGCCGCCGCCGGCGCCAATCAACTTCCCGCCCAGTGCTCCGTTCGCTCTCGCCAGTTCATACAGCTGATCGATTTCGCCGCTGCTCATCCCCGGAGACCGTTTTTTCTTGTGCTCCCAATGCACATTCATCAGCTCGGCAAACTTCTTCAGATCGCTGGCCAGCAAAGCGTCACGGCTTTCGACACCCAACTGCTTCGTGAAGTGAAGATTCTCCAGCATGTCGGAGTTGTTCTGCTTCGTCCTTGAATCCTGGTCGCGCAGAATATCCGACGCGTTGCGTGAGCTTCCTGTAAAGAACAAAAGCAGATTGTCCTCCAGGTTGGCCAGAGTTTCAGCCGGAATCTTGAGCGGTTCGACCACGACGCGATCGTCCGGCAGAAACTCGAAGCAAGTAATGCCGCCAAACGCCGAGATGTACTGATCCTGCTTGCCGATCGGTTCGTTTAGCAACTTCAATTCGATGTAACAAGCTTGCTCAGCAAGTTCGCGCGGCGGCACGAAGTCCCGCTTCAACGTATGCAACGCGCACAGCAGCGCAGTCGTGAAACTGCCCGACGACCCCATCCCGGTGCCGGCCGGTATGTCGGAAAGACTCACGATCTCAAGATAAGGCCCAGTAACCCCCGTCAACTTCAATGCTTCACGGATGATCGGATGCTGGATCTCCTCAACCCGCTCCACATCTTCGAACTTCGAATACTTCACGATAATGCGCGGCCGAAACGCTTCATTGATGGTGATGTACACGTAACGGCTGATCGCCGCCGAAACCACAAAGCCGGTATGCTGGCGGTAATACGATGGGAGGTCGGTGCCGCCGCCGCCGAGACAGATTCTCAGCGGACTGCGGGTGATGATCATCGAGCGCACCCGCCGTACAACTCGCCGTACAAATCAATGATCTGTACATCATTCATCTGGACATCATTGATCTGCACATCAATAACCTGCACATTCGCAAAAAGCATGCTCAAATCATATGCGAAGCGGCTCGCGCAGGTCGAGCGCGCGAACCCAACCTGCTACCGGACTGGAAAGAATGGAATTCGATTGGACCGAAGGAGCCCTGGCGGAAGGCCTGCGACTCTACAATGCAGGCGATTTCTTCACCGCGCATGAGGCTTGGGAAAGCGTCTGGCTCTGCTCACCCGAGCCCGAGAAGACGTTCCTTCAGGGATTGATTCAGGTCACCGCCGCATTTCACCATTCGCGGCACGACAATCCGCTGGGAACGGAACTGCTGCTGCAAGCGGCCCTGCGCCGTCTCGATCGGTATCCCGCCTGCTTCGGAGGCATTTCGGTTGCCCTGCTTCGCGATGACATCCGCGAGCGCCTGCGGATGCTCGAAGCGGGCGAAGCTGTGTCCCAATTATCTTCTCCGCGAATACTGCCAGAGTAGCGGCGAGTCACATCCGAAGATCCGTCGGTTTCCGGAAAGACCACTCAGGTTCCGGAACTGACCTGCCGCGCCCATTGCATCGCGTGCCAATAAGACTCGGCAACGTCGCTCTCTTTGAGATGAAGTTGGCTGGTCAGTTCGCTCACAGCCTTCCACTCGCCAGACTCGCGCGCCAGCATGAGTTTATAGACCGGTCGCAGACTGCTGGGGTTGCCCAGCAGCACCGCCTTGCACTCCTGGTCAATCGGAACGTTGTCGAGAACCTGGCGCATGGGAATCTCAAGCAGGGTATCCATCAGCGAAAGCATGCCCATCAAGAACAGGTCTGACTCTCCATGCTGAATGCGCGGCGAGAGCAACTCGCAAAAACGGGCACGAACCAGGGTCGCCAGCACCAGGTCTGACGGCCGGTTCTGGCCGGCTCCCAGGCTGGCCACCAGTCGAATCCAGCGCCGGACTTCCCGCTCTCCCATGATAGATAAGGCATGCCGCACGGAGTGAATCTCAGAAACGAATCCGAATGCGGCGGAGTTCAGGTAACGGAGCAGGCGGTAGCAGAGCGACGCTTCCGACTTCACCAGCTTCTCGATTTCGCGCACATCCAGCTCGGGTTGCGAAACCGCCTTCAGCATGCGCAGATAATTAAGCCGATTGGCCGGGATTTCGTGCGCGGTAAGCGTTTCCGGCCGCCGGAAGAAATATCCCTGGAAGTAGAGAAACCCCGCCTTTTTGGTCGCTACGAACTCTTCCCGCGTCTCCACTTTTTCCGCCAGCAACCGGCAGCGCCACGGCCCGTAGCGTTTCACCATGGCAGCGGCATCTGTCTCCGAGGTCGCCCTGATATCCACTTTGATAATGTCGGCAATATCCGTCAACGACTCCCGTGGGTCGTTCACCCCAAAGTCATCTAGAGCGATCATGTATCCGGCTTCCTTAAGCCGGCGACAGGCTGCGACCACCAGGTCATCCGGAGGGACCGTCTCCAGTATCTCGACCACGGTCTGGCCCGAAGGCAGCAACGTAATGTAATCCTTGAGCAGGATGTCGCGGGTGCAGTTCACAAAGGCGCGGCGTCCGTCGCAAAGTACGTCGAGTCCGAGCAGCACGGATGTATTCAAAGTGCTGCGGGAAGCCGCATCCGGATCTGAAGCCGAGAAGAAATCTTCGGCTCCATCGCGAAATAAGAGTTCGTAACCGAAAACCTTCTCGTCGGCGGTGAGAATCGGCTGGCGGGCGACAAACTGGGTGCCAGGTTTATGTACCGGTTTGTCTTCTCCGGGGTTTAGCGCTGAGGCCGGGGTTGTCACTTCTTCTCCATCGGCGCGGGGTCGCAGAAGATTAGTGGTGCAGAAGATTAGGGTTCGCAGAAGGTTAGTGGCCTCACGGTTTCGGCAGTGAATCTCTCCGCGGCCCGGAACCGGTCGTTGCCAGGGCCGCACCTACGAACGCCGACCGCTGGCAAACGCCGATCAGAGGCCGGGAAGCCGAACCTGTTCTCAATGAACTTGTCGTTAGCTGTGGACCTGCAAGGAAATTACTATGGGCAGGGCCTCGAACAGCATGCTCACCGCGAGGGCAGGTGAATTAGCCATCGAGTGCAGATTATAGTCACTACCCGTGATTACAGTCGGTGGGGAGAGCATGCAACCTTCCGCCAGTCCTGAGATTTTGTTCTTGAAGTTGCCGGCGACCATATTGGCGATTTCGCCGAGTGCGTCCGCGACCTCGGGGCCGACTTTGTCCAGCGGCACGCCAAGCATTTTGGAAGTCATAAGTGCTGCCGATTTCCCGTCGCAGCGGACGCTCATCACGCCGCACAGTTGCCCCGCCAATCCAACCATGGCGGTGACATCAAACTTCAGGTCCTGCGCATCCGGCGATGCCTTCAATTCACAACCCAGCATGAGTTCGAAGACTTCCTTGGCCGACATTTCAATCAGCGGAATCCACTTTGGGTGGCCGCCGTTGGCAGCGAGCGCTTCACTCACAGGTCTCATGATTTACCTGCCAGGACGGGGATGACATGTTCCTTCACCTGCTCCGGAGTAAAAGGCTTGCGGATATAACCCCGCGCTCCGCAGGAAAGAGCCTGCACCACATGAGCTTCACTGCCCTCCGTCGTAATCATTACGACCGGCACGCCTTTTGCGTTGGCCACTCCCGGAAGCAGCTTGATGAATTCCAAGCCATCCATCACCGGCATGTTGATGTCGCACAAGATAAGATCGACCTGGTTATCCTGGAGCACGGTAAGCGCCTCGGCCCCGTTCCCCGCCTGATACACCTGGCTCATCTCGATGCCAGCTTGCAGCAGCGAACGCTCAACGATCTTTCGCATGACCGACGAATCGTCAACAATAAGAGCGCGTATCGACATAAGTCTGTATTCAGTCTCGGCGCGAAGAGCGCCCCGGTTCTCTACCTTCTGCGTTCGCTGCTGCGCATATCGGCATGGCGGATTAAGACTTTAACCGGGTAAACCGAGCTCGTCGCGGATGCGCTGCGCTTTCGAGCTCAAGCCATAGCCGGCCGATTTCGGCCCGCCGAGCTATCCGGAGTCGTCACCTCAGCTTGCAAGTATCTGAATTTAGGGGAATCGAACGGCAGACCCGTGACGGACCCGTGACCAACCGGCCTGGCCTCGAGCATTGCATCTTCCGTATATTTTCGAACCGCGCAAACGCGGGTACTGGAATAGAATAGCGCTTCGCCCCCGTGGCCTATGAGCGCTGCAACCGTACTCTGGACAAAATGGGAAGGCCGGGTAGTGGATGAAAAGTTCCCGTTGCTTCAGTCCTTGGGAAGGTCGGAGCACAGCGCCGTATTTCTCACCGAGCGTCCCGGCAGCACCTCTCCAAAGCTGGCGGTCAAGCTGTTTCCGGCCGACGGCGTAAACGAAACTCTGATCGACGACGCGCAGCTTGCCCGCTGGCAAAGCGCCGCGAAACTTTCCCATCCGCATCTGCTGCGATTGTTTGAATGCGGACGCTGCCAGCTCGACGGCATGCAATTTCTCTACATAGTCATGGAATACGCCGAAGAGAATCTTGCGGAGATTCTTCCGCTGCGCCCGCTTACTCCGGCGGAAGCATCCGAAATGTTGCCGCCCGTACTTGATGTTTTGTCGTTCCTGCACCGGGCAGGTTATGCGCACGGACGCATCAAGCCATCGAACATCATGGCGGTCGGCGAGCAGCTAAAAATTTCCGCCGACTCGCTTTGCAAAATCGGGGACCGCAACAGCGCCCGCAGCAGCGCTCGCACGCCAGGCGTTTACGACGCGCCGGAGCTCGCAACCACAGGATCCACGCCGGCAGCCGACGTTTGGTCGCTGGGACTCACGCTGGTCACCGTCATGACCCAGAGCGAGCCGCAGTCGAAGAACCTGGACCGGCTCACCGTTCCGGACACCATTCCTCAACCTCTTCGTGAAGTCGTACGCCAGTGCCTGCAAGTGAATCCGCAGCAGCGCTGCACCGTGGATGAGATTCTCAAACAGCTTCACCCCGAAGCGACTCGAGAGGTAATTCAAACCGAAGTTCCGGTCGAAGCGAACCTGGTCGAAGCCAAGCCGACCAAAGCAACGACGGTTGAGCCGCCTACGCCGCAAGCGAAACCAAGCCGCTGGCTCCTGGTATCAGTCGTGATTGCAGCAATCATCCTCGTAGCATGGGTCCTCGTAACATGGATCGGCAGTCGGCACATGACTCATTCGCCGCAGATTCCTGCCGCGCAGACCGCCCCCTCAACCCAGGCACCCGAAATCCCGGCAACGCAGACTCCAGCACCGTTTTCGGAGAAGCAGCGGACCGCAAAAAAAGCGATCGCGTCAGGCAGCGTCCTTCAGCAGGTCCTGCCCGACGTTTCACGCAGCGCGCAAAACACCATTACCGGCACATTGAAAGTGAGTGTTCAGGTTTCCGTCGATGCGTCCGGCAACGTCTCCCAGGCAAAGTTCGTCTCCGCCGGACCGAGCAAGTATTTCGCGAATCTGGCGCTGGCTGCAGCCCGCCGCTGGAAATTCACTCCTCCGCAACTCGACGGGCAGCCGGCCACCAGCGAATGGATTCTGCGCTTCCAGTTCAAGCGCACTTCACTTCAGGTTTTTCCGGCACAGCTTCACCAGCGGAAGTAAAGCCCCGAAAATAAATTCTCACGTCCGGCTCTTGCGCTTCGGTTTCTTCTCCGGTTTCTCGCTGCCTGACTTCGACCCATTCCCCATTTTCCAAACCATCTGCCGCAGCATCCCCAGCAGGAATTCAGCGTCGCCAGTCTGCAAGCGCAGCCGCCACACTAATCGCCGCACCGCACCCTCAAACGAATCCGAAGTATTCAACTTCGGATAACCACTGGCGCGCAGAGCCACCAGCAAAGTCTCATGAATTCGTTCCAACTCAGCCCCGGACGCAGGACTTCCCTGCTCCGGCTCCGCCGCCGTTCCTGGATCGCGCGCCAGTTCGTACAAACAAATCGCCACCGCCTGCCCCAGATTCATCGAGCGATGCTCTTCGCGCGTGGGAATATGCATCAGCCAGTGGCAGTAACTCATGTCTTTGTTCGAAAGCCCGAATTTTTCCGACCCAAATAGAAGCGCGCAACAACCCGATGCCGATTCCGGTGAAGAAACGGACGATGAAGAAACAAGATGCCCTCGAATCATCGGCGCACCTGCTTCCAATCGTTGTAAAGAATGCTGCAGATCGCGATGTCCGATTGCAGTGGTCCCGACCACCAGCGAGCAGTCGGAAACCGCCTCGGCGACCGTGGCGAACTTTTCGGCGCGGGCAAGTACCTCCGCAGCGCCCACCGCCGATCGAGCCCCTTCAAATGCCACGTCGTAGGGATTCACCACTCGCAGATGTTGAAATCCGAAGTTGCTCATCGCCCGCGCGGCGGCACCAATGTTGAGAGGATTGCGCGCGTCCACCAGTACAACGCGCAAGCGGTCGAATTCGGCAGGCGTGGGCAATCTGCCTTATTCTACGGCAGCCTCGCTGAAGTCCGTTCTTTAGCCATTTCACGCGCAAACTATGCCGTGCAAGCGCGTTGCCGTGAGGCTCTCCAGCCCGGTTGTACAAATGTAAAAAATTTGTCAAACCTCAGCCACTCCGCGGAAATCCCTTAGAAACGTTGTAAGCTTCTGGCTGCGAGACACACGAAACGGAGTCGCACGTTCTGCCGGAGCTTTGAAAGACGCCTTGCCAGACGAACGAGAAGATGATGAACGAGAAGAAGACGAACCCGAAGCGGATAAGGATGGCATTATGAGTCAAGTCGCCACGCCCATGACTACCACGACGACGAGTGCCACAACGATGACTGCGGCTACATCAGCCAATGCACTGAGCTCCCTGCGGCCGATGGGACGAATTCTGGTCGTCGAGGACGATCCCGCCGTCCAGAAAGCTCTCCGGCGTCTCTTCGAAACCGAAGGCTACGTCGTCGAGGTTCAAGCCAACGGCAAGTCGGCTCTGGAAAGCTTCCAGGCTTCTCCGCCCGCGGTCGTCATCCTCGACCTTCGTTTGCCCAAGCTTTCCGGTGGCGATGTCTGCAAAGAGATCAAGGCCCAGGCGCCTACCCTGCCCATCGTCGTTCTCAGCGCCACCAGCGACGTCTCGGACAAAGTTCTGTTGCTTGAGCTCGGCGCAGACGACTATGTCACCAAGCCTTTCAGCCCGCGGGAATTGCTGGCGCGTGTGCGCGCCGCTTTACGGCACACTTCAAGAACCGTTCAGGTGAATCTCGTCAGCTTTGACAACATCTCCATCGACTTCAAAAAAATGGAGGTGCAGCGTGACGGCAAGGTCGTGGTCCTGACCGCTCAGGAATTCAAGACCCTGCAATTTCTGGTGCAAAATGCCGACCGGGTGATCAGCCGCGACGAATTGCTGAACGAGGTTTGGGGATACCAGAATTATCCTTCCACCCGCACCGTCGACAACCATATTCTTAAGCTTCGCCAAAAATTGGAGCGCGACCCCGCCAGTCCGGTACACTTCCGCACAGTACATGGAATGGGTTATAAGTTCGTTCGCTGAGATCCCTTGGACCCTTCATCCGAATCCGCGTCGCACACTTTCCCTGGGACACGAACAACTGGGACAAGAACAACCGGACAATCCGCAAGAGCGCTAGTGCCCAGGACCCGGCTCCGCACGCGATTCTTGCTGTCGATGGTCCTCATCACCGCCGGCCTCACGGCTTTGAGCCTGCTGGTGGTGCGGCACAGCGTGCGCAAGCATGTGCGCGAAGGCATCGCGCAGGATTTGCAAAACTCCGTCACCACCTTCCAGAATTTTCAGCATGACCGCGAAACCATGCTTACGCACTCCGCGGAACTTGTGGCCTACCTGCCCATCACGCGAGCCATCCTGACGGCTCATGATCCGGCCACGATCCAGGACGCCTCCCAGGATGTGTGGCCGCTGACCGGCAGCGATCTTATGGTGCTCGTCAACCGCAGCGGAACCGTTGTAGCCCTGCACACAAAATCCCCCGGTTTCACTCGCGAGGAGGCGCAGAAATACTTCGAGCGCTCCTTGAATGAAGATGATTCAAGTCATTGGTGGTTTGGCGCTCATCATCTCTACCAGACCTTCGTGCAGCCGGTTTATTTCGGCTCCAAGACCGAAGGTCCGCTTCTCGGCTTTCTCGTCATCGGCTACGAAATCGACGATCGTCTGGCCCGCGAGGTCGGCAAGGTGTCCGCCAGTCAGGTTGCCTTTTCCTACGGCGACGAGATTGTCGCCACCACGTTGACCTCTGCCCAGGCCCAAAGCTCCGGAGTACGGTCCCTGGCCGCGGGGGCGCCGCAAAGCGCTCCTCTCGATGTTGAAGTTGGCAAAGAAAATTTCGTGGCGACCTCGCTCGATCTTTCAGGCCAGCAAGAACCGCCCTTGCGTTTGACCGTTCTCGGATCCTACGATCAAGCTGCGAGATTTCTCGATAATCTCAACCGCCTGCTCTTGCTCCTCGGTCTCACGGCCGTCTTGATCGGCAGCGGTCTGGTTTTCCTGATCTCCTACACCTTCACCCGTCCGTTGGCCAGCCTGGTGGAAGGCGTGCGCGCCCTGGAGCACGGAGACTTTCATCATCCCCTCGACCCCCGCGGCAGCGACGAAGTCGCCGAACTCACCTTGGCTTTCGACCGCATGCGCGCCAGCCTGCTCACCACGCAACAGGCGCTGCTTGAGTCCGAGCAGTTGGCCACCATCGGACGCATGGCAAGTTCGATCTCCCATGACCTGCGCCATGCGCTGGCTGCCGTAGTCGCGAACTCCGAATTTCTTTGCGATGCCCACCTGTCCTCCGCGCAGCGCGAGGAGCTTTATCAGGAAGTCCGATCCGGCGTAAACCAGATGACCGACCTCATCGACTCCCTGCTCGAGTTCGCCCGCACTCGGGAGTCGCTGAACCCAACCTATGCCAGCATCGTCGAAACCGCGCAGCGCGCCATGCAGGCGGTGCGCCTGCACCCGCGCCATCAGGGAACTCCGATCGAGATTCACAGCAACGGCGTTGGCTCAGCCTGGTTCGATCCTCGCAAGCTTGAGCGAGCTCTCTACAATCTTCTGCTTAATGCCTGCGAAGCGGCGCCCACCGGCGGAAACGTTCAGGTAACGATTGGACGCAGCGGCTCCTCCGTCACCATCGCAGTTTCCGACAACGGTCCCGGCATTGCGGAGGAGATTCGCGACAAACTGTTTCACCCTTTTGTGAGCTTCGGCAAGGAGAACGGCACCGGTCTCGGATTGACCGTGGTGCAGAAGATTGTGCAGGATCATGGCGGCAAAGTCTTGATGGAACGCAGCTCGGACGCTCGCACCGTCTTTCGCATCACGATCCCAGGGCACGATCAACGACGCGATCCGCAGGGCTCGCCGGATATTGACGACGAGCCCATAGCCCGCCGCCGTTTGCCTGTAGCCGACGCTAGAGCAACTGAAAAGTCAATTCGACATTCGGACACGTAGTCCCATCTCGTTCTCCAGCATTCAAAGTGATCCGCATGTCGCCCCGGAGGATGTGTGAAGAGCCCCAAAACCCCGAGCCCCGCCCCCCCGAGCCAAAAGGCCCTCGCGCTTCGGACCACTGCCCTGACGGCAGCCGCTTCCATCCTTTTGTGCACCTGCCTTTTATGCACATGGAGTTTGGCGCAGCAAGCCGCTCCCGTGCCATCCCAACCCGCGGACGACGCCGTGCGCGAACTCGATTCGCAGGTGCGCGAACTGCGCGCGATGATCGAGCAGATGCGCGCCGAGAATGCCCAGTCGCGCGCCGAAATGCAGGAACTGCGCCAGGAATTGCAGGATACGCGCAAGCTCTTGGCTCCGCTCGCGGCTGCCTCGACAAATCCGAACTCGTCATCCCCCGCTGCGGAGGAATCGACCCCCGCTGTTGCTTCCACAGCCCCTCCCGCCGATCTTGCCACCCGCGTTCAGAAGCTCGAAGAATCCGCCCAATTGCTGGGATCGAAGATCGACGAGCAATACCAGACCAAAGTTGAAACCGCCGGCAAGTATCGCGCCCGCCTCTCCGGAATCGTTCTGATGAATGCCTTTCACAACGTCGGAGGCTCCGACAACCTCGACCTTCCCGACTACGCCGAGCCTGCTTTGTCCGGAACCTCCGGCACCAGTTTCGGCGCCACCCTGCGCCAAACCGAAATTGGCCTGGAGATTTTCGGCCCCACGCTGGCCGGCGCAAGAAGCTCGGCCAACGTTCAGTTCGATTTCGCGGGAGGCTTCCCCACGACTCCGAACGGAGTCAACTTCGGCTTGGTCCGCATGCAGACCGCCGCCGTGCGCCTCGATTGGCAACACACCTCCCTGATCGCCGGTCAGGATTCTCTCTTCATCTCGCCGCTCTCTCCCACATCGTTCGCATCCCTCGCAATTCCCGCCTTTGCCTACGCCGGTAACTTATGGGGATGGACGCCGCAGGTTCGCATCGAGCGTCGCTTCGATCTCAGCGACCAACAGACCCTGACGTTGCAGGGAGGGATCCTCGACAACCTCGATTGGGAACCACCCTACAACCAGTTCTTCCGCTCCGCGCAAGCCGGAGAACAAACCGGTCAGCCGGCTTATGCCATGCGCACCGCGTGGTCGCGGCCAGTGTTCGGCCATCCCTTGAGCTTCGCCGTGGCGGGCTATTACGGCAGTCAGAAATGGTCATGGGACCGCAACGTCGACGCCTGGTCCGGCATGACCGATTGGCAGATTCCGATTCTCCGCCGGCTTTCTCTCTCCGGCGAATTCTATCGCGGCCGCGCTATCGGAGGCCTCGACGGCGCCATCGGCCAAACCATTGTGTTCGGCGGCAATCCTGCCTACGCCTCAACCAGCATTCGTGGACTCAACTCCGCCGGAGGATGGAGCCAACTCAAATTCCAACTCACATCCAAGCTTGAAGTAAACGGCGTCTTCGCTGAAGACAACGCCTTCGCCGGCGACATTCGCGGCTTCGCTACCGACGCCAATAATTTCGGCCCCATCCTCGGACGCAATCGCGGCCAACTCGGCAATCTGGTGTATCGCCCGCGCTCTGACCTGCTGCTCTCCGCCGAATTCCGCCGCCTGCACACGTTCCCCATCTACGACAGCCCAAGCGTAACGAATCAAGTCAATCTGGCCATGGGAGTACTTTTCTGAATATGTTTCGCTTCGCTCACCGCCGGCCGATTTGCTGCATGACCACCCTCTGCATGACGATCTTCTGCATGTTAGTTCTCGCGTCCACTTTCGCCTCGGCGCAAAACGTCGAACTCAACGCAGCCGATCTCAAGGGCGTGGAACTCAAGGGCAAAGCCCAGCTCACCAAGAACGGACGCCGCATCAACGACGCCTCGAAAGTTGTCGTCTGGCTCACTCCCCTCGGAACCACCCCCGCGCCTCCGCCGCCGCAGCAAACCGCGCCCATCCCGCAGCTAATCCAGAAAGATAAAAGCTTCCATCCCTCACTGCTCGTAATCCCGGCCGGCGGACAGGTCGAGTTTCCCAACCACGATCCCTTTTTTCACAATGTCTTTTCGCTGTTCGATGGCAAGCGCTTCGATCTCGGACTCTACGAGAGCGGCACCACGCAATTCGTGAAATTCGACAAGCCCGGCATTTCTTTCATCTTCTGCAACATTCACGCCCAGATGAGCGCCGTGGTCATCGCACTAAATACTCCGTACTATGCGATCTCGAACTGGCGCGGCGAAGTTGTCATTGCCGACGTCGTCCCCGGCCGCTACCAGATGCACGTCTTCCACCCCTCGGTCTCGCCGGACGCGCTGCACGCCGCCGAACGCGAAGTCACCGTGACTCCCGGCAACACATTCCTCGGAACTTTCAGCCTCGCCGAATCCAACCTCGAACTAGCCCACAAAAACAAATACGGCCGCGAGTACGACCGCCCCGACCCCGAGAGCCCAGCCTATGCCCGGCCCTGAAGCTGCACTCTGCCGAAGTTCGGCTTCGATTAACCAACGCCTGCAACATCCAACTCCGATAGCGACTGAGCCCAGAGGAGGACTACACCGGCAACAACCAAAAGCGTAGCGCCGAAAACCATCGAATCTCCGTATTTCCCCACTTTTTCGCTTACCTGCCGCCCCTCGACCACGAGCATCGCCACCATCACCACAGCTTCTCTTGTACTTCAACCCAGCCGAGCCGCCTCCGGCGCGATACCAACCCGCAGAGGAACCGCCAATCTGAGACGACTCCAAGAACACCCAACCCTGACAGCCTGAAGCCATGCGCTCTGGAAATGCAGTAATAATGCTGGTATTTGCATCGCATTCGTTTCCCTAACAGCATGTTGGATGCGGAACAGCGCGGTGTGCGCGATTTCTGCCGAAGTTCGGCTTCGATTAACCAACGCCTGCAACATCCAACTCCGATAGCGACTGAGCCCAGAGGAGGACTACACCGGCAACAACCAAAAGCGTAGCGGTCGCCGAAAACCATCGAATCTCCGTATTTCCCCCACTTTTTCGCTTACCTGCCGCCCCTCGACCACGAGCATCGCCACCATCACCACAGCTTCTCTTGTACTTCAACCCAGCCGAGCCGCCTCCGGCGCGATACCAACCCGCAGAGCCAAGGGAGAAGAACCGATAGGCGAAAACCCGATATATTCACGCTGGCGAAAATGATATAGACTTTTTATAGCTTCTATGTTTATAATTCTACGAGATCGATGATGAGGTGTACAAATGGTTAACAAGAAGATGAACAATGAAGTGGAATCGTTAGCCAACGGCAGTTCCGAATTTCCCAAGCACCCATTAAAGACGGCCCTCCGCGTCCCACTGGCCCTGGAGGAAAAGAACAGCGGCAATCCTATGCCGCCGACGGACGTTGCAATCGCAATCGATAAGAGTCCCGGCAGCTCCGACTTCAGGATGCTCCTTTCATCGTCGATCAAATACGGCTTGTCGACTGGGAGCTACAACCAGTCCAAGGTCACCTTGACCGCACTCGCAAGAGATATAGTCGCGCCAACTTCCGATGAGGCCAAAAGTAGGGCGCTCCTTCAATCAGCGTTTATGCCGCCGCTCTTCAAGAGCATCTTTGCTTCCTACAAAGGGAAGAAGGTGCCGGACATGCAATTCTTTCAAAACGCGCTGGTGCGCGACTTCGGTGTCTCAAGGGACCAAGCGGGGCGATGCGCCGCAGTCTTTTACGAAAACGCGGATTACCTAGGCCTCATCCGACAAGCGACGACCGGCAAGTGGCTGTCTTCTGAACCGACCGGCATGGCACCGCTGGAGGAGCTTGTGGAAACCGGGGAGGCAGGCGGGGGCGAAAACGGCCAGCACGATCTGGGCGAAGAGCAACCGCTATCGCCGCGGGCACGAGCGGAAGCGAAGATACTGTCGGCGCCGCCCGCCAAGAACGCAATATTCCTCGGCCACGGGAAGAACAGGGTTCCTCTGCAACAGCTTGAGAAATTCCTGTCGGAATACAAGATCCCTTACAAGGTAGTGCTAGACGAGGCGAACAAGGGACGGCCCATCTCGCAAAAGGTAGCGGATTCGATGAATGAATGCGGCGCAGCGATCATCATCTTCACGGCGGATGAGGAGTTCAAGGACCTAAACGGGCAAATTATCTTCAGGCCGAGCGAGAACGCGATCTTTGAACTGGGAGCGGCCAGCGCGTTGTACGGTTCGCGGGTCGTCATCTTCAAGGAGACAGGCGTCACCTTTCCCACGAACTTCCGAGACATCGGGTACATCGAATTCGAAAAGGATCGGCTCGATGCGAAGGTCAGCCAGCTCTTCCGCGAACTGATCGCGTTCAAGCTAATCACCGTATCCGTCGCAATGAGTGCCTGAGTCGCGACCGAGGAAATTCGAACAAGGTGGGCTGTTGGCACCAAAGAGCAAATTCGCGTACCTTGAAAAGAGAGTCGACGAGTTCTGCTCTTTTTGCGAAAAAGTGGCCCTGAGGGCGCTGCTGTTTGGTTGCTTCATCTATGAGGCCGGCAAATTCGTAAAAGGGATGCTACGGTGAGAGAGCTCTTCAATGAAAGGGCGTGCCGTTTAGCACGCCCTTCTCGCCTCTGACCTTCACTTCGTTTACATCAACCTGCATCCCTTGCTACAAACTTCCTAGTGGTGGCCTCCGCCCGCGTGTCCGCCTCCGGCAGCGGCATGACCCGCCGAACTCGGAGCGCTGTGCGAACCTCCGCTATACCCTCCATGGCTGCTGCTGCTCGGCGCATGGTAGCCGCCATAAGATCGCGGCTGCACGATGGGCTGCCTCATATTCAGCTGCGGACGCGAATACGCGCTGCCCCCGTAGCTGCTCGAACCGCTGGTGTGCGAAGAATCGTTACGCGCAGAACCGGCGCGCGAAGCACTCGAGCTTGGCGTCGTGCGGTTCCAGTAGCTGCCGCTTTCGCCCCTGCCCGAAGATTCGGCTGTGCTGGCACCGCGCCCCGCGGTTTCGTCGCCACGCGACGGCGGGCTAAACGTCTTCCAATCGCTCCCGCTCGCTTCGCCACGCGCCGACGACGCTGACTCTGCGCTCTGACTTCCCGCACTCCTCGACGGCGAGATGTTCGATACCGAACTGTTCGTCTCCCTGCCCGCCGCAGCTGTACCGGAAGTCCCGGAAGAAGTCCCGCGCGAGGCAAGACTGGTCGAACGCGCCCCAGCCGTTGTCGGCGAGAAATGGCTCTGCTGCATCGACTGCTGCAGATGCGCCGTCTGCTGCTGGAACGATTCCGGCCGAGACGCACTGTGCGTGCCTACAAAATGCTCCGCCGAGTCGTTGTGAATCGTCGAAGGATCAGCCGCCCTGCCGCTGGCCGACAAACTTGCCCGCGTAGGCACCACCGGCATATTTCCCGTCATCATGTGCGCACTGCTCAACTGCGCGTGCGTGGCCGCAACCGCCGTAACTCGACCCGCTCCGAATCGGCCCGCACCAACCGTCGAGACCGCTCCTGCAATGTGCGCATCATTGATATGCGCCACATTCGAGAACTCAGCGCCCCCGTGCAGCGGCGCAATTCCACCGAAGCGGTTGATCTCGCCAAATCGATTGAACGCCACCACTCCGAAGCGCCCGCCATATCCGCCCCACCACGGGAAGAATCGGTCGCACGGGCCAATCGGCAACCAGCCGAAGCCGCCCCATCCGCCCCATCCAAAACCAAAGCCAAATCCCCCTCCGAAGCCAAAGAACGATACATACGCCGGCGCCCAGAACGGACGATAGAAGCCCGCGCCCCACACCGGTCCCGGCCACCACGCCCACGCGCCGCCATACCACATCCACCGCCCGTAGTGATACGGCGCCCATCCCCAAGGCTCATAGCCAACCCAGGTCCAACCGTAATAAGGCTCCCAGACCCAATTTCCATCGCGATACGGAGCCCAACCATTGGGCTCATTGGGCACCCAAATCTGTCCGTAGTCCGGAGCATCTTCCCACGTTCCGTTGGCGTCCAGATCCTCCGACCCCACGTAATATTTGTTGGTGTGATGCCACGCCGCTGCCTCGTGGATCATGCGGTCGCGATCGGTATTCCACCGGTCCCAATCATCCCGCTCAGGCGCAGGACCGATCTTGTACCGCGCATCGGCGCCCGACCCGCGCACCGTCGCCATCTCGCCCACCTTCACTTCGCCAATTCCCTGCGGAGTCGAGATCTGCGCCTCACCCTTGCGCACAATGATGATCGAATCCCCATCCGGCCGCACTTCAATGCGGAAGACTCCATCCTGATGCGCGGGATGCACCGCCACGTTCGGCGTATCGATCTCCGGCTCCACCTCGCTCTCGCCGAACACCGAGTAATTCGCCAACCCTTGCCCAACCTGAATCTGAATGTATTTATGTGTGAAGTTCGCAACGTTCGCCTGCGAACTTGCCGCCAGGCGGAGAATATTGGCGTAATCGAGCTGCACCTCCGCCCGCCCGCCCGGCCCAGTCGAAACCTTATCGCCATTGACTACCGGCTGATTCAACACCGCCGCCGACCATGTCCCTGAATCCCCACGCTGCGTCGACACTGCACCATGAATCATGCTGATGCGGCCCACTCCCTGATCCACCTTTGCCGGACCCTCGCCGGAAGGTCCACCAGGCTGAGGTTCTTCTCCAGGTTGCGGAGGCTGACCGGGTTGAGGCATTTGCCCCGGCCCCGGCGGCCCCGCCTGCGGTTGCCCAGGTTGACCCGGTTGCGGCGCTTGACCCGGGGGAGGCGGCTGCGGAGCCTGCGGCTGTCCCATTTCCATCGGCGCGCTCGGCTGATCCGATGGCGCTGGAGTTTCTTCCGTAGTCTGCGCCTGCAAGCCAATCGACAGCGTGCCCGCCAGTGCCAACATTAAAATTGCGAAATTCAACGCGAGTTTGTTCTTCATAACGAATCCCTTTAAACGTTCCCTACTGCTATAAAACCCGTGATCGGAAGGATTGATTCGCAATGAGCAAAGCAACTGCCGTGCCAAACAAGGAATGCCACGAGCGACATTAACTCGTTTGTTTTCAGGAAGGAAGACGAGAGCGTTCAACCGGGATGAAGGCCGATATTCCGCGGTCGGTGGCCGCCCTCAGCCGGAGTGGTGCTTTTCAGCCAGAGCGACAGGCTATCACCGCGGCTTCGATCACCGCCGTCTGGATTCCGCTCCGTGCCAAATCGTCGTAATCGTGACGCGGTTCGCCCGAACTCGGTAGAAAATCAAGTACGGGGTGCCGCCCACCACCAACTCCCGCACTCCCGGCTCACTTCCTATGCGGCCTAGATAAGGATGGTCTTTCAAAGCCTCCGCCAAGGCAACAATCCGCATCGCCAATCTCGCTGCAGCGTCAGGCTTGTCCCGCGCCACATAAGCTCGTATCTCCTGCAAGCGCTTCCGCGCCAACGGAGACCAGACAATCTCTACCGGCACAGCGCCTCATCATCGTGTTGCTTGCCGCAAGCGCACTTCGGCGGTGGCAACTCACGGGCGGTGCCCCACGAAAGCAGCCAGGCCTTCATATCCTCATGCCTGACGTAATGCCCGGATTTAACCTGACGATCGGCCTGGCGAATCTCCGCCAGCATTCTCTCCTGGTCCGCCACGTAGGATTCAACCGCATCGGAGATAAGAAAATTCGAGCTTCGCCCGGAAACCTTAGCCAGCTTGGCCAGCCGCTTCTTGACCTCCGGTTTCAGCCGGATGCTCAGGGTTGCGCTGCGTGTGTTCGCCATGAACACATCGTATCACCGCTGGACCCATGAATTTATGAACTACCCGCAAAACACCAAAGCTCAACGCCTTTCGGGACGACCACAGCCGGCTGGCCTATGAGCGCTAACTCCCGCTCTCAAGAGGATCGCGCCGAACCAAACGCTCGAACTCGGCCTCAAACGCTCTGAGCGCTTTGTAGACTTCGCTCCTAGTTTGTTTCAGGGAGTCAGGAGCGCCTTTGAGCTCCGGCGCCGGCTTGTAGACGGTCGAGTGCTCGACCTCCCAGAACAAGCCTATCAGCATCGGTGCAATCTGGAGTTCGGCATGAAGCCTGGCGTTCCGGGCGCAGTAGCCGTGGTACTTGAATGCCAGTGGCTCCTCGATTCCCTCCTCCACAATCGAGTCCGACTTCCACGATGAGAAGACATCTTGGCGGCGCAAGGTAACATTCGCCTCAATCCAACGACTTCGGGGAAAAGCCAAGACGCGAACACCAGCAAGGTCGTTTAAGAGTGGTAAGCGTGTACGCGTCGGCTTGTTCGGGATCGAGGGTCCCGCCCTCTTGGCGTCTTCGAAGCGCGCCCAATGCACTCTCGCAGCCTTTGACCCGCGAGACGACCTCGATCTTCTCATAGCTGTGGAGATTTCTGGATAGCGGCAAGAGACTGTGCTGAACCTCGGCTTCCACTTCCTCTACGACCCGACGGGCATCGGGTAACAACCTAAAATACTCCTCCCGGAGCCGGTCCTCGACCGTCCGTGCGCTCATTATCCGAAGACGGCAGAAAGCTCCCGCTTCACTGCCTCAGATGGTTCCGAGTTGAAGTAGAACCGCCACTCCCCCGGGCGTATGGCTTCGTCAATGCGCGCCTTGATCTCAGCTTCAGGTTTATCCTGAACAAACTCGATGCTGAATATCTTCCGAGCTTCCCGGTTGACGTAGCTCAGTCGGTCGAAGCTGTAAGCGTATCCGGCTTCCTCGAGGAGTTGCTGTTTCCCCGCCACAGTCAGCATTTGTAACGGTCCTCCAGTTAGATTGTATCCGATCTCGCCGGAAAACCGTTCACGCATCTTTCTCCTCATCCGCGATCCCAATCTTCGACAGCCGGTACCGCAGCGCATTCCGCGACAGTCCCAGCAGCCGCGCCGCCTGGCTCTTATTTCCATTCGCCCGCCGCAGCGCCTCCCGAATCATTTCATCCTCCCAATGTTCCAGCGTCATACCCTCAGGAAGAAATCCGCCCGCCCCGTTCGCCGTCTTCGCCGGACGCACATCCAGATGAATATCCGCCGCCTCAATCACCGTGCCCTTCGCCAGCGCGCACGCCCGCTCGATGATGTTTTGCAATTCGCGCACATTCCCCGGCCAGTGGTAGTTCACCAGAATCTGCATCGCCTCGGGCGTAATGCTTTCCACCGGTTTGCCGGAGTCTCCCGCAAAGCGCGAAATAAAAAGATTCACCAGCTCCGGAACATCTTCTTTACGCTGCCGCAGCGGCGCAATATCGATCGGCACAACGTTCAACCGGTAATAAAGATCCTCGCGAAACGTTCCCTGCTCCAGCGCTTCCCGCAAATCACGGTTCGTGGCTGCGATCAGCCGCACGTCTACTTTGATGGTTCGCGTCCCGCCCAGCCGCTCGAACTCCCGCTCCTGCAACACGCGCAATAATTTCACCTGAATCGCCGGCGGCACATCGCCGATCTCATCCAGAAACAGCGTGCCCTTGTCCGCCAACTCGAACTTGCCCGGCTTGCTCGCGTTCGCGCCCGTGAACGCGCCTCGCTCATATCCGAACAATTCACTCTCCAGAAGATTTTCGGGAATTGCCGAGCTATTAATCTTGATAAACGGCCCCCCAGCCCGCCGCGATTTCTCATGAATCGCCCGCGCCACCAGATCCTTTCCCACGCCGCTCTCTCCACCAAGCAGCACCGTCGAATTCGTCGGAGCCACGCGCTCCACCGTCGCCAGCACCTCCTGCATCTTCTTGCTGCGAGCAACCACGTTCGGATGCGAGAACCGTTTTCCCAGCGCCTCGCGCAGCGACCGGTTCTCCTCGCGCAAGTTGCGCACGTCTAATTCTTTGCGGACCACCATTCTCATCTCGCTCAGTGAAAACGGCTTCAGCACGTAATCGCTGGCTCCGGCCTTCATTGCCTCGACCGCCGTCTCCACCGTCCCGAAAGCCGTCATCACCACCACCGGCAACGCCGCGTTCTGCCGCTTCACCGCCTGCAGAAATTCCAGCCCATTCATTCCCGGCAGCTTCAAGTCGGTAACGACCAAATCGACCGCGTTCTCCCGCAGCAGCTTCAGCCCAGCCTCGGCGTCTCCGGCAGAGAGTGTCGTGAAACCGTCCTCGCCAAGATTCAACTCCAGCAGTCGTCGCATCTTGGCTTCGTCTTCTACAATCAGAATGTTCGGCATAATATTAGCCACCAACATATTTGCCACGAATTAGGATGCCTCTTTGCCAGCAACCTCTTCGCTCGCCGGAAAAAACACGACGAATCGTCCCCCATGCTGGCCGCTCGCCCCGTCGCTCTCAACCCGGATGGTTCCATGATGCCCGTCAATAATCCGCGAGACGATCGACAGTCCCAGCCCCACCCCGGTTTTTTTCGTAGTCACAAACGGATTGAATATCTGCTCCCGCAACTCCGCCGGAATTCCGGGCCCCGTATCTTCTATCCTCACTTCTACTCCATCCCGGCCCGCGCTGTTCGCCCGCGCCGCCGTCACCCGCAAAATTCCTCCTCCGCTGCCCATCGCATCATAAGCATTCTGAATCAGATTCACGAACGCCTGCTCGCACAGACTCTCGTCCAACGGAATCAGCGGCAAATTCGCCTCGTACTGCCGCTCCACGCGCACCACCTCGTCTTTTCCCTGCAAGGATAAAGCAACCGAGCGCAGCGCCCGCTCCAGCACCGGAGTAATTTCCTGCGGCCTCAACTCCGCCTGCAGCGGCCGCGCGAAATCCAGAAATCTTGTCACCAGCGCGCTCAAGCGGTTCGTCTCGCTCGAAATGTAGCCCGCCAATTCGCTGGCCAGCGGATTCGTCTCCCCCAGTTTTTGATGCAGCATCTCCGCCGATCCCTTAATCACGCCCAGCGGATTGCGAATCTCATGCGCCAGTCCCGCCGACATTTGCCCCAGCGCCGCCAGCCGCTCCGAACGCCGCGCCTGCTCCTGTGCCTGTTCCAGCCGGCGATTGGTTTCCGCCAGTGTCTCCGCCAGCTCCTGATACAGCTTGATCTGCCGCCGGTTCTCCACCACAAACCGGTTCACCACCATCGCCGCCAGAAAAAAGAAAAGAATACGGATGGCCAGAATTCCGTAACCTTCCCGCGTCATCTCATAATCCTGCAGCGCAGGATAAAGATACGAACAGTACGCGCCCGAAGCCAGCGCCGTCCACAACAGCGTCGCCACCGGACTGAAGTATTCCGCCGCCGTCACCGCCGGTAGAAAATAAATCGGCCAATAGCTGCTGTTGATTCCGACCTCGCCCGTGTGATCGATGAGCAAAGTCGCCAGCGCAATCTTGAGCAGCACGACATACGCCGGTCCGCGGCGCGGTGTCTTCGTCACCACCCAACCTTCGGTGAGCTGCACCACACCAAACGCCAGAAGCGTAAGTTGTTTGTGGATCTCCCCCACCGGCGGCAGCGCGGCCAGTCCGGCCAGAAACAGCAGCCAGAGAACATCCATCCAGTTGAGTGCCGGACGATTTGGTTCGTTCCTGATCGGTTGGCTCATGGCAGGTTGGCGCATGGTAGGTTCGTGAAAAATAACTGCGCCGGGATCCGGTTGGTGACCCGGCGTCCCGGCGCTATCGTCGTCCCTCTGCTTTCACTCCGGTCCGCTTGCAAATCGCATCGCATGCAGACCATCAAACCCCAGCGAGCCACGTCACGTCAATCTCACTTCTTAGGAGCGCTCTCCACCTTCGGCGCTGGCGGGCGTGTATTCTGCTGCCGTTGCGGCGGCGAAGATGCAGGCTTCTGCTGCTGCGCGCTGCCGTTCTTTTGCTCCTGCTCTTTTTGCTGCGGATTTTTTTCTTGCACAGGAGCCGCCGCCTTAGCCACGGAATGCGATTGTGCCTGCGGCACCCCTTGCTGCACCGCACGCGAGCCTGGAGATTTGGGATTCCGCTTCTCTGGCTCCTGCCGCGCACTCTTCTCCGCCTCCGGACTCCCCTGTTCCTCCCACACCACAGGCTTCGGTTTCGCCAGGTTGCTTCCCGCAATAGCCTGTCTTTGATTGAACGAACCCGGCATGGCAACGTGTGTCCTTACCGCAACTACAGGACGGCTCATCGCCGCTGCCGGCGGCTTGTTCGCCACCGGCGCTCCTCCGCCTAATACGCTGTTCCGAGCCGGTTCGACCGCAAGCGCGTGCGAGACCGGTACGACTGCGAGTTCCCGCGCTGGAACCGGAACCGCATTCCGCGCGACCGGCCGCGCATTCACAAACGCGGCGTGTGAGACTACGGTCACACCCCCGTTCACATTCCGGTTCGCATAAGTAATGTCGTTTACTCCGCGGTTCGTAACAACGCTGTCGTAGACGTTGCCGATTCGCGTAACATTTACTGCAGTGTTGCTGATGTTGACCTTGTTCACATACTCCCGGCTCACGCGATATCCCGGAACAAAAACTTCCCCGGGAGCCAGCGGGAGCCATCCCACTCCCACGCCACCCGACCAATGAAATCCCGGCCCACCCCCCACCCATGCCACCAGCGCTGGCGCATAGACCGGACGCGCTACATTCGGTCCCGGCACCCAAACCCATCCGGAACCGGCGAAGGCCCATCGTCCATAGTGGAATGGTGCGAATCCCCAGGGCTCATCCGCCACCCATGTCCAGCCCCAAGGTCCCACCCATGTCCAGTGTCCGAAGCGGTACGGCGCCCATCCCGCTACCAAACCCGCAGGCTGCCAGACCATGCCGTAGCCCGCAACATTACTCCAGCTGCCGTACTGGCCGAGATCTTCGTATCCGGTCATGTCCCGTGAGACGTAGCTCGCCGAATCGGAGCCATCTTCAATCTGGTCGCGACCTTGCGCCCAGTTATCAAAGCCGCTCTGCTCGGGAACCTGCCCGGGCTCATAGTCCACATGATTCGTCCCGGCGCCGGTACCGGCGTCGGTAGCCGTGTTGTTAGTAGTGCTTGTAAACGCAGCGTGCTGGTTCGCCATCATCATGCGAGAATCACCCCCGCCCGTGACTTGGCCACGTCCATGCCACACGGTCACATCCGTTCGATTGCCGTCCGCATCCACATCGATTTGATACTGCCCCGGCTGCCTGACAACGAACGCTATATTAGGTGTGTCAATCTCATACGAGTCTTCGTCGTCCACGTGCCGCACCCTGACAATCAACGCCCCCTGCGCCAGACGAATCTGCGTCGCGACATCGCTCACATCGAGCAAGGTAATCCCGGTCTTCGGACCCAGGTATAGCGCAGTGGATCCAATGTGCACTTCAGCCCGCGAATTTTCATCCGCCCAAAGATTGTCCCCCGTCACCAGCGGACGATTAAGCACGCCGTCAACCCAATCATTCTCGCCGCCCGGCTGAAACGACACCGATCCCTGCATGAAATTCAGCCGCGCCACCCGTCCCGGCGGGTCCTGATCCGCACTCTGCGCATCGTTGTCCTGCGCCTTCATTCTTCCCTGCGTTTGCACCATGATTGCCAGGCCCGCGACCACCACTGCCCAGCCCCACCACTGCCTCTGTCTCTTCATAATGTCTTCCCTTATGGACGACTACGGACGATAAAGAAGCGAACTCGCTTCAATGTTATCCACACTCGCGTAAAGCGAATAAGCACTCTTTAGTTTTTTCGCCGCTTAAGTAATGGATTTCGGCCAGAACCGGCCATGAATCAGGCACTTCGAGATGTTACCTCGGTAAGGAGCTTCAGTGAGCCGCAGGCTTCGGCGAAATCTCATCCAGCGTCAAATTCAATTCCAAAACATTGACCCGCGGCTCGCCCAGAAATCCGAACTGCCGCCGCTCCGTATGCTGGCGCACTGCCTCGCGCACCACATCTTCGCTCAGCCCGCGCTCCTTGGCCACGCGCGGCACCTGAAATTCCGCCGCCTCCGGCGAAATATGCGGGTCGAGCCCCGAGCCCGACGACGTCAGCAAATCCATCGGAATCGCCGTCCCGGGATTTTCCGCCTGCAATCGATCCGCATCTCCCTGCACCCTCGCAATCAAAGTCTGGTTCGTCGGGCCCAGATTCGATCCGCTGGAATTGCCCGCATCATATCCCGTTCCCGCAGCCGATGGACGCGAGTAAAAATATCCGCGCGAAGAGAATTGCTGCCCGATCAATCGCGATCCCACCACTTTGCCGTCCCGCGACACCAACTCTCCGTTCGCCTGCTTGGGAAACAAAACCTGTGCCAGGCCAGTGACCACCAATGGAAATATCAAGCCAAACAAAACCGTCGTCACCAATGTCATCAACACAGCGGTGATCAGATTCTTTTTCATACCCGCCTCTACACCAGCCGTCTTAGGCCAACCCCGCCCGCACAATGAGAATATCGATCAATTTGATCCCGATAAACGGCACAATCACTCCGCCCAATCCGTATACCAGCAGGTTCCGCCGCAGCAGCACCGCCGCTCCCTGCGGAACATATTTCACCCCGCGCAGCGCCAGCGGAATCAGCGTCACAATAATCAGCGCATTAAAAATAACCGCCGACAAGATCGCCGATTGCGGCGTAGCCAAATGCATCACGTTGAGCGCCTGCAAAACCGGAAACGTCCCTGCAAACATGGCCGGGATGATGGCGAAATATTTCGCCACGTCGTTCGCAATCGAAAACGTAGTCAACGCGCCCCGCGTCATCAGCAACTGCTTGCCGATTTCCACGATCTCAATCAGCTTCGTCGGATTCGAATCCAGATCCACCATGTTGCCGGCTTCCTTCGCCGCCTGCGTGCCAGTATTCATGGCCACGCCCACATCAGCCTGGGCCAGCGCCGGCGCATCGTTGGTGCCATCGCCAGTCATCGCAACTAGTTTCCCCTGCCCCTGCTCGCGCCGAATCAAATCCAGCTTGTCTTTCGGCGTAGCCTGCGCCAGAAAGTCATCCACTCCCGCCTCAGTCGCAATCGCCGCCGCCGTCAGCGGATTATCCCCCGTGATCATCACCGTCTTGATTCCCATCGCGCGCAGTTGATCAAAACGCTGCCGCATGCCGCCCTTCACAATGTCCTTCAAGTGAATCGTTCCCATGGCGCGGCCGTTCTCGGCCACCACCAGCGGCGTCCCACCCGATCGCGAAATTGCCTCCACCGCCGAACGTACCTCCGCCGGCAGCGAACCGCCCTGATCTTCCAGATACTTTGCAATCGCGTCGGTCGCGCCTTTGCGGATCGCCCGTCCATCCAGATTCACGCCCGACATGCGCGTCGTCGCACTGAACGGAATAAACTCCGCATCGTGCGTACTCATCTCGCGCCCGCGCAAGCCGTACTTCTCTTTCGCCAGCACGACAATCGACCGCCCCTCCGGAGTCTCATCCGCCAAGGAGGAAAGCTGCGCAGAATCCGCCAGCATCGCTTCGGTCACGCCCGGCGCAGTTAAAAACTCGGTAGCCTCGCGATTGCCCAGCGTGATTGTCCCCGTCTTGTCGAGCAGTAAGGTATTCACATCCCCCGCCGCCTCCACCGCCCGTCCTGACATCGCCAGCACGTTGTGCTGCACCAGTCGGTCCATGCCCGCAATCCCGATCGCCGAAAGCAATCCGCCAATCGTGGTCGGAATCAGGCACACGAGCAGAGACACCAGCACGAACACCGTCTGCGGCGCACCCGCATAAATCGCAAACGGCTGCAGCGTAACCACGGCCAGCAAAAACACAATCGTCAGCCCCGCCAGCAAAATGTTCAGCGCAATTTCATTCGGAGTCTTCTGCCGCTCCGCGCCTTCCACCAGCGCGATCATGCGATCGAGGAACGTCTCCCCAGGATTCGACGTAATCTTCACCTTCACCCAATCCGACAGCACACGCGTTCCGCCGGTCACCGCCGAACGGTCGCCCCCCGCCTCGCGAATCACCGGCGCCGACTCTCCCGTAATCGCCGACTCATCCACGGACGCCACGCCCTCCACGATCTCGCCATCGCCGGGAACAAACTCGCCCGCCTCCACCAGCACCAAATCTCCGCAGCGCAGCTTCGATCCCGGCACCGTCTCCGTTTTCCCGTCGGGAAGCAGCCGGTTCGCCATCGTCTCCGCTTTCGCGCGCCGCAACGCATCCGCCTGCGCCTTGCCTCGTCCCTCCGCCATCGCCTCGGCGAAGTTGGCAAACAACACCGTGAACCACAGCCACAGCGTGATCTGCAGATTGAATCCAAACCCGCCGTGCGCTCGCTCCACAAACAGCAATACCGTGGTCACCACGCTGCCCACTTCCACCACGAACATCACCGGATTGCGCATCATGGTCACGGGATGCAGCTTCACCAGCGAATCCCACGCCGCGCGCCGCACAATCTTCATATCCCACAAACTGCGTTTTGATTTCTTACTCGCCATATTTGCCCGTTGTCACCCTGCCCTTGTCGTTCCCGACCCACTGTCATCCTGAGCGAGGATTGTGCTTCGCGAAGCGAAGCACAACCGCAGTCGAAGGACCTGCTTTATCGCTCGACCGCGCTCCGACCCATCCCCTAAAACGTCTTCCCCGCCATCATCAGCAAATGTTCCAGAATCGGTCCCAGACTCAGCGCCGGAAAAAATGTCAGCGCTCCCAAAATCACCACCACGCCAATCAGCAAAACCGTAAACAGCGGCCCCGTCACCGGAAACGTTCCCAGCGTTGCCGGAGTCTGTTTCTTCCCCGCCAGATTCCCCGCAATCGCCAGCATCGGCAGAATCATCATGAAGCGCCCCAGCAACATCGCGATTCCCAGCGACGAGTTATACCAGGGTGTATTTCCGCTGAATCCGCCGAAAGCCGAGCCGTTATTTGCGACTGCCGAGGTGAAGGCATACAGCACCTGGCTGAATCCATGCGGTCCCGGATTCGTAATAGCCGCAGTACCGAAGCCATACAAGACCGAAATCGCCGTGAACACTAAAATTACCAGCGGAAAAATCAGCACCACCAGCATCGCCATCTTCACGTCGTAAGCTTCAATCTTCTTCCCTAGATATTCCGGCGTGCGCCCCACCATCAATCCAGCGATAAAGACGGAAAGAATCACGAACACCAGCATCCCGTACATGCCCGCGCCCACGCCGCCAAAGATCACCTCGCTCAGCATGAGGTTGATCATCGGAACCATTCCGCCCAGCGGCGTGAACGAATCGTGCATCGAGTTCACCGCGCCGCAACTCGTGTCGGTAGTCACAGTTGCAAACAACGCCGAGTTCGCCACCCCGAACCGCACTTCTTTCCCCTCGAGATTGCCTACACCTTGCGAAACCGTAGCTGGATGCTGCGAACCATGCGCCGCCGCAGCCGTAACTAGGGGGTTGCCGCGCGCCTCCGCCCAATACGCCGTAGTCACTCCCGCCAGAAAAAGCAGCGCCATCGCCGACCACACCGCCCATCCATGCCGCGGCGACCCAGTCATTTTTCCCAGCGTGTAAGTCAGCGCGGAAGGAATCGCAAAAATGCAGAACATCTCCAGGAAGTTCGTGAACGGCGTCGGATTCTCAAACGGGTGCGCGCTGTTCGCATTGAAAAATCCCCCACCGTTCGTTCCCAACTCCTTAATAATCTCCTGCGAAGCCGTCGGCCCCTGTGCAATCACCTGCTGGCTCACCGTCTGCATCACCGGTTTGCCGTCTGGTCCGTTTACTGGTTTGCCGTCGGAACCCAACTGCGGCGTCTGATATGGATCCAGCAGTTGCACCGTGTCATACGGCTTCAGGTTCTGCACCACGCCCTGCGACACCAGCAGCAGCGCTCCCACCAGGCACAGCGGAGCCAGAATCCATAACGTGCCCCGCGTCATGTCGACCCAGAAGTTTCCAACGGTCTTCTGCTCGCGCCGCGCGATACCGCGAATAAACGCAATCGCCAACGCCAGCCCCGCCGCCGCCGA
Source organism: Candidatus Sulfotelmatobacter sp. (assembly GCA_050012155.1). Lineage (GTDB taxonomy): Bacteria > Acidobacteriota > Terriglobia > Terriglobales > Acidobacteriaceae > Sulfotelmatobacter. Next base: position 44,268 of record JBEKHS010000016.1, on the reverse strand, counting down.
AACCCAGTTGTGATACGCCAACCCCACCATCTGCGTCAGATAACTCATGGTGGTCTCGGGCACGTAATTCTGCCAGTTCGTGTTAGTTGTGAACGATGCCGCCGTATTAAACGCCAGCGTAGGAGGCACTCCCGCCAGCTTCTGCGGATTCCACGGCAGCAACAACTGCACCCGCTCCAGCGCGTACAGCACGATCATCGAAACGCCGCTGAACAAAAGCAGCGCCAGCGCATATTCCTTCCAGTCCATCTCGTGGTTTTCGTCCACGCCCGTCAGCTTGTACAGAATTCGCTTCCAGCCACGTCCGCTCCCGCGCGAACACCCGCGCCATGAACCCGCCCAGCGGCTTGGTGATCAGCAGCACCGCAAACAGGAACACGAAAATCTGCAGCCATCCATTTGCCGTCATCAAAAGTTCTCCGGCCGTAACATGGCATACACGAGGTACACCAGCAACCCCGCGCAGATGATCAGCATGATGATCGGCCCAGAATTCATATCCGCCTCACCGCACCCGCTCGCAGAAAACCACGTACGCCAGCGCAATCATAAAGAATAGAATCGTCACACCAAGGAAGATTACGTCCTGCATCAGAAATTCCTTTCAGTCCATCCGGGTTGCGATTCCTTTGCCACGCGGCTTCTCAAACCGCGCCGAAACATTTCCTCGCGATTCGCTAGAACTTGACCAGTATAGCCATATCGATAAACTGCTCATCCCGGCGCAGATCGGGGAACCAAACCGTGCTGCCTTGCGTCCCGCAGGCCGTTTGCGCGGCGCCGAGGGCCTCCTGCATGGATGAATTTCCATCGTTGCACGCAAAGAATTGTGGATATCCATTGTTTGTGTAAGGCACTCCGCCCGAACCCGGCGGCGTGACTCCACCGCGGCCCGACCAGTACGGCACACTGGCATGGCGATAGTCATACTCCCAGCGGAACGTTATGTACTGCCGGGGCATGTAGTCAAATGTAATCGACGAATCCCAGGCCTTGAATGGATCCGAAGGGTTCCCGGTAAAGTAGGGTGCATTGATCCCCGCCGACTCTGCAGTCTCTCCGTTGATGGGAGGATCCAGAACCAGATAGCGTCCGGGATTGTTGATCTGGCCTCCGCCAACCGTCAACCCATACCGGTCCTTCTTAAACCAAAAGCGGTTGTACAGCATGTAGCCGATAAAGCTCTGCTTGGGATTGATCCCCGGAGCAAAATGCTCGTCTGCAGACGCGGCTCCGATCGAGTTCCGATCCTTGGTGTCGCCATGGCAGCCCACGCCTTGTAGGTACACGCCTGCCGATGTGGTCGTGCTGGGGCCAAATTCGCAACCCATATCGCCGGTAAACGACAAGGCCATCTTGTCCAGAACGTTTTCAGGTCTGTCGTAATACTTGATCTCGATGCTGTCGTCAGTATGGACACGTCCCCGGTTCGGGATGTACAAATCGTCGTGGCCCAACCCGTAATTGTTCGAAATGACATTCACCCATGGCCGCGGAGTCCACTTGATCTGTCCTCCCAACCCTTTGCGGGAATTGGCTGAACCGTACGACTGCCATCCATTGATGAACCACGGCTCGATCTTTAAATGGGGATTGGGAAAAATCTGAACTCTCAAACCGTTGAAAAACCAGGGTGTGTTCGAGGACACATACGACGGTTGATACGCCCAGTTATCGAAGTTGTAGTAACTGAAAAGACCGATGTATGACAGAAAAATCCCTGCGTCCACGTTGATTCCATTCAACGCGTTAATGTGGTATCCGCCGTATGCCTCCGCCAGGTAGCGATAGGCAGTATCAAGATCCCACTGGCCCTTCGCCGGGCTGGGGTCATTGCGGGGCGTGGTTGCGGAATACATACCGAACTGAGTCATGAACCGCGCCCGCACGTTGTCATAGTGAAAATCGCCACCGAGGCCGAGTTGCTCCAACTGGATTTCGTTGGAGCGAAATATTTCGCTCGACCCGCTTATCGTGTTATCCACCGGCTTGTTGAAATCATAGGTGTAAGTAATATCAGCCCGTATTTCCGGGGTAAAGAATTTGGAATCAAATGCCGCTTCTTTGGTCCGCGGGTTACCGTTCAACCAGGTCCAGTCCCAGTCGGAGAAAGGATCGATCATTTCCTTCTTAGCGGACGCGGTGCCAGGAGATTGACTAGTGGAAGATTGACTGGGGGAATACGGGCTCGGCGGTTGTGCCAGCGATCCTGTCATCCCGCTACGTACAGCAGCGGCGTTCGCAGTAGTGGTCGAGCCGGCAAAGTTCGCCGCCGTCACCGCCGGAACGTTTGGCCCGGGACCAGTCCTCACTGGCTCGGGCGACGCCTCGCTGCGATCATTGGAGGGCACACCGGTCGAGCCAGCACCTGTCTTCTGTTGCTCGACTTCCGCGCGCAGGCGCTCCACCTCGGCCCGCAGTGCTTTTAATTCCTCTCGCATTTCCTGCTGTTCGGTGGGTGCGGCAGAACTAGAGTCGGTGTTAATGGAAGATGTAACTACGTTTGGAATGGATTGAGCGCCCGCCCCGGCCTTCAGAAACAGGACGAACGTCGAGAGCAATAAGACTTGAAGAGCGTTTTTCCTCCGCATAATTTTGGTTCTCCAATGATTCCACGTAGCATTCCGCACCATCGCATTCCGGCCCTCGGCAACCGTCCTCAAGATAATTGGCGCTGCGGTCCTCTTCTCTACGCGGTTCCCTGCGGACTGGCACCACCCAGTAGCAGACCGCTGGCGCACACTCACGCAGCAAGGCCATAAGAACCCAGAGCATGAACGCCGCTCCTGCCATAGCGATGGCTGCAACTACCCACGCTGCCCACATACTCCTGCCTCCGGCATGTTCGAGCGGACTTCTGCGCAAACAGGTCAGTAAAACACTCAGGGCATAAGAAAGGGGTAAGAAATTCCTAAAGAATTCGTAAAGGCATCAATCTCGTTCCCGCGCGAACTTCATCCACTCTTGTTTGGAAATCTTGCCGCTCTGTCGGTATCGATCAGGAGAAGTAGTTCCCTGGCATGTTCCTCCGCGAGTGCCAGCTTATCCTGCGGCTTCGGAGCCGTTGCCTTGGTTTGTGCCAGCGCAACCGCTACTAAGGCGCCCGCCATGGCCAACTCTGCGACGCGTAACCAAAATTTAGCAGCCCCACTCAGCTTCGCCCGGCTGGGCAAAGTACTGCCGCGACACTGACCGTTCGCTGGCCATCGATTCCAGTTCAAGCAAGGCAAGCCGCGCCGCCGCAACCAGGCGACTCTTGTCCTGTTGCGAAACTTCCTTCCACGACCCGCGGCCTTCGCTGCCTTTACCCGAAGTCTCCGGCGTCAGTGCCTGATGATAGTGATGAAAGAGTTCTGCCAACCGTTCCGGTGCCACCTCATTAACCCACATATTCTTGATCTCCATGAATCGCGCCTGTCTTGGGACTCTTTTGCGATCCCAGAACTATTGGACACGCAATCGCAGAAAATCCGAATAAAGGGTCCATAAAATGTTCATAAAGGCTGGGAGATCAGAAGGGAACTTCGGTACTACGAACCCGGTTCAAACCGGTATCCCACCCAGGGCTCGGTAAGCAGGTACTTCGGCGAGGAAGGATCCACTTCAATTTTCTTGCGCAATTGCCCCACAAAAACCCGCAAGTACTCCGGCTGCTCCGTACTGTTGGGGCCCCAGATCGCGCCCAGCAGCGTTCGATGCGTCACGACTTTACCCGGACGCCGCGCCAGATAAACCAGCAACTCGAATTCTTTCGGCGTGAGATGAACTTCCTCTCCCGCAACCTTGACTTCGTGCGCATCCAGATCGATCGAAAAATCTCCCGCCACAATTGCGCTGGGTTGTGCCTCCGCCGCCGCCGGACTCCGCCGCAATTGCGCCCGAATGCGAGCCAGCAGCTCATTCATGCTGAACGGCTTGGTCACGTAGTCATCGGCCCCGGCATCCAGCGCTTCCACCTTCGCCTGATCCTGCCCACGCACCGAGAGCACGATAATCGGCACCTGCGAGATCTGCCGCAACTGCCGGCACAGTCCCACGCCATCGAGATTCGGCATGGCCAGGTCCGTCACCACCACATGCGGCGTCCAGTTCTTCATCAACTCCAGCGCCATCTCTCCGTCGTTCGCCACGCGGATGTCATATCCCTGCGCCGACAGCGTCGTCCGCAGCACGCGCGTAATCTGCGGCTCGTCATCCACTATCAGAATCCGCTTATGATCGTTCGTCATTTCCCGTCGTCCACCGCGCTCACCGCATCTCCTGCGTCACAATGTGCACATCCACCGAGGGAGCTTCGCGCAAAAACTTGTGAATCGCCGAAAGATAAAAATATCGCTTCCATCCTTTGGTCGCCGAACGCCCGAACACCACCTGCGTCACATGATGCTCGCGCACGAATTCCGCAACCGCTTCGGCAACCACCTTGCCTTCCACCTTCACCACCTTCGCGCCCACGCTCTCGGCAAACCGCACATTGTCCGCCAGCGTTCGCTGGTTCTCATCGCTCTCATCCGTACCCGTATCCACGTAAAGCACAAAAAAGTCTCCGTCCAGCGCCTGCGCCATGCGCGCTCCCCGCGCAATCAAATACTGCGCCGCCGGATTCGAGCTGATGCACACTGCAATCCGCTCCCGCACCTGCAGCGGTTGCCCGTCTTCCGTCTTCAGCTCCGAAAGAGTTCGATCCACCGCCTGCGTCACCTGCCGCAGCGCCAGTTCGCGCAATGCAACCAGATTTGTGTTCCGGAAAAAATTTGCCAGCGCGCGCTCCACCCGCTCCAGCGGATAAATATCTCCCCGCTTCATCCGCGTCTGCAGCGCCTGCGGCGTCAAATCCGCCATCACAATCTCGCCCGCCCGCCGGATCACCCAGTCCGGCACCGTCTCCCGCACCTGCACCCCGGTCAGGCTGCGAATCGTCGGCGACAAGCTCTCAATATGCTGCACGTTCAGCGTGGAAAGCACGTCGATCCCCGCGTCCAGCAACTCGAATACATCTTCATACCGCTTCGCATGCTTGCTGCCTTCAATGTTCGTATGCGCCAGCTCGTCCACCAGCACCACATGGGGCTTGCGCGCCAGAATCGCATCCACATCCATCTCTTCGAATATGGTCGACTTGTAATCCAGCTTCCTGCGCGGAACCGCTTCCAGCCACGATGAAAGTTCCACGATCGGCTTGCGCCCATGCGTCTCCACCACGCCGATCACCACTTCTTCGCCCCGGCTCGCCCGCCGCACGCCCTCGCTCAACATGGCATACGTTTTCCCCACACCCGGCGCGTATCCGAGAAACAGCTTGAACACCGCCGGCCGCGGCGCACCATCCACTTCCTTAAGCCATTCTTCAGGAGTCTTGGTCATCGCCGTTATTCTCCACGCCCCGGCGGAAATTGTCGAATCGCTTCATTCGAAAAGTTTCTTTCACAACAGAGCCACGAAAGAGAATCCGGCCTCGCCCACACCTCCGCGGCCCTGTCATGCTGAGCGAGGATTGAGCTTCGTGAAAGCGAAGCTCAACCGCAGTCGAAGCATCCCTGCCGTCGCCTCGGACGTAAAAAAGTTCGATGTCAACAGAGCCGGAAAATCTCTGGATTTTGTGGAGTTCTTTTTCTCTGTATCTCTGTGGTGAAAGCCTTTCGTCGGCACCCGATAATCGCGCGTTTGCCTCGCTTCCGTTACAATCCTTCCCGTGAAAGCCCGCTGGCCACAGCACCTGTTCCGCTACGCCGCCTGCCTGGTGGCCGCCGAAGGCGTGGCGCAAATCTACCGTCGCATCGTTCACGTAAACCCCACCACCGTCGCTTTAACTTTTCTCCTGATGGTCCTCTGGGTCGCGGCTTATTGGGGATTTCGCTTCTCCGTTTTTCTCGCGATCGCGGCCACACTCGCCTTCAACTATTATTTTCTCCCGCCCATCGGAACCTTCACCGTCGCCGACCCGCAGAACTGGGTGGCACTGTTCGCCTTTCTCGTGACCGCCGGAATCGCCAGCCAACTCGCCGACCGCGCCCGCCGCCAAACTGCCGACGCCAATCAGCGCCGCCGCGACGTCGAGCGCCTCTACAGTTTCAGCCAGCGCCTGCTCGCCACCGACAACGTCGCGGAATTGTTGAACGCGATTCCCCTCTACGTCTGTGAAGGCTTCGGAGCCAAAGCCGCCGCTATCTACCTGCTCAGCTCCCAGCAGGTCTACCGCACCGACCCCAAGGCAACCGCGCTCGCCCTGCAGGATCTTCAGTTGGTCAGCTCACGCGGCGAACCGGTCATCGACGCCAATCGCGGAATTTCGCTCACTCCCCTGCACCTCGGCGCCCGCACCACCGGAGCCGTCGGCATCGCCGGCCCCGCGCTCTCCCGCGCCACGCTCGAGGCCCTCGGCAGCATGATCGGCATCGCCATCGAGCGCGCCGGAGCCATCGAAAAACTTTCCCAGACCGAAGCCGCCCACCAGAGCGAAAATCTTCGTGCCGTGCTCCTGGACTCCGTCACTCACGAACTCCGCACTCCGCTCACCGGAATCAAAGCCGCCGTCACAGGCCTGCTCTCCGATTACAACCTCGACGACGCCCAGCGCAAGGAACTGCTCACCGTAATCAACGAAGAAACCGACCGCCTCGACCGCCTGGTCGGCGAAGCCACGGAGATGGCCCAGCTCGACGCACACAAAGTCGAACTCCACATGGCGTCGGTGGATATCGCCACCGTGATCGAGTCTGCGGTCGAACAATCCCGAACGGTGCTCGCGCAGCATCCGCTCGAAATCCACGTACCCGCCTCGCTGCCCAAGGTCCGCGTCGATTCCGACCGCATCGCCGAAGTGCTCAAACAGCTCCTCGAAAACGCCGCCAAATATTCTCCGCCCTCGGCCCCCATCGCCATCACCGCGGAAAAAAAAGGAGACCGCATCGTCACCAGCGTCACCGACCACGGCCCCGGCATCGACGACTTCGAGCAATCCCTGGTCTTCGACAAGTTCTACCGCGGCCGCGATCAGCGCTACAGCGTGCAAGGCACCGGCATGGGATTAGCCATCGCCAAAGCCATCATCGAAGCCCACAACGGCACCGTCGCCGTCACCAGCCAGCTCGGCCGCGGCTCCGTCTTCTCCTTCGAACTCCCCGCCGCCTAGAAAGAGCAATACTCATGTGGGACGCCCGCAATACTCATGTGGGGACGGCCGCCTCGGCCGTCCAGCGAGCGCAGCGAGCCCTTCCGCACAATCACCGCCGCAAAACACTGGCGACTTAATGTCAACGATTCGCATTTCCTGATTCCCGTTTGTTTTGTGCTAGCATCCGTAGCACCCTGAAAGGAGAATCCAAATGAGTGGCCCCCAAAGGTTGGTCTCATTTGTGTTGGCGCTCGCTTCGTGCGTAATCGTGGCTGGCGCGCAGTCTAAGACAACGCGTGGCCCGGAGGTGAAGAAACTAGCAGTAATGGTCGGCAGGTTTACAGTCGAAGACGAGCTGAAAGCCGGGGCAATGGGGCCGAACTCGCCAGCGATGAAATTCAGTGGCACCGACGACTGCAGATGGACGGCAGGCGGCTTCGCCGTGATCTGCGAGACAGTACTCTATAGACCCGGGAGGAAATACTCGGACACCTCCTTCGTCTACTACGATCCGACTTCCAAGACATACCGATACCACGCAGTCGACAGTTCAGGAGGAACGGAAGACAAGACTGGTACGGTGAGCGGCGACGTATGGACTTGGCTTGGGGACAGCGTCTTTGGCGGGAAGGTGTATCACACCCGGTTCATCATGAAGTTTGTTTCAGCGGACTCCTTCGAATACACCGACGAGTCGGGCGAAAGCGCGAGCTCCATGAAGGTGTTCGTGAGCGGAAAGGAGACTCGCGTCGCGGCCACCAAGCCCGCGAAATCGCAATCGAAACAATGACCGGCGTTCAGTCATCAGTTCCAGGCTAACGGGCAACTGGAACTTAATGTCAAGCGAGCGCAGCAAGCCGCTCCGCCACAAAATGTGGCCCAATCAGCACCCACTCCCACCTTTCGCATTGCCGAACCCAACCGCAAAACAGTACATTGCTGTTAAGAACCATTCCACTGATGACTCTCGCCACGCTGAACGACATCTTTTTCGTCGCCACCGAACGCAATCTCGACCGCGTCATGCTCTACCGCGAATCCGGAAAGTGGCTCCCCATCTCCTCCTCCGATCTCCGCCGCAACGTCGCCGCAACCGCGCACGCACTGCAACAGTGGGGCATCCGCAAAGGCGACCGCGTCGCCATTCTCAGCGAGAATCGCCCCGAGTGGTCCACCGCCGACTTCGCCATCCTCCTGCTCGGCGCTGTCACCGTTCCCGTCTACGCCACACTCACCCCCGAGCAAACCGCCTACACCCTGCGCGACTCCGGCGCAACCGTGATTTTCGTCTCCACCGAACTTCAACTGCGCAAGATCCAAACCATTCTCCCGCAGACCCAGATTCAGAAGATCGTAATCATGGATCGCCTAGACATGGAGCGCATCCAGCTTCCCGCAGAGCCATCCGCAACCTGCACGCTCATGGGTGACTTCACGAACAATGGCCCATCCATACTCGATCCCGCGATCGAATCCCTCGCCCGCTCCATCCAGTCCGACGATCTCGCCACCATCATCTACACCTCCGGCACCACCGGAACCTCTAAAGGCGCAATGCTCACTCACGGCAACATCGCCTCCAACATCGCCTGCTCTCTGCTCGGCTTCAACATGCGCCCCGGCCTGCTGAACATTTCCTTTCTTCCCCTTTCGCACGTCACCGCGCGCCACGTCGATTTAGCAATGCTCTACCACGGCGTCACCCTCGCTTACTGCCCTTTCATGGAAAATCTTTCCCAGACCCTGCTCGAAGTTCGCCCCTCGCTCTGCGTCTCCGTGCCCCGAGTCTACGAAAAGATCTACGCCAAGACTGAATCCTCCACTCGCGGCTTTCCCAAGCGAGCCATTTATAACTGGGCGCTCTCCGTCGGTCGCGCCCACAAGCCCGCAATTCTCGCCGGAGAAACTCCCTCATCCCTTAGCTGGAAGCTCGCCAACAAGCTGGTCTTCTCGAAAATCCGCGACGGCATGGGAGGCAACGTCGAAACTTTCATCTCCGGGGGCGCACCCCTGGGCCGCGAACTCGCCGAATGGTTCGCCACCGTCGGCATTCGCATTCACGAAGGCTATGGCCTGACCGAAACTTCTCCGGTCATCGCCGTCAACACGCCCATCCATCACCGCATCGGCACGGTGGGCAAGATTCTTCCCAACCTAGAAGTCCGCATCGCCGCAGACGGCGAAATTCTCGTGCGCGGTCCTTCCGTCTTCAAGGGATATTGGAACCGCCCCGAAGAAACCAAGAACGCATTCGAAGACGGCTGGTTCAAAACCGGCGACATCGGCAACATCGACGCCGATGGATATCTCTCCGTCACCGACCGCAAAAAAGAACTCATCAAAACTTCCGGCGGAAAATTCATCGCCCCGCAGCCCATCGAAAACTCTCTGAAGCTGAATCCCATGGTCGCTGCCAGCGCCATCGTTGGCGACAAGCACAAATTTGCCTGCGTCATCGTCTCGCCCAACTTCGCCCTGCTCGAAGACTGGGCCCGCACCCACAACATCGCCTTCTCCTCGCGCGTCGAACTAGTCGCCAACGCGCAAGTTCGGGCGCACTACGAAGCAATTGTCGAAGAGGTAAACCAGAACCTGGCAAGATTTGAAAAACTGAAGCGAGTATTAGTGATCCCCGACGAATTCACCGCCGACAACGGCGCCCTCACCCCAACTCTAAAACTCCGCCGCCGCGTAGTCGAAGACCGCTACCGCAAGCAAATCGACGAACTCTACGCCCAAGCCGAAACCACCACCGTTGACAAGCTCAATACAACGGGACTATAGTCCGCGCCGGAATGGGATTTCGAAACAAGCCCGGCCTCGTGCTCCTTTTTATTGGACTAGTTTGCGTATTCGTCCCCGCGATGCTGCCAAGCATCAGAGAGTGGTCGTATGAACACGCAACGTACGCCAGCGACTTCATCGCAACCGGCGAGTTCGTCGCAATCCTGCTTGGCCTAATTCTTGCCTTTGTGCTGGTTATAGCCTTGACCCGGCTAGCGTGGCATGGCGGAACCTGGTTGGCGAGCAGCCAGCCCAGAGTTCCTCCGAACCCGCCCCCAACGTCGGGTAAAGGCTGACATTCTCAATCAAACGTCCGCAGTCTTGACTAGGGCGACTCGGTCGGCAGTTGCGCCTATAACTTCCCCGACACGCACTTACGCAGCGCCTTCTTCACGCGAGAATATAGATACTCCGGGCCTTGGGCCGTTATCCAGAACCCTACCTCGGTGGGCTGTCCCTTCCACATTACCCAGAGCCGTCCGCTTGCCTCGGAGTGGAACTCTACCTCGCGTAAGTCCGCTTGTTCGATAGCCCTATTGACAGTTTCCGCGAGATCCCTGTCAACAAGGACAGAGTGTACGACCGGATCCCCGTCGATCAGTCGGAGGGTAGCCTCAGCGCCGACTTCGGAGCTTTCCTCACCCATCAGCGGTACCAACTTAGTAGCCCAGCGGTGCACGACCTTCTCCATGACGACATCTCCCTCCGCGCTTTCTCACATCTTATTGTCTCGCTCGATCCGCGCAGCCGAAAGTTACAACTCGGATTCAGGAGGGTGCATGGAGGAGGGGGTCAGCGACTTTGCATCCAACGCAGCACTCTTCGACTTTCGCTACAATGTCCTCATGACCGACCCACTCCTCATCGCCGGCCGCACCTTCCGTTCCCGCCTGATCGTCGGCACGGGAAAATACAAATCCTTCCAGGAAACCGCCCGCGCCCTCGAGGCCAGCGGAGCCGAGATGGTCACCGTCGCCGTCCGCCGCGTCAACCTCGATCGCAACAAAGAGTCTCTGCTCGACTACATCGACCCCAAAAAATATTTCTTGCTGCCCAACACCGCCGGATGCTACACCGCCGACGAAGCCATTCGCGCCGCCCGCCTCGGCCGCGAGGTCGGCCTTTCCGACTGGGTAAAGATCGAAGTCATCGGCGACCAGGCCACGCTTTATCCCGACGTGCAAGCCACGCTCGAAGCCACTCGCATTCTGGTCAGCGAAGGTTTCACAGTCCTGCCCTACACCTCCGACGACATCGTCTTCGCCAAGCGCCTGGTCGAAGCCGGAGCCGCCGCCGTCATGCCGCTCGGCGCGCCCATCGGCAGCGGCATGGGCATTCAGAACCAGGCCCACATCCGCATCCTGCGCGAAATGATCACCGGCGTTCCGCTCATCATCGACGCCGGCGTAGGCATCGCATCCGACGCCGCCCTCGCCATGGAACTCGGCGCCGATGCGGTCCTAATGAACACCGGCATCGCCGCCGCGCAAGATCCCGTGCTCATGGCCGAAGCCATGCACCACGCCGTTCTCGCCGGACGCCAAGCCTACCTCTCCGGCCGCATGCCGAAAAAACTCTACGCCACCGCCAGCTCCCCGCTAGAAGGCGTAGTGCGCTAGCTCTATGCTCGTGGGATATTTCTACGGGATCGAAGCTCGGGAAGGCTCGACTTCACAGGTTGCGGAAAACTCAATTCAGATACTTGTTTTGAAAGGGCGCGGCTTTCAGCCGCGCCGTAAATGCCATAAATCAATGTTGGCTTTAGCCGCTGAGGGACGTTTTTTCTCTCCACGCATAGTTTCTCCGCAACCTCCTCGGTCGCGCCGCCGAGCCGGGAAAGAACAAACCCAATAACAAAAGGGCGGCCGCAGCCGCCCTCTATTCAATTCCCTGACCCCTTAAAGCATTGAAGCCGTGTCCACGTGGATGGAACCGCCTTTAACCTCTCCGGTTACGGCTACGTGATGCCCCACATGCTCCTGCAGCGCATCCGGGTTGTCCACCATCAGAACCGATTGATCCTTGTCGTTCACGATCACGATACTCGCGCCCGCAGCCAGGCATTTCTTGGTGCATGCCGCCTGATCCGCACTGGCGCCCTTGGCGCCGCATTTGCTGTCGCTCACCCAGCCATTGACGGTTGTACTCTTCGCCATACTGTCAGACGCCATCGCGGTCAGTGCGAACACGAAACACATCACAAGACACACCACTAAAACTTTTCTCATGGCCGGTTTCTTCTCCTTAATTTGACTTCCCATCGCGGCCCCACGTTGCAGGTCGCAGCAGTAATTTTAATCCTACGCTCGGCTGCCACTCAACTCCACCGACCGTCGGTCAACGCCCGAACTATACCACAGGGCAGATTCACGGATGTCATTCACCTCACGGAGATGGTTATGTAGGGACAGCCGCCCTCGGCTGTCCATGGAGCGCAGCTCATTACCTCTTCGCCGAGTGATTGGCCGGAGGCGTCACTGCCGCCGGAGCCGGTGGGACGTACACATACTCTCCCGGACGCGCATAATGCAGTTGCTCACGGGCTTCCTTCTCAATCGCTTTTTTATCGCTCTTCAATCCCTGAATCCGCTGTGTGTAGAGATCGTTCTCCTTCTGCTCCTGCGCGATCTGCTTCTGCAACGCTTCATGTTCCATCCGCTTCTGCTTGTACACGACCATCCCATTCGCGCCCAGCATCACGTGCACAAACAGCAGGCACGCCAGCACCGCCACCGTCACCGTCGCGATGCGCCGCCGCAGCGCATAGACCCGCGTCACCGCCGGACGCACCCACTCCATCCACGACACAGCCAGCGCCTCGGCCTGCGGCGCCCGCTCCGCCATCGCGCGCAACCCGTCCTGCGCACTGGGAAATCGCCGAATTCTTGAAGGATTCTTCACTGGATCACGAAACCGCCGACACCAAACCAGTCGACCAACCTCAGCCTTTCAGTGAACTTCCCCTCGCCCTCGCCGTCAAGTGGAACTTCTCCCGCCGCCGGCAACAGGAACCAACTTGGTTATACAGCAATCACCGTTGTCGTCCGTCCTACGATCTCGGTCTCAGCCGGTGTAAACTTTCCGCACAGCGGTTAGCCGAGGGCTGAGGGCTGACGGCTGATAGCTGCCTTATGACCGACAAACGAATCGCCCTCACCACCGCCGCCTCGGAAGATGAAGCTCGCAAAATCGCGCACCAGCTCGTCGAGCGCCGCCTCGCCGCCTGCGTCAACATCATCCCGCAAGTCAGCTCGATCTACCGCTGGCAGGAAAAAGTAGAAGAAGCCCGCGAATGGCTTTTAATACGACAGCCGCCGCCTTCGCTCAGGTTCGCGAGACGATCACAGAACTCCACTCCTACGATCTCCCGGAGTGCATTTGCCTGACAATTGAAACCGGCTCGCCCAACTACCTGCAATGGATCTCAGAGTCTGTTGCTGCAGAAAAATAATTACTCAGAAAGGTTTTATCCGTGCAGATCCGCGCAAATCCGTGGCAAAGAAGTTTTTACACCGCTCCCAGCCCCGCTTCCAGATCCTCCAGAATATCCGCCACATCCTCAATCCCCACCGAAATCCGCACCATGCCATCGGTAATCCCAATTGCCTTCCGTCCCTTCACGCCCAGCCCCGCATGCGTCATCGTCGCCGGATGCGAGATCAGCGTCTCCACCCCTCCCAGCGACTCCGCCAGCGAACACACGCGCAATTTCTTCAGCATCTTGTTCGCGTTCTTCAACGATCCCGTTTCAAACGTGATCATCGCTCCAAACCCGCTCATCTGCCGCTTCGCCAGCTCATGCTGCGCCCGCTCGTCCTCTGAATTACCCGCCAGTCCCGGATAAAAAACCTTGCTCACATTCTTATGCTTCGCCAGGAACTCCGCCACCACCCGCCCGTTGCGGTCGTGAATCTCCATCCGCGCCGCCAAAGTTTTCACCCCGCGCAGCACCAGCCAGCATTCAAACGGAGAAAGTATCGCCCCCGCCGCCTTCTGCAAAAACGCCAGCTTCTCCGCCTGATCCGGCCGGCTGCACACCACCACGCCGCCCAACCCATCGCTATGGCCGTTCAGAAACTTTGTGGTCGAGTGCACCACCATGTCCGCGCCCAGCGCCAGCGGCTGCTGAAAATATGGCGACATGAACGTGTTGTCCACCACCAGCTCGACTTTCCTGCTCCGGCAAATCTTGCTGATCGCCGCCAGATCGCTCAACCGCATCAGCGGATTCGTCGGCGTCTCCACATACACCATCCGTGTATTCTTCCGGATCGCCCGCTCCACATTCTCCACGTCCGACGTATCCACATACGAAAACTCCAGCCCAAACCCGGTCATCACCTGGTTGAACAACCGCGGCGTCCCGCCATACAAATCGTTCCCGCACACCACGTGATCGCCCGACTTCAACAGGCACGCCACCGCGTGGATCGCCGCCATGCCGCTGGCAAACACCGGCGCCGCTACTCCGCCCTCAAGCGACGCCAGATTCTCCTCCAGCCGCGTCCGCGTCGGATTCGACACCCGCGAATATTCGTACCCTTTATTCTCTCCAATCCCCTGCTGCACGTACGTCGAAGTCGGATAGATCGGCACGGTAACCGCGCCCGTTAAAGGATCGGCCTCCTGCCCATCATGAATGGCGCGAGTTGCAAACCCAGCCTGCTTATTGTTTTTCATCCACACCTTTGAAAAGAATCCACCCTTATCCTTTTTGTTTTTTCTCCGCGCTCTCGGCGTCCTCTGCGGTTAATGCCTTCCGCCCGCCAAATCTAAGATCACACCTAAATCCCGCCCTCAAATATCTTCTTCGACAAATATCTCTCTGCTGAATCCGGAATAATCGTCGCCACCCGCTTCCCTGCGCCCAGCCGCCGCGCCACTTCCAGTGCCGCAAACGCCGCCGCTCCCCCGCTCGATCCCGAAAGCACGCCCTCCTGCGCCGCCAGCCGCTTCACCGTCTCAAAAGCATCGTCGTCCGTCACCGCAATCACCTCATCGCACACCGCAGGATCAAAAGTCTCTGGGATAAAGTTATTCCCGATCCCTTCCACCTTGTGCGGTCCGGCCGCTCCGCCCCCAAGCACCGAACCTTGCGTGGTCACCGCAAACGCCTTCACTCCGGGCACATGCTCCTTCATATAGCGCGCCACACCGCTGAACGTTCCGCAGGTGCCGCAACCCAAAACCACCGCATCCACCTTCCCGCCCATCTGCTCGAATAATTCCACCGCGGTCGTTTCGTAGTGATACTCGGGATTCGCCTGGTTCTCAAACTGCCCCGCCATAAACGCCGCACGATCGCCAGCCACCAATTCCTTCGCGCGCCGGATCGCGCCCTGCATCCCCTCCGCATCCGGCGTGCGCTCGACTTCCGCTCCCAGCGCCCGCATGATGATCACTTTTTCCTGCGAGAAATTTTCCGGCACAAACAGCTTCACTTTATAGCCGCGATTCACTCCAATCAGTGCCAGCCCAATCCCCGTATTCCCTGCCGTAGCTTCCACAATCGTCCCGCCCGGCGCAAGTTTCCCCTCCTGCTCCGCTCTGCGGATAATCCCAATGGCCGCGCGGTCCTTCACGCTTCCACCCGGATTCAGGTATTCAAGTTTTGCGAAAATATCAGCCGAGCCGGCCGAAACCAGCCGTCGTAGCCGAAGCACGGGAGTCCCGCCGACCAGCTCCATAATGTCGTCGGCGACCCCCAGATGGGAGACTTCAGAATTTTTCAGGTGCACGCTACAGGGTAAGGGGAGACTCCGGAATCGTCAATTCCCACGGCCAATGGGGGCTGTTTTGGAGATGACCATGCATTTGACACGGAGAGAGGAGGAGTGCCCGCAATTGGGACACTTTCAATTTGGTAAGTCGCTTGGGCGTGTATTGAAATCTAGGAGGTCCAACATTGAACGGTTGGGGGCATACTGGGGTCATCTGGATTCAAAGGAGAAAGCAGGAAACATATGACATCCGAGGCTCCTGGAATCGTTAAGCCTATTGAAATTCTTTTAGTCGAAGACAGTCCACACTATGCTCGGCTGATTCAGGAAACATTCCACAATGTCAACGCGCACGCGCATTTTCACATTGCCAACGACGGCCTTGAGGCTATGGCTTTTCTGAAGCGTAATGGCAAAGCCAATGCCGACGCGCCGCGCCCCGATCTTATCTTGCTGGATCTGGGGATGCCCAAAATGGATGGCCGCCAGGTTCTGGCGTGGCTCAAGCAGGATCGAGACTTGAGAACCATACCTACCCTAATCCTGACCACTTCCGAAATACAGGGAGACATTGACAGTAGCTATGAAAACCACGCGAACTCGTATCTCCAAAAACCTGTGGAGCTTGGACAACTAGACGCCTTGCTGAAGAGCATCAATGATTTCTGGTTCAACCATTCTACACCGCCGAATCAACCTCAAAGGTGAGCCGGGACTGTCCAGGAAAAATGAACGGAAAACCCGCGGCCAACGTTTCATGCTCCGTCCGCTACCGTCGTTATTCCTGTGCACCCTCAGTCTTTAACACTTCAACTCTCCTCATCGCTCTTCGTTGAAGTTTTCCCTCGATTTTGCCGATCTAACCCTCTTGATCCCAGGAGGTCCCATGCCGCGACAAATAGCCGGGCTGCTTCTTGTCTATGCATGCCTCTGCGCCGGCCCCATCCACCTCCATGCCCAGGAATTCAAGCTCTTCGACCGCACCGTTCAAGTCCACGGCTTCTTCTCCCAGGGATTCGTCTACAGCAGCGGCAACAACTGGCTGACCATGAACACTCTGGACGGTAGCGCCGCCTTCACCGACTTCGGCCTGAACATGTCTTCTCAGGTCACCGACAAGCTTCGTATCGGCGCGCAAGGCTACGATCGCGACCTCGGCCAACTCGGTCAATACCATCCCTCCCTCGACTGGGGCTTCGCCGATTACCGCTTCAAGACCTGGTTCGGCGTTCGCGGCGGCAAAGTCAAAACCACTCTCGGTCTCTATACCGACACTCAGGACCTGGATTTCCTCCGCGTGTTTGTCCTGCTTCCGCAAAGCGTTTATCCCACCGATCTCCGGGACGCCACCATCGCTCACCTGGGCGGCGATATTTATGGCACGGTTTCCCTCAAGCACCTTCTCGGCGACATCTCCTATACGGCTTACGCCGGGCATCGCAGCGACAGCATCTATAGCGGCTATCCTTATCTTCTGTCACAGTTCGGAACGATTTTCAAAAGTTTCGGCGGCCTTCAGTACGGTGCCGATCTCCGTTGGAACACTCCATTGAAAGGCTTGCTGGTCGGAGCCTCGCGCCTGGACCAGGACACCACCGGCAAAGGCACAAGCGTGAGCCCTCTCAACCCCACGGGAGGGCCGATTCCTTACTCCGAGTGGTCAAAAGCCGATTGGACCAACCAGTTCTATGGCGAGTATGCGCGCGGCAAACTGCATATCGATTCCGAGTACCGCCGCTACGTCCGCGACCAGGTGGTCTTTAGCGGTACGGGCGAGAACCAGGACGATATACGCGGCTGGTACTTCTCCGGAGCGTATCGGATTATCAAACGGCTTGAGGTCGGCTCTTATTACTCCCATTACTCCATCACCTCCATTAACGAGGGTGTGATTGCAGGCTTTCCCTCACAAACCAATACCAGCCTCCCAGCCAACCATATTTACGACAAAGTCATCACCGCGCGCGTTGACCTGAAGAGATTCTGGAACGTGAAATTCGAGGGCCATTTCATGGACGGCTATGGCAGCAGCACCTACCCGGACGGTTTCTACCCTCAGGTGAACCCCCAGGGCTTCAAGCCGAACACCAACGCTTTGATCGCTAAGACCAGCATTAATTTCTGAGCGCAGGATGACACACCCGTGAAGAAACCGAAAGATGCTCTCCATCGCCGTCGCATCGATCTTCAAGTTACCGCATGCCCTCGCAAGCCGGGTCATCCAGCACGCCATGCGCTCAAGCTTCCCCGCGATTTCGCCGATCTAATACTTCTGACCACTAATTCAGGAGATCCCATGCATCGGCGAATGGTCAGACTAAGTTTCGTTTGTGCATGCCTCTTCGCTGGTCCCATCACACTCCACGCTCAGGATTTCAAACTCTTCGACCGCACCGTTCAAGTCCACGGCTTCTTCTCCCAGGGATTCGTCTACTCTACCGGCAACAACTGGCTGACCATGAACACCTTAAACGGCAGCGGTGCCATGACCGACTTCGCTTTGAACATGTCCTCCCAGATCACCGACAAGCTGCGTGTCGGCGCGCAAGGGTACGACCGCAATCTCGGCCAACTCGGCCAATACCATCCCTCCCTCGACTGGGCCATGGTGGATTACCGATTCAAGAGCTGGTTGGGGGTTCGTGGAGGCAAGGTCAAGACCACGCTCGGGCTCTATACCGACACGCAGGACGAGGATTTCCTCCGCGTCTTCGCCCTGCTTCCGCAGAGTGTCTATCCCACAGACCTGAGAGACGCCACCATCGCTCACCTGGGCGGCGATGTCTACGGCGATATTTCCCTGAGGCACAGACTCGGCGATTTTTCCTACACGGCCTACGCCGGGCACAGCGTTGACAGCATCTATAGCGGCTACACTTTCCTGGCTACGCAGTACGGCACCACCTACCGCGACAGTGCCGCGCTCAAGTACGGCGCCGATCTGCGATGGAACACTCCGCTGCGGGGCTTGCTGATCGGAGCCTCCCGCACGAATCAAGACACCACCGCCAACGTCACATCCGTTAATCCCTCCGACCGGGAGGCCGGGCCTGTCTCTTACTCGGCGGTTTCCAAGGCAGACTGGACCAACCAATTCTACGGCGAGTATACCGTGGGAAAGCTCCGGATCGATTCCGAGTATCGCCGTTTTTTTCACGATGGACTCGCCTTCGGCGGCGCACTCGAGACCATCACCGACGTGCGTGGCTGGTACGCTTCCGGAGCGTACCGGGTCATGAAGCGACTTGCAGTTGGCTCCTACTATTCCCGCTACTCGGTAACCAGCGTATCCGGAGGTCCCCTGGCTGCGGTACTGCCCCAGGAAACTGACACCAGCCTGCCTGCCGATCACATCTACGATAAAGTCATTACCGCACGCGTCGACTTCAAAAGATTCTGGAATGTGAAGATCGAAGGCCACTTCATGAACGGCTATGGGAGCAGCACTTACCCCGACGGCTTCTATCCCCAGGTCAATCCCCAGGGGTTCAAGCCTGACACCAATGCCCTGGTCATTAAGACTGGCATCAATTTCTGACCCGGCAAAGGACAATGCGATGAAATACACAAAAATACTTCTCGCGGCTGCCGGATTCGCGATCTCTATCTCACCGAGTGCTCTCGCAGTCGACATCAGGGTGATTGCCAATTCCAGCGTAAAGACCGACGCGCTCTCTGCGACCGAACTCAAACGCATCTACCTGGAAGAGAAAAACTCACTCGACGACGGAACCCACGTCGAACCCGTCATTCAGAGGGGTGGGCGAGTCCACAAAAGCTTCCTGCAGGAATATGTTGGCAAGAGCGACGACGATTTGCAGACCTACTACCGCACTCTGGTATTCACCGGCAAAGGTTCTATGCCGAAGGAACTCGGCTCCGATGCCGAAGTGGTCGCCTACGTAGCCAAGACAAAAGGCGCAATTGGATACGTGAGCGCCGATATCGATACCGGCAGCGCCAAGACACTCAGCATCGTCAACGCCGGCAATGGTTCTCAAAGAAGACTGATCACCCGCGTCGAGCCCCAATATCCCGAAACTCTGAGGCAGCTCAACATCGGCGGAACGGTTCGTTTGCAGCTAACCATCGCGCCCCGGGGCAACGTTGAAAATGTCAATGTACTCGGCGGCAATCCGATTCTAGCCGAGTCCGCCGCCGCCGCCGCAAAACACTGGATCTATTCCCCCGGTTCATCCCGCAGCACTATCGAAATCACAATCCCCTTCGACCCCTCACACTGAGATCCTCGCCAGCTGTCATCCTGAGCAAGCGTTCTTTGCGCGGCTAAGAGCCTGCCCCGAGCTTGCCGAGGGGATCTGGGCGAGCCGCGCGAGTCCACGGAGCCTGCCCTGAGAGAGCGCTAGCGACCGAAGGGCGCGTTTGGCTCGCTTCCTTATGGATCCTCTATTTTGCAGCCGCCGGCTCTACACGCGCATAGTACCCGCTCTTGGTCCGCACCGTCAGCTTCTTGTGACCCTTGGCTTTCGCCTCCACGCGGATCGTCCGGAAGCCGCCGCTGGCCTTGGGATTCGTCGGCTTGTAGCCGATCGTGTATTGATTTCGAATGTCGTGCGCCACCTGCCGGCTGATCTCATCCACCTCATCCAGGGTTCCCGGGAAAAATGCTACGCCTCCCGTCCGCTGCGCAACGATCTCCAGCGCCCGCCGCGCTTGCTTGGGATGTTCTTCCCCCCCCAGTATCCCGATCGCATACACCGAGGGACCGTTCTCCTCCTGCAACTGCCTCACCGTCTGCTCCAGCGTGTCCCGGCTGGCCGTGTCTTCTCCATCCGTCACCAGAAACAGCACCTTCCGCTCCAGCCGCGCATCCTGCTTCAAGTGCAGGGCCGACGCCTCCAGTGCGTCACGAAGCGCCGTTCCACCCTTGGCGTCAATCTTCTCCAGCGCTTCCTTCAATTTCAGCAGATCGTTAGTGAAATCCTGGTCCAGATAATATTCGTCATTGAAGTTCACCACGAACACTTCATCGTCAGGATTGCTCGACCGCACCAGGTTCAGCGCCGCCTGGTTCACCTTCGCCCGCTTTTCCCGCATCGAGCCGGAATTATCGATCACGATTCCCATCGACACCGGAATGTCCTCATGCCGGAACGAAACGATCGTCTGCGGTTTCCCATCCTCGAACACTGTGAACGCGCTCCGGTCAAGGTTGGTCACAATGTGCTGCTTGTCATCCACCACCGTGGCATGCAGCAAAACCTCATCCACATCCTTGCGGATGACATAGGTTCCATTTTCATTTTGGGATGTCTTCTGGTTTGCGCTGGTAGTCGGCGCCGAAGCGCCGGATTGAGATTGCGCCGCTTGAGATGCTGCCGGCTGGGATTGCGACGCTTGAGATGCGACCGATCCCGCAAAAGGCTGCGCGAATACTAGGGCCGCAATCGCGGCCCACATCGTAAATCGTGGGCCCAGTTTGATTGTCATTCCGAACAAGCGTTCTTTGCGCCGTGAGAGCCTGCCCTGAGCTTGCCGAAGGGAATCTGGGCGAGCCGCGCGTCTTAACGGAGCCTGCCCTGAGAGAGCGCTAGCGACCGAAGGGCGCGTTTGGCCCGCTTCCCTATCAAACTGACCACTACCACACCGTGGAAAAATTCTCTTCAGAAGGCCAAACAACTTCGCGGCCTGCTTATTCTTCGGGGGCGTAATATCCCGTCCTGGCATACACACGTAGCGGTGGCAATCCTCTCGGCGGCAATAATTTCACTTTTATCTTACGCCATTTGCCATCCCGCACCACTTTGCTTGGACGGTATCCCAGCACATATTGGTTGCGCAGCTCCACCCCGATCTTGGTGGCCACATCGCCCAGGTCGTTCGGATTATCCACCGTAAACGCCCGCCCCCCGGTCAGTTCCGTGATCTCGCCCAGCAACGCCGGCCCCAGGCTCTCTTCCTGGGTTGCAAAATAGTGATCGTAAATGCCGATGGCGTAAATCATCACGTCCGCTTCCTTCACCAGCGCCTTGATCTCGCCCTCCGTATACCGGCTGTGATTATCCCCGCCATCCGAGATGATCAGCAGCGCCTTCTTCGCGTACTTGGCTTCCCTCATCTTGGTGATGCCCATGTAAATCGCATCCAGCAGGGCCGTGCGCTTCTGCGGCACGGTGTAGAGCAGCTTGCTCTGAATTTCCTCCACCGAATTCGTGAAATCGCTCACCAGGTCCGGCTCGTCCGAGAACGTGATCATGAAAAATTCGTCCTGCGGATTCGCAGTCTTGAAAAACTCCATCACCGCGTCTTTCGCCCGGTCGATTTTGCTGCTCATGCTCCCGCTGGAATCGAAAATCACTCCCAGCGACACCGGCGCGTCCTCGCTCGAAAAACTCTTGATCGCTTCCTTGGATCCGCCTTCGTAGAGCTCAAAATTTTCTTTTTCCAGCCCCGTCACCAGCCGGTTCATCGGATCGGTAATCGTGACCGGCACCAGCACCAAATCGACATCGATTTTCAGTGGACGCACGTGCGTCGTCAGCGATGGCGGCCCCACCAGGCTCTCTTTCGTGACCTCGGTCTTCGTGACCTCCGCGGTCTTCACCGGTTCCACGCGAGGCTGTACGTGTACGTCGTCGACGGTAGTCTGCCCCAACGCAGCCCTCGGAGCGCCGCACAATCCGGCCAGCCCGAAAAGCAGCAAACAAAAACAAAGAGAGGGCCAGGCCGCGACTCTGTGCAAACGCGCAAAAGGTGGGTTGCAGGGTCGAACGTTCCCGAATCGAACCAGATGGGAGTTCCGAGCTGACTTCCGGACCAGCCTTCGAACTAGCCTTCGAACTAGGGCCTCGGGATCACAGAACCGGCGTTCCGGGAGGGCCATAAGCACCTCGATTGGCCGCGATAGTATCACAGCTTTGCTCCAGCGACCGCGATTTATTTGTCAAATATTAGTGACACCCCGGAATCCACGGCCCATTCCGGGCAACAACGTCGTATCCGGCAAATGGCGCAATGCATGACCACTGTCATCCTGAGGTGGGCGCTTTTTGCCCACCGAAGGATCTGGGCGAGCCGCGCGAATCCACAGAGCCTGCCCTGAGAGAGCGCAAGCGACCGAAGGGCGCGTTTGGCTCGCTTCCTTATTCCAACTGTCCCTCTACCCACCTCTCGCTATCCACCTTGCTACAATCAAACTTCCCCATGGCTGACGTTCATCCCTTCCGCGCCTTTCGCTACGATCCTAACCAGGTCAACCCGGCCCAGGTCGTAACCCAACCCTACGACAAGATCACCCCCGCTCTGCAGGATCACTATTACGCAGCCAGCCCGCATAATCTCGTCCGGATCATCCTTGGACGCCGCGAACCAAATGACAATAGAGCAAACAACGTATATTCCCGGGCCGCCGCCCATTACCGCGGCTTGCGCCGGCAAGGCATCCTCCGCCAGGATTCCTCGCCCTCGATCTACCTCTACTCCCAGCGCTTCACTCCGCCCAACTCGACGGCGGAAATCGAGCGCCGCGGCTTCATCGCCCTTGGCCGCATCGAAGACTATTCCGCCGGCGTCGTCTTCCGCCACGAGCAAACCCTCGCCAAGCCCAAAGCCGACCGCCTCGACTTACTCCGCGCCACCCGTGCCCACTTCGGCCAACTCTTCATGCTCTATGAAGACTCCGGCCAGATCGAGTCGCTTCTCGCTGCCGCCAACCCAGCTTCCGACGCTTCCGAGGTTCACATAAAAGATGAATACGGCGTCATCAACCGCGTCTGGCAAATAACCGATCCAACCGTGATAAATTCCGTCCGCTCCGCGATGCAGGATAAGAAACTGATCATCGCCGACGGCCACCACCGCTACGAAACCGCCATCGCCTATCGCAACGAATGCCGAGAAAAAGAACCTCGGGGAAGCGATCAACTTTCCGCCGCCGACCCCGCGTGGGGATCAGCCGCCCCTCCCTATGACTTCGTCATGATGACCTTCGTCAACATGAACAGCCCCGGCCTGCACATCCTGCCGACGCATCGCCTCGTCCACAGCCTGCCCTCTTTTTCTGAAGACGCCTTCCGCAACTCCGCCCATGCCTTCTTCGATATCGACCAAGTCGATCCCACCCTCGACGCTCCTCACGCCACCGCCATCCTCCGCGAATCCGGACGCGCTGGAACCAGCATCCTCGCCGTCACCGCCAAACGCGCTTTCCTCCTTCACCATCCCAACCCCAACACTCCGGAACTTTTCGCCGGCGTCTCCATCCGCCAGCAATCCCTCGACGTAGTCCAGCTCCACAAATGCCTGCTCGAAAACGTGCTTGGCCTTTCCGAGGAGTCCATCCGCAACCAGCAGAACCTCTCCTACATCCGCGACGCCGCCGAAGCCCTCTCCCAAGTCCGCGCCACCACCGCTCCCCGCGCCGACATCGCCTTCCTCATGAACCCCTGCCGCATCTCGCAAGTCCGCGACATCGCCTTCGCCGGCGACGTCATGCCCCAGAAGTCCACCGACTTCTACCCCAAACTCCTCAGCGGACTAACCATCTATGCCCTGGATTAGAAAACGGATTAGAGAACACCGAGGCGACGCTCGTAGAAGTTGGACGACCACAAATCTCTGTCATCCCGACCGAAGCGGAGCGAAGCAAACAAATCTCTGTCATCCCGACCGGAGCGGAGCGAAGCGAGCGAAGTGGAGGGACCTGCTTTTCTCTCCGCTCACCATCTCTCGACGCATGGCCCTCCCCGTCGCCACCCTCTTATTCCTCGCCGTCCTTCTCCTTTCCGCCGCCGCTCCCGAAAAACATCTCTCCATCTATTCCACCGCCGCCAACTATTCCCTGCCCATCGTCCAGCGCCAGGGCCACGACTACATCGGATTGCTCGAACTCCTCGATCCCCTCGGCACCGTCAGCGCCAAGTCCACCCCTCCCCGCTGGCGCATCCACTACAACAACATCCTCGGAGATTTCACCGTCGGCCAGACTCACGCCCGCATCCAGGGCCGCGACGCCGATCTCGCCGGCAAATTCCTCCTCGAAAACGGACGCGGCCTCGTCCCGCTCGCCTCCCTCAGTTCCTTGCTGCCCCGCTTCCTCGGAGGTCCCGCAACTCTTCACGAAGATTCCGGCCGCCTCTTCATTGGCAGCATCGCCACTCACTTCACCGCCTCAGTTTCCTCCGACGATCCCTCCCACCTCATCTTCCAATTCACCGCGCCGGTCAACCCATCCGTCGCCAGCGAACCGGGCAAACTGCATCTCACCTTCAAACGCGAACCCGTCACCGCCCCCGCGTCTCCCACGCTCACCTTCGCCAGCAAAACTATTCCCGGAGCCACTTATTCTGAAGCTAACGGCGTGGCCGAGATCACCGTCAACACCACCATCCCGCTCCTCGCCACCTTCAGCCACGATGGCCGCACCATCACTCTCGCTCCCACAAAATCTCAAACCGCAGTCGCCACGCCTCCCGCCGCCGCTCCATCTCAAAACACATCCAGCCAGCCGCAACCCGCCAGCCCTCCGACTACCGTCCAGCGCCGCTACTTCGCCGTGGTCGACGCCAGCCACGGCGGCAATGACGGCGGCGAAGCCCTCAGCCCCACGCTCGCCGAAAAAGACGTCACCCTCGCCTTCGCCCGCCGTCTGCGTCAGGAACTCGAAAATCGTGGCATCCCGACCCTCGTCCTGCGCGACTCCGACGCCAATCTGTCTCTCGACGACCGCGCCTTCGATACCAACAACTCTCACGCCGCCATCTATATCGTTCTCCACGCCGCTTCCAACGGCCACGGCGCTCGCGTCTACACCGCCATGCTTCCTTATTCCGATCAGGACGACCGCGGCCCATTCCATCCCTGGACCACCGCCCAGCACTCCTCGATACCTCTCAGTCAAGCCGCCGCCATCAGCGTGGCCGCAGAACTAAAAAAACAGGAAGTTGACGTTCGCACCCTCACCGCTCCGCTCCGTCCGCTCAACAACATCGTCACCGCCGCCATCGCAGTCGAGGTCGCCCCCTCCGCCTCCGACGTTTCCCAGCTCACTTCGCCCGACTACCAACAACATATCGCCGCAGCCGTCGCCACCGGCATCGCCAACATCCGCACCCAACTAGGAGCCGCCCCATGAACCAGCTTGATTGTCATCCCGAGCAAGCGTTCTTTGCGCCGCGAGGGATCTGGGCGGGCCGCGCGAAGTGTCGCGTTCTTTGCGACACAATAATCGCGCGTTTGGACCGCTTCCTTATTCAATCGCCCGATCACCCGATCGCAAAATCACCCAATCACCCGATCACTCAATGACCCGATCACTCAATCCCAGGATCCCCCGCTCCTTCTACATCACGCTCTCCGTCCTGCTTCTCGCCGTCCTCGGCATGAGCCTCTACGCCTGGCGCATGCGCGGACGCGCCGCCACTCCCGCCGCCTCCATCGATACTCGCCCCGTCGTCGCCCCCGTCTCCGGACCCACCGAGCAAGTCACTCTCTTCGTCGCCTATGACGACTTCGGCGTCCTTCGCCCCCAATCCGCCCGCATTCCACTTCCCTCCGTCCGCCAGCAGCGCGCCGAAGAATTGCTCCGCGCTCTGCTCGCTCTCTACCTGGATAAGTCATCGCCTCACCCGATCCCGCCCGGCTCCGATATTCGCAGCGTCTATCTCGTCGATCCCAGCCTCGCCGTCATCGACATCAACGCCGCCTTCGCCGACGGTCACCGCTCCGGCGTCCTCTCCGAAGAACTCACCGTCGCCTCTCTCATCCAGACCCTTTCCGCCAACATCCCCGGCATCCTAAAAGTAAAAATTCTGGTCGAAGGCACACAACGCGACACTCTGGCCGGCCACGCCGACCTCTCCAACTTATTCGACGCCTCCGCCGTCAACCAACTAACCACTCAACTGCAATCAACTCAGTAGCCGTCGCCAGCGTTGTAGAGCCGGTACGATACGTCGAGTGGCCAGGCCGCTGTTGACTTTGCCATAAATCAAGAATTATCTTTGATCTTCGGCGCACGGGGCGCATCCAGTCCGCGGAAAGGGCCAAGCCCACCCTGCAGGAATTGCACGGCTACAATCTGAAAAATCTTCTTTCTGCCTGCGCTGCGGACACAGGCTACCAACGGAAAGGAGATTTCCATGTCAAAGCAACTCCCGCCGAATCCCAATCTCGAACAACTCAAGAAACAAGCCAAGTCCCTGTTGAAGCGTCAGCAGGCCGCGGACTCCGAGGCTCTGACTCGCATTCGCGAGAACCATCCGCGCTGGAAAAACCTGTCGCAAGAAAAAGAAAAAGAACAAGTCGCCGCGTCGGCGTTCGCGCTTGCGGATGCGCAGCTGGTGATTGCCAGCGAATACGGATTCGCGTCCTGGTCGAAGCTCCAGTCTTATGTCAAGACGCTTGAAGCAGCCAGCTCGACCGCGGAGGCGGTCGCGTCTCTGCGCGATGCCGCTGGAAAAGGTGACCTCGCGCGACTCAATGCGCTGCTCGATGCGCATCCCGAGCTCATCGATGAGCGCGGCGGGGAGGGCGTGAGAACGCCACTGCACCACGCGGTCTTCGGCAACAGCGAGGCGGCAGTCAAGCTGCTGCTCGAGCGCGGCGCCAATCCCAACATTCGTTGCGAAGGTGACAACGCCTATCCCCTGCATTTCGCCGTGGAGAAGCATCGCCTCCCCATCATTCGTCTCCTGGTGGAACATGGGGCCGATACCATCGGCGAAGGCGACTACCACGAGCTGGGCGTGATCGGCTGGGCCACGGCGTGGGATTACATCCAGCCCGATCCCGAGATCGTTGCCTATCTGCTGGCGCACGGCGCGAGACACAATATTTTTTCCGCGGTGGCTATGGGCGAATCAAAGTTGATTCGTGAGCTGGTCGCGCGCACGCCGGGCGGTCTCGAGAACGATCTCGAGCGGCGGATGAACGGAATGAGGATGCGCCCCATGCCGCTGCATCTCGCCGTCATGAAGAATCAACCCGCGTCGCTGACGACGCTGCTCGACCTTGGCGCTAACACGGAGTCGCTTGACGAAGCCCGCTTTTCTGCGCTCGATCTGGCGGCGCTCAACCGCAGGCACAACATGGCGCAAGTGCTGCTGGAGCGCGGAGCGAAGGTGCGCCTACCGGCCGCAGTGGCTCTGCATCGCACTGCGGACGTCGAAACACTACTGCGTAGAGATCCCGGCACGCTGAAGCCCGGCGGACGATGGGGCCATTTGATCGTTCGCGTCAGCGAGCGCGCGCCCGGCGATGTGATCGAGACCCTGATCCGCAACGGAGCGGCGGTGAATGTACACGACGATCCCAAGACCTCGATCGACTCGACGAGCGGATACACGCCGCTGCATGCGGCGGCGTGGTACGGCAACGTGAGCGCGATTGATGTCTTGATGAAGCACGGCGCTGATGTCCGCGCCCGCGAAGAGAAGTATCACGGCACGCCCGCCGGATGGGCCGACTACGCCGGTCACAAAGAAGCCCGCGACCTGATTCTGCGCGGGTCGATCGACATCATCGAGGCCATCCAATACGACATGGTCGAACGCGTCAAAGCCGTCCTGGAAGAAGACCCCGCAGTGTTGAACCGGGCTTTTGGCGACTACGGCCTGTTTCCCTTGGATGCTGAAGCATGGCACACTCCGCTGGCCTACGCCGTTACGCGCGGTCGTGAAGAGATCGTACGATTGCTGATCGAGCGCGGCGCGCTTCCGACGTTACGGTCGCCCGAAGGCAAGACCTTGAGCGAGATCGCGCAAAAAGCAGGCCATCGCGAGATCGCGCTGATTCTCGATGGAGCAGCGGGAAGGGACGAAGCCCGAAGCTAGATAAAACTGACCGGCAACTCCCTACTCCACCTTCTCCGCCACCCACCGCGAAATCGCCGTCACCAGCTTCCGCGGGGCAAACCTCACTGACTCCGCCACCAGCCAATTCCGCGCGCCTGAAATCACCACCGTCCGCCCCGCCATCAACCCGCGATATCCATCCCGCGCCACCGCCTCCGCACTCATCGCCCCGATTTTCTTGAACAGACGCGAATCCTCAATCCCCGCGCGCTTCGCGAAATCCGTCTCCGTCGCTCCCGGACAAAAACAGCTCACCACCACCCCCGCCCCCGCCACTTCATTCGCCAGCGCTTCCGAAAACGAAAGCACATAAGCCTTGCTCGCGTAATACACCGCCATCAGCGGCCCCGGCTGAAATGCCGCCGTCGATGCCACATTCATAATCTTCCCGCTGCCCCGCTCCACCATCCCCGGAAGAAACAGCCGCGTCAGATGCGTCAATACCGTCACATTGAGTTGAATCTGCCCCAGAATTTCCTCCTCCCCCATTTCCGCAAACTCGCCAAATTCGCCGAATCCGGCGTTATTCACCAGAACCTCCACCGCAACCCCTTCGCGCTGCAATTGTTCGAACAAAAATCTCGCCGCCCCGACCTCGGTCAGATCCAGCGTCACCGTTTTCACGCCCACCCTAAACTTTCCCTCAAGTTCCCCAGCCACGCGATCCAACTTCTCCGCGCTCCGAGCCACCAATGCAAGGTTGTAACCATCGCGCGCAAACAGCTTCGCCAGTTCGTATCCAATCCCGCCGGAGGCGCCGGTAATAAGAACCGTCTGAGTCTTCGCGTCCATCAAGTCCTCCCGTGCAAAGGTAGCGGCGCAGTTCGAATTGTCATTCCGAGCAAGCGTTCTTTGCGCAGCGAGAGCCTGCCCTGAGCTTGTCGAAGGGAATCTGGGCGAGCCGCGCGAAGCGTCGCGCTCTTTGCGACGCAATAATCGCGCGTTTGGCTCGCTTCCCTGTCAAGCTGCACCACTCCAGTGCAAATCCTGGCCGCCGCTCCCGTCCAATAAATTCCCAATCCCGCTCGAATCCCAAATTGATCGCTCGCTTCGCCACATCGTGTGAAAAATTTTCACAGCAACGCGACCTGCTGCGGAAATACAGCTACGCTGCCGATAGAACTCTATGGCGGTGCGGCGATGTCCATCGGCTTTCGCTCAGTTTTTCGGACCAACCCCGGAAACCTGCTCTACGCTCCATTCTTCTTTCTGGCTTTCGTTCGAGTCTTCCTGCCGGCGCAGAGCATGCTCGACAATGTCCACGTAACCCCGCGCGCTCCCATCGCGACCGCATCCGAACCGAATACCATCGCCGACGCCTCTTCCGCCACCCATCACCCGCTAATAAACCGCCCGCTAATAAAAAAGACCGTCGACCTGGTGCTGGTCCCCGTAACCGTTACCGACCCCATGCAGCGCCTCGTGACCGGTCTTACCCAGGATAATTTTCAGGTCTTCGAAAATAAAAAGCCGCAGCAGATTCAACACTTCTCCAGCCAGGATGCTCCCGTGTCCCTCGGCATCATCGTCGACACCAGCGGCAGCATGTCCACCAAAATGGACCGCGTGCGCGAGGCCATCGAGCAGTTTTGTCTTTTCTCCAATCCTCAGGACGAATTTTTCGTCATTACCTTCTCCGAGCGGCCTCACCTCGTACACGACTTCTCCGATTCTCCCGCCGATATCGAAAGCAAACTTCTTTTCGCCGTCCCCAAAGGCCGCACCTCCCTGCTCGATGCCATCTACATGGGGCTGCAAAAGATGCGCGACGCCAAGTACGGCAAGAAAGCCCTGCTGATTATCTCCGACGGCGGCGATAACCACAGCCGCTACAGCGAGGGCGAATTGAAGTCCGCCGCCCGCGAGTCCGACGTGATGATCTATGCCATCGGAACCTTCGACCGTTACGTTTCCACCCAGGAAGAAATGCTAGGCCCGCAATTGCTCTCCGATATCGCCGAAATTACCGGCGGCCGCGCTTTCATCCTCGATGACTTAGTCCATATGCCGGACCTCGCTCGCAGAATTGGAAGCGAATTGCGAACCCAATACGTCCTCGCCTACCACCCGCAGAACCTCGCCCACGACGGCAAATGGCGCAAGATCAACATCAAGCTGAAACTTCCGAGAGAGTTTAATTTTCTCCACGCCCGCGCCAAAACGGGATACTACGCCGCCAATGAGTAAAACCATCTAAGCAATCTTATGAACCCGTTTGCCAAGAGCACGACATTCGGCCAGTGCGGAATAAAACCACGATTTATATCAGCACGATTTGTATCACCACAGTTCGCATCAGCACGGTTCGCATCAGCACGGTTTGTAACAGCACGGTTTGTATCAGCACGGTTTGTACCAGCACGATTTGTATCAGGGTGTGCCTTCAGGCACACCGCAAACGGCGTTGTCAGCCGCGCCTTCAGGCGCTGTGCTCGTGCGATTCGACTTTTTCGGCAACCTCGTTCCGTCGTGCCGTCCAGCACCAAATAAAGAAGCCGGCCCACACAGCCTCTAGAGGCGAATCACTCCGAGCCCAATAGCTCCACTCGAGCGCAATCTGCACCTTAAACATTTTCACAGTTTGCAACACGGAGGAACCGTAGTACTATTCCCTCGCCAGCTCTACGCTTTCAGAACTGGCCGCCACTCCCCCTGCAAGAAAGAATTATCCATCTCAATTTACAAAGGTGAATGAATGACGCGAAGAATTAGCACTTTGCTGCTCGCGATCGTAGCGATCGTGTTTGCAGTACCCAGTCCCTCCCAGGCCCAGTCACGTACGCCCTTTACCCGCCATGTCCGTGATGCGGTTGTCAATGGAGAAGCACCCTTCATCGGCCGTCTTCCCGCAACCGAGTCCATGCGCATTGTTCTCGTTCTGCCCCACCGCAACCAGGCAGGCTTGGATGCTCTCTTGAAGGAAGTCTACGATCCTCAGAGCCCGTCTTTCCGCGAGTTTCTCTCGGTCGAAGAGTTCACCGCCAGATTCGGCCCCACCCAGCAGGACTACGACTCGGTAATTCGTTTCGCCCAGGCCAACGGTCTCACGGTCGTGAAAACCTCCCGCAATCGCATGAACCTCGATGTCACCGGCTCGGTGGCAGCCATTGAGTCCGCCCTGCATGTAACCCTGGGCCTCTATCAGCATCCCACCGAAAACCGCACCTTCTTCGCCCCCGACCGCGAGCCCACGCCCGACTTGGCAGTTCGCTTGTGGCATGTCGGCGGCTTGGATAATTTCTCGACTCCAAAACCGGCTTTCGTGCGCCGCAATGTCAGCGGGTCGAACGTCACCTCCAACGCCACGACTGGCTCTGGTCCCAAAGCCTCATTTCTCGGCAGCGACATGCGCGCGGCCTACTACGTCAATGGAAACGCCTCAGCAACTCTTACCGGCGCCGGTCAATCCGTCGGCCTGTTTGAGTTCATCGGCACCGATCTGACTGATTTGACCACGTACTATAAAAACGTCGGCCAAACCAACAACGTACCCGTCACGCTCACCTCCGTCGACACGCAGAGCACGCTTTGCAAGGAACCCAAGTGCGACGACACCGAACAGACCCTCGACATGACCCAGGCTCTCGGCATGGCGCCGGGTATGGCTGGCCTGACCATGTGGATCGGAACCGGCGGCTTGTCGGGGCAAACCCTCGACGATCCCGGCATTCTGAACGGCATGGCGACTGCCAACCCGCTTCAAGCCCAACTGAGCTGCTCTTGGGCGTGGAAGCCAACCGACAACACCACCGACGACCCCTACTTCCAGGAGTTCGCCCTGCAGGGCCAGAACTTCTTTGTAGCGGCCGGCGACGACGGTAACTGGGCCGACGCTCAATTTGTTTGGCCCGCAGACGATCCCTATGTCGTCGCTGTCGGTGGAACGGACTTGGACACAACCGCCGCGGCTGGCCCTTGGGCCTCCGAAACCGGTTGGGAAGACACCGGCGGCGGTATTAGTCCGAATAAGTTCCCCATTCCCTCGTGGCAGACGGCCGCGGCCGCTGGCTGCGCCCAATGCTCCAAAAAGTACCGCAACGGCCCTGACGTTTCGGCAAACGCCAATTTCACCTTTTATGTCTGCGCCGACCAAACGGCTTGCACCGCAAACGAATATGGTGGAACCAGCTTCGCCACGCCCATGTGGGCTGGTTATCTCGCTCTCGCCAATGAACAATACCTGGCCAACGGCTCGACCACCACACTCGGCTTCATCAATCCAGCGATCTACGCCATTGGTGCAGGCGCCAACTACGACACCGACTTCCACGACATCACCAGCGGCGGCAATACCTTCGGCTCAACCGTCGGCTACGACTTGTCGACCGGGTGGGGAAGTCCCAACGGCAACGCCATCATCAACGCGCTCGCGGGAACCGTGGCGCCCAGCTTCACTCTTTCCGCCTCGCCCACTTCAGTCTCGGTGGCGCAAGGCACCAGCGGAACCTCGACCATCACCGCCGCCATCTCCGGCAGCTTTGATTCCGCCATTGCCTTGTCTGCATCTGGTCAGCCTACCGGCGTGACCGTCACCTTCAACCCCACGTCGATCGCTGCCCCGGGTTCCGGGACTTCGACCATGACCATGGCCGTAGGCTTGGCCGCCACTCCCGGTAACTACACCATCACCATCACCGGCGTCGGTGGAGGCGTCACCCAGACCACCACGGTTACGCTAACCGTCACCGCTAGCTTCAACATCACGGCTTCGCCCAAGACCATCACCATAGCCCAGGGCAGCTCCGGCACGGTGACCATTACGACGAAGAGCGGGCGCGGCTTCAACTCCGCGATAACCCTATCCGCGCCTCTGTCAACCTTCAGCCCCAATCCCATCGCGGCGCCCGGCTCGGGGACGTCCACGATGACCATCAAAGTAGGAGCCGCTACTCCGACCGGAGCCCATATGATCAAAATAACGGCCACCGGCGGAAGCGTTACCAAGACCACCACAATCACACTCACCGTCACGCCGTAGCGACAGCAATGTTTCGCCGCCTCGTCGCGGCGAACCCAACCAGGTGACAAAGAAAGGCCCGGACCGAGTCCGGGCCCTTTCTTCGTTTTACCCTCCCGACAAAACACCCAAAGCCAGAAGCGACGAAGCCCGTGTGGGGCGGACACTCCTGTCCGCCAAACGCGTCCGCTGAAAACGCACCCGCTGGCTCCCCCGATGCCGGCATCTTCGATCCCCGAGCTCGTTTATCGCCTCCCGTCACCACCCGCCCTCATGTCCCGATTGGGACGAACCAGGGGCGGACCGAGCATTCCTCCGTTTCTGTCGCCCACCATGTCACGAAAATTGAACTTCCCCAAATCCCTCAATCCGTTACCTTAGACACCAACCGCCCTCGTAAACTTCTTGCCGCTATCCTCCCTGATTCGCTACGCTCCCCGCATGACTACCATCTCGAAGATTCTTCTAATCGCTCTGGCCCTGTCCGTCGTGGCGCTGGCGCAAAGCGTCCCCACGAAGCACCCGGCCAAATCGCCCACCGCGGCCACCACTCCGTCCGCCTCAGAAAATAAGAAGAACCAGGACGCCGCCGCCAAGAGCTCTGGACATACCAGCAGCATGTCGGGCAATCACAAGGACATCATGGCCGTAGCCGCCGACAAAAACCAGGGCTCCGCATCACACCCCAGCAACATGGTCGGCAATCACAAGGACGTGATGATGGCCACAGCCCCATCCAGCAGTGGCAAGACACAGCAGCCTGGAACCAGCTCCGCAGCTTCGCCCGCAGCGCAACCAACCGCGCCCCCCAATAAATCCACCACTTCGGACCCCAATTCGCGCCACTAAGCCAGAGAACCGCAACAGATGGGACGACGGCATCTCGGCTGAATCCAGGAATCGTGGGACAGACCGCATTCCCAATTTTCCACGAACCACCCAAGATGGGTGAACTGCTGCGAGGAGCGACAGCGACGAAGCCGGACAGTCCATGGGCAAGCGGCCCGGGGCGCGGCCTGAACCGTAGCGCAGCAAGGAGCGAAGCGACGAAACCCGTGTAGGGCGGACACTCCTGTCCGCCAAACGCGTCCCCTGAAAACGCACCCGCTGGCTCCCCCGATGCCTTCATCTTCGATCCCCGAGCTCGTTTTGTTGCTCTCGGATGCAAACGATAACCGGGAACGTTGAGATCCCGCTTCGTTTGTCAACCAAACAGATCGTTCCCGGGCGAACTATCCTGCGAGGAGCGAAGCGACGAAGCCGGACAGTTCGTGGGCAAGAGGGCGGGGAGCGCCTGAACCGTGGCGCAGGAAGGAGAGAAGCGACGACCGCAGCCACGGAGAAGGCGCCCGCCGCCACCAGCCGCGCACGTACCCGACAAAAACAAAAATGTCGCCCTTGGAGCTGACGCAAGCGATCACCGGGGAACCCTGAGATCCCGCTTCATTTGCCAACCGGACAGATCGTTCCTAGGGCGAACTGTCCTGCGAGGAGCGAAGCGACGAAGCCGGACAGTTCGTGGGCAAGAGGGCGGGGAGCGCCTGAACCGTGGCGCAGGAAGGAGCGAAGCGACGACCGCAGCCACGGAGAAGGCTCCGCGTCCAGCTTCCCCGCTCCGTGGGTTCACCCCGAACCAAAACAAAACGGGCCGCCCGCAGGCGGCCCGTTTAGTTTTAGCTAGAAGCTAGAAGCTAGCAGCTAGAAGCTAGAAGCTAGAAGCTAGCAGCTAGAAGCTAGAAGCTAGAAGCTGCCGTTAGTCGCCCGCCACCGGCTCGGCAATCTCCGGCTTCGGAGCACTCGCCCCGTTTGCCTTCAAAGCCCCCAGCGGAATGAATCCATCCTGCGACTGCGCCGGCTTCTCTTTCAAAACCACTTCGCGATACAGCGACGCCATGCGCGCGTTGTAAGCCTCATCATTTTTCTGCGGACCACGATGTCCCGCAACCGGCGTCTCCGAATGGTCAACCTCCGGAACCCGGGAGCCGGAAGCCGCCTTCGCGTCTCTAGCCCGCTTCTTCTCTTCCCGTGCGTTCTTCGCGATGCCCAACTTGTCCAGATCGTGCTGCAACTCCGTCGTCACAATATTCTCGCGGAGCAAAAGTGAATGAGTCTCGTCTTCCATCTTCACTTTTTTTCCGCCCGCAAAAATCTCGTGCCGCCCATGCTCTTCATACCACTTGGTCAGCGTCGCCGTCATGTGCATCTTCTCGATGATGTTCCGCCACCCCACTCCCGTGTTGTAAGCGCAGAAGGAAATCTCGCCCTCCTGCGTCGCATACGGAATAATGCACTGCTCCGTCCGCCGGAAGTCGTAGTTGAACAGATCCTGAAACCACATTCCCGCGATGAACAGGAAGTTCCAGCGATCGGTCGTACGCCGCTTCATCACATCCTCGACCGTCCGGTCCGGACCGACCTTGCCGTAGTCCTTTCCGGTAATGTGATAGTTCTTGTCAAACTTCTTCAGAAGATCCATCAGCTTAAAATGAGTCGGCGCCTGATACGGATCGTAATTCTTCATCAGGCATAGCGCCATTCCAAGCCCAGTCAAAAACTTTCCGCGCGAGGCATCGTTCACCTTCGCGATATCCTTCGCCAGTTGATCCCCATGCAAAAACGCAGTGACAGGCACCGCCTCCTTAGTCTCCTTATCAATCATCACCGCCATCCCCGTCCCACAGTTCGGGTGGCAACCGCAACTTAGTTGGCCCCAGTCGTTTTTTACGTCGTTGGCGTGCATCAGGTCGGCCCAGTCGCTGAAGGTGCCCATGAAAGAAATTGGGAACCAGTCGCGGCTTGGTTCTCCCAGGCCGGTTTGATTTTTTACGTCGTGGGCCAAGTGAGAGAGCGTGTAGCGCTGGGCCTGGCGGCGGTCGTCGGTTACGGCTTCGTCGCGGCCGGTGAAGCTTACTGGTTGGAAACTCAGGAAGCTGATTGTCTTGGGATTGTCGAGTGCGAACTTGATGATGCGTCC
Source organism: Candidatus Sulfotelmatobacter sp. (assembly GCA_050012155.1). Taxonomy (GTDB): domain Bacteria; phylum Acidobacteriota; class Terriglobia; order Terriglobales; family Acidobacteriaceae; genus Sulfotelmatobacter. The sequence goes on along the minus strand of JBEKHS010000016.1, from coordinate 7,907 downwards.
GACTTGTTCGTTGTTGATGCCGTTAACTATGGTTACTACGGGGACGATTTCGACTCCGGCTTTGTGAAGGTTTTCGATGGCTTTCAGTTTTACGTCGAACAAGTTTCCGACCATGCGGTGAGCGTTGGCGGCGTTGCCGATGCCGTCGAATTGCAGATACGCGTAACGCATTCCGGCTTCGACTGCCTGCTGGCAGAACTCAAAACTTTTTGCGAATTCGATTCCATTGGTGGCGGCCTGCACGGAGTTGTATCCGACTTTGCGGGCGTAGCGAACGGCGTCGAGGAAGTATGGGCTCAACGTGGGCTCGCCGCCGGAGAACTGGACACTCATCTGGCGCCTCGGCTTAATCGTGATCGCGTTGTCGAGCATCTGCTTGATTTCTTCCCACTGCAGTTCGTGGACGAAGCCGACCTGATTCGCGTCCATGAAGCAGGGATCGCACATCATGTTGCAGCGGTTGGTCAGGTCGATGGTCAGCACCGAGCCGCGCCCATATTTCACAGTAGACGACCCGTGGTGGTGAAGCTTCTCGTCGTTGTGGGCGGCGATGTCGCGGCCGGGGAAAACGTCTTCGAGGTGCTTGGAAAAATCGGTGTCAATCGACATCACGTCTTCGAAGTGGCCGTGCTTCGGGCAGTCTTTGACCATCAGAATCTTGCCGTCACGCTCAACGATGGTGGCTTTGATCTCGCCGACTTTTTCGTTCATCAGAACTTCGTGAGGAAGTTTGCCGTCGAGAATCTGCTGGCGAATTTCCGGGACACACTTCGGGCACAGCGAATCGGTGGAGCGGGGCCAGCCCAGCGGCGGCTTCGACTTCTCGTAGGACTTGAGCAGAGGCTTGTCGGACCACTTAGGGGTGGGCGAAGGGTTGGGCTTGATTCGGTTCAAGCGGTCGAAGACAACCCAAGCGCCTTTGGCGGCGACGGTGACTGCTTTTTCTACGTACTTGATCGGCTTGCGCATGTTGGAAGATCGCTCCTAAGCTTCTGGCTTCTAGCTTTTTCTGTACTGGGTATTGTGTCCCGAATCAGGAAACAGCTTGGCGGAAATTTGCCTTGGCTTTCACCTGAGATCCTGCCCACAAACCCGACCGCCTATGGTTTTCCCCCGGGAGTTGAACCTGGTTCTCTACACTTTTCCCTGGGTATTGATGTGTAGCGATCTTAGCTGGAGGGCAAGGAGATGCGCATCTTTATCTCAATGAATGGGAGAAAAACGGGGTTTAGCGGTTGTATGGGGGATTGGGCGGCGTAAGTTGTTGAAAGGAAAAGGGGCTTGATCGACATTGACGTGCGAAACGACAAATTTCGATTGAATACATATTCCTTCCGAGTTATATTCTATGGGTGGAATGGTCGGTCGAGTTCACGGATGAATTCGAAGTCTGGTGGGAATCGTTGACCATGGAGGGGCAAGAAGACATCCGAGCCAGCATCAGCGTACTGCGACAACGTGGACCGAACTTGGGGCGTCCGCATGTCGATTCAGTGACGGGGTCGCGGTATCCGAACATGAAGGAGTTGCGCACGCAACATGCCGGACGGCCTTACCGTACGTTGTTTGCTTTCGATCCGCGGCGGGTTGCAATTCTGCTGATCGGAGGCGACAAGACGGGAAACAATCGCTGGTATGAAGAATTTGTGCCTCGGGCTGACAGGATTTATGCGGAGCACTTGAAACAGATTGTGGAAGAAGGAAATCGATAGAGTGAGGGGGACAAGATGGCAAGGAATTTTCGCGAGTTAGAAGCTAAGATGTCGCCGGAGTCGCGGGCGCGGTCCGATGCTAAGGCGCAAAAGATGATCGCAGAGATGGCGCTGGATGAACTGCGCGAGGCGCGGGAGATGACGCAGGTACATCTGGCGAAGATTCTGGGAGTGAATCAGGCGGCGGTGTCGAAGCTGGAACGGCGCGCGGATATGTATGTGAGCACCCTGCAAAGTTTTGTGAAGGCGATGGGCGGGGAGTTGAAGATCACGGCGCGGTTCCCGGAGGGGACGGTGGAGATTAATCAGTTTAAGGATGTGAAGAAGGCAGCGGGAGAGTGAATCAGGACCAACGCAGGTGAGATAATGGTTTGGGACTCACGGAGGCGGCGTGAACTTCAAGATTGAATTTGAGCGCGAAGACGATGGGCGCTGGATCGCCGAGATTTCCGAACTGCCGGGAGTCATGGCCTACGGGGCGACCCAAGCTGAAGCCGAGGCTGCCGTCGAGGCGCTCGCGCTGCGGGTGATTGCGGACCGGATTGAGACAGAGAAAGTCGGACAGAAGACAATCAGCTTTGCTACGACGTGAGCAGGTGGCCAAGTTCGAAAGCTAGCCGGGTGTATCGAGCTTTGTTGCGCATCGGATGGTCTGCTAAGGCGCACAAGGGTTCTTCCCACATTACATTGCAGAGAGCCGGGTATGCTGATTTTGTGTGGGCATTTCACGACCGAGTGGAGATCGGACCGAAGATGCTGGCGCGGATCGCGAAACATACTGGGTTGAGGGTGGAGGATTTGTAATCCGCGCGGCGGCCCTCTGTGCGGAATGGTGAACGTCCCGTCTGTCCCCGCATTTCCGCCCCGGGCACCTCTGAAGTTCCGCGACTCGCCATCGACGTCTCCTAAGGCTACGCGCCTGCTCCCCAGTCCTCTTTGAACGATGGGATCTTTTTACGGGCTACCATTTTCAGATGGTCGCCCACTACGCTTTTATTCAGGGCTTCTACCCACGCGGAATCGCGTAGCTTGCCCCGATAATCAAAGTCGTCGCCGACACCTTCGATCTCTGCGTTTACATCTGTGACGAGATCGCTCACGATGCTGTCAATACACTTACGAAACAGTTGTCGGCTGGCAGCATTGCGGACAAACCGTTGGGGATTAGTATTGATCTCTGTCCACAGCTCATCCTTTTTCAAGATGTTCCGGACGAAGTAAAGCAGCATGTAGCGGGTCAGAACGTACTTCGCCACCAGCCCATTCGTAAGCCGAGGGAGGGCGGCGTCAACGGAATCCGCGAGTACGCGGCACAGCACAACGCGGTCAGCGGTAACCTCTTTTCGCGCGAAAAGCTCGTTGTATTTGTCCTCGAAGACCTGATACTTCCGATGCGTGGCCCATGGCTCACCGCGATCAAATGCCATGAGCAACAATCCAGCTTCTTCATTGGAGATGAGCTGCCCTGCCCCCGTCGGTTCCCCACGCTTAATCTCGAAGAAATACTGCTCCGCGTAGTTTTGTCGAAACTCTTGCTGTAGCCGAATCTGCAGGGGATTATTGGCCATGAAGTCACGTGGCTTCACACCATTTTGATTATTCGAAATCTCGGTGATGAGGGTTGCCAGCATGGAGTTTGGCTCTACCTGGACAAACTTCGTCAGTACTCGCAGATCGTCGCTCAGTTTGGCTTTGTGGTCGAAAAACGAACTCAGACTTTGGCAGCCGTTAACAACGAAATAGTCATATACTGCAACTTCGTCTTTAGTGGCTTCCAGTTTCTTGGCAATGATTGTGATCCCATTGTGAAATAGCGGGAAGAGTCGGTGGCGTGTCGCATCCTCGATGCTTTTGACGATGCCTTTATTGACGCCAGTTTTTCCCAGTGGACCGCGGACGTTGTAGGCAAAGAGAGATTGGTCGGCAATGCCGCTTAGCTTGACAAGTTCAGTGGCCTTAACTGGCGCGATCAGTGCTTTTGTGTTCGCATCGACGGCGTACTCACTCAGGGTAAGTCCGACGACATCAAATGTTGCCTTTGGATGAACTGGGATATCACGCGCATCTGAGATGTACGTATCGGTGAGTCGCGTCTTGCCGACGAACTCGATATTGGGGGACGCCTCTAGGAAGGCTTGGCCGTTTGGGTCTGTGTCGATGTTCGTCAGAAATTCGCCCCGCACTTTATATGAGCCGACCTTTGTCTCCAGTTCTAGGCGGTGAATTAGTTCGGCCACCTTGTTGTTTCCGGCGGCATCTGCCACGGCTTTAATTGATGCAGCATCTCGGAATTGGGTAAGCGTACCCGCGAACTCACGCAGAGACTTATCCCCAATGGTGGTGTTTTTCTGAGAGATCGTGGCCTGGAAGACGGTGATCGTCTCATCGCTATCGTTAACGAATATCCCGTCGACTCCCTTATCTCCGCGCCGGTCGCAGACCGAATCAATAGCTTGCTGCGTATCTAGGCGGTAATAGTTTTCTAGGTACCAAATCAGGAATGAAGCACTCTCCGAGCGTTTGGGATCGAGGTGTTGTTGGAAAAGGTCGCGGATAGTTGGGTATGTAAGGGTCGGCTTGCCCACCGCTTTTGTCTCCTTCGCAAACAGCGAGGTATCGACAGGTGCCAGAAGCACGAGCGCCGGACCAAGGCCCGTCTCGCTGTTCAATGGCATTTATCGTACACCGCCGAGGCACAAGTGCGGGCAGTGAGGTCAACAGCAGATTCCTCACCGGGCCTTCGGCCCGGTTCGGAATGACAAGGGTTAATTTTGGGTGGTTCTTATCGCAGCGCTGAAGTGCCGCGGCACCCAAAGGCCCATGTCTCCGCATTTGTGGCGGAAATGCCTTGTCGGGCCGACGGTGGTGTGCGGGGATAGGGGTCCTTCGGCTGCGCATGGCGTCCACTGCGTGGACGTCATGCTTCGCTCAGGATGACAAGCTTAAGGCTGAGTAATTGCGAGCTGAAGCTTGTTTCTTTTTTGTTGATCCTTGATCGGCACGAGTGGAACTCGTGCCCTTCCCGGTCTCTCGCTCTCCTAGCTCGTTTGTGGCGGCCAACCAAGTCAACAGCAGGTTCCTCACTGGGCCTTTGGCCCTGTTCTGAATGAGACGGGGATTGTTCGTGGGGAGCGGTGTTGTCGCAGCGCTGGAAGCGCTGCGACACTCAAAACGCTTTACGCGGCGCTTAAGCGCCGCTCTTCCACGGTGGGTGCCGGCGGTGTGTGGGGGTTCCATTAGTTCAACATCGAGAGCAACCTCAAAAGCAACATCAAAACCAACGTCAAAGGCGACGGACAGAGCCTGCCCTGAGATTGCCGAAGGGTAATGTCCGTCCCACACGGCCGGTGGTGGAAATGCCTCGCCAGGCCGAGGATGTTGTGCAGGGGTAGGGATCCTTCGACTGCGCATGGCGTCCACTTCGTGGACGTCATGCTTCTCTCAGGATGACAATGCTTTTACGGAAGATAATTTTATGGAAGGTCCGGGGGATAGGTTCCGGAACATCTTCATTCTGAGCAATTTTCTTCTGGATAATCCGGGTCGATGCAGGCTTGGATGGTTAGTGGGGGAACCAATAGTGGGGGGGCGAGGAGGTGCCAGGCTTCGCGGTAGAGTTCGAGGCGCATCAGCTTGGCGTTGCGGTGGGGGTAGAAGCGGAGCATGGGTTGCGGGGTGCAGACTTCGACGGGGATGATGTACCAGATGTTCAGCGGCACAACATGCGCGGCGATGAAGTCGATATCGCGCTTGGTGTAGGCGATGTGGCGGCGGCCGACGGAATAGGTGGCGCGGGTTTCGTAGGCGTCGGCGCGCAGGGAGTCGGTGCATTTGACCTGGATGCGGAACAGGTGGACCCTGCGGCTCCGCTGAGGGCAAGCTTCGGGTGGGAGACGGTTGTCGAGGATGAAGTCGTAGCGCTCGCTGTCTCCCCAGGGCTTGGAGATGGCGAAGCGGCGCTGGCTGGCCTGGTAGAGGAAGGCGGCTTCGGAGCGCTCTCCGGTGAGCTTGGTGTTGGGGCGGTTGGGGTCGTTGGTTGAGTTGGGGCGGCGGCGCGGCTTGGACATCGGGGCTCCGGTTTTGCGAGAAATGGGTGAGCGAGAAACGTATCGAGCGAAAAATGTGTAGAGCGAGAAAAGGCGGAGCCGGTGAGGGCTCCGCCTGATTGTGCGAAATTTTTGTGATTTCCCTAATTTTATTTTAACAGTGGCGTCAAGGATGTGGGAGGGGCGTTTGATCTAGGATAGAGGTTGGGCGTTCTTGATCGCGGGAGGCATTATGGCGACGGCGGCGGAAATCATGGAAACGTTGACGGCGGAAGAATTGCGGAAGATGGATGCTTACTGGCGGGCGTGCAATTATCTGGCGGCGGGAATGATTTATTTGCGGGCGAATCCGCTGCTGCGGGAGCCGTTGAAGGCGGAGCAGATCAAGAACCGGCTGCTGGGGCATTGGGGATCGGATCCGGGGCAGTCGTTTGTGTGGGTGCACATGAACCGGCTGATCAAGAAATACGATTTGAATGTCTTGTACATCTCGGGGCCGGGGCACGGGGCGCCGGCGACCCTGGCGAATAGTTATCTGGAGGGGTATTACTCGGAGATATATCCGGATAAGAGCCGGGATGAGGCGGGGATGCTGAAGTTTTTCCGGCAATTTTCGTTTCCGGGAGGGATTGGGTCGCACTGCACGCCGGAGACGCCGGGGTCGATTCATGAAGGCGGGGAGCTGGGGTATTCGATTTCGCATGGGTACGGGGCGGCGTTCGATAATCCTGATCTGATTGTGACGGTCGTGGTGGGAGATGGCGAGGCGGAGACTGGACCGCTGGCGACTTCGTGGCATTCGAATAAATTTCTGAATCCGATTCGCGATGGGGCGGTGTTGCCGGTGCTGCATCTGAACGGGTACAAGATTGCGAATCCGACGGTGCTGGCGCGCATTCCGCATGAGGAATTGGAGGCGCTGCTGAAGGGATACGGGCACAAACCTTATTTTGTGGAGGGGGACGAACCGGCGGCGATGCATCAGAAGATGGCAGCCACGCTGGAGCAGTGCGTTCTGGAGATTCGCCAGATTCAGCAGCATGCGCGATCGACGGGAGACGTGACGCGTCCGCGATGGCCGATGATCGTGTTGCGTTCGCCGAAGGGATGGACCGGGCCGAAGGAAGTAGATGGTCACAAGGTGGAGGGGACGTGGCGAGCGCACCAGGTTCCGGTGGCCGATCCGGCGACTAATAAGAAGAGTCTCAAGATAGTTGAAGATTGGATGCGCAGCTACAAGCCTGAGGAGTTATTTGATGCGAATGGGACACTTATAAGTGAGTTACAGGAACTTGCGCCGCTGGGAACGCGGAGGATTTCGGCGAATCCTCATGCCAATGGTGGGCTGCTGCGAAAAGAGCTCGAGATGCCGGACTTTCGCGACTATGCGGTAAAGGTGAAAGAACCGGGAGCGATGTATGTTTCGCCGACCGAAGTGCTGGGGCACTTTCTTGCGGAAGTGATGCGGCGCAATATGAAGTCGTTTCGCGTGTTTGGGCCGGATGAGACGGCCTCGAACAAGCTGACGGCAATTTATGCGGCGTCGAAGAAAACCTGGCTGGCCGAATACAAGCCGGAAGATGCGGATGGCGGCGAACTCGACGTTGCGGGGCGGGTCATGGAGATGCTGAGCGAGCACACGCTCGAGGGATGGTTCGAGGGTTACGTTCTCACCGGCCGGCACGGACTGTTCTCAAGTTACGAGGCGTTCATCCACATCATCGACTCCATGTTCAACCAGCATGCCAAATGGCTCAAGGTGACAAAGAACATCCACTGGCGCAGGCAGGTGGCGTCGCTCAATTACCTATTGTCGTCGCACGTTTGGCGCCAGGACCACAACGGGTTCTCGCACCAGGACCCGGGTTTCATCGACCATGTGGTCAACAAAAAGGCCGAAGTTATAAGGGTATACCTGCCACCCGACACCAACTCTCTGCTCTCGGTCGCCGACCATTGCCTGCGGAGCCGCCATTACGTGAACGTGATAGTTGCCGGCAAGCAACCTTCGCTCAATTACCTGTCGATGGAAGACGCCGTCCTGCACTGCACGCGGGGGATCGGGATTTGGGACTGGGCGTCCAACGACGGGGGCGACCCCGATGTCGTCATGGGCTGGTGCGGCGATGTCCCTACCCTGGAGCCGCTC